>CBDCGP010000029.1:0-320423 GCA_965216655.1 Acidimicrobiales bacterium
TCCGGGTTCGATCGTCTCGTGGCCGAGATCGCCGCCCGGCCTCGACCGCAGCCGCTCACGTGTCTGGCGCTCGGACAGGACAGTCGAGCCCAGGCGGTCGCAGCCGCGTTTGCGCTCGTCGACGGCCTCAAGCAACTGACCGTCGATGTTCTCATCATCGACGCTGTCAACGACGAACCCGTGCTGTCCACGATTCTCGACCTACCCGAGCGGCCGGGACTCGCCGAACTCCTGGAAGGCGGGGTCGGATTGGAGGCGGCGACACGCAAACTCGACGGATTCGAACACCTCCACGCCATCACCACCGGAGAAACCTCGGAGTCGACGGGTTCGGTACTCGCGTCTCCGCAGCTGCCGGATCTGCTCCGCGAGGCCAAACAGCGGTTCCCGATCACGGTGATCATCGGCGGCGACCTACGCGACGCGTCGGCGATGACCGGCACCGAGAGCGAGGTGGACGGCGTGGTCATCGCCACAGCAGCCGCTGTCGGAGACCCCGTTGATCCGGCTGTGGCGAACGAGCTCTCCACGTTGGGAGCCCCACCGTGGATTCGGGTATCGGTCACCCAACAGGCCGAATCGACCTCCCCGGCAACCGCCACGACGTCCGTCTGAGCCATGACCACGACGGCGGCGGACGTTCCCGGCCCGCTCGGGGCCCGGTCCGACGGCCCGACGGCCCGACGGGACGGCGACGGCAACGATCCGCCGTCGGGAACGGGATGGCTGTTCGCCGTCATGATCGGCGGCTACCCGGTTGCCTGGGCTCTGGGGCTCGGTCCGCTCATCTTTCCCGCCGTCGCCCTGCTGATGGTGGTGTGGCTCATCCGTTACCAACCGTTGCGGGCACCGGCCGGTACGGCCAGCTTCGCGCTGTTCCTCACCCTCGTGCTCGCGTCGGCCATGCAAGTCGACTCGATCACCAGGTTCGCACTCTGGGGTCTTCGATCCTCGTGGTATCTCGCGGCGTTCATCTCCTTCCTCTACCTGGCCCGCCAGACGAGTCCTGCGGCACGCCTGCGCATCGTCCGGGCCATGATCGTTCTCTGGACGGCCGCGATCATCGGCGGATACGGGGCACTGCTCGCTCCCGATCTGACCTGGCAGACCCCGATGTCGATCGCCCTGCCGAACTCGATCTCCTCGGACGGGTTCGTGCGCGACCTCATCATTCCCCGGACCTCCGAGATACAGACCTTCTGGACCGGTGTCCGCCTCGATCGGCCGGCCGCCCCCTTTCCGTACACCAACGCCTGGGGGTCGTCGGTGGCGCTTCTGACGCCGTTCATGCTCGCCGCCCTCCAGGATCGTCGAATCGGTCTGCCCCGATGGGTGGTCGTCGTGATGCTGGCGATGGCCGTCGTCCCGTTCTACGTCGCCCTCAACCGGGGAGCTTGGCTGACCCTGGGGATCGGTGTCGCCTACAGCGGGCTGCGGTCGGCGTTCGTCAACCGTCAACCCGTTCCGTTGCTGGTCGTGGCCCTGGTCGCCACAACCGGTCTCACGGTGGCGCTCACGACCGGCGTGCTCCAGACAGCCATCGACCAGCTCGACACCAGAACAGCCGACAGCAACGAGACCCGGGCCAACGTCTACCTGACAACGATCGAAGAGTCGGCCGACTCGCCGATGATCGGGTTCGGAACGCCGCGGCCCAACGCGGCCGATCCGGACGGACCGCCGCTCGGTACCCACGGACAGTTCTGGGCGGTCATGTACGCCCACGGGTATCTCGCACTGGCCCTCTACCTCCTGTTCTTCGTCTATGGGTTCGCACGGAGCGGCGGGCAGGGGGCGGTGGGGCACTGGGCCAAGGTCTCGGTACTCATCGGCCTGCTCCAGCTCCCCATCTACGGTCATCTGCCGGCCCAGCTGTTCATCATGATGGGCGCGGTGGCGATGGCGGCCTGGCCTGCGGACGCACTGGGCGACCAGCGCGACGGGCGGCGAGACCGGCGACGCCGAACCCGATGACATGACAACCGTCGACGCCCGCAGCGAGGTTCCGACCGACGACACCGCGTCGATCCGTCAAGCGGCTCGGGGCTCGGCGTTCAACTTGATGGGGGCGGTGACCGCCGCCGTCGTCAGCTTCGCTGCGATCGGTCTCATCACCAACACCTACGGGCAATCACAGGCCGGCGTGTTCTTCGCCGCGACGGCCCTGTTCACTCTGACGGCGAACGGGGCCCGCCTGGGCGCCGAGTCGAGCCTCACGTTCTTCGTGTCCAGGCTGCGGGCCGAGGACCGGCGGGGCGCCGTGAAGTCGGTGACCGCGACCGCGCTGACGGCCACGATGGCTGTTGCCACCGGATTCGGTATCGCCGGCTTCGTTCTGGCCGAAGAGATCGCGGGGGCGCTGACCGACGGCGAGGCCAACACCCGTTCGCTGACCACCATGATCCGGATTCTGGCCTTGAGTGCCCCGGTGTTCTCGGTGAGCCAGGCCATGTTCGGAGCGAGCCGGGGGTTCGGCACGATGCGCCCGTCGGTTCTGGCCGGCCAGATCGTGCGTCCGCTGGCACAGCTGGCGCTGGTGATCGTGGTCGTCATGACGGCGGCCGACGTCGCCGCCCTGGCGTTGGCATGGTCCGGCGCATCACTGGCGGCGCTGGCGGTGGTCGCCGTCTGGCTCCGAAATCGGCTGAACCGGATCGATGCACCCGTCACCGATTTCCGACGTGGTGACTACTGGCGATTTGCCGCGCCACGGGCGTTGACCGACCTCGTGTCGTCCGCGCTCGAGAGGGTAGACGTTCTCCTGGTGGCCTACGTTCTCGGGGAGGCCCAGGCCGGCGTGTACGGCGCCTCGAACCGGCTCATCGTCGCCGGTCAACTGTTGATGTTCGCCACCGCCCAGTCGATGGCGCCGCACCTCAGTGCCGCGTTTGCCCGGGGTCGCACCGACGAGGCGGGTCGCGTGCTCCACACCGTGTCGGCCTGGAACGTGACGCTGTTGTGGCCCGTGTTCGTGACACTGGCGTTCGGGGCGGAAGCCGTGCTGGCACTGTTCGGCGACGACTTCACCGACGGTGCGCTCCTCGTTCGGATCTTCTCCGTGTCGCTGCTGGTCATAATCGGGCTGGGAGTCGGTGACACGCTGCTGTTGATGACCGGGCGGAGCAGGGCCTCACTTGTCAACCATCTCCTGGCCCTCGCCACGATGGTTGCACTGTCGGCTCTACTGCTGCCCCGGATCGGGGTCGTCGGAGCCGCGTGGGCGTGGGCGGCGTCCCGCATCCTGATCCGCGGTCTCGCCGTGGCCCAGGTTTGGCGGGCCAACGGTGTGCACGGGCTCGGCCGTCCGGTTCTGATCGCCGGGTGCATCGCCGTGGTCGCCTATGTGCCGACGGGTTGGCTGGTCCACCGCAGCGTCGACGGCGTCGCCGCCATCGCCGCCCACGTCGCCCTCGGCGCCCTGGTCCAGATCGCCGGGTGTCTTCGATTCCGTGAGCTGTTGGAGCTCGATCAGCTTGCCGGCATGGTGCGGCGCCGTCAGGAGAGCCAGTCGTAGCGCCGACCGATGAGCTGGAACAACCGCTCGTTTGGCTCACGGTAGATGTCGACCAGACGATCTCGCATCTCGGAATCCATCGGCCGGTACTCGTGCCCGTTGCGGTCGTCGGCCCGGTCCAGTTCGACGGCCGGGAGACCCAGCCATCCGGTCACGTCGTCGAGCACCCGGTCGGGTTCCCGATAGAACGCCTCTGATTGGACGATCATCACCTGGTCGTGCCGGTAGTGCCGGTACAGGCGCTCGATCTGGTCGGCGTACAGTCCTTTGGACACGTACGAGTGATGCTCGTGGCTGTGGCTCCAGTACGTCCAATCCTCCTGCATACGATCGTCCTCGCCGGCCAAGCGGGTCTGCTCGGCGGCCAGCGCCTCGTCGAACGGCAGGGTCTCGTGCCCGTGGCTGACCGAATGATGGAAATGGGATTCGGCTCGCCGCACGGGGTCCCGGAGCATGACCATGACCTTGATGTCCGGCAGCGCCTGGGCCATCCGCTCGACGGCGAAGGGATGAAAGAGGTAGTAGGGGCAGGCGTCGAAGCAGAACATCGGCTGCCCGTGACGGGCGGCCACCAGGTCGGCCCATCGACGGGTTGGGAACTGCGACTGGAACCATTCCCATCCCCGATGGTAGTTGTACGAGAAGTAGTGCGAGCCCTTGCCCCGGCGAGGTCGTTCGACCATCGGCAGCCGGTACAGGGCCTCGAACAGCGCCGTCGTTCCGCTCCGCTGCACCCCGGCCAGAACCACATCGGGCAGAACCCGAGCCTCCCAGGTGGCCACGGCCGCCCGCTCACGGCACCACTTCGCCCCGGCCTTGAGAGTCCGCAGGCCCGGGCGCTCGAGTACTTCGTGCTGCGTCAGTCGAGTGGCGATCCGGGTTGCCATGGGCGCTCCTGTTCGATGATGGTCGTCCGCTCACCCATCGGCATTCATCGCCGACGAATCGAGCGCCCGTGGTCGAGCGCCCAGTCGATCCGTGGCCGCCACCCCCTGCTCCACACCGACGACGGGCATACCGGCCGCGCGCAGGGCCAGGGTGCGTCGTATGAGTTCGACGAGGTAGAGGCGGTGGACGTTGATCTGATTGTGGGGATCGACCCCCAATCGGGCCAGCCCCTGCGGTGCCAGCCGGGCGCTTCGATCGAGCGCCTCGGCGGCCGTGAGCCTCTTCAGCTCGACACCGACCTGCGTGTGGAAGTGGCACAGATCGAAGCCGAGCGGTACGCCGTCGGCGGCAAACTCCCAGTCGATTACCTGCCGGGTCGAACGTGATGCCCCGACCCCGCCCGAGGTGATGATGTTCCACGGTGCCAGATCGCCGTGCCACGCCCCGACGTCGAGCATCGACGATCCGACCGAACGGGCGACCTGCTCGATCACGGCGGCCTCTCGGTCCGAGGCGTATCCGATGACCTGCTCGACGGACGCCCACCATGGCGTGTCGTCCAAGCGAAGCCGGCTACGGGAGCCCAGACCGGCGATGGCGAGGAGAAGCTCAGGAGGCGGCGGCCGGTCCCTCCGGCGGCGGTGGCGACGATCACCCACCACCCCGGTGGTGATCACCACGCGGTGACCGCAGAGATCGAGCCGGTCGATGAGCCGGGGGGCGGCAAGCGGCGACGCGGCGCAGCGCTCGAGCCAGTCGGCCTCGTTGTCCACCAGCCTGCGAGTCCACGGGTTCCAGCCGATCTTGGCCCACCCGATGCACCGACCGTCCTGATCGATCAGCTGGATGACGGGTTTCCGGTTGGACTTCGGTCTGGCCAGCGTCACGGCCATGTGGAGCTCGTCCAGCGGTACGTTGTCGGCCAGGGCTGCCCCGATGGCGCTCGGCAGCCCGGTGGCGGCTTGACCGGTGACGGCCACCAGGTCATCGCCGAGGGCACGGCTGGCCACGGCCGGAATACGCATCATCGCCTCAGCGACCCAGCTACGCGCTCGACGCTCGAGACTCTGTCCGTCGTGATAGCGCCGGACCGCGGTTCGAGCGGCGGGCATGGACGTCGCCGGAATCAGGATCTCGGCCTTCGACGGATCGGGCGCGGCCCACCATCGGTACCCGATACCGAGGTCGTCGTCACCACCGGTGACAACATGGGCGGCGCCGCCCGGCCGGTTGCGTCGACGGTCCGCAAGCAGCCGGGCATCGCCGTCGGGCCAGAGAATCGCGCTGAGCCACGGAAGCGGCTCGACGAGATTCGAACCCCCCGCATTCACGTCGGCTGTGATGTCGCCAACCGGTTCCAAACTCGAGTCCTCCTGTCGGCACGCGGCGTCGGTCACTGGAACCGTCGGCCGAATCGGAGCTCGGCTGAGATCACTGGTGCGAATACACCAGGGCGCAGGTCGATCAGCCGCCGGGTGATCGCACGTGACCGTTCACCACGGTGACGCCCTCGGACCGGAGAAGGGCCGCTTGACGGTCGGGATCGTGGGGAATGAGCCGGCCCGCGGAACTGACGATGCGCCACCACGGCAGTCGGTCGATCCGGCGGAGCACACCGCCGACGGCCCGCGCCGCGCCGGGATGGCCGGCTTCGGCCGCCACATCGCCGTAACTCATTACATCACCGGACCGGGTGGACAGAAGTACCTCGACCACCGCCCGTTCGAAGTCGGTGAGGCCGACCGACTCCTCCAGCTCGGCGACCGACGAGGCAACCGGCGGACGGACAGCCACGTCAGGCCTCGGTGGTCGACCGGGGGTTGTTCTCGGCCCACCACGTGTCGAGCCGTTTGAGGATCTCGTCGTCGGGCAATACACCTTCGGACCGTTTGATCTCGAGGAGGTGTTCGAGCGCTTTCCCGACCATCGGCCCGCCACCGATGCCCAAATGGTCCATCACCGCCCGGCCGTCGAGCTGTGGACGTTCGGCCGCCAGGCGATCCTCGCGGGCCAGCTCCACGATGCGGGCCTCGAACTCGTCCATGAGCCGCTGCAGCCGCTCCGCCTTGGCCCGGTTCCGGGTGGTGCAGTCGCAACGGATCAACTCGTTGAGATCACCGAGCAGATGCCCGGCGTCGCGGGCGTAGCGGCGGACCGCCGAGTCACTCCAGCCGTCGGCGTATCCCTTAAACCGCCCGGACATGCGAACCAGCTGGGCGACGTCTCGAACGAAGTCGGAATCGTAGCCGATCTCCTGCAAGCGCTTCTTCGTCATCTTTGCCCCGACGGCCTCATGATGGCGGAAGGTCACCCCTTCCCTGGGGTCGATCCGCCGGGTGGCGGGCTTCCCGATGTCGTGGAACAGGGCCGCCAGACGGATCTTGAGCGCCGGCCTGGTCTTGGCTGTGACCGCGATCGTGTGGGCCAACACATCCTTGTGGCGGTGGATCGGATCCTGCTCCAACCGGAGGGCGGGCAGCTCCGGGACAAGCTGTTCGGCCAGGCCGGAGTCATAGGCCTCCCAGAGACCGTCGGTCGGGTCGTCGGCCAGAAGAATGGCGTCGAGAAGCTCTCGCCGGTCATCTCGGGTTAGTTCGGGCGCTGAAGTGGTCATACTCGTTTTGTCGGGCCAACATTGAGGTGGACTGCGGTTCTTCCAACGTAACGCGACAAAGCCCCGTCAAGAACCGTCATACAATGGATGATCGGCCCGAAACCAACCGAACCCGCCCGACCAGCATCGGATTCACCATGAACAGACTGGCTCAAGGCATCGTGATCGGCGGATTCGCCGCCGTTCTGTTGGCCATGGCGTTCGCCGTCGGCATCTTCTCGATCTCCGGACCGTCGCTGCCGTCGCTCGGCGAGGTCGACGTCGACGTGCAACTGCCGAACGAGGCCAGAATCGTCGCCGTCGAACCGATCAGCCTCGACTGCCGGGCCCGGATTCACGCCCAGGTGCCGGTTGAGGGCGTCCGCGAGCACGAGAGCTTCGGGGTCGTCTATCGCACCGACCGTGTCTCGATGAACGCCATCGGCGACGTCGACACCTGTGTCGACGGGTCCGCCGCCGAGATCTCCCACTTCTCCGACGGCTCCACCGAGGTGATAATCCCCGGCGAGTCGATCCGGTTCGTGCGCCCTCGGGTCGACACGGTCAAGACGGCCGACAGCGTCGAGGTTGACAAGGGCGCCGTCGGCAAGCTGACCGATGCCTTCCCCTGGGTCAACGACAACGACGGTCTCACACCGCTGGCCTACGCCTACGCCCAGAACGTGATCGGCTCCAGCCAGTGCATGGAGGCCGCCTACGAGGTGACCCAGGAGATCCTGCTCGACGCCTACCGTCAACAGGCGCTCGATCAAGGCGCCGACAACGACGACCTCGTCGTGCGTATCGAGGGCCAACCGGACTTCCCGGACCCCGAGCCGATCGCGTCCGGTGATCTCGAGTTGACGGTGGCCGGCGAGGCCGTCGATTGCGTTGCCTCCGGCGACGTCGGATAATCAACCGATGAGCACCGACAGCACCCACAACGCCGCTTCCGCCGATCGTCCCGTCGTCAAAGCCTGGGAGATGGTCGCGGAGGCCAAAGAGCAGATCGAGAACCTCTCCCCGGAGGAGGTCCAGGCCGCCCGGACCTCCGACCCAGACGGGGAGCATGTCGTCGTCGTCGACATTCGTGACCACCGGGAGCTGTACCTCAAGGGCAAGATACCCGGGGCGGTGCACGCCCCTCGCGGAATGCTCGAATTCTGGGTCGATCCGGCCTCCGAGTATCACCGGGACGTGTTCGATCCGTCCAAACGCTACATCCTGTACTGCGCCGGCGGCGGCCGTTCGGCGCTAGCAGCGAAGACCATGAAAGACATGGGCTATCCCGACGTCGCGCACCTCGAACCCGGATTCGGCGGCTGGGAGTCGGCGGGCATGGACATCGAGGACGTCAAGGCCGACTCGAAGTGGGTGCCTCGAACCTGACGACGACCGCCGCCCCGGCTACTCGTCGGAGTTCGAGATCGTGGCCGAATCCCCGATGACGAACGGAAGCTGTTGGCCATCGACGAAGATGTCGGCGGGAATCGTGAGACCGTCGAGTTCGGCGGCGACGGCCGTGCCCATGCAGTCGTAGGCCTCGACCACGATGTCTCCGGCCGGCAACTCGATCGACCTGCTCTCGCCCGGTTGCATCACATCACCGGGCTCGAGCATGTTGACGCCGGCGTGGCGGCTGGCCGCCAACGGGTTGATGGCGAGACCGCAGAGATCCTGGTCGGATTTGTTGACCCACATCACCTCGTAGGTGTCCACCGGCCGATCGGTCACCTCGATCGATTCGACGAAGGCGAGTTCGTCGTTGATGAACAGGCCGACCTCGTAGACCCCGGCCGGGTGGCCCCGTCGATCCTCGGCGCAGTACCAGAAGTTGCGGCCGTCTTCGCCGTATTCCCACACCTTGAAGATCGAGAAATCTTCGATCTGTTGGCCGTCGTGTGACCAGACGGCGGCCCACGAGACACCGTTGGGAATGCCGCTCCAGTCGACGAACAGACAGATCTCCTCGGCCCCCTGGGTCAGGGTGATGACCTCGTCGACCGGTGTGTCGTTCTCCTCACCGGTGCTGAACCGCGGATTCCAGATGGACACCTTTGTCAGATCGATCGGATTCGACGCCACGGTGCCCCGACCGGCGTCTCGCTGCATGGCTTCCGCCCGGGCCAGCAGGTCACGGGCGAGATTGATGGGACGAATGCTGTTGAGGAACCCGCCGATCGGCATACAGACATCGTCGCCCGCGATCTGGCCGTCGCCGTTGGTGTCGGACACCGGGCGGCAGTCGACGGGTGGGCCGACCCCATTGGCACCGGCTTTGGTGGGGATGCCGATGACCTCACCGGCGTCGTTCACGGCCATACCGCCGCTGTTGCCCGCCGATATGGAGGCCTCCGTCTTGATCAGGGCCCGGTTGCCGAACGCATCCTCGGCGACGAAGCCTGCGACCGACCCCGCCGTCTGCGTGATCGTCTCACCGCCGATGACCGGGTAGCCGAGGATCCGGATGTTGTCACCCAACGCCACCTGGTCGCTGTCGCCCAGTGTCGCCGTCGGGAAGTTCGGTTCGATCTCCAGCTGATCGTCGGAGGACAGAAGACCGACGATTCTGATGACGGCGAAATCGAGGTCGGGGTCCGAGACCAGGACCTCCGCCCGGAATTCCAGGTCGGGCGGCTCCGATGTGTCCAGCGTGACGCCGACGGCGATGGTGGTGAACGGGCAGTCCTCGTCGATCGTGACCACGTGGGCGTTGGTGAGGATCACGCCCTCCTCGCCGACCAGCACACCTGATCCGGCGCAGACCGATTCTCCGGATTCGTCGAGTCCGGCGATCCGGACCGTGGTTTCAGCCAACTCCGACGTGGACGGGGCGGCGGGCGAGCTGGCCGACACGTTCAGGTCCGGCGGTTGGGTCTCCACGAGCGCATCGGGATCGGGTTCCCTCGTGGCGCTATCGGTCTGGTTGCCCAGACCCGAGAGCAGGTAGGCGAACATGCCGGCGATGAGGACCAAGCCGGCACCCACGGTGACCAGCATGGCCCGCTGGGTGGCCCCGACGGTGATGTCGACACCCCCGAGCTGTATGGTCCGCGAGGTCGTCTGGCGGGCTTGTCCGGCCAGGCGGCTCTCGACCCCGCCGGTGACCGTTCCCGGAGGATCGACCCGGACAGAGGGAGGCGAGGAGCCGATCGTCCTGGCCTTCTGTGGCGCGCTGATGGATGCTGCTGACACCGGCCGGGGACGGGAGGGGCGAACCGGCGGCGTCGACACGGCCACCGGTTCGGAGAGGGGACGGACCGGAGGTGGGCTGGGAACGTGCGGCTGTCGCCGCCTGACCATCTCGTCCGGTGGTGTCTCCGCAGGCAGGTCGGGCAGATCACGGGTCTGCCTGGCAGGTTCGACCGGTTCGGGGGGATCAGACGCCTCGTCCGGTTCGGGGACCTCGACCGAGGGGAACCCGCTCGGGTCCACCGTGTCCGCCTCGACCACGTCGTGGGTGACCTCGGCGGTCTCGTCGCCCTCGTCGGATCGCACGTCCTCCCATTCGTTCATCCAGTCGGTGAACGCGGACGGAGCCGCTGGGTTGTTCTCAGCGTTGTCGTCATCGGAGCGAAAGCGATCACCCATGAGCTCGGAAACCCCTTGCCGAGCCCTCTGACCCAACGGCCCGGTCTGGTCGGCATTCCACGATACTGCGATCGATCTGCCTTCGTTCGCGTGAACCGGTGGGCTGGGCAGTCTTTCCCACGAGGTGAAGGCGGCTGCGTGACGACCGACACGGCCCGTTCGTCCCGTCCCTCGGGACGAGCACAATCCCCGGTTGACAAACCCCGAGGGTGCACTGATAGTGGCCCATAGTGCGCCTTCAGCGATCCTGCCTCTTGAACATGAGGTGGTAACGGTTCGTGCTCCGGTGGCTAGGGCGGAGTAGCGGCTGCGCAAGGTGACACGGTGACGGTCTGGATGCGCTTCGGCGGACGAATCCAGATCGTCGCCGGCTGTGCTTCACACCCGGGTCTCAGAGGTTGCGCGGTAGGCGAGCCACCCGCAATGCGCCGGGGAGCACCGAGATCGTGGCGTCGACCGTTTCGATGTCACCGAAGTCGAGCATCTCCCCGTCGGCCCACAGCGGCTCGTCGGTGACCACGGTCAACCGAGTGCACCGTTCCTGGCTCACCTGTCGGTGGCGGACGAAACGGCCGCTGTAGACGAGGGGCAACACCCGGGCGAACGTGGCCCGCGACACCGGGTTGATGCTGACCACCTCCATCGACCCGTCATCGAAACGGGCCTCGGGGCAAACCGCCATCCCGCCGCCGAAGTAGCGGGTGTTGCCGACGGCGATCAGGCACGACTCCCGCTCGACCGGGGCATCGCCGTCGAATCCCAAACGGAACGGAACAGGTTCGAGGGCCGCCAGTTCGGCGAGCGTGGCAAGGGTGTACCGGCTGGCACCGGAGGGAAATCCGAGACGTCCGGCCAATTCGTTGGCCCGCTTGTTGACCCGCCCCGAGAACCCGGCGGTGACGACGGTTGCCCCGTAACGGACCGTGTCGCCGACGGCCACCTCCAATACGTCGACCGCCATCACGTCCGAGCCGGTGGCGGCGTCGATTGCCCCTCGTCGCCTGGTCGGTAAGCCGAGACCGCGACAGAAGTCGTTCCCGGTTCCGACCGGGACGATCCCGACCACGACCGGAGAATCCACGAGGGCGGGAAGTGCATGGTGGATGAGACCGTCACCGCCGGCCAGTATCAACCGGTCCATTCCCTGCTGGCGGGCATCGACGATGGACCGGGCAACCTCACCGGCACTCGATGCTTTCAACAGATCGACCGTCCAGCCTCGATCGGCCAGTTCGGCGACCAGGGTCTTGGTGCGGGCCAGGCCTCGATTTCCGCCCGCCGCGGCGTTGACGAGTACCGATATGCGCTGCGCCACCGCGACGAGGGTACCGGGCCGACCGGCAACCGTGATGATCGGGCACTTGAACTCGTTGGACAGGTCGATCGGTCAAGAACGGGCCTCGTGACTACGATCAACAGGTATGGACTTCATGGACCTGTATCAGCACGGCCAGATCAAGCAGGCCCACCGCTCGGTCGGCCAGGTGGCCGAGGAGGTCCGCCACCAGCGTCAGGCCACCCGCGACGAGATACACGCGCTCCACGAGCGGATCGATCGGCTGACGCTGGTCTGTGAGGCGATGTGGAATCTGTTGGCAGAGTCGGGAGAACTGGCCGAGAACGACCTGGTGAAGATGATCACCGACCTCGACGGCGAGGACGGAGCGGTCGACGGCCAGCGCACCCGCAAACCCACCCAATGCGCCTGTGGAGCGATGGTCAACCCGAAACTCAAGGCCTGCCAATTCTGTGGCGAACCGGCGGCGGTGTTCTCGGTGTTCGAAGCGATCTGATCGTGGGCCACGATGTCGTTGTGGTCGGAAGCCTGAATGTGGACTACACCTCGGTCGTGGCGTCGATCCCCCGACCGGGCGAAACAGTGCTCGGAGGCGACCTCCGCACGTTCATGGGCGGGAAGGGTTTGAACCAGGCCGTCGCCGCCGCTCGGTCCGGAGCGTCGGTGTCCATGGTGGGCCGCGTCGGTGATGACGACGGCGGTCGTCGGTTGCGGGATCGCCTCCGCTCCGACGGTATCGACGACACCTGGGTCGGCACCGACGAACAGAGGCCGTCCGGCGTGGCTCTGATCACCGTGGACGAGCGGTCGGAGAACGCAATCGTCGTCAGCCCCGGGGCGAACGCCACACTCGGTGTCGACCACATCACGGCCGCCGGGGACGCCATCGAGCAGGCGGCCGTCGTGCTCGTGCAGCTCGAGGTTCCGATGGATGCCGTCGTGGCCGCGGTCGACGCTGCGTCCGGCACCGTGATCGTCAACCCGGCACCGGCGCAACCACTGCCGGCTTCGATTGTCGACAGGGCGACGCTGCTGATCCCGAACCGTAGTGAGCTGGCCACGATCACGGGGCGCCCCATCCCGGAATCGGAGGCTGCGGTGGCCGACCTGGCCGATCAGCTGGCACACGGGTCTCCCGGAGTTGCCGACGGCGTCGAGAAAGGAGACCGTCGGATCATCGTGACACTGGGCGCCGACGGGGTTCTGATGGTCGACTCGTCCGGCCGGCACAGGTTGGAAGCGCCGGAGGTCGACGCCGTTGACACCACCGGCGCCGGCGACTGTTTCTGTGGTTCGCTGGCCGGACGACTGGCGCTCGGCGAGCCTCTGGACGACGCGCTCACCTGGGCGATGGAGGCGGCCGCCGTCTCGGTCACCCGACCCGGGGCCTCGGATTCCATGCCGTCGGCCGCGGAGGTCGATCGTCTCGTCGGCGGCTGATCAGTCTGTCCGGGAGCGGGCGGCGCCAAGCAAGCCGGCCAAAAGCCACGCCGAGATCGTTTGGGGACAATCTATTTGGTCGTGCAGCTAACAGTGTTATATGGTGACTCCGGACGGACCCCTGCACACCGCCACCCACCACCTGCCACGGCTCCCGCAGGGGCGCTGATCCCGTCGCCCGTGGCCAAGTCTGGAGGAACACATGGCGTCACCGCCGCATCAACTCTCCGGATCGTCGACCCCGCTCGCACGAGCCGGTGCCGACGGGTCCGGATCCCCCACCCGTATCGACCGCCGCCGATTTCTCGGCTTCATGGTGAAAGGAGCCGGGCTCGCCGTCGGTCTCCAGGTCGCATGGGACGGCCTCGCCCCCTCCGAAGCCGGAGCCCTCGTCGGCGTCGGGGAGATCATCCCCGCCCCGGAGTTCGCCGATGAACTCGACCTCACCGACCTCCTGCTGCTGTCGGGAGATCCGTACTACTACGACTACCTGATCCGGATCACCGCCGACAATCGCGTGCGGTTCGAACTACCCCGGATGGAACAGGGCCAGGGCATCGACCTTGCGGCCACGATGATCGTCGCCGAGGAGCTCGACGTTCGGCTCGATCAGATCGACGTCAGTTTGTCGCCGGCGGAGATCCGCCGGTCCACCGGCCAGATCACCGGCGGATCCCATTCGGTCACATCCCTTTGGGATCCGCTGCGCAAGGTGACGGCTATGCTGCGCGAGGTCATCGTCGCCGCCGCCGCCGTCGAATTCGGGATCACGCCCGACCAGGTCACGACCCGGGACGGACAGGCGATCGCCCCCGACGGCCGCACGATCGACTACGCCGATCTGAGTGAGGGCGTCGAGGGCCGCAACGACGCGGCCCGGGTCGTCGAACCCAAGGATCCGGCCACCTATAGGGTGGTCGGCACTCCGCAGACCCGGCTCGACGCTCGCGACATCGTGACCGGTGCCGCCCAGTACGCCATGGATCTCGACGTGGTGCCCGATGCCATGCCCTGCGTGGTGGCCCGCCCGCCTACGCTCGGCGGCACGGTCAACGCCTACGACGATTCTGCCGCCCGCGACCTGCCCGGGGTGATCGAGATCGTGCAGGTTCCCACCGATGTGGAGGGGGCCTCGTCGGGAGTGGCGGTGATCGCCCGTTCGTTCGGCGAGGCATTCCGGGCCCGGGATGCACTCGACATCACCTGGAACCCCGGCCCCGCCGACGACCTGTCCGACGCCGACATCATCGAGGAACTACGAGCCATCAACCTGCCGACGCTTCCGCCGCTGCCGGCTCTCGGCGAAACGATCGGCGGCGAGTTCATCTTTCCTTACTTCGCCCACGCCCCCATGGAGACCATGACCGCCATCGCGGATGTCTCCGGCGGCAAGGCGAGGGTGTGGACAGGAGCCAAGACGCCGATCGCCGCCCAGGCCAAGATCGCCCGTGATCTGGGCATCCTGCCCACCGACGTCGAGGTCAACGTCATCCGATCCGGCGGCTCGTTCGGCCGTCGGCTCTTCTTCGACGCCGCCGTCGAGGCCGCCCGGATCTCGTCGATCGCCAATCGCCCCGTGAAGCTGATGTTCACCCGCCAGGAGGACACCAAGTTCGGCCGGGCCCGGCCGCTGAGCCTCCACAACGTGCAGGTCAACTACCTACCGTCGACGCTGCTGACCGACGCCGAGATCGTCAGCTTCGATCACCGTTGCGCCACCCCCGAACTCGATCTCCGTCACGGGTTTGGCGAAGCACTCACCGCTCTCGGCGGCGAGTTCTACCCCTTCGGGTACAGCCAGACGATCTGGCACACGACCCAGCTGGTGCAGTACAACGTCGGCGCCACCACCCTGGCGCTCAACGAAACGCCGTTCCCGGTGCCCACGTCCTCGTGGCGCGGCATCTACTCCGGAACAGCGGCGGTGGCCAACGAAGTCATCATCGACGAGCTGGCGCGAGAGCTCGGCGAGGACGAGTTCCAGTTCCGGATGAATCGACTCGACGACGACCGCTCCAAGGGCGTCCTGGCCAAGATCGGTGCGGAAGGCCCCTGGGGTAGAAGCGTGCCGGTGAAGCGAAGCCGCTGGTGGGCGCAGGGACTGGGCCTGCACAAGGAATACAAATCCCGGGCCGCCGTGCTCGCCGAGGTCGAGGTGTTCCGCACCAACAAGCAGGGCAGGAACAAGGAGATGCGGGTCCGCCGGGTCGTCGTCGCCCTCGACGTCAACCGGGTGGTCAACCCGCGTGGTCTGGAAGCCCAGGCCATCGGCGCCGTGAACGACGCCATCGCGTACGTCATCCGCACGGGATTGCACCTCGACAACGGTGCGATCCGCGAGTCCAGCTATGGCGACTTCGAGATTCCCCGCATGAAACACTCGCCGACCGAGATCGAGGTCCACTTCATGCCGACGAACGGCGAACGGCCCGGTGGAGCCGGGGAGTTGGTCGTTCCGGCGGCGGCCGCCGCGATCGCCAACGCATTCGCCCGGGCCACCGGTATCAAACCCCGCCAGTTCCCACTTGTCGACTTCTATCCGGAGGCCTAGAACGATGCCTGAGATCACCTTCAACGTAAACGGCAATCCGATCACGATCGACGCCGAGAACGACGATGCACTGCTCTATGTGTTGCGCGACCGGCTCGGTGTGCTCGGCCCGAAGTACGGCTGCGGCGTCGGCGTCTGCGGCGCCTGCACCAGCTTCCAGGACGACAAGGCCGTCCGGCCCTGCATCGTGCCGATGGCCGATGCCGCCGGATCGAGCTTCGTCACCATCGAGGGTCTGGCCGTCGATGATGTGCTCCATCCGGTGCAACAGGCGTGGATCGACGAGGACGTGGCACAGTGCGGGTACTGCCAGGCCGGGCAGATCATGGCCGCGATCAAACTGCTCGAGAGCAATCCCGACCCGTCGGACGCCGACATCGACGCCGCCATGAGCGACAACATCTGTCGGTGCGGAACCTACTTCCGCATCCGCCAGGCCATCAAGCGGGCGGCGTCAGGCTGAACGAGCGTCGGTTGGACCTCCCGGGCTCGCTTTCTCGGTGTCGATGGTTGGACTAGGGTTTGCGCTACCGCCCGACAGCCACCGCTCGTCGCGAACCCCAGGAGGTCACCTTGATCCGTCGTCTGGTACTCGTATTGGTCATCGCCATGGTGGCCACCGCCGCCCCGGTCGCTGCTCAGGACCTGTCGCCGCCGACCGCCGAGACCACCCAGCGGGAGATGGTGGTCACCGCCAATCCGCTGGCCACCGCAGCAGGGGCCAAGGTGCTGCAACAGGGAGGCACCGCGGCCGACGCCATGGTTGCCGTCCAGGCCGTGCTCGGCCTGGTCGAACCTCAGTCGAGCGGGCTCGGCGGAGGCGCCTTCCTCGTCTGGTACGACGCCGCCACCGGAGAGATCACCACCTACGACGCCCGCGAGAAGGCGCCGCTGACCGCCACTGAGGACCGTTTCGTCGGCTTGGGCTTCTTCGCCGCCTGGCAGTCCGGGCTATCGGTCGGTGTCCCGGGCACGCCGAAGCTGATGGAGGTGGTGCACGACAACCACGGGAACCGCCCCTGGGCAACGCTGTTCAACCCGGCCGTCCGGCTGGCCGAGGGCGGTTACGAAGTCACCGATCGCACCGCCGATCAGGTCAACCGGCTGCTCGGCTTCAACCAGAGCTGCGCCGACCGTCTCTTCTTCCGCGACCCGACGGCATTCGAGTACTTCACCAACGGCAGCGAAACCGACTGTGCGGCCGTCCCGGCCGGAACGCGGGTCCGCAATCCCGACTACGCCGACACCCTGCGAACGCTGCGCTCCGACGGGGCGGCCGGTTTCTACTCCGGGCCTCTCGCCGAGGCCATCGTCGAGGCCGTGCAGACCGACCCTGCCATTCCGGGCGACATGACGTTGGGCGACCTGGCCGCCTACGACGTCATCGAACGGGAGCCGGTGTGCATCGACTATCGGGGCCACGAGGTATGCGGAATGGGCCCGCCCTCATCGGGGGCGCTTGCCGTCGGTCAGATCCTGGGCATCCTCGAGAACTTCGACCTCGGCTCGGATCCTCTCGGTGAGGAGTTCGTCCACCTCTTCGCCCAGGCCGGGCGCCTGGCGTTCGCCGACCGCAACCTGTACGTCGGAGACACCGACTTCGTGACCGTTCCTGTCGAGGGCATGCTCGACGAGGAGTACCTGGCCTCCCGCGCCGCTCTCATCACCGACACCGACATGGGCACCGCGGCGCCGGGAATCCCGCCCGGCGAGTTCGATCCCACCAGCCCCCAGGAGGGCGACACGGAGGGCGGCACGAGTCACGTCTCCATCATCGATCGCTACGGCAACGCCCTGTCGCTCACCACCACGATCGAGAGTTCGTTCGGCAACGGCGTGATGGTGCCCGGCGGCGGCTTCCTGCTCAACAACGAGCTCACCGACTTCTCGTTCTCTCCGACATCGGCCGACGGCACTCCGATCGCCAACCGGGTCCAGCCGGGTAAGCGGCCTCGCAGCTCGATGTCGCCGACGATCGTGCTCGACGGCGACGGAGCGGTGAAGCTGGTCACCGGTTCGCCGGGCGGCTCGTCGATCATCGGCTACACCGCCCAGTCGATCGTCAACGTTCTCGACTTCGGGCTGAACGCCCAGGAGGCGGTCAACGTGCCGCACCACCAGAATCGCAACGGCTCGACCAACCTCGAAACACCCATTCCCGGGGTCACCCTCGACTACGACGTCGACGCCCTCGCCGCGGCGCTCGAAGCCAGGGACCACCCGGTCAGCATCGGCACGTTGACGAGCGGCCTTTCGGTCATCCAGGTGACCGACGACGGTTTCGTCGGCGGCGCCGACCAGCGGCGTGACGGCTCGATCGGGGGCCGCTGAGCAGCATCGATCCGTCCACCGTTCGAGCGCCATGACTTGCCGCCGGGGGCTCCCGGCGGCAAACTCGTGGTGATGTCGGATCGCAACGGAACACCGGTCACGCCCGAAGATGCGGCGGCCGCGCTCGCGAGTCTGATCGGGTCGGGTTGGCAGTGGTGGTGGTCGGTCGTCAACGAACTGCAGCACCTGCCGGAGGTGTTGCGCCAGATGCGCGACGGCGCCGAGAACTTCGAGCAGGTGTCACGGCAACTGGCCAACAGCACCGCCACGTTCGAACAACTGGTGGAGCTGTACGGCAAGACACTGCTCGACGCCGCCGAACGGAACGCGGCCATGACCGAGGCGATGCGACAGCGAATCGAGGGCCTCGCCGGGTTCGATGCCGCCGACTCGGCCGCCGACGCCGCAGCCGAGATCCAGAAGATGTTCGGCGCACTGGCCCAGTTCAACCCGCTCCTGCGGGGTTTGACGTCGATCGAACCCGACGACAAAGCCGACTAGGCAGCCCGGCTCAACCGCCCTCGTCCCCGAGGTAGGCGAGAAACGTCATCTGCACGAGCACCCCGTCGGGCAGATCGGCGGTCTGGGTGTGGCGGGCCGGCATGTGGGCCGGGTCCGGGAACACCGTCAACCAGTGCGATTCCACGGCCGAACGGTACGATCGATCGGCCACCACGACATCGACCTTGACGACGTCGGACCAGCGGGCGTCGACGGCGTCGAGAATGCGGCCCCCGTAGAGAAAGACGTTGCGGAGTTGGGCCTCGATCGTGTCGGGCAGCTCGCGGGTGCCCTCGTTGCGACCGATGATCACGCTGGTGGCCAGCATCGGGCCGACCCGGCTGGCCGCCGGTATCGATGTGTTGTGGGCGAACCCCTCGATCTCGATTGACTGCTGCATCGGCCTCATCCTAGGTTCAGTGGCGACCAACCCGGGAGCCGCCAGGTGAAAGCCGAGTACCAGGACGAAACACTACAGGCCATCGCCGAGGGGGTACGAGCGGTCTGCTCGCGTTTCGACGACACCTACTGGGCCGCCTGCGACTCCGAGCACCGGTTCCCCCATGAGTTCCACGACGAGATGGCCAAGGGCGGATGGATCGGAATCGCCATACCCGAGGAGTACGGCGGCGGGGGTCAGGGCATCACCGAGGCCGCGGTGCTGATGCGGGAGATCGCAGCCAGTGGAGCGGCGATGAACGGCTGCTCGGCCGTGCACCTGACCGTGTTCGGATTGAACCCGGTGGTGGTGTTCGGTTCGGACCGGCTGAAGGGTGAGTTCCTGCCTCGGGCCGCGGCCGGCGACCTGCACGTGGCTTTCGGGGTGACCGAGCCCGACGCCGGCACCGACACCAGCCGGATCACCACCCGGGCCGAACGCGACGGCGACGGCTGGCGGATCACGGGCCGCAAGATCTGGACGACGAAAGCGCTCGAATCCGAGGTGGTGCTGATCCTGGCCCGCACCGACCCGTCGGCGGCCGGATCGTTGCGGGGCATGAGCCTGTTCCTGGCCGACCTCGACCCCGACCACGTCGACATCCAACCGATACCCAAACTGGGCCGCAACGCGGTCGCGTCGTGCGAGGTCGCCTACGACGGCCTACCGGTCGAGGGATGGCGTCTGGTCGGCAACGAGGGCGACGGATTCCGTCACCTGCTCCACGGGCTGAACCCGGAGCGGGTACTGGTAGCCGCCGAAGCGGTCGGTATCGGCGACGTCGCCCTGGAGCGGGCCACCGCCTACGCCGGCGACCGCCACGTCTTCGACCGTCCCATCGGCGCCAACCAGGCCATCAGCCATCCCCTGGCCCAGGCCCACGTGCAGTTGCATGGGGCGTGGCTGGCCATCATGGACGCCGCCCGACGCTACGACAACGGTCTGCCGTGCGGCGAACACGCCAATGCGGCGAAGTGGCTGGCGGCCGAGGCCGGTTTCTTCGCCGCCGATCGGGCGGTGCAGACGTTGGGCGGTATGGGCTACGCGTCGGAGTATCACGTGGAGCGGTACTGGCGGGAGGCCCGACTGATGCGGATCGCCCCCATCAGCCAGGAGATGGCACTCAACTACATCGCCCAGTCGGTGCTCGGCCTCCCCCGCAGCTACTGACCCCACCGTTTGAGGAACTTTGGGCCTCCGACGACCCGTTTTCGGGTCGTGCAGGGCCCAAAGTTCCGGAAGGGGTTCGGCGCTCCAACCTCACGATCGTCGAGCCGGTACGCAATACTTGTTCCCGGTTCGCACGGAACAACGAAACATGGAGAGTTCACACATGTCGCAGGATCTCGGATTCGATGGCAAGGTCGCCATTATCACCGGAGCCGGTGGAGGCCTTGGCCGCCAGCACGCGCTGATGTTGGCCGAACGGGGTGCCCTCGTGGTGGTCAATGACCTGGGTGGAGCGGTCGACGGATCGGGAAGCGACGAGACGGCGGCCGGCAAGGTCGTGGCCGAGATCACCGACGCCGGCGGTGAAGCCGTGGCCGACACCAATTCGGTTGCCACCGCCGAGGGTGGAGCGGCGATCATCCAGACCGCCGTCGACGCGTTCGGGAAGGTCGACATCGTCATCAACAACGCCGGCATCCTGCGCGACAAGTCCTTCCACAACATGACGCCCGATCTGTCCGATGCCGTGATCGACGTGCACCTCCGCGGCGCGTTCCACGTGACCCAACCGGCATGGGTGCGGATGCGGGAGCAGGGCTACGGACGGGTGGTCTCGACGGCCTCGGCGGCCGGCATCTTCGGCAACTTCGGGCAGGCCAACTATGGCGCGGCCAAGCTCGGCCTCGTCGGCCTGACCAGGGTGCTGGCGGTTGAGGGGGCCAAGTACAACATCCGAGCCAACGCCATCGCCCCGCTGGCTGCTACCCGCATGACCGAGGACATCCTGCCCGACGAGATGAAGAAGGCCCTGGCGCCCGACGCGGTGGCACCGTTGGTCACGTGGCTGTGCCACGAGGACTGCGAGTCCACCGGCCGGCTCTACGCCGTCGGCGGTGGACGCGTGGCCGAGGTGTTCCTCGGGGAGACCCAGGGCTACACCAAGCTCGGCCACAGCGCCGAGGATCTGCGTGACAACTGGGAGACCGTCACCGACCGCGACGACTACTTCGTGCCAGCCAACATCGCCGAGGAAACCGGCGTGTTCATCACGAAGCTCGCAGAGGCGGCCGGCGGGTAGGCGCTCCGTCGATCCTCCTGACGCAGGCGACCAATATGAAGCAAGAACGCGCGCTACCGCGCGTCTTTGCTTCACATTGGGTGTCCTTCGATGTCCTTCGCCAGGAGGTCCTAATTTCGATCTAGCGGCCCTTGTAGACCGGGTCGCGCTTCTCGGCGAAAGCCGTGGCGCCCTCCTTGGCGTCCTCACTGGCGAAGACGTGGGCGGTGACCTCCGCCACCCGCTTCCTGGTGTCCTCGCCCATCTCCTCGTGCATGAGCTTCTTGGTGGCGGCCACGGCCAGCGGACCGTTGCGGCCGATCACCGCGGCCAGTTCGAGAGCGGTGTCCATGACCTGATCACCCGGCACCAGGCGGTTCACCAGGCCGAAATGGTAGGCCCGCTCAGCCGACATCGGCTGGCCGGTCAAGCCCAACTCCAGGGCGATCTGCAGCGGCAATCGGCGGGGCAGGCGGGTGCCCCCACCGGCGGCCACCAGGCCACGGGTCACCTCCGGGATCCCGAACACCGCGTGGTCGGCGGCCACGATGAGATCGCACTTCATCATCACCTCGAACCCGCCGGCCAGCGCCATCCCGTTGACGGCGGCGATCGTCGGCTTCGAGAAGGAAACGAGACGGGCGATACCGCGTCCGACGGGACCCATGTCCTCGCCGGCGGCGAACGCCTTCAGATCCATCCCGGCGCTGAAGATCTTCTCCCCCGCTCCGGTCACGATCACCGAGCGGACATCGTCGTCGGCCTCGGCTCGGTCGAAGGCGTCGACCAGACCCTGGCCCACCTCGGGGTTCAGCGAGTTCCCGGCCTTCGGCCGGTTGATGGTGAGCACCAACGTACCGTCGGTCACTTCGGTCAGCACGCTCATCGGCGCCTCCAGTCGAGAGTCGAGAGTCGAGAGTCGATTCGGGCCGATGGCAAACCTAGCGCGCCCGCCGCACCCGACGCGAATCCGTCACCACGACGTCTCGAACAGCTGATCGTGCGCCAGGCCCCACGGCGGACGGAGGAATCCGAGAGCCCGGATGTCGTTGTACCAGTGGGCGTACGGCGACCGCTGTGAGAACGACCCTCCACCCAACACCTTGGCCAGATCGGCCAGGATCTCCTCCGCCAGCTCTGCGATCGACTGCTTGCCCCGCAACGCACCGTGGAGGGCAACGGGCCCGTCGCCGGTTTCGACGGCGGCGATCGCGCCCTCCAACGCCCGAGTGGCGAGCCAGTAACGCTGCTCGGCCCGAGACCATGTGACCCGTTCGTAGGCCCGAAGATCGTCGCGGCGGTCGGCAAGTCGGCCGCGGGCGACGGCGATCGCCTCGTCGAGCACACCGGTTATCACGCTGGCGAACAGAACCAGGTTGAACGGTGTGGTTGCGACCCCGAACTCGGCGATGGGCCCGTCGTGCTCGAGTCGGATGGCGGTGATGCCGTCGAGGCGCATGCCGTGGCTCTGGGTGGCCGCCATCCCGATTCCGTCCCACTCGGCGACCAGCGTCAGACCGGCCGAGCCATCCCACGGAACGCCGGTGACCGGGAAGAAGAAGATGGCAGGGTCGTCCTCACCGTCGGGTCGAGCCGTGGTGATCATCCAGTCGGTGACTCCCATTCCGGAACCGAAGTGCTTCACCCCGCTCAACGAGTAGGTGCGACCGGGTACGGCGCCGTTTGCGCCCAGGTCGCCCTCCACCGGCGTGGCGGTGGTGCGGGTCTTCATGATGTCACCGCCGCTGCCCGGCTCGGAGGTGATCGTGCCCCACCGCTGTCCGGCGGAGGCGGTCGCCGCCACCGCCGCCCGTTGCTCGGCCCAGATCGGGGCATCCGACGGCGGGGCCGCCATCCAGAACGCCAGCACGGCCGGGTGCATCGACGACACGAGCGCCACCGACGGATCGACCGCGCCGAGGGTCCGCAGCATCGTCGAGATCGGCCGTATGGATCGAGCCGCGTCGATCCACATGCCGCCATCGGCTGCCGGGACCATCGAGCGCAGGTAGCCGGTGTCGGCGATGGCGTCGAAGTCGGCCGGATCGAGTGAGGTTCGACCGAGCCGATCGGCTCGTTGGTCACGCCAGGCAGAGGCCAGGTCGGAGAGTGATTCGATGGTGGCGTCGAGGGATCGCAGGGTGTCGTCTGTCGCAGTCATGGCCATCCCATAATCCACCACCGACGGGCCCGTCGCACGGAATGACCCGGTTCCGTCGCAGTCGGACCACCGATCTACACTTGTGGCGACACGGAGGACACGGCGAACGATGCAGTTCCATCTCGACGGCTACCGACCGGGGGATCCGACGCAGGCCCGAGCCGCCGAGGCGCTTCCGCCACCGGTTCCGGAACGGCCGCTGCCACCCGCAGTCGATGTCTTGATCGTGGGGTGCGGACCCACCGGGCTCACGTTGGCCGCGCAGCTGTCGGCGTTCGACGACATCGCCGTCGCCATCGCCGATCTGAAGAGCGGGCCGCTCCAGGTCGGCCAGGCCGACGGTATCGCCGTGCGGTCGATGGAGATGTTCAACGCGTTCGGGTTCGCAGAGCGGATCCAGCGCGAGGCGTACTGGGTCAACGAGACCGTGTTCTGGAGACCCGATCCCGACAACCCCAAACACATTCGCCGTAGCGATCGGATACAGGACGTTGAGGACGGCCTGTCGGAGTTCCCGCATGTCATCCTCAACCAGGCCCGGGTTCACGATCACTTCCTCGACGTGATGCGGAAGTCGCCGAGTGGTCTCGTGCCGCATTACAGCCGCCGGCTGGCCGAGCTCGACCCACCGGCCGACGATGCCACCCCGGTGATCGCCCGGTTCGAGCGCATCGGCCCCGACCGGCAGCCCGTCCTGGGAGACGACGGCCGGCCCGAGCTGGAGGAGGTTCGGGCGCGATACGTGGTCGGCTGCGACGGGGCCCGCAGTTCCGTGCGGAAACTGATGGGGAAGGTTCTCGAGGGCGACGCGGCGAACAAGGCGTGGGGGGTGATGGACGTGTTCGCCGTCACCGACTTCCCCGACATCCGGTTCAAGGCCGTCGTCCACTCGGCGAACGAGGGCAACCTGCTCATCATCCCCCGCGAGGGCGGCTACATGGTCCGGCTCTACATCGAACTCGACAATCTGGACGCAAACGAGCGGGTGGCCGACCGCAACATCACGATCGACTACCTGATCGCCGCCGGCCAACGCATCCTCCACCCCTACACACTCGACGTGAAGGAGGTGGCGTGGTGGTCCGTCTACGAGATCGGGCAGCGACTCACCGACCGGTTCGACGACATCGCACCCGACGAGGCCGGCAGCGGCCGCATGCCCCGGGTGTTCATCGCCGGCGACGCCTGCCACACCCACAGCCCGAAAGCGGGCCAGGGGATGAACGTGTCGATGCGCGACAGCTTCAACCTCGGATGGAAACTGGCGGCCGTGCTACGGCGTCAGGCCCGCCCCGAGCTGCTGCACACCTACACCTCCGAGCGTCAGCGCCTCGCCAAACAGCTCATCGACTTCGACCGCGAGCTGGCCAACATGTTCAGCGCCCCACCCAAGACCGAAGACACGGTCGACGACGAGAATGCGGTCGACCCGGCCGAGTTCCAGCGCTACTTCCAACAACACGGCCGCTTCACCGCCGGCACGGCGACCACGTATGAGCCGTCGATGATCGTCGGCGACGCCACCCACCAGCATCTCGCAGCCGGGTTCGAGATCGGCACCCGGTTCCACTCGGCCCCGGTGGTCCGCCTGGCCGACGCCAAACCCATGCACCTCGGCCACACCGTCACCGCGGATGGCCGCTGGCGTCTGTTCGTGTTCGCCGACTCACCGAGCCCCGACGCCGCCGGGTCGCGGTTTGCCGAGCTGTGCCGCCGGCTGACCGAGGATCCCGACGCACCGGTCCTGCGCTACACCCCCGCCGGAGCCGACATCGACTCGGTCATCGACGTGCGGGGCATCATCCAACAGAGCCACACCGAGACCGTCATCGGCCAGGTTCCACCGCTCCTGCGTCCGACCAAGGGACGCCTCGGGCTGACCGACTACGAGAAGGCCTTCTGCCCCGACTTCAAAGAGCGGGGAGCCGATGGCCGGGACATCTTCGACCAACGGGGCGTCGACCGGCGCGCCGGCGCCCTCGTGGTCGTCCGACCCGATCAACATGTCGCCTGTGTTCTTCCGCTCGACGGCATCGACGAGCTGAGTCGTTTCTTCGCCCGTTTCATGATTCCCGCGGCCCCGTGATCCGATGAGGGTCGTTATCGTCGGCGGAGGCATCGTCGGAGCCAGCACCGCCTACCACCTGACCAGGCCGGATGTGACCGGCGGGGCCGATGTCGAGGTTGTCGTGGTCGACCGCAGCCACACCGGCAAGGCCACCCTCGCCGGCGCCGGTATCGTCTGCCCATGGCCGTCGGCGGCGGCCACCGGTGGCTACCTCGACCTGTACCTGGCCGGGGCCTCCTACTACCCGACCCTCATCGCCGAGCTTCTGGCCGGTGGACGGCGGCGGCGATCGATCGGCTACGGACGGGTCGGGGCGCTGGTGCTCTCCGATCACGAGGCGGATCTCGACGCAGCCCAGGAACGCACCGAGCGGCGGGCCGCCGGTGACCCCGCCGTCGGTTCGATCCGGCGGATTCCGAGCCGGGCCGCCCGGGCCATGTTCCCGCCGCTTCGAGAGGGAATCGATGCCCTGCACATCGAGGGAGCGGCCCGGGTCGACGGCAGGCTGCTGGCCGAGACGCTGCTGGAGTCGGCAGGCAGTCGACCGGTCGCGGTTCGACCCGGAGCCGCCGCCCTGACGGTGGCCGGCGATAGGGTCACCGGTGTGAGGGCCGACGGCGTGGAGTTCCCGGCCGATCAGGTCGTCCTCGCCGGTGGAGCATGGACCAACGATCTGCTCGAACCGCTGGGACCGGGCCTGACCGTCGATGTCGAGGCCCAGAAGGGCCAGATCGTTCACCTCGGAGTCGACGCCGACACCGGTCGCTGGCCGATTCTGATGCCTGTCGGCCTCCAGTACCTGGTGGCGTTCGACGACTCACGGGTGGTGGTCGGCGCCACCCGGGAAACCGGTTCGGGCTACGACACCAGGGTGACCGCGGGCGGGCAGGCCGAGGTACTGGAGGCGGCACTGGCGATCGCCCCGGGTCTCGCCGATGCCGAGGTCATCGAGACCCGGGTCGGCCTCCGGCCACTCGCCACCGGACTGCCCACGCTCGGCCGCCCACCCGGACTCGGCGGTCTGGTGATCGGCACAGGGATGGGAGCGGGTGGTCTGACGATGGGCCCGCTTGGTGGACGGCTGCTGGCCGAGATCGCCCTCGGCCGGCAACCGTCATTCGACGTGACACCGTACGCCCCCGGCGGTACCCAAGAATGATCTCCAGCGCACCCCTCATCCCGCAGGAGTTTGCGAAGCAAACTCGAGGCGACGGGCTCCGTCCCGTCGCACCTTAGGAGTAGAGCGCCTCGATCTCCTCGGCGTAGTGGGCGTGGATGCCGCGCCGCTTCAGCTTGGACGTCGGGGTGAGCAGCTCGGTGTCGGGCAGCCACTCCTCGCCCAGCACCTTCACCTTCTTGACCCGTTCGGCGTTGTTGAATCCGGCCATCACCTCCGGCAACGCTCCCTCGATCTCGGCCACCACCTTCGGATGTTCGGCCAACTCCTCGAGCGAGTCGAATGAGATGTCGTTGGCCTGCGCCCACGTGGGGGCGACGTCGGGGTCGAGCACCACGAGCGCCGACACAAAGGGGCGGTTGTCGCCGATGGCGATCGCCTGGCCGACCAGCGGGATCAACTTCAGCTGGGCCTCGAGATTCGACGGTGACAGGTTCTTGCCTCCGGCCGTGATGATCAGCTCCTTCTTGCGGTCGACGATCGTGAGGTAGCCGTCGTCGTCGAGCTCGCCGATGTCGCCGGTGCGGAACCAGCCGTCGTCGTCGAGCACCTCGGCCGTCTTGTCGGGCTGGTTCAGGTAGCCCCGGAAAACGTTGCCGCCGCGACACATGACCTCGCCGTCCTCGTCGAGTTTCACTTCGATGCCCGGGCAGGGAACGCCCACCGAGCCCGGCTTGACCTTGTGGGGCTCCCAGGTCATCGGGCCGCACGTCTCGGACAACCCGTAGATCTCCGACAGCGGCACACCGATGGTGCGGAACCACGACAGCAGCTCGGCCGGGATCGGGGCGGCCCCGGTTATCGCGGTATCGAGTTGGTCGAGCCCGACCAGCCCGCGGATGGTGGAGAAGGCGACGGCGTCGAGAAACTCGTAGGTTTCGATTTCCTCGGGGGTGGCGGTGCCCCATGTCATCTTCTCGGCGATCGGCGCGGCGGCGGCCACGCCGTCTTCAACGGCCTTCTTCTTCTCCGGGTCACCGGCCAGGGCGGCCTGCACGCCGGCGTGGATCTTCTCCCAGACGCGGGGCACCCCGAACATGATGTTGGGATGGACCTCGCCGGCGTAGGCCGCGAACTGGGTGGGGTCGGGGCAACACGTGACCTCGTAGCCGACGAACAACTGCTGATAGTGGCTGGTCATCCGCTCGGCGATGTGGGCCATCGGCAGGTAGCTGACGAGGCGTTTGCCGGCGTAGGTGTCGAGTTCCAGCGATCGCTTGAGGCACTCGACCGTCCAGCACACGTTGGCGTGGTCGATCATCACGCCCTTCGACGGACCCGTGGTGCCCGACGTGTAGATGAGCGTGGCCAGGTCATCGGGTTTGGCCACCTTGGCCGCCTCGGCCAGATCGATCGGATCGTGGGCGAGCAGCTCGTCGTAGGTGAAATCGGCCGACGGGCCGTCGCCGCCACTGCGGATGATCCCGACCTTGTCGAGCGTGTCGATCGACGGGCGGGCCTTCTCGAACAGCTGGTGGAATCCCCGGTCCTCGACCACGGCCATGGTCGCCTCGGCGTCGTTGGTCAGGTACTCGATCTGATCCGACGACGACGAGTTGTAGATCGAGACCGGCGTGGCACCGACGAAGAGCGCGGCGACGTCGAGGACGTGGAACTCGGGTTGATTGCGGATCATCAGCATCAACCGATCGCCGGCCTTCAGACCCTGCGCCATCAGCCCGGCGGCGGCCCGAGCCACCGCGTCGGCGTAGTCGTCGAACGTCATCTCGCGCCAGGCATCCGTCTCCGGATCCTTCCAGCGCAGGGCCACCAGATCGCCGTTCACCTCGACGTTCTTGACGAACTCGCTGGTGATGGTCTGGCCTGCCACGACATCCGAGATGGCTGCAGCGTCGGTCATGCATGTCCCCTTTTTCGATCGATCACGGCCGGTCCGTGCTGGCCTCCACCATAGAACACGACGGTTACCGTCCGGTAGGCCGGCGTTGGCGGTTTCGTCCGAGACAGCCGCATGCGACGATGAGGGGGTGAGCTCCGACGCGGTCCCGACCATCGAAGGTGAACGAGTCCGTCTTCGACCGTTGCGCGACGGCGACGTCGAAGAACGCGTTCGACTGGGGCGCCAACCCGAGATAAGCCAAGCGTTCGGTGGGGAGCTGATCGAACCGACGACGCTGACCATCGAGGAAGCCCGCCTCCAACTGGCTGATCTGGGCACCGGCGGATACCGATGGATCATCGCCGCCGTCGACGACGACCGGTTTCTGGGTGCGACCTGGCTCGACCGAATCGACAAGGCCAACCGATCGGCCAATTTCGCCATCGGGATCTTCGACCCGGACAGCCTCGATCGAGGGCTCGGCACCGAGGCGACGAAGATGGTGGTTCGATTCGGCTTCGAACGGCTGGGTCTGCACCGCATCGGCCTGACGGTGCTGGCCGACAACAGCCGGGCCGTGGCGGCCTATCGAAAGAGCGGGTTCGAGGTCGAAGGTCGACTTCGCGAAACGCTGTGGAATCGCGGCGAGTGGCACGACGACTTGATCATGGCCGTTCTCGCTACCAACTGGCAGCATTTTTGAACAGACGGGTGCGCAAAAAATCTTCCAGTTCCGAGGCGATCGGTACTCAGTCGAGGTCAGGGTGTGCGGTCGATCAGCAGTCTCGTCTGCATGTGTTCGTGCTGCAGCCGCTCGACCCGAGCCCTGAGCGACGACACGTCCTCACCCCGCTGACCGCCGGCCCGAATCCGCCGGTTGAGCTGTTCGATCTCACCCTGCAGACGATGTTTCCGGTCGATCAGCTCAGACCGGCTCGGCCGACGATCGAGTCGAAGCCAGCGGCGGATGAAACTCACCATGGTTTCCAATGTAGATGGGCGTCGACGGCGCAGTCCTAGACTGACAGGGCGATGGTCGATCACCTGCTGCCCGATGATGTCGAATACGTGCGAACCTCCTCGAGGTTCGACGAGGCGACGGTTCCGTCCGGTCTGCTTGCGGCCCATCGCCTGGCCGCTCGAACGTGGGCCGTCCTCACCGTCCACTCCGGGGAGCTGGGTTTCGTGTTCGACGACGATCCCGTCGAACGTCGGGTCGAGTCCGGCGACACCCAGGTGATCCCTCCGACCCTGGTGCATCACCTGAACATCACCGGGCCGGTGTCGTTCGATCTCTCGTTTCACCGCCGGTCGGAACCAGGCGAATCGGTCAGCTGAGCGGCACGGCAAAGCTCAGTTCGTGACCGTCGGGGTCGCGTATGTGGAAGTACCGCTCGTTCCACGGTGCGTCGCGGGGCGTGAACTCGGGGCGATGGCCGGCGGCCACCGCCGTTGCGTGCACGGCGTCGGGATCCGGCGTGAAGAAGATGACCCGACCCCAACCGATTCCCGGTGTGTCACCCGTGTACTGGAGGTTGACGAAGTTCAGCGGTTCGTCGTCTCCCCAGGCGAAGGTGGTGAAGGGGGCATCAGGTCCGCCGTAGGCAAGCGTGAATCCGAGATCGGTGTAGAACGCGACCGACCGGGTCATGTCGGCGACGATCAGGGTGATGGCGTTGATCTCGGTACGGGCCATTGACTCAGGCTAGATCGCGGTAGGCCGCTCGCTGCCGGTTGGACCGGGGCCCGGGCTCAACCCCTCGCCGGATAACGCCGATAGCTGAGTGGATAGGACCATGACGACATCACGCACCATAGGCCTCGAGGAGCTCAGGTACGAGAGCGAGCGGCTCTCCCGTCGACTGGCCGAGGCGAACAATGAACTGGAGGAGCTGCGGGAGCGGCTGCGGATGGTCGGCAGCTCCGCCAAGGTGGGCATCTGGGAATACGACTTCCGTCGCGACGCTCTGTGGGTCTCGGACGAACTGGCCGCCATGTACGGCTACACCCCCGCCGAACTCACCTGGGACAAGTTCGTGAGCTGCCTTCATCCCGACGACGTCGTGGCCGCGCTCGAACGACCGACCCCGTCGTTTCCGTTCGGCAAGGTCAACGAATTCATCTTCCGGTTCCGCCACGCCGATGGCGACTTCCGCACGGTCCGATCCCGGAGCACGACCTACGGGGTCGGCGACACGCCGCATCGCAAGATCGGTGCCCACATCGACATGTCGTCCGACACGCTGTTACATCTCAACAGCAAACTGGCCGAGGCCAACGAGCGGCTCAGCCGATTTTCGAGCATCGCGTCGCATGACCTGCGCTCACCGCTCAGGACCATCAACAGCCTCGCCTACCTGACGCTGCACGATCCCGACAGTGCGCTGTCGGCGATGGCCGTCAAGCACCTGGAGCGGGTGATCAATCGGGTCGGCCACATGGATCAGATGGTGTCCGACCTCCTCGCCTACTCCACCGCCGATCTCGATGAGGTCACACCCAGTCCAGTCGACATCGACGAGGCGCTCTTCACCATCGTCGAACTCGTCGACAGTCAGGATCTCACGGTCGAGATCGCCTCGGCGGTGGGCACGGTCCTGACGACGGTGAGTCCGCTGACCATTTGTGTCCGTAACCTCGTGGACAACGCCTGCAAACATCACGACCAGATGGATGGAACGGTCCTGGTCACCAGCAGCTTCGACGAGCGATGGTTGGAGGTCATGGTCAGCGACGACGGACCCGGGATTCCGGAGCACCATCAAGAGCGCATCTTCGAGCCCTTCTACTCCTCCAACACCGAGAGCGGGACCGGACTGGGTCTCGCCCATGTCCGCCGCGTCGTCGACAAGTACGACGGTCATCTGAGCCTCGACTCGGTGCCGGGCAAGGGAACGACCTTCACCCTGCGGTGGCCGGCCAGACCCAACTAGCCTTGACGGGCAATGGCTGCCGACGACACGACTCACGCGTTCCTGGCAGCGATCGAGGAACGGAATCGGGAGAAGCTTGGGTGGCTTCTGGATGAGCACGCCGATGAGGTCGACGCCGCTGTCGAGGGGATCAACCCGCTTCATCTCGCGGTTTCGCTCGTCACCTGCAACAGCGCGCTTCCCGCGGCCGACGGTGGGCCGATCACCCATGCGATCGTCGACGACCTCCTGACGGCCGGTGCCGACCCGAACCGACGAGGAGCCAACGGCTACACGCCGCTGCACACAGCCGGGTTCTGCGGCAACGGCGCGCTTGCGGTCCGGCTGCTCGAGGGTGGGGCCGATCCCGCGGCCACGGTCGGAGGCGTGCCCGGTTCGACTCCGCTGTCGTTTGCGTTGTTCTACGCCCACCCGTCAACGGCGGCCATCCTGGCCGCTGCCGGACGGGCGCCCGACGACCTTCGGTCCGCGGCGGGGCTCGACGACGTCGCCGCCATCGAACGTCTCGTCGGTGCCGACGGCGCCTTGGCACCGGGTGCGTCGGCGGGAATGACGTTCACCGCTCCAATCGATGCGTTTCCGCCTCGAACCGGCCCGATCACCGACCAATTGACGATCGACGAGGCCTTGACCTGGGCGAGCCGCAACGGCGCGCTCGCGGCGATGCAAGAACTCGTGGAGCGGGGAGCCGATGTCAACGCCAATCCGTACCGGGGAACGGCGTTGCTGTGGGCGGTCTACTCCGACCAGGTCGAGGCGGCCCGTTACCTGATCGAGGTGGGAGCGGATGTCGACCTGCGCCACGACTTCGGCGGGGCCGAACACGGAAGGGCGGCAACCGCCCTGCACCTCGCTGCGCAGTTCGGAGCGATGGGTTGCCTGGAGGTGTTGCTCGACGCCGGCGCCGACCCCTCCGTCCGCGACGGCGCGTTCAACGCCACCCCGCTCGAATGGGCGGAACACAACGGTACGGAGATCGCAGTTCAACGCCTCCGTCGGTGATCGGTGGTAGCGTGACGACGGCTGCCGGTGCGGCCGCCGTCCGCCCAGGGGCCGGCTTCAGCCGAAGGGATCCAGGCCGAGGGCCACCCGCCCGGAGAACCGCGTCTGCTTGGCCCGGGGCAGTGGGTGGAACAGGCAGCCGTGGACATCTCGGTACAGGCGTTCGAGCTCGGACCGCCGGGAAAAGCCGATCCCGCCGGTGGCCTCGATGGCCAAGCGGACCGTATCGATGAGGGCGTCGGCGGCAGCGGTCTTGCGGGCCAGCGTGATGCTCGAGTGCTCGTCGGTGTTGTCGAAGTCCAGGTCGTCGGACGAAGCCAGCATGGCGGTGACGAGATCGGCACCGATTGTGTGGGCGGTGATCATCTCCCCGACGAGTTGCAGTACGTGCGGGTCGTCTCGGCCCGCGACGGTCTCGGTTGCCACCGCCACGGCAACATCGGCGATCCCGACGTAGGCCGCCATGATCAAGGGCATGGCCGAGCCGAGCACGGAGTTCCAGAATGGATGCCAGGTGTCGGCCGGACGAATCAGCGAAACGGCCGCCTCGGGCACGAACACGTTATCCAGCACCACGGTGTGGGAGCCGGTCGCCCGCATGCCCAGCGTGTCCCAGGTCTGCTCGATGCTCACTCCGTCGGCTGCAAACGGTATCGAGCAGTGGAGCACCTTTGGGCCGTCGACGGTGCTCTCCCATCGAATCGACGTGACCAGGACGTCGCCGACCTCACAGCCACTCACAGGCGTTTTGCGGGCACTGACGCGGTAGCCGCCGTCGACACGCACGGCGGCACCGGACGAGCCGACCCAGTCGGAGGCCCCGGTACTGATCATGATTGCGCCGTCGACCACCTTCGAAAAGAAGATGGTGGCATCCATGCCGTGGCGGTGGCGCCATAGCTGTGTCGCAACGAGGTGGCCGTGCATCGAGAGGGTGAGCGCCGTGGCCGCGTCATAGCGACCGAGTTCGCGTAGGAATGCACCGAACTCGGCGTGGCTGGCATTCCCACCACCGAACTCGCGAGGAACGAGAGCGGTCGTTGCTCCCCGGTCACGCAAGAGCTGGAAGGCGGCTTGCGAGATCTGCCCGGTCGCGTCGTGCTCGGCGACGGTCGGCTGCAGTTCCAGGCCGATGTCGCGAGCCAAATCGACCCAGTCGGTTGTTGAGGTAACGCCGGTCGGCGATCGATGGTTACTGCTGGTTGTCTCGTTGATCGTCGTCATACAAAGAAACCTAGGAACAAGCGGGGACGAAAACCAGTCCGATTCGTGGACCTACCCGGTCTAGTATCTGTACTGAGTCCGCAAACTGTTGGGTCGAGGGGGAATCGATGGCCAGGGTCTCTGGATACGGACAGTACTGCCCGATATCACGGGCTCTCGAGGTACTCGGTGAGCGCTGGACTCTCTTGATCGTGCGCGACCTGCTGGTCGGCACCACCCGGTTCAACGACCTCAGCCGGGGACTCCCCGGGTTGTCCAGGACCCTGCTCACCAAACGCCTCCGCCAACTCGAACGGGCTGAGCTCGTCGAACGGCTCGACGGCGAATACCTCCTCACCCAGGCGGGTCGCGAACTGGAACCGATCGTGTTCGGTCTCGGGACTTGGGGAGCGCGCTGGACCTTCGGCGACCCCGCACCTGAAGAACTCGATGCCGAAGTCCTCGTCTGGTGGATGCACAGCAGGCTGGACACGTCCGAGCTGCCCGATCGGCGGAGTGTCCTGCACCTGCGATTCACCGATGAACCACAACGCTTCTGGCTCGTCGTCGAGTCCGGCGATCCGTCGGTCTGTCTCACCGATCCCGGCTATGACGTCGATGTGACCATCACCTCGGACCTGTCGACCATGTATCAGGTGTGGCTCGGTCACATGCCGATCAAGCAGGCGGTGCGAGAGCAACTTTTATCGTTCGACGGACCGACCGCCTTGACGCGGCGAATGCCGTCTGTGTTCCAACTCAGTCCGATGGCCGACGCGGTCAGAGCGGGTCACTCGGCGTCGGCGGACCGCGGCGAGGCCGGCGCGTCGCGCTGATCGACCGTCGGGGCGACAAACCGATCCTCAGTCGACGATGGGACAAAGGATGGGACGGCCTTGATCACGACAATCATGCTCTCAGCCGGAGAACTGGACTGTTGTCAACCACGTGGGCCGTAATGACAAGACCCCTGAGGAACAGGCGGCCGAGACTCGAGCCTGGAAGGCGGACCTCCGTTCCACGCCAGAGGGGGAGGCCACCTATCGCGAGATGTGCGCTAAGGCTGTCGAAGTGGCCGAACGCCTTGAGACCCGTCGAAGCACCTGACGACTTCTGGGCTCAAGTCATCTCCTCCGCTCTGACAGATGAGCGATTGACGTTCGACGAGTATCGCCGAAGTGAACACCCCTATGTCGAGCAATGGTGGGGCGTCACTGGGATCTCGCCCCGCACCGCTCTGATCAGGCAAATCGTGCCCCTGGCAGGAATCGAACCTGCGACGCACGGTTTAGGAAACCGACGCTCTATCCACTGAGCTACAGGGGCTGGACCCCGTAACTGTATCTTCGCTCCGGCTCGTGGGGATCACGCGTTGTCGAGCCGCTCGGGATGCAGCGAACCCATACGAGCGGCCCGTCAGACGGTGATGGTGAGGGGGTATCCGTCGGGATCGGTGCCGTGACCCAGTACATCGGCTTTCCCGGCGGCGAGGCGGGCGGCAGACCAGGCCGCAGCATAGGCATCGAGGCCGTCGATCACCGGGGCGGGACCGTGCATGATCACTCGGCTCGCGTCGGTGGCGATGTTCGTCTCGATGAGCAGGATTCGTTGCCGCCGTCCCTTCGGATCGTGTTTGGAGTCGAGCGGCGTGCCCTCGTTAAGGGCAGCGAATGAGCATTCAGGGTGCACTTCGACGATCCATGGGTGATCGGTGGGGCGAATAGCGGAGCGAGCCTGGCGGATTCGGACCATCAGGGAGTACGCCTGTTTGGATATCCCTCTGCTGGCATCGCGGTGGTTGATGTTCTTGGCGTCGACGTAGGTATTGGCGGTGAGGACGGCGTGGGCTGGGGCAGTGAAGACCGTTGAGTGTCGTCGGCCCATCCGAGCCCTGGCGAGGGTGTCGGCGGCTCGGCTGCCGTCGACGGCGAGTCCTATCGGGATGTCGATTCCGACTGCAGCGACTTGGCGCTCACGTGCGATGTCGAGTAGCTCGACGAGTTCGGCTGCGACGAGCAGCTCGCTTGGAGATTCGGGGCCGGGACCGATAACGGCCATGGCCCAGCCGTCGGGTGCGGCGTCGATTCCGGCGGCGTGAATCACGGAGTCATCTCGGTTGTCGCTGATCGTTGCTGGCGATGTTCGAACATTCGACGTCGACGGTAGTTCTCATTCGACGACGAAGTCGCGCAGTGAGAGCTCCAGTGCGACGACCAGGCGGTAGACATCCCCCAGAGTGCCGGTCAACATGACCGGTCCTTCCGGTCCATGGAAGGTGACCTCCACGTTGCCTTCGGGCGAGTCGAGCCTGGCGACCTCGCAGGTGGCAACCGGTCGAGACATCAAACCTGGAATCGACAAAATCGGCAAGTCCGCGCTCATCCGCAGAGACCCTGATCATGGTACTCCTGCAGAAAACCCTCGTAGGCTTCAGCCAACGCGGCGTCGACCGTGCCCGGTGCCCACTCGGTCGAGCAGCCCAAGATCGCCCGGGTCTGGGCGTCATCCCGGGTCAGCTCCGGAGCGTCGGTGATTCCCCACTCGTCCACGAGTTCGAGATACTGCTCGAACGGGTCACTGGACCGGTCCGTGCTCGCAGCCGGCACCCCACTAGAGGTATTGGCGACCACCGCATCCTCGTCGACGGCCACATCGGCGGTTGTGGCACCGGGATCGTCAGTTGCGACCTCCGCCGATTCGACGGATCGTTCTGAGTCGACCGGTGGCTCCTCGGACGCAAGAACGACCAACCACCCGAGTCCCCCGACAACGACCAGGCCAAGCACGGTCAGCCACGGCCAAACCGGTCGTCGTTGTGGACCTCGATAGTGGTAGTCGGCACCGATCGGATACGGCCGGGTGTCCTGGGTCTCGCTGTCGTTCAGCTGCGACCGATACTGACCGCCGCCCACCGGTGGCGGCATCGGGGCATTTTGATAGTGGGAATACGCCGGTGTCTGGGCGAACCCCTGATCCCGGTCGTATGTCGGTGTGGCACGCTCACTCATGTTCTGTTCTCCCGCGCTGTTGGCTTGCTTCAAAGGCCGATATTCAGTCCTTTGACGGCAATGCACTTGGAGAGTCGCTGGGTCCTACGTTCCCGCTACCCGAGATACCAACAAGAGATCTGGTACCGGTCGCACATAGAAGATCCAGATTCAACGAGCGGAGCGAACTCCGGCCCCCTGAATCGCCGCCACTACACTCGGCCGTCATGAGCATCGCGGTCGGGCCCTACACCTTCAGCGTCAACGACGCCCGGGCCACGATCGCCCACATCGACGCCCTACTCGACGTCTATCCTGCTGCGGCGCAGGAGGCGCTGGCCGAGCGGCGGGCCGAGCTGCACCGACTGGCCGGCACGGTCGATGCCGAGACCAATCCCGGCGACGAGGCCCTGCAGGCCGCCATCGCCGAGGTGTTTCCGATACTTCTCGATGCCCGACAGGCCCTTGTCGACAGCGGAACCCGATCGGCCGCTGCTTATGGAACCGTCGCTCAGCTCGCCCGTTCGGATGGCGGGGTGCCGAAGGCGGCCGTCGAATCCGTCGACGTCGACTTCGGCGGTGTGGTCGGCGACCGTCAAGCCACCCGCAAACACCACGGACGGCCCTGGCAGGCGCTGTGCCTCTGGTCGATGGAGGTCATCGACCAGCTCAAGTCCGACGGCCACCCGATCCACGCCGGAGCAGCCGGTGAGAACATTACCATCAGTGGGCTCGACTGGTCGACGATCGTCATGGGCACCCGCCTCCGGATCGGCACGGTCCTCGCCCAGGTCTCCGCTCCGGCGGTGCCGTGCGCCCAGAACGCTCGATGGTTCAGCGACCGCGACTTCAGTCGCATCCATCACCGCAACGGCCCGATCAGCCGCCTCTACGCCACGGTCATCGAGCCGGGGGCGATCACCACCGGCGACCCGGTCGTCGTCGAACCCGATTGACGAAGAGGTTGTCGCGCTTACGCGTCACTATGACACCGAAGCGCGACAACGTCGAAGCGGCGGCGACCCAGACCCGCCGACAAACCAGATCAAACCAGATCAGACCCGATCAAGAAGCGGCAGGGCGGGTGGCAACCACCCAGAAGCCGGTGCCGGAACGGGCCCACACCGCCGACCAACCACCCGCCTCCGAATCGGGCAGGGCGGCCAGGAAGTCCTTCGGCGACAGGTGGATCGGCGTGCGATCACCCACGGTGTTGACCCACAGCAACTGACCACCATCGGTGGTCACGACCCGGTCGATCTCGTCGGGGAACAACAACATGTTGACCATGGCCACGCCGCCGAACAAACCGTCACCGAACGGCAGGCACGACGCATCTCCGTTCACCAGGGGCGCCACCCGCGACGGCGAGCGACGCAACATCTCCAGCGCCAGGTCGAGCGCCACCAGCGAACCACCGCCCTCACCAACCGCAGGGGCGAAGAGTCGAGTGCCGATACCGGTGCCGGCGCCAAGCTCCAGCCATCGACGATCAAGCCGCATGCCACCCCGGGCCAAGGCGTCACGAACCGGAGCGGTGCGCACCGGGCCCGAGCGCGGTGCGTCCCACTCGGCGGCCATGCCGTCGAACAGGTCGGCCACCTTGCGGGCTCGGCCCGACGACCAGCCCTGCTCGAACGCCACCTGACGGGTCACCTTGCGCATCGGGTGATCGTCGCCGACGCCCGAGTCGGGTGCGACGACAGTCCCGTGCTCGGAGGTGTCGTCGGGTAGCTGGGTCAGAGTCGGCGAAAGCAAACGCTCAGCCGACGGGACTGGGCCAGGCCACGGGGAAACTCGGGTGGTCGAAGGGATGCCCGTCGTCGAGTTCCTCGGCCAGGCCCGGGAAGTCGGGTGACGTCTTCCACGGCCGGACCGCATGGCGGGCGTCGCCGCTCAGATATCGGAACGACACCACTCGACGGGGGTGTTCGAACGGGAACCCAGGGGCGGAGTGGACGGTGAGGAAACTGAAGAAGATGGCGTCGCCGGGGCTGACCTGCCACTGGCGGATGTCGTAGTCGGATCGATCCGAGTCGAGGTCGGGAATCTCCGAGAGCGACCCCTCGGGGAACCACTTGGCCTGCTGGTCGAGGAACGTGCGGGGCATCCGCCACGGCCCTCGATGCGATCCGGCCCAGAACTCCGGCGATCCCTTGCGCGGCACCTCATCGAGGGGCACCCACGCGCTGATGCCGGTGCCGTCGACGTTGTAGAACGGCTGATCCTGATGCCACGGCGTGCGCTGGCAGGTGCCGGCCTCCTTCACCAGTACGTGGTCGTGGAAGAAGCGGGCCGAGTTGGAGTCCATGAGAGCGGCCGCCAACTCGGGCAATTTCGACCGGAGCGCGATCTGCTCGATCTCCGGCGTATCGCGCCAGCGCACGAAGTCCTCGAAGAAGCGACCGGGATCGTCGGATCGGCTGGCCACGACGGCACGTTCACTTGGATGGTCGACGGCATGGCTGAACCCGCGGGCCAGAACCGCCAGTTCGTCCGACGTCAGGGCACCCCGAACGACGACAACTCCGTCTCGAGCAAAAGCTTCGATTGTCGAATCGTCGACCATGATTTCGTTGTAGTGGGAGGGATCAACCAACACCAAGATTTAGGCCGATCGTCAACAACATTGTCAACTGGACGACAGATCCCGGCAAAGGTTCGACCACGCAGCGTGGTCAGCCCGATTCTGCCCGAGCGCATAAGGGCAATACACCGGGCGGAACACCGCAGTACGATGTTTGGTACTCCTGTGGACCAGCTGACCTTCGACCAACTGCTCGACGAATGGGCCGACGTCGAAGCCGCCGTCGATGCCACCGCGGGGATCGACCATTGGTGTTCGGCCCCCGACTGGGTCGTTTCGGTGGCTTCCGGCTTCGCCCCTCGGGGCAAACGCCTGCTGTTGCGCTCAGCGGATGGCAACGGCTATGTCCTCCTCGGCTACTACCGGCGGGGCGACATGCTCCTGCTGTCGAGTATCGAGCCCCTGTGGGGCTTCGCCAGCCCCATCTTCGGACCCGACGTCGCCGCGCTGACCGATGAGCTCACCACCCATTTGCTGACGCTCACCGACTGGTCGATGCTCGTCTTCGCCGGGCTGCCGCCGTTCCCCCACCCGCTGAGCAGGACCATCAAGGACGGGCTGGCCCCGATCGGTCCGGTGCTGTTCACCGAGGGCATCACCCGCCGCGTGGCCGACCTGACCGGCGACCACGACTCCTGGCTGGCCAACCGCAGCTCACGGTTCCGCCGCAACCTGCGGCAGGCCGACGCACGGGCGGCCGAAGCGGGGCTCACGATGACCGACGTCGCCGATGACCCGAAGCTGTTCAAACGGATCATGGACATCGAACAGCGATCGTGGAAAGGAACTGGCGGCAGCGGCATCACCGGCGAGGCGATGTCGACCATGTACGACATCATGATCGAGCGGCTGCGGGATCGGGGCCGGCTCCACGCTCACATCGCCGGCCTCCCGTTGGACGGTGAGATCGTCGAGGTCGGCTACATCCTGGGCGGAATCCGCAATCGCCGGTATCGGGGCCTGCAGATCAGCTTCGACGCCGACCACGGCCACCTCTCCATCGGCAACCTGCTCCAGCACCATCAACTGCGACGGCTCATCGACGACGACCTCGCCGACACCTACGACATGGGCATGGACTTTCCCTACAAGCAACGATGGGCGGAGCGCAGCGAGCGGTCGGTCACGCTGGTGCTGCACCGAACGCCGGGCCGGCCCGCGGTGCCGTAGGCTGAGCACATGGTTGGTTTCATCAACACGTCGTCGGTGATGTCACTCGTCATCGGCGCGCTCGTGCTCGGACTGATCGCCGTTGTGCTCGACCGGGTCAACTTCCCCCAGAAGCCGTTCCGGCCGAAGAGGATAAAGACCGGCGACTCGAGCGGTCCGACCCGCGACCGGACCGGCGCCCACATCGTCGACACCGTCGACGAGTAGGTACTCGAGCCAGTCGGTCTTGCACGGCAAGCGTTAATCCTCGTCGTCGGACTCGGTCGCCGAGTCGGCCTCCTCATCCGAAGGACCACCCGTTGGTGTCTCACGGACCAGGTCGTCGGTGGTGATCGGCGCCCCCGCCTCGTCGTCCGTGACCTCGATACTGATCTCCTCCTGGATCTCCTCGCATTCGAGGATCTGCACGCAGATCGCCCTCACGTCAGGGGCCTGGCGCACGTCACCCGGATCGATGCCGAACGGGTGATAATGGTCGGAGGCGACGCCGAGCACCTTGCCCTCGCCGTTGAGGAGCGGGCCGCCCCGGAAGAGGGTGCCGATCGGGGCCGTGTGCTGCAGGCCGACCTGTGAATGGTCGAGCAACACTCCCGGTGAGGCCGTGGCGCCACCACCACCAACACCGGCGAGTGCGAACACCCGGGCGCCCACCGATTCCAGCTGACCACGGTCGCTGGCGAATTCGAGCAGCGGAATGTCGCGGTCGACGACGACCAGGGCCACATCGCGCTCGGCATCCCACGCCCACAGCTGGGCCGGGATCCGGTCGTTCCCCTTGATCAGATCGATCCCCGGGCTCGGCTCTGTGGTGGCGGCAACGACCAGGGCGTAGCTGGTGACCAACGCGGTACCCGCCTCGTGCTCGACCACTGCGAAGGCGGAGCCGGTGATGATCTCACCGTTCTCGTCGCGGGATTCGAGCAGCCACACCGACGGACCGGCCGTCTGCGGCAGGTTGATCACACCGTCGGCATCGGACACGTAGTCGCCCAGCGGGCGAAGTTCATCGCGGATTTCGCCAATGGTCTCCACCCGCAGTTCGTCGATCGCACCGGTGGCGTTGTTGAACTGTTCGTCGAACCCCTCGACGAACCGTGAGACGGCCTGTTCGTTCTCTGCCAGCCGGTTGTCGTAGTAGGCGTAGAACGCGGCGCCGCTGAAGGCGGCCCCGACGCCCAGCATCAACAGCATCGTCGAGATTCCTATGACGGTGCGGGGCAGGATCCGGTGCCGCAGCTTGCGGCGGCCGGGGCTGAGCGGGACATAGCCCCGACGGCCGAGATCACGCATACGGTTCCACCGGCCCACCCGATTCTTCGGTGCGATGTAGGGTGCGACACCGCCGATGCCGGTTTGGCGCAGCGATCTGGGGGCGCGGGGATGGCGCAGTCGGAGAGCGGTTTTCGTCAGCAACGCTTCGCCCGATCCAGTCCTCCGCACGAGGTCGTCCTCGCTCGGAGGGGGCGGTGAACCCCGGCGCAGATCCACGGTGGTGTTGTTGTCGGCAGCATCGAGTCCGATGTCCTCGACATCCTCAACGTCGTCCACAGCGTCAACCGGGCGGGTGCCCGATGTCGGCGTCGACCGCTTCGGGTGCGTTCGTTTCCTGACCGGGGTCTTGGCCGAAGGATTAGCCATTGTCATCTCCTGCTGCAGGCTCCGCCGTTGTTGGAGGCGGTGTGGTCGTGGGGGCGGTTGTCGGAGTGGTCTGGGGCGGTGCGGTGGTGGGGGTCGTCGTCTCCACACCGTCGGGGGGTGGCGGTGCCGTGGTCGGCGGCGGAAGGGTGGTGGGTACCTCGGCCGGTGCCACCGACGGTCTCCGGTAGCCGTCGTCGATGCAGGCGGTGCCGCAGTCGGCCTCGAGGATCCCGGGCGACCGACGGTTGCCGGCACGGGTCTCGGACCGAGTCCGGTATGACGTGATGATCTCCTTGGCCGAGTCGGCGATCGGCACGATCGGCGCCGGGTCGGGGAACGGCACGACGTCGAGGTCGAGCAGTTCGTGGGCCCGCCCCATGAAGTCGCCCCAGGCCACGGCCGGGTGCGATCCACCGGTCACGGCGCCGACGCCGTTGACGCCCCGCAGGGAGGCGAGTCGGTCGGCGTGTCCCATCCACACGGCGGTCGACAGTTGCGGGGTGTAGCCGACGAACCACGCAGCCCGGTAGGCCTGAGCGGTGCCGGTCTTGCCGGCTGCCGGGCGACCGATGGCCGCCGCCCGACCCGTACCAGATTCGATGACGTCGGTCATCACGTCGGTCACGTTGTCGGCCACGGCTTCGTCGAGCACGCGCTGCCCCGGCCTGGCGCGATTGTCGATCAACACGTTTCCGTCGGAGTCGACGACCCGGAGGATCGACGTCGGGGCGACCCGCACACCGCGGTGGGCGAACGTCCCGTAGGCCGATGCCATCTCGAGCGGCGACGACTCGGCGGCCCCGAGCGCAAGACTGGCTCCGTAGTTGTGGTCCGGGTCGAGCCTGCTGAGGCCGAGGTTGCGGGCCAGCTCGACGGTGTCGTCGATCGTGACGTCCACGACGAGCTGAGCGTACACGGTGTTGACGGAGGCTCGGGTGGCCTGCCGCAGCGTGATGTTGCCGTAGCCCCGGTGGCTATAATTCGAGATCGCGCAGCCGCCGCTCGTGCAGCCAGGCACCTGCCAGCGGGCCGGGGCCGGATATCGGGTTTCGGGATTGAGACCGAGGCTGAACGCCGCAGCCAGCACCAGCGGCTTGAACGAACTGCCGGGCTGGAAACCGGTCGAACCGCCGGTGGCCAGGTTGACCTGGCTGAATTCGTAGTCGCGGCCTCCGACCATGGCCACGATGTGGCCCGTGTCGGGCTCGACGGTGGCGAGCGCCATCTCCACCGGATACTCGGTGTTGCCCAACCGGGCGGCGACCGCCTCCTCGGCTGCCTCCTGCAGCGAGGTGTTGATCGTCGTCTCCACGCGCAGCCCGCCGTTGTACACCAGGTCGGGTCCGACCAGATCGATGAGTTCGGCCTCGACGTGGTCGACGAAGAAGTGGTGGTCGAGTGCACCCTTGCTCTGGCGGGGAATGAGCGTGGTGACCGGACCGTTCGGCAGATCGCCGTCGTCGACCGACCACAGCCGGCGGGCCGCCTCCCGCTCGTAGTCGGTGTCGTCGATGTATCCCTGGTCCAGCATCGCCTGGAGCACGAGGCGTCGGCGTTCGTCGGCCGCGTCGCGGTCCACGAACGGCGACAGGCTGGTCGGCGCCTTGACCACGCCGGCCAGGGTCGCCGCCTCCGAGATGTCGAGTTGCGAGACGTCCTTGTCGAAATAGATCCTGGCCGCCGCCCCGACGCCGTACGCCCCCGATCCGTAGTAGGAGGTGGTGAGGTAGCCGAAGAGGATCTCCTCCTTGGTCATCACCTTCTCGAGCTCGGTGGCCAGCAGGGCCTCCTCCACCTTGCGCTCGAAGGTCTGCTCGGTGGACAGGTAGACGTTCTTCACGTACTGCTGGGTGAGCGTCGAACCGCCCTGGGCGATACCGCCTGCTTCCAGGTTGACCCGGGCAGCCCGGGCGATGCCCTCGTAGTCGACACCGTCGTGGGTCCAGAACCGTTTGTCCTCGATGGCCACCACGGCGTCGGTGAGCACCTGGGGGATCTGCTCGGGCGTGACCTCGACGGTTCGGTCGAATCCTCGGAAGAGGGCGATCTGGTTGCCGTCGGAGTCGTAGACCATCGACGGCTCCGCCGTGATCTGCGACCGGGCCTCCGGAAGCCGGCCGACCGGAAGCGGTGCCTCCAACAAGGTGGCGACGACAATCCCACCGGCGACCGGTGGGACGACGACGGCGGCCAGCGCGCAGGCGGCCACCAAACGCAGCACCGCTGCGGCGACCCGGTACACGGTTCCGGGATTCTCAGTCACCGCCACCTCCTGTCCGTTGCTCGGCGGTCGCCGTCGTCTCGGTCGGACCGCCGGGCCCGACGGGTTCGGCCGGTGCGGCGGGTTCGGCCGGTTCAGGGGGTTGAGGTGGCGGGGGCGGCGGCACACAGGCGGCCAGTGCGACGACCACGACCTCATCGGCCACCGCCGCATCACCGGGCGTTGCCGGGTCGGCGGGTGGCGGGGCGGGTGCGGCGGTCGGTTCGGCCTCGACCAGCGCCGAGCGATCGACGGTCACGGCGGCTCTTCCGGTGCCGGGCTGCAGGCAGCGCACGCGGAACTGGGCGAGTCCCCGGTCGTTCGTCGACACCACCGGCGGGGAGAGGAGGGAGACGTCGGCACTGAACTCGGCCGACACCGGCACACCGGGGACCGGGACGGTGATCACCAGACCGTTCTCATCGACGTCGTTCCTGCTGATCACGACACCGAAGCCGCCGGTGAGACCGACGGTCATGGTCCCCCCGTTGACATACTCGATCCGGGGATCCGGTTCGACGACCTCCAGGTCGAACGAACGGGTCTCGGCGTCGTCGGCGTTCAGGAAGAACACGTCCGACATCGTTGTCGTGGCGTGGCCGGTCACCCACGCCCTGACCCGGTAGCGTCCGCCCGGGAGGTTACGGGCGACGTAGCGACCGTCGGCTCCGACCCGGACGTCCCGCACGCCGATGCCGGTCGCCGTGTGCCGTTCCAGCCGCACCACGGCGCCGGCAGCCCCGACACCGTCGATTCGAACGAAACCTGCGATCCGAGCCTCACCACCGGTCATGTCGACCGGATCGACCTCGGGCGCCGTAAACAAAAGTGACATCGGGCGCCGCCGGGTGTCGGGCGCGGTGTGCACGACATAGGGCGATGCCGGGATATCCGTCTTCTCGAAGTCGAGCGCCACGCCGCTCAACCGCAGTTCGGCCGGCCCGTCCGAGTCCTGGCGGTAGGCGTCGACGACGAGGTCGCGCTCGTGCCACATCAGCCCGAGCGACAACGCCAGCAACGCAAACAGGGCGACCTTCAAGACGTCCACCCCGTCCCTTCGGCCACAACGGCGAAGAGCTGAGCCTTTCGGCCCAGCTCTTTGAGTCGATCGGATCAGGCCGTTCGGCTCAGCCGACAGGGCCCGATCCGGGCGGTGACGGGCTCATGGGCCCGCGGTGGACGCCTACTCGGGGACGTCGATGAAAATGCACTCCCCGGGGCACTCCTCGGCCGATTCGATGACCCGCTCGAGCCCGCCGTCGGGCACGCGGGCCATACCTTCGGCGCCCTGCCGGGTTGTTGGTGCCGTCGAACAGCTTCTCGGCGCCGAAGTTGTCGGCCGATTCCTTCACGTAGTACAGCCCGTCATCCATGCCGAAAAACACATCGGGGGCGATCTCGGCGCAGAGGCCATCACCGGTGCACAGATCTTGGTCGATCCAGACCTTGATGTCTGACATTGCTGGAGCTCCTTGGCTAGAAAGAAACGAGAAGGCTAGTGGGCGGGTCGGTTGGAGTTGCGAAGAGTGTAGGGGGTGGGAGTGGCGGTGGGGCCAACTCCACAGTCGATTCTATCGGTGCGATACCCCCGATCCCCAGGGGTTAACCTGATGTCACCATGGGGAAACGCCTCACCAACACCGAATCGCTGATGTGGTCGCTGGGTCAGGATCCAAACCTGGCGTCGACCATGGGGCTGCTGGGCATCCTCGACGGACCGCCATCGGTCGACCGTTTCGAGACGACGATCAACAACCTGGTGGCGGCGGTCGACCGGCTGCGATTGAAGGTCAACGACCCACTCGGCCTCGGGGGTACGATCGGCACGCTCGAGTGGGTGGTCGACGACGCCTTCGATCTCGACCATCACGTCCGCTGGTGCAGCCTTCCCGGCAGCCCACCGGCCGACGGGCCTGAACTGGCCCGACTCGTCACCGCCTTCGTCAACGACCCCTTCGACCGGACGCGGCCGCTGTGGCAGTTCCAACTGGTGACCGGGCTGGCCGGCGGCCGGGCGGCACTCGTCGGCAAGGTCCATCACTCGATCTCGGATGGCCACGGAATGGTCAGGCTCGGCGCCCACCTGCTCGAGTTCGAACCCGATGCGCCGAGCCCCGATCGAGTGGACCTGAACGCCGTGTTCGCCGCCGAGGCGGCGACCGGGGCTCACCACGACGGCGACCGATGGCGGGCCGGGGCCGAGCGGATGGCCGGGCTGATCCAGGGGGCCTTCCGCGATGTGGCAACACCGCAGAAGCTGTGGGAGCTGGGTGGAGACGCGATCGCCTCGGCCCGGGCCGGTGACCTCAAGCTCGACCTCGGACGGGGTGGCGACTCGTCGGCCGACACCACCGCACCGCTATGGCAGCATCGATCGCGGAACCGCCGCTTCGCGTCGATGGTCGAGTCGCTCACGTCGATCCGGGAGGCGGCCCGCCGCCACGACGTGTCGGTCAACGATCTGTTCGTCGGCGCGTGCGCCCAGGCCGCTGTGCACTATCACGACGAGTTCGACATCGACCTCGATCAGGTCACCGCGACGGTGGTGATCAACGTCCCCGTCGGCGGCGGCGAGCAGGCCGACCCGCTCGACCTCGGCGAAGGCGACAACAACTTCCTCCCGGTGCCCGTCGTGATGCCGGGCTCCTCGGTCGACGCCGCCGAACGTCTGGCGATCATCTCGGCCGAGGTCAAGGCGAAACGGGCGATGCTCGAGGGTCGCAGCGGCGCTCTCAACGCGCTGAGTGGGCTTGGTGCGTTCGTCCCGCCGCAGGTGGCGGCGTCGATCGTCCTGGAGCAGGCCGGCCGCGTCGACTTCGCCACGAGCAACGTGGCCGGGCTCCCGATCCCGGCCTGGTTCGCGGGCCGGAGGTTGGAGCACATGTTTCCCGTAGGGCCGGTCACCGGCACCGCGTTCAACATCACGATGCTCAGCTACAACGACATCTGCCAGTTCGGCGTGCACCTCGACCCGGCGGCGGTCGACGACAGCGAGCTGCTGGTCAAGAGCATCGGTCGGAGTTTCCGGGAGATGGGTGTCGCCCGCCTCTAGTGTTTCCGTTGGACGATCGGCCGTTACGGATCCATAGCTAACACTGTTCAGTACTACTACTGCTGATGCGTCAGGCGCTAGGTTGGAACTTGTGAACTCAGCCAGGGAATCCGCAGGAGCTGGTTCCGCCCACAGCCACGCCACATCGCCCACCACCCCCACCGACGACTTCCCGGCCGCGTACGCCCGGAGTCAACGATTCTCCATCGGCGTTGCCCGCAACGTCTCCATAATCGCCGACGCCACCCGGGTCCTCTACCTCCGGTCCGACGACGGCGAGGATCCAGCCATGTGCCTGTGGCAGATCGACCTCGAGTCGGGCAAGGACAAGCGACTCGCCTGCCCGAAGCTGCTGACCCTGGGCGACAACACCGAGGCCCCGCCGGCCGAGAAGGCCCGCCGCGAGCGGGCCCGGGAATCGGCATCCGGCATCGTGTCCTACTCGGTCGACGCCGCCGGTACCAAGGCCTGCTTCACGCTGGCCGGGGCGTTGTTCGTGCTCGATCTGATCAGCCACGACGTCGCCACCCCGCTCGTCGAGGGTCCGGTGTTCGATCCCCGGCTGAGCCCCGACGGACGGTATGTCGCCTACGTCTCGGCCGGTGTCGGCAGTGAGAACGCGCTCCGGATGGTCGACCTCACCCGCCCCGACTCGGACCGGGTGCTGGCCCACAGCCCGGACCCGCTCGTCGGGTTCGGAAAGGCCGACTTCATCGCCGCCGAGGAGATGGGGCGCCAGCGTGGCTTCTGGTGGAGCCCCGACTCGGATGCCATCCTGGTGACCAGGGTCGACGAGACCCCGGTCGACGAATGGTGGGTCCACGACCCCGCCCATCCGGACAAGGCTCCAACCGCCGTCCGCTACCCGGCCGCCGGCACGATCAACACCGACGTCGACCTCTACCTCATAGACCTCGCCGATCTGCCGGAACAGGATTCCGACTTCGGAGCCGACGACTCCGAGCCGAGGTTGCAACGGGTCTTCTGGTCCGACCGCGGGGCCTATGAGTATCTGGCCGATGTGGTGTGGGCCAAGGGCCACGCCCCGCTCGTCGTTCGTCAGACCCGAGACCAGCGTGAGGTTTCGATCGCCGAACTCGAACTCACCACCCTCGGGTTGACCGAGCGGCGCCGGATCCAGGAGGACACCTGGGTCGAGCTCATCGCCTCGTCCCCAACGCCCTGCGAACACGGGCTCCTCACGATCGAGGACCTGGTTCCGCTTCATCAGCCCGGCGTTCCCGACCCCCACCCCGGCTGCCGTGCGCTCATGCTCGACGGACGGCCGTTGACCAGTGAGGCGATCCAGGTGGAGTCGATCCTCGGTGTCGTCGGCCGCCACGCCGTGATCAGCGCCTGGACCGAACCGACCGAAATCCACCTGTTCCTGATCGATCTGACCTCGGGCGTTGGACCCGAGCAACGCTCCCCGGTCCGCCTCACCCACAACGCCGGCGTGCACCGTGCTGTGCTCGGTGCACGCCCGACCAACAGCGGCCGCGATCACCATGACCAGGCCGACGAGAGTACCGAACCCGAACCACTGGCCGTCCTGGCGCTGTCGACGACCCGGCCGACATCAGACGGTGTCGAGACCGCCATTCGGCCCCTGATCGTGCCCGAGAGCGACGACTCCGCCGAACCCCGCCCGATCCTCGGCAATCCGATCAGCTTCATCGATGACCTGTCGGTCCGTCCGCCGATCAAGGCGACGCCGCTGTTCTACAAGCTCGGCGCCGATCGCTTGGAGTCCGCGCTGTTCTTCCCGACCGACTACGAAGGCGACGAGCCGCTTCCCGTCCTGCTCGATCCTTACGGCGGGCCACATGCCCAACGGGTCCTGAAAACGCACAACGCCCACCTCGTGTCACAGTGGTTCGCCGACCAGGGCTTCGCCGTGCTCGTCACCGACGGGCGGGGAACCCCGGGCCGAGGGCCACGGTGGGAACGGCAGGTGTGGGGCGATCTCGCCGGGCCCGTGCTGGAGGATCAGCTGGCCGCTCTCGACGACGCCGCCACCGAATTCGGCTTCCTCGATCTCGATCGGGTCGGAATCCGCGGCTGGTCGTTCGGCGGCTACCTGGCCGCGCTCGCCGTGCTGCGGCGGCCGGACCGCTTCCATGCGGCGGTCGCGGGCGCACCGGTCACGACGTGGCGCCTGTACGACACCCACTACACCGAACGTTACCTCGGCCACCCGGGCATGTATCCGCAGCATTATCTCGACACCGACCTCACGGCGGAGGCCCACAAGCTTGTTCGTCCCCTGCTGTTGATCCACGGTCTGGTCGACGACAACGTGGTGGCCGCCCACACACTCCGGATGAGCACAGCGTTACTCGGAGCCGGTGTGGCCCATCAGGTGTTGCCCCTGTCGGGGGTCACCCACATGACCCCCCAGCAGTCGGTGGCCGAAAACCTCCTGCGCCTACAACTCGACTTCCTCCGCACTAGCCTCGAAGACGTGGCCCCGGTCGATCCGCTGGCCTGACCAGGCCCCGGTTCCAACCGGTACCGGTTCCAACCAGTACGCAGAGGCATTTCGAGGAAGGCACGACCCATCGACGATCTGGCGCAACTCACACCCGACCTGTCGTCGCTGGGATGGAGCGACGAACTCGACCGATGGGCCGCCGAGCTGCAGGCATCATCCGACGACGGAGAAGCCGGCGTTCGCGGGCGGGTGGCCAGAGTCAGCCGAGGTCACAGTCTGGTGTTCACCGGTGGTGACGCCGTGCTCGCCGCATCCGACTCCACCCGTACCCGCACCGAGCTGGTGCCGGCCACCGGCGATTACGTGGTCGTGCAGGAGTCCGAGGCCGACGGACCGCACATCGTCGACATCGCACCCCGCAGCACCGCCCTGACCCGGCGGGCCCCTGGCCGGGTCCCGGAACCACAGGTCCTGGCCGCCAACATCGACTCGGTCTTCGTGATGCACGGACTCGACCGGCCGACCAATCTGCGTCGCATCGAACGCCAGCTGGTTGTCGCCTGGGAGAGTGGGGCCACACCGGTTGTGGTCCTCACGAAAGCCGACCAGATCTCGGATCGGGCCGAACTGCAACGGGCCGTCGACGAGGTGGCGGCGGTTGCTCCCGGCGTCGCCACGCTCGCCGTTTCGACGGTGACCAACGAGGGCATCGACGGCATCGAGGCTCGAATCCCGGAAGGGGCGACGGTGGCCCTCATGGGGCTGAGCGGTATCGGCAAATCCACGCTGGTGAACCTGCTGTCGGGCGGGCAGGTACAACGTACCGGCGAGGTCCGGGCCGCCGACCGGCGGGGGCGTCACACCACCGTCACCAGAGATCTCATCCCGATCCCCGGCCGGGGGTTCATCATCGACACCCCTGGCATCCGCGAGATCGGCCTGTGGCAGTCCTACCGCGGCATCGACCTCGCGTTCCCCGAGATCGCCGAGGCGGCCCAGCAGTGCCGCTTCGCCGACTGCGGCCACGAAGCCGAACCTGGCTGCGGCGTCCGGGATGCGCTGGCCACCGGGGCCGTGGAGGAGCGCCGCCTCGATCACTGGCGGGAACTGATGGCGGAGCTCGAACTGCAGGAAACGCAGCTCGAGGAGTTCGCCCGCCGAGCCGAATCGCGTGATCGGGCCGACGCCAATCGCCGCCGCGACTCCGAGCGCCCGAACAGGCGGTCACGCAGGAAGGGCCGTCGACGCTGAGGAGTTCAGCGGGTGGACGGCGACACGTCGGCCACCAGACACCCATTCAGTTCACAGATAGGCAATACTGGATCGATATGCGGACGAACGGAAATCCTGGCGCATGGCTCACGGCCGCCGCGCTCACGGTTCTGGTTCTTGGAGCCTGTGGCCGGCCCGCGCCCGCCGGTGAGGCCCAGGCCAACGCCGCACCCGACCCCGCGGCTCAGTCGACGACGCCGACATCGGGCACCGTCGATGCGGACGCCTCGGCACAGGCCGGAAACGCCGGGGCCGAAGCCACAGGTGATGGCGAACAGATGACGTCGGTCGCCGCGCCTGCGTTGACCGCCGACAACGTGAGCGGCGTGGCCGACACCACACCCGGTCGAGCCGGAGTCAAGATCACCAGCCAGAATCCGATCGTCGCCCCCACCCCCACCACGGCGCCGCCGGCGGTCACCGAACCCATGGCGGCGGAGGGCACCGGAGGGGTGCACGTGGTGCAACCAGGCGACACGCTCTCGGCAATCGCCAGCACCTATGGTGTGCCTGTGCAGGCGATCGCCGATGCCAACGGGATGGTCGACGTCGACGACATCACGCCGGGCGACGAACTCCAGATCCCCGCCGCCAACTGACCGTCGAGCAGCCCACCCCGGCCCCCATCCCGATGCGCGTTCGCGGGTGATTACGACCACTTTTGACCGTTTTCGCCCGTGAATGACAGGACGGGGCTGGGATCGTGCGCCCGGCTGGGGTAACGCGCCGGGCTGGGATCGTGCGCTGGGCCGGGGTTCAGGAGCGGGGCCGCGCTCTACTCGGCGTCCACCGACTCGGCTCGGGCCGTCAGCCTCCACGCGGTGATGAGGCCGGACGGGTCGAGCCCGGCATTGACCATGTGCCGTTCCGCCTCGCCGGTTTCGCCCCGCCCGCAGATTCCGGCCACCAGATCGATCAGCCATCGCGACATACGATCATCGGTGGCGTTGACGATCTGGCGGGCGTCGTCGAGAGCCCGGTCGGTGGCCGGCTCGTCGTTGCGCTGCCGGTGAACACACGCCCACACCAGGTGTGCGTGGATCCGGTCGAGATACGTCGATCGTCCATCGAGCACCCGTTGCGCTGCCGCTTCGGCATGCTCGAGACGTCCGCCTGCGGAGGCGAGCATGGCCCGGACGGCATCGGCGAAGAAGTCGACGCGGCGGGTGTCCGACCCGTCGACCCAGGCGAGCTGGCTGGCGGCCTCGTCGACGGCGCCCCTCTGCAACAGGGCCAGCGACATCGAGACGATCAGATCCGCCTCGCCGACGACGGAGAGGTCGTCGTGGTATCCCTGGAAGTTCGACGCCCAACGCAGGGCTCGGTCGGCCTCCCCGACCCGGGCCGCCGACGCGCAGTTGGCGATGATGGCGATCCGGCGGTTGAACCGATCGCGGCTGCGTTCGGCAAGGCGGTAGGCCTGTTCGAGCGTTGCGCTGCCGTCGGTGATGCGGCCGAGCGACACCATGGCCCGCCCCTGCACGGCCAGGGTCTGGATCTCGAGCCCGACGTCGTCGGCTCGTCGGGCGGCTTCGATCGCGTCGTTGCCCAGCCTGATCGACTCGGACGCCCGCCCCGTCCACAGCGCCAGCGACGCCGCCAGATTGGTCATCATGGCCTCGGCCAACGGATCGCCGCGGCGCTGCACGGCGGGGAGGAGGGTGTCGACCAGTTCCTGGGCGGTGGTGAGCCGGCCGAGGTGGAAGGCCACCCACGCCTGCACCCCCTGGGCCCAGGCCAGGCCGCTGCGGTCACCCAACTCCACAAAGATCTCGATGGCGGTCGACGCCTGTTGGTTCGCATCGTGGACCCGCCCCTGGGAGAACGCCAACCAGGCCATGCTCTGCAACGTCCACGCCTCGGCCCGGCGATCCCCGGCCTGGGCCGCCACCGTGCGTGACGACTGGAAGGCCTGGCGCGCCAGCGAGTCGTTGGACCGGGCCATCTCGGTCAGGCCGAGCAGCCGCAGCGCCAACGACTGTTCCGCCGCCGCGCTCAGCACGGCCAGCTTGTCGGCCGCTTCCCGCAGCTCCTGCGCCGCCACCGCGAGATCCCCGGCCTTCCGGTTGACATCGCCGCTCGTCATCAGCGCCTTCGCCGCCAGCAGCGGATCGTGGGCGACGAGGAGATCGAGTTTCTTCAGATCCGCCCTGGCCCCGGCGATGTCGTGGATCTCACACCGGGCCCGAGCCCGGCCGAAAAGGAAACGGGCCTCGGTTCGGTCGTCACCGGCGGCCATGTCCAGGCCGGAGCCGAACCAGGCCTCGGCCTCGACACCCTCACCAGCGGCCAGCGACCGCTCACCGGCTCGCGACACCCAGTACAGGGCCTTGCCGACGAGTTCCACCCGTTCTGACTCGTTCATCAACAGCAGCTCGAGGCTGAGCCGGGCCGCCGAGCGATAGTGGTCGGCAATGGCCACCACCACCGGATTCGTCATCTGGCTCGACCGGACCCGTTCGAGATACCGGGCGATATCACGGTGGCGGTGGGCCCGGGCGGCCTTGGTGAGCGTGCCGTAGGCGACGTCGCGCACCAGCTCGGAGCGGAACTCGTAGCGAGATCCGTCGATCGTCAGGAGATCACGGTTGACCAAGCCGTCCAGATCACCGGCAACCGAGACCACACCGCGCCGTTCCCGGGACAGCAACTTCAGCCCCTCGAGCGGGCCGCTGCGACCGAGCATGGCCGCATCCTCGAGCAATGCCCGTTCGCCGGCCGACAGGGAGTCGAGGCGTGCCGCGATGATGCCCCGCAGGGTGTCGGGCAGCTCACCGTCGGCGCCCAGGCCGCCGATACCGGTTCCGGGGCGCAGCACCAGGCCGGCCAGCTCCTCGAGAAAGAACGGATTGCCGCCGCTGCGAGCCACGAGGTCGTCGACGGTCTCGTCGTCGAGGGGCTCGTCGCCCGGTTCCTGGAGACTGGCCAGGAGTTGGCGCGCCGCCAGGTCGTTGAGCGGTCCGAGCTTGATGACCGAAGCTCCGTGCCGTCCGGTCATCAGCCCGGCCCGGTCCACGACGCGTGCGGTGGCCACGACCATGAGGCGGTGGTGCGACCACTGATTGAGCAGACGATCGAGGAGGTCCCATACGGCGTCACCGGCCCAGTGCATGTCGGACAGCACCATGACGATCGGCCCGTCGGCCAGCGCCGCTTCGAGCAACTGGCTGACCGCATGGGTCACCTCGGACCGATTCTGGGTCGGCTCACCGCCGCGAAGGACCGTGGCGAATCCCATGGCGTGCAGCAGCGCCGTTTTGCTGCGTTCGAGGTGGAGGACGGCAGCGGCGTCGAGCCGTTCCGTCAACCCGGCGGCGATCACCCGCTCCGTTTCCGCCTGGGACGCGTCGAGGTCGAGATCGAACATCTGCCGGATGATCTCCGCCACCGGCCACCACACGTTGGCCTCCCCGTAGGGCATGCAGTGGCCTCGCCATACTTCGGCGTCGTAGCGGCGCTGCAACCGATCGGCGAACTCCTGGACCAGCCGGGTTTTGCCCATTCCGGCCTCACCGACGACGAGGCTGAGCTGCGACTGCCGCAGTTCGAACGCCAGCCGAGCCTGTGATTCGAGCACACCGAGTTCGTGCTGACGGCCGACGAATCGGTCGCTGAACTGGCGGTGAAATCCGGGCGGCCGGATCGATTCCATTGCCACCCAGGCGGCGAGAGGCTCCTCCCGACCCTTGGCGATCAATGATCCGACCGCTTCGTAGCCGATGGCGTGGTTCGTCAATCCGTAGGTCGCCTGACCGACGAGAATCTGACCGGGCTGAGCGAGCTGTTCCAGCCGGCTGGCCGTGTTCATCACATCGCCCATCGCCGTATAGTCGCCGCCCGCGGTCGACGTTCCGACGAGCACCTCACCGGTGTTGATGCCGATCCGGATCCGGATCGGCTCGGTCACATCACCGCCCGAATCGGCTCCCACGTCGAGTTCCGTCGTGGCGATCGCGGCGACGGTCTCCTGCATCCTCAGCGCCGCCCGGACAGCCCGTTCGGCGTCGTCCTCGTGCGCGGTGGGAGCTCCGAACAGGGCGATGATGCCGTCGCCCATGACCTTGTCGACGACACCCCCGAACGACGTGATGTCGCGGGCCAGGAGTTCGAAGCAGCGATCGACGAGGCGTTTGACCTCCTCGGGGTCGCGGTGTTCGGCGAGCGCGGTGAAGCCGACGATGTCGACGAACAGGGCGGTGACCACCCTGCGCTCGTCGCTGCCCGCCTGGGCCGCACCGCAGTTCGAGCAGAAGCGTGCGCCCTCGGAAACGGTTGCTCCGCAGCTACGGCACGTCATCGACTACAGCAATTCATCTCCTACAACATTAGATTCGAGAGATGTCGAACCCTCTTCAAGTAGACGAACTTCCCGAGTGGCGGGCGCTGATCGACCATGCTGATCGATTCGGCGACACGACCATCCAGGAGCTGTTCGCCGCCGACGGCGACCGGGCTCGACACTTCACCATCGACGCCGCGGGGCTCCATGTTGACTTCTCGAAGAATCGGATCAGCGGGGAAACCGTGGATCGGCTGGTGGAGTTGGCGCATGCCGCCGGGGTGCCCGAGCTGCGCGACGCCATGTTCGCCGGCCGCAAGATCAACGTGACCGAGGATCGAGCCGTGCTCCACACGGCGCTCCGACGGCCCGCCGGCGATGTGGTGACCGAGGAGGGCGACGACACCAACGTCATCGGTGAGGTGCACGAGGTGCTCGAGGCGATGTCGACGTTCGCCGATCGGGTTCGCGGCGGGGACTGGGTGGGGGCCACCGGCGAGCCGATCGACACGGTGATCAATATCGGTATCGGCGGTTCCGACCTCGGCCCGGCGATGGCCACCCGGGCGCTGCGACCTTACGGCCGTCCACCCCACACGGACCGCCCGCTCGACGTCCGCTTCGTGTCCAACATCGACCCGTCCGACCTGTTCGAGGCACTGCAGGGCGTCGATCCGGCCACCACGCTGTTCGTGATCGTGTCGAAGACGTTCGGGACGATCGAGACGCTCACCAACGCCCGATCGGCTCGCGACTGGCTGACTGAAGCACTGGGCGACGACGCGGTGGCCCGTCACTTCGTGGCCGTGTCGACCAACGCCGACAAGGTGGCCGACTTCGGAATCGACACCGCCAACATGTTCGGCTTCTGGGACTGGGTCGGCGGCCGCTACTCGGTCGACTCGGCCGTCGGCCTGTCACTGATGCTGGCCATCGGCCCGCCGGAATTCCGGGAGTTCCTAGCCGGAATGCACGAGATGGACCGGCACTTCGCCGAGGCACCGCTGGGGCAGAACCTCCCGGCGCTGATGGGCCTCATCGGGATCTGGTACACCAACTTCTGCGGAGCCCAGTCGATGGCGGTGCTCCCCTACTCGGATCACCTGGCACGATTCCCCGCCTACCTGCAGCAGCTCGACATGGAATCAAACGGCAAGGGCGTCGACCGCCACGGCCGCCCGGTCACGTTCGACACGGGCCCGATCGTCTGGGGCGAGCCCGGCACCAACGGTCAACACGCCTTCTATCAGCTCATCCACCAGGGAACCCGTCTGGTGCCGGCCGACTTCATCGGCTTCGTCGAAGCCACCGACCCGATCGGCAACCACCATGACCTGCTGATGGCCAACTTCTTCGCCCAGACCGAGGCCCTCGCCTTTGGTGGGGACCATGACGATCCGCAGCGGCGGTTCAGCGGTAACCGGCCGACCACCACGATCATGGCCCAACGGCTCGACCCGGCCACCCTGGGCCGGCTGATCGCGCTCTACGAGCACAAGGTGTTCACCCAGGGCGCCGTCTGGGGGATCAATTCATTCGATCAGTTCGGGGTCGAACTGGGTAAGGTGCTGGCCACCTCGATCGAGCCGGAGCTGCATTCCGACGGCGACCTCGACCACGATTCGTCGACCAACGCCCTCATCACCCATTACCGCGCTCACCGCCGGTAGACGGGGCCGCGGTACCCATCGGAGAAACCGCCGGCCAGCAGGGCGTCTCGGACCTTCGGCTCCTCCAGAACCGGCACACCGTTGACCTTCGAGATCATCAGCGACGACAACCGGCCCTGGTCGACCAGACTTCTGAGCGCCCTCACCCACCGGACATCGTCGGTGTCGGGAGAACGGTCCGACGGATCGAACGTCACGAGGCTCTTGCCGCCGCGTTCCAGATACACCACCGCCTGACCACGGTGCAGAATGACGTAAGCGCCCGTGGCCCGGGCCGGACGCCCGGTCGTCTCGGGCCACGGCAACGCGGCACCGTAGGGTTGGGCCGGATCCACGGCGGCGAGGACCACGAGATCGTCGGTGTCGGGATCATCGTGGCTGGTGCCAAGATCGTCGAGCGAGGTTCGATGATCACGAAGGCGGTCGACGGCACCGGGCAGGGCGAACTGGGCCGCTCCCAGGCCGGACACGAAGTAGCCCCGGCGGACTTGGCCCCGGTCCTCCAACTCCTTGAGGATCGGGTAGACGCCCGCGAACCCGCCGTCGGCCCCCTCGGCCAACGCCATCTCCCTGGTCAGCACCCCATAACGCTCGAGCAGTTGAAGCGCCCGGGTGGTGGCCCGCTCGGTGGGCGTCGTCGGTGCCGCGCCGGGTGGTGTCACCAGCGGTTGCACCAGCGACCAGCGCCCCGTCGCCGACGGCGGACCGAGGCGGGACAGCGCTCGCAGATTCGGTCGCCCGGGACCCCGGCGGGTACCGCGCTTCGGCTTGCGTCGACCCGGCGACGACGGCGTGGCCCCGGCCAGCAACGATCGTAAGGCGGTCAAGGAGTCGTTGGTGACCTCGCCGGCCCACACCAGGTCCCACAGACCGGTGAGCACGGTCTGGTCGTCGTAGTCGCACTCGGCGGCCTGGGCCATGGCCACCAGATCGGACCAGAACGACGCCCCGGAACGGGCCAGACCGTCGCGCAGGGCGACGTGGATCGGATCGCTCGGCCTGGTCTCGGGGTCGGCGGCCGACGGATCGGGAACGAGCAGCGGCACCTGATCCCGCCACACCAGCCGCAACCGTCCATCGCCCACGCCGATCCCGCCGGCGCCGACCCAGACCAGTTCGCCGGCGGTGAGCAGGGTGTCGAGGTCAGCCGGTTCGTAGCCACCCAGGCGGGCCGGAAGGATGTCGTTCTCGATGGCGGAAGCGGGTAGGGCGGCGCCCTGGAGGGTGGTGATCACCTCGGCCAGTGCCTCCACGCCGCGACGCCGGGACCCGACGTGCTGCCAATCGGGGAGGAAGCGGGCGAGCACATCGGGGTCGACCGGCTCGACCTCCTTGCGGAGGGCGGCCAGCGACCGGCGGCGCAACGTCCGCAGCACCTCCACATGGCACCACTCCCGCTCGTGTCCGTCGGGACGGAACTCGCCCCGCACCACACGGCCCTCACGCTCCAGCGCGAGCAGCGCCTCGGTCGCCCGATCGGGGTCGAGCCCGACCCGCTCCACCAGTTCCCCGGTGAGGAACGGGCCGTTGGTTCGGGCGTAACGGGAAACGAGGTCGGCGACCGGGTCGGCCACCGAGTCGGTGAACGCGGCGGGCAGGCCGGGCGGCAGGGCGACACCGAGGGCGTCACGCAGGCGGGAGGCGTCATCCGGGGCGGCGACCATCTGCTCCCCGGCCACCACCACGTCGATGATCCGTCGTTCGTCGCGCAGCCGGTCGACGGCCTCCGCCGGGTTGATGCCGTCGGTGCGGAGGTCGAGGTCGGTGATGGTGAGCGGGCCGAGCCACCGCAGCAGGTCCTCGACGTGGTCGACGGTGCGGGCCCGCCACTTCTCGGCCGTGCGTTGGAGTTCGGCCTGGAGGTCGGCCATGACCTCGGGGTCGAGCAGTTCCCGCAGCTCCTCGGCGCCGAGCAGGTCCCGCAGCAGATCGCGGTCGAGCGACAGCGCGGCCGCCCTTCGTTCGGCCAGCGGTGCGTCGCCCTCGTACATGTACTGGGCGATCCAGCCGAACATCAGCGACTGGGCGAACGGTGAGGCGACGTCGGTGTCGACCTGGCGGACCTTGATCTTCCGGCTCCGAAGGTCACCCAGCACCGAGCGGAGGGCCGGCACGTCGAACACGTCGTTGACACACTCGCGGCTGGCTTCCAGAAGGATGGGGAAGCTCGGGTATTTGGCCGCCACCGCCAGCAGGTCGGCCGCTTTCTGGCGCTGCTGCCACAGCGGGGTGCGCTTGTCGGGCCGCAGGCGGGGCAGCAGCAGGGCCCGGGCCGCGCACTCGCGGAACCGGGAGGCGAACAGGGCCGTCTGCGGCAGCTGCGAAACGAGCAGATCGTCGAGCTCATCAGGATCGATCAACAGCTCGTCGACGGGTAGCCGGTCGACGGCTTCGGGCAGGCGGATCACGATGCCGTCGTCGGACCACATCAGCTCCACCTCCCAATCCCATTCGGCGGCCAGCCGGTGGCGCAGCGCCATACCCCACGGGGCGTGCACCTGGGCGCCGAACGGGCTGAGCACACAGATGCGCCAGTCGCCGATCTCGTCACGGAACCGCTCGACGACGATGGTGCGGTCGTCCGGGATGAACCCTGCCGCCTCCACCTGTTCGTCGAGGAACATCAGCAGGTTGGCGGCGGCCAGCTCGTCGAGGCCATGGCGATCGAGGAGCCGTTCTCTCGCTTCGGCTTGATCGAGGGTGCGGATCTCACGCATGAACTCGCCCATGGCCCGCCCCAGTTCGAGCGGCCGGCCCGGTCCGTCGCCGTGCCAGAACGGCATCTTGCCCGGCTGGCCCGGTGCGGGGCTGACCACGACCCGCTCGTGGGTGATGTCCTCGATGCGCCAGGTGCTGGCGCCGAGGAGAAACGTCTCACCCGGGCGGGACTCGTAGACCATCTCCTCGTCGAGTTCGCCGACCCGGGTGCCGTCGGGGAGGAACACGCCGTAGAGGCCCCGGTCGGGGATCGTGCCGCCGGAGGTGACGGCCAGGCGTTGGGCGCCGGGCCGGGCCCGGATCACCTGTTCGACCCGGTCCCAGATGATGCGGGGCCGGAGTTCGGCGAACTCGTCCGACGGATAGCGCCCGGCCAGGAGATCGAGGGTGGCGAACAGCGCCTCGTCGGAGATCTCGGCGAAGTTGGCGGCGCCCCGGATCATCTCGACGAGGTCGTCGACCGGCCAGTCGTCCATGGCGACCGCGGCGACGATCTGCTGGGCGACAACGTCGAGCGGATTGCGGGGGTAGTGGGTCTCCTCGATGAGGCCTCGCCGCATCCGGTCGACCACCACGGCCGACTCGACCAGGTCGGCCCGGTGTTTGGGGAAGAACTTGGCCCGGCTGGGCACGCCGACCTGGTGACCGGCTCGCCCGGCCCGCTGGAGCCCGCGGGCCACGGCACCGGGCGACTCGACCTGCACGACGAGGTCGACCGCGCCCATGTCGATCCCGAGTTCGAGCGACGACGTGGCCACCAGACCCTTGAGCACACCTCGCTTGAGGCGATCCTCGATGTCGAGCCGACGCTCCCGGCTGAGCGACCCGTGGTGGGCCAACACCAGTTCCTGCCCGGGCTCCACCTCAGGCGGCGTGCCGTCGGCTTCATTGCCTCGGCTCTCGCCATCGAGCGCCAGCTCGTTGAGCCTCGTGGCGAGGCGTTCGGCCAGACGGCGGGCGTTGACGAATACGATCGTCGACTGGTTCTCCTCCACCAGCTCGAGGAGGCGGGGGTGCATGGAGGGCCAGATCGATCGTCTAGCCAGCGTGGCCGCCTCGGGCGCCGACACCGGTCTCTCTTCCACGACCTCGCCCAGTCGACCCATGTCGTCGACCGGCACGATGACCTCGACGTCGAGCTCCTTCGTGATGCCGGAGTCGACGATCGTGACCGGTCGGGGCCGGCCGTCGTGGTAGCCGCCGAGGAAGCGGGCGATCTCGTCGAGCGGCCGCTGGGTGGCCGACAGACCGATGCGTTGCGGCGGTTTGTCGGTGATCTGCTCCAGCCGTTCGAGGCTGAGCGCAAGGTGGGCGCCCCGTTTGGTGGCGGCGAGGGCGTGAATTTCGTCGATGATGACGGTCTCGACCCCGGCCAGGGTCTCCCGGATGCGGGAGGTGAGCATCAGGTACAGCGACTCGGGGGTGGTGATGAGCAGGTCGGGCGGGTTCTTGCCCAGCTTGCGCCGATCCTCGGCCGAGGTGTCGCCGGTGCGCAGCGCGACGGTCGGCTCGTGGAACGGTTCACCCAGACGCTGGGCGGCCAGCCGAACACCCTGCAGCGGTGCCCGGAGGTTTTTCTCGACGTCGACGGCCAGCGCCCGAAGCGGCGAGATGTAGAGGATGCGGGTGCGGTGGTTGACGTCTTCGGGGCGGGGGCGGGTGGAGAGCTGGTCGAGCCCCCAGAAGAAGGCGGTGAGGGTTTTGCCCGATCCGGTCGGGGCGAGGATCAGGGTGTGATCGCCGGCGGCGATGACCGGCCAGCCCTTGACCTGGGGCGCGGTCGGCTCGGGGAACGTGGTGGAAAACCATTCCGCCGCCGCCGGGCTGAACCCGTCGAGCGCCTCGTCGTAGGAAGTCATGGGAGGCTCACCATCCCAGCCTACGGTCGGCTGGTGACACCAGCATTCCCCCACCCGTTCTGAGCAAACCAGGTGACACTCAGTGTCGTTTCCGCTGCGAATTTCGGGGGTGAGTGGCTACTCGCCGACGGGGTACGGGTCCCACGCCGCCGGCTGCGATGCCAGATGGCGGCGGACGAGGGACACCACCATCTCGGAATCGATGCCCGATTCGCCGTCGTGGGTCAGCTCGGGCATGAGCGAGCTCGGCTCGGACGCGGTCCAGACCACGCGCCGAGGCTCGGCCGCCGTCAGCTCCTCGGCCAGCGGTCGAAGATCGATGCGGGGCAGCGGACGACGGGTGCGGTACTGCACCCAGGTCTCGTACCGGTCGACGTAGTGATAGCGGCGGCCTTGGGCGGTCAGCAGGCGGAACTGATCGACCGCATTGTTGACCGCCATCGGATGCAGGCCCGCCAGATGCTGTCCGCCGAACCGGTGGCCGCCCTTGGCGACGAAGTCCTCCGGCACGGTGAGCAGGGCGAAGTCGAGCGCCTCGTCGACATCGACCGTCACCGTGCCGTCGTCGAGCGCGGCCTCGCACCGGGTCAGCTCGGCGTCCTCGTCGCCCCAGTCGTCGCGGTAGCGGTCGTTCTCGAGGAGAACGGGAAGCACCAGCGGCAGGCATTCCTCGTAGAGCTGATCGGTGAACTCGTCGTAGGTGCAGTTCTCGCCGCCGATCGCCCGTCGGGCGAACACCATCGACGCTCGGGCCGCTCGTCGGTCGGAGTAGGTGGCGAAGTCGCCGGCAGCGGCCAGGTCGACCAACAGATCACGATGGGCCAGCGACTCCTCCGGATGGGCCAGTGTATGAATGCAGACCAGGCCGTCCTGATCGAAGTGGTTGTTGGTGACCGCCGGCGCCGCCGGCTCCTCCCCGGCCTCCGCGAGACGATCCAGATAGTTGAACACGATGTGCGCCGACAGGTCACCCCGCAGCGACGGCTCGACGGCGTAGCCCGGCCAGTGCGTCAGCGTCAGCACCGTCGCTTCGTTGGGCGACCCGTCGACCACGATGTTGGGCTCACCCCGGCTGGCCTCGTATCCCACGTAGCGGCACGGTTGCTCGAACATGTCCCCAACTGTAGATCCCGTCGGAACCTCACCCCCCGGCCAACCCCCATTCTGAGCAAACCAGGCGACACTCACTGTCGTCTCCGCTGAGAATCTTCGGGGAGCCTACACTGAGCGCCATGACCCGACCGTTCCGCTTTGGTGTGCAGTGCAAGTCAGCGTCGACTCGAACCGAGTGGGTCGAGCTGGCCCGCAAAGTCGAGGATCTCGGCTATTCGACGATGACCATCCCCGACCATTTCGACGACCAGCTCGCCCCGGTCGTCGCCCTCGCCACGGCGGCCGAGGCAACCGAACGGCTTCGGGTCGGCGCGCTCGTATGGTGCAACGACTACCGCCACCCCGTCGTCTTCGCCAAAGAGGCCGCCACCCTCGACCTGCTCTCCGACGGCCGGCTCGAACTCGGTATCGGCGCCGGCTGGATGAAGTCCGACTACACCGAGGCCGGCATGGACTACGACCGACCCGGCATCCGCATCGAGCGCATGGTCGAGTCGGTCGAGATCCTTCGAGGTCTGTTCGGCGACGAGCCGTTCAGCTTCGAGGGCGACCACTACACGATCAGCAACCTCAACGGAACCCCGAAGCCGGTGCAACGCCCCCACCCGCCCTTTCTCATCGGCGGTGGCGGCCCGAGATTTCTCCGTCTGGCCGGGCAACTGGCCGACATCGTCGGCATCAACCCGAACCTGTCGGCCGGCGTCATCGATGAGAGAACCGGCTCCGACGCCACCGCCGAACGATACGAGGAGAAGCTGAGCTGGGTGAGGGAGGGCGCCGGTGACCGGTTCGACGACATCGAACTCCAGATCCGGGTGTTCTTCCCCGTCGTCACCGACGACCGCGACGAGCTCGTCGGGGCCGCCGCGGCCGGAGTCGGCCTCACTCCCGAGCAGGCACTCGAATCGCCCTTGGCGCTCATCGGAACCGTCGACCAGATCGTCGACGCCATCCGCGAGCGGCGTGACCGTTTCGGCTTCAGCTACGTGGTGGTCGGGCAAGCCGAGTTCGAGGACTTCGCCCCGGTCGTGGCCGAACTGGCCGGCACCTGATCAACCGACATGATCCCGAACCGGACGGTAGGTCGGCCGCCGGTAGAATCGAACGGGTATGAACCCTGATCGGCCCACGTCCAACGATCGCGCCATCTCCAGCGACGGCCGCACCGACCACACCGACCACACCGACCACACCTACCTCGACGACTACGCCGACTACTCCGATCTCGAACCCGGTCTGTCGGAACGCGAGGAGAAGGCGTCGAGGAACCGCCTCATCCAGATCATCCTCGGTGTCTTCCTCATCATCGTGGGCATCCCGATGATCCCGCTGGCCGGACCGGGCTGGGCCGTCGTGCTCGTCGGCCTCAACATGGTGTGGCCCGACAATCCTCTGGTGCCGTGGCTTCGCCGCAAACTGCCGGTCGTGCCCGATGAGGGACCGATCCCGAAGCGCTACTACGTGATCGGCGGCGTGCTCATGGTCGTCGGAATCGTGGGCAGCATTCTGTGGGGGGACCAGGTCACATCCTGGTTCCGTGATCTCGTAGGAATCTGACGTCGTGCTCATCGGCATCGACACCGGCGGCACCTACACCGATGCCGTTCTGTTCGACGAGGCCGCACTCGACGGTGCTGCACTCGACGGTGCCGATCTCGGCCGGTCGAATCCGCAGACCTCCGGGGTCATCGCCTGGACCAAGACCAGGACTCGCCCCGATCTGACCATCGGTATCCGGGAGGCCCTCGAACAACTCGACCCGGACCCGCACGACGTGTCACTGGTGTCGCTGTCGACCACCCTGGCCACCAACGCCCTGGTGGAAGGTGTCGGCGGGCGGGTCGGTCTGGTGCTGATCGGGTTCGAGGACGAGGCCGTCGAGCGGGCCGGGCTGGCCGCGGCGCTCGGCTCGGACCCGTTGATCATGATCGGCGGCGGTCACAACTCCTACGGGGTGGAGTCGCAGCCGATCGACCTCGACTCCCTGGCCGCGGCGGTCGACGGGCTCGATGTCGACGCCTTCGCCGTGGCCGCCCACTTCAGCGTTCGCAACTCCGAACACGAGTTGGCGGCGCGGAACCTGCTGGCGGCCACGGGGGTGCCGGTGGCCTGCAGCCATGAACTGTCGGCCCGGCTCAACGGACCGAAGCGGGCGCTGACCTGCCTGCTGAACGCCCGACTCCTTCCCATGATCGACGACCTCTGCCGGGCTGCGGCGACGATCATGGACGAGTTCTCGATCACCGCCCCCCTGATGCTCGTGCGGGGCGACGGCTCCCTCATTTCGGCCGACTTCGCCCTGAACCGCCCGATCGAAACGATCTTGTCGGGCCCGGCGGCCAGCATGGTCGGCGCCGGCCACCTCCTCGACGACGCCCCGGATCGTACCGGTCCGGTGGTGATGGTCTCCGACATCGGCGGAACCACCACCGACATCGGGCTGATCCGTGACGGCCGGCCCGCCATAAGCCCGGACGGCGCCGTGGTCGGCGGCCACCACACGATGGTCGAGGCGGTCGACATGTACACGATCGGCCTCGGCGGCGACTCTGAGATCCACATCGATCGCAGTGTCCCGCCGTCGGTCCGTCTGGGCCCACGGCGCCTCACCCCGATCTCGCTCGCGGCCACCGACGACCCTGAGGTCATACATCGAATACTCGACCGCCGCCGCAGCCCGTTTCGGGAGGACCATGTTTCGTTCGTGCGGCCCACCGGTCGACGCGGCGTCATCAGCCCGCGCGACCAGCGGCTACTCGACAAGATGCTCGCCGACGGAACCGGTTGGCGGCCGCTCGACGAACTCGTCGCGTCGAGCATGGAAACCGCAGCGCTGCGATCGCTGGTGGGCCGTGGCCTGGCCCAGATGGCCGGCTTCACGCCGTCCGATGCCTGCCACGTCCTCGGTCTCCAGCACAGTTGGGACGCCGAGGCGGCAGGCAAGGCGGCCACCATCCTGGCCGCGATCAACGACAACCGCTGGGATCCCCTCGCCTCCGACGGCGCCGCGTTCTCCCAGTTGGTGATCGACCAACTCGTGCAGCAGTCGGCCGAGGCGGCCTTGGCGGTCGCCTTCCGGGCCGACGGGATGGACCCGGACGCCGTAAGCCATGAGCTCGTGCAGCGGGCTCTCACCGCTCCCCCGTCGGTGGCCCGTATCCAGGTCGGCGCCCAGGTCGACCTCGTCGGCCTCGGAGCCTCAGCCGCCACCTACTATCCGGCCGTGGCCAAGGTGGTGGGAGCCAACCCGATCGTGCCGCCGCACGCGCAGGTGGCGAACGCCGTCGGTGCTGTCGTTGGTCAGGTTCGGATCGCCGCCAGGTGCACGATCTCGCAGCCGTCGAAGGGTCAGTTCCGGATTCACTGGCCGGGCCTCCCGGATCGAGGCGACCGGCAACCGGCGATCGACGACGCCCTCGACGCGTTGCGCAAACACGTCAGGGACGAAGCCGAACGGGCAGGGGCCGGCGACATGTTGCTGACGGACTCCGTCGAGATCAAGACGGCCGCCATCGAGGGCCGAGAGGTGTTCGTCGAGGCTACGGCTGAAGTCGTCGGCGTCGGTCGACCCCGCTTCGCCGACATCTCCCGCCGAACTTTGTGACGGCTACGACCCCCTCCGCTCAAACTTTGTGACGGCTACGACCCACCTGGGGGGTCGGCAGCGTCACAAAGTCTGTATGGCTGTGTTGCCGCCGGGGTGGGATGAAATAGTGGTGGTGGCGGCTGCCGGGTTGTGGTCGCCGTCCGAACTTGGTGCCGTTGAGCCCGTACAAAGTCTGGTGCGAGACCTGTTTCGAGGGGCCGTGGAGTGTTGCTTCGAGCACGAATGACAGATTCTCATTCTTCCCCGGTCTTCGTCCCGGCAGCCGCTGTGTCCCATTGTTGCTGGTGTGGGTGGGGAAGGAAAGTCTCTGATGAGACGGATACGGAATTGTGTTGCTGGGCTTGATGTGCATCGTGACTCGGTGACCGCTTGTGTCGAGTGGGTTGAGCAGGGCCGGGTGACTGCTGAGACCCGCAAGTTCTCGACCACGGTTTGTGCGGTGGGTGAGTTGGGCCGCTGGTTGGAGGGGCAGCGAGTGGAGCTGGTCTCGATGGAAGCCACCGGAGTGTATTGGAAACCGGTGTTCTATGGGCTAGAAGCTGGGCCGTGGGAGTTACAGCTGGTCAACGCTCATCATGTCAAGAACGTGCCGGGCCGTAAGACCGATGTGTCTGATGCCCGCTGGTTGGCTGATGTGGCTGCTCACGGGATGGTGCGGGCATCGTTTGTGCCGCCACCTGATATTCGAGCTCTGCGGGAGCTGACCCGGTATCGGCGAACCCAGATCCAGGTTCGGGCAGCCGAGATCCAACGGTTGGAGAAACTCCTTCAAGACGCAGGGATCAAACTGACCTCGGTGGCGTCTCGTGTGTGGTCGAAATCGGCACGAGACATGGTCGAGGCGCTCATTGACGGACAAACCGATTCTGAGGTGCTCGCCGAACTGGCCAGAGGGCGGATGCGGTCCAAGATCGCAGCATTGACCGAAGCGTTGGAATCCCGCTGGGGTGATCATCACCGGGCTGTCGCCCGAGCGATCCTGGATCACATCGACTTCGCCGACGCCACGATCACGATGTTGAACACCGAGATTGCTCGACGGGTCGAACCCAACCGTGCGCTGATCGAACTGTGGTCAACCATTCCAGGAGTGGGGACACGAACCGCGGAGATCATGGTGGCCGAAACCGGCGCTGACATGTCGGTGTTTCCAACTGCTGGGCATTTGGCATCGTGGGCTGGGGTTGCGCCAGCATCCTATGAATCAGCCGGGAAACGGCGACCGGTCGGAACCCGCCACGGGGCAACCCACTTGCGTCACGCCCTCATCGAAGCCGCCAACGCAGCATCTCGATCAAAGAACACGTTCCTGGCGGCCCGCTATCGGAGGATCATGCGACGGCGAGGACCGAACAAAGCAACCGTTGCCATTGCTCGCAGCATCCTCGTCGCGGCCTGGCACATCGCTAGCACCGGTGAACCCTACCGAGACCTCGGAGGCGACTACTACGACAACCGTGACAGCGGTCGGGCTCTCCGCCGTCACCTCAACGCCGTCGAAGCCGCCGGCTACACCATCACCAAAACCTGAATCCCGGCCACAACCACAACAACCGCCGCTAAACGCGCGCGCCCAGACCAGAACCTATTTCATGACAGTTCGGGGGGCGCAAAAGCACCGATCCCCCGCCCGGGATCCAGCACGCCGATCGGCCAAAATGGGAGGCCGCGTCGAGCTGAATCCACGAGGGGGGAAAGTTAGGCGAGGGATCGGGCGGTTTCCGAAAGAGGCACGTCGGATTTTGAAGCCGGAAGCGTGCCCAGCAATCGGTCACCGGAATTGGCGGTGACGCCAAGCCAGTAGTTCTCGTTGCGATAGTGGTGAAGGCGATGGTTGCGGGCCAAACGGGCGTAGAAGCGGTTTCGGAACCGATGGCGGGTGTGGACGGCCAGATGGACCCACTCGTAGTGGCCGAGCGTCGCCCATGAGGCCACCAGACCCGTCAGGAACGTGGGGAGCAACGGCCAGCCCGAGGCCACGGCGAGAGGAACGGTCCAGGAGGCGGTGAACACTCCGATGGCGGGCAGGAAGCCGGCGGCGTAGGCGGGAATGAGCAGCACGTGGCCGAGGTCGGTCGGGTCCTCATGATGGCGACGGTGCGACGTTGACGTGTCGAGTTTGCGGGTGCGCCAGGAGTCTTCCGGCGCATGGAGCAGGAACTTGTGGATCACCCATTCGACCGTGCCGGTTGCGGCGACCACACCGGCCACCGCAGCGAGGTCGTGAGGACCGAACTGTCCCGCAAAAATCCGGGCAACCGCGGCCGCCGCCGTACCGGCCAGAATGATCCGGGGTGAGCCGGCCGACAGGTACACCTCGAGCGCTTCCCGAAGATCGCCGATGTCGGTGGACCTCGCGGGCAGCTCGGATCGACGTGAGCCGGCCGAGCGGGCCAGTTTCGAGAGACCCGATACGGGGCTGGCGATCGCCGGTGGGAAGGTGATGGCCATCAGCCCGACCGCCCCTCGGCTTCGACCGCATCATAGAGATCCTGACCGAGTGTGATGAACGACTCGTGGGATCCGACACCGGCGCCGGCCTCGTTGTTGATCGTGAGCCCGACCATCGCGTAGATGAACAGGAACGACATGCGGGTGACGAAATCGGCGGTGATCCCTCGGTCGCCCGATGTCGAGGGATCACCGCCATCACCGCCGCCGCTCCGCGCGTTCGCGCCGTCGACCTGAACGTCGGCGAGAAACGACACCATGGTCATGATGTGACGATGGTGATCCTCGACGATGGGGGTCAGCAGTGCTCGAAGTTCGGGGTTGGTACGAGCCTGGGCGAAGACCTCCACAACAGCTGTCTGCTCGGGTCGACTCATACACTCCCACAGGATGGTCAGAAGGTCGGTGGCCGTCGCATCGGCTCCTACCACGGAGAACGACTGGGCAAACCCCTCCCGGAGTTCGGCCAGGGCGTATTCGACGGTGGCCGCCAGCAGGTCAAGGCGGGTGTCGAAGTGGTTGAACACCGCGCCGTTGCTCAATTCCGCCGTATCCGCAACGGCCACCGTCGAAAAGCCTGCGGCTCCCTGCTCGAGCAGCACGGCGGTACCCGCCTCCAGCAGCCTCGTGCGAGTCTGCTTTCGTCGCTCTGCCTGGGTTGCCACGCTCTCCACTTTAAAGAGAGAGTACTCTCTTTGTCAATAGGATTCTTCGATGAATGGCCCAATCGGCCATCTACGCTCGACGGCGTGGCGTCTGATCTGATCATCGAGGACCTGACCGAGGCCACCCAGGGCGAGGTGGCAGACCTCATCCTGGCCGGCCTCGCCGAGCACTGGGGCACCCTCGACCCCGAGCTGAACACCGATCTGCACGACATGATGGCCTCGTATGCCGGCGGCCGGACGGTCGTGGCCCGTGACGGGCACGGGACGCTGCTCGGCACCGGGACCATCATCCCCACAGCACTGGCGACCACGGAGATCGTGCGGATGTCGGTGGCTCCGAACGCCCGCCGCCTCGGTGTTGGACGCCGCATCGTCGACGAGCTTCTCGACACCGCACGACGATGGGAAGCTGAGCGGGTGATCCTGGAAACGACGTCGACCTGGACGTCCGTCGTCGAGTTCTACCTGCGGTGTGGCTTCGTCATCACCCACACGGCCGAGGACGACTTCGGGCCCCAGACGCTCTTCGAGTACCGGCTCACCCGGTAGATCGTCACCCGCAGGCCGTCATTCGCCTCGCCAGGTCGCCAGCAGCGCCCGGCTGGGTTCGTCGGCGGGGAAGAACGTCTCCAGCCGAAGCTCGTCGAGCGTCACATCATGGGGTGAGCCGATGGTCGAGATGGTGGTCAGGAGCGACAGGGGCGAGTCGCCGCCGGTGTCGATCACCATCGGGACCAGCAGGTCCGAGCCCGGGATTCGCCGGGCGTTGGAACGCAACCCGGCGACATCGGGGTACGACAGCATCTCCTCCACGATCGCATCCAGCGCCTCGTCGGCCGGACGATGGTTCCGCTCGCGCTCCAGTCGAACCAGCAGTGCCGAGGCCAAGTCGTCCCAGTTTCGGGTGCGATGCCGGATGCCGTCCGGATGGTAGACGAGGCGGTGCAGGTTCGGTGTGGGCTGAAGCGCCTCACTGTCGGCTGGAACGGCCACCGCCATCAGCTGTAGCGCAGCGGTGTTGGCATCGACCAGGTCACCGAGTCGGTTCACGACGGCGGCCGGGTTCGGCTCATGGGCGGTGAGGATCGTCGACAGCACGGTCCGAATCTCGGACATCTCGGGCGAATCGAAGTCGACCTCCGACCAGACAGGGGCGAATCCGGCGGCGGTGAGCAGCCCGTTGCCATCCCGCAATGGGAGCTCGAGCACCGTGGCGAGATGTATCACCATCTCCCGGCTCGGTTTCGACCGGCCCGTCTCCAGAAACGACAGGTGGCGGCTGGACACCTCCGCCTCGTTGGCCAGATCGAGCTGGCTGTAGCGACGGGCGGTGCGCCACCAGCGGAGCCGGGGCCCGAACTCGGGCGGCGGCGTTGACGAAGCGGAGATCACCGAGGTGGCCGACATGAGATGAACGTAGCGGCCGCCGTATCCGGTGACCATTACGTCGGAGGTAATTGGATTGACAGGCGACGCCGTTCAAAGTCGGAACCATGACAACCTCCACGGCAATCAACACCCCAAACACCGCCACCGGCGGTTCCACCATCCTCAGCCGCATCTTCGCCGTCGACCGGCTCACGGTCTCGGCTTCGGCGGCGGTTCTGACGCTGGGCGCGATACCGATCGCCGGCCTACTCGACTGGCCGACGTGGATCGTCCTCGCCATCGGTCTGGCGTTCATCCCCTACGGCTGGACACTGCACACGATCGTCAGGGACGAAGCCTACGAGTCGGCGGCGGCCCGCCTCAGCGCCGTTGGCGACGCCCTGTGGGTCGCGGGTTCGGCAGCCGTCATCCTGCTCCTCCCCGAGGCCACGTCGACGGTCGGCAAATGGATCATCGCCGCCCAGGCCGTCGCCGTCGCCGACATCGGACTGTTCAAGATGCTGGGTTGGCGCCGCTCCTGAGCCGGAGTCACCCTCAGCCGAGGGCCTCGGCCAGGCCGGCGATCAGCCGGTCCACCTCCTCGGCCGACGTGTAGTGCACGAACGACATGCGCAGCACGCCGGGATCGAGCGCGACGCCCATTCCGTCGAGCGGTCGGACGGCGTAGAAGTCACCGGAGCCGACCATGAGCTTGTGGTCGGTGAGGGTGGCGACCACGGCGTCGATCGGCTTGCCGGTCGGCACGATCGACACCGTCGGGGCCCGGACAGCCGGGTCGTCCGGTCCGATCAGCCGGACGTCGTTCCGGTCCCGTAACCAGGCCAACAGCGGCGCCAGCAGGACTTCCTCGTGGCGCTGGATCAGCCCGGACACCGCCCTCGCCCGTTCGGCCGGGCCCGGGTCGTCGCCGACCTGGTCCGACGGCGGTGCCTCGACGTGATGGGCGTGCAGCAGGTCCAGGTACTGCACGACGCCGGCGGCGGCTGCGATCTGGGCGTGGTCGGGACCGGCCGGGTTCAGGATCTTGCGGTGGTCTCCCGCGTTGAAGAAGTGACCCTGGTTCGTCATCCGGTCGAGCAACTCCCGTCTGACGGTCATGAGGCCGAGGTGGGGACCCCACGTCTTGTAGAGCGAGAACAGGTAGACGTCGGCTCCGAGTGCGTCGACGTCGGGCAGCCCATGGGGCGCGTACGACACCCCGTCGACGACGGTGACGGCTCCGGCCGCCCGGGCCCGGGCGGCGATCTCGGCCACCGGGTTGACATGGGCCACCACATTCGAGGCGTGAGGGAAGGCAACCAGCCGGGTGCGGTCGGAGAGCAGGCCGTCGAGGTCGGCGGGATCCAAACGCCCGGTGTCCGGATTGACCGTCCATTCCCGCACGACCATGCCCCGATCGGCCAGACGGCGCCAGACCCCGGCGTTGGCCTCGTGATCCTGGTTCGAGACGACGATCTCATCGCCGTCGGCCCACATGGGCCGCATGGCGTTGGCCAGCACGTAGGTGTTCTGACTGGTCGACGGCCCGAAGTGCACCTCGTCATGGCCGACGTTGAGGTGGCCGGCGAACGCCCGGTAGGACTCGTCCATGGCTTCTCCGGCGGCGATCGACGCCGGATACGGGCCGTAGGGTTGAACCTTGGTCCTGGTGTAGAACGCCGTCAGCCGGTCGATGACCTGCCGGCAGGTGTACGACCCGCCGGCGTTCTCGAAGAACGCCCAGCCGTCGAGCGACGGCTCGCTGAACGCCGGGAACTGTGACCGCACAAAGTCGATATCGAGGCTCATCGGCACACGCTACCGGTGTGGTCGACCCCGAGGACAATCATCCGGCGGGGTCACGTTCGTCCGGCCGGTCGGATTTGCCGATAGACAAGTTGCATGGATTCCACATCGTCGCCCGGGATCCACCATGGCCACCGAGGAGTGGTGGCCGCCGGGCACCAACTGACCGCCTCCGCCGCGGCCGAGACACTGAGCCGAGGCGGCAACGCCGTCGACGCCGCCATAGCGGCCATGGCCATGGCCTGCGTCTGCGAGCCGGTGCTGGCCTCGATCGGTGGCGGCGGCTTCGCCATGCTACGCCAGGCCGACGGGCGGCTGTCACTCGTCGACTTCTTCCCCCGAACCCCGATGGAGCGCCGTCAATCCGGCGAGGAGGGGACCAGGGTCATCCACACCGACTTCGGTACCGCCACCCAGGCGTTCCGTATCGGCCCCGGCGCCGTGGCCACACCCGGATTCATGCCCGGCGTGCATGAGCTGCACCGACGGGCGGCATCACTGCCCTTGATCGAACTGTTCGCCCCGGCGATCACCGCGGCGCGAGACGGTGTCGTCGTGAGCACCTTCTCCCACTTCCTGTCCACGGTCGTCACCCCGATCCTGACCGCAACCGACGGCGCCCGGAACCTGTTCGCGCCTGACGGGGACCTGCGGGCGGCCGGCACGATGCACGTCAACCCCGGTCTGGCCGATGCGTTCGTGACGCTGGCCACCTCCGATCCGCTCGACAACCCGGTGATGGCGGCCATCGTCGACGCCCAGCGGGTCGGCGGCAACCTGACCGAGGCCGACCTCCGTAACTTCGAGGCGGAGGTGCGGGTGCCGCTGACCGTCAAGGTCGGCCAATCGCTTGTCCACCTCAACCCGTACCCGGCGGCCGGTGGCATCCTCGTCGACCACTCACTCGCGCAGGTCGACTCCACCGATCCCGTCGCCATCGCCGAGGCGTTCCTGGCCACCGGCCGAGCCCGGTCCGCGGCGACCGACGCCGCCGGTCGCGTCGATCCCGCCTTGCTCCGATCGCAGGGAACAACCCACATCTCGGTGATCGACGCCGACGGGACCGCCTGTGCCGTCACCATCTCCAACGGCGCCGGCAACGGCGATGTGGTCGGCGACCACGGGTTCATGCTCAACAACATTCTCGGCGAGGACGATCTCAACCCTCTCGGGCCCGGCGGTTGGCCGGAGGGGACGAAGCTGTCGTCGATGATGTGCCCGACCATCATCGAGCAGCCCGACGGCGGGCTGGTCGCACTCGGTTCCGGTGGATCCAACCGGATACGCACCGCAATCAGCCAGGTGGTGGCCCAGCTGTGCCTGGGCGGTGCCGACCTGAGGGCCGCCGTGGAAGCGCCTCGCCTCCACGTGGAGGGCGACCATCTCGATTTCGAGGATCTGTTCGACGACGACGTGGCCGCCCGCCTTCGGGAGCGGTTCCCCGATCATCTGGCCTGGCCCGACCGCGACCTCTTCTACGGCGGCGCGCACTCGGTCCGCCGGTCGGCCGACGGTCGGCTCGAGGGCCACGGCGATCCTCGCCGCGACGGCGCGGAGATCATCGTCGACGCCGTTTGATCTCATCCCGGCCACACCCCACTCCCCAAGCGGCGGCCCCAACCCACCAAAACGGTGGGCTCCAGCCGCCGGAACGCCCAGAGCTACGGGCCAGAGGCGTGGCGGTCGTAGCCTGCGGTCAACTCACGACGGAGGAATGAGCCGAACCGCTCCGGTTCGACCAGTGGAGCATCACCGGCGGAAACACAGGACGGCAGCGGTTCGACAACGGCCTCGACGTGTGGATCGTAGAAGAACGGCACGGAGTAACGTTCCCGGCCCGATCGGTTGATGACCCGATGGGGGGTGGCCTTCAGCAGGCCGTTGCTCCAGCGGACCATCATCGAGCCGGTGTTGAGGACGAATGCGCCCGGCCGGTGCGGCACATCGATCCACGTGCCGTCGGCCGCTTTCACCTGGAGCCCACCGACCTCGTCCTGGGCCAGGATCGTGAGGGCGCCGTAGTCGACGTGGGGCGCCGAGCCGTACAGGTCGGGCTCCGGCGATTGCGGCGGATAGTGCAGCAGGCGGAGCCATGTCGTCGCCGGACCGAACCAACGCTCGACCAGCCCGGCCCCGTCATCGGCTCCGAGCGCCTCGAAGAAGGCGGCAGCAAGTCGAGCGCCGAGCTCGCACATCGCCTGGTGATAGGCCTCGAGCGTTGGACGGAAGCCCGGCAGGTCCGGCCACTGGTTGGCGCCGGCGAGATACCGGCCGGCCACCACGTCGGGATCGTCGGCCGCGGCCTCCCGCATCATCATGAACGATGCGCTCTGATTCGGTCTGGTCACGGTGGCCAGCTCCGAGTTTCGATCGGTCGAGGTGTTGATCGGGATGTAGCCCCGGTGCCGTCCGTCGAGTTCGATCGCCATCTTCTCCGCCAGCGGCAGGGCGTGGAACCGGCGGGAGGCGTCGAACACCTCCTCCACCAGTCGATCGCCGATTCCGTGGCCGACGAGATACGCGAAGCCGACGTCGCCGTAGGCGGTCAGCAGGTCGGCCTGGACCACAGCCGGCTGTCGTTCGAGGTCGATGACGGGGATGGCGGTCGCAACCACGGATCAGCCCTCGCCCGACGGCGGGCCGTAGCCGCCGCCACCCGGGGTCTCGATCTCGAAACGGTCGCCGACGTCGACCGTCGTCTGCAGCGTCGCCGGGAACTCGGTGACCGTGCCATCGGATGCGAGCTTGCGGTTGTGGCCGACCGCACCGGGCGCACCGCCGTCGGCCCCGTAGGGCGGGATCTTCCGCCGGCCGGCGAGCACGTTCACCTCCATGGCCTCGTTGAAGCGGATCCGGCGGACCACCCCATCACCGCCTCGATGGCGCCCGTCACCTCCCGAACCGTGGCGGATGTGGAAGGTCTCCAACACCACGGGAAACCGCCATTCGAGCACCTCGGGATCGGTCAGGCGGCTGTTGGTCATGTGGGTGTGGACGGCGGAAGCACCATCGGCCCGGGCGGTCGCCCCCGCTCCCCCGCAAATGGTCTCGTAGTACTGGTGCCGCTCATTGCCCCAGATGAAGTTGTTCATCGTGCCCTGCGCGGCTCCCATGGTTCCGAGCGCACCGAACAGGGTGTCGACGATGACCTGGCTGGTCTCGACGTTTCCGGCGATGACGGCCGCCGGGTAGCTGGGATTGATCATGGAATCGGGCGGCAGTACGACCTCGATCGGTTTCATGCAGCCGGCGTTGAGGGGAATGTCGTCGGCCACGAGTGAGCGGAACACGTAGAGCACGGCGGCATGGGCCACCGCCGAAGGGGCGTTGAAGTTGCCGGGATGTGTGTCGCTGGTTCCGGTGAAGTCGACGGTGGCCGATCGATTGCCGGGTTCCACGGTGATCGTCACCGATACCTGCGATCCGTCATCCATACGGCAGGTGAACTCGCCGTCGGACAGGGCGTCGATCACCCGACGCACCGCCTCCTCGGCGTTGTCCTTGACGTGACCCATGTAGGCGTGGACCACGTCGAGTCCGTAGTGGTCGATGACCCGCCGCAGCTCCGTCGTGCCCTTCTCACACGCCGCCACCTGGGCTTGGAGATCGGCAATGTTCTGGGCGGGATTCCGAGCCGGGTGGGGTGCGGTGGTGAGGATGTGTTCGATCTCATCGTGGAGGAACCGATCGTTGCGGACGAGGAGCACGTTGTCGAGCAGCACCCCTTCCTCGTCGACCGTCGTCGAGTCGGCCGGCGCCGACCCCGGTACGGTGCCACCGATGTCGGCATGATGACCGCGGGCGGCGACGAAGAAGATCGGGTCGACCCCACTCGGGGCACTCCCGGCGGCCCCGTCCTGCTCGAAGACCGGCTTGACCACGGTGATGTCCGGAAGATGGGTGCCGCCGTTGTAGGGGGCGTTCATGACGTACACCTCACCTGGCGCCATCTCGGGATTCTGGCGGGCGATCGACTTGATCGACTCGCTCATCGAACCGAGGTGGACCGGCATGTGGGGGGCGTTGGCGATCAGGTCGCCGCCGGGATCGAAGACGGCGCAACTGAAGTCGAGCCGCTCCTTGATGTTGACCGACGCCGCGGTGTTCTCGAGCACGAGGCCCATCTGCTCGGCGATGTTCATGAACAGGTTGTTGAAGATCTCGAGCTGGACCGGGTCGACACTGGTGTCGACGTCGATTTGATCGGGCCTCGCCTCCACCCGCTCCAGCACCAGGTCACCGAGATCGTTGACGGTGGCCCGCCACCCCGGTTCGACCACCGTCGTCGCCGTCTCCTCCAAGACCACCGCAGGGCCGTCCACCTGTGCGCCGGGAGTCAAGTCGACTCGTCGGTGGAACGGAGTTTCGACGCTCGTGCCGTCGAAACTCACCCGCCGCCAAGGAGGGCTCGGTGCCGGTGCCGGCCGTTGGTTCGGCCGTCTGGCCGATCCAACGGTGAGCGGCGCCGGCGCCGAGCCCGACGCCCCCACCCCCTCCACCTGCATCGACTCGATCACAAGTGATTTGTCGGGGCTCACGAATCCGAACCGGGCCCGATGAACAGCTTCGAATCCGGCGGTGATCTCGTCAACGGATCCCTCGTCGACCGTGAGTGCCGTGTCGGAACCCTCGTATCGAAGCGAGAGTCGGCGGTGCACGTGGACGTCCTCGGGCGGGAGCCCCTGGTCGACGAGAGCGGCCACGACGGCGTCGGTGAGCAACTGCCACCGAGGGATCAGGGCGGTGACGGTGCCGGCGTCGAGCGGGGCCTCCACCGCTTGATCCTCGACGTGGCGGATGTCGGCGAGGCCGATGCCGAGGGCCGACAGGACCCCGGCGTGGGGGTGGATGTGGATCCGGGTGATGCCCAGCCGGTCGGCCACCAGACATGCGTGCTGGCCGCCCGCTCCGCCGAAGCAGACGAGGGTGTGGTCGGTGACATCGTGCCCCCGTTGGACCGAGATCTTCTTGATCGCGTTGGCCATGTTCTCGACCGCAATGGCCAGGAAACCCTCGGCCACCTGTTCCGGTGATCGTCGCTCACCGGTTGCCGACTCGATGTCGGCAGCCAGTGCGGCGAACCGTTCACGGACCGCAGCGGTGTCGAGCGGCTGATCGCCCCCGGGGCCGAACACGGCGGGGAAGAACTCGGGCTGGAGTTTGCCGAGCAGGACGTTGCAGTCGGTGACGGCCAAGGGGCCGCCGTTGGCATACGAGGCCGGTCCGGGGTCGGCCCCGGCCGAGTCGGGACCGACCCTCATCCGAGCGCCGTCGAAGTGGAGAATCGAACCTCCACCGGCGGCCACGGTGTGGATGTCGATCATCGGCGCCCGCACCCGCACGCCGGCCACCTGGGACTCGTAGGTGCGCTCCAGTTCGCCGGAGAAGTGGGACACGTCGGTGGAGGTGCCGCCCATGTCGAATCCGATGAGCCGGTCGAAGCCGGCCGCCTCGGCCGTCCGGATCATGCCGACCACCCCTCCGGCCGGACCGGACAGGAGCGCGTCCTTGCCCTGGAAGGCGTGGGCGTCGGTCAGGCCGCCGCTCGACTGCATGAACATCAGGCGGGGATGGTCGGTTGTGGAGTCGGAACCGGCTTCGAGGTCGGGCCGCAGGTTCGCGTCGACCTGGTCGATGTAGCGCCGCAGCACGGGCGACAGATAGGCGTCGACGACCGTGGTGTCGCCCCTCGACACCAACTTCATCAGCGGTGACACCTCATGCGACACCGACACCTGCTCGAACCCGAGCCGCCGCGCCATTGCGGCGAGTCGCGCCTCGTGGTCGGTGTGGCGGTAGCCATGCAGCAGGCAGACGGCGACGGAGTCGAAGCCGTCGGCTCTGGCCTCGGCGAGCGCCTCTCCGGCGGCCGTCTCGTCGAGCGGAGTGAGGACCTTACCCTCCGCGCTCAATCGTTCGTCGACTTCGATCACCCGCTGATACAGCATGTCGGGCAGCACGATGTCGAGGGCGAAGATGTCGGGGCGGGCCTGGTAGCCGATGCGCAGGGCATCGCCGAATCCCCTGGTGGTGACGAGAACGGTCGGCTCCCCGGCCCGTTCCAACAGGGCGTTGGTGGCGACGGTCGTTCCCATCTTGACCGAGTCGATCGAACGCCATGGCAGCGGTTCGTCTGAGCCCAGGTCGAGCAGATTGCGAATACCCTGGATGGGCGCGTCGTCGTAGCGGCGGGGGTTGTCGGACAGCAGCTTGTGGGTGACCGTGGAGCCGTCGGGGCGACGGGCGACGATGTCGGTGAAGGTACCTCCCCGGTCGATCCAGAACTGCCAGCCCGGCTCGCTGCTCATCTGTTCAAGCGTAGATGCGGGCGGTGGGTGCTGGCACCCATCGAGTTCGGGGCCTACCACCCTGGCCTCGAGGCTGCAGGTGGTGAACACTGTAAGCATGGACGTGAAGGTCGCGGCCGGAGGTGATGGAGTCCGCCGGTTCGGGAGGAGTGCGAGATCGGTATCGGGCGACGTGACCCGACGGGACGAGCTCGCGCTGGGCATCGGTGCCGCGCTCTTCGTCGCCGCCGCCGTGATACTCGCCGCCAACGGTCCGCTCCTCGTCAACGCTCAAACCTTCACCAACGGGGCGTTCTTCGTCGCCGGCGCGCTGATCGTCATGCGCCGTCCCGGCAACCTCATCGGTCCGGTCCTGGCGGTCAGCGGGATTGGCTTCGAGGTGTTGTTCGCCGTGGATGCGGCGTCGAACGGCCTCGCCGCCGACGGACGGATGGCGGCTGCCAGCTGGCTCGCGCTGATGTTCGGCTGGCTGGTGCATCCGGTGACCTGCCTCACCTGCGTGCTCATCCTCATCTTTCCCAACGGTCGGGCAGAGGGTCGCTGGTCACGCCGCCTGCTCTGGGCCATGGTCGGCGTCGCCGCGCTGCTGGTGCCACTCTGGTTCTTCGTTCCTCCGGCGTTGCTGCCGCAGCGGTTCGCCGAGCCGTTCCCCCACCCGTTCCTCGACGCCGATCTGGCGAACAGCGTCCGCACCGTGGCCGTGGCGATGGCCGTCCTGCTGCCGCTCGGATCGCTCATAGGCACGATCATCGCCGTGGGCCGCCTGCGCCGCAGCAACGGCGTCGAGCGACGCCAGAACCAGTGGCTCGTTCTCGCGCTGGCCATCTACAACCCGCTCGCATTCTTCAATGTGATCGTCGAGCCGCTCGATCATGTCCCAGGGGGCACCGACTTCGTCGATGCCGTGGGGTTCGCTCTGTTTCCGCTCGCCATTCTGATCGCGGTGTTGCGCTACCGGCTCTACGAGATCGACCGGATCGTCACGAAGTCGGTCGTCTACCTGGGGCTGGCGGCGGCGGTCACCATCACCTACGTCGGTATCGTCGTACTGCCGCTCCTCGTGCTTGGCGAGTCCGACGGCGACGGTGGCCCCGGCTTGGTGCTGCCGATCGCCGCCACCGCAGTGGTCGCCATCGGGTTCGAGCCGATCCGGCGCCGACTCGTGCATGCCGCCAACCGCCTCGTCTACGGGCAGCGGTCCACGCCGCACGAGATCCTGAACGAACTCACGGCCCGATTGGCCGAAACCGACACCGCCAGCAACCTCGACGGGCTCGCCCGCCTGCTGGGTGCAGGTACCGGAGCCGAGACGGCGACGATCTGGAGCAGCGTGGGTGCGGAGCGCGTGGCGGAAGGGCACTGGTCACGCTCCGGTGCCGACCCCCTCGCACAGCCACCGTCCGGCGAACACGACACCGTCGCCTCGCTGCCGGTCCGCCATGGCGGTGACGAACTCGGTGTCGTCGTCATCGGTAAACCGGCCGACGACCCCGTGTCGCCACTCGACCGGGACCTGCTCGCCGATGTGGCCGGCGGCGCCGGTCTTGTTCTTCGCAATCTCAACCTCAACCGGGAGCTCGAGCGTCGGGCGGTCGAGGTGCGTGAGTCCCGTCGGCGCCTGATCGAGGCCCAGGACGCCGAACGCCACCGCCTGGAGCGCGACCTGCACGACGGCGCCCAACAGGAGATCGTCGCCCTCAAGGTCAAACTCGGTCTGGCCGAAGTCATCGCCGGCCGGGAGGGCGCCGATGAGCTCGCGGGAACGATCCGGGGCCTGTCGGCATCGACTCAGGATGCGGTCGACGCCATGCGGCTCGTGGCCCACGGGATCTATCCGCCCCTGCTCCGGGCCGACGGGCTGGGGCCGGCGTTCGAATCGCTCGCCCGCACGACACCGCTGGCGATGACGTTGGACGTCACGCTCGATCACCGCCTGCCCCAACCGGTCGAGGAGACCGTCTACTTCTGTGTGCTCGACACCCTCAACCGGGCCGGCGATGCCGGAGCCACGTCGCTGGCGGTGTCGGCCGTCTTGGATGGCGACGAGTTGGTGCTGACGCTCGACCACGACGGCCCCGCCATCGACATCATCGCCCTCATCGACCGGGTCGACGCGGCGTCCGGAACGATCAGCGAACGTCACGAAGCGGTCAATGGCGGCGGTCCGACCATCACCTGCCGTCTGCCTGTTTCGGTCGAACCGGTGGTGGTTGCGTGATGGTCGGCTGGATCGCTCGGCACCACGTTGCGGCCTCGGCGCTCGCCGTCTCCGTGGCACTGGCGATCGCCAGCGTCGCGCTCCACCCGTCACTGGCGTCGGCCCAGGCTGTGGCCAACGTCGTGCTCGTAGCCGCGGGGTCGCTGATCCTGGTCCGCCGTCCCGGAAACGGGACGGGACCGCTGCTGATGGCGCTCGGGCTCGGCTTCCTCGTGCTGTTGACGGTGGCGACCTTCGCCGAGGCCCGGGTCAAGGGCGACCCGGACACGGTTGCATGGCTCTTCCTGTTCGACGAGGCATTGTTCCCCTTGCTGGCATGGATCATGGTCCCGATGTTGCTCCTGTTTCCCGGTGGGTCGATCAGCTCACGGTGGGAACGCAGATTCGTCCTCGGAAGCCTTGCCTTCGCGGTTGTCACCGCCGTGCAGGGTTTCCTCGGAACCCCGACATCGGTCCTCGACGACGAGATCGTCGTGCCCCATCCGTTTCTCGACCCGGCGACCGCCGCCGAGCTGGATGGCCTGACCGACCCACTGGTCGGCATCATCATCCTGTTCATACTGGTGGCGGCTCTCAGCAATGTGCGCAAGTGGCGGCGGGGCAACGCCGTCGAACGACGCCAGATCGGCTGGCTGGCCATCGGTGGTGTTCTGTACATACTGATCGCCGCGGTCAATACCATCGTCGGCCAGGACCTCTACTCGGGCGAAATGTTCCTCTTCATCGATGCGATGGGCGTGATGCTGATTCCCGTCGCCATCGGTGTCGCCATCATGCGCTACGGGCTCTACGAGATCGACGCCATCGTCAACCGCTCGCTGATATTCGGTGTCTTGGCCGCCTTCATCGGTGGCGTCTATGTCGGCATCGTCTTCGGCGTGTCGAGCCTTGTCGGCGGCACAAGCGTCGAACTCTCGATCGCCGCCACCGTGATCGTTGCCTTGGCCTTCCAACCGGTCCGGGGCCGGGTGGTCCGGTGGGCCAACCGTCTGGTCTACGGCGAGCGGGCGACTCCCTACGAGGTGCTCCAGCAGTTCTCCCGTCGCTCAGCCGCTGAGACCGGCGACGAGCTCCTGCCCCGGATTCCGGAACTTCTCGCCACCGGATGTGGAGCGAGCCGGGCGGCGGTGTGGATACGAGACAATGACGGCTTCCAGACGGCCGCGGTCTGGCCGGCAGATGTCTCCGTTCGCACCATCGCCGTCGCCGATCGACCCGACGGATTGGAGGGCTTCGACGACCCCGACGCCGACATCTCCCAGCCCATACATCACGACGGTGAGCTGCTCGGCGGAATCTCGCTGCGTAAGCCCGCCAGCGAGCCGGTGACACCGGACGACGTGGAGTTGGTCGCCTCATTGGCATCGGGCCTCGGCCTGGCGCTGCGCAACCGGCGACTGACCGCCGCCCTCCGGGCCCGTGTCGTCGAGCTCGAAGCCTCCCGGGAACGGGTGCTCGTCGCGGCCGACGAGGCCCGACGGGCGCTCGAGAACGACCTCGAGCGAGGTGCCCAGCAGACCCTCGTCGCCGTCAAGGTCATGCTCGGCCCGTTGAGCCTCCTTGCCGAACGGGGTGGCGCGCCAAAGACCGCGGCGATGCTGTCGCAACTCGAAGACCACGCCGGCACCGCCATCTCGTCGGTGCGGGCTTTCGCCGCCGGGGTCTATCCACCGCTGCTGCAGGCCGAGGGGCTCGGGGTTGCGCTCGACCACCGGACGGCGACCTCCGCGGTGCCGGTCGAGGTGACGGCCGACGGTGTCGGCCGGTATCCCCGTGAGGTCGAGTCCGCGGTGTACTTCTCGATCCTCGAGGCGCTGCAGAACACGGCGAAGTACGCCGGCGCAGCACGAGCGTGCGTGAGTCTGAGCGAGCGCGACGGTGAGTTGCGCTTCGACGTGACTGACGACGGAACGGGCTTCGAGGTGGACCGGGTGCAGCGGGGAGTCGGCCTCGACGGTATGGCCGATCGGATCGACACCGTCGGCGGTTCGGTCGCCATCCGTTCCGAGCCGGGCGCAGGTACAACCGTCAGCGGGCGTGTTCCCGTCGTGGCCGGAGGCGCCGTGGCGATCTGATCTACCCGTTCGAGTCCGCTGCTCCGAGGTGCACGAGCACCGCTCGCACCCGTCGGTTCGTCTCCGGACTCGGTTCGAGCTGCAGCTTCACGAAGATGGACGCCACGTGCTTCTCGACCGACCGCGGGGAGATGTGGAGGGCCTCACCGATGGCGTTGTTGCTGGCGCCGGTCGCCATCTCGGCCAGAACCTCCCGCTCCCGTTCGGACAGTTCCGCCAGCGGGTCGAACCCGGCATCGGACCGGCTCTCGATCAGCACGTCAACGACCTGCGGATCCACGATCGAACCGCCGTCAGCGACCTTACGAATAGCGTCGCCGAGCTCGCCCGGATGGCCGACCCGCTCCTTGAGCAGGTAACCCCGACCCTGCGAACCCCGTTCGAACAAACGAGCTGCGTAGGCAGGCTCGACATATTGGCTCAACACCACGACGCCGGTAGCCGGATACCGTTTACCGACGGCGTTGGCCGCCCGGATGCCCTCGTCGGTCTGTGATGGTGGCATTCGGATGTCGGTGAGGACCACGTCGGGCACGTGCGTCTCGATGGCGAGCAGCAATTCGTCGTACGATCCGACCTCGGCCACGAGCTCGATATCGTCCTCGAGTTCGAGCACAGCGCGAATGCCCTCACGCATCAACAGGGTGTCCTCGGCCAGGACAACCCGTGTCGTCACTGCCCGAGCCTGCTCTGCCACGTCATCACGACGGCATGATAACCCGACGGGCATTCCCCACGGCGGCGAACCGTAGCTTCAACCGAGTGGTGTTCTGGGGCTGTCGGCTCCAGGTTCTTGGAGTTGACAGGCACAGAACGGGAGAATCGGGGCGAAAACGCGAAGGAGCCGGCGGCGCTGCGTGGTCGGTCCCTGGGGGTGAGGGCATGGGGTAAGGGTTTCCGACCGGATGGCGAGTAGGTGCCAGATGCAGCGCCGCCGGCGGCGTCGGGGGCTCCGACGCGATCTGTTGTTGTTCGTTACTGGGCGACCGGCCTTTCATCGACCGGCCGGCCGGTCACATCGATCACCCGTGGGTCGGGCTCAGCGGAGGTGGAGGTGGAGGTGGACGTGGCTGTCGACGCTGCCGTGTAGCCGAACGGCCACTGGGCACCGACGCCGGACTGTTCGGCCTGCTGACGGCGTAGCGCCCAACTGGCCCGGAAGCTCTCGGCCCTCGCCGAGACCACGACGAACCAGCCGATCAGCGCCGTCCAGAGTCCGCTGCCGGACTGGAAGAACTGCCACAGGCCGAAGACGACGATGGCCCAGCCCAGCCAGCGGCCGAGCTTGGCGGCCGAGATCGTGGCCTGATGCCGTTCACCGGTACGTTTCCAAAGCACGGCCTGCAGAACACGGCCCCCGTCGAGCGGCAGGGCGGGGATCATGTTGAAGACGGCCAGCGCCAGATTGATGATGCCGAGCCACGTGAACGCGGCGGCGGTGAGCGCGCCGAACCCGAGGGAACCGACGAAGCTCGACAGGGCAAGGGCGGCGACGCCGACGGCAACGCTGACCGCCGGTCCGGCGAGTGCGATCCGGGCGGCGGCGCCCGGGTCATCGGGCTCACGTTCGAGGGCGGCGACGCCACCGAGGGCGAACAGGGTGATGCCACGCACGGCGACGTCGTTGCGCTGGGCCACGACCGAGTGGCCGAGCTCGTGGGCCACGATCGAGGCGAGGAAAAGGGCTGTGGTGGCGAGGGCCGCCATGAAATAGGACGCGCCGGCCATTCCCGGAACGAGGCTGGGAAGAATGGTGCCGGTCAGCGCGCTGATCAGCACGAACCCGATGGCGGCGATCGACCAGTGGAGGCCGATGTCGATGCCGGATATTTTGCCGAGTCGAATGGTCGGACGCATGAAGAGCCTTTCACGAAAGGCCTTCGGTCTCTCCCGCCGTCTCACGTTCGGTGATGACGGCCAGCGTCGCCGGGATTACTCCGTACTGACGACGACGCGAGTTTTCAGGGATACTCCCCGTAGGCGGAATGTTCTGGATCCCATCATGCCCAGTTGGGCATAAGGGGGACGTAAAACCCGCTGTTCAAGCCGGTTTTGAGCCGCCTCAGCCGCTTCAGCCGCCTCACCGATTCAGCCCGCGCTAGCGGAGATTGACGATCACCCCGTGGATGATCAGCTGCTCGCCGACCCTGCTCCGATCCCGAACCCGGAAGTCGAGTGAGCGCAGCCCATCACCGCGTCCGTCGCCGGCCCGTACGAACCGGAGGTCCGCGTCGTCGAGTTCCAGCAGGCCGTCGGTCACGGGGCGGTCGAGCAGCGCCGACCAGCGTTGCGCCACATCGTCGGGGTCGGACGCCTGAAGTTCGATGCCGACGACGGCGTCGACCACCGACTTGTCAACGGCCTGACGCCAATCGGGTCCGGCCCACGGCCACTCGGCCGGGTCCTCACAGGCATCGATCGAAAGGAGCGTCCCACCGGTGTCGGAGGGATGGAGATGGATGCCGACTATTCCGGGCTGCCCTTCGCTGCGGCTCTCGGCCTCGTGGACGATTCTCATGTCGAGTTCGTCGGCCCTGGCTCGAACCCAGTCGAGGTCGTCGGTCTGGAGCAGGATCATGTAGCCGCCGTCGCCGAAACGTTTCTTGAGCAGGCGACCGGCCGTGGTGCCGTCCTCGATGGGTGACACGATCTCGACGAACTGGTCGCCGCACGGAAGCACCACGTTGGCCAGACCGAAATCGGCCAATCCGGGGTCCCGGTAGGCGATCTTCAGGCCGAGGAGACCCGATACGGTGCCCTCGGCTGCATCGAGATCGGAGGCCACCCACACGACCTGTCTAAGTCTCAGCACACGCACCACTATGGCATAGGGCGAGGGGCTAGTCAGCACCACGAATCGGCACACGGAGTCGAGCCGGTGACAACAGGGATCTAGGATGTGGCGGCAGCGTCATGGAGTCGAGAACCCGGAGATCGGCCGTGCAGGACACCGAGGAACTATGGAGCATCAGTGCCGTCGACGGGGCTGGCCGGATCGCCCGGGGCGAGGTCAAACCGTCGGAGTGGATGGCGTCGGTCGTCTCGAGGATCGAGGCTGTCAATCCACGATTGAACGCCATCACACTCGACCTGACCGAACAGGCGATGGCGTCGTCGGTGAGAGCCGACGAGGCGGTCGGTGACGGCTCCGACCTACCTCCGCTGTTCGGCGTGCCGATCACGATCAAAGAGAACGTGGACGTCGCCGGCCAGCCGACCACCAATGGCATCGCCGCGTTCGAGAACCTGGTGGCGAGCGAGAACGCACCGCTGGTCGACCGGCTCACCGAAGCGGGCGCCATCGTCATCGGCCGTACCAACACGCCCGAGTTCTCCATGCGGGCCACGACCGTGAACCCGCTGCGGGGCCGCACCATCAACCCGTGGGGGGACGACATCGCCCCGGGCGGGTCGTCCGGCGGCGCGGGGTCGGCTGCCGCCTCGGGCATGGGTCCGATCCATCACGGCAACGACATCGGTGGCTCGCTGCGCTTCCCGTCATTCGCCAACGGCGTGACCTCGGTGAAGCCGACGTCGTGCCGGGTGCCGGTGTTCAACTCGACCGCGGCTGCGGAACGGGGGCCACTGGCTCAGGCCATGTCGGTTCAGGGTGTCATCTCGCCCCGCGCCGCCGATGTCCGAGCCGCCACCAGCCTCATGATCGCGCCGGATCCGCGGGATCCGATCTCGCCGCCGGTGCCGTGGGACGGCCCCCCGGTGGGTCGCCCGGGGGAACCGATCACGGTGGCCGTCACCACCGAGAGCGCCGGCTACGAGCTGCATCCCGGTATCGCCGAACTGATCGAACGCGCGGCCGGGCAGCTGGCGGATGCCAGGTATCGGGTGGTCGAAGCCGACCCGCCGCCGGTGATCGAGGCCGCCCGAGGCTGGTTCTCCGCGGCCACCACCGAGATGAAGACCACCTTCGACGAACCGTTGCGCGCCTTCGGCTCGGAGACCATCATTCGGATCTTCGACTGGTACTTCGAGCTTTCCGAGCTCCTCGACCTCACCGGCTACATCACCACGATCGCCGGCCGAACCGCACTCATGCGGGACTGGAACCGGTTCCTCGTCGAACATCCGCTGGTCATCACCCCGTTCCTGATGCGACCCATGTTCGACTGGGACTACGACGCCCGAGGTCTCGATGAGGTCGCCGACCTCTTCGCTTCGGCCATCTACTCGACCGGCATCAACTACCTGGGCCTCCCGGCCGGGATCATCGGCATGGACCTGGTCGACGACCGCCCGGCCGCCGTGCAAATCGTGGGGCGGTACTTCCGCGAGGACGTCATCTGCGATGCGCTGGAGGCGATCGAAGCCGCCAACGGTGTCATGGCTCAGCGGTTGTGGGACCGGGACGAGGGCTGAGCGGCCACGCCCGGTTGACGGCCAGGCGATACCGCCAGGAGTGTGATGCTCAGACCGGCGTCGAGCCGGACAACACCCGGCGTTTGCTCTCGAGGTCCTCGTGGTTGAGGTAGGCCCCGATGTAGTGGCGGGGGCCGGCGAAGGCGTTACGTCCGTGCAGGGTCCGCCAGTTGTCGAACACGAGTATGTCGCCCGGGCTGAGAGCAACGGCCCTCTGGCGTGACCGGTCGTCGGCGAGAGAGGCGAACCGTCGGTAGGCCGCATGGAAGTTCGTCTCCAGCTCGGGCGGCAGGAGGAACGGGGCCCGGTCGTAGTTGTTGAAGCTCACCTGGTCGAGCACGCCACGGGGGTTTGACCGGAACACCGGCCGTTCGGCCCGCAGGTGTACGCCGGGCTCGATGTAGCGGCCCGGCACCGGAATCGACGCCAGTGTCGAGTAGACATCTGGTTCGGCTGCGGCGAGATGGGCGGCGATGGCGAACCCGTCGACCAGGAGGCTCTCCCCGCCTTCGGGTGCCGCCTGGACGCAGAGGAAGAATTGGAGGCCGGGAGCATCGTGGCTGTAGGTGCCGTCGGTGTGGGGCCCGAGCCGATCGCTGGTGTAGGCGGAGTCGGCGTGGTCGGTGAGACCGGGCGCAAGGTCCCACATGCCGCCGAAGATGGTGTGGCGGACGTAGCCGAGACGCCGAACGAACGCATTCGCCCGGTCGCGATCCGCCGCTTCGTCGCCTCGCAACACGAGGTAGCCATAGCGGCACAGTCGATCGACCCCGTCGGCCAGCGTCGCCTCCGACGCCGGGTCGAGAAAGGCATCGAGATCGATCTCACCGGGAGTGACCGAGGGGTCGGGCCACAGAACGGCATCGTCGGGAATCGTCGGGGTGATCTCCACCCGGCGGCTCCAATCGGTGGCCAGGTGGTCGGCCGACACCGATTCGATCAACCGGCGCGTGCACCGCGTCGTGGTGCCGTCCGGCCACGTGACCGTGACGCACGCCGTCGTCCACGGTCGCCGTGCCGGAGGCGGACGGGTCGAGGGCGAAGGTCTCGACCCGGCGCTGGCGGGTGACCGGATCCTGGCTGGCCTCGTCCTCGCCGTGATCCCGCAGCTACAGCCACGAGATCGGGGCCGGCCGGTCGAAGCCCGGGACCGTCACCTCAAGACCCCCCTCGACAACCGCAATCGACGGGCTCGCCGGCAACCCCATCAGTTCAACCCGGCCGTCCGTCGGGCGACGGTCTCCATCAACGACTCGGCCAGATCCGGAAGGAGATCCGGGGCGAGTCGGTACGACGGACCGTAGAAGCCGACCGACGCGATCGGTCCGTCGTCGCCCGCCACGGCCACGGCGATCCCGTTGACCCCGACATCGAACTCCTCCTCGGTCCAGACGTGGCCGCTGCGACGTACGGCCGCCAGACGCCGCCTGATGTCGGTCGGTTCGATCATCGACCGGTTGGTCGGAGCGGGCAGCGGGTCGGCCAGATAACGATCGAGCCGATCGTCGGACCAGTGGGCCATGAGCACGAGCCCGTGGGCCACCACGTGGAAGGGGTGGCGCTCGGCCTCCACGTCGGGCGCGGTGACGGCGTTGTCGGCGTCGACCTGTGAGACGTAGAGGAGCGCGTCGCCATCGTCGATCGCCAGCGCCGCCGTCTCCCCGTGTTCGTCGGCGAGCGACCACAGAAGTGGCCGTAGCTTGTCGCGGAGCGACGGTTGCGGACCGTCGACCGAAAGCGTGGCCAGCGCGCTGCCCGGCACGACGGCGCCGTTTGCGGTGCGTTCGATCATGCCGATGGCGGCGAGTTGACCGACCAGGCGCGACGCCGTCGATCGGGGAAGTCCCGTCCGACGACCGAGCTCACGTACGCCAACCGGTTCACCGGCGGCCACCACCTCCTGCAGGAGCATGAAGGCCCGCTCGACCGGCCCTGATTCGGGGCCGGCTTTGGACCGTGAAGAAGCCTTTGACTCGGACCGCCTCTCGACCATAGACTGTACCGTATCACAGGACGTCCTGATTAGCGGGACGACCTTGAGACGAATAGGCCACGGACACGCTGCGGGCTGGGAGCACACGTGAACGACCCTCGACCAACTGCGGTTCTGACCCCCGACTTCTACCACTATCCGTGGTCGCCGTTGTCCGCGGTGATGCTCGATGGCGACTTCGTGAAGCTGATGTGGCCCGACGGGCTGAACCTTTCGGCCTATGCGTGGTGGCTGCGCGAGTCGATCGTGGCCGATGGCGCCACCGACCCGGCAACGCGGGAGGGCACCGTCGATCCCGCCGACCTCATGGAGGATCTCACCGTCGTCGACGCCATGACAGACGGTGAAGGGGCCCTGACCGTCGTGTTCAGCGACGGCTTCACCGGCTCCATCCACCCGGGATGGCTCCGTCACGTCGCCCGCGACGCGCACCATCCCTCGTCCGCCCTCCCCGATCCCGTCATCTGGACCGCCGACGAACTCGCCGAACCGCCGACTTTCGACGGACCGGCTGTTCTCGACGGAGATACCGGCGAGCTGTTGTCGTTCCTCGAGGCCATGGTGGCCCACGGTCTGGCCCGCCTGGCCGCGGTACCGGCCACGATTGACGGATCCGGGCTCGAGGGCCTGGTGGCGGTGACGGATCTGATCGGCGTGCGCCGAGACACCAACTTCGGCGACGTGTGGAACGTCAGAGCCGAGATCGCCGGTAACTTCGAGAACACCACAGCCAACACCGGCTTCCGACTCGGCCCCCACACCGACCTCCCCACACGGGAGACGCCACCGGGATTTCAGTTTCTCCACTGCGTGGCCAACACGGTGGGTGGCGGTTGGAGCCGGATGACCGACGGCGCCGCACTGGTGGCTCACCTCGAAGCCAACGAACCGGAGACCTACGACGCCCTCACGACCCTCGAGTGGGTGTTCTTCAACCGGTCGAGGGAACACGACCACCGGTGGACCGGACCGATGATCGACCACGGTGCCCCCGGCTCACCGTTGACCATCCGGGCCTTCTACCCGGTGCGGGGGTTCCCGGCTATGGATCCCGTCGACATGCCGCGGGCCTATCGGGCGGCCAGGCGTTTCCACCAGCTCGGGGCCGACCCCCGATTCCAGATCGGGTACCCCTTCCGCCCGGGAGACCTCGTCGGGTTCGACAATCGGCGTATCCTTCACGGCCGAGATGCGTTCGACCCCGGTCGCGGCTTCCGCCACCTACGAGGAACGTACATGGACCATGATGAGGTGTACTCCCGAATCCGAGTGCTGGCCCGGGCCCGCACCCTCGACCAACCGGCCGTCGGCCAGGAGGTATGTTGATGTCCCGACCACCGAGCAGGCAGGTGTTCGTCACCTGTGCCGTGACCGGATCAGGCGACACCGTCGACAAGTCCGACAAGGTGCCCTTCAAGCCCGCCGACATCGCCCGCGACTGCATAGAGGCGGCGAAGGCCGGCGCGGCCGTCGTCCACATCCACGTGAGGGATCCGATCACGGGAGCTCCGGCCCGGGAGGTCGACTACTACCGGGAGGTGGTGGAGCGAGTCCGCGACTCCGGAACCGACGTGGTGTTGAACCTCACGGCCGGCATGGGCGGTGACCTCACCTTCGGCTCGGCCGAGCAGCCCTTCCCGGTCGACGAGTCGGGAACCGATATGGCGGGCGCCACCGAGCGTCTCGACCATGTGAGGGCGTTGCGGCCGGAGATCTGCACCCTCGACTGTGGCACGATGAATTTCGGCGAGGGCGATTACATCATGACCAACTCACCGGCCACGCTCTCCGAGATGGCCCGCCAGGTCCGCGATCTCGGGGTGCGGCCGGAGCTCGAGTTGTTCGACCTCGGCCACCTGAGCTTCGCCCGCCGGCTGGTCGAAGACGGCCTGGTCCTCGACCCCGTCCTGGTCCAGCTGTGCATGGGCATTCCCTGGGGCGCGCCCAACGACATGAACTCGCTGATGGCGTTCGTCAACAACCTGCCTGACAACTGGACGTTCTCAACGTTCTCGATCGGTCGGGACCAGCTCCCCTACGTGGCGGCCGCGGTCCTGGTCGGAGGGAACGTGCGCGTCGGGCTCGAGGACAACCTGTATCTGTCCCGGGGCAACCTGGCGTCGAACGCCGACCTCGTCCACCGGGCCGTGCAGATTCTCGAGGCGATGAACGTCGCCGTACTCGGCCCTGAGGCGGTCAGGGAGAAACTCGAACTCCGGTCCCCCTGACTGGCGGTTTCGGCCGACGCCATCGATCCCGGCGGCTCCAACCCACGCAAACGGTGGGCTGGAGCCGCCGGTTCGATTTCGGCAATCTCCGTCAGCTCAGCCGGGTTGAGTATGCTTTGCTTCCCCGGACAAGGAGGTCCCCGTGAGTCGCACCGCGTTCTACGATCGACTGACCGAAACGCTGGGTCAGATCGAAACCGATGGGTTGTGGAAGGACGAGCGCATCATCACCTCGCCGCAACGAGGCGAGATCGAGGTCGACCAGGGCGGCACCACCCGGTCCGTCCTCAACCTCTGCGCCAACAACTATCTCGGCCTGGCCGACAACCCCGAGATCATGGCGGCCGCGACCGAGGCGGTCGACAGCCACGGGTTCGGCATGGCCTCGGTGCGTTTCATCTGCGGCACCCAGGATCTGCACCGCCGGCTCGAACGGGCGATTGCGGACTGGCTGGGGTGCGACGACAGCATCACGTTCGCCGCCTGCTTCGACGCCAACGGCGCCGTGTTCGAACCGCTCCTCGGACCGGACGATGCCATCGTCTCGGACTCCCTGAATCACGCCTCGATCATCGACGGCATCCGGCTGTGCAAGGCGGCTCGTCACCGGTTCGCCACCGGAGACCTGTCGGACCTGGAGGCCAAGATCGGCGACGCGAAGGAGGCGGGCGCTCGCACGATCCTGATCGTCACCGACGGCGTGTTCTCGATGGACGGGGTCACCGCCGATGTGGCTGGAATCTGCGAGGTCGCCGACCGCCACGACTGTCTGGTGATGGTCGACGACTGCCATGCCACGGGCTTCATCGGGCCGGAGGGACGGGGAACCCCTGCGCTGCACGGCGTGGCCGACCGGGTCGACATCGTCACGAGCACCCTGGGTAAGGCACTGGGCGGTGGCATGGGCGGCTTCGTCGCCGCCCGTTCCGAGATCGTGGGTTTGCTCCGACAGCGGGCCCGGCCCTACCTGTTCTCCAACGCCGTCGCTCCGCCGCTGGTGGCCGGTGCGATCAAGGCGATCGAGATCGCCCGGGCCGGTGACGACCTGCGGGAGCGGATCGCGGCCAACGCCGCCCACTTCCGGTCGGCCATGGGGGCGGCAGGGTTCACGCTGGCCGGCGAGGGACATCCCATCATCCCCGTGATGCTCGGCGATGCCGTGCTGGCGGCCGACTTCGCCGCCAGGCTCCTCGACCGTGACGTGTACGTCACGGCCTTCTCCTACCCGGTCGTACCTCACGACACGGCTCGTATCCGCACCCAGATGAGCGCCGCCCACTCGACGGAGCAGCTGGATCGGGCCATCGCCGCGTTCGTCGACGTCGGCCGCGAGCTGGAGGTGATCGCCTGATGACCGCCGCCGTGCCGGAGGCCCGGCTAACCGAGTTTCGCCGATGGCGAAACATCGAACGCTGGAACCAATCGTATGGGATCGAGGTGATCAGCTGATGAGGGCGCTCCGCAAGACCGAAGCGGCACCGGGCCTCGAACTGTGCGAGATCGAGCGGCCCTCCGTCGGTCCCGACGACGTGCTGATCGAAGTGCAGCGGATGGCGATCTGCGGCACGGATCTCCACATCCACCAATGGGACGAGTGGGCCGCCGACACCGTACCGCCACCCATCACCGTGGGCCACGAGTTCATGGGCGTGGTGGCCGAGGTCGGTGACCACGTCAGCGGGGTCGACATCGGTGCCAGGGTCTCGGCCGAGGGGCACATCACCTGCGGTCAATGTCGCAACTGCCGGGCCGGCCGCCGCCATCTGTGTCGCAACACGGTCGGCGTCGGGGTCCAACGTGACGGTGCCTTCGCCGAATACGTGGCCGTCCCCGCCTTCAACGTCTACGAGATTCCCGATCACATCGACGACGACACGGCGGCCATCCTCGATCCGTTGGGCAACGCCGTGCACACGGCGCTCACGTTCGATCTCGTTGGAGAGGACGTGTTGATCACCGGCGCCGGTCCGATCGGGTTGATGGCGGCCCCGATCGCCCAGCGGGCCGGCGCCCGCCACGTCGTCGTCACCGATCTCAACGACCAACGACTGGCAGTGGCCGATGCCGTCGGCGCAACCCGAACCGTCAACGTCGGCCGGGAACGGCTCACCGACGTGATGGCCGAACTCGGGATGCAGGAGGGGTTCGACGTCGGCCTCGAGATGTCGGGCGCACCGGCGGCGCTCGCCTCGATGATCGCAACCATGAACCACGGCGGCCGGATCGCCCTGCTCGGCCTGGTTCCCGACGGCACGGCGGTCGACTGGAGCGACGTGATCTTCAAGGGTCTGACGATCCAGGGGATCTACGGCCGCAAGATGTTCGACACCTGGTACAAGGCGGCCGCGCTGTTGTCGGAAGGGCTCGACATCCATCCGATCATCGGGCGCCGCTACCACGTCGCCGACTTCGAGAAGGCGTTCGCGGCCGTCGAGAGCGGTGACGCGGCAAAAGTCCTGATGACCTGGGACCACGAGGGTTAGGGTCTAGGCATGCCTTGGCCTGAGACCCGTCCTGCCCCACCTTCGATCGACAACCACGCCGGCGAGCGCGAGATGCTGCGTCAGTTCCTCGACTACTACCGGTGGGCGTTGCTCGACCGGGCGTGGGGATTGAGCCGGGAGCAATTGCAGATCAAGCTTCCGCCATCGACGCTGACCCTGTCTCGCCTCATCGGCCACATGGCGCTGGTCGAGGAGAACTGGTTCCGGGTGCGGCTCGACGGTGAGGAGGAAACGGCGTGGACGGCGTCGCTCGATTTCGATGCCGACCCCGACGCCGAGATGACGGATGCCCAGACGTTCGCGATCGACGAGCTGCTCGACAAGTTCCAGGCCGCCGTCGACGACTCCCGAGCCAGGGAAGCAGCCGCCGAGTCCCTCGACCAGGTCTCGGTGGGATCACATCCCCGCACCGGTGAGACGTGGAACCTGCGCTGGATCATGGTGCACATGATCGAGGAGTACGCCCGGCACTGCGGCCACGCCGACCTCATCAGGGAGTCGATCGACGGCGACACCGCCGGTTGATGCCTCCCACCCCCAACCGGCGGCCCCAACCCACCGAAACGGCAGGTAGGAGCCGCCGGGAATGACGAGCGTACGGCCGGGGCCGACCGACTACCTCGCCCTCGCCTTCACGTACTTCGCCGTTGGCGTCACGGTCAGCGTGGCCATGATCGACCGGGGCGTGTCGATCCCGACCACGCTGGGAGCGGCGCTGTTCGTCTACTCGGCCACCAGCGAACTCGCGTTTCTCGCCGTTCGCGACGGCGGCGGATCGGCGATTCTCGGGGTTCTGAGCGGTTGGCTCGTCGCCTCGAGATTCGGACTCCTGGCGGTCAGCCTCGGATCCCGTTATCGGGGCCCGACCTGGGAGCGGGCCGCCGCAGCCGTCAACTCGTTCGATCCGAACGTCGGCCTCGCGGTACAGCAGGCCGAACGGAGCGGGTTGCGGGCGGTGTTCTGGAAAGTGACCGCAGCCCTGATGGTGGGATGGTGGACCGGCAGCCTCGTCGGCGTCTTCCTCGGAGATGTCATCGGCGACGGCCGGGCGTGGGGCCTCGATGCCGTGTTCCCGGCGGCATTGCTGGCCATCATCGGCGCGCTCATCCGTCGCCGCGACGGGTTGACGGCCGCCCTGGTCGGCGCCGGTATCTGCTGCGTGCTGGTACCGATCGCGCCCGGCGGCGTGCCGATCCTGGCCAGCGCTCTCGGCGCCGTCGCCGCCGTCATCGTGTTCGCATCGGGCGACTCGACTGCAGATCCGGAGCGGCCACCGCCCACCGATGCGCTCGAGGGTGGATCATGAGTTGGTGGGCGATCGTCGCTCTGTCGGTCGGCGTCGCGGCGCAGCGCCTTATCGGGATGTTCTGGGCGGGACCGGTCCTGGCCCGCCGATCCATACTGGCCCGCCTGGCCGACCTGCTCCCTGCGGCCGTGATCGCCGGTGTGATCGCCCAGCTGGCCGTCGTATCGGACGCTCGCCTCACGCTCGATGCCCGCGCCGTCGGCATGGTGGTCGCCGGGCTGTTGGTCTGGCGGCGGGCGCCACTGACCGTCGTGGTGGTCGCCGCTGCGGCCGCCACCGCCCTGGTGCGGCTCCTCACGGGTGGATGAACCGACGTCCGGCCACCAGAGAACTCCGGCCGAAGCGCTACAATCGTGCGTCCCGCCATGGTGTTCGATCATCCGGAGTTCGACAGTCATCAGCAGGTCACCTTCGTTCGTGATGAACGCTGCGGCCTGACGGCCATCGTCGCCATTCACCATGTCCGCGGTCCATCGGCCGGCGGCGGTGTACGGTTCCGACCCTACGACTCGATCCACGACGCCCTCACCGACGTACTCCGGTTGTCGCGGGCCATGACCTACAAGATGGTGCTGGCCGGGCTGCCGATGGGCGGAGCGAAGTCGGTCATCATCGGCGACCCCGTCGCCGACAAGACCCCGGAGCTGCTGACCGCATTCGGCCGGTACGTCGCCTCGCTCGGCGGCCGATACACAGCGGGCCCCGATGTCGGCACCAACGCCGAGGACATGGAGGTACTCGCTTCGGTGACCGACCATGTCGCCGGTCGGGCGTCGGGGGCCGGTAGCACCGCTCCCCCGACGGCCCTCGGCGTGTTCAACGGCATCAGGGCCACCGCGGCGGCCGCCTTCGGCGGCGAGACACTCGATGGGCGGCTCGTCGCCGTGCAGGGCGCCGGCGGTGTCGGCTCGAACCTGGTCGGCCATCTCGTCGACGCCGGAGCCAAGGTGGTGGTCGCCGATGTGGATCGCCTGGCCGCCGAGGCGGTGGCGGAGCGATTCGGAGCGTCCGTCGTCGGTGCCGACGAGATCCTGACCGTCGAGGCCGACATCCTGTCCCCCAACGCGGTGGGCGGCATCCTCAATCCCGACACGATCCCCACGATCCGGGCGTCGGCCATCTGTGGCGGAGCCAACAATCAACTGGCAGGCACCTCCGACGGCGTCGCCCTCGCCGAGCGCGGCATCCTGTGGGCCCCGGACTACGTGGTCAGTGCCGGAGGAGCGATCGCCGGCAACCACGAGGTCGGGCACATCACCGACGCCCAACGTGACGCGGCGATCGACGCCATCTTCTCGACGACACTCGACGTGTTGACCGAGGCTCTCGCCCGACAGCGACCGACCGACGTCGTGGCCGGCGACCGGGTTCGTTCCCTGCTCGAGGCCGAGCGCACCGAATCCGGCTCCGGATCCGACGGCGACTGATCGAATCTCACGTATCAGAGCCACCACGGTCGTCGTCCCAAAGACAGGACGGACAGACACCTCGGAGACCCGTTCTCCGAGCACATCCCTCCGAGGCCACCACGGCTCTCGGTCCCTTCGGCGGACCCCACAGAACCGTGCGCCCCGAGCCCCAGTTCCCCGGGGCCGGGGCGCACGGTTCACTCCGTGGGACGATTCGGTTGGCGGCGACGGATCAGCCGGAGAGGCCGCCGATTCCTCCACCGAGGCTGACGGCGATGTTCTCACAGTCGGTCATGTTTGCGCCGTCGACAGGTCCGGCGAAGTCGATACAGGTGTCGTCGCCCGTGGCGCCGCCGATCTCATCGAAGCCGTTCCCACCGCGGAGATCGTCGTCGCCGGACATACCGAAGATCAGGTCGTCGCCGCCCCAGCCGAGGATCAGGTCGTCGCCGTCGTAGCCACCGAGCCAGTCCGGACCCGGGCTGCCGTTGATGATGTCGTTACCGGCGTCGCCGTAGGCCAGCAGCTGACTGGCCCCGGCGCCGTTGATGATGTCGTTACCGGCGCCACCCCAGGCCTCGTTCAGACCGCCGTTGAGGATGATCACGTCGTTGCCGGCGTCACCGAAGACCAGGTGCGACCCGACCCCGACGACGATGTCGTTGCCGTCGCCGCCGTAGATGCGGGCCCCGGCGTCGTTGGGCGACGATGCACAGATCAGATCGTCACCTCCATGACCGTAGACCTTGGCGTCGGCTCCGGAGACGAAGATGACGTCGTCGTCGTCGGTTCCGTGGTAGGTCTGCCCGGCGAGAACCTCGACCGCGGGCAGGTCCCGGCAGGTTGCCCCGCCGCGCTCCGGAGCGGTCTTTTCCGTGGTGAAGGTCGGGGTGCGGGTATCGGCCCCGGCCGTTGTGGCCAAGCCGACGGTGGGTGCGGCCACAATGGCGATGGCGGCGATGGTGTGGCGGATGAACATGATGAGCCTCCAGGCTGGTCGATTGCGATGTCGACCGTCCTGACCGATGAGGCCGACGGACCTTACGGAAAACCCGAGATTTTCTTGGGGAAGCCCGTCATCTGCTCCACGCAGTGGGTTCGCCGTCGCCGACCGTGAGCACGATCCGGGTGTCGGGATGGCCGAAATCGACGCCGGGTATGGGGATGCACACCGTCGTCGTTCGCACCTCCGCGACCGACAGCTCCTCCGTCGCGGTGACCTCGTCGAGGGAGCCGCAACCGATGTCGTCGCTGCCGGACCGAGCCGGTCGGTACACGGTGGCCGTGGCCCCGCCGACGATCGTCCAGTCGAAGATCCCCGCAGCCGGGAGTGGATCGACGGGCGATTCCTGGAGCGTGATCGTCACCGGGATGGCGACGTGCACCACACCCTCCAGTGCCTCGGCGTTGAGCGGGCTCTCCGCGATGACCCCCTCGGTGACGTCGATCGGTTCACCGACGGTGATGTCGAACGTCGATGGCTGCCCTTCGTCGAGGATGCCGACGACCTCGGTCACGGCGCCGAACAATGCTTGACGGCCCTGAACGAAGTCGGGCGCATCCGGAGCGGCGGTCGTTGCCGGCGCGAACTCCGGGTCGGGCATGGTGGTCACCGCACCGACGGTCGGCTGCGGGGCCGGCACCTCGATCGCCCGCTCCTCCTCGATCACGACCTCCCCGCTCCCGACCGCCAACAGTGGGGCGACACCCAGGACCACCGCACAGCCACCCACCAGCAGCAAACCGAAGATCGAGAACCCGATCGCCACGGCGGCTCCACCCGACCAGCCACTGTCGGGCCGTGGCGGACGACGAGGTTCCGGCGCGTCGGCGGTGCGGGAGCGGGTCTGCTCGTCCCAGCGCTCGCCGTCCCACATCCGCTCCAGCCTCGGGTCTCCCGGATCGGGATACCAGCCGGCGGCGGGGCGGGCGGAGTCGTCTGTCGCCATGGGAGCGATCGTATCGGACCGCCGACAACGGGAGGGCGCGCCGCCCGCCCTACCGGGTCGGTGTCACCGATAGGGTCGGAAACAGTCGCGGATGTCGGCCACGAACGCTTCGGGCACCTCCAATGACGGGAAGTGCCCGCCGCGGTCGTGCTTCCTCCAGTACACGATGTTCGGATACCTGGCTTCGACCCAGGGCCGCACCGGCGGCACGATCTCGGCCGGATACACGGAGAACCCCGTGGGCACGGTGACCGTCGGTTGCGTCGACCGGCCGAAGCTCTCCCAGTAGATCCGGGCCGAAGACGTGGCCGAGCCGGTCGACCCAGTACAGCATGATGTTGTCGAGCAGTTCATCGCGGGTCAGGACGTTCTCGGGGTGGCCGTCGCAGTCGGTCCAGGCCCAGAACTTCTCGAGTATCCACGCCGCCTGCCCGGCCGGCGAATCGTGCAGGCCGTAGCCGACGGTCTGGGGCCGGGTCTGCTGTTGTCCGGCGTAGCCGGAGTCGTGGTCGCGGTAGTACTCGATCCTGGCAATGGCCTCGTGTTCCTCGGATGTCGACGGCGCACCGGTCGGGCGAGCCGACATGGCCATGGTCAGGTGGATCGCGGCGCAGTGGTCGGGATCGGTGCCGGCCAGGTGGGAGGTCACGGCGGAACCCCAGTCGCCGCCCTTGGCGACGTAGCGGTCGTAGCCGAAGCAGGCCATCAGTTCGGCCCAGACCCCACCGATCCTCTCGACGCCCCAGCCCGGTTCGGTCGGTTTACCGGAGAACGCGAATCCGGGGAGTGACGGTGCCACGACGTGGAATGCATCGGCGGCGTCGCCCCCGAAGCGGGTCGGATCGCTGAGCGGCTCGATCACCTTGTGGAACTCGACGATCGATCCCGGCCATCCGTGGGTGATGATGAGCGGCAGCGCCTCATCGTGTGGCGAACGTTGGTGGACGAAGTGGATGTCGAGTCCGTCGATCTCGGTGATGAACTGGTCGAAGCGGTTGATGGCGGCCTCCCGCTCCCGCCACCGGTAACGGCCCGGATCGCCCCAGTGGTGGCAGACCTCACGGAGGTAGGCGAGCGGCGTGCCCTGTGACCAGTCGTCGACCGTCTCGGTGTCGGGCCAGCGAGTGTTGTTCAGGCGAGCCCGTAGATCGTCGAGCACGTCATCGGACACGTCGAGTCTGAAGGGGCGTATATCGCCGGCGGGCACCGGCTTGGCGTCGTCGAGCTCCGCCATGTCAGCCGAAGATCCGTTCCGACGCCAATCGGCAGCCTTCGGCCAGCGACGACAGCTTGACCCAGGCCACGTCGGGGTCGATGCCCTGCATGCCGACATGTACCGAGAACCCGCAGTCGACGCCGGCCATCAGCCGCTCGGGGTCGACGACCGTGGCCCACCGCTCGATGCGCTGGGCCACCACCTCAGGATGTTCGATGTAGTTCGACTGGGGTTCGATCACGCCGGGGCAGAGGATCTTGTGATCCGGCACCGGCCGCTCTGCGAAGAACGCCCACTCGTGGGCGTGGCGGGGGTTGGCCCCTTCCAGTAGAACGGTCTGCGGCTTCGCCGCCCAGACGGCGTCGATGATGGCGGCCACGGGCACGTCGTGGTGGTGCGGGCCGGGGTAGTTGCCCCAGCACAGGTGCATGCGGAGCTGCTCGGCGGGGATGTTGGCCACGGCGTGGTCGAGGGCGGCGATGTTGATTCGGATCGTCTCGATGAAGTCGTCGTCGTCGAGATCCGCGTAGGCGGTGTGGCGACCCATGGCGAGGTCGGGGCAGTCGAGCTGCACGAAGGCCCCGGCGGCGGCAATGGCCTCGTATTCATGGCGCATGGCCTCGGCGATGGCGAACACGTAGTCATGATGACTGTCGTAGTGGGCGTTGGGAAAGAACAGGGAGATGACACCGGGTGAGGCGGCGCTGGAGAAGGTCGCTGACGCTCCCTCCTCTCGAGCGGCGGCCGACAAACGGTCCATGTCGTCGACGGCCGCCTGAGGGTCGCGAACGGTGATCGGCCCGGTGCACGCCGGAGCGGCCCGCTTTCGACGACCGGGGTTGTCCGCCACGATCGCCGCGCTTCGAGGGAAGTCGACCAGATCGGAGAAGTGGTAGCCGGTCGGTGACTCCCCCTCGAATCCGGTCAGGCGATCCTGCACATACGTGGCGTACGAAGGCTTCGACATCTCGCCGTCGTTGACGACCGCTATACCGGCAGCCACCTGGCGCCGTACGGCCTCGGCCACGGCTTCGTCGATCCGCTCGCCGAGGGCGGCGGCATCGACCGGCACGCCGTCGGCCACCGCCCACATCATGGCGATCAGGTCGTCGGGCCGGGGCAGGCTACCGGTGTGGGTCGAACGGATTCGCTGACTGGCTGGCATCGGCACCTCTCCGGTTGATGCCTTGGATCGTAGCCATCTCTGCCGTCACCGGTCGACCTGGCGCTTCCTCTGCCGGCGGTTCTTGCGGGCCTGCTTGTCGAGGTACATCGCTCGATCGGCGCGTTGCAACACCGCATCGGCCGACTCCTCACCATCGCAAACGATCATCCCGGCGCTGATCCCAACATGGGCCGCCGCCGAGAGCGGTTGGTGCACGCGGTGGAGTTCGTTTCTCGCACGCTCCAGCATCACACCGAGCCTTCCCAGGTCGCTCACCTTGGGACAGACGACGACGAACTCGTCACCGCCGATCCGGCCGATGATGTCGGATTCACGAAACGACTGGAGCAGGGCGTTCGAGGCTCGTTTGATGAAGTCGTCGCCGGCCGAGTGACCGTAGTGGTCGTTGATGGTCTTCAGGCCGTCGAGATCGATGTAGAGGAGGCCGAAGCTCTGGTGCTTCTGGCGCGCCCGTTGCAGCTGTCGTTCGAGTTCGTCGCGCAGGGTGTGGCGATTGATCAAACCCGTGAGGGAGTCGTGGGCGGCGAGGTATCGGGTCCGTTCCTCGGCCTCGCGCTGGGCCGTGATGTCGTGCCCGATCCCGGCGAACTCCTGCGGTTCGTCCGAACCGGCGACGAAAAAGGCCTTGTTCGTCCACCGAAACCAGCGGGGGTTGCCGTCGGCATCACCGCCCTGGTTGACGACGACGGCGGTCGGGGCGTCGGCTCGGAGCTCACGCAGATTGCGGAGATTGGCCTCCACAGCGGATCGGAAATCCGATGGGACGAGGTCGAGGAACGACGTGCCGATCAGTTCCTCCGAGCATGCCCCGTAGAAGTCCGCGTAGGCCCGGTTCACGTACGTCAGATTTCCGTTCGGCGAGAAGCAGCAGATCAGATCCGGCAGCTCATCGAGGAGTTGTACGGGTTCAGGCATGGGCGTCCAGCGGTCCGAGGGCGATCTGCCAATCGGCAGCTTGGCGCTGAAAGTGAGGGAACGGTGTTAGCCGTTCGTCGGTCCGACCTCAACGATCCGGACCCACCACCGTTCGGGTCTGGATGTTGGTTCGCAGTTCAACCGTGACCACACCAAGGCGTTCGGACAGGGCATCCGCCAGCTCGTCGACCGACGGCGCCTCCGGGCTGTCGGGGCCGGTGATCTCAACCGTGACGACAGTGCCGTCGAGCGATACCGAGTCGACCTCATAGCCGAGATCGTCGGCCCAGTCGTCGGTCACCGATCGCACGATCGACGTCAGGGCCCCCTGCTCGTTTACTGCGGACGAGGTCTCGACGAGGCCCCAGACGACGACAACCCCGGCGGCCGCGAAGGAGACGACCCAGTTGCCGACCTTGCCTCGTGACGCTCCGCCCGAGCCGGCGATCCCGGTCAACACGAAGGTCAACGCCCCCATCGCCACGATCGCCAATGCGTTCGTGACGAACAACAGCAGGGCCCCCTGCGCCGAGTCCCAATCCCCGAGTTGGGTTGCGACTCCGACAACAGCCAGCGGCGGTACGAGTGCGATGATGACGACGGCCGTCGAGTCGGTGAGTACACCGAAGGATGCGATGATCGAGGCGAAACCCATCAGGGCGTAGAACCGAATCAGGTCCCGACGGCGTTCGGGGCCCTCGTGGAAGAGTTTGGCCGCCACCTCATCGGCCTCCCCACCCGTCTCGGCGGCGGCGATCCGATCTCCGATCCAACGACCTGCCGCCCGCCACGCGTCGGCCACCTCGATGCGGTTCGCCGACGGCTGCTCCGATCCGGTCGAGTCGGAACCGAGCACGGTGGTACCAATGGCCGTGACGATGGCGGCCAGGAGGCCGATAAGCCCGAAGCCGAGTGGGAGCAGCTGGGTTTCGTAGGCCACGAACAGCCAGCCGGTGGCGCCGATCAGCGCGGTGGTCGCGAGCGCAACCGGCACGGCGAATCCGGCACGTTTCATCCGGAGGCCGACGACCACTCCGATGCCGACGGTGAGCCCGGCCACTGTCAGCATGATGAGCGGACCGTATCGGGCGGCATCGAGACGGAGCAGAACCCCGAAGGTCACGGAAGCCGCACCGGCCATCACCCCGACTCCGCTCCGCTCGACCAGCGACACCGACCCCATGACCGCTCCCCCGAGGATCAACGCCAGCGCCACGCGAGCCGCCGGATTGCCGCTGGCCGGCGCGGTGAGCGCCGCCAGGGCGGCGATGGTCAACAGGATGGTCGCCCACACCGCCGGTTGGCGGGCGGCCCGCTGCATCGATGACCGCGACTCGGTGGTGGCCATGGTCCTCACAGCCTTCCATGTGCGGTTCGCCGTCGTCCAGGCATCCGGCAAGCACGATGGAGTGGGCGTTATCCCAGGGGTAGCCTGTCGGCGATGGATACCGGTGGTGTGGTGCGTGACCTGTTCGGTGTCGACAGGGCCCTGATCGGCGTCGTCCATCTCGAACCCCTGCCGGGAACGCCCCGATCTTCACTGCCGGTAGATGCCATCGTTGCCAAGGCGGTGGCCGAAGCGCGACTCTACGCCGACGCCGGCTTCCACGCGCTCATCATCGAGAACATGGGCGACCGACCCTACGTTCGAACGAACGGTCGGGCCGGAGGTGGTGGCGGCCATGACCGCGGCCGGGCATGCGGTACGGGCGGCAGTGGACCTGCCGGTTGGCGTCCAGGTGTTGGCCGGGGCCAACCGCGAGGCGCTGGCTGTGGCCCTGGCGATCGGCGGGGCGTTCGTACGTGTCGAGGGTTTCGTGTTCGCCCACGTTGCCGACGAGGGAACCATCGAAGCCGACGCCGGCGAGCTGCTGCGCTACCGCCGAGCCATCGGAGCAGAGAACATCAGGATCTTCGCCGATGTCAAGAAGAAGCATGCCTCCCATGCGCTGACCGCCGACACCGATCTGGCGGAGACGGCGTTGGCCGCCGAGTTCTTCCTGGCCGACGGGGTGATCGTCACCGGCGCGGCGACGGCCCGACCGGCCGACCCGTCCGACGTGGCCGCGGTTGCCGACCGGGTCACCATCCCGACGCTGGTCGGCTCAGGCGTCACGCCCGACTCCATCGGTCGCTACGGGGCCGCCGATGCCCTGATTGTCGGCTCGTCGGTGAAGCGGCAGGGGCTGTGGTCGAACGACATCGAACACGGTCGCCTGGGCTGCGATGTCCGACGCATTCACCGGATCCCCGGGAAGACACCTGAACGGCGAGGCTGCTCACAACAGCAGGCAACTGACGCGGCAAGGCCCACCCGGATAGGGGGTGGGCCTTGCCGCGGTTCCCGCCGGAACTGTTGCGCTTACGTTCCGCGCCTACATGGCGTTGACCTCGGGAAGGATCTCGTTGTTGAGAACCTTGAGGTCGTCGAGTGTCTTGGAGACCGGCACGTCGGTGAACGGCGGCCAGATGAGTGGCATGGTCAGGCCGACTTCAGCCAGTCGCTTGAGATTATCAGTGATCTGCTGTTTCGTGCCAACAAGGATGTTGCTGGCTTTCCCGTTGTCGGTCTGGTCCATCTCCTCGTCGGTGATGACGAACCAGTACATGCTGCACAGCTCGAGGTCGTCCATGGCATCGGGTTTACCGAGCTCCTCCAGCTCGGCCTGGATCGGTCCGCGCCACTCGCCCAGCTCGCGGGGCGTGTCCTGGATGCCGATCCAGCCCGACAGGTCGTACGTTGCGATCCGGTTGGCCGACCGCTTGGGGTCCCGTAGGCCACTGAAGAAGATGGGTGGATGCGGATCCTGGAGGGGTTTGACGCCGAAGCCACACGGCTCGAAGTCGGCGAACGTGCCGTGGTACTCGAACAGGTCGTTGGTCCAGATGCCCTGGCAGATCTCGATCGTCTCCCGCACATGGGTGTGCCGCTTGGGGAAGATGTGGGCGGCGCTGGCGGCGGCGAACTCCTCCGGCATCCAACCGGCGCCGACGCCCACGTTGAGCCGGCCGTTCGACAGGTGGTCGACGGTGGCCAGTTCGGCGGCCAGCACTCCTGGCGCCCGGTACGGCGTGTCGCAGATACTCATGCCGATGCGGCATTTCTCGGTGATGGCGGCCAGCCACGGGATCAAAGGCCAACCCTGGAACCACTGCCCGCGGGCCGACACCGGCAGCGACTTGGGGAACTCGGTCATCATGCCGAACGGGTACTGGAGTTCCTCCCGGTCCGACGCCTCGGGCACGACGATGCGGTCGAGTGTCCAGATCGAGTCGAAGTCGAGCTCTTCGGCGAGTGCGGTCAGATCCCGCAGCTCCTGGACGGTCACCTCGTCACGGAAATTCGGCAGGTACAGGGCGAGCTTCATGGTTGATTGACCTCCTTGTTCATTTGTATCACGCGTGATGTATCTTGGGCAAATGCTACACTTCTTCGACGATGACCGTTTCGCCATCAACTGACGCGGTCGGCACCACCGCCGGCCGCCTCGACGATCAGCTCTGCTTCGCCCTCTATGCGGCGACCAACGCCATCATTCGCGTCTACCGGCCGCTCCTGAAGGCCATCGGACTCACCTACCCCCAATACCTCGTGTTGCTGATCCTGTGGGAGCACCGGTCACGTCAGGTCGGTGAGATCGCAGCGTCGCTCGGCCTCGCCACGCACGCCGTGTCGCCGATCGTCGACCGGCTGGAGCAGACCGGCCTTGTCACCCGCGATCGTGACGACGACGATGGTCGGGTGGTGCACGTCCGGTTGACCGACGCCGGCGCCGAACTCGAATCGGCCGCCGCGGCGGTCCAGGAACAGGTGCGGTGCAGCACCCTGCTCGATGATCCGTCGATCGTGCAGCTTCGTGGCGACCTGAGCGAGCTGACCGCCGCTCTGCAGTCGGGCTGACGTACGTCCTGCTCCAAAGCGGACGGGAGCGGCCGTCTCCTCAGTCGACCTCGGCCTCGGCCTCGGCCACCAGCCGTTCCCGCAGCTCACGCTTGAGCACCTTGCCGTAGTTGTTGGTGGGCAGGCTGTCGACGAAGCGATACTCCTTCGGCCGTTTGAACCGGGCGATGCTGTCGAGACAGGTCTGGTCGAGGTCGCCGATCGCGGGCGGGTCCGCACCGTCGGCAACGACGAAGGCCACGACCGCCTCACCCCACTCCGGATCGGGGCGGCCGACGACGGACACCGCCTTGACACCGGCGTGGTGCAACAGGACCTCTTCGACCTCGCGGGGGTAGATGTTCATCCCGCCGCTGATGATCAGATCCTTCGACCGGTCGCGCAGCGTGAGGAATCCGTCGTCGTCGAAGCTGCCGACGTCTCCGGTGTGGAGCCAACCGCCCCGGAGCGTTTCGGCGCTGGCTTCGGGCTGATCCCAGTAGCCGCTCATAACCACCTCTCCCCGCACCACGATCTCGCCGATCTCGCCGGTCGGCAGCTCCCCGTCGTCGTCGCCGACGACGCGGACCTCGACGTCGGTGCGGGGAAACCCGACGCTCTGCACCCGCTCACGCCATCGAGGATGATGCCGTTCGCCATGGTCGGCCTTGGACAACGCCGTGATCGTCATCGGCGTCTCGCCCTGGCCGTAGATCTGAGCCAGGCGGGGCCCGAGCACGTCGAGGGCGGCCTCCAGGTCCGCCAGATACATCGGTGCCCCGCCGTAGATGATCGTCTTCAGGTTGGTCAGATCGGCGGCGGCCATGGCCGGCGACGCGGCCAGGCGCTTGACCATGATCGGGGCGGCGAAGAACGACATACCCGGCCAGCGGGGCAGAAGTGAAGCGATCTCGTCCGGATCAGTACCGCCGGATTCGGGCGTGATGCTGACCGCTCCCCGGGCGATGTGAGGCAGCCCGTAGAGCCCGGAGCCGTGCGAGATCGGCGCGGCGTGGAGCACGGAATCGCTCGCCGACATGGAGTCGATGTCGGCGTAGTAGCTGAGCGACATCATGAGCAGATTGCGGTGGGTGAGCGTCGCCCCCTTGGGGCGCCCCGTGGTGCCACTGGTGTAGAACAGCCAGGCGGCGTCGTCGGGCCGTCGATCGACGAGCGCCATCGGCTCCGATCCGGTGAGCCGATCCCACCCATCACCGGGGGCGACGACAACGGCCCGCAGCGTGTCGACGGTGTCGAGCAACGAATGGAGGCCGTCGGCATGGTCGTCGTCGGTGACGGCGACGGCAGCCCCGTTGTGGTCGAGAATGTAGGCGATCTCGTCGCGATGGAGTCGGGCGTTGATCGGAACCGCCACCATTCCGGCGTGCCAGATGCCGAACAGCGCTTCCAGGTACTCGGGCCGGTTGCGCATCACGATCGCGACCCGATCGCCGGGGGAGAGATCGTGTTCGTGGCGGAGCCCGGCCGCAGTGGCAGCGGCCCGCTCGGCGAAGGTGGCCCAGTCGGCATGGACGCGCTCGCCCTCGGCGAGAGCCGGTTCGTGCGGTCGGCGGCGCCCCTGCCGCTCGACCCAGGTGGCAAGGTTCACCGGTTGTTCCTCTCGACCCTCTGTGCGGTCACGCCGCCCAACGTACTACTCCCGGTTGTCGGCGGGCACACTGGCGGTGATGCACACGACCGGAAACCCCAGTGCCGTGAGACTCACCGACCAAGAGGCGCTGGCTCGCTTGACGGCCCACGACCACGGCGTGCTCTGCACCCTTCATACCGAGCGGGGGGTCGACGCCGTGCCGTGCGTGTTCGCGGCCGACGGGGACGGGTTCGTGGCGATACCCATCGACACGGTGAAGCCCAAAGCATCGTCCCGCCTCCAACGCGAACGAAATCTGGAGAGCGACCCTCGCGCCACGCTGCTGGTCGATCGGTGGGACGGCGACGATTGGACGAAACTGTGGTGGGTGCGGGTCGAACTCAGGTGGGAGCCGGAGCCTCCCCCCGACCGGATCGATGCCCTCACCGCGGCGCTGGTGGGACGCTACCGACAGTACCGGGACCGACCCTTCGCCCGGATCCTCGTGTTGCGAGTCGTGGGGATCAGCGGCTGGTCCGCCGCCGACCGCTGACAGGTAGGCTTCCCGCCTTGCTCAAGGCGACTGCGACGGTGGTCGATCTCAGCTCCATGACCCCGGACCCGACGCACGCGCCTCCGCCGTTCATCCCTCCGCCTCGGTCCGCTCCCCCGCCGCCGGTCGCTCCGCCGTCGGGGCCGACGCAAACCCTGGCCCACCCCTCCCCGTTCCGCGTCAGCGACACCCGGGTTTCCCAGCCAACGGATTTCGCCCGCATCGACGGTCTGGCCGGCGCGGTCCGGTACCTCATCCTGGCCTCGATTGCGGTGACCGCCGTCGACTCGCTGATCCAGATCTACCTGACGATTGCACTCGACCGGACGGAGTCGATCTGGGACGTTTCCGACGCCGTGGCTCGAGCGTACGACGTGTCGGCGTTGTTGCTGTTGGGCGAGGGTCTTCTGTTGCTCGCGACCGGTATCTGCGTGATGATCCTGTTCAAGCGCATGATGGACAACGGCGCGAAGATCGCGCCGGGCTGGGTCGAATACAAGAGTCACTGGGCCATCACGGGTTGGCTTGTGCCGTTCCTGGGTCTCGTTCGCCCGTTCCAGGTCGTTCGGCAGATCTGGCAGACCAGCCTGTCGAACCGGAGCGGAACGAACGGAGCGCCCCTGCCACGGGTCGCCAAGGTCTGGTGGGGCTTGTTCCTCGTGGCGAACACGACGGGGATTCTCGCTCCGACCGTTCCCGTCGACGAGGTCCCGACGATCGACCACTACATTGCTCAGGCGATCGGTCAGATGGCTGTCGATGTTCTCTCATCCGGCGCGGGAATCGCCTTCCTGGCACTGCTCGCACCTCTTGTGCGGCGCCACCGCCTCGCTGTCGGGTCCGACCTCACCCCGGTGGTTTGAGAGCGGCCGGCTCAGCCCGGTCGCATGGTCCGGCTATGGGCTGGTGCCGTCGTTCGACGCAGTGGCCCCGGCCAGCGGGGGTGTCTCGGCCGAACCTTCGGTCGGCAAGACATCGACCTGGACAACCGGGTCCTGGCCCCAGCCCGCCTCGTTGGCGGCAAGGACTCCGACAACCACGAGGGCGAACGCGAAGAGGAGCGTCTTCTTCAGCTCCGGGTACGTCTTTCGTACGAGCTGATAGAAACCCTCGTTGATGAGAAACGCCGCCAACACGATGCCGAAGACGAGGAAGAGCCAGCCCGACGTCGTGTCGGGACGGGGTATCTCCAACTCTGCAGCAATGATGAGCCCAGGCACATAGCAATATTATGTTGCTGCTTGTCGATCCTCGTGGATACCGCGGTCAGCGCCGCGGGATCACCGGTGGCTGCCGCCCTCGAGTGCGATCCAGGTTGCCCGGCCCACGGCTAGCTGGACCCCCGACTCCGCCACGACGGCCACGTCGCTGGTGAGCCGGCGACCTTTCCGACCCTGTGATCGAGCGACCACCTGATACCGGCTTCCGACCTCGGGAGATTGGTGAATCCACACCTGGAGTTGACCCAGCATCATCAATTGTCCGTCGTCGAGCAGGGGGATGACCACACCACCACTCGGGCAGTCGGCCGCGGCCCACACGGCCCAGTCGTCGACCAGGCCCGCGGTGGCGATCGATTCATCCGGCTCCCACCAGGCGCCCGAGATGTCGGTGCCGGGGAGCAGGCCGGCAAACAGCTCCAATCCGTCGCCGTCGGGCCGTTCGCCGCCGCAACCGAAACACGTCGGGAACGGATGCCCCGCCGCCCGCAGGATCTCATCCCAGGTGCTCCGGGAGCGGTCGACCTCGCCGTCGCTCAACCAGGGAAGCGGCTCGATCTCGGCTGGTGGCGCGGAGCGGACCTCGGCCACAGGCCCGGCCGGCCCGGTGACGGTCACGACCTCGCCCTCCCGGGAGATGGTGAAGTCGGTGTCCATCGGAGGCGGGGCCAGGAGGCGGACGGTCGCGGCCCGAGAATCCACGGCCCCCGCGAAAACCCCGCACGCCACCCCACCGTGGGCGGAGTCGGGCGGACCATTGAATCGTCGATCGATTCGCAACGTCTGATCGGGGCCGTCAGTGACAGTCACGGCCGATCCCGAAGACGTTCGAGGTTGGACTTGGCGTCGTCGGTCCGCTGTTTCGCAACCTCCGCCCACTCCTCGAACCGACCTTCGGCCCGCCACCTTGCGAAGGTGTCGTAGAGGAAGCGTCCGATCTTGAGAGTGAGCGAGATGCCGGTCATCATGGCCCGGCCGGCCTGGTACGCCAACTGTGCTGGATTCACGTGGCCAACGTAGCTCAAACCGCCGGGCGCTGCCCGGGCGACCAGAATCATCCCCGTATGGCGTCGACGATGTCGGGTAGCAGCCCTCCATCGTCGAGGTGGGCGATCCACCGGGTGTATTCCTCGTCGGTCGGGAGTCGATCGAGAGCGGCCCGGAACGCCTGGGTGACCTCCAACGCATGCCAGGTCTCGTTCTTGAGGCCGTAGGAGTCGACGAAGTAGGCGGCCATCGACGCCCGGGCTCTGCCGCCGGCGAGTTGCCGTGTCCAATAGTTGCGCACGCCGGCCGTCGGCGGGCGGCCTCGGGCGTTGCGGTACAGCACCTCGATGAACTCGGCGTCGGTCAACGTGCCGTGGGTGTCGGCCCATTCGGGACTCTCGAGGAGCTCACCGATGATGGTCTCGGTGTCGGCCCCCGCCTCCCATCGCCGGAGCCAGGCTCGGATCTCGGTCAGGTCGGGGCGTCGTTGGTGGGCGACGTGGAACGAGCGGTAGATCGATCCGGCCGAGTCCCGTCTGGGCGGCGCCATCGTGATGTCGGCGATCAGGTCGTCCTTCGTGGCGAACCCGATCGCCATCCGGTCGCTCCAGGCAAAGAGCTCGGCGCTGGTCGGTTCCCGTTTCAGTAGCGCCCGGTACCACGCGCTGATCGTGGCTTCGTGTTCGGCGCGGCCCTCGGCTGTCGAGGCCAGGGGAGCCACGGCGATCACCCGGCCGGCCGCTTCGGCAGCCTCGATGCTCGGGGTCGGGTTGATGGCGTCCTGTCCCGGCGGTCGAATCTCGAAGTGAAGGTGGTTGGGGGTTCGCTCGGCGTTGCCCGAGTCGCCGAGATAGCCGATGACGTCACCGGCTTTGACCTGGTCGCCCGTTCGCAGACGGTTCGGCAGGATCCAAGCCTGTGGGTTGGCGCCGTCGTCGGTGCCCGGCGAATCGTTGTTGAGGTGAAGGTAGAGGTATCGCCAACCCTCGTCGTCGCGGATGATGACGGTGTTGCCGGCGGTCCCGGTGGCCGAGCGGCGGACGAAGGTGATCGTTCCGTCAGCCGCGGCCACCAGGGGCGCGAGTTTGGCCCCGAAGAGATCGGCCCCTTTGTGCGACCGGCTACAACGGGAGCCGCGACAGGCGCCGAAGGTGTCGGAGTATGTGACCGGTCCGACGACGGGGAAGATGATCTCACGCACGGGGATCTCCGGTGGCGGTTCCTCGTCAGGTGTTTCGGCTTGATCGGCTGGTTCGGTGGTCTCGGGTGGATTCCCCTGATCACCGTCTTGTGCCGTGGCCGGTGTCGCGACCGCCGTCAGCGAGAGCAGGGCCATCACCAGCAGGGTCGACAGGCGTCGGAACAGGCGACCTCCCGAAGCGATGCGAAACAAATTCAGGATCATGCGGAACTCTCTGAGACAGGGCTCCGCTCGCCGACGGCCAGCTTAGTCCCGACTCCCGCTGAGACCGCGGCAATCCCCGACGACGGCGAAGATACGGCTCTTCGGGCCGGCGAGCCGGGGTCGATGCGGCGACCGTTGGGTACCCTTTCTGGGGTGGATGCAGGTGGTCGTCGGTCCGATGCGGGGTCGGGCGGGAGCCGTGCATGGCATGTGCCGGTGAACGCTCAATCGGGTGAGTCGCCGGCGCGCCTCGGAATCCGGTCCGTTGGACGGGTGATCATGGCCTGCCTCGGTGCCGCCGCGACGCTGACCGTGGCGTTGACCACGCCGGTTGCGGCCCAGGACGAGCCGGTCGACGACGGTGAGTGTTCGAGCCTGGTGTGGGCCGAGGACTTCGGCGCCGGACCCGGTGATGTCGATATCTCGACCACGCAGGGCTCGACGCCGATGCGGTGGAACGGGCCCGAGCCGAAGCGGATCGGGAACGGCGAATACACGATCACGAGCAACCTGACCGAGCGCCATGGGGGCTGGTGGTTCCCCACCTCCGAGGATCACACCCCCGACGACTCCAATGGCCGGATGATGGTGCTCGACGTGGCCGACCAGCCTCAGGAGGTCTACCGGGCCACGGTCGGGGGTTTGACACCGGGGCAGACGTACTGCGTCAGCGGCTGGCTGGCCAACGCCAATCGCAATGGCAACGGTGGGGTGCCGAACGTGAGCTTCAACATCTTCGACGGAAGCGAGCGGATCGCGGGGTCCGGCACCGGTGACCTGCCCAACGCCGAGAGTCTCGTCTGGCGGGAGACATCGTTCACGTTCGTGGCGCCGGTCGAGGAGGTGGTGTTGTCGCTGTACGACAACGTGGGCGAGCGGTCGGGCGTCGACTTCGTCATCGATGATCTGACGATCACCACCAACGGGCTGGCCACGTTGACGGTGCTCAGCGTGATGGTGAACGACGAACCGACTCCCGGGACGGCTTCGGCCGACGATTTCACCGTGACCGTGACGGCCGAGGATGACAGCTCGCTGTCGGGCCCCGGCGGCGCCGCCGACTTGACCGAGGTCGAGACGGCCGCCGGGCTCTACACGATTCGTCAGTCCGGACCGGACGGCTACGGCGTCGACCTGAGTTGCGAGGGCGCCACGGTGACCGGCGATCAGGTGGTCGTGTACCGGCCGGCGCCGAGGTCGATGTGCACGTTCACCAACGACGACGTCGACGCCGACCGCGACGGCTACGCCGACGAGGCGTCAGTCGACCCCGATCCCGACCAGCACCTGTGTGCCCGATCCGTTCCCCGACCCCGACGACCAACCTCCGAGCGGGACCAACAACGACTGCGACGGCGACGGCATCACCAACCGCGCCGAGGGCACGGGACGACCCCGACGGCGACGGCCTGCCGAACTTCATCGACACCGACTCCGACGGCGACGGCATCGCCGACGCCATCGAGGGGGAGACCGACTCCGACGGCGTCGGTGTGCCCGACTACCTCGACGACGACTCCGACGGCGACGGGGTGAGCGACGTGGAGGAAGGGGTTGGCGACGCCGACGGCGACGGCATCCTCGACTTCCAGGACGCCGGACTCGCAGCCGGGCCGATCCGGGAGCCTCGACCACGCTGCTCGGCCGTGTTCACCGGAGCGCTGTGCGTGCTCCTGGCCGATCGGTGCGTTCGCCCTGATCGCACTCGGGACTCGACGAACGCAAGTCGAGCGATCAGCCAACGTCGCCGTCAGCCGATGAGCCGATCCCGGCCCACCTGCTTCCGCCTCCCCTGGCGGCGGAGCCGTCGATGCCCCCACCGCCGGTGACGCCTCGCTCACGTTCGACGGCCCCTCCGACTTCCCCCGACTCACCCACCGAACAACCGCCGCCACCCCCGGCGATCTAGCGTTCAGGCGCCGGGATCCGATGTCGTTCACGGGCGAGAACGGTCAAAACCGGTCGTTTGCGCCCGCGAACGACCAAGCGACACAAGGAATTCTGGTGTTCGCCGACTCCCGATCCGCGTATGACCGGTGTCATAGCCACGACCGCATCTGTCTCGGGACCTTCCTCGTTGACCGGTATGTACCACCAACCAAACCTGTCCACACGAGGAGAGACCGAAATGCGTATGACACTCATGAAGCTGATGGCTGCGTTGTTTGCCGTGAGCCTGGTGGCTGCGGCATGCGGCGACGATGCCACCGAAACGGCCGAGACCACCGAGGAGACGGTCGAGGAGGCCGCCGAGGCCGCGGACGAGGAGACCGACGAGGCCGCGGAGGAAGAAACCGACGACGCCATGGAAGAAGAGGGTGACGACGCCATGGAAGAAGAGGGTGACGACGCCATGGAAGAGGGCGACGATGCCATGGAGGAGGAGGAGGGCGATGATGCCATGGAGGAGAGCGCTGATGAAGGTCCCGGTACTGTCGTCGACGTTGCCGTCGCCTCCGGTGAGTTCCCCACCCTGGTGGCCGCACTGACCGAGGCCGATCTGGTCGACACCCTTTCCGGTGACGGCCCGTTCACGGTCTTCGCTCCGACCGAGGATGCCTTCGCCGCCGCCCTCGACGCACTGGGCCTCACCGCCGAGGAGCTGCTGGCCAGCCCCGACCTGGCTGGAATCCTGACCTACCATGTCGTGCCCGGCAACGTGCCGGCCGCTGACGTCGTGGGGCTCGACGGCCAGAGCGTCGCCACGGTCAATGGCGCTGACGTGGACATCTCCGTCGACGGCGACACCGTCATGGTCAACGACGCCACCGTCGTCACCACCGATATCGAGGCATCCAACGGCGTCATCCACGTGATCGATTCCGTGCTCCTGCCTCCGCAGTAACAGCTGCGTCAAACCTCACGGCTCAGGCAATCCCCTTGCCCTTCCTCTCCCCGAGCCGTGGCGGCATAACGGTGAGCCGCCCAAGCATCTCTTGGGCGGCTCACTGCCGTTTCCGGTGTAGTCGTAGAAGGGTTTCGTGATGCCGACGTCAAAGAGGCGGTTCTAGACTGGAATGATGGAGCGCAACAAGGACGCTGCCGACGTGGACCCCTCGGTCCTGGATCGTGTTGGTCGCATCGTGGCCGAGATCGACGCGTCGGATTTTGTCCTTGAGGATCCGCCCGCAGATCTCTGGGACAGCATCGCGGCAGCGGTCGCATCGGATGAGCACCAACGCCACACCGCCGCCAAGGAGCCGCCGAGTCGCGATCCTGGAACCGGTGCCGTGGTCGAGTACTGGATCGACGGCAACGACGTCATGGTCGAGGTCGGAGGCGGTTGGTCCGAGTTCGCCCATGACAATGGCGCCCCCGGGCTCACCGCCCTGGCACCGGACCGCACCCTCTGGACCTACTTCGACAAGGCCGAGGTCCGGGAGCTGTGGCGGCTGCTCGTCGACCGGATTCGAGCAACCCGCAAGCAGGCTCGCGTGCCGCTCCGATGCGATGCACCCCACGCTCGGCGGTGGTTCGAGATGGTCGTGACTCCGGAAACCGACGGCCGAGTGCACTTCCGGTGTGTCCTCGTCTTCGAGGAGACCCGCGAACCTGTCGGGCTTCTCGATCTTCAAACGCCTCGAAACCAGGACGCCGAGCCGGTACCGGTCTGTAGCTGGTGCGGGCGAGGCCAATCGGGTTCAGCGTGGCTCGACATCGAGGAACTCGTGCACGTCGATCGTCTCCTCGAGCAGCAATCGATGCCGCCGATCTCGTTCGGCATTTGCCACTCCTGCCGACACGACATGTCCGCGGAGTTGCTCCTGTCCGCTGGAGTGACCGACGGGGACTGAAAGACGTCCTTTCGCGAGTCAGAACCGGGGACTGCGATGGCCCTCATAGGACCGCTTTCGAATCCGGTCCACCGTTCAGCCAGCGACGTTCGGCGAAGCCGAACTCGGGGTGAGCTGCTCCGCAGCGAACACGTGGGCGTTGAGGGACTCGAACCCCCGACTTTCTCCTTGTAAGGGAGACACTCTAGCCAGCTGAGTTAAACGCCCAGGAAGAGTCCACCATCCTACTGGCCGTCGGCGGAGCCGACGATCGAATTGATGGACTCTCCGGGCGGTTCGACTCAAGCTGCGGCGAGGCCGCCGGGGCCGGGGATGGAAGCGGTGGCGTGGCGCTCGATGTCCTCCGGACCGGCGGCAGCCCGGCCGGTCTCGAGGAAGTACTTGTAGCCCAGCACACCTCCACGAGCGGCGCCTCGGATCTGGCCGACCGAGAAGTACGTCATCACGAACGGCTTCATCCGGAAGTAGAACACGTTGCGAAGATACGTCTTGCCGTCGGAACCGCGACGCACCGACCACGTGTTGAACACCCGGGCCGGGAACCCCTTCGACTCGTAGACGTCGTAGGTGTACTCCTTGTAGTCCGGCTCGTCGATCCAGTCGATGATGCGCTCCTTGATGGCGACATCACGACCGTTGAAGTCAATATCGCAATGCCGGACCGCGCCGGGGCCGATCTCCGGTTCGCCGGGCAGCCCGTAGGAGGCCACGATGGCCGGCTGCACGTTCTGAACGTTCACGTAGTTGTCGGCGACCTCCGCCCACACCCTGTCGAGGTCGGCGTCGATCACCGCCTCGAAGTCAATGGCTCGGAAACGGGTTCCGTCGTGGTGAACCCAGTCGGGCAGCTGGGTGGTTCGGACGGTTGGATTGGTGAGGCTCATGATGAGCTCCTTTCTGGTTTGGGTTGGGTTTCTAATAGTTGACCGGTCGTCTAGCCGGGCCGGACAAAGCAAGACCGCATGAACAGAACAGAGCGTCCCCTACTCCAGACCAACAACCGCCGGCGCCAAGGCACCGAGACGGCGGATCTCATCAGGGTCTCGACGGGAGCGGGCGATCAACACGACCCCCTCCATGTACGCGAGGAGGGCGTCGGCGCCAAGTGCAGCGTCGATATCGACACCATCGGCCCTGGCGCTCTCGAGGCACCGCTCGAAGTAGTCGCGGATCGTGGTGAGGGCCTGTGTCACCGCGCCGGTGATCAGCCCCTCGTCACCACCGAGTTCGGCCGACATGTTGCCGAACGGACAGCCGAGGAACACGCCGATGTCCTCGAGGCGAGACTCGTTGAACTCGGCAAGTACGTCGAAGTAGCGCCGGATGCGGTCGGCCGGCGGCACGTCGTCGGCGAAGCACGGCTCCAGCACATCTCGGATAGTGCCGGTGCGATTGTGCTCGATGGCCGCCTGGGCCAGTGCTTCCTTCGAGTCGAAGAAGTGGTAGAAGCTTCCCTTCCGAACGTCGGCCTCCCGGCACAGATCGTTGACTCCAACAGCGTGGTAACCCTGCTGGTGAAACAACGACGCTGCGGCGTCGATGAGGCGCTGGCGGGGAGGCGTTTCGGTCGGCATGCAGGTCACGCTACCACGAACTAGACGACCGGTCAACTAGATCCAAGGAGACTGGCGGCCGCAGACCGCCGTTTCGGTGGGCTGGAGCCGCCGGTTGCGAGGAGGGAGCCGCCGGTTGCGAGGAGGGAGTGCCCGAATCTACCGCTGGCGGTATTCGTAGTCGGTGCTCAGGCCCGGGCCGATCTGGATGATCAGGTCATCGTCGGCCAGTTGATCCGGATCGACGTTGAACACCACCTGCTGAGCCTGATTCTCGATGCCGCAGATCGGCAGCCACCCGGGCAGCCCGGCCCACGCCGCGATCACGGTGCGCACGCCGACACCCGATTCGGTGAGGTGGTGCACCCGCTCCGGCGTGTACTCGTTGGGCAGCACGGCGACCGGGGAGATGACCCGTGACGCCACCTCCTCCTCACCTCTGGACGGGTCGAACAACCCGTAGAGATGTTCGGTGCCGACGACCTCGGCGATCTGGCTCAGGGCGAACATGTCGAGGTGGTCGATGCCCGACAGGGCCACCGCCTGGCGGATCCCGATCTCGGTCATCGCCTCGGAGAACTCCTCGGAATCCAACCGGCCCTGATAGACGAGCTGGCCCTCCTCCGCCGCGGCCCGCTCGTCCTCGTCGCTCAATCCGACGTGGATGGTGGTCACACCGGCCGACAGAAGCTCCCGGGCCAAGCCGATGGCAAACGGGCCGCCTCCGATGAGCGCCACGCCGTTGGCCTCGGGTCGGGCGACCCGGAATCGGCGGGCCGCCGTCTTGGCCCCGAATCCGGCCAGCGCCACCGTGCCGACCACGACGGTGAAGACCACCGGCACCAACGGCCCGGGGTCGACGTCGTGATGCTCCAGCTCCACCGCAAACAAGGAGGCGACGGCCGCGGCGACCACGCCGCGGGGAGCCAGCGTCATCAGGAACTGCCGGTGCCGGGCGTTCACCGATGTGCCGGCGGTCGAGGCGAATACCGCCACGGGCCGGGCGATCACCACCAGCACGGCGATGATGATGAGGCTGGGGATCAGGTTGTCCCAGACGGCCTGGAGGTCGACTCTGGCCCCGAGCACGATGAACAGCACGCCGAGGATGGTGGCGCCGAGATGCTCGTTGAACTCGACGATGTGGGCCGAGGGCGCTCGCCGCTGATTGGCGAACGCCATGCCGAGCACGGTCACGGCGACCAGCCCGGCTTCGGGCCGCATCAGGTTGGCCAGCGCGTAGGAGCCGACGACGACGGCCAACGTGAGGTTGACCTGCAGGTGATCGGGAATCAACCGATGACGCAGCGCCTCGATCACCGCAACGCTGAAGGCCAGGCCGACGAGCAGGCCGGCGCCGAAGGTGGTCACGATCAGCATCAGCGCCTCACGTAGACCCTGCTCCTCGAGCAGCGTGTCGAGCACGACGATGGCGAGACCGGCGCCGATGGGGTCGATGAGGATGCCCTCCCACCGCAGAATCGACGCGCTCGGCTCACGAGGTCGGACAACACGCAGCAGCGGCATCACGACCGTGGGGCCCGACACGATCAGGATGGCCCCGATCAACAGCGCGAGCCCGCGGTCGAGGTCGAGCACGATGGCCGAAACGATCGAGGCGATGGCCCAGGTCAGGACCGCCCCGATGGTGACCAGGCGGATCACCGGCGCCTTGGCCGACCCGATACTGCGCCACTTGAGGCTGGCTCCGCCCTCGAACAGCAGCACGGCCACGCCCAGACCCACGGCGGTGAAAAGGAGGTCGCCGAAGAGTTCGTCGGGATCCATCAACGGGCTGGCGGCCACGCCCACAGCCAGGAGGAACAGCACCGAGGGGAGCTGCATCCGGGCACTCAGCCACTGCGCAGTCGAGGCGGCCAACATGATGAACGCCAGGGCTGTGAGCGGGTTGGTTATCTCCACAATCAGTCGACTCCATCGCCGGGTCGATCACCGGATCGACGGCTGGAGCGACCCAATGTACGTTCAAGTGCCGAATAAAGCCTACTCGCCACCGGTTACGTACAGGTGACTCATTTGCCGCGCCCCCTTTCCGCCCTACGATGAACACAATGTTCAATGGATCGAACGGGGCCGGCGTCCGGCTTGTCGTCGCCTCGGCCCTCGTCGCCGCCCTGGCCCTCTCGGCCTGTTCGGCGACCGACGACACCGCCGTCACGGCAGCACCCGCCGAGCAGTCTGCCGACACCGGCCAGTTGGCGACGGTCAGCGGCAGCCAGATCGACGTCAACTCCCTCGAAGGCACGGACACCATCCTCTGGTTCTGGGCGCCGTGGTGAGTCACCTGTCAACGTGAATCCGGCGCGGTCGCGGCGGTACAACGTGAATACGGGGACGACGTCCGGATCATCGGCGTGGCGGGCCGCGATGACGTCGACGCCATCCGAGCCTTCGTCGACACCTACGACGTCGGCGGCTTCGAGCACATCGTCGACGAGGGAGGCGTGATCTGGGAACGCTACGGCGTGTTCTCCCAGCCGGCGTTCGCCTTCATCAATGACGACGCCACGGTCGAAACGAAGGTCGGCGCCATGGGAGTCGACGGTCTGACAGAAGTGGCCGAACGCCTGAAGTCGACCTGAGCGGCCGTCAGCCCAGGCTGAGCGCCGCCATCCCTCCGACCACGAGGGCGATGCCCACCATCTGGGTCCGCTGCAGGGCGTCGGCGAAGAACACCCGGCCGATCACCACGCTGAACACCGGGAACGTCGACAGCGCCACCGACCCGACGGCGGCGTCGATCCCCAGCGCCGCCAGGTACAGCACCGACACACCGGCGGTCAGCAACCCGGCCAGCATCCCGTTGATGCGCTGACCGGCCGGGGGAAATGTGCGGCGCCCCATCACCATCGCCACCGGCACGAGCACCAGCAGGCCGGTGACGCGCTGCCCGACGGGCGGCCACCAGCCCTCGGCGTCGGCCGCCTCGATGAACGAGATCGCGGCCCAGGCGTAGGCCAACCCCGACAGGAGTCCGTACCGCACTCCGGCCCGTAGGCGCTCCATCGAAACCGCGCCCCCGGTGACGAAGACCAGGCCGATCACCGCCACGACCGCGCCGGCAATCGCCAGGCGGGACGACGGCGTGCCCCGACTCACCGCATAGACGTAGGGCAGCAACGCCGACAGCGACGCCACGATCGGCGCCACCAGGGTCGCCGTCGAACGCTCGAGCCCCATGTAGTAGAACGACAGGCCGCCGGCCATCCCGAGACCCGACAGGCAACCCCACCCGAAGGACCCGGCGTCGAACGCGCTGGCGGTCACGACCGCGAACACCAGGGTGGCCAAGGCGGCGAAGAGCTGCATGGCCATCGCGGCGGTGATGGCCGACGCGGCCAGCACGACGCGTCGTCCGAACAGATCGGACAGCCCGATGCCGAACGCCGACAACAATCCGAGAAGCGCAGCCAAGGCGGCGAAGCCTAACCGTGAGCCGGGCTCGATCGTCGCCTCGGACGACCGCCGATGGTACACGGCAACCGAGCCCGACCCAGTCGGACGGCTCGGTGCGGTCGCGACGCCGGCGACCTAGGGCAATGAGGCGGGTTCGGCGGCGACGAGATGCTCGATCGTGCTCTGGTCCGGCCGGTGGCGACCCGGTGCGAAGGCCAGCGCTGGCAGGCCGCCGATCTCGACGAGATGCTTGAGGTCGATCGCGAGGTGCAGCAGAGGTGCAATGAGATCGAGGACTGTGGCCGCCAACGCAACAGGCCCGACCTGCGCGACACCCTGGTGGCCGCCGAGATCAATCACCCAGCCTCGGTGTGCCAGCTCGGTTCGGTCGGGTTTCATACCGGCGACGACGCGGGCGGCGTTGGCACCGGCAGCTGCTCCGGCCTGCACGGCGATCTGGGCCGCCATGGGGGCGATCTCACCGGCGCCGTTTCGGTGCAGCGCGACATCTCCGGCGGCAAAGGTCCGCGACCACCCGGCGACGCAGAGCGTCTCGTCGACCTGGAGGCGCGTCTCCTCGACCGGCAGACCGGTTCCGAGGTCGTCGACGACCGACTCGAATCCACCGGCCCAAACCGCCAGGCCCTCGACAGAGTACCCGTCGGCCAAGGTGATCCCGTCATCGGTGATCTCCTGCAGTTCCCGGTCGAGCATGAGCTCCACGCCTCGGCGGCGAAGCAGCTTCGTGGCGTGGCTCGACACGGCGTCGCCGAGTCCGGCCAGGAGCTGTGGTTCCCGGTCGATGATTCGGAGTCGAATGTCTGGCCGCGAGACGGCGACTGCTCCAGCCAGCTGCACGCCTGTTGCACCTCCCCCGACGATGGAGAGTTCCTCGACGGATTCGATCCGCCGTCGGAGGCGAATGGCATCTCCCGGTGTCCTCAGTGGGAGAGCGCGCTCGATGCCCGGCAGGCCGGGGTCGGTGGGGGCGGCGCCGGCGGTGACGATCACCGCATCAGCGCTGAGCTCACTGCCGTCGTCGAGTTGGATCCGTCCGTCGTCGAGGCCGACCACCCGACCGCGTCGGGCCGGATAACTGAAGGCGCTCAGTGGGGCGAAGGCGTCGCCGATCGGCGCTGTGCCGCCGGCCACCGCCGCCAGACGGGTGGTGAAACCGTGGACGCCGATGGGGTCGACGATGGTGACCGGCGTGTCGGCGTTCGCCACAGCCCGGGCGGCGTGCATGCCGGCGTAGCCGGCGCCGACGATGAGCACGCCGGGAAGCTGTTCCGTCTTGGCCATCGCGTTCCTCAGGACACCTTGGAGAGTTCCGACTGGGATTTCAGCACCTCGTCGCCATCGTCCTGTTCGATGAGATATGCCGGTTCGTCTTCGGTGGCGTTTCGGGTCACCTCATTGCCGTCGATCGTACGGGTGACCTTCTCGGTGAAACGCTCGGTGACTTCTCCCGTGCCCGTTCCGGAGCCCCAGTTCCATTCAACTTTGTCACCAACACTTATAGATGTGCTTTCATCTGACACTGATCTCGTCTCCGATACTCCGGCGCTACTCGCTACGATGCCGATCTGCCCAGCATCAAGCGACCATAAACACCATGGCGGTGTAGCGATCGTCACAGCGTTTGGCCGCATCTTGTTCGGGTAGAACCCCGGTTCACGCCTGACCAGGAGCCCGACCGTGACCCTTCGACTCCCCGACGACCCGGCAATGAGCACCATGGACGCCATGCTCGAAATGGCTTGGCGCCAGGTGCTGCGCGCCGCCCAATTCCTCGACTGGCCTGCAGACCGCATGAACCGGTTCATGGCACCTGAGCGCATTGTGGAGGTCGCCGTACCCCACCCATCCTCCGACGAGATGGTAAGGGCGATCCGAGTACAACATTCGACCACCCGTGGTCCGGCCAAAGGCGGCGTCAGGATGGCCGGCTCGGTGCATCGATCCGAGGTCGAGGCCCTCGCCCTCTACATGACACTTAAGACGGCCACGGTCGGGCTGCCCCTCGGCGGCGGAAAGGGTGGCATCGTCGTCGACACCGACAATCTCAGCGACGAGCAGCGGACAGAGCTCACCGGTCGGGTGGCTGCGGCGCTGGCGCCGGTCATCGGCCCGGACTCCGACGTGCTCGGTCCTGACGTCGGTACCGGCGAACAGGAGATGGCGGCGATCGATCGGTCGTGGCGCTCGGCCACCGGACGGGATGGGAGTGCGGCGACCGGCAAGCCGGTCGACGCCGGCGGCCTCGAGCTGCGGGACGGAGCGACGGCCCGTGGGCTGGAGGTGGTCGCCGAATCGCTGATCGAGCGCCGTGGGATCGACGGGTCGCTACGTTTCGCCGTCCACGGCTTCGGATCCGTCGGTCGGGGCATCGCCGAGAGGCTGTGCGATCAGGGTCATGTGTTGGTGGCGGCCGCCGACAGCGGCGGCACGGCAACCGACGCCGACGGTCTCGACCTGGAGGAACTCGTCGAGCGGAAGTCGGAGTCGGGCTCGGTCGCAGCCGGTGATCAGGATCCGATGTCGGTGATGGAGGTGTCCTGCGATCTACTCATCCCGGCGGCGCTCCAGGGCGTGATCGATCAGGCGACGGCGGCACGGATGGGAGCGTCGATGGTCATGGAGGGTGCCAACGGCCCGTGCACCTGGGCCGGATCCGAGGTTCTACGGTCCCGGGGAATCCCCGTCGTCCCCGACATCGTGGCCAACAGCGGGGGTGTATCGGCGTCCTTCGAGGAGATGACCGACCCGTCGGACCGGGATGACGACGACACGATCTCCAAGCGGCTGGACGAACGCATTCGCGGCGCGTGCGAGACGGTCTGGGACGTCGCGGAGTCCGATGGGCTCGACTACCGGACGGCGGCCACGGTGGTCGCGCTCCGGTCCTGCGACAGCCCGTAGACGGTGGGATACATCGACTAGAATCAGCATGGTGGGGACCGGTCGTACCAACGAACACAGCCACGGGGACCACGATCATCCCGACAATCACCTCGAGCCGATCGAGGCCCGGGTCCGGGCACTGGAGACGATCCTCACCCAGAAGGGGCTGGTCGATCCGGCGGCGATCGACGCCATCGTCGACACCTACCAGAACGACGTCGGACCCCGCAACGGTGCCGCCGTGGTGGCTCGGGCCTGGACCGATCCGGAATACGCCCGTCGGCTGGCCGACGACGCCACCGAGGCCATCGCCTCCCTCGGCTTCATCGGCCGTCAGGGCGAACACATGCACGCGGTGTTCAACACGCCCGAGGTCCACAACGTCGTCGTGTGCACGCTGTGTTCGTGTTATCCGTGGCCGGTGCTCGGCCTGCCGCCGGTGTGGTACAAGTCGCCGCCGTACCGCTCGCGGGTGGTGATGGAGCCTCGCTCGGTGCTCGCCGAATTCGGGCTGGAGCTGCCGGCGTCGACGACCATCAGGGTGTGGGATTCGACGGCGGAGCTGCGCTATCTCGTGATCCCGATGCGGCCCGACGGCACCGACGGCTGGTCCGAGGACGAACTCGCCGCTCTGGTCAGCCGTGACTCGATGATCGGAACAGCGGTGGCCTCGACTCCGTCCGAGACGGCCGTGACCGCTCCGGCGCCGTCACCGTCATGAACGGCCCCCACGACGTCGGCGGGATCATGGGGTTCGGCCCGATCGACCCCGAGCCCGACGAACCGTACTTCCACGCAGAGTGGGAGAAGCGGGTGTTGGGCATGACGCTGTGCGCCGGCGCGCTCGGCCACTGGAACCTCGACGAGAGCCGCCACGCCCGGGAGAACCGCCACCCAGCCGACTACTACCGCTCCACCTATTACGAGATCTGGCAGAAGGGCCTGGAGCGCCTCCTGCTTCGACACGGTGTCGTCACCGAAGCCGAACTCGAGGCCCGGCAATCGCAGGCCCCCGGACCCGACAACCCTCGTGTCCTCACTGCCGATCGGGTGCCCGGCGTGCTGAGCCGCGGCGGCCCGTGTGATCGCCCCGCCACCACCGAGGCCCGCTTCGCTCCCGGCGACGAGGTCCGCACCAAGGTCATCAACCCCCGCGGCCACACCAGGCTCCCCCGCTACGCCCGGGGAAAGCTGGGAGTGGTGGAGTCCCGCCACGGCTGCCACGTGTACCCCGACAGCAACGCCCACGGCGGGGGCGAACAGCCGCAGTGGCTCTATACCGTCCGCTTCGACGGAACAGAACTCTGGGGTGCCGACGCCGAAGCCGGGCTGACCGTGTCGATCGATGCGTGGGAGCCGTACCTTGGTCCGGCCTGAGGGTCGTCCACCCGAACAGGAGCCGTTCACCGAACCGTGGCAGGCCCAGGTGTTCGCCTTGACCGTTCACCTCCACGAACAGGACGTGTTCACGTGGCCCGAGTGGGCGGAGGCGTTGTCGGCTCACGTGACGCGGCCCGGTGCCGCCGACGACGGCTCGGACTATTACGAGCATTGGACCGACGCCCTCCAGTCGATCCTGGCGACCAAGGGGGTGGCCACCGGCGACATCGTCGACGAGGTGGCCGCGGCCTGGTCGCGAGCGGCTGAAGCAACCCCGCACGGCAGGCCCATCGAGCTGGCCAACGACCCCGCACGCCGGTGACCGGGCCGGACCGAGGCCGGATCGGGGCCCTGGTCCTCGTGGCGTCCGATGGCACCGAACGAGGCGTCGTCGGTCCGGTGGACCTGGCGGAGCCCTGGTGGCAGGAGACACGGCCGATCACCGAGCTGCTTCCCGGCGCCCACGTACTCCGTCTGCTCCACGGCGAACCGGACGAAACCGAACACCTGGGCCGTCGGGTGACCTACCTCGTCGAGTATGACGGGCCGATTCCGGAACCGCTGGCTCTGCGACCGTGGTCGGGCGACCTCAGCGACCACCCGATGCGGCTCCCCTGGGCTCGTCTCGGCGGGCCGACCGCAGACCTCGATTGGGTGGCCTCGGTGGTCACGGTCGACCCTGAACGCCCAGCCCGTCAGCATCGGACGTGGAATCTGTCGGCGATCTGGTCCATCCCGACTGCGCCCGACGATCGCTCGCGGGGCCACGACGAGGTGTGGCTCAAGTGTGTGCCGCCGTTCTTCGCCCATGAACGCTCGGTGCTGGAGATCATGGCGGATCAGCCCGTTCCCCGGCTCATCGCAGCCGACGAGCATCGTCTGCTGCTGGAACCGATGCCGGGTACCGACGGCTACGACCCGAGCGCCACCGAGGAGCTGGCCATGGTCGACTCGCTGGTCGACCTGCAGCTGTGCTCCGCCGAGCGGCGCGAACAGCTGCTGGATGGCGGCGTACCCGACCTTCGCTCCAATCCGCTGGTCGCCGAGCTGTCGGATCTCGTCGAGCGACTCGCACCCGACGACGAGATCCTCGGGTCGTTCATCAACTCGCTTCCCGAACGGCTCGAGCGGGTCGATGACCTCGGCCTGCCGGACGTGTTGAATCACGGCGACCCCCACGGCGGCAACAGCCGACGAGGCACCGATCCGGTTCTCTGGTTCGACTGGGGAGATTCGTTCATCGGCAGCCCTCTGCTCGACGTGGCGGCGCACCATCGCCTGTCGAGTTCAACCGTCGAGCACTGGCTCGATCGGTGGGCCCGCCACGGCGGTTCGAACGAGGTGCGCAACGTGTGGTCCGAGCTCGAGCCGGTGGCCATGCTCAACATGGCCCGCGTCTACCAACGGTTCTGCGACAACATCGAGCCGAGCGAACTCCCCTATCACCTGGCCGACGTCCAGGCCTCGCTCGACGCCGTGCGCCGCCATCTCGCCGAGTCGAGAAGCTAGCGCGGCGAAATCCGGAGCCGAGTGCAAGGAATCGCCGCTTCCGGACGTGAACATGTATATGGGCCACACGCACAACATTGCCCTCGACACCGCCGAGCAGGCTGACGAGAGCGGTTTCGACAGTTTCTTCCGGACCCACTACGACTCGCAGGTCCGCCGGGCCTACCTGATGACCGGTTCGGCGGCTCAGGCTCATGACGTCGCCTCGGAGGCCTTCGGCGCCGTGTACCGGCGATGGGGCGACCTGTCCGATCCCATCCGCTACCTCAGCCGCTGCGTGCTGAACGGCTGCCGCGATCAGGGCCGCCGTCGCAGCCGGTGGTCGAAACTCGTGGTCGACACCGCGCCGCTTGCCGAGGCGGTCGCCGACGAGACGGCCGACGGCTTCTCGCTGGTCGATTTGGCGGACGCGCTGGCCCGACTGTCGGTCCGACAACGGGCGGCGATCGTGCTGCGGTTCTACGGCCGGGAATCGGAGGCGGCCATCGCCGAGATCCTCGACTGCCGGCCGGGAACCGTCGGCTCGCTCATCCATCGCGGACTGGCCGGCCTACGAAAGGAGTTGGCATGACACTCACGGACTTCGAACGGCGGCTGACCGACTCGCTCGATCACTTGGCCGAAACCGTCGTTGTGGCGGAACCGAATCCGGCGACGTTCCGGTCGGCGCGGCCAACCGAGCCGACACGATCGGACCGGCTCGGGCCCGGAGCCCGTGGCCGTTTCCTGCTGGTGGCCGCCTGCCTTCTGGTTGCCGGCGCGGCGGCCGCCGCCATCGGCATCATCTCGCAACTCGACGGCGAGTCCACTCAATCGACCGCCCCTGCCTCTGATGGCGCAGGCGAGGCCGAGACCGCCACCGTCGGCACCGAGCTCGTCATCTGGCTTCGTGTTCGCGTCGGGCCCGATGCGGTCGACGAGGTGCGGCGGGCGTTGTTCGAGGATGGCCGAGCGACGGCGATTCGATACGTCGACCGCGACGCCACCTACGCCGACTTCCTCGACTTCTTCGCCGACGAACCGGAACTTGTGGCGCTCGTCGAGCCCGAGGACCTGCCGACGTCGTTCCGGGTGATGGTCAGCGGCGATGACGTGGAGGACTTCATCACCTGGGCAGGCGCCCTGCCCGCCGTACAGGCCGTGGAGTCGTTCGCCGACTCGCGATCGCCCGATCGTGATCGGTTGACCGAGCCGGGCGGCTGAGAGGGCTGCCGCTACCAGCCTCCGGTGCCCGGCTCTCCCTTGACCGGCCCGACGATCTCGTCGGTGATCCATCCGCCGTAGAAGCCGCCGGGTTGGGGCCGCACCACCTCGCCGTCGACCGTGCACCGGACCCGCCCGGGGTAGAACGAGACATAACCGGCCAGACGAGCGAACTCGCCGAACGGGTCAGGATAGTCCCAGGCGATGACCTCGTCGGGACGGTCGACGTTGGCCCAGTAGCGGGCCTGCCCTTTCCACTCGCACATCGACGACCCAGCGACCGGCGTCAACCGATCCCGCTTCACGTCGGCAGGTGGAAGATAGAACGTCGGAGGACTCGCCGTTTCGAGCACCCGCAACGCGCCACGGGTCGAGGCCAGAGGGTCATCGGGGTCACCGACCACCACCAGGCGACCGTCGTCGACCAGCGCCGGGGGCCGCGGGTAATCCCAGACCGACTCCTGCCCCGGCCCCGGCTCGACGGCGAACGACGGACGGGCCTGCCCGGTGTTCGTCCACTTGTTGCGGGCCTGGGTCAGCCACTCCGGCGGTTCGTTCATACCGACAGCTCCCTTCGACGTTGTGCCTTCAAGCCTAGAATTCGCTCGTGACCGAACCGGCGGATTCATGCCGCTGTGATGATGTGGCGGCTGACCTGGTCTGGGTGGCCGAGGCGGTCGGAGCCCCGGTCGCCACCCATCGGCACCTCGTTGGGGGCATCTCGTCAACCGTGATTCGCTGCGAGTTCGCCGCCGGGGTGGATCCGCTGGCGCTGCGAGTTCTCGATGATCGCGAGCTGCTGGCGCGGGAGCCCGACATCATCGAGCGGGAGGCCGAGGCGCTGCGCATCCTGGCGCGGCAGCTGTCGGAGGTCCGGGCCCCTTCTCTGGTTGCCGCCGAGTACTCGCCGGACGTCGGGCGGCTGCTGATGACCTGGGTCGAGGGTCGGATGATCGTGGACACCGACGGTCTGCACGACGTGGTCTCCGACCTGGCCGGGGCGGCGGCTGACATCGCCGCCACCCCGCTCCCCGACGGCCATCGCCTCAGCCCGTGGCGGTCGTGGGCTCGACCCGACCCGGAGCCGCCGACGTGGGGAGACCACGGCCTGTGGCGAGAGGCGATCGCCGTCCACTGCGCGCAGGACTCGCCGACGCTCGACGGCGGTGCCGTCACGCTCCTGCACCGGGATCTCCACCCGTTGAACGTGCTGTGGACCGATACGCCCGGCGTCGTCGACTGGGTCAACGCCTGCGTCGGGCACCCCCATGCCGAGCTCGCCCACTGCCGCTGGAACCTCGCCGTCACCGCCGGGTTCGACGTCGCCGATCGCTTCGTGGAGCGTTACTTCGAACTCACCGCCGATCGGGGCTACGGCACCTACGACCGATGGTGGGATGTCGACTCGATGCTCGACAAGGTGCCGGGGCCGCCGGGTACTGCGGGATGGCACGCCGTGGGCCGCACCGACATCACCACCCATCGAGTGGCGACGATCACCGACTCGTTCCTCCGGGCTGCGCTGGCCGACAAGGGGTAATCACGCGCGAAACCACGCAGTACTGCCCGGATTCGCGCGTAACTCCGGCCCGGGCGGCGGGACGATGCCGACGAGCGGTCATCAGGACGCCAGCACGTCGGGCAGCGGTTCGGCGTGCACGATCACCAGCTGCCTGGTCGCCCTCGTGCAGGCGACGTAAAGCGAGCGCGCCGGCTGCGGCTCCTCGGCCCACATCGCGGCCGGCTCCACCACCAGGGCCACATCAACTTCCAGCCCCTTCACCAGGTTGACCGGAACGACGGTGATCTGGTGGGCCAGCCCGTCACGGGGAGCCCGACCGATCGTCACACCGGCCGCCTCGAACGCCTCGGTGATCGGCCCGTACAGCGACCGCGGCGCGATCACCGCCAGGTTGCCGGCGCCGGCGGCGGCCGCCTCGGCCGTGGCGGTGACGACCACCGAGTCGAGCAGTGCCGACGTCGACCCATTCGTCGAATGGACAGGGACGAACGTCGGATGCTCCCCTTCGGACCGGACCGACGTCGGCGGCCGAAGCTCGGGGGCCGCCACCTCGAGGATGCGAGCCGCCAGCTCCATCGACGGACCCGGGATGCGGTAGCCGACAGTCAACTCCGCCCGGCGGGGCGGTTTGCGGTCGGGTAGGTGGTCCAGGATCTCGGTCCAGTCGCCGTGGGCCCACGCTCCGGTCGACTGGGCGATGTCGCCGACGATCGTCATCGACCCGTTCAGCGATCGGCGGGTCAGCATCCGGAGCTGCATCGGCGACAGATCCTGCGCCTCGTCGACCACGATGTGCCCGTAGGTGCGCACGTCGTCGTCGATCTTGCGCCTCGGACGCGGGCCGAGCACCTCGAACGCCTCGTCGAGCACCGGCACGTCATCGGTGGTCCACACCACCGTCTCGGCGTTCTTCTCCTCGGCCCACGGCCGGTACAGCGCGGCCCGTTCGCCGGCGTCGAGGTCGGGGGCGGCGGAGCGGATCAGACTGCGGGACCCGTAGAGGTCGTGCACGAGTTGAGCCGGGCTGAGAACCGGCCACATCCACAGCAGCGCCTCCCGAACCTCGACCGAGTCGGCGAGCTGCTCCTGCACCACATCGGCCGACACCGCATCGGGATGGTGCTCGGCCAGCGCCTCGAACAGCTCGGCCACCACGTAGCGGCGAGCGGCGTTGTGGGTGCGGAACCGGCGGCGGGCCTCGCTGATGATCGTTTCGGTGACCGCCGCCGGCAGACGGATGCGGCGGGCGCCCATCGGCACGATCAGGTCGGCCCGCAACGGCCGCTGCCGGTCTCGCAACGCCCGCCGGACCACCTTGGCCATGCGCAGATCACCCTTGATGCGGGCCGGTGCCCCGTCGTCTCGGCCGATGACCCGAACCCCGGGGACGAGGTCGGCCAGCACGGCGATCTCCACGCCGGCTTCCCCCAGCGACGGCAGCACCTGCTCGATGTAGCCGAGGAACAGCCGGTTGGGGCCGACGACGAGCACACCCTGGCCCTCGAGCGGGAACCGGTGGGCGTAGAGCAGGTACGCGGCCCGATGGAGCGCCACGACCGTCTTGCCGGTACCGGGGCCGCCCTGCACCACGAGCACGCCGTGGAGCCCGGAGCGGATGATCTCGTCCTGTTCGGCCTGGATCGTGCCGACGATGTCGCTCAGCCGGCCGGTGCGGTTCTCCTCCAGGGCATTGATGAGCGCCCCGGTTCCCCGCAGCTCCCGGCCGTTGATCACGACCCGGGACTGGGTGGCGGCGTCGCCGAAGAACTCGTCCTCCAGGTCGAGCAGCTGGCGACCGCGGGAGCTGAAATGGCGGCGCCGGACCAGCCCCTGGGGATCGCGCCCCGTGGCCCGGTAGAACGACTCCGACACCGGGGCCCGCCAGTCGACGATCAGCGGCTCCTGGCTGGCGCTCGACACAGCGACCCGGCCGATGTGATAGCTGCCACCACCGGCATCCTCGGCCTGATCGATCCGCCCGAAACACAGCGACCGCTCGCCGAGATCGAGTTCGCGGAGCCGGTTGGCGATGTTCTCGTAGAACACCTCCCGCTCCCAGCGCGCCTGGTTGGTGCCGCCCCGGCCCACCTCGATGGTGTCCTTCAGTCGGATGGCCTCGTCACGCGCCTCCTCCAACCGCTGGTAGGCGAGGTCTATGTGTTCCTGTTCCGCTTGTAGCTCAGGATGTGTGTCGGTCACAGAACTCCGGCCAACGAATCTGCCAACAAATCTCTCCGCTCGCCCCGCAGGCGAGACCTCGACCCCGCGTTTTAGGGGGCTGTATATTCTACCGGGACCAGCCCGGCTTCAGACCCCGTCAACGGCCGGGAACGGCGGTAGTTTCATAGTTGAATGTCTGCTCCAAAATCTGAATCCTCCTCCCTTTCTCCGCTCCTGCGGGCGGCCCGCCAACAACCGGCCGCCGGGCCGCACGATCGAGTCCCGGTGTGGTTCCAGCGCCAGGCCGGGCGGTCGCTCCCCGAGTACCACGAGGTGCGGGGCGAAGGCACGATTCTCAACGCCATCCAGGAACCCGACCGGGCCACCGAGATCACCCTGCAACCGGTGCGCCGCTACGGCGTCGACGCTGCGATCCTGTTCTCCGACATCGTCACACCGGTGTGGGCGGTCGACTTCGGGATCGACATCACCCCCGGCGTGGGCCCGGAGTGCGAGAAACCGTTCCGGTCGGTCGACGACCTGAACCGTCTCCGGCCGCTCGACCCGGACGTCGACATAGCCTTTCAAATCGAGACCATCAAGAACCTGGTGGCCGAGCTGGGCGACGTCCCGCTGATCGGGTTCGCCGGGGCGCCGTTCACCCTCGCTGCTTACATGGTCGAAGGGCGTCCATCGAAGAACCACGGCAACGTCAAGTCGCTCATGCTGACCGAGCCGGCGTTGTGGCACGACCTGTGCGACCGGCTGGCCGACATCGTGATCGCCACCCTGCGGTCCCAGGTGGAGGCGGGCGCCGCCGCCGTCCAGCTGTTCGATTCATGGGCCGGTGCCCTCCACCCCGACCACTACCGCAACTATGTGGCCCCGCACAGCGCTCGGATCATGGCGGAGGTGGCCGACCTCGGCGTGCCCCGGTTCCACTTCGGCATCAACACCGCCGAGCTGTTGGACCAGATGGCCGACGTGGGGGCCGAGGTCGTCGGCGTCGACTGGCGGACACCGCTGTCGGTGGCACGGAAACGAACGGGCGGGCGGGTCGCCCTCCAGGGCAATCTCGATCCGGCGGTGTGCTTGAGTGGTTGGGACGCGGTCGAGCCCGAGGTTCGTCGCATCCTCGACGACAACGACGCGCATCCCGGTCACATCTTCAACCTGGGCCATGGTGTGCTGCCCGACACCGACCCGGACATCCTGGAGCGGGTGGTCGAGATGGTTCACCGTGAGGGCCGGGTGGCGGGTTCCGAAGGTCACGGTGCCGGTGGCGGCTGACCCCGGTCGCCGGCGGGCCGCCGTGATCGGCGGTGGTATCGCCGGCCTGAGCGCGGCGTACGAGTTTCATCGAGCCGGATGGGCGGTCGACGTCTATGAAGCGTCCGGCCGGTGGGGCGGCAAGATCCTCACCAGCCCGGTCGGCGACGGCCCCGACGCTCTCCTGGTCGACGCCGGGCCCGACGCCGTGCTGATGCGAGCCGAGGCCGGACGAGAGCTCGTGGCCGAGCTGGGCCTCACCGACGAGATGACCCACCCGGTCGCCCCCAAACCGGCCTACCTGTTCCTCGACGGGCGGCTGCACGTGCTGCCGGCCGGCACGGTGCTCGGCGTGCCCGTCGACCCCGTGGCCCTCGATCACACCGAACTGATCAGTGACGCCGGACGGGAACGGGCGGCGCTGGATCTGGAGATGCCGCCATCGGATCTGTCGGCTGACGTCACGATCGGGGCGCTGTGTCGCGAGCGGCTCGGCGATGAGCTGACCGACCGGCTGATCGACCCGCTCGTGGGCGGCATCAACGCCTCCAACATCGACCGGCTCAGCCTACGGGCGGCCGCCCCGCTGCTGGCCCAGGCGATGACCGACCACGGCTCGTTGATCAGGGGCCTCGGCAAGATGTACCCGCAGATAGGCGCAGCCCTGGGTGGCGACCGGGCCGAACCGGGCGGGCCCGGTGGGCGGCCGGCCCCTCGGCCCCCGGTGTTCTTCAGCCTGACCGGCGGGGTGGCCCGCATCGTCGACCGGCTGATCGAGGAGTTGCCGGCTCAGGGTCTGCATCTCAACCATCCCGTCGGCGCCGTCGACGAGGTGCCGGGGTCCGCCGACATCGATGCCATCGTGATCGCCACACCCGCTCCCGCCGCCGCCCGACTGCTCGCCGCCGTGCCGACAGCCGCCGATCACCTGAGCCGGATTCCGTACGCCACCGTCTCCCAGGCGACCGTCGTGATCCCGGGCCAGCCACCGCTCGATGCGGCCGGCGTCCTGTTTCCCCGGGTGGGCGGCACCATGCTCACGGCGAGCACGTGGCTGAGCTCGAAGTGGTCGCACTACCACGACCACGACGCCGCCGCCGCCGACCGGGCGCTTATCCGGCTGACGTCGGGCCGCTACGGTGACGAACGCACTGCCGCCCTCGACGAGGAGACGCTGGCCTCGACCCTCCTCGGTGAGCTCGACCGGGCGGTCCCGCTGGTGGCCGAGCCGACCGCGGTTCGCATTCAGCGGTGGCCGAGGGCGCTTCCCCAATACGAGGTCGGCCACCTCGACCGGGTCGCCGAGATCCGCGACGCCGTACAGGGAGCCGATCCCCGCATCCGCCTCGCCGGGGCCGCCTACGACGGCATCGGCATCCCGGCCTGCATCGCCGGCGGCCGCAACGCCGCACGAGACCTGCTCCAATGACCAAATTCGCAGCCAAAACGCCACTGGGTGTCACCTGGCGTACTCAGAATGATGAAGCAGAGGCGCCGGAGGCCGAAACACCCGATACACCCCGGGCGCAGGTCCGGCTGTGGGCTGTCGTGGCCGGTGTCTGCATCGCCGCATCGGTACCGCCGTGGGGTTGGTGGCCGCTGGCCTTCGTCGGCATCGCCATCGTCGATCACCTGATCGACACGCCGTCGTGGCGCCGGCGCTTCGCCCGCATGTGGCTGACGGCGGCGGCCTGGCTGTACCCGGCCATGCTGTGGATGTGGGATCTGACAGCCCCCGGCTACGTCGTCGCTGGCGCGTTCTACGCCGCCTACTTCGGTATCGCCGCCGCCCTCACCCCGCCCCGGTTGCGAGCCTGGACGCTGCCGGGAACCTTCGCGCTGGCCGAGGCCGCCCGCTGGAGCTGGCCGTTCGGGGGCGTGCCCCTGGCCAACGTGGCGCTCGGCCAGGTCGAATCGCCGTTCGTGTATCCGGCCCGGCTCGGCGGACCCCTGCTGGTCGTTGTCACCGTGGTGATCGTCGGTCAGGCCCTGGCCCGTCTCGTCCGCACGGCGCTCGCCGCCCGCCGGGCCGGCGCCGGCAGCGGCAGCAGCAGCGACACGAGCTTCGACTGGCGGTCCGTGGTGCCCGCGCTCGCCGTTGCCGCCCTGTTCATCGTCGGCGGCGTCGCCCACCCCCGATCGACCGTCGAACGTGAGGTCGACGTTGCGCTCGTGCAGGGCGGCGGGCCTCAGCGGACACGGGCGTCATCGTCGCAGGAACCCGTGGTCCTCGGCCGCCACGTCGAGGCGTCGTCGGCCATCGAGGGTCCGGTCGATCTCATCGTGTGGCCCGAGAATGTCGTCAACCCCGGCCGCTATCTCGACTTCGATGTCGCCTACGACCACGTCGTCGGCGTGGCCGAGCGCAACGATGCCGCCGTGCTCGCCGGCTGGTTCACCCGGGGCGAGGACCTGGCCCGGTTCAACTACCAGTCGGTCATCGAGCCCGACGGGAGCGAAACCGATCGCTACGACAAGGTCAAGATCGTGCCGTTCGGCGAATACGTGCCGCTGCGGGGTGCGATCGAGGCGCTCGCCCCATCGGCTCCCCTGCCGGGCGGTGACCTCCAGTCGGGCACCGAGCCGCCGGTGCTCGAGACCGACGTCGGCCTCGTCGGCGTGTCGATCTCGTGGGAGGGCTACTTCGAACAACGGGCCCGCCATTCGGTGCGGGAGGGCGCCCAGTTGCTGACCAACCCGACCAACGGCTCGTCGTACTGGCTGACCCAGGTCCAGACCCAGCAGGTGGCGTCGAACCAGCTCCGCGCCATCGAGAACGACCGTTGGGTGCTGCAGGTGGCCCCGACCGGGATGTCGGCCGTCGTCGATCCCAACGGCAAGGTTCTGCAGCGAACCGGCGTCAGCGAACGACGCACGTTGCAGGCCACCGTGGAGATGCGGAGCGGACGAACCCTGGCCAGCGTCGTCGGGCCATGGCCGGTCGTGATCTACGGTCTGCTGGCCGTGGCTGCGGGAGTTGCCGTGGGAATGGGAGTGGGTGTTCGCAGCCCGCGCCATCGACCCGCGAACACCCGCTTCAACCATCGTCCAACCTAGCGCAGGTCTGAGCGCTGGCCGGGGATTTCGCTCGCGCGTTACCGTGGAGCCATGAGTGACGACATCGGCCTGGACGACGCCTACTCGCTGAAATCGGCGTCGGACGTCAGGCGTCTCTACAGCCGCTGGGCCGACACGTTCGAATCGGGGTTCATCGTCGACCACGGCTACGTCTACCACCTGCACGTGATCGACGAGTTCATCCGACGGGCCGACCTGGGGCCCGACGAAGCGGTGCTCGATGTGGGCTGCGGAACCGGCGTGGGCGGTGTCGAGTTGCGCCGCCACCGCCCGTGGCCCGTCGACGGCCTCGACCTGTCGCCGGAGATGCTGACCAAGGCGGCCGAGAAGGTCGACGGCCAGGGTGCGCCCGTCTACCGTCACCTCCACGAGGCCAACGTGCTCGAACCCCTGGATCTCGGCTCCGGGCGCTACGGCGGCGTGGTGAGTATCGGCACGTTCACCCACGGGCACGTCGGCCCGGACGCGATCGACCAGCTCGTGAGCCTGGTCCGGGCCGGTGGATTGCTGTCGCTCGGCATCAACAAGGCCTTCTACGCCAAAGCCGATTTCGGGGGCCACTTCGATCAGCTCGTGTCGGCCGGATTCATCAGCGAACCCGAACTGGTGGAGGTTCCGGTCTACGATCCCGACGTGGCCGACCATGACCACGTCGACGACACGGCGCTCGTCGCCCTCTTCTCACCGCTGGGCTGAGTCTGTCCGACGCCGACCGGACGCGCTACCCTCCTCCGACATGAGTGCGACGGTGACGGTTTGGGGCTTCGTGCTGGCGTCGGAGTTCGACGAGCAGTTCAAGGAATGGTTTGCCGACGGCGCATCGCAAACCGTTCTCTACACCCTGGGCGTGCTCGCCATCATCGGGATCGTGCTCAAGGCGACCTCGTAGCGAACAACCGCACCCCACCCACAACCGGCGGCCCCAACCCACCGTTTCGGCACGCCACAGCCGCCAGGTCAGCCGAGTCTGCTACTCGATGCCGTGGTCGATCGCGTAGCGGATGAGCTCGTTCTTCCGGTTCAGACGCAGCTTCTTCAAGATGTTGCGCACATGATTTTCGACGGTCTTGGCCGAGATGTGCAGCTCCTCGCCGATCTCGCCGTAGGTGTGTCCCCGGGCCACCAGTTGCAGCACCTCGCGCTCCCGATCGCTGATGCCCTCACCGTCGGGGGCCTGCTTGCGCAGGCGGCGGAACTCGGTCAACACCAGCGCGGCCAGCGACGCCGAGAACACGGGCTCGCCCTGGGCCGCCTTCCACAGCTGCTGACGAAGCTCCTCGCCGTCGATCGATTTCAGCAGGTAGCCGACTGCTCCGGCGGCCACCGCTTCCAGCAGATCCCGTTCGGCCTCCGAGACCGTCAGCATCACGACCGGCACATCGGCGGCCACGGCCCTGGCCACGGCGACGCCTCCCCCGCCGGGCATGTGGAGGTCGGTGAGGACCAGATCGGGTTTGGACTTGGCGATCACCTCGATGGCCTCGGAAGCGTCGGCCGCCTCACCGACGACGGTGAAGTTGTCACCGAGATCCTCCTTCAGCCCGGTCCGCCAGATGGCATGATCGTCGGCAACCACGATCCGGATCGGACCTAGCGACCCCGGTCGTCTACCTTCACCCATATCTTCACCTCGGTTCCCTTCCCCGGACGGCTGGTGATCTCCACCCGCCCGCCCTGGTCGGCGATACGACCCTTGATCGAGCGGGACATCCCTATTCCTTCCCGGGTCCCATCGACCTCGAATCCCGAACCATTATCGTGCACCGACACGAAAACGGCGCCACCTTCCGCCCAGCCGCTGTCACCGCCGCCCTCCTCGGGCTCGGCGAAGATCGTGACCCGATCGGCCGAGCCGTGTTTGGCGGCATTTGTGATCGCCTCGGCCACAGCACCGGCGACGGCCCCGATCGTGGACGCGCCGAGCGGCGGACAGTCAGGCGCCACCAGGACCTGCGCCTTGAACCGGTGACGCCGCTCGCCCTCGGCCGCCACCCGGCGTAGCGTCGCATCGAGTCCGCCGGCGGTGTCGATCCCCGCTGGACCGGCTTCCGCCGCCACCACTGCCGCCTCCCCCTTCTGCCCCGACGGAGCCGCGGCGGCACCGATCAGGCGGGCATCCGACAGGTGGGTGCGCAACGAGTTCTCCTGGTCCCGGGCCAGCGCCACGAGGTCGGGATCAGTGGACCGGCGTTGGACGACGGCGAGCGTCTGCAGCACCCCGTCGTGCAACTCCCGGGCCAGCTCCTCTCTGGCTCTGGCCACCGAGATCAGCCGTTCGGCCCGCAGCAACCGCCGCATCAGCGGCCCGACCAGCAACCCGACGAGCAGCCACAACCCGATCTTGGAGAACAGCGCCCCCAGCTGATCCGCTCCGACGAACCGGTCGAGGAGGATGACCTCCGACAGGAGGCTGACCGTGGCAACCAGGATTGCCACCACCAGCCCCGCATGGTCGCCGAGACGCCCGATGCGGTTGCCGTCCGACCAGGACCCGCGGCCGGCGGCGGCGATGCCGACTGCAGCGATACCCGCAGCCGGCCAGGCCCAGGGCAGGGACTGTGCTCGCTCGTCGGAGAAGACCAACCCGTCGCCAACGAGCAAAACGAGTCCCAGAACGACCTCGGTGGCCAGGAGCGGCCAATCGAGCAGGATGGCGGGTTGACGGCGGCCGACGACGAACAGATGAGCGGTCAGAGCGGTGGCCGCCCCGAGCAAAACGACTGCGGCAACCGGCTCGACGAGCGCCGCCCGGCTGAGTATCAGGCCGACGACGGCACCCCCCAGTGTCACCCAACGGAAAATGGCCAGCGCCCGCATCATCGATATCGCCAGGACGGTCTCGACGGTCGAGGGGGCTCTGGCCGGCTGCGCGTTCATCGCCATCCAGCTTGTCAGAAATCGGCCGAAAATCAGACGATTTGGGGGATCCCCCACCGCCCTTTGGGGGATCCCCCTGATTCGACCACGACCGCGGTGATGGTTCCATGAACACATGAACCCCACGACAGTCATCGTTCCCCCGGCCGATCCTCCCGGAAACCATCCCGCAGACGGCACCCCGGTTCGTCCGACGGACGAGCGTCGGGTTGGGGGCGTCAAGGCGGGGCGCAACCGTGCGGTCGACCTCTACCGAGCCGTCGCCATGTTCGCCGTGGCCATCGGCCACTGGCTGGTCATGGTCGCCTATCGCGACGGCAGCGGCGAACTGGTCTCGGGCAACGCCCTCGAGTTCGTACCCGGCTTCCGTATCGCCACCTGGGCGTTCCAGGTGATGCCGTTGTTCTTCGTCGTCGGCGGCTTCGCCTCCGCCGCATCACTCGATTCCCGGGGCCTCGGACACTCCACCGACGCCGCCGGCCGGGCCACCTGGATCTCCGGGCGCCTGGCCCGCCTGCTCCCGCCTGTGTCGGCGCTGGCCGCCGTCTGGCTCGTCGCCATCGGCGCCGGCTACCTGACGGGACTGGACGCCCTCGTCAACGCCGGCGCGATCGCCGCCGCCATCCCGCTGTGGTTTCTGGCCAACTACGTGGCCGACGTGATCCTCGCACCGCACGTCCTCCCGTTGTTCCGACGCTCGCCGGGCCGGGTGGCCGCCGCCGGGCTCGGCATCTTCCTGACCCTCGAGATCGTTCGGGTCAGCGGCGCCCTCCAGGCCTACGGACCCCTCCAGCACCTGCCGCACGTCAACTGGATCCTCGGGTGGTTCCTGTTCCAGATGGCCGGGTTCGCCTGGCGGGACGGCCTTTTGCCGACCGGCCGTGACCTGGTGGCCTGGGGCATCGGGTTCACCGCCGCCCTGACCGCTCTCGTGACCATCGGCCCATGGCCGATCTCGATGGTCAACTACCCGGGGCTCGAACACAGCCCCACCCATCCCCCGACCATCGCCCTCCTCCTCTTCGGAGCCGCTCAGAGCGCCTTCGCCCTGGCCATGGCGCCCGCCATCACCCGGTTCCTCGAACGCAACACCACCGCCTGGACGGCCGTCATCGCGGCAAATTCGATGGCCATGACGATCTACCTCTGGCACATGACCGCCGGCGTCATCGTTCTGGCGACGTTCGACGCCCTCGGTGTGCTCGGCGGCGCTGCCCCGGGAACGGCGGCCTGGTGGCTGGGCAAGATGCCATTCGTCGCCGCTGCGATGGTCGTCCTGGCCGTCGTCGTTCCCCGGCTGGCCGGTATCGAACGCAGGGCGCTCTTGACTCGACGACCCGACTGGACGGGATCGCCCACCACCCTGATCACCGCCGCAGTCGTCGTGTCGACGGCGCTCAAGGGCTGGACGACCGGCAGCATCATCGTGATCGTGCCGTCACTCGTCTTGGTGGTCGGGCTTACGACATGGCTGGAGCGGGAACTCCGTCGGTCTCGTGGCCGTGAGGCCCGTCGGTGTCGGCATACAGTGCGGTGACGCCGGATCGGCTGAACAGCGCGACCATGCCGTTCAACAGGCTGGAGATGATCGTGGCCACCAGGAAATCGGTGTCGTACGGGATGATGTCGGTGAAGACCAGCTCATCGAGGTCATCGACCGGATCGCCACCGAGCACGAGGTCGCCGTCGGACCCGACCTCGAATCCGTTGAGGTAGCCGGGGGCGGCGATCGAGGAGATCACGGTGCCGACCGCGAGACCGATGAGGGCCAGGATCAGCAGCCGGCCGAACACCGGCCAGAAGCGACCGGCCGACCGGCTGAACGACTCCCGCAACGCCGATTGGCCCTTGGGGCCGACCGCGGCGCTGACGTTGAGAAAGCTTGCTTTCACCCATAGCCACACCATGCCGACGATCGCCGCGATCGCCAGTAGGAAGCCAAGAAGACCGGCAAGTATCGGATCGACGAGCCCGCCGAGCACGACGATGATGATGCCGACGACGATCGCGGCAACGACGGCCAGAACGATCACGATCGACCAGCCGATGTAGCGGGGAAGCCCGGCCAGACCGGCGACCAGCGATTGACCGACCGACGTCGTCAGACCGAGATGCCCCCGGTGGAGGAGGTGACTCTGGGCCAGGCCGATCGCCACCGAGGCGACAGCGGCCACGATCACCCCGGCGATCCCGAACACGATCGCCGAGGCACTCACGCCGTTGAGCGATCCGTCGTCGAGCGACAGCGACACCCCGTCGACGGCCTGGGCGATCAGGTAGAAGCTGAGGATCCCCGGAATCAGCCCGATGAGCAGGAGAATGAACACCGGGGCCGCGTTGGCGAACAACACCTTGAAGGACCGACCGAGCCAATCCCCGATGTCGTTCACCTGGTCGGAGCCGTACTCGGGTTGGGGGGCGCTCGGGATGTGGAACGGTGCATCGTGGGTGTGCTCGGTCCACGTCTGACCGTCCCAGTACCGCTGTTGATTCGGGTTGTGGGGATCTTGATACCAACCGGCTTCCGGCATGGGCTCCGCTCTCCTTCGTCGGCCTCCAACGCGTCAGCGAGCCAACGGATTCCAACCAACGGAGGAAGGATCAGGGAATCCCTGGTGCCAACATCCATAGAACCCTAGTACCAAAACCGCCGTCACAAAGCCCACGAACCCAAGATCGGAGGCGTAGGTTCCGCCGTCGGTTCGAGCGTCGCCGGGGCGTCGCCGCCGGTCGACCCACAGGACGACGGCCATGGCGACCGCAACGCCGAGGGCCGGCCAGGCGAAATGCCCCTCGAGGGCGTTGGTGGCGTAGGTGGATCCGATGGCGGCGGCGACGATGCCGGCCCCCACCACCCGCGACCGCGAGGCCCTCAGGCGATGCCGCCGCAGGGCCGCCACCAGCGCCACGAACACGAGGGTGACGCCGCCGTACCACAGGTAGTGGCCCATCAGTTCGTCCCACAGGTGGACGACGTCGAGCAGCGGGCGATTGGTCAGCTGCTCGTCGACCGCGAGATTCGAGACCGAGTTGGCGGCGAGGTGGATGCCGTGACCCTGGGTGTAGGCGAGCGCTCCGACGGCGAACAGCGCCCAGATCCGACCACCGACACCGGGCCGCATCAGCGCCAGAGCCACCCCGGCCGGGACGAGTACGAGATAGGGCGTGGCCAGGTCGATCCAGTCGGCCCACCGTGTTCCGGTGGCCCCGACCTCGCCGAGCGGGGCCAGCACGAAGCCCTGATGGTGCAGAAGGCTGTAGGCGACACCGAGGACACCCAGCGCCCAGCCGACCGGTTCCGGCAACAGCAGCGGCTCGGATGGATCGTCGGCCAACTGTCGCCTCACAGCTCCAGGGCGATGGTGACCGGACCGTCGTTGACGAGCTCGACCTTCATGATCGTGCGGAACCGGCCGGTCTCGACCTTCATCCCCGACGCCCGCAGGTGCTCGACGACCTCGTCGACGAGAGGCTCGGCCTGTTCGGGTCGGGCGGCTTCGATGTAGGACGGTCGGTTGCCCTTGGTCGCGTCGCCGTAGAGGGTGAACTGGCTGACGACGAGGACCTCGCCTCCGATGTCGGCCACCGAGCGGTTCATCCGGCCCTCGTCGTCGTCGAAGATCCGCAGCTTCGTCAGCTTCTGCGCCATCTTCTCGGCCTGGGCCGCCGTGTCGTCGTGGGTGACGCCGACCAGGACACACAGACCCGGGCCGATCCGGCCGACGATGTCACCGTCGACGGCGACCTGGGCCCGCTCCACCCTCTGTACCAGCGCTTTCATGTGTGTCCGAGTCCTTCCCGTGGTGCCCCGACCTATGGTGGGGAGGTTCATCTGCGGCTCGTTGGACCGCACAACCACCGATTACCCCGTAACCTTAGAGTGAGTATCAGCCTTACACCGTCAGTGACGGTCGAAGCAGAGGCACCCCATGTCGAATCACCGTCCGTCGAAGCACCGCCCGGCGAATCACCGCCCGGCGAGTCAGGGTCCGGGCACCCACCGCACACCACCCGGAGCGGATGAGCCGCTTCGCCTCGCCCACCTGTCGTACCGCTCCAAACCGACGGTCGGCGGCCAGGGCATCTACACCCGCCACCTCACAAAGGCCCTGGTCGACCTCGGCCACTCGGTGGAGGTGTTCTCCGGCCAGCCCTATCCGGTGCTCGACGAGCGGGTCGGCCTGACGAAGCTGCCCAGCCTCGACATCTTCAACGACGCCTACCCGGGCCGGTTCCCCGCCTACTGGGAGCTCCGCAGCCTGCCCGACCTGCTCGAGGTGGCCCAGTTCTCGACCGGCACGTTCCCCGAACCACTGGCCTTCAGCTACCGGGCCTACCGCGAGCTGAAGAACCGGGCTCACGAGTTCGACCTCGTCCACGACAACCAGTGCCTCGGCTACGGCATCCTGGCCATCGAAGCCGTCCTGCCGACCCTGGTCACGCTGCACCATCCGATCACCGTCGACCGGCGCCTGGAGGTCGATGCCGCACCCAACTGGCGCAAGCGGCTCAGTATCAGCCGCTGGTATTCCTTCGTGAAGATGCAGGGCCGGGTGGCGAAGCGAATGCCTCGCATCGTCGTCGTCTCCGAGAACTCGATCGACGACATCGGCCGCGACATGGGCGTCGACCGCGACCGCATGCGGCTGGTCCACGTCGGTGTCGACCCCGATCTGTTCCGTCCCATGCCCGAGGTCAACCCGATCCCCGGTCGCATGATCACCACCGCCAGCGCGGATGTGGAACTGAAGGGCCTCAAGTTCCTCCTCGAGGCCATGGCCAAGCTGAAGACCGAACGCGAGGTCAGCCTCACCGTGATCGGCCGGGCCAAGGAGGGCGGCCCGTCGGCGGAACTCATCGAACGTCTCGATCTGGCCGACTCGATCGAGTTCGTCACCGGCGTGCCCGACGAGCGAATCGTGGAGCTGTACGCCGAGTCCGAGGTGGCCGTCGTCCCCTCGCTCTACGAGGGTTTCTCGCTGCCGGCCGTCGAGGCGATGGCCACGGCCACCCCACTCGTCGCCACCACGGGCGGAGCGCTGCCCGAGGTCACCGGGAACGATGGTGAGACCGTGCTGCAGTGCGAGCCGGGCAACGTCGATTCGCTGCTCACCGCGCTGCGCAGAGCCTTCGACGATCCCGAGTTGCGGGCCCGGATCGGAGCGGCCGGCCGGGAGCGGGTCAGCGAGCGGTACACCTGGCGCCAGACGGCCATGCGTACCGTGGAGCAGTATCGGGAGGTCGTGGCCATGGGCAAGGGCCGGGCCGAGAAGCTGATCGGCTGAGGGCCACGTCACCATGCTCACCGTCGACTACGACCGTCTCGAACTGAAGCCCGGAATGGCGGTGCTCGACCTCGGCGCCGGCTTCGGCCGGCACGCGTTCGAGACCGCTCGGCGAGGTGGCCACGTCGTCGCCACCGACTTGGCCATCGACGAGATGCGCGACACCCTCAACACGTTCGCCGCCATGATCGTCGATGATGAACTACCCGACGAGGTGACCGCCTCGTGTGTCCAGGCCGACGGCCTCACCATGCCGTTCGCCGACGAGTCCTTCGATCGAATCATCGCCTCCGAGGTGCTCGAACACGTCCCTGACGATCTGGGCGTGATGGCCGAATTGTTCCGGCTGCTGAAGCCGGGAGGGCGCCTGGCCGCCACCGTGCCGGCCGCCATCCCGGAGCAGATCTGCTGGTGGCTCGACGACGGCTATCACGCGCCCAAGGCGATCGGCGGGCATGTCCGCATCTACCACCAGCCGGAGCTGCGTACGAAGCTGGCCTCGGTGGGCTTCCTGCCCGGCGACAGCCACCGGGCCCACGCCCTGCACAGCCCCTACTGGTGGCTGAAATGTGCGGTCGGCATCGACAACGACGACCACCCGCTGGTGAAGGCGTACCTCAAGATGCTGACCTGGGACATCGTCGAGGCCCCGACCCTGACCCGAACCGCCGACCGCCTCCTCAACCCGGTGCTGGGCAAGAGCCTCGTCGTCTACGCCGACCGGCCGGCGGTCTGACGGCAGCGATGACTCCCTCGGTAGACGGCATCGTGACCGCCGCGGACCTGCGCCGCTCGGGCGAGTGGATCGCCTCGCTGCAGCTTCCCTCGGGCATGATCCAGTGGTATCCCGGGGGGCACGCCGATCCCTGGAACCACGTGGAGACGGCCATGGCGTTGGCCACGGTCGGGCTGCGGGCCGAGGCGGAGCTGGCCTACCAGTGGCTGATCGACACCCAGCTCGACAACGGGGCGTGGCACAACTACTACCTGGCCGACGGCATCGAGGACTCCAAGTTCGACACCAACTGCGTCGCCTACTTCGCCACCGGGGTCTGGCATCACCACCTGACCACCGGCGACCGGTCGTTCCTCGAACATTGCTGGCCGACGCTCCGACGGGCAGTCGACTTCGTGCTCGGTCTGCAGCGGCCCCGAGGCGAGATCATCTGGGCTCAGCGGGCCGACGGCGATCCGTGGAGCTACGCCCTGTTGACCGGGTCATCGTCCATCAGTCACAGCCTGCGCTGCGCCGAACGGGTGGCCGCCGAGCTCGGCGTCGATCACACGCACTGGACCGAGGCCCGCCAGCGGCTCGTCGACGTCATCGCCTACCAGCCCGACGTGTTCGAGCCGAAGGACCGGTGGGCCATGGACTGGTACTACCCGGTGCTGGCGGGCGCGATCGCCGGTGACGACGGGGCCAAGCGGCTGAGCGACGGCTGGGACACGTTCGTGATGGAGGGACGGGGCGTGCGTTGCGTCTCGGACCGTCCCTGGGTCACGGCCGCCGAGACCTGCGAGTGCGCGATCGCGCTCGTCGCCGCCGGCGAATGGGAGCAGGCCCGCACCCTCCTCGACTGGGCCCAGGTCCATAGGCACGACGACGGCTCGTACTACACCGGCATCGTCTATCCCGAGCATGTCCACTTCCCGGCCGATGAACGATCGGCCTACACGGCCGCCGCGGTCATTCTGGCCGCCGACGCCCTCGACGGCACATCGCCGACCTCGACGCTGTTCACCGATCACCACTGAGACCGGTCGAGGCGAAGCGGCCTCAGTGGCGCTGGAGGACGCGCAGTGAACCGGTCGCCGACCGCTGGCTGAACCCACCGGACGCCAGCGCCGGCAGGTAGATCTGCTCGAACGGCGGTCGTCCGCCGTCCGCAGGATCCTCGAACACGTCGTGGATGACGAGCAGGCCGCCGGCGGCGATATGGGGCGTCCACCACTCGTAGTCGTCGGCCGCCGGCTCGACGCCGTGGCCGCCGTCTATGAACAGCAGGCTGAGCGGCGTGTGCCAGTGGCGAGCCACCAGAACCGAGTCACCCACCACTGGAATCACCACCGACTCCAGGCCGGCATCGTGGATGGTCCTGCGGAAGGTCGGAAGGGTGTCGAGCTTGCCGACATCGGGATCGACGAGGTCGGGTTCGTGCCACTCCCATCCCTGCTGGTTCTCCTCCGACCCGCGGTGATGATCGACGCTGAACAGAATGGTGCCACCCTGTGCAGCCACCGGCCCCAGGTAGCACGCCGATTTACCGCAGTACCCGCCGACCTCGAGCATCGGACCGAGCGAGAAATCGGCGGTCGCCGCGGCCCGGGCCAGGGCCAGGCCCTCGTCGGGTGGCATGAACCCGCGGGCCGCCTCGGCGTACGCCTGCTCGCGTGCGCTGAGCGGACTATCGGCTGTGGAGAACGATGTCGAGGCTGGGGAGGTCACTGCTGATCGATACCACCGGCGGCCGATGGCTACACGCCACCGCCGACGAGGCTGTCGTTGCGCTTCTCGCTGCCCCCGCCGCTGCGGTCGAAGAGACGATCGAGCAGCAGGAACTTCGCCACCCACACCACGAAGTAGCCGGCCAGGCTGCCGGCAGACACCATCAACGGATCGTCGAACAACCGGTCGGCCGCCTCCGCCGTGAAGCTCGACACCACCAGACCGAGTAGGGCGATCGCCCAGAACGGCAGGATCTCCGCCCGCAGGCTGGACCGACCCCGCACCTGCCAAACCCAGTATCGGCTCATAAAGTAGGCAGGAATCGCTGCCGCGCTGGCCGCGAACGCATTGGCCCACCCCCCACTCCAGTCCCACCAACGAAGGGCCAACTGAAGGAGCAGCTGGTGATTCGCCACGTTTACCGCCGAAACCATCAAGTAACGGGCGGCGCGGCCGACATGGCCGGAGAAGCCGAATCGGACCGTATCGGAGGCGGATTGAACCACAGTTCCCAAGACTATCCCTTCGTCACCCGACCTCGGGTCATGAGACGTTCGACCGGAGTGGCCCTGTTCTGCTGTCTCGGCCTCCTCCTGTCGGCGTGTGTCGCCGACGACTCGCCGATCGCCGGCGAGGAGATCCTCGCCACCCAGACGACCCCTGCACCGGACAGCTCGACCACCACGGCCTCCACCGCCGCCGCGGGCACCGAGGAGACCGAGCCGCTCGAATCGGAAACGACCACCACCGTTCCCGAGATCCTGCCCGATCCCGAGTGGGCGGGTACCGACTTCGTGTTGGAGTCGGTCGCCGCCACGGATGGGGCCTTGGCCATGGCCGTCCGGGCCGGCAGCGAGGATCTTTGGTTCGCGGAACGCCGTGGGCGGGTGGTCACGTTGTCGCAACGCAACCTGCCGGAGGACGCGGAGAACCAGGGCGAGGGTGAGACCGCCGTCGTCCTCGACATCTCCGACAAGGTCGGCACCGACGGCGAGGGCGGCCTGCTGGGACTCGACTTCTCGGCCGATGGCGGGCTGCTCTACGTCAGCTACACCGACACGGGCGGCACCAGCGTGATCGCCGAGTACCGGATGGAGGAGGCGACGGCGGACGAGAGCAGCGAGCGGGTCCTGCTCACGCTCGAACAGCCCTACGCGAATCACAACGGCGGCCAGATCTCGTTCGGACCCGACGGGCACCTCTACGTGGCGTTCGGCGACGGCGGCAGCGGCGGTGATCCGCTGGGCAGCGGCCAGGACACGTCCACCCTCCTCGGCTCGATCCTCCGTATCGACCCGTCCGGCGGTTCAGCCGACAGCCCCTACGGCGTTCCCGCCGACAACCCCTTCGCCGGCGGTACCGGCGACGATCAACGGGAAGAGATCTGGATCTACGGCGTTCGCAATCCGTGGCGGTTCTCCTTCGATGCAGCCACCGGAGACCTGTGGATCGGCGACGTCGGCCAGGGAGCCATCGAGGAGATCGATTTCCTCCCCGCAACGGCCGGCGAACCCGCCGGCCGGGGGGCGAACCTCGGTTGGAACATCATGGAGGGCGAGGAACCCTTCTCCGGGGAGACGCCACCACCCGACCTGATCGGACCGATCGCCTGGTACGGACACGACAACGGCCGCTGTTCGGTCACCGGCGGCCATGTGTACCGGGGCAGCCCGATCGCCGAACTCGACGGGGTCTACCTCTTCGGCGACTTCTGCACCGGTGAGGTCTTCGGCCTGAAACGATTCTCGGACGGCCGCACCACACAGGCTCCGCTGGCCATCGAAGGCGGCGTCGGCCAGATCGTGTCGTTCGGCGAGGGCCCGGCCGGCGAGCTCTACGTGTTCGAGTCGAACGGCACCGTCTCGAGGCTCGGTACGCAGGGCTGATTCACGCTCGAAACCGGGGCCGCCTATAGGCAGAATCGCCCGGCCCGGTAGAGCAAGATGTCCTAGTCCCACGGGCGCTTCGGTCATTTTCAAGTGGGAATAAAGGTCTATACTTGGGCTTCCAACCAACACACCCCGCACCCCGTTCTCCCGATCGGGGTGCAGCCAGTGGCCTCTGACGCTCATAACCCGCCAGCGTCAGAGGCCACACCTTTTTTGCCGCCAGGGTGACCCTCCGGCGACTGATCGTTCAGAGCTGGAACCGGTACACGTTCGTCTCCCGCTCCTTGAAGCCGAGACGCTGGTAGAGCCGGTTGGCGGCCTCCCGCGACGGCCGCGACGTGAGGTCGACGGTGGTCGCCCCCGCCTCCCGGGCGAGCTCGAGCGCCGCCTCGTTGAGTGCGGCCCCGATGCCCATACCGCGGGCCTCGCCGTCGACGACGACGTCTTCGATCCACGCCCGAACCCCCGTCGGTATCCGGAAGATCACCAACGTGAGGCTGCCGATGATCTGGTCGCCGTGGCGGGCCAGCAGCAGGTGGCATGCGTCGGAGGAGACAATGGCGGCAAGCTCCTGTTTTGACGGCGGCGGGTTCGACGACGACAGTTGAGGGATGAGTCGTTCGAAGGCGGTCACGATCTCGTCGGTCACCTCGGAGGCGACGCTGATGGGCACGCTTTCGGCCGGGGCGTTCGATTCGGAGTTGGTCACGGTCAATAGTATGGCCCGATTCGACGGGATCGAACGGCGCGGCCCAAAGTTCACGGGCACCCGGGTGTAGTGTGGGGTCAATGGATTCCGTCCGCTGGACCGCCGACCGTCCCGAACTCGACAGTCCGATCCTCATCCTCGCATTCGAAGGTTGGAACGACGCAGGCGACGCGGCGTCCACCGCCGCCCGCCACATCCGCGATCGGTTCGGCGGGGAGGTCTTCGCCACCATCGACCCGGAACCGTTCTACGACTTCACGTCGAACCGTCCGATGCTTCGCCTCGAGGACGGAACCCGGGTGATCGACTGGCCGGAGAATTCCTTCTCCGCCATCACCCGGCCCGACATACCCCACGACCTCATCGTGATGGTCGGTCACGAGCCCCAGCTGAAATGGCGGAGCTACACCGAGCAGATCATCTCGGTGGTCGAGGAGTACGACGTCGATCTGATCGTCAGCCTTGGCGCGTTGATCGCCGATGTCACCCACTCCCGGCCAACACCGGTCTACGCGTCGGGCCACGATCCCAAACTGATCGCCGATCTCGACCTGGAGCCATCGAGCTACGAGGGCCCCACGGGCATCGTCGGCGTCATCCATCAGGCGCTGCGTTCCCAGGGCTACGGCTCGATCTCCCTGTGGGGAACCGTGCCGTCCTATGTCCCGCATGCCACCTCACCGAAGGCGACGCTGGCACTGGTCAACCGGCTGTCGCAGCTGCTGTCGATGGCCGTCCCGACCACCGCGCTCGAGATCGCGGCGGCGGCCTACGAGCGGCAGATCAACGACCTGGTCGACGACGATGATGAGACCAGGGCCTACATCGCCCAACTCGAGCAGCAGTACGACTCGTCGATGAACCCGGAGTCGGGCGAGGAGCTGATCAAGGAACTCGAGCAGTTCCTCCGAGACCGCAACGACTGACAGCCCGCGGTTCCGAGCGACGCGCTCAGGTCAGCCACACCCCGTGTCGGGGCGGGTCGTAGAAGACGTGGTCGGCCTTGCCCTCGATGCTGTCGAACGTGTGGTCGCCCCACAGGTCGAAGTTGACGACCGGATCGGGCAGATCGTCGCGGCCGAACCAGCCGACGTCGAGGCACTCCAGCGGATGCGGCGACAGCTCGCCACCCGTGGCCCGACACAGGAACACGATGCTGTAGAGCGGCACCCGGCTGAATCCGGCCCGCAGACCGTCGATGATGGCGATCGGCCGGTCGACCACGCACCGGATGCCCGTCTCCTCCTGCACCTCCTTCACCGCCACCTCGGCCGCCGAGTAGCCGACATCGGCCCAGCCGGTTGGATACAGCCAGAATCCGGAGTCGGCCCGCTGGATGAGCAGGAGCCGGCCGTCACCATCGGTGACCGCCGCCCCGACTGCGATCTTCGGGGTCACGTAGCCGCTCACCCGGGGATTGACGGCCCGCACCCAGCCCTCGACGTAGTGGCCGGCGATCGACTGATCCTCCGTGCCGCCGTCGACCACTGACCGGATATCGGCCGAGATGGCCAGGATCTCCTGGTACCGTTCGCTCTCGAACCGGCTCTCGGTGAACGCCAGGCCCGTCTGGGCGATGGCGGTCAGAGCCTCCGACCAACGGTTCAGGTCGGCATTGGCTACCCGTGGTGGTGTGGAGTCGGCCATGGCCACTTAAGTGTGTCCCACCACCTCACCCAATGCCAGCTTGATCTCGGCCAGCACCAGAGGATCGGTGATCTTCTCCCCGTCGGGACGGCTCAGGTAGAAGCTGTCGACCGCCTGGGGGCCGAACGTCTGGATCTTGGCCCGGCGTATGTCGAGCTGGAGCTCCTGCATTGCCTGGGTCATGTGGTAGAGCAGGCCGATCTCGTCGGGGGCGTGCACCTCCACGACGGTGGCCCAGTCGGACACGTCGTTGTCGATGACGACGGCCCGACGGGGCGGGGCGGCCGACAGCCGCCGGCGGTACCGGTCGTAGTCACGGGCCCGGCGGAGAATCCGGGCTCGGAGTGCGGCCGACCCGTCGAGCGCCCGTTCGCACATCGAGATGACCTCGTCCCAGTCGACAACGCCGGAGGGCGGCGGCTGCAGCGTGAACTCCATCGCCGCCATCTTCTTCCCGTGTTCGTACCGTTCGGCCGACTCGGTGTGCTGCACGGCGTCGAGCACCTCGAGCCCACACACGGCCAACGCGCCGGCCACAGCGGCGAAGAGACCGATTCGGTCGACGCAGACCACGGTCAGCGTGGAGTCGCTGCCCGACAGATGCCGCTCCCCGGCCGTCATCAGCACCAGGATCTCCTCGGAGGGGAAGTCGCTCGAGACCACCTCTCCCAACTCGCCGCCCTCGAGGACGTGGGCGGTCCGGTCGACGAGATCCCGCAACAGGCCTGCCTTCCACGTGCCCCACGCCGACGGCCCGGTCGCGATCGAATCCGCCTCGGTCAGGGCCGCAAGAAGATGGAGGAAGTCGACGGAATCGACGGCGGCGGCCACCGCCCGGATCGTTCCCGGATCGGCCAGGTCGCGCCGGGTGGCGACATCGGGTAGGAGCAGATGATGGCGGCACAGATCGACGAGAACGGCCACTTCGTCGTCGGGGTATCCCATCCGCTGTCCGATCTCGCCGATGATCTCGATACCGACCTCGGTGTGGTCGCCCGGATACCCCTTGCCGATGTCGTGGAGCAGGGCGCCCACCACCAACAGGTCGGGTCGAACGACGTCGTCGACCAACGACGAGGCGTTGACGGCGGCCTCGCACAGATGGCGATCGACGGTGTAGGTGTGAAGGACATTGCGCTGAGGCCGGCACTGCACGTTGGCCCACTCGGGCATCAGGCGGACCATGAGCCCGAAATGGTCGAGATCCTCAACGACCCGCACCGCCGGCCGTCCGGCCAGGAACAGTTCGGCGAACAGCCCACGGGCCTCGGCCGACCACGGTTCGGCGATCCCGCGCCACTGCTCGGCAAAACGGGCGAGGTCGACCCGATCGAGGACCTTGTCCTCCTGGGCCGCCCGGGCGGCCATCCGCAACGGGAGCAGCGGATCGTCGTCGACGGGCACGTCGACCTTCAGCAGTTCCCGGACCTGCGTATCGCCGTTGGGGTTGTCGTACTTCCAGCGACGCCAGGCCTCGTCGCTGTACCAGGCGATACGCCGGGCCGATCGGGCCAGCCGCAGCATCAGATCGCCGCTCGACTTGTCGCCCAGCGCCTCGGCGACGGCGTCCTGGAACTCGAGCGTCAGCGTGTCGCCCGAGCGGCCCTGGAGCCGGTGCAGCTCCACTCTGGCCTCGAGCAGCACCTCGACGTCGGCCTGGAGGGCGGCGACGAACTCCTCGGCGAACCCCGGTTTGGCTCTCGACGCCCAGCTCATGGCGTGCACATCGCGCAGTCCGCCCCGGCCCTCCTTCAGGTTGGGTTCGATCTGCGACGCCGCGTCGCCCCGGTCCTCGTGCCGCTGCTCGACCGATTGGGCCAGCTTGTGCAACAGCTCGTCGCGGCGGAGAGTCCAGGCCTCCTTGGTCAGCCGATCGATCTCCGACTTGTACCACGGGTTCCCGACGATCAGCCGGGTGTCGAGCAGTGCAGTGGCCCACTCGAACTCCTCGGCCAGCAGGGTCTCGGCCTGATCGAGGGTCACCACCACGTATCCGAGCGCCAGACCACGATCCCACGCCGGGTACCAGAGCGCTTCGGCCAGGTCGCCACCGTCGACGTCGGCGCTGTGCACGAGCACCACGTCGATGTCGGACGCCGGGCACAACCGACCCCGGCCGTAGCCGCCGACGGCGAGCAGGGCCATGTCGGTGATGTCGGCGAGGCGCTCCTGGGCCACCGTGCGAAACCACCCGTCGGTTGCGCCACTATGGGCTTCGGCGTACGCCAATCCCTTCAGATGATCGGCGTCGAGCAGCGGTTTCTTACGGCTCACGGTTGGCCTTCATCGGGTTCGGATCCGGGTTTGGAGTGTTGGATCAGGAGGTCGGGTAGGCGGCGGAAGAACTGCGAACGGGGAAGCACCAGATCGTAACCCAGATCCCTGGCCCGTTGGTGGCCCGCCGAGTCGACGTGGGGGCCGAACCCGATGACGACCGCTCCCTCCAGCCGGAAGTCCGCAGGATTGTCGCACCGGTCGAGGTCGACCATCACCGCCGCCGGATCGAGTTCGGTCGCCTCGGTCGCCGTGTCGACGAACACCACGTCGGGGCCGAATCGGGCCCGATCGAACAGGTTCGGCACGTGGGCGGCGATCGTGGCGTCTCGGTTCATGAGCCGCTCCGCCGGCGAAGATGCAAGTGGGCCTTGGCCGCGCCCCACTTGATCCCGTGTTCGTGCACGTCCGGGCCGAAGTCGGCGAAACCGCCCGGCGTCAGGTCGTAGGCATCGTCGGGGTGAATCCGGCGGGCGTCGCGGTCGCGTTGCATCGGCGGCACGCCGCGGGCGGCGAGAATGGCGGTTGGGAACCCGACCGCGGCCCGTAGGACGCTGAGCGGATTGGTCCACTGTTCGTCGATGTCGGCGGCCAGGAGCTCACGGAGCCGCCCCCCGATCCTGGTGGCCGCGGTCCGGCCCGCCGATTCGATGTCGGCCTCGAGATCGGCGTCGCGGTTGCCGGAGGGCAGGCGCTGCTCGACCGAGCGCCTCACCCAACCGGGCAACGCGGCTTCCACCGCGTCGGCCAGTGCCGCGCCGTAGGAGTGGAAAAGTTCGACGTCGCGGTCGACCACGTTGGGAGATCAGCCCTGGTACTCGGCCGCACGCCGGATGGACAATTCGATGCGGCGGCGGGACGGATCCACCGACAGCACCTTCACCCGTACCTCGTCGCCGGGGGCCACGATGGACTCGGGCGTCGAAACCCGGTACTCGGCCAGCTCGGACAGGTGGACGAGACCCTCGAACCCGCTGATCAGCACGAACGCTCCGAAGTCGACAAGCCGGGTGACCTGACCGACGACGACCTCACCGACCTTCACCGACTCGAGCGGGTCGGGCGTGGTCTGACGTATCGAGAGGCTGATGCGGCGTTTCTTGACCTTGACGTCGAGCACCTTGACCTCGACCTCGTCGCCGACGTTGACGACGTCGGACGGCTTCGAGACCCGGTACCAACTGAGTTCGGAGAGGTGCACGAGGCCCGACACGCCGCCGATGTCGACGAAGGCGCCGTAGTCGGCCAGTGATTGAACCCGGCCCTTGCGCAGCTCGCCGACGGTGAGCGACGACATCAGCTCCTGCCGCTCCTTGCGCTGGACCTTCTGCAGGATGGCCCGGCGGCTGAGGACGAGTTTCTCCCGCCGGGGGTCGATCTCCAGGATCTTCAGCTCGAGCGTCTCGCCGACGTAAGACGTGAAATCACGCACCGGCTCAAGTTCGAGGTGGGAGGCCGGCACAAACCCCCGGACCCCGGCGTCGACCACGATTCCCTTCTTCGACGTGGAGACCACCCGGCAGCGGATCACCTCGCCGGCCTTGGCCTGCTCGGTCAGCTTGCTCCACGCCTGCCGCTTGAGCGCCCAGACACGGGAGAGGACCACCCGGTTCTTCGGATCCTCGCGGGCCAGCTCGGCGCCGAACGCCCGATCGCCGACCGACAGCACCGACGACGGCTCCTCGTTGTGCAGACCGAAGTTGCGGCGGCTGATGACCGCAGGGCGGCCGTCGTCGAGCAGGAGATCGACCGAATCGCTTGAAACCTGGGTGACGACCCCTTCGACGACCCGGCCAGGAGCGGCCGGTTCGGCCTGCGGAACACGCGACGGCGGGGGCGGTACGGGGGTTCCGGACGGTCTCGGCGGTTCCGGAATCCGCTTGGGCGGGGGTGGTGGTGGCGCCTGCTGTGGCGACGGCGGCGGGTTGCTCGGGCGCGTCTGCTGGTTGGATTGGGCGTCGTCTGTGGGCCGCGACTCCACTTCACTGCGGTCGGCGGGCCCATCTGCTTGGGCAAAGCCGCTCATAGAACCAGAGTAGGCGTGATCGCGGTGATTTGTTGAGCCGGTGGTTACAAAGGCCCGGTTTCCACCCTCGTTTGCTTTAGTTCACACCGACGGTGGTCAGGACCTGTTCGGCCGGTGCGACGAGGCCGGTGTAGAACGGACCGAACTCGGCGAAGACCGCCGAAGCCTCGTCGTACCGCATCGTGTAGACGACCTCCTTGAGATCGTCGGGATGCTGGGCGAAGAGGGTGACCCCCCACTCGTAGTCGTCAATCCCGGTCGACGCGGTGATGAGCTGCACGAGCCGACCGGCGAACTTCCGGCCGCTGGCGCCGTGTTCGTACATCAGCTCCTTACGCCGGTCGAAGTCGGTGGTGAACCAGTTCTGGCCGGGGTTGCGACGCTTGCTCATCGGATAGAAGCACCACGCCGACTTGCCCTCCGGGGGAAGCTGCGGATGGAGGCGATCCTGTTTCATCTGATCGGGAAGGCCGGCCGCATACTCGCTGATCTCGGTGACCGACACGTAGCTGTCGATGGCGTCGAGACCGGCCTCGGCCAGGTCGGTCTGGAGGTTGCGCAGCGCCAACAGGTCCTTGTCGAGGGCCATGACCGCAAGGTCGGCCTTGTGACCGAGAATGGCCGCGGTCACAACCTGGGTGCCCTGCTCCTGGGCCTTGGTGATGGCGTCGAGCACGGCGTCGCGATCGACGAGGGGGGTTCGTGTTGGTGAGCACCTGCAGAACAGGTGGAGGACACCGAGGCCGGTGGAGAGCTGCGAGGATCCGGTCACACCGTCAGTCTAAGGGCGTGGTCCCTGGACGAGTTGTTCAATCGGCGCGACCAGTGGACCTACGAGGTTTGGTGGGTCTACGACCCATCAACGGGTCGGTGAGCAGCAAAAGTTGCGATGCCTGGACCTACACGAGTTCGGCGGGGCTGTAGAGCGTCGCCTGACCACCCCGGGCGAATCCGAGCACGGTCAGCCCGGCCCGGCGGGCGGTGGCGACGGCCAGGGCGGACGGACCCGACACGGCGACCAGAGCGGTGAACCCACCGGCCCACGCCTTCTGCACCATCTCGAACGATGCCCGCCCGCTGACGACGAGGGCCATGTCGGTGGCGGGAAGTCGCTCGTCGAGCAGCAGCCGGCCGACCACCTTGTCGACGGCGTTGTGCCGACCGATGTCCTCCCTCACGACGACCGGATCGCCGGCGCGGTCGACGGCCGCGGCGGCATGGACGGAGCCGGTCGAATCGAACAGCGGTTGCGAGGCTCGGAGGCGATCCGGAGCCTCGGCCAGGGTCGTGAGCTGCCACGGCTCGTACTGCGGCAGTACACGGAGCCGTTCGGTCAGGGTCTCGATCGCCTCCGTGCCGCAGACACCGCATGACGACGAGATCGACCCGAGGCGGGCGGTCGGTTCGGGAACCCGGCCACCGGTTTCGACGGTGACGGCGTTGAACTCGGAGTCGACCGGGGAGCCCGTGCCGCAGTACCGGATCCCGACGATGTCGCCGGGGCCGAGCAGGCCCTCGGACAACAGGAAGCCTGCGGCCAGCTCGAAATCGTGGCCGGGTGTGCGCATGGTCGACGACACCACGTGGCCGTCGAGGTCGACGGTGAGCGGCTCCTCGACGATCAGCTCGTCGGGCCGCCGCCCGCCGAGCTCGCCGGTGAATGCTCTGGTGAAGACCGACTGCGAGCGTGAACGGACCACCCCTCCAAGTCTACGCTGCCGCAGGTGTCAGCCGGCTCGATGCAGCGTGGCGGCCAGATGGTGGGTGAGCGGTTGACCGACGGCGGCCATGGCCACGTCGTAGGAAACGGTGTCGCCCTCGAAACGGAAGCGGCGCACGGTCCGCTCGACCTCGACCGCGGAGGCGGTGGTGACCACGTCGGGGCAGGCCAGCTCGAAGGTGGCACCGTCACCGGTGAGTTCGACCGTCCCTGACAACGACTCCAACAGCCCTGTCGGATGGACGATGACCAGCTCGACCCGCCCGGCCTCGGGGAATCGCCAGTAGCCCGCCTCGGCGTGTAGCGGAAGACCGGTCTCGGCGTGCTTCGTCTTCTGCCCGTACGCCAGGAACGGTCGCGCTCGCCACGCGGCGCCCCCGACGTGACCGAAGGTGATCTCCTCGAGATACGTGAAGTCGTCGATCGTCGGATACGACCCCTCGCCCCTCCCCCGCCACGTTCCCAGCATGAATGCATAGGGATCGGTGTCGGGGTGGAGGGGCGGCGGGCCGGTCATGTCGTTGTGGTTGCCGTCGGCATCGGAGTCCTCGGTGGACGACGGCCGGTCAGGCCGCGTCCTCGATCTCGACGTGGTCGGTGATCACCGCTTCGGTCGTGAGGAACAGAGCGGCGATCGAGGCGGCGTTCTGGACACCGGAGCGGGTGACCTTGGCGGCGTCGACGACGCCGGCGGCCTGCAGGTCGCCGTATTCGCCGGTTGCGGCGTTGTAGCCGTGCCAGCCCTCGAGTTCGCGTACCCGGTTGACGACGATGCCACCCTCCTCACCGGCGTTGACCGCGATCTGGGTGAGCGGCGCCTGGAGGGCCCGGGCCACGATCAGCGCACCGGTGGCCTCATCACCACTGAGCTCGGCCGCCTTCTCCTCGACCTTGCCCTGGGCCCGCAGGAGCGTGACACCGCCTCCGCAGACGATGCCCTCCTCGATGGCGGCCTTCGTGGTGCTGACCGCGTCCTCGATGCGGTGCTTCTTCTCCTTGAGCTCGACCTCGGTGGCCGCGCCGACCCGGAGGACGGCCACACCGCCGGCCAGCTTGGCCAGCCGCTCCTGCAGCTTCTCACGGTCGTAGTCGGAATCGGTGTTGTCGATCTCGGCCCGGATCTGGGCGACCCGACCGTCGACGTCGGCCCGATCGCCGCCACCCTCGACGATGGTGGTCTCGTCCTTCGTGATCGTGATCTTGCGAGCCTGACCGAGCAGTTCCAGCCCGGTGTTCTCCAGCTTTAGGCCGACCTCCTCGGAGATGACCTGGCCGCCGGTGAGGATGGCCATGTCCTGCAGCATCGCCTTGCGCCGATCGCCAAACCCGGGCGCTTTCACCGCGGCCACGTTCAGCGTGCCCCTGATGCGGTTGACGACCAGCGTGGCCAATGCCTCGCCCTCGACGTCCTCGGCGATGATGACGAGCGGCTTGCCCGTCTGCATCACCTTCTCCAACACGGGCACGAGATCACGCACCGCCGAGATCTTCGAGCTGACGAGCAGCACGTAGGCGTCCTCCAGCGAGGCCTCCATACGGTCGGTGTCGGTGACGAAATAGGGCGAGATGTAGCCCTTGTCGAAACGCATGCCCTCGGTGAACTCGAGGTCCATGCCGAAGGTGTTGGACTCCTCGACGGTGACGACGCCGTCCTTGCCGACCTTGTCGATGGCGTCGGCGATGAGTTCGCCGATCTGACGGTCGTTGGCCGAGATGGCGGCAACCTGGGCGATCTGTTCCTTGCCCTCGACATCGATGGACATGTCGGCGATGGCCTGAGCGGCGGTGTCGGCGGCCGCCTCGATGCCACGCTTGAGCGACATCGGGTTGGCTCCGGCGGCCACGTTCCTCAGGCCCTCGGTGACCATGGCGTGGGCCAGCACCGTGGCGGTGGTGGTGCCGTCGCCGGCGACATCGTCGGTCTTCTTGGCCACTTCCTTGACCAGCTCGGCTCCGATCTTCTCGAGCGGATCCTCGAGCTCGATCTCCTTGGCGATCGAAACGCCGTCGTTGGTGATCGTGGGGGCTCCCCACTTCTTGTCGAGAACCACGTTGCGGCCCTTGGGTCCCAACGTCACCCGGACGGCCTGGGCCAAGGTGTTCATTCCCGCCTCGAGCTTGCGGCGGGCATCGGCGTCAAAGGATATGTCTTTCGCCATGTCGGTGGCGTCCTCCAGCTGACTACGGCTTCGAAGAAGCAGAGTGGACTACTACGTAGGAGTTCAGCAGGTCGTCGGAGTGCGTTGCTCCGAAATGCGATGAACTCCGGGCCCAGGGTAGGTGCGGCGCACCTGCCCGGCAGGCTCTTAGCACTCTAGCGTCGAGAGTGCTAAGAACGTGCGCGTTCGAGGCCGACCTCGCCCGAAAACCTGATGACCCGGCGGCCGTGCGCAGGTTGTGGCTGCGTCGGCGCCGGGTCTCTCAGGTTCCCGCGTGCCTGATATCCGTCGGACCCGGGTGATGATTCGTTAGCCGAATAATCCCAACGACCCAGAGGGTCGAGGACCCCAGCGTCCGAGCGTGTTCTATTGTTGGATCAGGATGGCCGAAACCCGCCCCGAACGACCGCCCACTCTGCCAACGGTGCTTGTCGGCGCCGCCGTCGTCGTGCTCGTCTTCCTGGCTGCCAATGCGGCGTTTCGAGCGCTGACGCTGCTGGTCGAGTTGATCATCGTGGTCGTGGCCATCGCCGTGATGTACCAGGTCGGTCGTTACCTGTGGCGACGAGGTCGAACTCCTCAGGGCTGAGGATCGGCAGCCGTGCCGTGGTCGGCCAGGATCCGGGCCACCTCGGCGGCCACGAGTTCGACCGTTTCGGTGACGGCGCGATCGAATCCGTAGTCGTCGACCAGTGAGCGGACCGACAGCTCGGCGGGCGGGTCGGCACCGTCGTCGATCGCCCCGACGACGGCCGCTGTCGGCACACCGAGATCGCGGCACCAGTCGAAGATCCCGCCGACAACCTTCCCTTCGAACGACTGCCGGTCGAGTTTGCCCTCGCCGGTAACGCACAACGACGCCTCGGCGAGATGCAGGTCGAGACCGGCCTTGTCGGCCAGGATCTCGAACCCCGACTGCAGCCGGGCTCCGATGGCGCACAGACCGCCGGCCAGCCCGCCGGCCGCTCCTCCTCCGGGCAGGGTCGACACGTCGACGCCGAACTCCTCGTCGTAGAGCTGCACGAGGCGCTCGAGCCGGCGGGTGAGCAGTGCCACCTGGGCCCTGCTGGCACCTTTCTGGGGACCGAACACGGCGGCGGCATCGACGAATCGGGTGTCGACGTCGCAGCCGACGACCAGGTCGATCTCCCGCATCCGGGCGGTGTTCTCGAGCGCTCTGATCGCGCCGAGACCTCCGTCGGTGGTGGCCGATCCCCCGACGAACACGTGGACCGTCCTCGCCCCCAACGCCACCGCGTTGGCGATGAGCTGACCCGTTCCCACGGTCGACGCCTCGAGCGGGTCGTTGCCTTCAGGGCCGCCGACCACCGCCAGACCGGATGCGGCGGCCATCTCGATGAACGCCTCACGACCCTCGAGACGCCATGGGGCATCGACGGGTTCACCGAGCGGACCGGTCACCCGGGTGACCTTGTTTGGTCCGCCGAGGACGTCGAGGGTGCCTTCACCGCCGTCGGCGAGCGGAACGACCCGTGGGTCCCATCCTGTTCGGCGAGCTACTTCGGCCGCCGCCTCGCCGAGGTCGACGCTGGTGGCGGTGCCGCGGAACTTGTCGAAGGCCAACACGACGACGGGGCGGGAGCCGACGCGCGAATCAGTGCGCCCGGACGTGCTGGAGGTCGCCATCAGATGATTGGCTAACCAAGCGGGATGGCGTCATCGAGTCCGAGGACGACGATCACCTTGGCGTCGCCGATGTCCTCGGCCAGGGCCGGAGGAGCCGTGGGGTCATACGGCTGGACGAGCCCATCGAGGCCGTCGGTGAAAACCTGGGAGACCGCGATGGCGTCGGCCCGGTAGCCCTCCATGTACAAGATGACGGACCCGATGTTGTCGGTGGCGTTTCCGGCGGGCACCGTGTCGTAGTTGGCGGCCGAGAGCAGCTCGGTGCCCTGACCGGCGATGCCCTGCTGGTCGGTGGCGTTCAGCACGACGACCTGAACCTGACTGGCCGGGCGAGCGGTGTCGGTCAGCCCTGCGGTGGTGGGCGTGGTCGTCGTCTGGGCCGGATCGACCGTCGTCGCGGTGCCGTCGGCTGCGGTGGGATCGGTCGTGGACTCACCGTCGGCCATGGCGTCGGAGGTCATCGCCCCGTCGGCGTCCGGCGCGGCGGGATCGTTGGAGGTTTCGGTGGCGGCGTCCGCATCGGCCTCGTCCTCGGTGGTCAACGCATCGGGGTCGGCGGCGGTGAGCTCACCCGTGGTGATCGAGTCATCCTCGGCGCCGGATTCGGGGTCGTCACCGAAACCCTGGGACAGCACGATTGCGCCGACGGCCAGGGCGACCAGGGCCACGAGCACCCCGCGGAACAGGTCGGTTCCGCCGTCGCGCAGGTTCAGCCCGCCCAGCCGCCGCTCGGGCTCGAACTCGTCGAGGTCCTGGTGGTCCTCGTACTGGTCGTACTCGTTGTCGATTCGTTCCTCGGCCGCCATGTGGGTGCTCATGATGCAGTGGCCTCCTGCGAGTGTCGATGCGCAGGGCGAACTGGTTCCGCTGCGCCGCTGTCATGAAACGGTAGCGTCCGAAATCGCGAACATGTGGTCAATCGGTGTGGTGCAGTTCATACGGTGGTCGACCGACTCCGAAAGAAGGTGGCCCACGAACGACGGAATCACGGCCATGCCGCTGTGATTTCACCGTAAACTCGAACTCGCAGCAAGACCCGCCCGGGTAGCTCAGCTGGCAGAGCAACGCTCTTGTAAAGCGTAGGTCGCAGGTTCGATCCCTGTCCCGGGCTCCCACTGTTCAAGCGGATCTCGGCGCTTCGCCGCCGCCCGAACCGACCACCAACCCAGGAAAAACCCAGAAAATGAACCGCCAAGCACAAGCTCTGAGGCGTATCGTCGGTTGAACCGCCCCGGGTCTGGTAGAGGCTCTGATCCTTGAGAGGATGGAGCAATGCCAAGACAGGGGAAGTATCCGGTTGAGATGCGGGAGCGGGCGGTGCGGATGGTGCTGGAGCATCAGCACGAGTACGGGTCGCAGTGGGAAGCGATCTGCTCGGTGGCTGAGAAGTTGGGCCCGACCGAGGAGACGGTGCGGAAGTGGGTTCGCCAGGCCGAAACCGACGAGGGTCGACGGCCCGGTCCGACCAGTGACGAGCTGGCCGAGCTGAAACGCCTGAAGCGTGAGAACGCCGAGCTGCGACGAGCGAACGACATTTTGAAAGCCGCGGCGTCTTTCTTCGGTGCGGAGCTCGACCGCCAGTCAAAGAAGTGATCCGGTTCATCGATGAGCACAAGGATCGTCGCAGCGGGACGCTGCGGTGGGGAATCGAGCCGATCGCCGACACGCTTGGCATCGCCCCATCGACCTATCACGCGGCGAAGAAGCGGCCGGTGTCAGCCCGGGCCGTCCGCGACGAAGAACTCAAACCCGAGATCGTGCGGGTATGGGAAGTGAACCGCCCCGGGTTTCGTAGAGATCCCCGAAGGGTTTCAGGACCAAGCAGTGCTCACCGGCCAGCGGCCCGGCACCAGTCTCCCCGAACACTCGAACCAACCGGTTGATCCCCATTAGGACCATTCGAGAGGAGGAGCCAGACGAGTCAACAACGACACCTCGCCAACCGAGTCATCCGACGAATGTGGCGAGACGAAAGGACCCGAGCCCAACAAACCCACTCATCGCTTGACAAGGGAGCGTCTGACACTCCCGCCGCACCACCGTGGTCGGGGTTGGCCTCTGATGATGATTATCGGGCGGATCGGCACCGGAGTCCAGGCTGGCATCTGGTGCTCAGAGTGGCGTGGCGCCCGAGAATCTATTGCTCAAGTTCTGCGCGATGGTTGTCGATGGTCCTTGTGACGAATGAAGCAGTGATCCGAACGGCCGCAACATGGTCGCCTGACCGTTCGGGGAGCTAGTGGCGAAACCGGCATTCCGAACCTGTAACTGTTCGATGCATAGGAGCCATCATGTCCAATCACGCTTCCGGTGAGCGCACCCACGCCTCCTGGCGGTCTCGTTGCCGTTTTGGGGGGCGCTTCACCGCCGGGCTCGTGGGAGCGATCGCTGCTGTTGGCGCGGTCGCGGTGCCTGTCGCTGGCCCGGTGGACGATGTTGCGGCGGTGGGGACAGTGTCCACGTCGTCGACCATGGTCGAGATGCTGGGCAACGGGTCCACGGCCAATCCGATCTACCTGTCAGACGTGCGAAGCCGGGTTGAGGCCAGCCTCGATGACCCGACTGCTGATGGCGGCGGTGTCGATGTCGCGGTGATCGACACCGGTGTGGCTCCCGTCGCCGGCCTCGACGGCTCGGACAAGGTGTTGCACGGACCGGACCTGTCGTTTGAATCCAGCGACTCCAACTCGGCGTTTCTCGACACCTACGGGCACGGTACCCACATGGCGGGCATCATCGCCGGTGCCCGCTCCGGGCACGAGGGCATTGCTCCGGGAGCCCGGATCGTGAGCTTGAAGGTGGCCGGCCATGACGGCCAGACCACCGTCCCCCAGGTGGTGGCGGCCATCGACTGGGTGGTCGAGCACCGGAACACCGACGGGTTGAACATCCGGGTCCTGAACCTCTCGCTCGGTCAACAGGGCGTGACCGATCACACCGGTGACCTGCTGTCGGCTGCGGTGGAGCGGGCCTGGAACGCCGGCATCTTCGTGGTCGTGGCCGCTGGGAACTCCGGCCAGACCGAGGAACGAGTCGATTCGCCGGCCATCGATCCCTACATCATGGCCGTCGGAGCCGAGGACGGGATCAACAAGATCATCCCGACCTGGTCGGCCACCGGCGACGGCGACCGTGACCCGGACGTGGTCGCGGTGGGCCAGTCGATCGCTTCCTACCGGGTCCCCGGATCCACGGTCGATAGCACGGTGCCCTCGGCACGGATCGGCACTGACCTGTTCCTTGGGTCCGGTACCTCCCAGTCGGCTGCGGTGGTCAGCGGCCTGGCCGCTCGGATCCTGGACGCCGAGCCCCAGCTCACCCCCGATCAACTCAAGGCCACCCTGTCACGGACCGCTGAAGCGCTACCCCAAGAGGACTCGCACAAGGCCGGCGATGGCATGGTCTCAGGCAACAAGGCCGAGAAGGAGCTGCTGATCGCCAACGCAACTCAAACCCACACCCCCGCCGCCGGCGGTGAAACCGGGATCGTCACCCCCACCGGTGGCACATGGTCCGGCGGCACCTGGTCCGGAGCCACGTGGTCAGGATCGACGTGGTCGGGTGCGACCTGGTCCGGCGGCACCTGGTCCGGTGCAACCTGGTCGGGCGGGACCTGGTCCGGGGCAACGTGGTCGGGTGCGACCTGGTCCGGCGGCACGTGGTCGGGCGGGACCTGGTCTGGTGCCACGTGGTCGGGTGCGACCTGGTCCGGCGGCACCTGGAGCGGGAACGGCTGGAACTAGCCAACCGCCCAACCTTCATGAAGCAGTTGCAGCGCCCGGTACATCCATCCGGGCGCTGCCTCGCGTCCTCACCGCGCTAGGCGCCGCGACCAGCACCGGTGGGCGTGTCCTCGGCCGACGGGTCATTGCCGGTCGATGATGAAGCGGGAATCGTGGGTTTGTGTGCCGTAGGCCAGCCACAGGTCGTCGTCGGAGGAGGACGACACGGTGACCTCCAGCGCAACGCCCCTCCCGGCGGCCACCTTCCATTCGACTGGAGCCAAGCTGACGGTCACCAATCCGAAGCTGGAACCGAAGGTCGCCTGCCGGACCGACGCCTGCCCCGTGGTAACCAGCCGGCAGTCGCTGCGAACGGCCGCGCAGTCGTAGAGTCGAACCTCGAGACGACCTGTCTTCGCTTCGTCGAAGTCCTTCAAGGCAGCCCACTGGCGGAGGACCGGCCGGCCAACCAATTCGGCCCCGGCAGGGAGGTCAAGCCACCACCGTTGAACCTTGACTGGATCGGTCTCACCGGGACCCCCACCTTTCTGGACAAGCAGGCCGGGCGCGTCGTCGCGGTCGGCGTCATAGTTCGTCAGGGCCCCGGAACGGAGTGGGCCATCCAGCGGCAGGACCGGGGAGCTGACCGTGCCCGCCGACCCCAGCGCCCAATCGACCTCGTCCGGGACTGATGGCGGTGGCCGGGTCGTCGAAGCCACCGAGGCGGTACTCGTGGTTGCTCGGCGAGTGGTCGCCGACCGGGAGGACGTGCTGCTCGGGCTACCGGTCGTCGATGTTGTAGCGCCACCGTTCGTGGTCTTGATGCTGGCGCGATCCGTGGTGCCTGGACTCCGACCGGCTGTCGTCGACAAGTCGGATGAACCCGATCCTCGATCCATCTCCAGGTCGGCGGTCGTCGACCCCACCGGGTCCTGTGCGCTGGTGCCGGCAGCCCAGGAGGGGCCTGCCAGCGATTCGATCGTCGCCCCCTGTGATGGGGCCAACTCAGGGCCGGACGGATCGTCGACCGTGCTCTCCGATCGACTCGAAACCGGTTCCGCCAGCGACGTTTCGCGTGGATCGGTGCCTGAACCACCCCGACCGAGGTAGGCGAAGACGACGGCGACGATGGCTGCCAGCACCAGCAGATGGCCGCCCACGCGACTCACGTGCTCAGAGAGCCCATGCCCTGGGTCGGTCGCCGCATCGAGGGGCGGACCCGGATTGACCGGAAAGGGTGGCTCATCGTCGGGCTGGACCCGCTCAACCTCGGCGATTGGCACGACCCAATGATATTGCTGCCGGTCCCCACAGATCCGAGAAACAGTAGATATTTGCGACGAAGCGGGAGGAAGGGTCCCTCCCGGCCGGGCGGTCAGCCATTGCCTGCTCTGAGAGGACTTCCGCCGCAGGAGAGTTCACTTCCGCGATATCGATGCCGATGGGATAGCCGGACCATTCGACCAGCCGAACGGAAGTGTGCATGACCTCATAGGCCATCAAGCGCTCGTTGCGACGGCGACGCCGAGGAGTAGCCAGCGCCCACCACGGGAGGCGTTTGGCCTTCTCGAGGCCGATGGCCAACAGCCCAAGGGCGGGGGTCATCGAGAGCAATCCAAAGGCCATGAGGAGAACCAGCGGGATGACAGCGGCTCCGAGATCCTCCTCCTCGATACCGAGAACGGCACCCACGGCAATCCCGCCGAAGAAGACGGCAATGCCCGCGCAGGCCGCTACCGACCACCAGGCACCGGCAACCATCCAGCGACTTGGGTCGGTTCCATGCAGGCTGAGCGTGGCCAGCGCACAGACCCCGAATGCCACCACCACCAGCAGCAGCGCCCACGGCAGGATGCCCGCTCGAATGTCGCCCTCATCACGGATACTGTTGACGACGACAGCGACGGCTCCGACCGGCAGGGCGACCGCTGGTGCCCAACCGGCCCGTCGATCTATAGCGAACCCCCGACGCCACGATCCCACGTCGTCCATCGTAGACCACGCCAGACCCCATCACCGGAGGACCGAGTTCGACGGTGCTCGTACACGTGACCAAGCCGATGGCGAGCCATCGGCAGAAGTGGAAGCCGGTCGTAGCAATGACAACCGAAGACGGCAAACGAGAATCCCTGCAACTGCACGACGGTCGGACATTGACCTGGATCAGCTACGGCGACCCAGCCGGCGTGCCGGTCTTGGCCATGCACGGATCCCCGGACTCGGCCACCGTCTGGCGACTGGCCGACACCGCGGCCCGTGAGACAGGCGTTCACCTCATCGCCCCCGACCGACCCGGCTTCGGAGCCAGCACGTCCAAACCCGGGCGCACGATCCTCGACTGGGTCGATGACCTCGACGAACTCACCGACCAGCTTGGCCTGACCAGCTATCGGATCCTGGCCATCTCCGGCGGGAGCCCCTACGCACTGGCAACGGCTTGGCGCCACCCCGAACGCATACCGGCGCTGGGTCTACTGAGTGTCATCGCTCCACTCGACGTTCCCGGCATCACCAGCGAGGCCAGCCTTCCCATCCGGTTCACCTTCCTTGCTGCCCGCCGGCTCCCGTTCCTCCTGCGACCGATGGCCACCGCCATGGTCCGTACCACCCGACGCAACATCGACGCCGCGGCGGAGCGGGTCATCAAACTCCGCCCCGAGGCCGATCGGGCCATCATCCGACGGCCTGAGGTCATGGCGGTTCTCAAGGCCAACCTCCCCAACCAGTTCAACAACCCCGACTCCATCGCTACTGAAATGCGCAACGCTGCACGCCCGTGGGGTTTCAATCTCGATGAGGTCAACGTCCCCACCTTCATCTGGCAGGGCGGCCTCGACGACGTCCACACACCGGCAATGGCTGACCACCTCGCCCGCCATCTCCCCAAGGCCACACTGAACTACGAACCTGGCTACGCCACCTTCAACTTCGTCGACGACTTCAACACCATCCTCACCACCCTCACCGACGCCATGCCATGACACCGACCTCAAGCTGTCGTTCGCGGGTGATAACGGTCAAAAGTGGTCGTTTCACCCGCGAACAACGCGACGGGCCATGCGGATGACGCCTGTCCTGTCCGTGCCCTCAGGCCGACAACCGCTCGTCGAAAGGATAGGTCGACATGGTCTCGACGCCGTCGTCGAGGATCAGGAACTGATCTTCGAGCTTGACGCCCTGGCCGGACTCCGCCGACCCGATGTAGCTCTCGAGGCAGATGACCATGCCCGGCTCGACACAGCCGAGGAGTGGGTAGGTCACGCCCGCCTCGTGGTGCGGAATGTTCGGCCATTCACCTGCCATCCCGAGTCCGTGCCCGACACAGTAGTAACGGCTTGCCCGATACTCGTCGGGCACCGTCCACGCTCGACGAGCCACCTCGGCGAACTCGATCCCGGGCCGTAGCAACGAAGCGTTCCACTCGAGCTGCTCCCGCGCCTTACGGTAGAGCAGTCGTTGCTCGGGAGTAGCCGTTGCGTCGCCACAGAGAAAGGTTCGGGAGAAGTCGACGCAGTAGTTCTCGTAGCCGTTGGCGTCGGTGTCGAGGGCGAGTAGCTCACCTGCCTGCAGGCGACGCCGCCCCGCCTCCTGAAAATACGGGAACGTCCTCGGGCCCGACTGGAACAGCCTCGTGACCGTGTGCTGGCCGTCCTTCGCCATCAGCTCGAAGTGGAAGTTGGCCCACGCCTCGGATTCGGTCATACCGGGTTCGACCGCACGCTCGAGTGCTGCGACGGCCTCGGCCACCCGACGCATCGCTTCGCGCATGTACGGGATTTCGACGGGTAGCTTGATCGATCGTGCCGGAGTGAGGACGGTGTCGGCCGGTACGAGGGTCAGTCCGTTGGCACGAAGTTCGTCGGTTGCCGAGAACGGGAAGCGGTCGACGGCGAGACGTACTACCCCACGTTGGCGCAACTCGGCACCCACCTCGCGAGCAAGTTGCCTGGACGCAGAGGTGACATCGCCGCCGGAGCTGACGATGTCGAGTCCCACGGCGAGCCGGATCTCGTCGATCGTGTCCAAGCCCTCGGCGAGGTGCTCACAGCCCCGGTACTCGAACAGGATCGTCGGGCCACCATCGATCACCAGAAGAAACCGTGCCGGCGTCCGCCACGAGAAGATCTGCATGTTCATGGCGCCGCTCACGTAGAAGATGTCGTTCGGATCACAGATCAGCAACGCGTCGGCATCGGCGCGGGCGAGATGCCGGCGGACGTGTTCGAGCCGCGCCCCGTAGAGCTCGTCGAGGCGTGCATCGAGTTCAATCATCGTTTGGCCATCAGCTCCAGTGGCGCTCGGTGAACTCCTCGACAGCGGCCATGAACCGGGGCCACGCCGGATCTCGCTCCAACAGGAGATGGTCGGGACTCTCGAGCGAGACGAACGTCGCGTTCGGGATCAGCTGAGCGAGCCGCCTGCCTTCGCTGAAGGGGGCGGCCTCGTCACCCACGGTGTGGAGAACGAGGGTCGGGACGCCCACCTTGGCCGCGTCGTCGCTGATGTCGACCTGATAGAACGCCGATTCCAGATGCGGGGCCGTGTCCTGGTCGACGCAGTCGATGATCTGCTCGGTGAACCACTCGGTCTCCTCCGACGAGGCACTGGGGAAGATCTGGCTGGCGAACAGCCGTCGGAACGTGGCGCTGTTCGACGTCCATGCCACGCGGGCGATGCCGAGTTGGGTCTCGGCCTCAACGGCCACATCGTCTCCCCGCCGCATCATCCCCCGGGAGTAGGTGCCGAACAGGATCATGCCGGCGACCCGTTCCGGATGCCGCAGCGCATAACGGATGCAGACCGGACCACCTTGGGAAATTCCAAGCAGGAAGAAGCGGTCCAACTCGAGGCTCTCGACGATCCGCTCGAGATCATCGACCCACAGATCCAGATCATCGAGTCCGACCCCGCGCAGATCCCGGTCGCTCAGACCACCGCCTCGTGGATCGGCCCGGATGAATCGGTGCTTCCTGCTCAGGTCTCTGACCCAGTGCTGCCAGACCGGGCTGCGGGTGTCCTTGTCGACGTGGGTCAACCAGTTCGGCGCCTTCAGCAGCGGAATCCCCGATCCGGTCTCACCGACCGCCAGTTTCACCGCGCCCCGCCCTTCGACGAATCGGATCAACACCGACGGATCCGGCACCGTGGACGGTGGCTCCGGCGCATTCGACGCAACCTCGCCGATAAACCGATAGCCGCGTCCGTGGAACGTCTTGATCAACCGCTGCGCCCGTCCGTCGTCGCCCATTACCTTCCGGGCGCTCTTGATGCGCGTGGTGAGGGCGGACTCCGACACAAACCGGTCGCCCCAGACGGCATCGAGGAGCTCCTCCTTCGGAACGACCCGGTCGCTGTTCCTGACGAGGTACGCCAACACGTCGAAAACCATCGGCTCGACTGGCAGAATCTCGCCGTTTCGCCTGATCTCCAGCCGCCGAAGGTCGATCTCGAAATCCTCGACGGTGAACAGCGTGGCTGTGGCCGACTGATCCGTCATCTCCGGGCCAGTCTAGACGACGGGCTAGGGGAGGGTTCGGGCCGCTTGCGACGTCAGCTCAGCTGCACGTGGACCCGACCGCCGGCGTGGACGCTCTCGATGCCGAGCAGTGCCCCGGTGGCCTGAGCGGCCGGCACGGTCCAACACACGTTGCCCACGATGTCCTTGCCCGGTTCGATCGGCGCTTGGAGGTTCAGGTCGTCACCGGCCGAGCAGCTCGACGCCGCTGCGGTGCCGGACGACCCGTCGGCCGACACGAGCACGAAGCGCAGGCCGGACGCCGCCAGGTCACCACTGGTGCTGTCGTTGCGAACACGCAGCCGGCTGGTGACCTCGACCTCGTCGCCGCCCAGATCCGACGTGCTGGCCGGCTCGCGGACCTGCAGCATCCACACCTCGTCGACCCCGGCGTCGGCCACGGGAACGGTCAGACGGACGCCGCCGGCCAATTCATGGGGATTGGAGAACGACCCGGGTTCCTGGCGCGAGGTGTCGGATCCTCCGGCATCACCACCGGCGTCGATCGCTGCGGCCTCGGCGGAACCGGCCTCGGTGCCGTCGTCATCGCTCTGCAGCTGGAACAGCAGGTATCCGATGGCGCCGGCGACGGCCAGCGCAAGTAAACCAATGAGCGCGTAGAGCAGTTTCCGGCCGGTACCGGGTTTCGGCGGCGGAGATGACATTGGCGAGAGCAGGGGCCCGTCGGCCTGGTAGTCGTTCTGCGGTGCGCCATAGCCGTCGGCCATCGGAATCGGCTGGTCGCTGCCCGGGGGCGGCATCGCCGCGTCGTCGTAGCCGACCGACGGTGCGTCGGCGGACGGGGGAGGCATCTCCACGGTCTCGTCGCTGACCGGGCTGTAACCGAACGTCTCCTCGGGGCGGGCCGCTCTGCGTTCCACGAACCCGTGGTCTGTGCCCGAGCCGTCATCGAGGTCGGAGACCTCGGTGGTCTCGGCACTCGGCGCCGAGGTGAACCCCGTCGAGTCGAACCCCGACGAATCGTCGCCACCGCCGTAGTACGGATTGGTCTCGATCGACAGATCGTTGGGATCGATATCGAGCGTCTCGGTGGGATCGAGCCCACCGAGATCGAGATCGGCTATCGGAGTGGTGGCATCGGCGGCCGCCGGTGGAGTACCGAAACTCTGCTCCTCGACTTGGCGCTTCAGGTCATCGAGACGGCTGAGTGTGCTGTCGACCGGTTCGGTGGCCGTTCCGAGCGTGCCCGATCCGAGGCCGTTCTCGGAATCGGCGGCGGTCGAGTCGGCGGAGGCGAGGTCATCGAGCTGTTCGTCGGCCCGTTCGTCGGCTTCGGTGACCTCGTCGACCAGGTTCTCGATGGCCGCCTCCGTGTCCGACTCGGGTGGCGTGTAGTCGTACTCGTGGCCGACGTCGACGTGGCTGCGAACCTCGGCGCCACCGGCTTGGGCCCACCCGGCCAGACCGAACGACGAAGCGCCGCCTTCGGTGCGGGACCCAAAACCTGACGCCGCCATCCCGGCCGACGAGGCCGAGTAGGAGGATTCCGAGGCGTATGCGTCGACCGGGTCGACCACGTCGATCTCCGCGGCATCGGACAGGTCCGATGAACCGTTCACATCGAGATCGGACTCGACGTCGAGGTCGGAGTCCACGTCGATCCCGTTGACCGGGGCGACCTCCTCCGCCTCGACGACCGGCTCGGCGGAGAGATCGAGATCCTGGAGGACCTCTTCGTGCACGGCATCGACGTCGGCGGTCACCGCGGCCGCATCATCGAATCCATTCCCGTCGGGGCTCGAGAAGGCGTCGACCGCAGCATGGTCGACCGCCGCCTCGACCTCGGTCTCGGCCTCGGTGTCGTCGGAGACAGCGTCGAAGGCGTCGAAGGCGGCTGTGGTCTCAGCGGCCGCCTCGACCTCGGTCTCGGTCTCGGTGTCGTCGAAGGCACCGGCATCCGCCGTGGCCTCCCCCGCCGACTCGGTCACAGGGCCGTAACCCTCAGGCCACCACTTGCCGTCGGCCGCCTGGTACCAGCCGTCGGGCGGTGGCCACTGGTACTTCTTGTCGTCCCATGCGGTATAACTCAAATCGGTCACTGTTACCTACCCTGTCGAGTCCGCAGTACTTCGAAACATGCGACCGCGGCGGCCATCGCAACATTGAGGCTGTTAAGGCTTCCGGCCAGAGGTATCGACGACAACAGATCAACCCGCTTTCGCACAAGCTGTGACAATCCTCTGCCTTCCGCACCCAAAACTAGAGCAATTTGGGGGTGATCACTCAATGAAAGATCGAAGATCGAGTGTTCCCCGGCCTCGTCCAGGCCGACCGTGACCACTCCGGCCTCGCTCATGGCCGCTAAAGAAGCCGGAATTCCGCCGACCAGGCTGATCGGCACGTGCTCGATGGCACCGGCGGCGGTTTTTGTGGCCGCCGGGCTGACATGGGCCGAGCGATGACGACCCAGCACAAGCCCGGTGACGCCCGCGCATTCGGCGGTGCGGAGTATCGCACCGAGGTTCTGAGGGTCGGTGACACCGTCGAGCACCACGATGAAGGCCTTCGGATCGGCGATCATGGCGTCGAAATCCGCTTCGTCGAGGGGCGCGGCCCGGGCCACCACGCCCTGATGGGAGTCGGTGACCGCCTCGGAGGCCAGGTGGCGGCGACTGACCCGACGGAACGACACGCCGAGTTCGTTGGCCAGCTCCTCGATGTCGACGAGGATGTCGGCCGACGCCATGTCCTCGATCATCAACACCTCACGCACCGGGCGCCGGCCGGCCAGCAGCAGCTCGCGAACCGACTGACGGCCTTCCACCTGATCGCCGCCGAGACCCTTCGCCCGACGTCGACCGCTCCGCTGGGGGCGCTGGGGGCCGCTCTGCCCACCACGATTCGGTGCCCCACGATTCTGCGCACTCCGGTCCTGCCCGCCCGAGCGCCGCTGGTTGGACCGGCGCTGACCGCCGCCACGCCCTGAACCAGACCGACCCGACGACCCCTTGGGATTCCTTGGCGATCGCCTGCTCATCAGACCATCTCCGGGGCTTGGCGGGCCAGGAGGGCGACCGCGTGGCACTGAACGCCGCCGGCCAGGCCGGGCACGCCCTCGGTTCGTTTGCCCTTGATGGACACCGGGGCCCCGACGACGCGAGCAAGATTCTCCACCATCGCGGCCCGGTGCGGTGCGATCTTCGGTCGATCGAGGATCACCGTGCAGTCGACGTTCACCACCGCCCAGCCGGCCGCGGCGACCCTTCTGGTGGCTTCGGCCAGCATTGCGACACTGTCACTACCCGCCCATTCGCTCTCGGTGTCAGGGAACAAAGCGCCGATGTCGCCCAAGCCGGCCGCTCCGAGAACAGCATCGACACAGGCGTGCGCGACCACGTCGGCATCGCTGTGCCCACGCAGCCCGGGCTCGTCGTCAAACCGCACGCCGGCGAGCACCAGCACCGACGACGCGTCGTCGTCGTCATAGGGGTGCACGTCGAACCCCTGCCCAACGCGAATCTGTGGATTTGTCGACTCTGACGCCTCAGAAAACACCGTTGGTCACCTCGACTACTGCCCGTGCCCGGCCACCAACGACCCGAAACCCACACGAACCGTTCTGCCGATCAACGATCGTATCGCCAACGACGGCATCTGCTCTCCTGCCCGCCGTCGAAGGAATCTCTGTAACAGACACCACTGCGGTCTCGATCGCGTAGGATGATTGGTGGCGCGGGTGCCATCAGGTCCCTGGCGCCGAGACTTCGAATACCGACCTTCGAAAACTGACACACGGGTTCCTGTCATGAACAGCACCGAAACGCTGAAATCCGTCGAGCTCTTCCGAGATCTGGACGAAACCGTTCTGGCCGAGTTGGCCACCCACACCGAGCGGCGGCGTCTCGCCCGCGGAGACGTGTTGTTCGGCGAGAACGACGAGCCCCACGAACTGTTCGTGGTCGTGTCGGGGCGGGTGGCCATGGTCAATCGCTCGATCGACGGGCGTGAGTCGGTCGTCGCCCTCATGGAAGCCGGCGATCTGTTCGGGGAGATGCCGATGTTCGACGGTCTTCCCCGTTCCACCGATGCCCGGGCACTCGAACAGTCCGAGGTCCTGGCCATCCCGTATGAACCGGTGAAGACGCTGTACGCCGAGCGGCCTCGGCTCCTCTGGAGGGTGGTCGAGCTGCTGGCCCACCGGGTCCGCCAGATGGACGGGGTCCTCGCCGACTCGGTCTTCCTCGACGTCACCGGCCGGACCGCCAAGCGGCTGCTCGAGATCGCCGGCGACTCCGACGACTTCTCGCTCCCCGTCACCCAGGAGGAGCTGGCCGGCATCGTCGGCGCCAGCCGGGAGCGGGTCAACAAGGCGATCGCCTCGTTCATCAAGCTCGGCTGGATCGAACAGCGTGACCGCCGCTACCACATCCTGAAGCGGGACCAGCTCGAGCTTCGCTCCCGCTAGATGGCCGAGGTCAGGTCTTCAGGTGTTCGAGCACCTGTGACCATGCGTCGGCGGCGTCCTTCGTGCGGTGTTCCGGAGCCGACGAATCGTGGACGAAGCCGTGTTTCGCTCCCGGGTAGCGGGCCACCTTCACCTTGAGGTCGATCAGCTCGTCGACATCGGCGGACGACACGAACAGATCCTCCGTGCCGACCACCGCCAGGATCGACGTCCGATCCTCGACATGGGGGATCAACTCGAGCGGCTCGCGCTGATACGGCCCTCGCCACTGCGACGGCAGCCGCACCATGCCGTAGAAGCTGACCAGTCGATCGAACCTCAGCGAGGCTGCGGCCTTGTAGGCGTAGGTTCCACCCAGGTCGAATCCGATGAGAGCGACGGGCTCGACCTCGAGCCGGTTGGCCGCGTCGACCAGATCGGCGACGACATCGTCATCGTCGAGCTCGGCGATGGCCTGGTGGCGCTCGTCGACCGAGTCGGTCTCGAACGTGTGGTCGCGGTAGAGGTCGACCACGATCGTGTTCCAGTTGTGGGTGATCGACAGCGATGCGGCCAATTGGTCGAACAACGGACGGCGGCCGAGGAGATCGGGGACGATCACGACGCCCCGCTTCGCCCCGATCGTGGGGTGCAGGTCGGCGGGCGTGCCCGAGACGAGTTCTATTTCCACGGGCGTCGCCCAGTGCGTTCCGTGCGCCCCAGCCCCCAAAAACGAGGCCGAGAGCGCACGGTTGGACGGTCGGTTGTTGGCGGGAGAGTGGGCATCAGGGGCGCGCGGCGCCTTGTCGACGAATGGATCAGCAGATTGTAGTGCCGCCATCTCCGAGCGTGAACCCGGGCTCGGTACTAATACTGGTCGATGATCGAGTCGCCCGCCAAACGAGCCGCACCGTCCTTGAGGGCACGGGCCCGGGAGGCGCCAACGCCCTCGACGGCCTCGAGTTCCTCGACGGTGGCGCCCAGTATCTTGCGGAGACTGCCGAAGTGGTCCACGACCCTCACGACGTGCGCCTCATTGATGTGGGGCAGCTTCGAGAGCAGCCGGAACCCGCGGGGTTCGACCGTCTCGTCGAGGTCACCGGACGGGCCGATGAGGTGGAGCGACCGTGACATTCTCAGATCGTCGAACAGCGCCTCGTCGTTCAACTCCGTGAGCGCCTTCATCGCCTGTTCCGGCGACATGTCGCTGCTCGGCTGGAGGTAGTCGGTGAGAATCAGCCGGCGATCGTCGTCGACACCCTCCATCAGCTCCTCGAGCTGGAGGCGAACGAGACGGCCGTCGGTGCCGAGCTCGACGAGGTTGTACTCGATCTCGGTGGCGATCCGTGTGACCATCTCGATCCGCTGCAGCACCTCGACCACGTTGCGGACCGCAACCAGGTCCTGGGCCTCCAGTGCCGTCAGTTTGCGTGATACCTGGTAGAGCCGGGCCCGATATCGCTCCAACGTCTGGAGCGCCTGGTTCGATCGCTCGAGCAGGCGGCTGGTCGACAGGATCTGACGGATCTGATCGCCGACATACACCTGGATCTGCTTGCGGGACTCCGAGACGGCCACCACCGGCGTGTTCAGCATGCGGGCCACCCGCTCGGCCGTACGGTGCCGGGTGCCCGTCTCCGACGTGGGCACGTTGGGGTTCGGCACCAGGTGCACGTTGGCACGGGCGATGCGGCTGACGTCGGACGCCATGATGATCGCACCGTCCATCTTGGCCAGCTCCGACAGCCGCTGGGGCGAGAACGCGGCGTCGAGCAGGAAGCCCCCGGAGCAGATGTTGAGCACCTCTGGCCCGTCGCCGATGACGATTAGACCACCGCGGCCCGACTGGAGCACCCGGTCGAGGCCCTCACGGAAGGGCGACCCGGGCGCGATGAGCGACAAGGCCCGGGTCAGCGCGGCATCTGAACGCAGCTCCATGGCCCAATGGTAGACGACGCTGCGTCAATCCCAGCAGAGCTCGCTTACGGATTGGCCGCCGACCGCCCCATTCGGGCCGAACGGCCCACGAAATCAACCGGTCGACCGGAGCTGAGGTGGGATCAGGCTGAGGGCCTCGACAAGCGAGTCGGCTCGTAGCAGGGTCAGGCCGGTGGGGCCATCGGGCGCGGAGCGGGGCACGATCGCCCGCCGGAAGCCGAGCCGATACGACTCCTGGAGCCGTTCCGCGAGGAGCGGGACCGAGCGGACCTCGCCTCCGAGGCCGACCTCGCCGCACACGACGACATCGGCCGGAACGGGGGCGCCGTCGGCGGCCGACGCCAGCGCGACGGCGAGGCCCAGATCTCCGGCCGGCTCGTCGACCTTTGCGCCGCCGACGACCGAAACGAACACGTCGGCCGACGACAAACGGTAGCCGGCATGGGTGGCCATGACCGCGGCGACCATGGCCTGGCGTTTGCCGTCGAAGCCCTGTACCGAGGCGTGCCCGGCCCGGCCCTGCACCGGTTGAACCAGCGTCTGCAGTTCGGCCAGCAACGGCCGCCGTCCGGCGAGGAACGGCACGACCACCGACCCCGGCATCGACGCCCGGCGGTCGGCCAGGTAGCGACGCGACGGATCGGGTACGGCAGTGAGACCACCGGCCGTCATGTCGAAGATGCCGAGCTCGCTGGTGGGCCCGAACCGGTGTTTCGTGGCCCTCAGGAACCGCAGCTCGGACTGACGATCGCCGTCGAACGTGAGCACCGTGTCGACCATGTGCTCGAGCACCCGCGGCCCGGCCACCGAACCCTCCTTGGTGACGTGCCCGATCATGAGCAGCGACACGCCGTGGCGTTTCGCCCCGTCGATCAGGCCAGCGGCCGAGGCCTTCACCTGGTTGACCGAGCCCGGCGCCGAGTCGACCGTTTCGGCCCGCATCGTCTGGATCGAGTCGACAACCAGTAGTTGAGGCTCGGACTCCGCCATGACCGCGATGACGGTGTCGACCGCCGTGTCGTCGACGACCAGCAACGACGGCGGGATGGTCCCGAGCCGAGCTGCTCTCGCCCCGACCTGTGCGGGGGCCTCCTCCCCCGTGACCAGGAGCACCGAGGCTCCCGACGCCGCCACGGACAGCGCCACCTGCATCGTGAGCGTCGACTTGCCGATACCAGGTTCGCCGGCCAGCAGGGTGGCCGATCCCGGGGTCAGGCCACCGCCGAGCACCCGATCCACCTCGTCGAAGCCGACGGGAAACGGCAGGGCGAGGTCGGGGTCGATGGCGGCCAACGGTCGGACCGAAACCGGGTGCCCGTCGCCCCCGGCAGCCCGGGGCGAGACCGGGCGCTCATCGACCGCCACCTCCCCGATCGACGCCCACTCCTGACATGCCCCGCAGCGGCCCGTCCACGAAGGAAACTGGGCACCACAGGCTCGACACACGTAGACCTTACGGTTCTTGGCCATGTGGGCGACCTTAGTGGGGCGGTGTGACAGTCAGTTCTGTGTGACGGTCGTCCTTTGACGTGCGCCCCGAGCCCAGGCTGAGCATGGCCAGCGACGCCAGGACGACACAGGCGATCCACACCGGCTGATAGCTCCCCCATTGGTCGACCACCCATCCGGCGATGGGGGCGCTGATGCTGAGTCCACCCAGGAATCCCAGCATCACGATGCCGGACGCTCGCCCGGCGAGCAGCCCGGGTACGACCATGATGATCGCCAGCATGGCCACCGCGTTCCACGCCCCGATCCCCACCGCATTGAAGGCCGTGCCCGGCCACAACACCCAGGTACCGATGGTCGGCGTGAGTACCAGCAGCAGCGAATACGTGGCACCAATGGCGGCCAGCAGGCGTAAGAGGCGCGGCGGGTCGATGAGATGTTCGGCCACCCGGCCGGCGTAGATCCGGGCTCCGATGCCCAACAGCCCGGTCAGCGCCACGAGGAGTCCGGCTCTCGTCGTCGACATGCCGAGGGACTCCTCGGCCCACAGCGGGAAGAATCGGCCGATGACGCCGCCCACCAGGCCCATCAGCAGCGCGAAGCCGGCCAGCCGCCAGATCCACGGATCCATCACCGGCCGGCTGACCGCCGGGGCGCCGATCTCGGCCGCCGCGGTGTCGCCGGCGGCCGTGCCGTCGTCGTCTTCGGAATCGAGGCCGTCGGCGGCCGCGAACGGACGGTGGCGGGGCAGGAAGACCGCGGTGGCCACGGCGCCAAGCGTGAAGGCGGCACAGTAGGTCCAGATCGCTCCTCGCCAACCGGAGAACCACAGGGCCAGCGTCGGCAGCGTGAATCCGGAGAGGAAGACGCCGAACTGGACGCCCGACTGCTTGATACCGGTGATCGTGCCCCGGAATCCGGGTCCGACCCGCTCGGCGATCAACGCGTTCGTGGCCGGGTTACCCCACCCCTGGGGTATGCCGCTGATGACCGCCGACACGGAAGAGAACGAGCGCGTTCGGGGCCACCGCCATCACCGCCATACCGACAGCGGCGATCACCATGCCGGCAATGGCCGAGCTCCAGGCCCCTATCCGATCGGTGAGCCGGCCGGTGAACGGCGCACTGAGTGCACCGACGGCGGTGTTGAGCGAGCCGATCAGCCCGAGCTGAGCCCGGGACAGATCCAGATCGGCGATGATGTCGGCCGCGAGAACCGCAAGCACGAAGATCTGGAACGACGTGGCGGTCATCGTCCACAACAGGACCGCCACCAGGGTCGAACGACGGCTCGACAACGGAGGTCAGACCGCAGAGGGACTGTCGGGCGGAGGGACGACGTCCGCCGTCACGGCGGCGACCGTATCGATCGACAAGTCGTCGTCGTCGGTGTCGAAGCCCCTCCAGATCTCGTGGCCTCGACCGCTCTCACGGTCGCCGTCGGCGGTGAACCAGGCGGTTCCGAAACCGAGGGCTCGGGCGGCGTCGAGTGTATTGATGTCGTCGTCGACGATGAGGATCGACGCCGGCGACTCACCCGTCACCCGGCGGAGGACCTCGAAGATCGGAGCGTCCGGTTTGCGCACGCCGACCGAGCCGCTGACCACCCACGGGTCGATCAGCCCGTCGAGGGAGTGGCTCGCCCGCAGCTTCGACGACCATTCGGCGGCGTCATTGGTGATGCAGGCCGCTCTCACCCCGTCGGACCGCAGCTTGCGGAGATATTTCACGACCCCGGACGAGAGCTGATGGGTCGAGAGGTACGCGGCGTCGAGCTCCATCGGATCGCCGCCGACGCCGATCGACGGCCAGAAGTCGGCGGACGTCAACCGACCGAGGCTCATGAGACGGGCCTTGGCCGCGATCTCCTCGGACGGCGCCTCCGAACCCCGCTGGCGGGCGAACGGAATAAGCAGCTCGGCGATGTCGTTGCCCTCCCGGTAGAGCACGCCCATGCCGTCGAGGGCGACCACCTTGAACCGCCGGTCGGTGCCTTCCGCATCATCGCCGGCGGCCGATCCCTCCGGGTCTTGATCGGGCGCGCTCCGAGCGCGCTGTGCCGCGGCCGCGGCAGCGGTGCTCGAGGCCGTGGCAGTGGCGGTGGCGGCGGCCGTCGCAGCCGCGCGTTGCTCGGCCGGGCGGCGGCCGCGGGCGTCCGCCGGACGGGGTCGCTGCGGTTGTTGCGGTCGACGCCAGGAGCTGAAGAGCCGCAGCAGCCGGGCGAAGATCAGCAGAGCCGCCAAGACTCCGGCCAGCACCGCGACCCCTCGCAGCACCTGAGCGGTGATCTCCCGGCGGGTCGTGGCGATCAGCACATCGGTGCGGCTGTCGCCGGCCAGCGTGGTCTCCCACTGCAGCGTGGCGGTGGTCTCGGTCAACTCCTGTTGCACGCCGTTCGACTGGTCCTCCTGCAACTCCCCCGGCAGTGTGACGGTCAGGTCGATGGCCACATCGCCCTCCGTAGCGCCGTAGCCGTCGGCAATGGCCTGCAGCGAACGGGTGAGGGACGTTTCGAGGTCGGGGTCGGTGAACGAGCTGAACCCGTTGATCGGGTCGATCACGCCGCTGACCGTGTAGTCGAGTCGACCGAAGCTCTGGGCCCGCACCAGGGTGAAATTGCGGATCAGGCCGGTGTCTCCCGAGAGTTCGTCCATGACCTCGGAGAACTGTGACGTGGTTCCGAAGGCCTTGGTGGCGGTGACGGTGACGGAGCCGTCGTCGCCTCGCACCGGCGGTTCGACGTTCCAGCCCGCTTCCACCAGGTCGCGGGTGGGGATGCCGCCGCCGGAATCCCGGTCGAGGTCGAGCAGTTGGTCGGCGGCCTCTGCGTCGATGACGACTTCGACCCCTACGACGCCGGAGCCGTCGGGCTCGACGTCGACGTCGACCGACAGGTCGGCCCGACACGACGTGGCCATGAGCGCGACGAAGAACAACGCGCCCAGTAGGCGGACGCACCGGGGCAGACGCGCCCCGGACGGCCGAACAACGCTCATAACCACGCCCTCGATGTTATGCGGAAAAACAGATCTCCAGCGCACCCCGGCCGAGCGAGAGAGTTTGCGAACGCAAACTCGTAGAGCTGATCCTCCGGATCAGCGGCTCGATGTTATGCGGAAAAACAGATCTCCAGCGCACCCCGGCCGAGCGAGAGAGTTTGCGCACGCAAACTCAAGCCGCTCCGCGGCCAGCGATGGCGCTCCGCGGCCGAAGCCTCTAGGTCTCCTCGCCGGCCTCGGCCAGTTCAGGTGTGGGCGGGGGCTCGAACCCCTCGTGGGCGGTGAAGGTCAGCTCACGCTTGCCGTCGTCGTCGGTGGCAACATCGATCACGATGATCTGGCCGGCCCGGAACTCCTTGTAGAGGAGCTTCTCGGACAGGACATCCTCGATCTGCCGCTGGATCGCCCGACGCAACGGGCGGGCGCCCATCGACGGGTCGTAGCCGGTCTCGGCCAGGAAGTGCTTGGCGTCGACCGTGAGTTCCAGGCCGATCCCCTGACCCTCGAGCTGCTCGACCGTGCGGGCGATCATGAGATCGACGATCTCGGTGACCTCCGGCATCGACAGCTCGTGGAACACGATCGTCTCGTCGATGCGGTTGAGGAACTCGGGGCGGAAGTGGATCTTCAGGGCGTCGTTGACCTTCTCCTTCATACGCTCGTAGGTCACGGCCTCGTCGTTCTTGGAGAAGCCGAGGGTGGCCTTGCGCAGATCCTGGGTGCCCAGGTTCGAGGTCATGATCAACACGGTGTTTCGGAAGTCGACGCTGCGGCCCTGGGAGTCGGTGAGACGGCCTTCCTCCAGGATCTGCAACAGGGCATTGAAGACGTCGGGGTGGGCCTTCTCGATCTCGTCGAACAGTACCACCGAGAACGGCTTGCGGCGCACGGCCTCGGTCAGCTGACCGCCTTCCTCATAGCCGACGTAACCCGGGGGCGAACCGACAAGCCGGCTCACCGTGTGCTTCTCCATGTACTCGGACATGTCGAGCGTGATGAGGGCCTTGTCGTCGCCGAAGAGGAACTCGGACAGGGTCTTGGCCAGCTCGGTCTTGCCCACGCCGGTGGGGCCGAGGAAGATGAACGAGCCCGACGGGCGGTTCGGGTCCTTCAACCCGGCCCGGGTGCGGCGGATCGACTGGGAGACGGCCTTGATGGCATCCTCCTGGCCGATGACCCGCTTGTGCAGCTCGTCCTCCATGCGGAGGAGCTTCTCGGTCTCCTCCTCGGTGAGCTTGTAGACGGGGATGCCGGTCCAGATCGACAGGACCTCGGCGATCGACTCCTCGTTGACCTCGTCGAACAGGTCGGTGCCGGACGCCTTGATCTCGGCCTCCATCTCCTCCCGCTTGGTCAACAGCTCCTTCTCGGAATCCCGGAGGCGACCGGCCTCCTCGAAGTCCTGCTGCTCGACGGCCTCCTTCTTGCGCCGGACGACCTCGGACAGCTCGTTCTCGAGCTCCTTGAACGCAGGTGGCGTGTTCATCCGCTTGATGCGGAGACGGGAGCCGGCCTCGTCGATGAGGTCGATGGCCTTGTCGGGCAGATGACGGTCGGAGATGTAGCGGTCGGCCAGGTTGGCCGAGGCTACGAGCGCCTGATCCGTGATCGTGACCCGGTGGTGCGACTCGTAGCGGTCGCGCAGACCCTTGAGGATCTCGATGGTGTGCTCGACGGTCGGCTCCTCGACCTTGATCGGCTGGAACCGCCGCTCGAGGGCGGCGTCCTTCTCGAGGTGCTTGCGGTACTCGTCGAGCGTGGTGGCGCCGATCGTCTGCAGCTCCCCCCGGGCCAGCATCGGCTTGAGGATCGAGGCGGCGTCGATGGCGCCCTCGGCGGCACCGGCACCCACGAGGGTGTGGAGCTCGTCGATGAACAGGATGATGTCACCCCGGGTCTTGATCTCCTTCAGCACCTTCTTGAGGCGCTCCTCGAAGTCACCCCGGTAGCGGGAGCCGGCGACCAGGGCGCCGAGATCGAGGGTGTAGAGCTGCTTGCCCCGCAGGGTGTCGGGCACGTCGTCGGCGGCGATCTGCTGGGCCAGGCCCTCCACGATGGCGGTCTTGCCAACACCGGGCTCACCGATGAGCACCGGGTTGTTCTTGGTGCGACGGGACAGCACCTGCATGACCCGCTCGGCCTCCCGGGACCGGCCGATGACCGGGTCGAGTTTCTTCTCCCGGGCCAGCTGGGTGAGGTTGCGGCCGAACTGGTCGAGGATCAGCGAACCGGAGGCGCTCTCGGAACCGGAACCGCCGGAGGTGGCACCGGCCTTGCCGCCCTCGGACGACGAACCGGTCTGACCGGCGGGGCCGGAGTAGCCGCTGAGCAGCTGGATTACCTGCTGGCGGACCCGGGACAGGTCGGCGCCAAGCTTGACCAACACCTGGGCGGCGACGCCCTCTCCCTCGCGGATGAGGCCGAGCAGGATGTGCTCGGTGCCGATGTAGTTGTGGCCGAGTTGGAGGGCCTCCCGGAGGGAGAGCTCGAGGACCTTCTTGGCCCTGGGGGTGAAGGGGATGTGGCCCGACGGCGACGAACCGCCCTGGCCGATGATGTCCTCGACCTGGCTGCGGACCGCTTCCAGGGAGATCGACAGCGACTCGAGTGCCTTGGCCGCCACGCCCTCGCCTTCGTGGATGAGGCCGAGCAGGATGTGCTCGGTCCCGATGTAGTTGTGGTTGAGCAACCGAGCTTCCTCTTGGGCCAGGACGACGACCCGGCGAGCTCGGTCTGTAAAGCGTTCGAACATCTAGTTGTTTCCTGTCACGTGGATCGGAACGTTCTGTGTTTCGCGGACTCTTGTCAGTGGGTGGGGGTTGAGTTGTTCTCAGCCTACTAGCGTGGCCGGCCATCGGGGTAAACGTGGGTGGGCCCGGAGCCCACTCGAAAAGCTCGATGATCCTGCTCCAGTTGTCGGCAACTGTGGTCCGGAAACTGAGGGGACACAGGATACAACCTCAAAACGGATGCGAATATTCACGGCCGGGGTGCCGGTGGCGGCCCGACCGCCAAAAGGCAGCAAAACCGAACAGAACCGCGCGGTTTTGCTTCCTTTTACTCCCTCTCGTCGAGCAGGCGACGGCGTAGGTCCTCCGGTTCGACGCCGAGGTCGCGGAGCGCCCGGACCAGGCGGGAGTCGTCGTCGCCCAGCAACGCCAGGAGCAGGTGCGAGGGCTCGATGTCGGCCGCGCTGACGGCCAAAGCCTCCCCCAATGCCCGCTCCAGAACTCGCCGAGACGGCTCCGACAGTGTTCGCTGAGCCGTCAGCCACCGCTCCTCACCGATCAGCGGGCTCCATACGTCGGCGCCCGGTCGTTCGGGCCCGGTGTAGCCACTCAGTAGACGTATGACCTGATCCCGCACCGATCCGAGACTTGCCCCCATGGTGGCCAGGACCTGGGCGGCCACACCGTCACCCTCCCGTACCAGGGCGAGCAGGATGTGCTCGGTCCCGATGTAGTTGTGGCCGAGCTGCAATGCCTCCCTCAACGACAGCTCCAGTACCTTCTTCGCCCGCGGCGTGAAGGGAATGTGACCCGACGGTGCCGATCCGGCACCCTCCCCGACGACCTCGATGACCTGGGCCCGAATCGCCTCGGTCGAGATCGACATCGACTGGAGTGCCTTCGCCGCGACCCCTTCACCGTCGTGGATCAGCCCCAACAGGAGGTGCTCGGTGCCGATGAAGTTGTGGTTGAGCAACCGAGATTCCTCTTGGGCCAGCACGACGACCCGCCGTGCCCGGTCGGTGAAGCGCTCGAACATGACGCGATCATAGGACCCGTTGCCGACCCGATCGCCGCGGCCTTCACGCGATACCGTGTAGGGGTGGACGGATCGCCCCTTTCCTCCTTGCCAACGGCGAGTGACGACAGCGCCCGCATCGAGGGATTCCTGCTCGACACGGTTCGCATCGACGACGACCCGTACCTGACCGAGATCGCCTCCCACCTCATCAAAGCCGGAGGCAAGCGGCAGCGGCCCCTTTTTACGATCAACTCGGCCGCCACCCGCATGGACGACGGGGTTTCCGTCCCTGACGACGTGGTTCGGGGGCGGTGTCGCCGTCGAGCTGGTCCAGGTCGGCTCGCTCTACCACGACGACGTGATCGACGAGGCCCAGATCCGCCGTCAAGTCGACAGCGTCAACGCACGCTGGGGGAACCTGCGGGCCGTTCTGGCCGGCGACTACCTGCTGGCCAAGGCCTCCGAGATCGCGGCCGATCTCGGCACCGACGTGGCCGGGCTGCTGGCCACCACGATCGGCGAGCTGTGCAAAGGCCAGGTGGCGGAGCTGCAGACGCTCTACAACCCCGATCGAACGCCCGACCAGTACTACACATCCATCGCCGGCAAAACTGCCTCGCTGTTCGCCGCCGCCACCCGAATCGGCGGTCTGGTGGCCGAGCTCAGCCCCGCCGTCACCGATCAGCTCACCGAGTTCGGCCGGCTGTACGGCATGGCGTTCCAGGTCGTCGACGACATCCTCGACGTGATCGCCACCGACGAACAGCTCGGCAAACCGGCAGGCAAGGACATGATCGAGGGCGTGTACTCGCTGCCTGTGATATATGCCCTGCAGTCGGATCAGGGACCGCGACTGCGGGATCTGCTCGAGGCCCGGGTCACCACCGACAACCGGTTCGAGGCCATCGACTGTGTCCGCCGGTCCCCCGGTATCGACCGGGCCTATGAGACGGCGGCCGCGTTCGTCGACCAGGCTCGAGCCACGATCCTCGAGGTGTCCGACAACAAGGCGGCGAATGCGCTGGCCGATACCGCCAGCCACCTGCTGACCACCGTCGACCGCATCCGCAACGCCTGACCCCGACCCGCCGCACCTCTCGTTCCGTGCGCCCACGGCCTCGGTTACGGGGCGTGGAGCGCACAGATCGACCCAGCGTGTGATTGAGTGTGTCGATGACCACGTTCAACGAACCGGACATCACGTTTCTCGACGACATCGAGGGTTACTGCGGTCAACTGAGCTACCAACCGGGCGACCGCGCACGGATACATGTGTCGACGCGATCCGAACGCTACGGCGTGGTCGTCGAACGGTGGGGCGCCGAGCGGGAGCAGGTGTGGGCGGCCGACGGCCTGAAGGGCTCCTTCACGCCACCGCCCGATGACGCCGACAGCCACGGCTGCCGGTGGCCGGTGTCATTCGAGATCCCGATCAGCGACGAGTGGCGGTCCGGGTTCCACCTGGTGACGCTCACCGCCGAGGGTGCACCCGAGGGCCGGGACGTGGCCCACACCGGTTTCGTGGTCCGGGCCGGTGACCGTGCCGACGCCGGTGCCGATACGATCCTCGTGCTCGCCACCAATACCTGGAACGCCTACAACACGTGGGGTGGGCGCAGCCTCTACACCGGCGGCACCCAGGTGGCGTTCGCCCGGCCGTGGAGTCGAGGGATGTTGTGCCGGCCGGCGACCGAGCGCGACGATCGCAAGGCCCGACCCACCCGCTGGGGTGAGGACGCTGACATCGACGGCGAGGCCTTCCAGCGCTACCGGTTGGAACGTGGCTACGCCCCGTCGATCGGGTCGTCGGGCTGGTATCTCTACGAGCGCCGGTTCGTGGAATGGGCCGAGGCCAACGGTCATCGTTTCGATTACGCCGTGTCGTCCGACCTCGAACATCATCCCGGTGTTCTCGACGGCTATTCGACCGTCGTCTCGGTCGGACACGACGAGTACTGGTCGGCCGCCCAGCGGTCCGCCGTGGAGGATCACGTGAAAACGGGAGGGCGGTTCGTCAGCTTCTCGGGCAACACGATGTTCTGGCAGGTCCGGCTGGAGCAGGTCGAGGGTACCGACCGCGACACGATGGTCTGCCACAAGTACACGGCGCACGAAACCGATCCGATCGTGGCCGAGGGTCGCCCGGACGAGATGACCGGCATGTTCGCCGATCCGCTCGTCGGACGACCGGAGGCGTCGTTTCTCGGCGGCGGCTCGGCGTGGGGGCTCTACGTGCGCTTCGGGCGCTCGGTGGCCCGAGGATCAGGGGCGTTCACCGTGTACCGCCACGATCACTGGCTGCTCGACGGCACCGATCTCGGCTACGGCGATCTGCTCGGGGCCACCCACGGCTGCGTCGGCTACGAGACCCTCGGCTGCCGGATCCAATTCGACGACTTCCAACTGCCCATCCGGCGAGGCGGCGACGGAACACCTTCCGACATGATGATCGTCGCATTCTCGCCGTCGTCGAATCTGGGCGTCGGCGAGTACCCGAAATCGATATCGGCGCTGTCGGACCAGGGCGACCTCGAATTCATCGCCAAGCGCATCCACGGCGACCTCAGCGAACGTTCGCTGGCGCTGGCCCGCTACGGCAACGCGATCATCGCCGAGGTGTACCCGTTCGGTCGCGACCGAGGCCAGGTGGTCACGATCGGCACGACCGACTGGGTGTTCGGGCTCCCCGATGATCCTGCGGTGGCCCGAGTCACGGAAAATGCGCTTCGGGCACCAGGCCCGCAGAGATAGAGTTCCGGTCTATGAGCACATCAGTCGAACGGGTTGTCGCCGCGGCCTCCGCCGCCGGTCTGGAGATCGACGTGGTCGAGTTCCCCGACGGCACCCGCACGGCGGATGACGCCGCGGCAGCCGTCGGCTGCAAGGTCGACCAGATCGTCAAGTCGATGATCTTCGCCGCCGGCGACGACCGGGAGATCGTGTTGGCGCTCACCAGCGGCGCCAATCAGGTCGACGGCGACCGGTTGGCCGCGCTGGCCGGAGTCGACGCCTGCCACCGGGCGACGGTCGACGAGGTGCGGGCCACCACTGGCTTCGCCATCGGCGGCGTGGCCCCCCTGGGTCATCTCAACCCGCTGCGTACGTGGATCGACCCCTACCTGCTCACGTTCGACGTCATCTGGGCCGCCGCCGGCAGCCCCCGCCACGTCTTCGCCGTGGCACCGCAGCGTCTCGCCGAGCTCGCCGACGCCACCGTCGCCGACTTCACCACCGGCTCCGCCTCCTGACGGACGCCATCTGAGGTAGCCCGACGTCGCTGACAGCGTCGGGGAACCTCAGAATCACCCGGTTCACGCCGATGGGTCACCCATGACCTCCCCGGCTGCGCACGTGAACCCCTTCCTCGATCAGAGCTGGGACGAACTCGAAACCCACATCGACGGTCGGCTGTCGGCGGCGGCCGGCCTCCTGGGCATCGCCATCATCGAGGTGGAGGCGGGTGAACGGGAAACGGCGGTCGAGCGACTGGTCGAACACCTCGACGGGGAGGACCACACAGCCCGCCCCGAACGTCTCCGTCTCGTCGTGGTGCGCTGCCCTCTCACCGGCCCAGCCGAGATGGAGGGCCTCGGCCTCCGTATCGCCGACTCGTTTCCGCCGTCGGCGGTTCACATCGGGGTGGTGACCGGACGATGCGGCGACAAGGCCGACACGCTGATTCGCCACGCTCGCTACAGCCTCGACGACGCCAAGGTCATCGGCCGAGCGATCATTCCAATCGACGACGCACCGCGCCTTCTCGACACTCCAGGTTGACGTGGGCCCACAAGAGATCGGCTGGTCGGCGCACGTCCGCTACACCTGACGCAGGCCGACGGCGTTCTCGGGATCGAGATACTGCATCCGGGTCGGCCGGCGACCCGTGAGAATACGCTCCAGGTCGTCGACCACCATGTCTCCGATCATGGTGAGAGCGCTCGGCAGGGCCCCGGCCAGATGCGGAACACAGATCGCCGACTCCGCCGTCCTTATCGGATGATCGCGGGGAAGCGGTTCGTGGGGGAACACGTCGATGCCGGCCTTGAACCGGCCCTCGGACACCAGGCGGGTGAGGGCGTCGAAGTCGACGAGATGCGCTCGACTGACCACCACCAACGCTTGACTCGGTTGCAGTCGCTCCATCAGCGAAGCGGAGACGAGGCCCCGATTGTCCGGGGTAGGTGCCGCAACCACGAAGATGACCGCGGCCCGGTCGAACATCGACTCGAGCGTGGTCGGCATGATGCCCCGCTCAACGAGAATCGGGTCGGGTATCGGCGGGTCGTAGCCGACGATGTCGACGGCGAAGGGCTTCAAGAGCCGCTGGAGGCTCGAAGCGATGCCGCCGCAACCGACGAACCCGACGGTTGCTCCGAACAGCGAGGTGTTGTGGGCGTTCCCGGCATGCAGCCACCGCTCCTGCCCCAGCCGCATGTCGTTGTCGGCTCGGACCACTCCCCGAACTGCGGCCAACGCCAGGGTCAGGGCCATTTCGGCCACGACGTCGCCGAACGCCGGGGCACAACTCCCGAGCAGCACGTTCCGGCGGAGGCACTCGTCGTAGTCGAGTTCCGCGTGGGCGTGTCCGCCCGCCACCTCGAGCAACGCACGCAGTTTCCTCCCGGCGTCGAGCCCCGCTCGATCGTGTCGCCAGGCACCGAACACGACTGCATCGGCGTTCGGCACCTCGGCCAGGAAGCGGTCGCTGGGCATCGGATCGTCTCTGGCCCACACGAGGTCGGCAACTCGACGTAGGCGCTCGAGCGCGACCGGGGTGAATATCTCCTGCATCGTTCGGAACGACGGATCGACGACGACCCGGGGTTTCACCACTCTTCCCCCCGAACGGTCGACGACGGGACCGAGACTCGGGTCGACATCACCTCGGACGAGCCACGACGCTCGACCCTGATCGATGTCGGGCCGAGTCCGACCGCGCACAGCTCCGACACCGCTCCGAGCCCGCCGTCCACGAAGACCTCGATCGACCCGGCATCAACGATCGCCAGCACGTTTCGGATCACCGGGTCGCCTGCTTGCGGCTCACGCCCCGAGACTCGATCCCCGTCGTCACCAAGGCGAAGCCCGGCCCGATCGACGACAACCACCGTGCTCGACCCTCGAGCGGGAGCGAGAACGAGTCGAACCTGATCGTCGTCGGCGCGGAACCGAACAACGAGATCGACGGCGAAACAGGGCTCATCCAGTGTCACGGCCGAGTCACCGCCCGCTTCCGGCACGCTGGCGCCGTTCAACGGGTCGAAATCGCCCGCCACCGGCTGTTGTCGGAGGCGCAGGCGGTCGCCGTCGAGAACGAAGCTCAGCCGACGAGGCAGACTCTGTCGCCCACACCACGGTGCCACGGCGGCGCCCGGATCGAGCACCCGTTCGTCCATCCAGCCGATCCCGATCGGGGCGTCGCGACGGTCGCTCACCCACGCCATCATGGCGTAGAGGTCGCGGCCACCGTCGAGCGCCGCGGCATGATCGGCCTGTCTGCACGGAGTGATCGTGGTGCCGTCGAAGTCGACCGGCACCCAGCGGACCCGGCCGGCGACCCGGCGCTCCCTACCCGGCGGGATGAGACTCACGATCAGCGTCCAGACCAGCTCGTCAGTGCCCTCGATCGGCACCGGGATCAACTCGGGTACCTCCACGATCGACGGTGGCCATGGTGCGGGAACCTCCAGCACCGACGTGTGGTCCCAATGATGCAGATCGTCGCTTCGATACAGCCACACCTCCGACTCGACCGCGAGGACCATCACCCACCACGATGTGCCGCCACCGGAGAATCGCTGGACCTTGGGATCACGGAAGTTGTGAATCCCCTCTGGTGCGTCCAGGACCGGATTGCCGCCGTGGGGGGTCCACGTCTCGCCACCGTCGAGGCTGTAGGCCAGGCTCTGTCGCTGTCGTCCGTCGAGATCCTGGGTGTAGATGGCCACCAGCGCGTTGTCACCGAGACCGGCCGAGTTCGAGCGGTCGACGACAATCGTGCCGGAGAACGGCTCGCCGACCTCGTCGGGGAAGAGGGCGATCGGGTGATGATCCCACCGGATGAGGTCGGCCGAACTCGCATGGCCCCAGTGGATGTTTCCCCACACGGGTGCCGACGGGTTGTGCTGATAGAAGAGGTGGAAGATGCCGTCGACCTCGACCAGCCCATTGGGATCGTTCATCCAGTTGGCCGGTGGAGTGAAATGCAACCTGGGTCTCGGACGCTCGGCGGACGGCCGCCGGAACGGCACGGAGGTCAGCCTTTCAGGCCGGACGCGGCCACCGACTCGACGAACCACTTCTGGAAGACGAGATAGATCATCAGCACCGGGATCGTCATGACCGCGGCGAACGCGAACACGTCACCAAACGGCACGTTCGGATCGCTGAACAGCACCTGCATGGCCAGCGGCAGCGGACGCACGTCCGGGCCGCGGGTGACCATGAGCGGCCAGAAGAGCGAGCCCCACACCAACAGCGCATGGAGAATGCCGACCGTGGCAAACGCCGGTCGCGACAGCGGGACGACGATCTTCTGGTACAGCGTCCAGGTTCCGGCTCCGTCGAGGCGGGCGGCCTCCTCCAGTTCGGTGGGCAGGCTGATGAACGCCTGGTAGAACAGGAAAATGAAGAACGGGTTGGCCACGAACGGGATGATCTGGACATGGTAGGTGTCGAGCCAGTTGAGCCGGTTGACGATCAGCAGTAGCGGCACCGAAACGCTCTGAAACGGCACGATCATCAGGGCCACCACAATGCCAAGGAGCACGTTGCGACCGCGCCACCGGAGACGGGCCAGGCTGAAGGCGCACATGCTGTTGACCACCAGGCCCAGGAGCACCGTGAGACTGGTGATGAGCACGCTGTTGAACACCGCTCGGGCCACCCCCGGTCGGTCGAAGACGTCCCGGTAGTTCTGGAGCGACAGGGCGCGGGGAATGAACGCCCAGATCGACCGTTGGTCGGCGATGATCTGTGTCTCGTTCGGTTGCAGCGACAGCACGACCATGGCCACCACCGGGAAGATGAAGAACACCGAGAGCGTGACCATCAGGGTGTAGAGGGCGACGCGGGCGATGCGGCGGCGACGGATCGATCGCCGGGCGTCGGCGTCGGGGACTGCCGTCGGGGTCGCGACCGTGGTCATGCGTCCACCGCCCTTTCTTCTCGGATGAGTTTGCGTTGGAGGAACGCGATCGCCAGCACGAGCACGAAGTAGAAGACGCCGAGGGCCGACCCGAGACCCACCTGACCTCGTTCGAAGCCGAACGAGATCAGCCTGAGCATCATCGTCTGCGTCGCATCCTCAGGACCACCTTCGGTCAACACCCGGACCTGGTCGAACAGGGCGAACGCCAGGATCGTTGTGGACAGCACGACGAAGATCGTGGTGTTGCGTAGCTGGGGGATCGTGACGTGGCGGAATTGCTGCCACACGGTCGCCCCATCGATGCGGGCCGCCTCGTAGAGATTGTTCGGGATGGCCTGCAGGCCGGCCAGATAGATCACCATCTGGAAGCCGACGCCCTGCCAGATCGACATGATGATGATCGCCAGACGGGCTCCGTTGCGATCGATGAGCCAGTTCAAAACCCCAAACCGCTCCGGAGTCAGGTAGCCGAAGCTGACGGCCTCCAACACACCGTTGATGAGGCCGGCGCTCGGGTTGAAGAAGAAGCCCCACATGACGGCGACGACCACCATGACCACCGCCACCGGAGCGAAGTAGATCGTTCTGAACGCGTTCCGGAATCGCACGTTCTGATTCACCAGCACTGCCAGTCCGAGCGCGAATGCGGTCTGGAGCGGGACGACGACGAGCACGAAGATCCCGTTGAAGATCAGCGCGGCCCGGAACGACTCGTCTTCGAACATCCTGGTGTAGTTCCGCAGGCCGACCCAGGCCGTCGGCAGGTTCGGATTGGGCACAAGCCGTTGGTCGGTGAAGGAGCTGTAGATCGCCAGCACGAACGGGGCGATCAGGAAGATTCCAAGGAGAATCACCGCCGGCGCCGCGAATCCGAGTCCTTGGAGCAGCTCGGCACGGCGCCGGCCGCGGGCCGTTGCCGTCGGCGCCGCTGCCGGCGTTGCGTCCGTCGTTACCATGAAATCCCCCGTCTCTGACGATCCCGATCGGCTTCCTGACGGCTAGCCGACGGGATATCCCGAGTTGTCCTCGATGTCCTGGTCGATGGCCTCGGCGGCGTCGCTCAACTCCGACTGCACGTCGGCGCCGGTGATGATGTCGGCCACGCTCTGGGCGAACACATCGGTGATCGTGGCGTATCCCGGGAAGATGGGACGCGGTACGCCCCGGCCCTCCGAGAGTTGCGTGGCGAACACCTCCATCGGACCGCCTGCCTGGTACAACTCCGACTGCTCGAGGGCTGAGAACCGGGCGGGAACTGCGCCGTTACCGGCCGTCATCCGCAGGATCTCATCGGTGGAAACCAGATGGGCGAGCACCTCGAACGCAGCATCGGGATTCTCGCAGCTGCTGGAGATGCCGTAGTTCCACGAACCCATTCCGGTCACGGGATCACCTCCGAAGTTCGGCATGGGCAATACGAGGAGATCCTCACCGAGCGCCTCTGAATGCGGCGTCCACATCCAGTGACCGACATAGCTGATGGCCGATGTCTTCGACCCGTAGAACGAGTCGTCGGCACCCTCGGAAGGGTTGGCCCAGCCGTTCTCGAACCACGACTGGAAGGTCTCCATGGCCTCGATCGACTCCGACCCGTCGAGTACGCCGCTGGCCGTTTGGTAGCCGCTCCGGTCGATCAGGTCACCACCGAAGGATTGGAGGATCGGCGAGAATCCGTAGGTGTACCACTCGCCCTGGCCGTAGTTGATCTTGAGATCCAGCGGGAACTCGACCTCGGGCAGTTCGGCGAGATCGGCGAGGATGGTCTCGAATTCGTCCAGCGTCCACGGTTCCTCGAACGTCGGTATGCGGGCATCGACGGCTTCGAGATAGGACCGGTTGGCGTAGATCCCGAGGCCGGAATCGAACTGTCCGAGGCTGTAGAGCTGGCCGTTGTAGGTGCCCTGGTCGATGATCGAGGGCAGGAAGTCGGCCCGCATCTCGTCAGTCACGTAGTCGTCGATCGGCGTGAGGAAACCCGACCAGGCGAAGTTGTAGACGAACGGCCCGTCGAAGTCGAGTACACACGGAAGCTCGCCGGCCAGGGCTGCGGCGTTCACCTGGTCGGTGTAGGTTCCGCCGGGTATGTCCGTCTTGTCGATCTGGATGTCGGACCGTGAGCTGTTGAACGCCTCGACCGCTGCGTCGGTCGCTTCCATCTCCTCGGGCGTACCGGTGTGCCACCACATACTGACGGTCACCGCGTCGCCGGAGGCGGCGTTGCCGCCGTCGTCAGTGTCGGATGCGGTGTCGCCGTCGGCTTGATCATTGCCGTCATCGGCACCGCCATCGGCACTCTCGTCGGCGCTCACATCCCCGCCGTCATCGTCGCTTCCGCCGCATGCCGCGACGACAAGCATGAACGACATCAGCAAGGCGATCAGCGTGCGTGTCTTCATGGTTTGCTCCTTCTCCCCTTCGGCCGGACGCCACTGGCGTCGACCACGAGCTCTTGTCTTCGTCGACGCCGACAATCGGCTCCGACAGCTACTAATACGTAATAGTACTAATACGTAATAGTAAATCGAATGAGTTGTCAAGTGCTAGCCTTGCGTGACCCCCGGGTTTGGACCCATTGCCTGGATCGATCCAGGGGCTTGAACACCATGGCTGAACGAAAACGACCATCCATGCACGACGTCGCCCGGCGAGCGGGCGTCTCGCAGACGACGGTGTCGCTGGTGTTGAACAACCCCGAGAACTCCGGGATCCCACAGGCCACCCAGGAGCGGGTACTCGCTGCGGTCCAAGCCGTCGGCTATCGCCCAAACCGACTGGCCAGAGCGATGCGCCTCAAACGAACCGAAACCCTGGGGTTCGTCTCGGAGAACATCGCCACGACGCCGTTCGCAACCAAGATGATCAAGGGCGCGCAGGACGCGGCCTGGGAGGCCGGCCACCTCCTCCTCATCTTCGACACCGGCGCCATCGACAATCCCAATCACGGAGAGCGGGAACGCCTGGCGGTTGAACAGCTACTCGAACGCCACGTCGACGGCATCGTGTTGGCGTCGATGTATCACCGGGTCTTCGAACCTCCTCCCGGCCTCGACGAGGTTCCCTCCGTGCTCGTCGACCTCCGAGCCGAGCGACGACTCCATCACCTCCGTCGTTCCCGACGAACACGGTGCGGCCTACGACGCCACAACCCACCTGATCGAACACGGCCACACGAAAATCGCCCACCCGACCATCGACTACCCCGGCGCCGCGGCGGCCAAGCCGCGCCTGGCCGGATACCGGGCCGCACTCTCGGATCACGGCGTCGATTTCAATGCCGACTATGTCATCACCGAGCCATCCCACACCGCGGGAGGCCGCGTGGCGGCACAACGGCTGCTCGAGCCTGCCCGAACCCCCGACGGCCATCTTCTGCTTCAACGACCAGTCGGCAATGGGTGTCTACCAGACCGCCCATCGTCTGGGGCTCACGATCCCCGACGACCTGTCCGTCGTCGGCGTTCGACGACCAGGATCTGATCGCGGCCGAGTTGCTTCCCGGCCTCACCACGATGGCGCTCCCCCACTACGAGATGGGTTACTGGGCCGTCGAACATCTGCTCACCAAACCAGCCCCGGACCAGGCGGCTCAGCACACGTTGCCCTGCCATTTGATCGAGCGCGGCTCGGTCGCCCCGCCGAACCCACGTTGACGTCGGTGGTCTCAGGCCTCCGGACGAAGCGTTGGGAAGAGCACCACGTCGCGGATGTTGGACGCATCGGTCAGCAGCATGACCACCCGGTCCATTCCGATGCCGAGGCCGCCGGTCGGCGGCAGACCGTAGTCGAGGGCGCGTAGGTAGTCCTCGTCGACCACCATCGCCTCGTCGTCGCCGGCCTCCCGCTGGCGAACCTGATCCTCGAACCGGGCCCGCTGCTCCGTGGGATCGACCAGCTCGGAGAACGCATTGCACAGCTCCCGACCGGCCACAACCGCCTCGAACCGTTCCGTGAACCCCGGCAGCTCCCGATGGTCGCGCGACAGCGGCGACACCTCCTTGGGATAGTCGGTGACGAAGACCGGACCCCACAGATCGGGTTCGACGGTCTTCTCGTAGAGTTCGAGGATCAGCTTGCCCTGCCCGTAGGAGTCCTTCACCTCGACCCCGTGGCGTTCGGCCACCGCCCGAAGCTCGGTCAGATCCTGGGTGACGCCGACCCGCTGACCGGTCGCCTCCTCGACGAGATCGACCATCGACGCCCGCGTCCACGGCGTGGTCAGATCCAGGTCACGACCCCCGTAGCTGATCGTGGTCGAACCGCACACCTCGGTGGCCAGGTGGGCGATCAGCTCCTCGGTCAGCGCCATCATGTCGCCGAAATCGGCGTAGGCCTGATACAGCTCCAACATCGTGAACTCGGGATTGTGGCGGGGGCTGATGCCCTCGTTGCGGAACACCCGGCTCAGCTCGAAAACCCGCTCGAGGCCGCCGACGGTCAGCCGCTTGAGGTAGAGCTCGGGCGCGATCCGGAGATAGAGCTGCTGGTCGAGCGCGTTGTGGTGGGTGGTGAACGGCCGGGCCGCCGCACCGCCGGGAATCGGGTGGAAGATGGGCGTCTCGACCTCGATGAAGTCGCGGTCCTCTAGCCACCGACGGGTGAGCGACATGATCCTGGATCGGGTGACGAAGATCTCCCGGCTCTCGGGCGTGACCCACAGGTCGACATAGCGCTGGCGGTAGCGGACATCGGTGTCGGTCAGTCCGTGGAATTTGTCGGGGAACGGCCGGCGGGCCTTGGCCAGCAGCTCCCACGATTCGACCTTGACCGAGAGCTCGCCTTTCCGGGTCTTCATCACCTCGCCCGAGACGCCGATCCAGTCGCCCAGCGACAGTGAACAGAAGGCGTCGAAGTCGGGGGTGACCTTGGCCGGGGCGAACAGTTGGATGCGGCCGCCGGAGTCCTGCAGGGTGCCGAACGCCAGCTTGCCCTGCACCCGACGCAGCATCAGCCGTCCGGCCACCGTGGCCTTGACCCCGGTCTCGGCTCCGTCTTCGATGTCGCCGTGGACGGCCCGCAGTTCGGCCGACGTCGTGTCGGGCGAGAAGCGGTACGGGACCGTCACGGCCCTGGCATCGGCTTGCTGATCGGTGGCTTGATCGGGCACGGTGATGGCACTGTCAGTCACGGCCCTGAGGATACCCGGCCGCCCCGAGACGGGCCGACCACGGATCCTCCACCGCATCGTGGGCGAAGCAGTAGGCCCACCCGGCGTCGGGTTCGAGGCTCATCATGACCGGATGGTCGGTGTCCTGCCAGTGGGATCGGGCGTGGCGGCCGGGGCTGTCGTCGCAGCAGCCGACATGACCGCAGATCTGGCACTGTCGAAGCTCGACCCACTGCTTGTTCATCTCGAGGCAGGCCTCGCACACCAGCTCCGACGGACGATCGACCGGCTCGGTCGTGGCCAGATCGGCACAGGCGTCATCGGCCAGCCCGATTCCCTCGCTCACCCGGGCGGCGGTTCTCTTGTCCCCCGAGTAGGCGACCGCGACCTCGAAGGCGATCTGCCCGACGACCAATGCCGCGAGCAGCAGCACGACCAACAAGGCCGGCCCGTCGAGCACGGCCGCGATCACCAGCACACCGACTGCGGCAACCAGCGGCGCCCCGATTCGCGCCTGATCGCGCACCGCATGATGAGGGCTGACGGTGAACAGGTCGAGCACGGCGGTAGCGATGAGGGTCGCGGCGATCGACCCGGCGAACAGCCACAAGTAGTAGGAGGTGATGGCGGCGTCGAACGACTCGACCACCACGATCTTCTTGCTGCCGACACCGAACGCGGTGAGGGCAGCCGCCAACGGCAGGTGGGTGTAGGGCCCACCCGACCCGCAGCAGTGGCTGGCCCCGGCGCACGTTCGAGTCGGCGATGTCGTCGAAATAGGTCCACCACAGCCCGACAGCGATCAGGAACACCCCACCACCGAAGATCTGGGTCTGCAGTGAGGCGCCCTTCTCCGCCAACTCGGTGAGCGTCTTCACGAACGTCTCGCCGAACACGATGATGGTGAAGATGGCGTACCGCTCCCGAAAGTGGTGCTCGTGCGTGGGGGGTCCGGTCAACTTGCCGACGGCCACGATCGGGGCCAGGAACTCGAAGGCGATCGCCACCCCCCAGATCACGAACCGGAGCGGCTCATCGACCAGGATCGAGAGCGCCCACAGCAGCGCCCCGGCCGAGAAGGCGCCGATGTAGATCCGGGCGAGTTCGCGCGTCTCGTCGTCGGCCTCCAGCAGGCGAAGGTACATCAGAACCAGCGGAATCCGGGAGGCGACGTAGGCCACCGCCAGCCACGTCCAGCGGTTGTCGTTCGGACCGACGGCGAACAGGGCCACGTTGGCGACGGCGAACATCTGCACGAAGACGAGCACCCGGTGGATGACGTCGTCGACCGCGAACCGGTTGGTGTAGGCGGTGGTGCCCGTCCAGGTCCACCACAACACCGTGAACACGCCGACGAATCGCCCAACGCCACCCCAGGTCACGTCGGACGACAGCTCGTCGCCGAGTTGGATCAGGGCGGCAACGTAGACGAGATCGAAGAAGAGCTCGAGCCAGGTGACCCGGTCCTGTTCGGAGTCCAGGGAGTGACGGCGGGTGGGAGGAAGCCATTTGGTCAACGCCATGACCCCAGTCTGGCCCGGGGAACGACCGGTTCGCCTCGGTTCAGGTTCGTGTCAGGGCGAAATACGTCGATGCGCCGAGGGCGGAAACGACGGCTATGACGATCAGCATCGGCGAGTAGCCGAAACGGTCGATCAGGGCCCCGGCCGTTGGCGGGCCGACGAAACCGCCGAACCCGGCGGCGGTGTAGAGCGCCCCGAGCACGCCGCCGAGGCCGACCGTGCCGAACAGCTGGGCGGCCACCACCGGCGACAGGGCGATGAAGCCGCCATAGGCAACACCGAGTACGAGAGCGAAAACGACGAGCTGCCAGTAGCGGTCGCCGGCCGTCAACCAGATCAGGTAGCTGGCGGCCATGGTCGTCAGCGATCCGTAGAACAGGCTCATGGCGTCGACACGGGTGGCCACCGCGCCGAGGCCGAGGCGGCCGGCGACCGAACTGAGCCCGATCAGCCCGACCAGCAACCCGCCCGAACCTTCGATGCCCCGCTCGGCGACGTAGTCGGCCATGAACACGAACGGCACGAACAGGCCGAACGAGATCAACAGGACGGCCACGTACAGCACGGCGAACGATCGCGATGATCGGAGCCGGGCCAGCAGCGGTCCGCCGGCCGTTCCGTCGTCGGCCTCATCGACCGGGGGCCGTCGAGCGCCGATGGCGGCCAGGGCGAGCAGCACGGCCGCGGCCGCCGCCAAGTGGAGGTACGTCTGACGCCATCCGTTTCGCTCGATCAGACGCTCGGTGAGCGGCGCGACGACCAGGGTTCCGACGCCGATCCCGGCCACCGCGAAACCGACGGCGGTCGACCGGCTGCGCTCGAACCAGGCCCCGACCGTGGCCACCATCGGCACGTAGCCACAGGCCACGCCGATGCCGACGCCGAGGCCGTAGGTGATGTAGCCGGTGAGGATCGAGTCGACCTGCGAGGTGACGACGAGGCCTACGACCAGGGCGACCGCTCCGACGATCAGAACCGGGCGGGGCCCGAACCGGTCGGCCGCCCGGCCCGACACCACGCCGAGCCCGAAGTAGAGCAGCGTGGTGATGGAGAACACGAGCGCGATCGTGCCCCGGTCGGCGTTGAACTCATCGGCCATCGGCCGGAAGAACGACCCGAAGCTGTAGGCCACCCCGAAGACGGTGAACGTCGAGACGAACGTGGCGACGGCAACCACCCACCCCGCCGCCGAATCACGCTGTGAATTGAGCTCAGAACCGCCCATCCCTGCGGTCAAAAACGGGTGAAAACGACCACTATTGACCGTTTTCACCCGCGAACGACAGGTGGGTTGGGGCTTCTGGGCCGATCATTCGACCACGCTCACTCGGCCACCACGTCGAGGCCGATGTCGAGCACGCGGGCCGAATTGGTGATCGAACCCGACGACACCAGGTCGACGCCCGTATTTGCGTAGCCGTCGAGGGTGTCGAGCGTGATGCCGCCCGACGCCTCCAGCAGCGGGCGGCGACCACCGGTGTCGTCGGCCCACGCGTCGACCTTGGGCACGAGCGCCGTCAGCTCGTCCGGCGTGAAGTTGTCGAGCAGGATGATGTCGGCCCCGGCCTCGAGCGCCTCGAACATGAGCGCCTCGGTGTCGGCTTCGACGTGCACCGTGCGGCCGGGCCAGCGCCGCCGGGCCTCGGCCACGGCCGCCATGATTGTCGTGCCGACGAGGTGGTTGTCCTTCAGCATCAACCAGTCGCTGAGGTTGCCCCGATGGTTGGCCGCTCCCCCGGCCCGCACCGCCGCCTTCTGCAGCGACCGGTAGCCGGGCAGCGTCTTGCGGGTGTCCCAGACCGTTACCCGGTCGGCCGCCAGCTCCACCCAACGGGAGGCGTTGGTGGCCACTCCGGAGAGATGGCTGAGGAAGTTCAGCGCCGTCCGCTCGGCTGTCAACAACGTGGCGTACGGCCCCCGGGCGGTGCCGATGACATCACCGGCCGCCAGGCGATCGCCGTCGGTGAGGCGCCACTCGACGCTCAATGTGTTGTCGACCGCGGCGAACGTCTCCTCGACACAGCGGCACCCGGCCAGCACGCCGGGCTCCCGGGCGTTGAACCGGGCGGTCGCCATCTTTGCCGGGTCGATGAGCGAGGACGTCAGGTCGCCCAACGGGGTCAGGTCCTCGGCCAGGGCCTTTGCCACGAGGTACCGGATGTCGGCCACGGGCGGCTGGAGATCGGTGCGCACCCCGCCAATCTACCGACCGGCGGGGTGCGTCACGGCACCGAGGTTGACGGCTACGGCAGCGCGGCCACCGCCACGTTGTCGAATCGGCTCACCGAACCACTGACACCGAGGCCGATCGCTCCGGCGGCGTGGCTGGCGTCGGAAACCGACACCTCCAACGACCCGTTCACGAACAGGCGCAGATTGGAGCCCTGAACCTCGACCCGGATGTCGTAGGTGGTGCCGGTGCTCAATCCGGTGCGGCCGCCCTGACCCAACTTCGTAGCCGAGCCACCGACGACCTCCTCGATGACCCAGCGCCGGTTGTCATAACGGAAGGCGTAGTGGTTGCCGGCGTCGACAACTCGGGCCAGCACGACCGGTCCGTCACCACGCCGGAGCACCGTGTCGGTGACGGCGTCGACGTCGATCGAGTAGTCGGTCCACCCGCTGTCACCGGCGGTCTGAGCCGCGCTGTCGCGGCCGTCGGAAACCGATCCTCGGAACCAATTGTTCCCACCGACGTCGGCCACCGACCACGAGCCCGGTCCGTACAGCGCCGTCCAGTTGCTGATCCCCGACTCGAAGTCATCGCCGAACGGCAGACTGCTCACCGGGTTCACGGTGATCGTGACGGTCGACGTCGTCGACCACTCCGTGCCGTCGTTGACCCGGTAGTCGAAGCTGTCGGTACCGACGAAATCCTGGGCCGGCGTGTAGGTCATGTCGGGCGCGGTGCCCGTCAGCGATCCGTTGGCCGGACCGTCGACGATCTCGTAGGTCAAGGGATCACCGTCGACGTCGGATCCCAGCAGGGTGATCGCCACGGGGGTGTTCTCGTTGGTCGAGGTCGTGATGTTCGACGACGACGGCGCGTCGTTGACCGGGTTCACGGTGATCGACACAGTGGCCTCCGCCGAGTCGACGGATCCGTCGTTGGCCGTGAACGTGAAGCTGTCGGAGCCGTTGAAGTGGACATCAGGCGTATAGGTGAGGTTCGGTGCCGTGCCGCTGAGCGACCCATCGGCTGGACCCGACACCACCGAGAACGACAGTGGATCCCCATCGGGATCCGAGCCGGTCAGCGTGACGGCCGCCGCCGTGTCCTCGTCGAGGGTCACCGACTGGGCATCGGCCGTCGGCGCGCCGTTGGGGCCGCCGAGCGACTCGATGGCCAGATCATCGATGGCCGCCTCCACCAGGGAGCCACTGGCGGCGTCGGCCGCCTCGACCAGCAGGTGAACGGTCTGGCCGGCGAAGGAGCTGATGTCCGCGCTGAATCCGGTCCAGGACGCCGCCCGTTCGGTGCCGTCGCCGACCTCGTTCAGCACGGTCGTCGAACCACTGGGGCCGACGACGCTGACCCGGAGGTAGTCGTCGGCCGTGGCGTTGCTGAGGGTGCCGAGGTAGTACTGGAACGACAGCTCGAGCGTGGCTCCGGCCGGAAGGGCGATGTCGGGCGAGCGGACCGTGGTGTCACCCGAGTCGATGTCGAAGCTACCGGCCGAACTGCCCGCGGTGCCGTCGGTGACGAGGGCCTGCGAGCCGCTGGTGGTGGTACCGAGTTGGAGAACGACCCCACTCGACGTCTGCTCCGGGTTCGCCACCTCCCACATGCCGGTGGTGGCCGTGTCGGTACCGTCCGGGTCGGTGATCCACCCTTGATCGGTCTCGAAGTCGTCGGAGTGGATCACCCCGATCGGCACGCCGACGCTGATCGACACCGTCGCCGTGTTCGACGTGTTCGTACCGTCGTTGGCGGTGAACGTGAAGCTGTCCGAGCCGTCGAACCCGGCGTTCGGGGTGTAGGTGAGATCGGGAGCCGTGCCGGTCAACGAGCCGTTCGCCGGCGGCGACTCGACCGAGTAGGTCAGCGCCTGTCCCTCGGGGTCGCTGGCTGTCAGGGTGATCGCCACCGCCGTGTCCTCGGGGGTGAACACCGACTGGTCATCGGCGGTCGGCGGGTCGTCGACCACCGGGGTGGTGGTGAACGACGTTGCCTGGATCGGACCCCAGAAGCCGTTGGCGTTGCGGCCCCGAACATACAGGGTGTGTTCGCCGAGGCTGATGCCGGTCGTCGGAACCGACGCCGTGACCGTCTCGTTGTTCTCGCCGAAGGCACCGTCGGCCGCCGACATGGCGATCGGCGAACCACCGGCCGACGGCGGGACGTCGAGGTAGTACTCGGCCTCGGTCACGGCCACCGCCGACGGGCGGGAGACGCCGCTGGTGCCGTAGGCGTTGTCGTTGACGACGGCGGTGAGCTCGACCGGCTCGCCGAGTTCGACGGAAGCAGGGGGCGAAATGCTGGTGGTGGTCGGTCCCCGCGACGTGAGGTAGGGGGTGTCGGCGACCTTGATCGAGTAGAGGAGTGCGTCGCGGTTGAGGTTCCACAGGGCGTCCATGCAGCTGTAGAGCGGGGCGAACCCGCCGCACGATCCGCTGGAGGGACTCAGCTCGTAGGTCACGCTGGCCACCCCGAGGTCGTAGTAGACCCAGTCGTCGGTGGTGCCGGTCGTGCCATAGAGGATCTCGGCCCCGGTTCCCGACTCGTAGCCGTTGTAGTGGCCCATGCGGAAGGCGTAGGCCCGGAGTTGGGTGTCGTTGGGCGAGGTGCCGCCCTGGCCGCCCGGCAACAGGATCAACTGGCCGGAGCTGTGAACCGTGATGAACGAACCGGTCGCGGTGTCGGGAGCGGCGCTGCCGGCCGAACCCTTCTGATCGGGCCACAGATCTCGGAACAGTGCCTCGAGCGCCTGCTGTTCGGGCTCGGACGCCGGGCCGGTGCCCGGATAGGTCTGGGCGCACGGGTTGGTGGAGGTACCCGTGCCGCCCCAATCCGTTGTCGAGGCATTGCGGTTGAGGTCGACGCCGTGGTGGTTCGTGGTGGTGGGCGGCTCCGAGCAGTTGCCGAACGTGTCGTTTGCATTCTTGCGCTGCATGTAGGGGTTGTTTCCGCCGGACTCCACGATCTCCCGCCCGTCCGGGTTGGCGACGGGGATGACCCAGATCTCGGTCGTGTCCATCATGTGGGTGACGTCGGCGTCGGTGCCGTAGTTCTGTGTAAGGTGATCGATCAGACGCCACGCCATCTCGGCGGTCTGCAGCTCGCGGGAGTGGATGGCGGCCATGATCACGGCTCGGGGCTTCGCCGACGAGGGATTCAGCGCACAGTCGCCGGCCTGCTTGTTGGTCAGGCAGATGACCATCAGCTCGTTGGGGTTGGCCCGGCCGTTGACCTTGAGCCACGAGTCGCCGTAGTCGTAGACGGAGGCCAGGCCCGGGTAGGCCGCGACGACGTCGGCCAGGTGCTGGTTGTGCTCGTCGACGGTTCGGTAACCGCCGTAGTAGGTGGCAGCGACCGACAGATTCTCAGCGCCGTCGAGCCCGCCGCCGGTGTCGCGGCCCGCGACACCGGGTAGACCGCTGAGCTCCCGGTCGCGTTCGACCCGGAAGCCGTCCTGGCGTAGTGAGACGGCAACGTCGTTCTCGCCGAGCACGAAGAGGTAGCCGTCGCCCTTGCCCTCGAGGAGGTCGTAGTCGCTGTCGGCCAGCCGTTGAGCGTCATCGGGGGAGTCGACGTAGACCCGCCATATCGACAGTTGGTCGGTCGTGTCCGACTGGGCCGAAGCCGGGCCGACCGGGGCGACGAGCGCGGCCAATGCGATGAAAGCGATGATCGCCAATCCGAGACGGCCCGCACGTCGCGGCCCGTTGAGACGCCTGGTGGTCATGTGGTGGAACTCCTCGATTGTGATCCGGTTGTGCCCATTCCCACCGCTGGTCGCCCAACGGCCAACGCCATCCGAGATTCTAGTGAGGGCCGATCCGTTTTTCGAGCCCGACCGGTGCGGCTGCGATTGCCCTACAGTGACGGCCGTGACCGTCGCCGTGTTCGACATGAACGAGACCACCCTCGACCTGAGCCCTGTTCGCGCCGTGGTCGACGAGTTGTTGGCCGAGGCCGGGGGATTCACCGTGTGGTTCCAGAAGCTGCTCCAACTGTCGATGGCGGTGACCGCCACCGGCCGGCCGTTCGTTGATTTCGCCACACTGGCCCGCCATGCCTTCGACGCCGTCGCCGCCACCGCTCCAGACGGACCGACCGAATCGGGCCGCAGCTTCGACGCGGTGGCCTCGGCCATGGCCGACCTGGCGCCCTACCCCGAGGTCGACGACGCGCTCGATCGGCTCGGCCGGGCGGGCTGGACCACGGTGGCCCTCACCAACAGCGGCCAGGACATGGTCGAAACCCAGTGCGCAAACGCCGGACTGAGCGCCCGGTTCGATCACATCGTGTCGGTCCAGCAGGTCGAGACCTACAAGCCGGCCCCCGCTCCGTATCTCCATGTGGCCGACCTCGTCGGTCGGAACCCGGAGGACCTGTGGATGGTCGCGTGCCACGACTGGGATCTGGCCGGGGCCAAGGCGGTGGGGATGCGAACCGCGTTCGTGCGGCGGCCTCGGATGGCGTGGGCGGGAGTCTATTCCGACCCCGACCTGAGCGTCCGCGACTTCGGCGAGTTGGCCGACGAGCTTCTCGGCTGACGCCCATCGCACGGTGCCGTCCGGCATCGTCCGGCCGGAGATACGATCCGGGGATGGCCGAACGTCGTCCCCCGACTGCCGAGACGGCCGTCGAGCCCGTGGTGCCGCGGTCGGCGGCGGTCGTCGGCTGCGGTGTGATCGGCGCGGCGTGGGCGGCCCGTTTCCGCCTGCACGGAGTGCCGGTGCGAGCCTACGATCCCTCCCCCGACGCCGCCCGGATTCTCGACGAGGTCACCGCCAACGCAGTGGCCGCCTTCTCCGACCTCGACCTGCCCACCGACTTGGCTCCGCTCACGGTCTGTTCGTCGGTCGACGAGGCCGTCGACGATGTGGATCTGATCCAGGAGAGCGTGCCGGAGCGCATTGACGTCAAGCACGCCACCCTCGCCGCGATCGACGGGGCCTCGCCACCGGACGCCGTGATCGGCTCGTCGACGTCGGGGCTGCTGTGCACGGATCTGGCCGAAGCACTCGACCGACCGGAGCGGCTCGTGGTCGCCCACCCGTTCAACCCCGTCTATCTGCTGCCGGTGGTCGAGATCGTCGGGGGCAAGCGAACGTCGGTCGACACCGTGGAACGGGCACTCGGTTACTACCAAGGCGTCGGTATGCGGCCGATCCACGTCAAGGCCGAGATCGAGGCCCACATCGCCGATCGGCTGTTGGAGGCGGTGTGGCGTGAGGCACTGTGGCTGGTCAACGACGGGATCGCCACGACCTCGGAGATCGACGATGTGATCCGCTACGGCTTCGGCCTGCGGTGGGCCCAGATGGGGCTGTTCGAGACGTACCGGATCGCCGGCGGCGAGGGCGGCTTTGGGCATTTCATCCGCCAGTTCGGCCCGGCGCTGGCATGGCCGTGGACGAAGCTCATGGACGTACCGGAGCTGACCGACGAGCTGATCGACCGGCTCGAGTCGCAGTCCGACGAGCAGTCGGGCGCCTACTCGGTCCGCGAGCTCGAGCGGATCCGTGACCGCAACCTGGCGGCCATGCTCCGAGCGCTCGAGGCCAACGACTGGGGCGCCGGCCAGACCCTGGCCGAGATGCGCTCCCGCCTCGGTCCCTAGCCGAACCGCTCCCAAGTCTGCTGCGGACCGGAATTGAGTGCCTCCTGGGCTGCGCAAAGGCCGAGCGCTGGTCGGCCGGGTGACGTCCGATTCCCCGAGGTGTCACCGGAGGCGGCCTCGGCGACTGGTATCGGCATCGGTGGACTAATCTTGCTCTGCATCTGGTTCTGTATCCCGACTCCATGGCCCGTGCTCTGACCCAGACCGGGGTCGCCGGTGTGCCGGCGGCCCCGGTTGTGGTCAGCTACGGAGCGGTTTGGCCCGGGGATGGGAAGGAGACCCCGGTCGACGTGAGTGCCGCGGCCCGCGCCACCTTCGATGTCGTCGATCGGATCAAACGTGAGCATCGGGCCAACGGCTGGTTGAAGTGGGACGAGTGGCTGCTGATGGTCGACGGGCCGGACATGGCCATCCAGAACGTCCGCTATCAGGATGGCGACATCGACCTCGACACCGTTGACGGCCACCTCGACCGCGTGGGCGGGGATGTCGACCGCGTCCAGCTGTCGTCCGGGCGTTGGGGTGACATCACCGTCGGACTGCCGGAGATTCGATTTCGCAATGCGTCTGTCGGCTCGGTCTCCGCAGCGGTGCGTTGTGCCGCCGAAGAGGCTGTCCAGCCGGCCTTCGATGCGCTGCAGTCGCTGCTGAACGACCACCACGGGCTGACCGGCTTCGTCCACGTCGATTCGATCGCCGACCCGTACACCGAGATCATCTGTCAGAGCCACGCCTCGTCGAACGACTTCGAGCGGCAGGTGCACGGTTACTACGCTGCGCTCTTCCTGGGACCCGCACATCTCGAGGAGTTGGGTGGCCGTGCGCAGGTCATCAGCGAGGCACCGTGTGAGTCGGTGGAGACGGTTGACGACGGAGTGCTGTGCCGGCTCAATGGTTCGCCGCTCGAACTCACCGCAGACGACGTTCGAGCGTGGCGGGAGTACCTGGCGCCTACGCTGCGTCGAGGGTTCCCCGAATCCAGTGACATGGTCGGCACTCCGATGACTCCGCTCGCCCGTCCCGTGTGGTTGTTCGAGGGCCCGCCCGTCGCCCCCCATCTGCGAAAGAGTCTCCTCGACGGTTACGTGTCACCGGAGTCCGTCCGACAACCTGAACCGCTGCTGGGTCCGGATTCCGATCACGAGCGGGTTGTGGTCCGGGTGCAGCTCCGAGCGGGACATACGCCGGGGCTGGTCGAACTCGTCGGGTCCACCATCCGGGCGTGGGCCACCGCCGGGCTCGCCGGCCGTCTTCATCAGATCGACGGGCGGTTGGACTCGGTGACCCAACGTCCTTCGGTCACCGATGACCTCACGGTCGAATTCGACGTTTTGCCCGGGGACCTCACCCGCCACGACATCGCCCGATCGGTGGCGGTGGCCGTGGCGACTGTTCCCGAATCGGTGGCGGCCATCACCATCGCCTGAGGTCTCGTCGCCGGCATTTTGCGTAGGTGGGAGCCGGTCAGCCGGGGGCGATGCCCATGACGAGGTCGATCAAGTAGTCGCCGTAGCCGCTCTTGCGCAGCGGCTCGGCGACGGCGAGCAACTGCTCGTCGTCGATATAGCCCATGCGCCAGGCGATCTCCTCGGGGCTGGCCACCTTCTGGCGCTGACGCTGCTCGATCACCCGCACGAACTCGGACGCCTCGACCATCGAGTTGAACGTGCCGGTGTCGAGCCACGCGAATCCCCTGTCGAGGCGGGCCACGGTGAGGCGACCCTGGTCGAGGTAGAGCTGGTTGATCGCCGTGATCTCCAGCTCGCCCCGGTCCGACGGTTGGATCTCGCGGGCCATGCCGACCACGTCGGTGTCGTAGAAGTAGAGGCCGGTCACCGCCCAGCTCGACTTCGGCTTGACCGGCTTCTCCTCGATGCTGGTCGCCGTGTCGTCGGCGTCGAAACCGACGACGCCGTACCGTTCCGGGTCCGACACCTGCTGGGCGAACACACAGGCGCCCTCCGGCTGGGCCGACACCTGCTGCAGTTGGCGGCTGAAGCCGCTCCCGTAGAAGAGGTTGTCACCGAGGATGAGGCACGACGGCTGGCCGTCGAGGTAGTCGGCTCCGATGAGGAACGCCTCGGCCAGGCCGTTGGGTTGAGGCTGATAGGCGTAGTCGAAGCGCACCCCCCACTCGGAGCCGTCGCCGAGGAGCGCCTGGAACGAGGCGGAATGCTGCGGGGTGGTGATGATCAGGATCTCGGTGATACCGGCCAGCATCAACGTGGAAACCGGGTAGTAGATCATCGGCTTGTCGTACACCGGGAGGAGCTGCTTGGACACGGCCAGCGTCGCCGGATGGAGGCGGCTGCCGGTGCCGCCGGCCAGCACGATGCCCCGGCGGCCGAGCGGGTTCAGACGATGGGTCGACGAACCGGGGGCGTTCCGAGTTCGAGGGTTGGCGACGGGTGATGCGGCGGTCACGTGGCGGTCCTGGGGGTCGGGGTGGTATCAGCGTGGGTTGGGTGCTCGAGACGGCGCTTCGAGTTCGGAGACGACGTTGGCGATCGATTCGACGGCCGGAGGCAGGCGCACCCCGAGGTCGAGGGCGATGGCCGAGCTGTCGAGACGGCTGTTGGCCGGCCGGGTCGCCCGTGTCGGGTACTCGGCGGTCGTGATCGGGCGGGCGGCGACACCGTCGCATCGCTCCGATACGGCGAACACGGCACAGGCGACGTCGTACCAGCTCATCGCGTCGGGGCCGGCGAGGTGATAGAGCCGCTCCGGCGGCAGTTGGCTTCCGTAGCCGGTGATGGCGGCGATCGAGGTGATGGCCCGGGCCAGATCGCCGGCCGCGGTCGGGCAGCCGACCTGATCGCCGACCACGGCGAGCTCCCGGCGTTCGGCGCCGAGCCGCAGCATCGTGGTGACGAAGTTGGAGCCGAGGGCTCCGTAGACCCAGGAGGTTCGAAGGGTGATGAGTTTGTCGGCGGCGTCGGCGGCCTGCTCGCCGTCGGCCTTGGTTCGGCCGTAGACGCCGATCGGGGCGATGGGGTCCGACTCGACGTACCAGCCCGACTTGGCGCCGTTGAACACGTAGTCGGTCGAGATGTGGATCAGCAGCGCGTCGACGTGATCGGCCGCGCTGGCCAGTGTCTTCACCGCCGTGACGTTGACGGCCTCCGCCTCGTCGGGTTCGTCCTCGGCCCGGTCGACCGCCGTGTAGGCCGCGGCGTTGACGATCACGTCGGGCCGCAGCGTGTCGACAACCGACCCAACGGCGTCGGGGTTTCTGATGTCGAGCTCGGTCGACGTGTAGCCGCAGACCTCGGCCCGATCGGACCAGCGGGCGCGTAGCAACTCGCGTCCCAGCTGTCCACCGGCACCGGTGATGAGAATCACGGGTCGCCGCCGCCTCGTCCGACGGCCCGAACCGTCGGGCGCCACCGCAGCGCTCACGCCGTGACCGCCACGCCGAGTCGCTGACCGTCGTAGCGTTCCGACAGCAACGGCCGCCACCACCACTCGTTGTCGAGATACCAGCGCACCGTGCGGGCCAGGCCCTCCTCGAAGTCGAGCGACGGTGACCAGCCCAGTTCCCGCTGGATCTTGGATGAGTCGATGGCGTAGCGAAGATCGTGCCCGGGGCGGTCGGCGACGAACTCGATGAGGTCGCGACGGCCGCCGATGTCGTCGCCGAGTTCGTGGTCGACCAGATCGCAGATCGTCTGGACGACGTCGAGGTTCGTCCGCTCGGCGTTGCCGCCGACGGCGTAGGTCTCCCCCGGGGTTCCCCGCCGGAGCGCGGTGACGATCGCCCGGGCGTGATCGCCCACGTGGAGCCAGTCGCGGACGTTGTCGCCCCGCCCGTAGACAGGCAGCGGTTGCCGGCCGACGGCCTTCAGGATCATCAACGGGATCAGCTTCTCGGGAAAGTGGAAGGGTCCGTAGTTGTTCGAACAGTTGGTGATGATGGCCGGCAGGCCGTAGGTCTCGTGCCAGGCCCGAACGAAGTGGTCCGACGCCGCTTTCGACGCCGAATAGGGCGACCGGGGGTCATAGGCGGTGGTTTCGGAAAAGGGGTCGTCGTCGAGGCCGAGGCTGCCGAACACCTCGTCGGTGGAGACGTGCACGAAGCGGAACTCGTTGAGCATGTTGCGCCGCTCGGCTTCGAAGCGGGCGGCCTGGAGGAGTTCGTAGGTGCCGGTCACGTTGGTTCGGACGAACGCATCCGGCCCGTCGATCGACCGATCCACGTGGGACTCGGCGGCCAAGTGGATCACCGCGTCGGGCTCGAACCGGGCGAACGCATCCCGCAGCGCCGCTCCATCGGCGATGTCGATCTCGACGTGACGGTAGAACGGCGAGTCCGCGACCGTCGCCACCGAGCCGGTGGTGGCCGCGTAGGTGACGTTGTCGATGTTCATGACCTCGATCGGGTCATCGTCGGTCGTGGCGAGCAGGTGGCGGATGACCGCCGACCCGATGAACCCGAGCCCTCCGGTAACGGCGATCCTCATCCTGACAACAACCTCTCTCCGCCGATGGCGGGGGCCGGGGCGTCCGCCATCGCGGTGAGCGCCTCGGCGAGTTTGACGCCCCGTTGATCCTTGTCGGACAACACAGCTCGGCCGGGCTCGACCGGCCAGTTGATCGCCAGCGCCGGGTCGTCCCAGGCCACAGTGAGTTCCGCGTCGGGGCGATAGGGGGCATCGACCTTGTAGAACACCTCGGTATCGGCCTCCAAGGTACAGAACCCGTGGCCGAAGCCAGGAGGCACCCACAGCATGGTGCCGTCGAGGGCGTTGAGCTCGACCGATGCCACCTGCCCGACCGTCTCCGAGCCGGGGCGAAGATCAACGACGACGTCGAAGACACGCCCACGAATCACGCGCACGAGCTTGCCCTGCTCGTGGGGTGGGAGCTGGAGATGGATGCCGCGGACGGTCCCGGTCTCGTAGGAGACCGAGTGATTGTCCTGCACGAAACGGTCGGGCAGGCCGAGTTCGGCGGCGGCGGTTGATTCGAAGGGCACGGTGAAGGTGCCCCGAAGGTCTGTGAAGCGCGGCGGTGCGATGACGAGTGCGCCGCCGAGCAGCTGATCAACAGTCTGCAACATACCTCCCGGTATTCGGCGAGTCGCTGACTGCGGATCATCCTACGGGCTCGGCGCGGCCAAGCCGAGTATTGCTGCAGCGCGCTGGTTGTTGTCTGCGCGCCAGGGTTTTCCTGCAGCCGGTAAACCTTTCGGCCCCACCGAATGGTGTGCATCAGTGAGTCGGCCACCCCGGCCGGCATGAACGCAAGGAGCGAGGTTATGTCCAGCATCATCCATCGCCCAGCCCGCCGCACTGCGGCCGGAGCGACAATGATCGTCGCTCTGCTCCTGGGCACACTCGGAGTCGTCGCCGCGGCTCCCGCCACCGTCTCCGGTTGTGAAACCGACTGGGGCTCCATCCAGAAAATTTCCGACGAGTCGTCGTTCGGCCACGTGGCCGGCGTGCGCACGGGCCGCCATGGCTGCTTCGATCGTCTCGTCATCGACGTCCACGGCCCCCGCCCCGGGTATCACGTCTCCTACGTCGACACCGTGCGTGCCGACGGATCAGGTGATGTGGTCCCCGTCGACGGCGGGGCCGTCCTCCAGATCATCGCCCGGGCCCCGGCCCATGACGAGCAGGGGCGGGCCACCGTCGACCCGGCTGCCGTGAGCGGCACCGATGTCACCGGCCATCAGACGTTCCGCGATGTCGAATGGGCCGGCAGCTTCGAAGGTCAATCGACCATCGGCCTCGGCGTCCGGGCCCGTCTCCCGTTCCGGGTGTTCACCCTCGACGGACCCGGCGTAGGTTCCCGCATGGTGATCGACGTCGCCCACAGCTGGAATACACCCCCGCCCTCGGACGACGAATTCCCCAGCCGCGCCGGTGACGAACTCGGCGTGATCGGCGTCGCCCATGACGACGTGTTGAATCTCCGTTCCGGCCCTGGGACAAACAACGGGATCGTCGCCACGGTGGCACCCACCGATTCGGTGTTCGCCACCGGCAAGGCCCGAGCGCTGTCGCGGTCCACCTGGTATGAGGTGTCCACCCGAGGCGGCACCAAGGGTTGGGCCAGTGCCCGCCATCTGTCGATTCCGGGCGCCACCGAGGACGTGACGGCGTCGTACCTGGCACAACACGATCGTCCATCGGCTGAGACGATGACCGCACTCGGCGAGGAGGTCGCCCGCGACTTCCTTCCGTCCGAGCAGGGCTCGTTCATCGCCATGAGCGTCGGCCCGACGGTTGGCGACCTCGGCGAGGTCACGTACGACGTGGTCGGGCTCGCCGACGACTCGGTTCGCGGTGTGCGGCTCCACATCTTCGCCGAGCCACACGATTCCGGTGACGGATTCGAGCTTCGAACGATCGAGGCCACCTTCTATTGCGACCGCGGCTTCGACGGCACGAGCTGCGTCTGAAGGCCTTGATCAGCCTTCAGGTCGGGCCACCAGGTGCCCGATCGCCTGCACGTCGCCTACGGCCTCGTCGGGGTCGTAGGCGGCGAGCAGCGGGTCGTCGACCAGTGTCGGATCGAGTTCGAGCACGGGAATCATCACAAAGTTTCGCTCGGTCATGCGGGGGTGGGGCACGATCAGGTCCGGCGTATCGATTTGCCGGTCGCCGTAGAGGAGCACGTCGACGTCGAGGGTGCGAGGACCCCAGCGGATCTCGCGAGTCCGGTGGGCCTCCTGCTCGAGTTCGTGGCAGACGGCCAGCAGGTCGAGCGGTTCGAGGGTCGTTTCGAGCTCGATGACGATGTTGAGAAAGGCGTCCTGTTCGACCCCGCCGACCGGCTCGGTTTCGTACACGCTCGACACGGCGGCCACGGCGATCTCACCATCCTCCTTTTCGCACAGACGTTGAACCGCGCGCTGGAGGTGACCGACACGATCGCCGATGTTGGAGCCGAGGCCCAGAAAGGCCCGGACCGGTTTCGCTACCGGCGCTGTCGGCTCCACCGATTACACGCTCCGGGTGTCCACCCGGGTTCGGTGGATCCGCACACCTGTCGAGTCGAGGTGGGCCGCCACGGGCGGCCGCAACTTGCGGGCCCGCACGGTCACCGCGTCGACGAGGTCATGGTCGAGCGACAGTTCGGCCACCCGTGCGGCGAGGCGTTCGAGAAGCTGGAAACGCTCGCCAGGGAGGGTGGCGACGAGATCGTCGACGAGTTCGCCGTAGTTGATGGTCTTGGCCAGATCATCGGATGACCCGGCCGGCCTCAGATCCAGATGCAGGTCGATGTCGAGGCGAAACGGTTGGCGGCGGTGCTGCTCCTCGTCGAGCACTCCACAGTGGAGGAGCAGTTCGAGGCCCCGGATCTCGACGGTGTCGGATGGACCGCCGATGTCCGGTTCGGAACTCACGAAGTCTGACCGGCCACGGCGGCGTCGCCGGACGGGCCACCGTCGGCATCGCCGGTCATGTCGATGGTGGCGCTCCCGTCAGTGGCACGCTCGTCGGTTGCCCGAGGTGGCACCTCTTTCGGCGCCGTGGCGGCCGCATCCGCGATCGCTCGACCCTCAGGGCCGATCTGGCGACCGAAGATCCGCTCCGCCACCTCAATCGCCTCGTGGGTGACCGGCACCATCTCGGTCCACCGCAGATAGCCGGCCATCAGCCCCATCAACCGATCGCCGATCTCCTCCATGTGGAGGAGCAGCTTCTTGCGATCGCCGAGCAGGGTCTGCAGCTCGGTGTAGATCTGGGGTAATGCCAGATCCAGGTCGAGACCAGGGGAGAACGGCCAGTGTTTCCACGGCATCGCGAACTCGTCGTAGGCGTGGAGATTGTGATCCGATGGGATCAGCGAGACAACGAATGCGAACCCGTTCTCACGGATCCAGATGATCTCCTCCTGACGCCTGACCTTCCGGTGGTTGGTTCCGTAGCCGCCCGGCCGTTCACAGACGGCGAGCTGGTCCTGGATCACCCACTGAAAGACACGAGGCGTGATTCCCTGCGCCCACTTTCCCTTGGCCATGTCACCTTTCTCCCGCGACAACCGTCGCAGCTTGTTTGGCCGCCTTCACATCATGTACCCGGACGAGATTCGCCCCCTTCAGCATGGCATAGGTTGCGGTGGCAACCGACCCCACCAGGCGCCCTTCCGGGGGAATTTGCTCCTCTGCGCCGTCGGATCGGGCCAGCATCTGGCCGAGCATGCCCTTTCGACTGGTGCCGATGGCCACCTTGTAGCCCGTTTCGACGAACGACTCGATGTTGGCCAGGAGTTCGAGGTTGTGTTCGAACGTCTTGCCGAACCCGAATCCGGGGTCGATCCACAGTTCGGCGACGCCGGCTTCGGTGGCCGCGGCCGCCCGGTCGACGAGGTACTCCCGCACCTCGGCCAACACGTTGGCGTAGGTCGGGTTGCGCTGCATCGTGGCCGGCGAGCCCTGCATGTGCATGGCGATCCAGCCGACGTCGAGTTCGGCGGCCACCGGCCAGAGGTCGGCGCTGACGTCGTTGATGATGGTGGCGCCTGCCGCCGCAGCGGCCCTGGCAACCTGCTCGTGACGGGTGTCGACGGCGACCCTGCAGGTCCCGGTCAGCGCCTCGATCACCGGGATGACCCGCTCCATCTCGGTATCGGGGTCGACCGGCTCGGATCCGGGCCGGGTCGACTCCCCGCCGGACGTCGATGATGTCGGCGCCTTCGTCGAGCATCGTCTTGGCGTGCCCGATCGCAATTTCGGGTTCGACGAATCGACCCCCGTCGCTGAACGAATCGGGCGTGACGTTGAGGATGCCCATGACAAGAGGTTTCGAACCGGGTGCCTTCACAGCGTCGTCAGTCTACCGATGTGGCATTGCCGACGGTGCACAGGCGCTTGGTCAGCCGGCTTCGGGTTGCGTCGGCGGTTTCGGGGTCGACGAAGCAACCGGTTGCCGGATGAGATCGCAGTAGATCGATCAGGATGTTGGTGTACTCGGCTCGTTCGGGCGACTCCTGCGACGACTGTTTGGCCAGGCCCAGCTCGGCCTCGACCGATTTCGGGCGGTCGAAGCTGATCCAGTAGTCGGCCGCAATGAGTTCGTGCTCGACTCCCACCAGATCGAGCAGCATCGCCACCGTCAAACCCGCCCGGTCTCTGCCACTGAAACAGTGGATGAGAACGCCACCGGGCTCGGCATTCGCCATCGCCTCCAGAACCATTCCGACTCGGTCGGCGTGGTCGGCCATGAACTCGCCGAGGTAGTGAGGCGTCGCCAGTTTCCACTGATCGCCTCGCTTCGACCATTTCTCGATGTACCCGGCGGGTTCGAGAGGTAGTTGGACGATGGTGACCTCGGACGGGTGGAGGTCGAGCGGGATCGGCGCCTCATTGATCTCCCATTCGTGCCTGAGATCGATGATCGTTCTGATCCCGTGGCCGAGGAGTGCCTGCCAGCCGGTCGCCGTGAGGGTGTGGACCGACGCGCTCCTGACCAGGCGATGGGGTTGGATCGGCCCGTGTTCCGTCGCAAACCCACCGAGATCGCGGCCGTTCACCAAACCGTCCCATCGAAGGACCCGGTCGGTTCCACTACTCATTTATAGGCTCCGTATTCTGTCGATCACACAGAATTCCTCGAACAATTGTTTGCATTCTGTCGGCAGCCGATCTACACTGACGGTAACCGGTCGGGGTCCGGCATCTCGCACCTTCGGGTGCCCCAGCACTCATTCTGTTCTTTGGGTTGGTTGATGGCGGTCTGCTCCGATTGCTCTGTCGATGACGCAAGCGGTTTGCTCGAGTCGTTGAGTTCAGCGACCGAGGCCGTGCGTCTCTACGGCTGCGATGTGTCGACGTTCGACGTCCACCGAACCTGTGCGTGGCACGGCTGCGAACGACCACTCGCTTGGTGCCAGCTCCATCACGTGTACGAGTGGGAGCACGGCGGCCCAACCGACCTGTGCAATCTCATCCCGCTCTGTGGTGAGCATCACCATGCGGTCCACGAAGGCGGTTGGAGTCTTACGATTCGGCACGACCGAACCGTCGACATTCACCGGCCCGACGGGTCTCGATGGATCAGTAGCCGCCCGGATCGGCTGGTCGAGGCGAGAGGACGTGGTTCACCGAAGACGCTCGTGGGGGCATGAGGGCGCGAGGGCAATTGCTACTTGACAACTGAATCGGCTGAGAGCCGCTGGTCGGATCGGCTGATCCGAAGGCCGGGCTCGATCTCACACGCCACCACCTCGCCACGGACCACGTTCATCACGCGGCCAAGCTCCGCCGCCGACGGCGGATAGCCGGCGATTCCCTGGAGCCACCGACGGATGGCTTGGTGGGCAACGGCCGGAAGGGCGCTTCGGAGTGCGAGGCAGTCGGTGGGGTCGAGTTCGGCGGCCAGGGTGTCGATGTCGGCGGCGGCCTCCCGGGCGAGGTCGGCTGACCGGATGAGCAGCGGCACGGGGTCGCGGCCGCTGATGTCGGCCAGCAACGGGAGCACCTCGTGGCGAATGCGGTTACGAACAAAGCGGGGGTTCCGGTTGGACGGGTCGTCGATCGGATCCAGGCCAAGCCGGCGGCACAGCTCCTTGGTCTCGGCTCGACGGAGCGAGAGGATCGGGTGGCGGAACCCTGGTTCCATCGCAGCGATACCGTCGAGTCCAGCACCCCGCAGCAGGTTGATCAGCACGGTCTCTGCCTGGTCGTCGGCGGTGTGACCGGTCATGGCGTCCGGACCGAGCACAGCGTGTCGGGCGCGACGAGCTCGGTTCTCGAGGTCGGAGCCCGGCTCCACGGTCACGGTTTCAGCGCGGAATCCAGCGCCGAAGCGCTCGGCGGCAGCCGCCACCACATCGGCCTCGGCGGCCGAACCCGGCCGAAGGCCGTGGTCGACGTGCACAGCCGTCACGTTCAGCCCGGCCCGGCGGGCCAGCACCAGCAGTGCCAGCGAGTCGGCTCCGCCGGAAACGGCGCAGACCAACTCGGCACCCGGCTCCGCGCCCGGCGCGGGAAACGTGCAGCGGGCGAGAAGCGAATCGAGCAGTTCCTCGAGGGAAGGATCCTGAGACGTGCCGTCAGACGACACTGGACGCGCCCATGCGGGCGATCCACAGGTCCGGCGAGCGGATCTCCTCGATGGTGGGCAGGTTGTCGGGCCCCACCCAGACCCGATCGAACAGCTCCCGTCCGCCCGCGGCCTCCACCGCGTTGACGAACGCCTCGCCTTCCTCGTACTGCGCCATCTTGGCTTCCATTCCGGTGAGCCGAAGCACGAGCTTCGAGATCCCGGTCATGTTCTTGCGACGCTCGCTCAGCACCCGGTGGAATCGTTCCTGGCTCGGGATCAGATCCCCGGCGGCGCGATCCATCGTGATGTCACCGTGGCCCTCGAGCAGCGACATCAACCCGGTGACCTTGTCGAGAACGGCCCGCTGTTCCGGGGTGGCGAGCAGTATCGACAAACCGCCGTCGGACAGCGACGGGCCGGTACCCGCCCGCCGGTCGTTCACCAGATCCCGAACCGTTTCCATGACCTTCTTCGGATCGGGGTCCACGGCGTCGAGAAGCTCGTTGACAAGTGACAGGAAGTAGGGCCGCAACCAGGGCACCCCGGTGAACTGGGCGCGATGGGTGCACTCGTGGATCGCGATCCACAGCCGAAACTCGCGGGGCTCGAACTCGAACCGCTTCTCCAAACCGGCGATGTTCGGCCCGACGTAGTACACCCAATCCTGGTCCTCGGGGCGCTCGTCCTCCACGATCAACAGGTCGTACTGCCCCAGCACTCGCCCCGACATCCAGCCGAGCAGTGCACCGACCTCGGCACCGGCCACCTTGGGACCGATGTAGGCCGTGGCCTCGTTGACCGCTCCGCCGACGGTTTCGCCGATGGCGTCGACCGTCGGGCGCAACCGCTCACCCCACGGGCCGAGCGCCTCGGTCACCGAATCGAGGAGCTTCGAGGCCTCGGACCGGGTTTCGGAATCGGCGTCGGCCTCGGTGGACAGGCGGCCCAGAAGGGGCCGCAGCAGCCGGTCGAAGCTGGCCAGATTGGCCTCCACCCAACCCATGCGGTCGGTGACCCGGGCCTTCGCCGGGCCGGCCAACGACGTCAAGCCGGTCTCGGCCGCCACCAACTCCTCGGCCTGCGGGGTCAGCTCGGCGAAGTCCGACTCGAGGACCGAACTCACGGTGGGGTGCTCGTAGGACTCCTCCCGATTTGCGATCTTCTCGGCTACGGATCGGGCGAAATCCCAATCGACTTCAGTGCTCACAACCAACTCCGCTCACTATCAGCGCTCACCATCAGCTCTGCTTCCGCGGCTCAGCGCTTCGGGTACCGGGGATTCTCCACCTTGGCCAGGTACCCGATGATCACCCCGATGACGGCAATGACCGCACCGATCGCGAGAAAGAAACCGAGCCACCAATGCCATACAACAGCTAGCTGAAACATGCGACCAAGTCTACGGGGCCAGGGCAGCGTTCAGAAGAGTTTGGTGATCGAGTCGAGAAGACGCCGACGAACGTCGGGCGGCATCTCCTCACGGCACGAGCCCAGCATCGAGCGCAATCCCAGGTGGAAATGAACCACGTCGTCACACCCGGTGCACAGCTGAAGGTGGGACTTGAACTGTGTTCGTTGGGGCTCGTCCAGGTGACCGTCGATGTAGTGATACAACTCCTCGAGTGTGGGGTTGCAGCTCCAGGTCAGTGGTGGCTCAGTGCCGTCGGAGGCGGTGCCGTCGAGTTTACTGCCGTCGGGGTCGGAATTCGTCATGACTCGGGTTCGGGGTCGGGATCGGATTCTGGGTCTGGATCGGACAGGCCACGGGCCACCGCAAACTCATATAACTCCTTCTGCAGCGCTTTTCTTCCCCGATGGAGCCGACTCATCACCGTTCCGATCGGGATCTCCAGCATGTCGGCGATCTCGGCGTAGCTGAAACCCTCGACGTCTGCCAGCAGCACGGCCATGCGGTAGATGTCGGGAAGCGACTCGACTGCGGCCACCACCTCGGCCTCCGAGAACGACTCCATCAACTGCTCCTCGGCACTACGACCGAGGTCGGCGGCGGGACGGATGCGACGATACAGATAGAGGTCGTCGAGATCGTCGAGCTCGGTTTCGGCCGGCCGACGTTGCTTCGCCCGATAGCGGTTGATGTGGCTGTTGGTGAGGATGCGAAACAGCCACGCCCGGAGATTGGTTCCCTCCCGGAAGCTGTCGTAGGAGCGGTACGCCTTCAGGAACGTCTCCTGCACGAGATCCTCGGCGTCGGCCGCATTCCCGGTGAGCCGCCTGGCCGTCGAATACAGGGAGTCGGCGAACGGCTCGGTGTCCTCGACGAAAGTTGCCTGATCAGCCACGTGGTGCCACGTTAAACCCCTGATGAGCTCCGGGCCACCAGCTCAGGCTCGAACACGTAGGTGTCGCGGTACCGTTTGCCCGCCGGTCGCCTCATCCACGGCTGCCCGGGCCACCAGCTTTGCGATGTCCCCGAACGGCTGGCGAAGCGTGGTCAGTGACGGGCTGAAGAACGATGACATATCGGTGCCGTCATAGCCGACCACGGACACGTCTTCGGGCACCGAGAGCCCGGCCGACGTCGCGGCTTGAATGGCCCCCAACGCCATCAAGTCGTTGCCGGCGATGATCCCGGTCATCCCGGCGGCCAGCAGTCTCACAGCCCCGGCCCGCCCACCCTCCACCGTGAACACCGATTCAACGATTGCATCACCCGGCTCCTCGATTCCGGCCTCGGCCAAGGCCGACCGGTAGCCGCTGATGAAACGCGGCGTCGGGATGTAGCGCGACGCGCCCAGAACCAGTCCGATTCGCGTGTGGCCGAGCTGAATGAGGTGCCGTGTCGCTTTGGCCGAGCCCGCGTGTTCGTCACAACGGATGTGGGGCGCCGCCACATTCGTCGTCCGACCGTTGACGAGAACCACACCAACGCCGGCGCTGGACAGCTCGTGGTACATGCCGACATCGCCGTCGACCTCGGCGTGACGACCGCCGATGAAGACGATGCCACCGACCGCGGTCTCGACGAACTCCTGCACGCATCGCTCTTCAGGACTGAGCGAACGGTCGGTGACGGCCACGGTCATCAGGTGCCCCAGGCGACTGAGCTCGGCCGAGATCTGATCGACGAACGTCGCGAACACGGGATTCGAGAACTCGCCGCAGATCATCCCGATGACACCCGGTCTCGTGCTGTTCGGCTCCGGCACGGCGTCGAAACCGAGCTCACGTAGGGCGGCGACGACTCGATCACGGGTTCGGGGCGCAACACCGGCCCTGCCGTTGAGAACGCGGCTGACCGTCGGCTCGCTGACCTGGGCCATCTTCGCAACTTCCTTGAGCCTGGGCCGCTTCACACGGCCATCATAGATCGTTTGCCGAAGACTTTCAGAAACTTTCATCAATCTGGCCTTGAACTTTCTGAAATCTGAGCCTAGTCTTTCAGACATTCAGGCGTGTCATGGGTTGGGGGACTCTTCCGCCCGTCACGCCACACCAACCAAACGGGAGAAAGATCCATGAAGCGATTCCGACTGGTGATCGCGCTACTCGCGGCCCTGGCGATCCTCGCCTCGGCCTGTGGCGGAGACACCGACGAGGCCACCGAGACCGAAGACGCCGACGCGGAAACCACCGAGTCGACCGAGGCGGAGCCGGCAGAAGACGACGCAGCCGGCGACTCCGAAGGCGAAGAGGAAGAAGCAGACGCGGCCGGCGCAGCAGACGACACGCTGCTCGTCTGGGCCGACGAGCGCAAGGTGGAGCCGCTCAACGCCATCGCCCCGGCATTCGAGGAGGCGACCGGCGTTGCCCTCCAGGTCGAGTTGGTCCCCTTCGGTGAGATCAGAGACCAGGTGACGCAGGCCGGACCGGCCGGCGAAGGGCCTGACGTCTTCACCGGGGCCCACGACTGGACCGGTGAGCTGGCGGCCAACGGTGTGATCGACCCGATCGACCTGTCGGCCGTTTCGTCCGACATCGTGCCGGTGGCCCTGGACGGCTTCAACTTCGAGGGTGAGACCTACGCACTGCCGTACGTGACGGAGGCCGTGGCCATGTACCGGAACACGGACCTGGTCGCCGACGCCCCCGCCACGTGGGACGAGGCGATTGCCGCCTGTGACACCGCCGGTGTCGAGAACTGCTTCGTCCTCCCGGGCGGTGGCGCCGTCAGCGACGCATACCACCACTACCCCTTCGTCACCGCCTTTGGCGGCTACCTGTTCAACTTCGATCCAGCCAGCGGATTCGATGCCAGCGACATCGGCCTCGACTCCCCCGAGGGCGTTCAGGGCATCACCACCCTGGCCGACCAGGTCGACGCCGGCAACGTGTCGTCGACCGACTACGACACGGCCAAGAACCTCTTCCTCGAGGGCAGCGCCGCCTTCTGGATCACCGGTCCGTGGGAGCTGGGGGCGCTACGAGATCAGAGCGACATCAACTGGGACGTCTCACTCATTCCGCAGATCGGTGACGAGCCCACCGAGGCCTTCGTCGGCGCTCAGGGATTCTTCATCTCGTCGTTCTCCGAGAACAAGCTGCTGGCCAGCTCGTTCCTGCTCGACTTCCTGGCCACCGACGAGGTGATGCAGGCGCTGTACGACGCCGACCCTCGCGGCACCGCCTGGGTTCCCGTGCAGGACGGCCTCACCGACGATCCCGAGGTTGCGGTGTTCGCCGATGCCGCGGCCAACGGCACGCCGATGCCGAACATTCCCGAGATGGCTGCGGTGTGGGGCCCGCTCGGTGACAACCTCCTCCTCGTTCGCAACGGCGAGCTCGGCGGTGAGGAAGCGGCAACGACCTCGGCCGAAGCGATCCGAGGCGCCGTCGGAGGCTGAGTTTCTCCGTAGTCGGGTGCCGGTGGGTCGAACGTTCGACCCACCGGCACCCCACTCGACCGGCCACTGACGCCAACGACAAAGGGGGGCCACATGGGGTGGTTTGACAGCGAGGAACGACCGAACGCTCACCTGATCGAGACATCGGGACGGTCACTGCTCATCAGGGGCGGCGCCGTGGCGGTCTTCGACGCACTCGTCATCTACGCGATGGCGCTGCTGATCGCCAATCGATCGTGGACCCTCATGGTCCTGCTCGGTCTGTCGGCGATCCTGGTCAACTGGGCCTTTCTGAGCCCTCGCACATCAGCGGCCCGGTGGCTCACCCCGGGCCTGATCCTGATGGCGATCTTCGTCGTGTTCCCGGTGATCTACACCACCTACGTGTCGTTCACCAACTGGCAGACCGGGAGCGTGCTCACCAAGGACCAGGTGATCGCCAACCTGGAAGGCCGGCGCACCCAGACCGATGAGGCGTCGGAGGCGGCCACCATGGTCGTCTACCGCAACGGCGACGACGATCTGGCGTTGCTCGTAGGAAGCGAGGGCCTCGAACCGTACTTCGGCCTCATCCGTCCCGAGGGCGAGGACCCGGAAGCCCGCCCGGCAGCCGATCTCGACCCGGCAACGGTCGATCTGGCCGACCCACCCGCCGAGATCGGCGGTTTCACCCTCCTACCACGGCTGCAGGTCACCGGCGAAGCCGCCAGACTCGAGGGAGCGCTCATCGATCTGCCCGATGGCCGGGTGGCCCGGGTCGAAACCCTCACGTCGGTGGCGATAAGCAGCGCCGGCCAGCGGTTCACCTACGACGAGGCAACCGACACGTTGACCGACGCCCAGCTGGGACTGACCTGCACATCGGGTGAAGGTGCGTTCTACTGCGACGACGTCGACGAGTCCGAGATTGCGTCGATCGAGCTGCAACGATCGGAGACGATTTCGTGTGAGGGGGGCGTCTGCGACAACGTGCCACTCTTCGCCATCGACGGGTCACTTCCCGGCTGGCGGCAGTTCATCGGCCCCGACAACTACGTCGACATCGCCACCAGCGAGACGATCCGCACACCGTTCCTGCGGGTGCTGATCTGGAACATCGTGTTCGCCCTCATTTCGGTGCTGTCCACCTTCGCCCTCGGCCTCGGGCTGGCGCTGGCGCTCAAGGACGAGAACATGCGGGGCCGGGCCGTCTACCGGTCGATCTACATCCTGCCCTACGCCATCCCGGCGTTTCTCTCGATACTCATCTGGCGGGGCCTGCTCAATACGCAGTTCGGCAAGGTGAACGGTTTTCTCAACACCTTCGGAATCCCCGACATCGACTGGCTCGGAACCCAGACCGGGGCCATGGTGGCCGTCCTGTTCGTGAACCTCTGGCTCGGCTTCCCCTACATGTTCCTGATCACCTCGGGAGCGCTGACGTCGGTGCCGGAGGATCTGTTGGAGGCGGCTCGGGTCGACGGCGCAGGGGCGTGGAAATCGTTTCGAATGATCACGCTGCCCCTGCTCCTGGTGTCGACCGCTCCCCTGCTCATCGGGTCGTTCGCCTTCAACTTCAACAACTTCATCCTCATCTTCCTGCTGACCGCGGGTGGCCCGCCGCTCACCGGCTACGACGTTCCGGTGGGCTCGACGGATCTGCTCATCTCGTTCACCTTCCGTCTGGCTCAGGCGGCCGGCCGAGGCGCCCAGTTCGGCTTGGCCTCGGCGATCGTGGTCATCATCTTCCTGGTGCTGGCCACCAGTTCCGCACTCAGCTTCCGGCTCACCAAGAAACTGGAGGAGATCTATGACCAGTAGCTCGGTTCCGACCGCCACGATCCCCGCATCGACCGCACCGGAGTTGTCACTCCGTACCCGGCTGGCCGGCTCTCCGTTCGGTCGTTGGTTCCGCCGAACCGGCGGAAGGCACCTAGTGGCCACCATCGCCGCCCTCTTCTCCTTGTTCCCGGTGGTCTGGATCGTCTCGGCGTCATTGAACGCCGCCGACAGTCTGGCCGCGTCCAGCATCATTCCCAGTCGGGTGACGTTCGACAACTTCACGGAGATGTTCGCCAGTGACGTCACGCCGATCGGAACGTGGATGTGGAACAGCTTCTACGTCGCCTTGATTGCCGGGGCGGCCAACGTGTTGGTGGCCGCCTTCTCGGCCTACGCGTTCAGCCGTCTCCGGTTCCGGGGTCGACGTTCGCTGCTGACGTCGCTGCTGGTGATGCAGATCTTCCCCCAGTTCCTCGGTTTCGTCGCCTTCTTCGTGCTGGCGCAACAGGTGGGCGAGATTGCGCCGTGGGCCGGCCTCAACACGCACCTGTTCCTGATCATGGTCTACGCCGGCGGAGCCGCCGGGTTCAACGCCTTCCTCCTCAAAGGATTTCTCGACTCGGTCCCGAGCTCGCTCGACGAGGCGGCGCTGATCGACGGGGCCAGCCAGTGGGGCATCTTCTGGCGGATCATCCTCCCCCTGGCCCGACCGATGCTGGCCGTGATCTTCATCATCAGCTTCGTCACGATCTTCGCCGAGTTCATCCTCGCCGCGTTCCTGTTGAACAGCACCGATCAGTTCACCCTGCCGGTCGGCCTGCAGGCGTTCCTCCAGGAGGGCTACAACGCCAAGTGGGGTGTCCTGGCCGCCACCGCCCTGGTCGGCGCCGCCCCGATCGTGACCGTGTTCCTCGTGGCCCAGAGACAGATCCTCGGCGGCCTCACGGCGGGCGCAACGAAGGGTTGAGCCTGGTTCGACTCGTCGTCGCGCTCGGTGTGGTTCTCAGCGTTGTCGCCGCGGCCTGCACGAGCGACGCCTCGACGTCCGATGACAGCGGCCCCGTCGACGCCGAGACGGAGTCGACGACGTCGGAGGCCGAGACCGATACGGACCAAGCGGCCGCAGACGGCACCAACGGCGATACCGGCCCGACGATGGCCCCGGTTCGACACCCGATGTCGGGCGAGATCATCTACTTCGTCATGCCCGATCGGTTCGCCAACGGTGACCCGTCCAACGACACCGCCGGCCTGGACGGCGGACCGCTGGTGCACGGCTTCCTGCCCACCGACCGGGCCTACCACCACGGCGGCGACCTGGCCGGCCTGACCGGCAAACTCGACTACATCGCCGAACTGGGGGCCACGGCGATCTGGATCACCCCGCCGTTCACCAACAAGTTCGTACAGGGCAACGGCACGGTCGAGGGGTCCTCGTCGTCGTACCACGGATACTGGCAGGTCAACTGGGATCAGATCGATCCGCATCTCGGCACCGAGGCCGAGATGCAGGCGTTCATCGCCGCGGCCCACGACCGGGGGCTGAAGGTGATCTTCGATGTGGTGGTCAACCACACCGGGGATGTGATCGCCTACGGCGACGATTCCTACGGCTACCAGTCCTTGTCGGGCACCCCGTACGTCGACGCCGACGGCAACGAGATCGACCTCGCCGCGCTGACCGAGTTGCCCCCGGGCGCGGCCGGGCCCGAACTCGATCCGGCTACTTCGTTCCCCCACCCGCCGGTCGTCGCCCCCGACGAGCTCGAACTCAAATCACCGGACTGGCTGAACGACGTCACCCTCTATCACAACCGGGGCAACACGACCTTCAGCGGCGAGAACAGCCTCTATGGCGACTTCTTCGGCCTCGACGACCTGTTCACCGAACACCCGCGGGTCGTCGAGGGCATGATCGAGCTCCACACCGACATCATCGAGCGCTACGACGTCGACGGATTCCGCATCGATACCGTCAAACACGTCAACCCGGAGTTCTGGGCTGCGTTCGCTCCGGCCATTACTGCGGCGGCAGCCGACGCCGGCAAGCCCGACTTCTTCTTTTTCGGTGAGGTGGCGGGCGAGGACCCGATCCTGCAGTCGTCGTTCACGAATCTCGGGATCACATCGACGCTCGACTTTCTCGTGTCGGGTGGCCTCGAGCGGTATGTGGCCGGTGGCGGCAACGGTTCCCTCATGGCCGACGTGCTCGACGAGGACGACTGGTTCACCGACGGCGACGGCAACGCCTCGATGCAGGTCACGTTCTTCGGTAACCACGACCAGGGTCGCATGGGTCATCTGATCGACACCGCCAATCCGTCGGCCGACGACGACACCCTGCTCGCCCGTATGAAGCTGGGGCAGAACCTGCTGTTCCTGCTCCGGGGCACACCGGTGATCTACTACGGCGACGAGCAGGGTTTCGTCGGCGACGGGGGCGACCAACTGGCCCGCCAGGACATGTTCGAATCGCAGACACCGGAGTACGTCGACGACGACAACATCGGAACCGACGCCACCCCGGCCGACGACAACTTCGATCCCGACCATCCGCTGTACCAGCACCTCGCCGGCCTGGCCGCCTTCCGGGCCGACAACCCGGTGTTCATCACCGGCGCCCAGGTCGTCCACGAAACCGACGGCCCGCTCTTCGCCTTCTCCCGGATCGATCGAGACCAACGAGTCGAGTACGTCGTCGTGACGAATTCCAATGGGTCGCTGTCGGTCCCCGCCCGATTCACCGTGGCCTCGGTCGATACCACGTTCACCCCCCTGGCCGTCGGCGATCAGCCCACCGTCGATCCGGTCACCTCGGACGCCAACGGCGAGATCCTGGTGGAGGTCGAGCCGTTGCAGACCGTGGTGCTGCGGGCCGACCAGCCGTTGGCCGAGCCGCCGTCACCGCCGTCCGTCGATCTCATCCGCCCGGAAGACGGCGGCGAGATCCCGACTCCCCGCTACCGCCTCGAGGCCGATGTCCGTTCGGCCACCGGCAACGACCGGAGGCCGGTGGAGGTGACCTTCGCCGTGAGCATCGACGGTGGCGAGCCGCGGGTGATCGGCGTCGACGACGCGCCGCCGTACCGGGTCTATTGGAACACCGTCGATGTGGCGACGGGAGCAACCGTCGAGATCATGGCGACGGCCGACGAGGCCGGCATGGTCGCCGGCGACAGGGCAACGGTCCTGATGGGAGCACGATGACGGAAACGACCGAAGGAACGACCAGATGACAGCGAACCGGACCGAACTCGGCAGCGGCGTTGGCGACACCGAGCCGTGGTGGCGCCGAGCCGTCGTCTACCAGGTCTATATCCGCTCGTTCGCCGACGGTGACGGCGACGGCACCGGAGACCTGGCCGGCCTCCGCCACCGGCTCGACTACCTGGCGACCCTCGGTATCGACGCCCTCTGGATCAACCCGTGGTACCCGTCGCCGCTGGCCGACGGCGGCTACGACGTCAGCGACTACCGCGAGATACACCCCGACTTCGGCTCGCTGGCCGAGGCCGACACCCTCATCGCCGAGGCGCACGAGCTCGGCCTCAAGGTGCTGATCGACCTGGTGCCGAACCATACGTCGAGTGAACATGTGTGGTTCCAGGCGGCGCTGGCCGCCGGTCCGGGATCGCCCGAGCGCGACCGCTACATCTTTCGGCCCGGGCGGGGGGCCGACGGGACGGAGCCGCCGACCAACTGGAGGTCGGTCTTCGGGGGCCCGGCGTGGACCAGGGTGCCCGACGGCGCCTGGTATCTGCACATCTTCGACGTGAGCCAGCCGGATCTGAACTGGCGCAACAACGACGTGATCACCGAGTTCGACGACGTGCTCCGGTTCTGGTTGGACCGGGGTGTCGACGGTTTTCGCGTCGACGTCGCCCACGGCATGATCAAGGACGACGCCTTTCCCGATGTCGGAGCCGACGGGCTCGACGTCGAGGCTGCCCAGCATTGGCCCGACGGGACCCACCCCCACTGGGATCGTGACGACCTGCACCTGCTCATACGCCGGTGGCGCACCGTTCTCGACCACTACGACGACCGGATGATGGTGGCCGAGGCCAACGTGCACCCGACACGCCTGCCGCTCTATCTCCGCCCTGACGAGTACCACCAGTCGTTCAACTTCGACCTCCTGCGAGCCGACTGGTCGGCCAAGGAGTTCGCGGAGACGATCACCGAGGCCGCGGCCAACGCGGCGGCGATCGGGGCCGCATCGACCTGGGTGCTGTCGAACCACGACATGGTGCGCCACAGCACCCGGTACGGCCTGCCGGTCGGCGTCGATCACCAGCGGTGGTTGCTCGACGGACCCCACAACCTCCTCGACGCCGAGGCCGGGGCCCGCCGGGGGCGGGCGGCCGCGCTCATCACGCTTGCGTTGCCCGGCTCCACTTACGTCTACCAGGGTGACGAGCTGGGACTCCCCGAGGTGTGGGATCTGCCGGTCGAGGTGCTGCAGGATCCGACGTGGACACGATCCGGTCACACCGAGAAGGGCCGGGACGGCTGTCGCGTTCCGATCCCCTGGACCCCGGACGGTCCGTCGTTCGGATTCGGGGCGGGCGAGCCGTGGCTGCCCCAACCCGAGGTTTTCGGCGAGCTCTCGGTCCAGGTCCAGATGGGCGATCCAGACTCGACCCTCAATCTGTACCGGCAGGCGCTGGAGATGCGTTCCGAGCTGTTCGCCCGCGACGAGACCCTCACGATGCTCGACCTCGGGCCCGACGTGCTGGCCTTTCGGCGGGGCACCGGCGCCACCGTCGTCGCCAACATGGGTTCGGATCCGGTCGAACTGCCCGCAGGTGAGATCGTGCTGTCATCGGGATCCGTCGACGGTCGAACGCTGCCGCCGGACACCGCGGCATGGCTGCTGACGACCCCTTGATGCTCCCCCACCACGATCCGTCCCCCCGCTACGTCGACAATCCCAATCCGGCGCCGGGCGACATCGTCACCGTGTCGGTGGACCTGGGCGGTGGCGAACCGGCCGGCCCGGCCTGGCTCCGGACGGTGCACGACGGCGAGCAGCGGTGGTCCGAGGGGCGCCACGACGGCCGGTGGCTGCGATTCGAACTCGACTGCCGCCAACCGGTGGTCAACTATCGATTTCACCTCGAAACCCCTGACGGACCGCGCTGGCTGACGGGGGCCGGGCTCATCGATTGGGACCCCGGTGACCGCGACGACTTCCGACTGCTCACGACCGGCGGCCCGCCGCCGTGGATAAGCGATCATGTCTGGTACCAGATCTTTCCCGACCGGTTTGCCACCACTGGCCGCCACCAACAGCCGTCGGCGGCGCCGTGGGCCCGCTGGGCCGATTGGACCGACCCGGTGGCGTCGGGTCCGGCGGCGATGACACAGCTCTACGGCGGTGACCTCGACGGCATCCGCGATCGTCTCGACCACCTCGTCGATCTCGGAATCGGTGGCATCTACCTGACGCCGGTGTTCCCGGCCCGTTCCAACCACCGCTACGACGCGGCCTCGTTCGGCGCCGTCGACCCGATCCTCGGTGGCGACCGGGCGCTGGTGGCGCTGTCCGACGAGGCGCACCGCCGCGGCATCCGGATCATGAGCGATCTGACCCTCAACCACACCGGCGATCATCACGACTGGTTCGTGGCCGCCCAGGCCGACGCCGCGTCGACCGAAGCCGACTTCTACTACTTCAACGACCATCCGGATGACTACGAGTGCTGGTTCGACATTCCGTCGCTGCCCAAACTGGACCATCGCAACGACGAGATGAGACGACGGCTCCACCAGGGCGAGTCGTCGGTCCTGGCCCGCTACCTGCAACCGCCGTTCAGCCTCGACGGCTGGCGTATCGATGTTGCCAACATGACCGGCCGCCTGGGTGCCATCGACCTGAATCACGCGGTGGCCCGGCAGGCGAGAGCGACGGTCGATGCGGTGGCCGGAGGTCCTGACGACCAGCGGTGGCTCGTGGCCGAGCACTTCTTCGACGCCTCGCTCGACGCTGCGGGCGACGGCTGGCACGGAGTGATGAACTATGCCGGGGTCACCCGTCCCATCGTGTCGTGGCTCGGCCGCTACGAGACACTGTCGACCTTCACTGCCGGCCCGGGCCAGCCGGCCCGCGACGGCGTGCAGATGGCGAAAGCCATGGACGCAGTACGAGCGGCCCTCCCCTGGGCCGTGACCACCGGATCGATGACGCTGCTCGGCTCCCACGACACCGCCCGATGGCGAACGATGGCCACCAGCGACGACGTTGCGCTCGTCGGATTCGGGCTGTTGCTCTGCCTGCCCGGAACGCCCACGTTCTTCTACGGTGACGAAGTCGGGCTGACCGGCACCACGTCGGAGAAGGCGCGGACACCGATGCCATGGGACTCCTCCCGGTGGGATCGCCGATTTCTCGACTGGTACCGGGCGATGATCACCGTGCGCAGCCGCCACGAAGCGCTCCGTACCGGGGGCTTCCGATGGGTGCACGTCGGGTCCGACGCCGTGGTCTTCCTGCGTGAGTCGCCCGGCGAGCGGCTACTGATCCGGGCCGCTCGGGCCTCGACCGCGCCGGTGACCGTCGATCTCGGCGGCCCGGTCCGCCTCGAAGCCGTCGTCAACGCCGAGGACATCGTCGTCACCGGCCGTGCTCGGGCCGACCGGTTGGTTACCCTTCCGGGCGACGGGCCGGTTCTGTCGATCTGGTCGGTTGATGGGGCATGAACCGGTAGTCGTCGATCGACGCGGAGACCAATACCGGTGGTCCCGGGAACGCCGACAGTAGATCCATCAGCCGAGACCGGTGCGTGGCGGACACCGACCGGTGCACGCTGAACGGTGGGGCCGGGCAGTCGACGGTGCGGTCGATGACCTCCAGGCCCTCAACCGTCGCCGGCTCGTTGGCCACCAGCCAGTGCCAGATCGAGCTGTCGATGGCGGCCACATCGGCCCGTCCGTCGACCACCGCAGCGATCGATGCGACGTGGGCCCCGGTCTCGACGATTTCGTCCATGCCCTCGGGATGCCAACGGTCGATGTCCCTCACCGCTGCGTCGTTGAACAACGCCCGGTATCCCGACCAGGAGCCACGCTCGTTGATGGCCAGACGGCGCCCGCCGAGCGGTTCTCCGGCCCTGACCACGATCACGGAGTGATACACGGCCGCCGTTTCGCCGGCGAAGATCGGCGCCGCCACCACGTCCAGCGCGGCCCCGTCGCGCACCAACTCCGCCGTCAGCAGACCGCAGGCCCACAGGAGTTCCACGTCGACATCGACGTCGACATCGACATCAGCGCCGCCTTCGACCGGCACGACCGTTGTCTCGAGCCCACTCCGGTTCAGATGATCGACCACACGGGCCAGCGCGTCGACGGTGTTGGGGCCGAGCAACGTGGCGGCCCGCAGCGCGGCGGATCGGCGATCGGGACTCAGCCCAACACCTCTTCCAGGTACTTCGGCAACATCGCCCTCCAGGTCGGCCAGTCGTGGTCCCACTCCCGACCCCACTCGTCGACCCGGTTGGGGATACCTCGACGGCCGAGAACATCCGCGACCCGCCACGACTGGTCGCCGCTCTCCCAGCGACCCGTGCCGTGGGCCAGGATCACGAACCGCTCCCGCAGACCGGCCAGGAGCGGGTGGTCCTCCGCGAGATTCGGCACGAAGTGCAACGGCGATGCGTGATACCAGTCCTCGTCCACCTCGCCCTCGATGAACTGCGAGAGGTCGTAGGTGCCGGACATGCAGATGGCGTGCGAGAACTGGTCGGGATGGCGGCACAACACGGCGAGCGCGTTGTAGGCGCCGACGGACGCTCCGGCCGTGATCACCGGGAGCGGGCCCCCGCAATCGAGGTGGATCGCGGGCAGCACTTCCCGTACCAGGAACTCATCGAACGCCGATTGGATCCTGGTGGCGAAGGGGGGACGGTTGTGTTCGGTGAGCCACGCCTTGCCGGGAACCGAGTCGACCGAGTAGAGCTTGATCCGCCCGGCTTCCAGCAGCGGTCCGACCGAGCCGACGAGATGATTTCGTTCGATCTCCTCGGCATCGCCGCCGGCTGTCGGGAAGCAGAGAACGGGGACGCCGAACTCTCCCCACCGGGTGAAGCGGACCTCCCGCTCGACCCGTCCGGAATACCAGCTGATCGACTCCCTACCCACGGACGATCGCTGCTTCCTCGTCGCGCCACACACCGATCGCCGTCCAGAACCGGTCGGTGAATTCCTCCACCTCGTGCTCGGGATAGAGCGCCGCCACCTTCTCTCGAATGGCGTCGCGGCACGGATCGGTGGCGAAGTACTCGTATGCCACCTCCTCGAGCCCATCGAGGTGCTTGTCGCAGAACTCCTCGAACCGCTCGGTGTCGAAATGGGCCTCGGCCAGTTTCCCGTAGGCCGCCATCTTCTCGGCGTAGGTGGCGTCGGTGGCGGCGATGTCGAAGAACGGCTTCCAGTCGAGGGTGCGGCGGAACGGGCGCTTCGTGGCTGCGCAGAACACCGACCAGCGGATCTTGGCCAGCACGAGCCACGGGAAATGGCGATGGAGCGAGGTCACCTGGGAGTCCGGGCACGGGTTGGCGAAGTCGATCGGATACCAGACACCGTTGCGACCCAACGACTCGCACGAGTTGAAGTCCCATCCGAAGAACGTGTTGATCGTGAGGGTGATGGCCCGGACCTCGGCCATGTGGTCATCATCCAAGTGGTTGAACGTGGTGGTGTAGCGCCCGTGGAGCGGCGCGTCCGGGTCGTATTCGACCACTCGGGTCTGAGGGCCGATGCCGATGCAGCGCACGAAATTGTCGTAGGGGATCACCCCCTTCTGCAGGTGCATCAACAGCTTGCCGCTCGAGTCGTAGGCCTCCTTGAGCGTGTCAGCGTCGTCGATCTTCGACACACCGCGCCAGCCGCCGCCGTCGTAGGGCTTCATGAACATCGGGTAGCCGAGGCGGGAGCCGATCTCCTCCAGGTCGAACAGGTCGGCATATCGTTCGAGCGTCGGTTCCAGGTCGGCCGATTCCTCGTATTCCTTCTTCGGGATCATCATCGTGTCGGGGATGTTCAACCCGAGGCGCATCATGGCGCAGTAGGTCGTCTGCTTCTCCATGGACTGCACCGACCACGGGTTGTTGAACACATAGAGGTCGTCCATTATGACGGCCTTCTTGATCCATTCCCTGGTGTTGGAGAACCAGTGGGTCAGTCGATCGATGACGAGGTCGTAGTCGGTCGACTCATGAAGCTCGAACGGCTCGATTCGCACCCGATCCACCGAGAACCCGATCCGTTCGCCGTCGATGTCGAGACGGGGATTCCAGCGGGCCATGATGTCCTCGTAACATCGGGGCCAGCAGATGTCGGCCCCGAGAGACAGTCCGATTCGCCGGGTCACGTCATTGCTCATGGGCCAACATTACCCGTGGACCGTCGTTACTCGTAGATCAGCCACTGAGGTCCGGGCAGGAGCCAGGTCAGGCCCTCTCTGAGGTGGTCGCGCCAGTTCTCCCAGTTGTGGCCGTCGGGGGCCTCCACCATCCGGACTTGGGCGCCGGTCTCCTGCAGGACGGGGAGGAGTGAGCGGTTGAAGTAGATCAGCGACTCGTAGATCCCGGCCGACAGGAAGATCTTCTCGGCCGGCCGGCCCGGGTCGGCCCGGAACCGGTTCATGAACTCCACAACCGGGTCGAACACGGGCCCGAGGTCATGGGTGCCGACGTCGGTGAACGCGAAGGATCCCGACTGGAGGAGCAGTTTGTTGAACGCTCCGGGATGTGACCACGAGGCGTGCAGGCTGGCAACCGCGCCGAAGCTGGCTCCGACCAGAACACGGTCGTCGACATCGGCCAGCCGGTAGCGGGACTCGAGGTCCGGAACCAGGTCCTCGGTGAGAAACCGGCCGTGGTCGGCGTTGGCCCCGTATTCGTTCAGCCGGTCGGGCGACTGGGTGAGCGCGGCGATGAGCGGCGGGATCTCGAGCCGGTGGATCAGATTGTCGAGTACGGTCACGAGCGACGCGTACTGCACGTAGTCGATCCCGTCGTGCACGATGAGCAGCGGATACCGGCGCTCGGGGCGAAAGCGGGCCGGACGGTACACCGAGTAGGCCCGTGGCCCGCCGAAGACCGAGCTGTGCAGATGATGGTCGACGATGGTGCCCCGGCGGGTGGTCGCCTGCTCATCGGCCCAGCCCGGTCGACGGTAGTCGGGGCCTCGAACCACCGAGTTGGCACCGAAGGGATCCCGAGCCTCGTCGGGGTTGAGCGGATCGCGGATCAGTTCGTGATGGCCGCCGTGGACGACTTCGAACTTGTACTCGACGCGGGCCTTCCGTTGGAGCGGCCCGACGAAGGTCCACAGATCGGTTCCGTCGGTGCGGGTGAACGGCTGGGACGAGGGCAGGCCGGAGATCCAATGGTGCAGGCGCACGTCGTCGGGAGTGCCGCCGACGTAGGCGAAGAGCGCCCAGCCGTCGCCGACCACGGGGAACGACCGCTGATCGATGGCTCGGACCAGCGCCCGTGGCCCGGATCGGGCGGCTGCGTTGAGCGCGTCCAGATGGCCGTTGGGGTCGAGATCGACGGCCGGCCGCCCGTCGGGTTGGGGTTCGGTCGACACCGGGGCGGGTATCGGGTCGGCGGATCCCGTCGTCATCACGGAACCGTTGGGCTGGAGCACCGTCACCTGACCCGATGCCTGCCATCCGCCTCCGAGCACCGGGTTCGGGTCGATCTGACCGGGTGACGCGGCCGTCGAGTCGATGCGGGCGGTGTAGTCGAGACCGACGCAGACCGACGGCGCGAACCGCCGGGCCATGAGCGCCACCCGGTGGCGGTCGTTGAGGGCGATCCGGTGGCGGGCGTGAGGGAGCGGGATGAGACCGGGAACGAGACCGAAGCCGGGCCCGAACACCTCGGCGTCACCGGCTCCTCGAGCCGGCGAATCGTGGAAGAGGACCACCCGGTCGGCGATCGCCATCGCTCCGGCCGACCACGCCACCACGGGTTTGTCGGCGGCCAGGTTCATGACGTCGAACAGTCGCAGCACCGAGACGAGGGTGCCGACGTGGCCGCCGGCGATCAGCAGGGCTCCGCTGGCGGCCACCAGCTCGGCCACCTGCCGCCGGTGATGGATGAGCACGGGGTGGTCGACGTCGGCACCCGCGAACCGCTCGGCCATCTCGGCCTCCAGTTCGCCGATGCGGGCCAGATGGTGGTCGTCGAGACGGCGAACTGCGTCGATGGCATCGTCGATCTCGGGGTCGTGAAGCGGATCGTCGGGTCGGTCATGGGCGGCGAGATCGACACGGCTCAGGAGGTTCCGGCACGCCTCCAACTGGGGGGCGAGTCGCATGTGATAGAGATCGCGCAGCATCTTGCGTCGAATCTCCCGCTCGGCCATCAGCTCTCGAAGCCTGGGGTGATGGTTGAACACCTCGTCGGCCCTGGGGAACAGCGACAGGTTGATGGTCCGGTTCGACCCTCCCGCATGGTGAGGTCGTTCGAGCTCTCGAATCAGCTCGTCGTCCTCCAGTTCCCGTTCCTCCCACCCGGCCGTGACCACGGCGAGCGGGCCGACGATACCGAGATCGGCCACCGCCTTGCCGACGCCGGGCTGGTGGCGCTGCGGACCGAGGAGGATGACCGGTCGGGTGGATGGCTCCGGCGACATCAGTCGGCCACCACCCTCACCTCGGAGGCCAGGCGATCGGCCAGCTCCAGGGCGGTGTCGAGATCGGGGTGACGGGCCACCATCCAACCGTCGCCGGTCACGACCTGTCGCCAGTCACGGCGGGGTTGTCCGGGCGGCACGAGATCGATCACCGGCAGGTACGATCCGTACTCGGCGATGATGGGCTCGAGGCCCTCGATCCGGGTGATGTGTGAACCGTTGCCCACCGCCCGCTTGAACACGAGGCAGGCGTTGTACTTCTTGGTCGTGTCCTGGCTGAACGACCGGTAGCAGACCGCCTCCGCCCAGCCCCGGAACACGTCGACGTCGGCTGAGAAGTTCATCCCGTGGGGCAACCGACCGCCGGGCGAGCGAGCGCCGATCTCGCCGAACACCGCCTCGCCCGATGAGGTGAGAAACCATTCCATGTGGGTGAAGCCGGTGTCGAAACCGAGCGCCTCGAGCACCCGGTGGCCGAGGTCGACGCCGGCCGAAACCGGTTCGAGGTCGCGGAGGCATACAGCCGTCTGGCTGATCCACGGGTTGAGTCGGGTCACCAACGGCTTGGGCCGGTACCAGGTGACGCTCTCCCACAGCACCTGCCCATCCGCGCACACGGTGTCGTAGGTGAACTCCTCGCCGTCTATGAACTCCTCGACCGCCACCTCGGGCACATGCTCGACCAGATCCAGCACCCGCTCCAGTTCGGCCTCATCGGCCGCGGTGTAGGTGTCGGCCGACCCGGCGCCGTCGATCGGCTTGACCACCACCGGAAAGCCGATCGTGGCCGCAGCGCCGCGAACCTGGTCCTTGGTGGTGGCGTTGTAGTGATGGGGTGTGCGGATGCCGGCCGAATCGAGCACCTGCTTCATCGACTCCTTGTTGCGGAACGTGAAGGCCTGGTCCACGGAGAGGCCGGGCACGCCGAGCCGGGCCCGCAGCTTGGCCGCCAGCACGACACCGGGTTCCCAGAGGCACTCGACCCGGTCGACGCGGGTGTCGCCCAGCCAGTCGGCGACCCGGTTCACGGTGTTGTCCTCGTCCCACAGATTGCCGATGTGGAGGTAGCCCGACAGCAGACGCCCCACGTCGGGCGGCAGGTCGTGCTGGTCACCGACGCCGAGTATCACGGCGTCGACCGCGGCCAGACCCCGGGTGAAGTGGGCGACGTCGGCCGGGAAGGCCGGCGAGATCATCAGGATGCGCGGGCGGTGGAGGTTTGAGGTCACGGTGTTGGTGTTGGGGTCATGGTGTCGGGATCATGGTGTCGGATTCCTGCTCACTGGTCGACCAGGTGGACTCGGATACCGGCCACGATCCGCCGCAGGCCGTCGGCCACGACCTCGGTTTCGGGGTGGCGGAGTATGACGTAGCCCTCGCCCTCATAGCCGGACGACGTCGTCTGGCCGATCGAGGGGAGGCGGGCCTCGACCACGAGATCACCGAGCTCCCGGTGTGCGGCTTCGACGCCCTCGATGTGGCTGACCCGGCCCGAACCCATCCCCCGCAGGTAGGCGGCCCCGGTGGCGTACTGGCGGGGCGGCGGGTCGAAGGTGCCGAACGCGTTCAGCTGCGCCCATGCCCGGTAGAAGTCGTGGCCGTGGGCGTACGACAGCAGGCTCGTCATCTGCGCCCCGGGTGGACGGGCGCCGACTTCGGAGATGGCGATCGATCCGTCGGCGCGGCGGAACCACTCCAGGTGGCTGATGCCGGTGACCATGCCGAGGGCTTCGAGCGCCTTGGGGCCGGCGTCGGTGATCGGTGCGAACTCGGGCCCGTCGATGTGACGGGGAAACAGCACGGTCCACTGGATCCACGGTGTGCTCATGACCTCGAGCGGTGTTGGAGAGTACGACGAGATCGAGTGGAACACGTGGCGGCCGTCGACGGTGACGGAGTCGAACGAGAATTCCTCGCCCTGAATGAACTCCTCGAGCAACAGCGGGTTGTCGGCACTCGGTTGGGTGTGACCGAGCCAGGTTTCGAGCTGGGAGCGTTCGTCGATACGGAAGGTGTCGATGGCGCCGGCTCCGGCCGGTGGTTTGGCCACCAGCGGCAGGACCTCGTCGGCGAAGTCGAGCGCCTCGTCGGCGGTGGTGGCGAGGCGGTGGCGGGCACAGGGCAGCCCGGCCGCCCGCAGGGCGTCCTTCATCCGGCTCTTGTTGCGGAACCGGTCGGCCTCGGCGGCATCCATGCCCCTGATCCCGAGCCGTTCCCTCACGATCGCGACCGGAACCTGGAGCGGCTCGAGGATGGCGGCCAGCGCGTCGACCCTCCCGGTCCGAAGCGAACCGGCGACCTGTCGAACGGCCGCTTCGAGGCGATCGGGGTTGAAGGCGTCGTCGATCTGTACGAACCCTCGGATTCGGTCTCTGGTGTCGGACGACATCTTGGCCGCCAGATCCCCCGCCGATTCATGGGAGACAAGGCCGAGGCTGACGCCGTCGAGGGTGGCGGCGGCGTCGACGAAGCGCATGGTTCCGGCCAGGCCGTAGGGCACGACGAGGACCAGTGTGGTCATCGTCTGTGCCACCTTCTGCACGACCTTCTGTACATGGTCATGATCCTATGTTGGTTCGACTCAATCGAGCGAGTGGGGATAGGTTTGGCCTCGGAACCCCGATATGCCATCGGTCACCTCTGGAGGAACCACGATGCACGTGATCTTCGTCGAACCGGGCTTTCCCGACAATCAGCGCGAGTTCGTGCGGGCGCTGGTGCAGGTGGGGGCAACGGTCACCGGGATCGGCGAGCGTGATTTCGGCGCGCTCGACGGTGATCTCCAGCGGTGGCTGCACTTCTACCAGCAGATCGGTTCGGTGACCGACGAGGGCGCGCTGGAATGGGCCGTCCGGGAGGCCCAAGGTCGAGGCTGGATCGATCGCTTGGAGGCGACCGTCGAGGCCCACATTCTCCCGGTCGCCCATGTCCGGGAGCGGTGCACGATTCCCGGCACGACGGCCCGAACGGCCTGGCTGTGCCGCGACAAGCCGTCGATGAAGGCGGTGCTGGCCGAGGCCGGGATCGCAACCGCGCAGACGCTCGGCTCGGGCGATGTCGCCGAGATCAAGGACTTCGCCGACCGTGTGGGCTATCCGCTGATCGTCAAGCCTCGCGACGGGGCGGGGGCGTCGGGAACCAGCCGGGTCGACGACGACACCTCGCTGCTGGCCGCCCTGGCCGCGGCCGGGGTTGGATCCGGGGCGTCGGTGGCGGTGGAGGAGTTCGTGGAGGGCCACGAGGGTTTCTGGGACACGTTGACGGTCAACGGCGAGGTGGCCCACGAGTTCGTCTCCCACTACTACCCGGGCGTGTTGGAGGCCATGCGCACCCGGTGGATCTCACCGCAGATCGTGGCGACCAACGAGGTCGACGATCCGCGCTACCGCGAGGTGAGGGAGATGGGCCGCCGGGTCCTGGAGGTGCTCGACATCGAGACGTCGGCCACCCACATGGAGTGGTTCTTCGGGCCGAAGGGGTTGAAGTTCTCCGAGATCGGCTGCCGGCCGCCGGGGGTGTCGATGTGGGACGTGTACTCGGCGGCCAACGACCTCGACCTGTACCGGGAATGGGCGCAGCTGATCGTGCACGGTCACACCGAGGCGAGAGCCTCTCGACAGTACACTGCCGGCATGATCGCCCTGCGTCCGAGCCAGGACGGCCGCATCACCGGCTACGACGGAATCGAGGATCTGCAGGCCGAGTTCGGGCCCCACATCGTCGATGCGTACTTTCCGCCGCCCGGCACCCCGACCCAGGGTGTCGACGCCGGTTACAAAGCCAACGCCTGGGTCAGGGCCCGCCACGAGGACCACGACACGTTGCGTCACATCCTCGACGAGATCGGGCGACGAGCCAAGGTGTGGGCGGGCTGAGATGACCGACGAAGCCGCCGGACCACCGTCGGAACGGACCACGATGAAGCGGGGCGCCAACCGTGCCGTCTACGACCCCGACGCCATTCGGGCCATCCTCGACGCCGGCATTCTCGCCCACGTCGGGGTCAGCACCGATGAGGGGCCGATCGTGTTGCCGATGGTCTACGGGGTCCGGGGTGATGAGCTGCTCATCCACGGGTCGGTGGCCAACGCCATGATGCGGGCCGGGCGGGGGCTCGACGTCTGTGTCACGGTCACCATCGTCGACGGGCTGGTGGTCGCCCGCACCCCGCTGCACAATTCCATGAACTATCGCTCGGTGGTGGTGCGGGGCACGGCCACCCCGATCACCGACCCCGGCGAGAAGACGGCGGCGTTGAAGGTCATCAACGACCACATCGCCCCGATCTGGGACACGGCCCGGCCGCCGTCGAACACCGACCTCAACCAGACGATGGTGCTGACCATGCCGCTCACCGAGTCATCGGCCAAGGTGCGGGGTGGCGATCCGATCGACGAACCGGAGGACGTGGCGCTCCACCACTGGGCCGGCGTCGTGCCGCTCACGACGACCTGGGGTACGCCGCAGCCGGCGGCCGATCTGGCCAATGGTGTCGCCGTGCCCTCGGCGGTCGAGGCGCTGGGCGGGACCACGGCGCATCCGCCGTCGGCTCCGACCCAGCGGGAATAGCGCGCCAACCCGGGCGACAGTGCCCGTGTTCGCGCGTCATTCCCGACGCCGAGGTCAAACCGCGGGAACCGACTCCGGCCCCATCGCCTTGTCGACCGCCCGGAACATCGGTCGGGCCAAGATCAACAGCGAACCGACGACCGTGCCCGACATCACGAACACCCACTGCGAACCCCACTCCTCGGCGATGACCCCGCCGACGAGCGCTCCAAACGGCTGCACGCTCCAGGCGATGAACAGGTAGGCGGTCATCATGCGGCCGAACACCTCGTCGGGCACGAGTCGTTGCCGTATCGTGCCCGACACCACGTTCCAGCTCGGATCCGACAGACCACCCATGATGGCCCCCAGGATCAGTCCGGCGAGCACGGTCGTGAAGCCCATCAGCCAGGCCGAGATGACGAAGGTGACCACGGCGAACCGCATCGAGAACGAATGACTCCTGCGTTTCACCAGACCGGCCACGAAGAACGACATGATCACCGAGAAGACGCCGTCGACGGCGACGATCAGGCCGTAACCGGACTCGCTGACACCGAACCGCTCGGTGACCAGAATGACGTGCACAGCGTTGCCGGCCTCCCCGACGAACGAGAACGCGGCCACGGTGAGAGCCAGCGGGCGGAGCACCGGATGGCCCCAGACATACTTCAGGCCGACGGTCATCTGGCGGGTGAAGGAAGGCGCTTCGCCGTCGTCGGACGCCAACTCGGGCTCGGCCCGGAACGAACCGGGAACCCGAGCCAGCATCAGGGTGGTTGCGAGATAGCAGACGGCGGCCGCAGCGAAGGGAAGGGCGGCGTCGATCCCGAACAGAAGTGCACCCAGCGGGGGGCCGACGAACATGTTGCTGACCGTCTGGGTGGCCGAGAACCGTGAGTTCGCCACCTCCAGCTGATCCTGGCGAACCACCTCCCGCACCAGGGCCGGCAGTCCGCCGTCGACGAGCACCTCTCCGACCCCGACGGCGAACGCCACGACGGCGGTGAGGGCGATGGTGGCCGACTCGCTGACGATCGCCACCGCCATTCCTCCAAGTGCGGCGGCTCGGCCGACCTGGGCGATCATGGCCAGGAGTCGTCGGTCGGACCGATCGAGTATGACGCCGGCCGGCAGCCCGACCACGAGGAACGGCAGGAAGCGCGCCATCGACACGACGGCGACGAGGCGGGCGTCGTCGGTCAGGTTGATGGCGATCAACGGGAACGCCACCAGGCTGAGGCCGTCGCCCAGGTTGGATGCGGTGAAGGCCGCCCACAGCGACCAGAACCGTCGACCGAGCTGTGAGTCCGGCGTGGTCATCCCCGCAGCCTACGCTGAGAGGTATGCGTATCCGTGTCCTGATCACCTGCGTGGTGATCGGTCTCGCCACCGCCTGTGGCGGGTCGCCGGTTGAGGAGGACGCCGGCGTTGACGAGACCGAGTTGAACGAGCAGTTGATCGAGGCGTCCTGGGCCGACGACGTCGGTCTGGCCCGTGATCTGATCGCCCAGGGGGCCGATGTCAACTTCCAGGACGACACCCGCCAGAGCGCCTACCTGATCGCCACCAGCGAGGGGTACGTCGAGCTGCTCGACCTGACCTTCGAACATGGCGCCGACGTGACCTCGCTGGACGGTTTCAACGGCACCGGGCTCATTCGGGCCGCCGAACGGGGACACCACGAGATCGTGGCCCGGCTGCTCGAAACCAATGTCGACGTCGATCACGTCAACAACCTGGGTTGGACGGCGCTGCACGAGGCGATCCTCCTTGGCGACGGCTCCGAGCGCTACGTCGAGACGGTCCGGCTGCTGCTCGATGGCGGCGCCGACCCGAATCTGGCAACCGGCGACGGCCAGGATCCGCTCGTGCTGGCCGAGAACCGTGATCAGGACGAGGTTGCCGAGCTGCTGCGGGCGGCTCGCTGAACCGGCCGTGACGACTCCCGCTTGACTCCTCGGCCGGCACGTCCATCCCGGCCGCTGTCGATCGCGACGCTCATTTCCCATCGGCTTCGGCCGACAGGCAGTTCGTCTGATGCCTCCGACGAAAGACCGAACGATGCCCCGTTTCGTTGCACTACTCTCCGCGCTCCTGCTGGTGGTCACCGCATGCGGCTCCGACCAGGATCTGGATGCCACGGATGTCGATTCGTTGGCCGCAACGATAGATCCACTACCGGCACCGACCGACGATGTCGTACTCACCATCAAGGGCGCGACGAGGCCGAACGTCAGCAACCATGTCGAAGCCGACATCGCCGGTATCGAGAGCCTCGGCACCGAGACGGTCCAGGTCGACGAACCGTTCGTGAACGAGCGGATCGAATTCACCGGCGTGCGGGTCGACGATTTGTTCGCGGCGGCGGGCGTTGACCTCGACGCCACGCTGGTGTGGACCGCCCTGGACGACTACCAGGTGAACTTCACGGGCGGTCAGGCCGCCGCCGAGAACGCCATCCTGGCCACGCGCATCGACGGCGAGCCGATCGACCTGATCGACGGTGGGCCGGTTCGAGTCGTGTTCACCGACCCCGACGGTGAACTCGGGCGGGACACCAACCAATGGATCTGGAGCCTCCACTTGATCGAGGTCCGGTGACCGGCGACCTCGTCGACGATCTTTCGGCTCAGATCCGCTTCGGACCCCGTCAGCACGGAATGCTGGCGGTGCTCATCCTGCTCGTCGGCGTGATCGCTGCGGTCGGCTTCCAGGCCGATCGACAACTCAGCAAGGACACCGAGGCCCTTGCCGAGCAGCTTCAGCTCGTGAGCGGCAACATGGTCTCGCTCGAACGGCAGGTCCTGACTCACGCGCTGATGGCCGAACGGTGGGCCGACGGAACAGTCACCCACGACGACCTGGACCAGTCGCGGGCGCTGGTCGAGCGCCAGCGTCTGATCACCGCCGACGAGGCCCGTCGAGACCCGAGCCTCGCCCCTCTCCTCGCTGATCTGACCCGGAGCCTCGAGCGCGTCGACCTCCTCGCCGCCGGAGCCCGGCCCGAGCCCGGGTCCGATGCCGACGCCGCCTTCCAGGCCGCGATCGACGACAGCGTGATCGCGGTGAAGCGCCTCTACGACTTCGTCGAGGTCCGCAACCTGAGCTTCGTCCACGCATTGGAGGAGGGGCTCGACAACGCAAGGCGGACCGAACTCATCGTGGCCGCATTGTTCGTGGCGTTCGTATTCTCCCTTCTCGGCTCGATGCGCCGGATGCTCCGCCGAAACTACGAGATCGCGCAGGCGACCCTTCGTCGCGAGCAGAGCCGCCTCGAAAAGGCGAGGGAGCAGCGGGAGCTGGCCGAGCAACAACTCCAGCAGGCGCAGAAGCTCGAATCCGTCGGACAACTCGCAGCCGGTATCGCTCACGAGATCAACACGCCGATGCAGTACATCGGTGACAACACCCACTTCCTCAAGGCCACCGTGGTGAGACTGCTGGCGATCGCCGACACCGCCCAGCGGACGATCGACGCCGGCGCAACCGACGACGACCGGGCCGAGCTGGCCGAGGTGATACGGAAGTCGAAGCTGCCGATGCTGAGCGAGCGGGCGCCCAAGGCCGCCGACGACGCCCTGTCCGGCGTCGAGAACGTGTCGAGAATCATCAAGGCGATGAAGCGCTTCTCGCATCCCGGGTCCGAGGAGTTCAAGCCGGTCGACATCAACGAGGCGATCTCGACGACGATGACCGTCTGCCGCAATGAGTGGCGGTACTCGGCGGACATCGAGACCGATCTGGACGCCGACCTACCCGTCGTGGAAGGCCGACTCGGCTCGCTCAACCAAGTGTGGCTCAACATGATCGTCAATGCCACCCATGCCATCGTCGACGCCCACGGCGACGACAAGGGGCTGATCACCATCGCGACGTCGACGGTCGACGACGGCAACGCCGTCAGGATCTCCATCAGCGACAACGGAACGGGTATCTCGAATGAGAACCTGGAACGCATCTTCGATCACTTCTTCACCACCAAGGACGTGGGCGAAGGCACCGGCCAAGGGCTGGCCATCGCCCACCAGGTCATCGTGACCGAACACAACGGAACCCTCGCCGTTGACTCCACCGTCGGTCAGGGCACGACATTCACGATCACGCTCCCCACCACACAGATGCGGGAGCCGGCCGGGGTGGGTGCAGCGTGAGGATCCTCTTCGTCGACGACGAGCCGCGCATCCTCAACGGCATCGAGAACGCCTTGTTGTTCGCCGACGACGACTGGGACGCGGACTTTGCCACGTCCGGCGAGGAGGCGGTCGAACTCCTGGCGTCGAACGAGTACGACGTCCTCGTGACCGACATGAAGATGCCCGGCATGACCGGTGCCGACCTGCTCGAACACGCCAAGGCCGCCCATCCGCGAATCGTGAGGATCGTGCTCTCCGGCGAGGTGGACAACGAGTTGGCGGCGCGTGGCATCCCGCTCAGCCACGAGTTCGTGTCGAAGCCGTGTGATCCCGATGATCTGTTCCGGATTCTCGCCCGCGTCCATCAAGCAGCCCGGACACTCGAGAACAGCATCGTCCGCGACGTGCTCGGCTCGCTCGATCGACTGCCGGCCCAGCCCGTTCTCCACCGGCAGATCCAGGAGGCAATCGACCGGGACGAACGGTCGGATGCCATTGCCCGTCTCATAGAGACCGATCTCGCGATCGCCACGGTTGTCGTCAAAACCGCGAACTCGGCGTTCTACGGGTTCCGAAATCCTTGTGAGGATGTCCGTGACGCCGTGGTCCGACTCGGCACCCAAACGGTGAGCGGGATCGTCCTCAACGCCCAGATCGCCGGCTGGGCTTCGCCGTCGACCCAGGCGACGGTGGCCGCGCTCAACTCGAGATCCGCCCTCATCGCCGACATCGTCCGCAAGCTGATCGGCGGTGAGGTCGGCCAGGCATCGTTGGCCGGTCTCCTCCACAACGTCGGAACGCTGATGCTGATCACCCAGTTCCCCGCGGAATACGAGGCGCTCTACATGATCCTCGACGCACCGATCGATCACATCGAGTCGAACGAGGATGCCGAACGCCGGGTGTTCGGAGCAAGCCACGCCGAGGTGGGCGCCCAGATGCTGGAGATGTGGAACGCCGATCCCGTGGTGGTCGAGGTGGCCCGGTCCCACCATGACCCCGCGAACGAGTCGCTCAGCGCGCCCGCTCGTCGGGTCATCGCCGCCATCTCGGCGGTCGAGGCAGCGGAGAATCCACAGGCGGACCACCCGTTCACACTCGACCCGGACCTTCTGGCCCGAGCAACGACGCTGGTCGAGGCCACCCGGGAGCGAGCGGAGGTGGCGTCGTGAGCGAGCCGTGGGTGCTCTGCGTCGACGACGAGCCGAAGGTGCTCGAGGGGCTCGAACTCCAATTGGCCTTCGACTACGAGGTTCCGGACCGCCGTGAGCGGCGAGATCGGCCTCGAGACCCTGCGCGCCCATCCCGGGTGCGCGGTCATCATCTCCGACATGCGGATGCCGGCGATGAACGGAGCCCAGTTCCTTGCGTCAGCCCGGGAGGTGACCCCGGATGCGACCAGGATGCTGCTCACGGGTTACAGCGAGATGTCCGATGCGATCGCGGCGATCAACGACGGCGGGATCTTCCGATTCCTGACGAAGCCGACGCCACCCGACGCCTTGAAGAAGGCGGTTGACGACGCCCTCCGCCAATGGCAATTGATCCAGAGCGAGAAGGTCCTTCTCGAGCAGACACTGCACGGTGCCGCGGAGGCGTTGGTCGAAGCGCTCGAGATCGCGTCTCCCGATGCCTTCTCCCGAGCGCGCCGCATCGAGTCGGCCTGTCGCCATGTTGCCGTCGAGCTCGGCCTTGAACCCGTGTGGGAGATCGAACTCGCCGGTCTGCTGTTGCGGTTGGGTTGGATTGCGGTTCCGGAGCGAACCGTCCGCCGGTACCTGGATGGACGTGACCTGGCCCCGACCGAGAAGGTGATGTTCGACAAGGCGGTCCAGACCAGCGTGCGACTCGTCGGGCGAATCCCCAGACTCGACGGTGTGGCCGCCATCATCGGCGACGCACTCAACCCGAGCGGCACGATCGACGCCGCCACCGTCGTCCGGGCGGTGTCGGAGTTCGACCAGCTTTGCAACCTCGGCCACGGTGGAGCCAGGGCGATCAAGACGCTCGAGGGCCAATTCCCCGACGAAATACTCGACGCCTTGAACTCGTGGGAGGGATCCCACGGAAAGGCCACGGTGCACGAGGTGAAGTTGGCAGGCATTGCGGCCGGGATGGTCGTCGAGCAGGACATTCGGACGCTCGACGGCAACCTCCTGGTGACGGCAGGCACCGATCTGACGGAGACGGTGATCCAGCGGCTGGAGAACTTCTCCGCCGGGCGGGGTGTCCAGGAACCGATACGGGTCTCGGTTCCGGCTCGTTGACCGACGAGCGTTCGACGGGTTGACGTGCCCCTCGCCAGCGGTTTCCATGTGAGGATGCGAGCGGCCCAGTGAGCAACCTCGAGCAATCCGACGGTGAGGAAGTGGAGCTGGCGTTCGAGTGGCGCGGTCTCGAACTCGTTGGATCGCTCAGCCTCCCGGCCTCCACCGGTCCCCATCCGACGATGTTGCTGCTCCAGGGTTCGGGGCCCACCGATCGCACCAGCGACGGATTCTTCTCCCCGATCAGCCAGGCGTTCGTCGACCGGGGCATCGCGACCTACGCGTTCGACAAGCCCGGCTGTGGTGAGTCATCGGGCAACTGGCGCGTCCACGGGCTGGAGGATCGAGCCGACCAGGCGATGGTTGCCCTCGACGTGCTGCGGCTCCACCGAGCGGTCGATTCCGACCGGGTGGGCGTGTTCGGTCACAGCCAGGGCGGATGGCTGGCCCAGATGTTGGCCGCCGATGTCGAGGGCCTGAGCGCTGTCGTCGCCAACTCGGGTCCGACCATCGGCGTGGCCGAACAAAATCTGTTCGGCGTCGAGAACACGGTGCGCGGACAGGGATTCTCCGAAGCCGACGTTGGCGACGCGGTCACGTTCGTCGAGGCTGTCCACCAGGCCGCAGAGGATGGAACCGACTACGCAACCGTTGATGAAACGCTGTTCCGAGCGGCCCGGCAGCAGGACTGGTACGGGTACGTAACGAGCGACGGACCCGAGGATTGGGCGGAGATATGCCTGTGGGCGACGCAGCGATTCGTTCCCATGGACTCGCTTCGCCGTATCCGATGTCCGTTCCTGGCGGTTTACGGCGCACTCGACCCGCTGGTCCCGGCATGGCGCGGCGCGAGGGACACAGGCGAGGCCATGGCCGAGGCTCAGAACTTCGATGCCGCCGTCGTCGTCGTTCCCACCGGCAACCATCGCATCCAGCACGGGGACCCGGCCGGGTTCGTTCCGGGCTATCTCGAACTGATGAGCGACTGGGTGGCCCGCCGCCTGGCGCGGACTCCTTGGTGAAGAGGCTCGCCGGAGACGCCAGGGGATCCGATGTTCTACAGTGTCGGCATGGGGCTCGTTACGAATTTGAAGTTCGTCGCCCAGATGATCACCGGGATCGGGGTCGAAGACTGCGAGCATGTCGACCAGATAAGTGAGGTCGAACCACCGTCGACCACCGACTGCGCCGACTGCAAGGCGGCGGGTGCCGACTGGGTCCACGTGAGAATGTGCATGACCTGCGGGTACGTCGGCTGTTGTGACTCGTCGAAGCTGGCCCACATGCGGGCTCACGCGCAGGCCATGGATCACGCAATCGCACGCTCGATCGAGGGAAACGAGAGCTGGCTGTGGTGCTACCCGCACGAGCGGCTCGTGCGGCGAAAGCTCTGATCCACTAGGCGTACGCCAGATACCGGCCCGGATCGTCGGGAAGTTTGATCTCGAATCGACGCTGCAGGTCGGTCGCCTCCATCGTCGTCACCTGTTGCTCGAGCGCTTCGTTGGTGACGAAGACCGGGTTCTCGAAGATCCAGTCCCGATCGACCCAGGCGCGAAGTGAGTCGAGCAGTCGACGATCGAGACCGTCGTCGAGCCTCGACGTCCTCACCCAGAAGTAGATCATGGCGTCACAGTCAGCCCATTGATCGGCGCCGGTCGCGACGACGTCGGCCCCTGAGAACCAGTTCGCATCCGGCGGGAAGATGTACACGCAGCCGAGGCATTCGGTCTGATCGGGATTCATCACGGTGTAGTCGAAAGCCTTGCCTTCGGCGCGCCGCCGCGCCATCTTCACCATGTCCTCCCGATTCGCTTCGACGGTGAAGTCGTCCTCGGGCCACGTCGACTGACTCCATATGCGAAGGAACTCCCGGCTCTCCATCACGGCACCGTGATCGAGCTCGGCATCGGAGGCCACGATGGGCCGCACGACGAACTCCTCTGTTTCGAACCCACTCGGAGCCGTCGTGATCTGCGTCCGAAATCCCATACGTCGCACCGTCCTCGTCTGTTCGGTTCGATCATATCGTCGTGGCCAGACGTGAAGAATCCCTAGAAGATCGGCAGGCCCTGGGTCAGCTCTCGACGCAGCGGCTCGAAACCGGAGGCTCCGAACAGACCCGGGAACCCGCCGCATTCGAGCACGGCGGTTCGCAGGTAGCTGACCAGATCCGGGGCCGACCCTGGCGGGGCGGACGCCGGCCGGGCCGGCCCGCGCCAGGAGAAGTCTCGCAGCGAGGCCATCCACGGGTCGACGTCATGGGGAACGAGTTCGTAGGGTCCGCCACCACTGGTGTCGTCCTTGTGCAGCCCGTCGGGGGAGATCGGGAACCCGGGCGGCCGGCCGACGTCGGCCTGCTCGTCTAACGAGTCCAGCAGATAGCCGATCCATCCTTGCTCCGGGGCGTCGACAACGACTCCGTCACAGGCCAGGGCCCGGCCGTCGCCTCCGAGCCGCTCCTCCCAGAACGCCAGGTGGCGGTAGCGGTCCAGGTCGACCAGGTGGATGCCGCCGATCCGACGCCAGACCTCCGCGAGGGCGGGAGGAACCCCGGTTCCCGATTCCTCGATCTCGGCCATCGCACGGTCCACGTCGACGTAGGCCTCCAGCATCGGTTCGACCGGATAGTCCACGTTTTCGAGCCGTGAAACCAGCTCGTTGAAGGCTTCGCCGCACGACGCCACGATCTCGGGCCCAACCCGCGTCCGCTCCGACGCATCCTGGCGGAGCCATCGCTCCGCTGCCTCTACAACGGCTTCCATTGAGTACCTCCCGTGAGCTATTTGACTTCAGGACTATATCTTCCTATAAATGGGCCCATGCGGCGCAAGAAGGGAACGCTTCTCCCACTCGAAGTCGACATCCTGCTGGCCGCGGTTGAGGCCAAAGCCGGCGGTGACGGTTGGATCCATGGCTTTGCGCTGGCGAAATCACTGCAGGGCGGGAACGCTCGCCTCACGGCGCACGGCACTCTCTACAAGGCGCTGGGCGCCTCGCGGCGTTCGGCTTGCTCGACGACCAGTGGGAGGACTCCGACCTTGCGCTCGCCGAGGGACGGCCTCGCCGTCGGCTCTACCGGATCAACGGTACGGGCCAGGCGTCGCTCGCTCGAGCTCAGGCGGACGCCACCGGCGGCGAGATCCAACCGGGAATCGCCCCGGCATGAGCACCACCTGATCGACAGCTCTCAATCAGGTACGTCGTCTCGACGTTCGATGCGTGGGTCCTGACGGAAAAGCGCCCCGGTCAAACACAAGAATGCGCCGGGCGTGGTTGCGCTGCGGACGTGATTCCACGTGCGCCACCGGGCTTCGTTGAACTCGAGACGCACCCGGGCGACGTCAATCGTGTTGGGATCGCCCGCTGCAGTAAGGCCGTCGTTGAGTGGGACGTTGACGAGTTGCGTCACGATGATGCCGGCCAGAACGAGCGCAAGCGACGCGACCAGCCATCGTTGCGCCGGCCGCTTCCTGTTGAGTGCGATGGCCACGGCGATGACGGCCGGCCCGATGAGATATCCCAGGAAGACCGGTCAGTTGAACCCGTACTCGGAAGTTCCGAACATTCGCTCCAGCCCTTGGAATGCCGCCACGAAGGTGTAGTCGTCGACCGTGGCCAGCGCCGGCGTGATCGTGAAACCGTAGGTCAGAAAAAAGCCGGCCAGCGTCCCCATCAGGATGGTGGCGATCAGAACCGCTGCCTCTCGGTGGGTCACAGCGGGCGCCGACGAGGGAGCACTCCAACCGCTATTGGATGAGGCACTGGAGGTCCTCCGCGACGGCGTCAACACCCGCGTGCCCCCTAGTGTCTGCGGCCTCGCAGCGGCAACTGAAACCGCCCAAACCCTGCTCAGCGCCTGGAGCCCGAACGGAGAGTCGAACTCCGGACCTACGCATTACGAATGCGGCGCTCTACCAACTGAGCTATTCGGGCAGATCCCCTATGTTAGCGGTTCGGATTTCGGGCGAGACGCTGATTTCGAGTGGTCGATTCGTCAGCCCAGAAGGACGTGAGCCAGCAGTCCACCGAGGAGCGCGACAACGAAGACGTAGCCGATGAAGACCGCGACAGCGAGCCTCGGGAACAACTTCCCCAACACGATGAACTCGGGAATGTTCGCTCCCGCCCCCGAGATCGTCAGTGCCACGATGGCGCCGACGCCGACCCCGGCCCGGCCGAGCGAGTTGGCGATCGGGACGAACAAGCTGGTGCTGAAGTACAGCGGGGTTCCGAGCGCGGCGGCCAGTGGAATCGACCACCGGGCGCCGTCACCGGTGATCGCCGCGACGTCGCTCGGCTGCACCAGTGACTCGATGGCCAGCCCGATCACCACACCGACGACGAGGAGCAGGCCGACCGAGCGAAGCAACGCAGCCGACGCTCGGGCCGCGCCCAGAAGCTCGGTGGACAGACCGGCCCAGGCCGCCGGTTCGCTGTCTTCTGATTCCCTGCCGTCTGGTTCGCCGTCTGCGAGCGCTGCCGGGCCCAGGCCCTCGAGCCTCAGCTCGACCCCTACCCGCTGCGCAAGCAAGGCCAACACCATCGCCCCGACGAACGCCACCGCCGAGTAGAGCACAGCCGCCGGCAATCCGACGATGATGACCAGGGCTCCGAACAACACCGGATCGAGCACCGGGGCGGCGCTGACGAACGCCACGTACCCGGCCGACGGCACGCCGGCCTGGCGCAGGCCGACCAGCATGGGGATGGCCGAATAGGTGCAGAACGGCGTGACGAAACCGACGGCAATCCCTTTCAGTGCGGCCACGATCGGCTGCCCGCCCATCCAGCGCCGCACGCGCTCGGGCCCGAACCGGCGCTGGACGAGGTGGATGGCGAACGACACCACGAGGAACAGCACCAGCAGCTCGGCGAGCAACCAGGCGGCGTCGACCATCAGCTCCGGCCCATGATCGCGGCCGCCGCCTCGGGAAGCGCGGTCATGCAGGAGCGGTTCACGGTCACCAGGGTGCGAACACCGTCGGGCTCGGTGAACACGAAGCGGTCGTCGGCCAGGAGCCGCAGATGGCGGGACACGGTCGACTGGCTCTTCCCCACGGCTTCGACGATCTCCCCCACCGTGATCGGACCGCCGGCGTTGGCCACCACATTGAGGATGCGGACCCTGGTGCCGTCGGACAGGCAGCGGAACCAGGTGGCGTACTCGTCGGCCTCTGCTTCGGTCAGACGTGCAGTTGATGCAGTCGATTCAGTCTTCATCGTTAATCGACGATAAACGATGAATAGGCCTCCGTCAACCCGAGCCGTCAACCAGAATGCAGCCCTGGAACTCCAGCTATACCCGCGCCGGGGCAAGCCGCAGGAACAGATCCTGCAACAGCAGTGCCTCGTTGGGGTTGCGCACCAGGTTCTCGGCCGCAGCCTGGATGGCGGTCAACGCCGCCTCGGCGTCCGGGTTGTACCCGGCAACCAGCCGATCCCGGTACACCCGCGACATCACGGCGAGACCGAATACCAGCTCGTCGGTACGCAGCCGCCTCACTTCCCGCTTGTGCTGGGCCACCAGATCGGCTCGACCGGAGCCCCGCTCCCCCAGCTGCTCGACCCGGGCCTCCAGCTGCTCGGTCTCGGCGGTCTGCCGAGCCTCGAGCGGCCCTTGGGCCGCGTCCATGCCGGCACGAACCTGGTCGACCAGCTCGCAGGCCGTCGACCCGGTGCCGTCGAGCTTGTCGGGAATCGACTGCCACAGCGCAGCCCGCTCGGCCAGCGCGTCGTCGTTGACGAGCAGCCGGGCCCGGTCGACGTCGCCGCCGGCCGCCATCGCCGCCACCGACGCCCGCTCGCCGTCGGCCCCGTCGGCCACAAGCGCCTGCTCCAGCTCGACCAGTGGCAACGGACCGAACTCCACCGGCACACAGCGGCTGGCGATGGTCACGATCTCTGGTGGCACGGCGTCGGCCAGCATCACGAACACGGTCGACGGCGGCGGCTCCTCCACCACCTTCAGCAGCTTCCCGATGGCATTTGTCTCGATCGTGTCGATGCCGTCGACGATGATCACCTTGCGTGTACCTTCCAGCGGTGTGCGAAGTCCGGCCCGGATGATCTCGTCGGCCTCGGACACCCGCAGTGCGGCACCGGCGGGTCGAACCACGGTCAGATCGGGGTGGGCGGCATCGAGAGCGAGCTGGAGCGCCCGTTCCCGATCAGCCCGATCGTCGCCGATAGCCTCGGCGAGCACGAGCCCGGCGAATCCGAGTGCGGCCTGGTGGCTGCCATAACCGCGGCGGCCGAGCAGCAGGTACGCGTGAACGGGATTGTCGGCGGCCGATTCCAGCCGGTGGAGGGCGTCGGCCTGACCGACGACGGAAGCCCACGGATCCATGACCGGGATTCTACGGGCTGCGCCGTGTTTCGATGTCGTCCGATCCGGGCAGACCTACGATCGAACCATGGCCTATCGAATCCTGTCCGACGAGTCCGTGGCCACCGCCGTCCGTCGCATCGCCCACCAGCAGACCGCCGAGGCGCTCGACCGTCTCACCGACCTCGACGAGGGCGTGGCCGTCGTCAACATCCACGACTGCCGCAAACGGTGCAAGAAGGTCCGAGGATTGGTGCGCCTGGTCCGGCATTCGCTCGAGAAGCAGCCCCTCGGCGACCAGTACAAGGTGATCAATCGCACCTACCGCGACGCCGCTCGTTCGCTGTCGGACTATCGAGACGCCCAGGCTCTGCTCGGCACGTTCGACGCTCTGATAGCCCGGTCGAGCGATCGGTTACCGGCCGGCGGTCTCGTCCCGGTCCGCGCCGAACTGGCCCGGCGGGCACGAGACGCCGGCCGGGCGGTGGCCGAGGACGCGGAACCCGTCGAACAGGCTCGGCGGCTGCTGGTCGAGGCGCGGGACGGCATCGACGACTGGACCATCGACGACGGCGGCTGGGATGCCATCACCACCGGTTTGGACACGACCTACCGTCGTGGAGTCGGCGCGCTCGCCGAGGCCCGGCAGGAGCCGACGCCACATCGTTTCCACGAGCTACGCAAGCGGGTGAAGTACACCTGGTATCACCTGCGTCTGCTGGAGGACACGGCCCCGTCGATCCTGATCCCGATCGGCGAAACCTGGCACATGCTGTCGGATGGATTGGGCGACGCCCATGACCTTGCCGTGCTCCGGGCGATGCTGACGGCCGAGCCCGATGCGTTCGGCGGTCAGGATCGGATCGACGACGCAACGGTGCTGCTGGACGGCCACCGCGACCAGCTCGAACAATGCAGCCTTGCCCTGGCCGCCCGGTTGTATGCCGAGCACCCGAACGGCTTCGTCGACCGGATGGCCGGCTACTGGGACGCGTGGGACGAGCACGGCGACGAGCTCCCGGTCGGGGAGATCGCCGATCTCTATCCGGTGCTCGACGACCTGGATGCCTTGACGGTGCAGGAGCTCCGCAGGCTGGCGGCGGCCGCAAAGCTACCCAACCGTTCCTCCCGCCGCCGGGCCGAGCTGATCGCCGGGCTCCGGGCGCACGGCGCCGTGTCCTGACGACAGGTCGGGCTCACACGAGACGGGGCTCGACAGCGGCCCAGACGCGGTCCGCCACCTCCTCGACCGAGCCTCGACCGTCGACGACGAGCCAACGCTGCGGATCGGCCGCCGCCATCTCCGCGAACGCGTCCACGACCCGCTGGTGGAAGCCGTCGCCGGCCTGCTCGATGCGGTCGAGATCACGGTCGAGACGGGAGCGGGCGGCGTCGGCCGGCACCGTCAGCAACACCACGATGTCGGGCCACCGGCCGCCGATGGCGAACTCGCTGAGCCGCTGAATCGTGTCGATCCCGAGCTTGCGGCCCCCGCCCTGGTAGGCCATCGAGGAGTAGGCCGACCGGTCGGAAACCACGTGGCGTCCGGCGGCCAGCGTCGGGACCACGATTTCATCGACGTGTTGGGCCCGATCGGCGGCCATCAGCAGCGCCTCGGACCGGGCGCCGATGGCCACATCCGTGGTGTTCAACAGCAGCTCGCGCAGGCGGGTCCCCAGGCCAGTGCCGCCTGGCTCCCGGGTCAGGAGGGCGTCGAGCCGTTCGGCCAGCACTGCGGCCTGCGTGCTCTTGCCCGATCCCTCGCCCCCTTCGAACGCGATATAGGACGCCATCGGTCAGGCGACTAGCCGCGCTTGGCGGCCGCCTTCTTCTTTGCGGTTTTCTTGGCCGCCTTCTTCGCCGGCTTCTTCTTGGCCGGCTTCTTGATCGTGCCGCCCTCGGCCAGGATCTTGGCTCGGCGCAGGGCCAGCAGCTCTGCGGCTCGGCTGATGTCGATGCGATCGACGGAGTCGGCGGCGGTCAGCGAGGCGTTGACCTCGCCGTCGGTCACGTACTCGCCGAAACGGCCGTTCTTGACCACCACGTGCAGGTCGGTCGTGGGGTCGACACCGAGCTCCTTGAGCGGCCCGGCCGCCGCCTGCTGACCCCGGCGGCGTTTCGGCTGGGCGAACAGCTCGACCGCCTTGTCGAGGTCGATGGTGAACAGCTCACGCTCGTTCTCGAACGAACGGGTGTCGGCCCGCTTGCCCTCCTCCTCCGGCTCCTTGCGGATGTAGGGGCCGTAGGGACCGTTGTGGGCCACGATCTCGCGACCATCTGTGGGGTCGACGCCGAGCACCCGGGGAATCGTCAGCAGCTCCACCGCTTGGTCGAGCGTCAACGACTCCATCTCCATGTCGGCGAACAGCGACGATGTCTTCGGCTTGTTGTCTTCGGTGACCTTCTCGGGCATGTCGCCCATCTGCACGTACGGCCCGAATTTGCCGTCACGCACGTACACCGGCAGACCGGTTTCGGGATGGGTGCCGAGTTCGATCACGTCGGGCACTGCCATGATCTCGACGGCCCGCTCCGGGGTCAGCTCGTCGGGGGCGATGTCGTCGGGGATCGACTTGGTGTCGTCGCCCCGCTCCAGATAGGGGCCGTACTGGCCGACGCGGGCCACGATGGGCACGCCGTCGGGGTCGGCACCGATGGGAATGGAGTTGACGGCCCGGGCGTCGATGTCGCCCAACCGCTCCTCGACCTTCTCCTTGAGCCCCGGCTCCTCGTTGGCCCCGAAGTAGAACTGGGTCAGCCACGGCACCATCTCGCCCTCACCGGCGGCGATGTTGTCGAGGTCGTCCTCCATCCGGGCGGTGAAGGCGTAGTCGACGAGGTCGGGGAAGTGCTGTTCGAGCAGGGTGACGACGGCGAACGCCAGGAAGCTCGGCACCAGGGCCGAGCCCTTCTTCCACACGTATCCGCGGGCCTGGATGGTGCCCATGATCGAGGCGTAGGTCGACGGGCGGCCGACCTCCAGTTCCTCCAGCTTCTTCACCAGCGACGCTTCGGTGTAGCGGGCCGGGGGCTGGGTGTCGTGGCCGTCGGCCGAGATGTCGGTGATGTCGGCCCGGTCGCCCTCGTCGAGGGCCGGAAGCCGTTTGTCGCCACCAGAGGCGTCGTCGGCGGAGGCACCTTGCCGTTGCCGTTGCCGTCGTCGGTCGATTCGACGTAGGCCTTCAGGAAACCGTGGTGCTTGATGACGGTGCCGGATGTGGAGAACAGGCCTCGACGGACCGCGGCCTCGCCGTTGGCGTCGGGCACCGGCTCGGCGGTGGAGGCCGACAGCTTCAACGTGACCGTCTCGCCGGTGGCGTCGGTCATCTGCGACGCGAGGGTCCGCTTCCAGATCAGCTCGTAGACCCGTAGCTCGGCCGCGGTCAGCTCACCGGCCACCTGGGCCGGCGTGCGGAAGCGGTCGCCGGCGGGACGGATGGCCTCGTGGGCCTCCTGCGCCGCCTGGTTCGACTTGCGGTAGGTGCGAGCCTCGGGCGGCAGGTACTCGGCGCCGAACTCCTCGACGATCTGGGACCGGGCGGCGGCCAGCGCCGTGTCCGACAAGGTGGTCGAGTCGGTACGCATGTAGGTGATGTAGCCGCGCTCGTAGAGGCCCTGGGCCATCCGCATCGCCGCCTGTGACCCGAGGCGCAGTTTGCGGCTGGCCTCCTGCTGGTAGGTGGAGGTGATGAATGGTGGGGCGGGCTTGCGGCGGTAGGGCTTGGCCTCCCGGCTCTCGACGGTGGCCGGCTGACCGTCGAGCGCAGCGGCCAGCGCCTGGGCCCGCCGCTCGTCGAGGTGGACGGCGTCGGCTCGGGCCAGGGTGCCGTCGGAGTTGAACTCGCGGCCGGTGGCGACGCGGGCGCCGTCGAGCTCGAGGAGGGTGGCCTGGAACGGCTGCTCCGATGAGTGCTCGGGCGCCGTGGCGGTGAAGGTCGCCGTGAGATCCCAGTAGTTGGCCGACCGGAACGCCATGCGCTCCCGCTCCCGCTCCACCACGATCCGGGTGGCGACCGACTGCACCCGGCCGGCCGACAGGCGGGGCCGGACCTTCTTCCACAGAACCGGGGAGACCTCGTAGCCGTAGAGCCGGTCGAGCAACCGGCGGGCCTCCTGGGCCTCGACCTTGTTGTAGTCGATCTCGGACGGGTTCTGGATGGCCCGCTGGATGGCCTCGGGGGTCACCTCGGTGAACACGATGCGCTTGACCGGAACCTTCGGGTTCAGAACCTCCTGGAGGTGCCACGCGATCGCCTCACCTTCTCGGTCCTTATCCGTGGCGAGCACCAGCTCATCCGCATCCTTCAGCAGCTTCTTGAGCTTCTTGACCTGGTCCTTGCGGCGTTCCGACACGACGTAGAGCGGCTTGAAGTCGTTGTCGGTGTCGATGCCGAGCGACGCCCACTTCTCCTTCTTGTAGGCGGCCGGCACCTCCTTCGCCCTGGCCGGGAGGTCGCGGATGTGTCCCACGGACGACTCCACGACGAAGCCATCGCCAAGATACTTGGCGATGCTGTCGGCTTTCGCCGGCGACTCGACGATGACAAGGGTCTGGGACACGTTCGGCAGGTTAGCGGCTTCGGCGCAGGGCGCCTCGCTTGGCTTTTTCGGTGGTTTACCATCCGGTTGGCGGAAATTTCCTCAACCAAACGTATGGCGCCGAACGGCCGATGACCACCTGACGGCGTTATGTCTGTACTGCCTCCACCAAAACCGGATGGTCGTCATCATCGGCGACGATCGGCGGTGGCGACGATGCGTTGCGCAGGATGAACCAACCCAGAACGCTGGCCAGGACCGAGGCGGCGAGGACGCCGATGACGGCCTCGTCGAGCAGCACGGTGGGCTGTCCGGCCTCGTCGACGAAAGCCAGACGGGCGATGAACAACGCCACGGTGAAGCCGATGCCGGCCACCGCTCCCCCGCCGAGCACGTGACGCATCGTGACCCCATGGGGCAGTGTCGCCAGATTGAATCTCAACGCGAACCATGTGGCCGCGGTGACGCCGAGCGGTTTACCGACCACCAGGCCGAGCACGATGCCGAGTGACACCGGTGAGGTCCACAGATTGCTGGCCGAGTCGGTCGACAGATGCACACCGGCGTTGGCCAGGGCGAACACCGGGATGACGACGAAGCTCGTCCACGGGCTGAGCACGAGGATCAGCCGGTTGGTCACGGCCACCGATTCGCGTACCCGCCAGCGGGCGTCGCGGTAGACGGCCGGGTCGGCCGTCTCACCCGACAGGATGTCTTCCACCGATTCGAACCGGCGGTGTCCGATCAAGGGGCGGGCCGGGGCGGCCAGACCGAGGGCCACACCGGCGATCGTGGCGTGCACCCCGGATTTGAACGTGGCGTACCAGAGCACGGCGCCGATGACCGCGTAGACCGGCGTGAACCACACCTTCAATTTGGTGAGCGCCACGACGAGGATCCACAGGCCGATGGCGGCGATGAGCCAGGTCCATTTCAGTTCCCGGGTGTAGAACGCGGCGATCACGAGGATCGCGCCGATGTCGTCGACGATGGCGAGCGTGAGCAGGAACAGCTTCAGAGCCTGGGGTATCGACGGACCTATCAGGGCGAGCACCCCGACGGCGAAGGCGATGTCGGTTGCCATCGGCACACCCCAGCCGTTGGCACCGTCGCCGCCGCCGGCCACCAGCAGGTAGATTCCGGCCGGCACCACCATGCCACCGATCGCGGCGACGGCCGGAAGGGCGGCCACCCGAGGCGACGACAGGTCGCCGACGACGAGTTCGGTTTTGATCTCGAGGCCGACAACGAAGAAGAACAGCACCATCAGGGCGTCGTTGACGAGCGCCTCGAGCGACTTGTCGATGATGACCCAACTACCGAGATCCATCTCGACGTGGGTTTCCCAGAGGATGTGGTACGACTCCCCCCATTCACCGGGGAGGTTGGCCCAGATGAGTGCCGCCGCGGTGGCGACGAGGAGCAGGATGCCCGATGCAGTCTCCTGATGCAGGAACCGGACGAGCGGCCGAGCCACACCGCGGGCAAGCGGCGTGTTCCGCCCGCTCCATGTCTCGGGTCGGATTTTAATGGAGCCTTGAGCCAATTACATCACGATCCTCATGAGGTCCGACCAATCGGTGGGAACGGACCAAACCATCCTTTTTGGAATGCGGCTTGATCGGCCAAAAGCCGACCATCAAACTATCGGCGTACTGGCTGATGACATGAGCAAACCGGTCCGGTGGGTGAACTTGCCCGGCAGGATTGAGTCTATTCAGCTCCGTACCGATGAACATCACATGACGTCGCTGGCACTGTGCGGACCGGGTCGAATCGAAGCCGAGCAGTTCGTGGCTCGCAACTTCTCGGATCTGATCGGCGACGCCGACCGGTCCGAGGGACCGATGTCGTCCGACGCCCTCAGGGGTGGGCAGAGCCAAGCCGAGAAGGCCCTGGCCGCCGTCGATCTGACCGACTACGCCCGCGACCGCAACCACGCCTACCCCCATCGGGGCCGGGGCGCCACCCGCTTGTCCCCCTACATCCGACACGGCCTACTCACGCTGCCCCGGCTGTGGACCGACATCGACGGGCCACCCGACGAGGTCAACCGGTTCCGCATCGAGTTGCTGTGGCAGGAGTATGCCCGACACTGGTACGGCCGGCTTGGCCTGGCCACAAGGGAACCGCTCCAGTACCGGCCCCGTCGCGAACGGCGACGGCCACCCCGGGTACAGCCGGCCCCGATCGCCATCGGCGCCGAGACCGATCGGGGCTGGAACGAGGCGATGGGCTGCATGGAGATCACCTCCGGCGAGTTGTTCGACGACGGGTGGCTGGTCGGCCAGACCCGACTGTGGATGGCCTCCCAGTGGGCCGTACGCGAGCGCCGCGACTGGCGCGCCGGGGAAGACCTCTTCTTCCGGCATCTGCTCGACGGGTCTCGAGCGGCCAACCGGCTCGGTTGGCACATCGCCACCGGCTTGACGTCGGGCCGTGCGTACGCCGTGACCCGCTGGCAGGTCGAGGCTCGGGCCCCCGGCCTCTGTGCCTCCTGCGAGCTCAACACCGACTGCCCGATCGACACGTGGCCCGAGGTACCACCTCCGGAACCGATCGAAACGCCGAACCCACTGCTGTTCGACGACCCCGACCTGGAGCGGACATCGGGCCCTCTGTCGACGACGTCCTACGCCGGCGACTCCGATGCCCCGATCGAGCCCGACGTCGTCTGGATCACGGCCGAGTCGATGGGGCTCAACGACCCGGCACTCACGGCCCATCCAAATCTTCCGGTTGTGTTCGTGTTCGACCGGCCGCTGTTGGCGAAACTCCGGCTGTCGGCGAAACGACTGACGTTCCTGGCCGAGACCCTGGCGGAACTGGCCACGGTTCGACCGCTCGAGGTCCACCTGGGCACTCCGGCCGAGGCGCTCGACGGTCGACGGGTCGCCACCACCTTCGCCCCCGTTCCCGGCTGGCGTCGCCACGCCGCCGCCGTCGAGCCGGTGGCCGTGCATCCCTGGCCGTGGCTCCGCCGGCCGGCCGGCGGCGACATCTCCTCGTTCTCGGCCTGGTTCCGCGGCATGTGGGGGCACGAGATCGATGATCGACCGCTCGATTCCGCCGTCGATCACATTCCGATGTCACCGAACATGAGCTAATCTTGGTGGCACGTGGAATCAGAACGTTCGACCCTCAACGGTGGACTCGTCGAGATCGACATACCTTCACGCGTCGACATGGTCGCCGTCGTGCGGATGATCGTTGCCGCAGCCACGAATGCCGTTGAAGCTCTTCAGGGTGACCGGCTCGACGACCTTCGTTGGGTGACCTCCGAGGCCACGACGAACGCCATCGAGGCCAACCTGGCGCAGCATCCGGTCGGCCGTGTCGCGGTCAGCTGTATCGTCGACCACGGGTCGGTCAAGCTGTCGGTCAGAGACGAGGGCCCCGGCATGCCCGACAACCACGACGTTCCCGACATCACCCACCCGGATCGGCTGCTGATCGAGGGTGCCTTCGGGGTACCGCTCATGCAACGGCTGAGCAGCGCCGTCACCTTCGAGACGGCTTCCACCGGCACCACGGTGCAGATGGAGCTCAACCAGTAGTCCGTCCGTGGCGGCTGTTGTTCACCGGTTAGGCCTCGGCGATGACGGTGGCCGTCCCAGGGTCCAACTAACCTGGGTTTGTGGAAACCACGGCAATCGACACCCTCGATGGCGTCGATTCGGCCACCTACGCCGATGACGACCTGATGTTCGACGAGCCGACGACCTCTGGTGGCCCGAGCGTCGATTCGAGCGCCGACTCGGTCCTCGGCTCGAGCGTCGCTTCGTTGTTCGATCCCCTGCTCGCCGACGGCCGCCTCGTCCACCTGGAAACGATCGAGCCCCGGGCCGCCTGCCACGGAGAGCTCGAGCGTGATCTTCCGGCGGCGATAACCCACTGTGTGCCGGCCGGTGGGCTCTACCGCCATCAGGCACAGGCGATCAACCTGATCCGGCGCGGTCGATCGGTCGTCGTGGCCACCGGTACGGCGTCGGGCAAGTCGTTGTGTTTTCAGATTCCGATCGCCGAATCGATCGTGACCGGTCTGCGGAGCGGCACCTCACTGCTGCTGTATCCAACCAAGGCGCTGGCCCAGGATCAGCTCCGGGCGTTCAACGAGCTCGGCATCGCCGGCATGAAGGCCGCCACCTACGACGGCGACGCCTCCCGCGACGAACGAACCTGGGCCCGCAACAACGCCAACGTGCTGTTGACGAATCCGGAGATGCTCCACCACGGGCTGTTGCCGCACCACGGCAAGTGGGCCACGTTCCTGAAGCGGCTCGACTACATCGTGATCGACGAGTTGCACGTGTTCCGGGGCATCTTCGGCACCCACCTGTCGCACGTGCTGCGGAGGTTGCGGCGCCTGTGCGACCGCTATGGCAGTGACCCGACGTTCGTGTTCTGCTCGGCCACCATCGGCAAGCCCGAGGAGCTGGCCGGCGAGTTGTGCGGGAAGCCGGTCGAGGCGGTCACCGACGACGGCTCACCGTACGGGCGACGGCACGTAGCTCTGGTGCAACCGGCCTGGATCGACGCCGAGCGCGGCATCCGCCAGTCGCCGGCCACCGAGACCATCCGGGTCATCACCGACCTGGTGCTGGCCGACCGGAGGATCATCGCGTTCTGCGGGAGTCGGGCCCTGACCGAGCGGGTCGCGGCCGGCGTGGCTCGGGCGTTACCCCCGGAGTTGCGCAACAGGATCCGCCCGTACCGCAGCGGCTACCTGGCGGCCGAGCGGCGTGAGATCGAAGCGGAACTGACGGCCGGTTCGCTGCGGGCGGTCGTCACCACCAGCGCACTCGAACTCGGGGTCGACATCAGCGGTCTCGACGCCACCGTGCTGTGCGGCTTCCCCGGCACCGTCGCCTCTATGTGGCAGCAGATCGGCCGGGCCGGGCGCATCCACGGGGCGAAGGCGCAGGACTCGCTGGCCGTCCTGGTGGCCGGCGACGATCAACTCGACCAGTGGTTCATGGCCCACCCCAACGAGCTGTTCGAGCGGCCTCCGGAGCCGGCGGTCGTCAACGTCACCAACCCCAACATTCTCGATCCCCACCTCGGGTGCGCCGCCTACGAGTGGCCGCTCAAACACAACGACGACGCGTGGTGGCCCGATCTCGACGACGCCGTCCACCGCAATGTTCTCGCCGACCAGCTCCGGATCCGCCCCGACGGCAGACGCCTGCCCCGGGCGGTGTGGGACGGCGCCGGGATGCCGTTCCACCGGATCGGGTTGCGATCGGCGTCGGGTGGCGAGCTGCGGATCGTCGGTGCCGACTCAGGCGACCTGATCGGCACCGTCGAGATGACGCGGGCCGCCCACCTCGTGCACCCCGGCGCCGTGTACCTGCACCGGGGTCAGTCGTTCAAGGTGCTCGATCTGGATCTGGCCGCCCGGACCGCCACGGTGGAGCCCGACGACGGTTCGACCTGGACGCAGGCCAAGTCAACGATCAACATCGAGGTGCTCGACACGGCCACCGCCAAGGAGGTCGGGCGGTCGACGCTGCACCTGGGTCGGGTGCGGGTGACCACCCAGGTCATCGGCTATCAGGTCAAGGCCACCGGGAGCCGGGAGACGCTGGCCACCGAGGATCTCGACCTTCCGCCCGAGGAGCTGGTCACCACCTCGATCTGGTACGAGTGGCGGCCCGAGGTGATCGCCCGGGCCGGGATCCGCGAGTTCGCCCTGCCGGGCGCGTTGCACGCCGCGGAGCACGCCGCCATCGGCATCCTCCCCCTGTTCACGATCTGTGACCGCTGGGACGTCGGCGGCGTGTCGATCGCCGAGGCGCCCCACAGCGGCCTGCCCACGATCTTCATCTACGACGGCTATCCGGGCGGCGCCGGCATCGCCGACCTGGCGTTCTCGGCCGCCGACCGTCACCTGGCCGCCACCGCCGAGATTCTCGACGGCTGCCCGTGCGTCACCGGGTGCCCGTCGTGCGTGCAGTCACCGAAGTGCGGCAACGGCAACGAGCCGCTCGACAAGATGGCGGCACTGGCGCTGCTGGTCAACACGCTCGGCCTCCCCGAGCCGTTCTGACCGCCCTGCTCGGCTGCTCCGCTTCGGTTGCTCCGCCGGCGTCACTCGACCCGCATGGTCACCTCCGCCGTGAGCGTGATGTCGTCGATCAGGCGCCCGACGACGGGCACGTCGGTGGACGCGCGGTAGGTCAGCGACGATGTGACCAGGTCACCGGCCGAGGTTCCCCCGTCGAGATCGACCGTGAGACGCCCGGGGTCGAGGGTCGGCGCCGATGCGTGGGCCGCCGTCCGGGCGGCCGACACGGTCGGGTCGACGGCGGCGGCCCGGGCCGATTCCCGGGCCGCATGCCACAACACCAGCTGGTGGTGACCGACCACACCGATCTGGACGACGGCCAGCATCGCCATCACCAACACGGGTAACACGAGGACCAGTTCCACCGAACTCTGACCGTGCTCGCCGTTCGAGCCCGTCGGCACTCGGCTCCTAGGAACCGGTGACATCGGCGATGATCGTGTCCATCACAGCGTCCATCAGCCGGGTGATTCCACCGCCGCCGGTGGCCCACGCCAGCAGCACGCCGGCCAGCGCGGCGGCCGCCAGGATGACGAGGCCGTACTCGGCAGTCGCCTGGCCGTCGTCGGCCCGGTAGCGGCGGCGGTTGGGTGCGAGCGGCAGCGGGAAGCGGGTTGGCATCATACTGGATCCTTTCGTCGGGTTTGGAGGGGCGAGGCCGACGAGACGCACGGGTCTCAGCCTCGGAGGTGGCGAAGCGCCACGATGGTGAGCGGTGTGACGGCGCCGACGATGACCGCCGGCAGCTGACACACGACGAGCGGCACCAGGAGCCTCACCGGCAGCCGGGCCAGGGACAACTCCACCGACCGGCGGCGGGCCTGTTCGGCCTCGTCGGCCAATCGCTGGAGAAGCGTGCCGATCGGGGCGCCGCCTTGATCGGCGGCCGTGAGGGCCACGACGAGCGGGTGGTAGTCGACGCCGAGACTCTCGGTGAGGTGTGGTAGCGCGTCGACGAGTAGATCGCCATGGCGTTGGCGGTCGACGACTCGGGCGAAGGCCTCGCGGGCCACGGGCGGGCCGCGCTCGGCCACGACGGCCACACCGTCGGCCGTGGTGCCGCCCGCGCCGACGGTCATGGCGACGAGATCGATGGTTCGAGCAGCGGCGCCCGGACCGTTGCCCGCCTCGTCGGACCCGAGCGCTCGATCGACCTCACGGCTCATCCAGCGCCATCCGGCGTAGGTGAAGACGAGGGCGACCGTGACACAGACGGTTCCGATCGGTTGATACAGGTAGAGGCGGCCGACGTCGGGGTCGGCGACGGCGATCACGAGCGCGAACAGCGCGGGCGCCCCGGCCAGTAGTGCGGCCGACGCCCGCGCCTGACCGGCCTGGGCCCTCGCTCTGGCCCGGGCCTCGACTGCGCCCATCAGCGTCAGCCGGAGCCGGCCGAGGGCGGCCGCAGCCGGCGCACCCCGGTCGGCGAGAGCGGCCAGCGTCACGGCCATCAGCTCGACGTCCTGCTGTTGTCGTACGCCCGCCGCCATCTGCAGTTCCGCCACGGCATCGGCCAGGGATCGGTGCTCGGCCAGCGCAACGGCGAGTGGTGCCACGGCGTCGTCGACCTCCTCGGCCACCGGCATCGGCCGGCTGCACACGGTCCGGAGGCCGAGACCGGACCGTAGTTCCTGGATCATGTGATCGAGCACCACCGGGAGACCCGTCTGCCGGCGGGCCTCGGCACGCTGTTGACTCCGCCGGCCGGCCTCGGCCGCTGCGGCCACGGCCAGGACCGGCCCGGCCACGGCGATCAGCGGCGACCCGATCGCCAGGCCCAACACGACGGCAACCGTGCACGCCACACCGACAACAAATCGGGGCTCAGCCACGGCCACGACCCCGCAGCGATCCGTTGGCCGAGACCGGGGCCGGCGGCCGACGCCACAACAGCGTCAAACCATCACCGCCATCCGCGACCTCGCCACCCGGAGCGTCCTGGTCGACGGCCCACACCGACTCGACGACCCGACGGGACGAGGCGGCGTCGGGCCGGGAACGCCGGGCCACGTGCACCACGACATCGATGGCATCGACAACGAAACCCTGCATCAGATTGGGGTTGAGGTCGGCGTCGGCCAGGGAGGCGAGAAGCTGGAGGCGGCGCAGCCCGGCGGCGGCGTCGAGGGCATGGCAGGTACACAGGGAACCGGCGTGGCCGGCGGTGAGCGCCAGGAGCAGGTCGAACGCCTCGGCGCCGCGCACTTCACCGACGACGAGCCGATCGGGCCGCAGCCGCAGCGCCGTGGTCACCAACTGACGCATCGACACCTGGCCAACGCCCTCGCTGTTGGCCGGGCGGGCCTCGAGCCGGACGATGTGGGATCCGGCCAGCCGCAGCTCGGCCGTGTCCTCGATCGTGACGATCCGTTCGGACGCCGCGATGTGGGCGCTCAGCGAGTTGAGCAGCGTGGTCTTGCCGGAGCTCGTGGCGCCGACGACGAGGACCGACCGGCGCGATGCGACAACATTGGCCAGTAGCTCGGCGACCTCGGGCGGCCCGAACGCAGTGAGCGGGAGTGCGCGGTCGGCGAAGCGCCGGACCGACAGCACAGGCCCGTCGATCGCCAGCGGTGGGGCGACCACGTTGACCCTCGACCCGTCGGGTAGGCGGGCGTCGACGATCGGGTTCAGGCGCGACAGCTGCAGCCCGAGAGGGGCCGAGCATCCGCTCGATGATCAGGTCGAGCTCGCCTCGGGGGAGGCGCTCGTCGATCGGTTCAAGCCTGCCGTGGCGCTCCACCCAGATCGATCCGGGACCGTTGATCATGACTTCGTTGACGTCGGGCGCGGTGAGGAGGCGATCGACGACGCCAAGACCTGCGATCTTCGACCGATCGGCCCGGGCGAGGCGCTCGGCTTCAGCTGATGACAGCAGCGGGTCTCGTCGCCGGATCAACTCGATCCACGCCGATTCGGACAGCGCCTCCGGCCGCAGCGGTCCCGAGCCCGCTCCCGGACCGCCTGAGCCGTATCGGCCCAGGCGCTGGCGGTTCGACATCGACCGCCGGGCCATCATCGCGCCGCCCGCCCGGTTGCCGCCGCCGGCGCGTCGACCGCCAGCGGTAGACGGGCCAGCGCCCGAGGAAGCCGCCGGGTCAGCAGACCGGCGTCGACCGCCCGGGCGACCGCCGGATCCCAGCGCACGGTTGTCACCGGAGCACGGAGCGCGGCGGACACGTCGCCGATCCGCAGGGCGCGATCGGGTTCGGCCACCACGATCACGTCGTCGGCCACGGGAAGGTCCATCGCGGCGGCGACCGACAGATAGCAGAGCCTGGTCACCAGCGTCGACCGCTCCGCCACCGCGCCGATCGGAGCCAAGGCCGCCACCGATACCCCGCAGGCCACCGACGCTCCCGACCGCTGGACGCCCAGGTCGACGATGACGGCACGGTCGTCGGCGGCGAGGAGGTGGGCGAGCACCGTCAGCCGCTCACCGAGGTCGACCACCGGACCGGGAGCCGTGTCGACGACCGCACGCTGATCGGAGCCCCGGAGCGGCAGCAGCGCGAGCCCGTCGGCAACCGGCAGCTCGAGGCGGGTCAGCGCATCAGGCGGGGGATTGGGATGACGAAGCCAGCGCACGAGTCCGGGACCGGCCGGCTCGACACCAAGAATCCGTGCCAGGTCGCCACCGGCCAGATCGACCAGCAGCACCGGCCCACGGCGGGCCATGAGCATCGCTGCTGAGGCTGCCACCACCGAACACCCGCTGCCACCCTTGGCCGCCCAGAGGCACCACACCATCGACGCCACCGCCTCGCACTCCTGTGAATGACCTGATTGGGGTGGAGGGGTCCACGAGCGGCGTGCAACAAGCGCCGTTCTCGCACGTTATCCGTATGTAGCAGTAGGCAACAACCAGCTCACCACAATTCCGCGTTCTGTGCCTGTGGACTCCAGGAAGTTGGAGCTCACAGGCACGGAAAGGGAGCATGGCCAACCGGGTAGGGTGGTCGGCCGTGGCCAGATTGCTGTGGGAGGTCGGCAAGAGAAGCTTTCGCCGGGCCACGACGTACCGGTTGGCCACGACGGCGGGGGCCTTCGTGAACACGGTGTTCGGCTACGTCCGCGCCGCCGTGTTGATCTACGTGGCCTCGGAGAGCGGTGGCATCGTCCGCGGCTTCAGCGGTGAGGAACTCGCCACGTTCGCGTTCATGTCGCAGGGTTTCATCGCCATCGTCGGCGCCTTCCGGGGCCTCGAACTCCCGGCTCGCATCCGTTCCGGCGACATCGAGGTGGACCTCTACCGGCCCGCCGACCTGCAACTGTGGGAGCTGGCCAACTGGCTCGGCGACTCGGCCCTCCAGGTGCTGATGCGGGGTGTCCCCCCGGTCGTGCTCGGTGCGATCGTGTTCGATCTGCGGTGGCCCGATCCGACATGGCACTGGCTGGTGTTCGCGGTGAGCGTCATCGCCGCCACGCTGGTCGGGTTCGCCGTCCGGTTCTGCTCGAACCTGGTCGCCTTCTGGCTACTCGACATACGCGGCGTCGACCAGATGGTCACGATCGCGATCACCTTCTTCGCCGGTCTGATCCTCCCGGTCAATCTGTTCCCGCCGTGGCTCGAGTCGGTGGCCCGGGCGTTGCCGTTCGCGTCGATGATCCAGCTCCCGGTCGAGATCTTCCTCGGCCGGTTCAGCGGCTGGGAGATCGTGTGGGTGCTGACCCAGCAGTTCCTGTGGGCCGCCGCTCTGTTGGGGCTCGGGCGGATGATGCTGGGATCGGCCACCCGCCGCCTCGTGGTGCAGGGGGGATGACGTGATCGTCGACGGTGCACGCCGAGCCAACAGCGCCGACCGGGCCACCCCGGCCCGTAGCGCCGACGTGGCCGCCGAGTTTCGTCTGTACCGACGAATCGTGGCCGCCCGCATCCGGTCCGACTGGCAGTACCGCACCGCGTTCTTCACACTGCTCACGTCGCAGAGCTTGATCATCGTGTTCGAGCTGGTCGCCCTGTTGTTCCTTGTCGACCTGGTGCCGCAGTTCGGAGGTTGGAGTCGGGCCGAGGTGGTGTTCCTCTACGCCATGGCCACCCTGCCGTTCGGGATCGGCGACGTGTTCGTCAGCGAGGTCGAGCTGCTCGCCTACCGCTACGTCCGCACCGGCGACTTCGACTCCGTGCTGCTCCGTCCGACGTCCGCGCTCCTCCAGATCCTGGCCCTCGAGTTCGAGCTGCGCCGGGCCGGGAAGCTGTTGGTGCCATCAATCGCGCTGTGGTGGTCGGCGTCGAATCTCGACGTCGACTGGACGGCCGGGCGGGTCGCGGCGCTGGGCCTGGCGCTGCTCAGCGGTGCGGCGATCTACGGCGGGTTCTGGGTAATCGCCGGTTCGATAACGTTCTGGGCGGTGTCGTCCCGGGAGGCGACCAACGCCCTGACCTACGGCAGCCAGTTCGCCAACCAGTATCCGCTCCACATCTATCCCGGTTGGATTCGGGCCGTGATGGGCTGGGTACTGCCGCTGGCCTTCGTCGCCTACGTGCCCACGATCTCGGTGGCCGGTGCGGCCAATCCGCTCGACCTGCCGGGCTGGTTCGCGGCCACGCCTCCGTTGGTCGCCGTCGTCGTCGGTCTCGTTGCCCGACAGATCTGGCGAACCGGCATCCGCCACTACCAGAGCACGGGGAGCTGATCGTGGCCGGCAGTCCAGACAACGCAGCAACGGCTGCGGCACAGCCGGTGATCGAGGTCGAGGGGCTGAGCAAGACCTACGTCGTCCGGACCCGGGCCGAGGGCCGCAATCCTCTGCGGAGGCGTAAGCAGCTCGTCGACGCCGTGGCCGACGTGTCGTTCATGATCTCGGCCGGCGAGATGGTCGGCTACATCGGCCCAAACGGGGCGGGCAAGTCCACCACGATCAAGATGATCACCGGCATCCTGACCCCCACCGACGGTCGGGCGACGGTGCTCGGTTTGAACCCGAACGCACAGCGTCGCCATCTGGCCCGGCTCATCGGCGTGGTGTTCGGCAACCGGTCGCAGCTCTGGTACGACCTGCCGCTGCGGGACTCGTTCGATCTACTCCATCACCTGTACCGCACCGACCGGGATCGCCACGAGCACAACGTGGCCCAGTTCGTCGAGCGGCTCGACCTCGGGTCGCTGCTCGACACCCCGGTCCGCCAGCTGTCACTCGGGCAACGCATGCGGGGTGAGGTCACCGCCGCGCTGTTGCACGACCCGGCGCTCGTGGTGCTCGACGAACCGACGATCGGGCTCGATGTGGTCTCGAAATACGCAGTGCGGGAGTTCCTGCGGGAGGTGAACCGGGAGCGGGGTACGACGGTGTTGTTGACCACCCATGATCTCGACGACATCGAACAGCTCTGCCCCCGGATGATGATCATCGACCGGGGTCGGGTGCTGCTCGACGGGCCGGTCGCCGGCTTCAAGGCCGAGCACGGCACCGAGCGAACGGTCGTCGTCGACCTGGTCGAGGCCGGCGAACCGCTGGAGCTGTCCGAGGCGGTCGAGGCCACGGTCGTGCGGGTCGACGGTCCCCGCCAGTGGCTACGCTTCGATCGGCGCACCACCACGGCCGCGGCGGTGATCGCCGCCGTCACGCAGGCAGCCCCGGTGCGGGACGTGGCCATCGAGGAGCCCGACATCGAGGAGCTGATCCACCGCCTCTACCGCGACCGCGGCATCAGCTCCTGACCCCCCGCCGGAGGGAGGGTCAGAGGGTGTTGAGGGCGTCCTCGATGCCCTTGTGGAAGGTCGGGTAGGCGTAGATCATCGAGCGGAGCGTCGACAGTGGCAGCTCGGCGTGCACCGCGAGAGCCAGCAGACCGAGCACCTCACCGCCGGTCGGACCGACCGAGGTTGCGCCGACGAGCACGTCGCGGTCGGTGTCGACCACCAGCTTGATGAAGCCCTCGTTGCCCTTGGCGTGGAGCCAGCCCCGCGCCGTCTCCCCCACCTTCTTGAACCCGACGGCGACCGACAGACCGGCCTCCCGGGCCTCGGCCTCGGTCTTGCCGACGGCGCCGACCTCGGGGTCGGTGAACGTGACGGCCGACAGAGCGTCGAGGTTGAGCGGCTCGACGTCGCGCCCCAGGATGTCGGCCACGACGACATCGGCCTGGCGGATGGCGAGGTGGGTGAACAGACCGTCGCCGGTGATGTCGCCGACGCCCCACACGCCGTCGGTGACCCGCTGATATCCGTCGGTCTCGAGGAATCGGGCCTTGGGATCGAGGCCGTGATTGGCCACGCCGAGCTCGTCGAGGAACGTCCGACGACCGGCGGCCACCAGCAGCTTCTCACCGGTGATCTCGGTTCCGTCGGGCATGGTCACGGTGAAGGATTCGTCGGCGTAGTCGATCCGCTCGGCGAACTGGCCGGTGTGGACCACGATCCCTTCGGCCTCGAAGACCTCGCGCAGGGTTTCGCCGGCCTCCGGTTCGTTGCGGGGCAGTAAGCGGTCCTCGCCCTCGATGACGGTGACCGACACGCCGAAGCGGGCCATGACCTGGGCCAGTTCGGCGCCGATCGCTCCCCCGCCGAGCACGATCAACGACTCGGGCAGTTCCTTGGCCTCCACGATCTCGTGGTTGGTCCAGTAGGGCGTGTCGGCCAGGCCGGGGATCGGCGGCACGGCGGCCTGGGTGCCGGTGGCGATGACGATGCCGCGGCCGGCCCGGTAGCTGGTGCCGTCGACCTCGACGACGCCGGGGGCGGTGATGGTGGCGTACCCTCGCACGAAGGTCCCGCCCTTTCCGACGAATCGATCGACGGCCACGGTGTCGTCCCAGTTGTCGGTGGCCTGCTCCCGGATCCGCTGGGCAACATGCCGCCATTCAGGGGTGGCGGAGGCCGTGCCGGCCAGGCCTTCCACCCGCCCGGTCTCGGCCAGCAGATCGGCGGCCCGGATCATCATCTTCGAGGGAATGCATCCCCAGTACGGGCATTCGCCGCCGACCAGGTTGCCCTCGATGCCGACGACATCGAGTCCGGCCTCGGCCAGCTGTCCCGCGGCGGCCTCGCCACCCGGTCCGAGTCCGATGACCACAACATCAACCTCAACATCAACCTCGATGTCGGTCTGGGTTTGCGACATGATCCTTACTCCTTCGCGTCAGGCGATGACTGACAAACCGCTCACCGCATTCGAATCTTCCCGTGTCGATGCGCACTGTCCATGAGCACTGAAAATCAGCTATCTTCACTCCTAAGCGCGGAAGGGGCGGACCTCCCTGCATGGGACCAACTGTTGACGATCCAACCGAGATCTTTCTGAGATACCTGGCCGGTGCCGACGACGAGGGTCGGCCGCGGTCGTCGTCCTCGGTCGCCACGTCCGACCAGCCGTCCCCGCCTGCGGTCAGCATCGACGATCTCGACAGCGCCCAGCAGTCCGAACACCTCGTCTCCCTGTTCGCCGCCCTGGCCTTCGAATGCCGACGGGCCGATATCACCACGGCCGAGTTGCTTGTCGACCGGATCACCGAGTTCGCCGGAAGCGACCTTCCCGAGCTCGACGAGCTGGCCCGCTCGGTGGTGGCACACGCCCGAGGCGACCATCGGCAGGCCGAGTCGCTGCTCACCAGCTGCCTGCGGCGGCCGCATACCTACGAGAAGATCTCCCGCCAGGTGGCCCTCCTGTCGCGGGCGACCGAGCGCATGCTGTTGGGTCTGCTCGACGCCGCGCTGTCGGATCTCGACGAGGCCGAACAGTTCGGTCCGTCGCTGCTGGGCCTCCACGGCCTGGCGATCACGACGCTGATCCACTGGTGGCGGGGCGACGAGGCGCAGGCCATCGAAGCGCTCGAACAGGGGCCTCACCATCTCATCAAGGGCCTCGACCTGGGGGTTGGGTGGTATGCGCTCGCCGCCGAGCACGTGAAGAACGGATCATTGTTCGCCGAGGATCTCGACGACGGTGTCTGCCTCGCCCGCGACTTCTGGGACGCCCGGATTCCCAATTCGGCGCCCGACCTCCTGTCGATTCTCGGACCGCACATGATCCGCCACGAGATCGCCGCCGGCAACGACCCTCAACCACTGCTCGACGAGCTGCGTGGAGCCGCCGTCCCCGACACCGGCTCAGGCCACGCCTTCCAGTGGTGCGTGGCGTTGGCCGACGGTGACGTCGACCAATTGGCCGACATCGCCGACCGCCACCGCGACGGCGGCACGCTCCTGTCCGCCATCGAGGCGTATCGCGATGCGGCCCGTCACGCCACCACACCGGAGAGCCAGGAGCGGTTCAGCCGACGAAGCCGTTTGATCTATGAGCGTCTGTCGCGGGCCATCAACGTCAAGTCACAGACGGACCTGCCGGAACTACCGGAGTCGCTGGCCCGGTCCCTGACCGATGCCGAGCGGAACGTGGTGGCCGCAGCCGCCCACGGCCTCACCAACCGGGAGGCGGCCGCCCTCCTGAACTGCTCGGTGCGCACCGTCGAGTCGCACCTCACGAGCAGCTACCGGAAGCTCGGCATCAAACGCCGAACCCAACTGCCGGTGTTGATCGCCCAGGCGAAGATGGATTCCTGACGGAGTTCGCCGCTCGCTACAGATCCTGGGTCGAGCGGGCCATCTCCACGATCGCCTGATCGGCGGGCGAGAGAACGGGAGGCAGCGATCCGTCGATCGACCGGTCGATCACGGCGTCGACCCGCCGGAGGGTCACCATCTCGAACGCCAGCTCGCCGACGGTCGCCGAGGCGACCATCGCCGCGGCCATGGGCGACCACGACCAGACGCCGGCGACGGCCAGCACCGGCACGATGATCGACGGGCGGAAACGGAGCGCGGTCCGAACGTGAGGCGTCCACTGCCAGGCCACCGCCGTCACGATCATCCGTCGGAGGAACAGGCCGCAGCGAACGTCGACATCCCACGGTGACGGTTCGACGGGGGTGGTCACGCTGAGCCGCTCGAGCCCGAGCCGCCACCGCAGCTCACTGAGCCACTCGGCTCGATCACCGGTCCAGGTTCGCCGTCGCGGTGCCGGCGGCCGAACCCGGCTGGTGAGGTAACCCAACCACCAGGCCAGCGCTTCGAGCAGGACGATCACGGCGACAGCGAGGCGGGTCCGCCGCGGTCGAGGCGTTCGTCGATCGAGAGTCGCGTGTGCGGCCACCAGTGCTGCGGGGGTGCCGAGCAGAGTCAGGGCCACGATGGCCACGGTCAGCGCGCCGGCCGGGCCCGCGAGACCGGCGGCGGCGATCCCGGCCAACGCGGCGGCGATCGGCAGCGGCAGCATCATGGTGTCGATCCAGGCTCGGGCCACCCCGGAGCGGTCAGGGCTTTCACCGCGGGCCAGGCGGGCCAGAACGTGGGCGAAGGTACGCCGGGTCGAACCCCGGCGACCGGGGTGAAGCTGCCTGAGTTGCTTCTCGCCCCGTCCGCGGGCTGCCGCGGTACGCCACACGTCGGACAGGTGCCGGTGGGCGGGCCGGGTGGCACCGGCGGCCGGGGCCGTGCCGATCGATCCTTTGGGACGGGCGATCTGCAGACGGTGTACGAGGTCGGTGTCGACCACGACGGCAGAACTCGATCGGCTGAGACCGGCGCTGTGAGCGTTGGATCGACGGACGGCCAGCCCACCGGTCCCAGACGAGAGCAGGGTGGCTGGCTCATCCACGGTCAGGCGCTCGACGTCGGTCAGGGCCGCCACGGCGTGGGCCACGACACCGTCGTCATCGGCAGCGACGAGCCGTTGTCTGGTCACCGCCGCCACCGGCTCGTTGCGCTCGAAGGCGAGGGCGATGAACCAGGGCCACTGGCGGTGGCAGACCACGTCGCCGTCGATGAAGGCCACGATCTCACCCGTGGCCGCCTGCAGACCGGCGCCGCGGATTTCGCCGATGGTGACAGGGCCCGGCCGGAGCACGGTGAAGGGGTAGCGCTCGGCCAGCTCCGCGGTGTCGTCGGTTGATCCGGCGTCGCAGACGATGACTTCCAGATCCTGGTAGTCGCTGAGCTCGAGCGCCGTCAGGCAGGCATCGATGGTGGCCGCATTGTTGCGGGCATGGACGACGGCGGTCACCCGCGGCCAGTGGGTGCGGAGATCCTTGACGTTGCGACGGGCCCACGTCTCCACCGAGCGACCGGTTGGTTTCGTTGCCCGATCGCCGGTGACCAACGAGACCACGGGATCGATGTCGCGGCCAGGATCGACGGGCTGATCGTCGGCCCAGTGGGCAACGGTGGCCCCGGCAACGCCGGAGCGGTCGAGTGCACTCAGGCGGCTGCCGAGGTGGCGGGCCTGGACCCCGGCCGAGGTGTCGTCGGGTCCGAGCACGATGTCGGTGACGACGACGGGCCGGCGAGGCAGCGTCCGCTGCAGTGCGGCCAGTTGCCGTTCGAATCGCCGCTGGGAGTGGCCGAGGAGTTCGACCGAGATCAGATCACAGCCGGCGACCGGCGTGAGCACATCGTCGTCGGATCGCCCGGAGTAGGTCACGAGCGTCAGCGGGTCGATGGCATGAACCCGATCGGCGAGCGTCGACAGCGTGTCGGCGACCATTGCGGTGTCGTGCACCCGTACGAGGTCGCCTGGTACCGTCCGACCGACCGACACGGCGAGCAACACGCCCGGGTCGTCGACGGTGTCGAAGAGCCGCTCGACCGCGGCCAGCCCCGCTGCTTCGACCCGACCGGCGCTGGCCTTGTCGGGGAAGGGCTCGAACCGCCAGTCCGGGTAGTCGAGGCAGGCGATTACCCGTAGCCCGGCCTCGGCGGCCTCGTTCAGCAGATCGGCCGGCGGTATGTCGAAGGTGCGGATCGTATTGAGCCCCATGGCCGCCATCGCGGCGAGGTCCGCCCGTACCACGGCGGGTTCGGGGTAGCGCGCGCCGTCGGAGCGGGGAGCGAACGGGCCGTAGGCGGTGCCTTTGACCACGAAACGCTCGCCGTGCAGCCGAAGGTGATTGCCTTCGACCTCGACTCGGGCCGTCATCGGCGTGGGGCCCCCTTTCCGATACCCATGTGGAAGTCGCGTTGATCCTGCGCACGTCAACCACTCCCTCCAGAGCCGGCATCGCCGAGTCCGTGGTCCGCACCGTGCCGTCAACCCTACTTGCTGTCGGCGGCGCAACAGAAGGGGCGCAAATTGTGCACAACCTGAATTGGGCACCATTGCTCGGCACACGAGCACCTGAAGACACCTGGATCCGGGCCGAGGTTTGGGGATTATCGTGTCGTAGTGACGCGGGATCGCCCAAACCTGGCGTCGCCCGTCGGCCCCGATCGGCTATTGCGGGCCTTCAGTTCACTCGCCGCCGGTGCCATAGCCGACGAGAAAATGCTCGACGTGGTCGGCTACGTCGAGGGAGGTTGGCGATAGCGGCGCGCCGGGTTCGAGGAGGCGGCCGACGGTCGCGTGGATCATGATCGGGCCGAGGAAGGCCGCCACCTGCTGATCAACGGGTGCGGTGATCAGCCGGCCGGCCTGTTGATGATGAACAATCACGGTGGCGACCGCCTCGGCGTTCGCGGCAATCAGATCCGCCACGACGGAACCGATCTCGGACCCGACCGTCGTCTCGGCCAGGAGCCGGGCGGCCAACGCGGGCCGGCCCAGCACGAAGCTCTGGTACGACGACGCGAGCGCGGCCAGATCGGCGGCGAGATCGTCGGATGGCGCGACTGCGGCCGACCGGAACCGGTCGGTGGCCTCGGTCAGCGCCGCCACCGTGAGATCGAGCTTGCTCCCGAAGCGGCGGAAGAGCGTGACCTCGCTCACCTCCGCCTCGGCGGCGATCGCTCGGGTGGTGGCGCCGTGATACCCGTGCTCGCCGATCAGATGCAGGGCGGCGGCCATCAGACGCTCGTCGGATGTACCGGCGGAGGTGTCGGTGTGTTCTTCCATGGTCGGGAGCTGCTCCGGAATAGTTCTTGCGCAGGTTGTGTCAGTAAGTACATACTAACAGCAGAGCCATCGCAAGAGAAAGGGCCCCTCATGACTGCCACCTCAACACCAACATCGAGCGCCGAACGCTACAACTACGATCGATTCCGATCGTCGTCCTACGACCTGGCCATCTTCGACGGACCCGCGGTCGGCGAACCGATGCCCGATCTGTTGCTGTCCACGGTCGACGGGGAACCACGGAGGCTGAGCGATTTGGCCGGGCGGACCGTGGTGCTCGAGACCGGCAGCGTCACCTGCCCGATGTACGCCAAGGGCGTCCCAGCCATGAACCGCCTCGCGCTACAGCACCCCCGATGTCGACTTCGTCACCCTCTACGTGAGGGAAGCCCATCCCGGCGAGCGAATCGGTCCGCACTCCTCCGACGCCGACAAGCGGTCGAGGGCGTCCACCGTTCGCAGCGAACTCGGTGACAACCGGGTGGTCCTGGTCGACGACGTCGACGGCACCGCTCACCAGCTGCTCGGATCGCTGCCGAACATGGTGTATGTGATCGGTCCCGACCGGCGGGTCGAGTTCCGGGGTGACTGGACCGATCCGACTGCGGTCGAGGCGGTGTTGAACGGAACGGCTGACGAGGCGGCCCGACGTCGCGAACACTTCCCGCCCGCCAAACCAACGCCCCCGGTTGCCGTTGGCACACTGCTCAACGGTGGTTGGAAGGCGCTGTTCGACTTCGCCGTCGGCCTTCCGGGACTCATGGCTCAGCATCGACGAGCCGACCGCCGCCACGGAGCGCAGCGGCCAGCGGCATGACCGAGGCTGTCGCCGACTCCAATCGCCCGAGCCCGTGGTCGGAGCAGACGACCGGCTGGCACGTCGCTCGGTGGGGGCGGTTGGGCTGGGCGGAGACGGTCGTCAAAGGCCTGGCTCTAGCGATCGCCGTCGGGGTGGCCGTTGCCCGGCTCGTCGACGGCGGGCGCGGCGACGGATGGCAGATCCCGTCCGACCATCGACTGCCGTTCTGGCTGCTGGTGGCGATCGCCGTCGGCTACCTGTTCACGGTCATCGATCGTTGGGCTGACCGGGAGGTGGTGGCCATGGCCTTCGTGGTCGCCATGGTGGCGGGCCACTGGTCACTCGTCTGGGTGATGGGTCTCACCCCGTGGCCGTCCGCCACCGTTCGGGTGTTCGCGACCCTCATGGCGGTCGGCGAGCTGATCAAGATCGCATACTTCGCCACCAGCGGGGCCCGGGTGCGGGATCTCCCTCGAGCCGTACCGTTCGTCATGACCGGCGCACTTGCTGTCGTCTACCTGATCGCCGCCTTCACCGCCTGACGGGAGATCGAACACAGCCGCCACCGGACTCTCAGCTAACGCCGGCTGCGGTTCCGCGGAACCGTTTTCGGTGGTGGTCATTGACCGTCCAGGTGACGTCGACCACGTAGTTGTGGTCGTAGCGTTCCCCAGCTCCGGAAGTGGCGAACAACCCGCCGGGGTCGGCGACGGTGCCGGCATCGAGATCGGGCGCTTTGATCGATGGGCCGTGGTGATCGACGGTGACGGGGAGGGGTGTGCCATCAGGCCGGGTGATCTGGTGGTTGGTGGCGGTGCCGGTGAGTGTCCAGCCTCCTTCGTGGACGAGGTGATGATGGAAACTGCACAACAAACACCAGGTTGTCGAGGTCGGTGGGCCCGAAGTCGGCCCAGTGGACAATGTGGTGGGCGTGCAACCGGCGGGTTGAGGTACAGGTGGGGAACCGGCAGGTGTAGTCGTCTCGGCGTTCCAGGCGACGGCGAAGCCAGCGGGGCACGACCTTGGTGCGTCGCCCCACCCCGATCACCGGAGCCTGTCCGTCACGGGTGTGGTGGTTGGTGGCGGTCAGCCGGACGGTGGCGTCGCATCCGTGGCGACGGGTCACCTCCGATGGGAGCCTGGCCCCGGTCACCACCGTGGCGGTGGCGGTGGGATCGACCTCGCCGGGGTCACCGTCGGCCGGCACGGTGATGGTGAGGTCGATGTCGAATTCGACCTGACCCGGTTCTGTGGAACCGCCCAACAACTCGACCGCAGCATCAGCCCGCACCGCAGGCCAGCCACCCCGCTCGGCCACCCGCTCCCGAACCGACCGCCTAGCAGCGGCGTCCGCGTCGGGGTTCGGGTTGGCGAGGATCTCGTCTATTCGGGCGTCGACCGCTGCGTCGATCATCTTCGCCACATCGACCGGCACGACCAGGCTGATCTCGACCGTTCCGTCGGGCAGGTCACGTTGCCGGTAACTGCGGTTCGACCAGCCGCCATCATCGACCGACGGTTCCACCGAACCGCCACCGAGTGAGTCGTCGGGGGTTTGGCGGTCGATCTGGCGGTGCCCGGCCACGATCCGGTCGAGCTGGGCGGCGGTGGCCGTCCGAGCCAACTCGACCATCGACTCCTCGTCGATCGGGCGTTCCAGACGGGTCAACGCTCGAGCCTTCGAGAACGACAACCGACCGGCTCCAAACGCTGCTCGCACCACCGGAAGTTCCTCCAAACCCCGGGCCACCCGCACATGATCACGGGCGGTGCGCAGCGACATCCCACAGGCAAACGACAGCCAATGAGCCGCCGACTTACACCCCCACGCCGCCCACCCCCGCCTCCGGTCATACTCGGCCAACCAGCCCAGCCACCGACACGTCGCCGCCGCAATCACCGCCGCATGCGCCGTCAACTCGGCTTCCAACCGCTCCAACGGCACCTCCCCATCGCCCGCATCGAGCTGCGCCTCGCAGTCGTCACCTGCCGCCATGTCACCGATTATGGTGTCAATTGCATCAATCGAATCCATACAAACGACAATAATCACACGATGTGACAATCGACGAGGCCGAGTGCCCGGACCGTGGTGTTCACAAGGTGGTGGCCCGCTGGCTCGACACCGAGCCATTGACCGCCTACTAGAGTGTCTGCCCATGGACGACGGCAGGCCGGCCCCGGCCGCAGTCTCACAGGTCGTGGAGGCCAAGCCGACGGTCACGAAGGTGATCGTGATCGCCGGTGGCGTGCTGTCGGTGGTCGCCGCCGTGGTCGGCATCCTGCTGTGGAACACGTCCGGCTCGGGACTGTCCTACATCTTCCCGCGAGTGCTGGGCGTCGCGCTGTTCGCCCCGCTGGCGGTCGTGCTGGTGTCGGCCCTGTCCCCGGGTTCGGCGTCACTGGCCGAGCGGCTGGCGGGATGGGAGAACCCGACGGTGGAGTTCACGCCGTGGCCGCCCCAACTCGGGCGGACCATGACCGCCGTGTACCGCCGTCGAGCGATCTCGACCAGAGCCCGCGGCCGCCTCGGTGGTCAGGTCAATGTCGAGGCCGAACTCGAATGCGAGGAATGGGTGCAGTACACGGTCGGCACGGACACCCGCACCGAGACCCACGAGGTCTTCACGAGCCGGTCGGTGGCGGCCGCCACCCTGGTGGAGAACGGCATCGAGGCGGTGTTGACGGTCGTGATCCCGGCCGACGCCGGCGGACCCAGCATGAAACTCGACCACAATCGCATCAGGTGGGAGCTGAAGACCCGGCTGGGTTACCCGTTCGGCAAGCGGACCACCTCCAAGATCGACCTGCCGGTGTATCCGACGCTCGACACGACCGACCTCGTCGGCGAGGGCGGCCTGTACACCGGCGGCGATCCGGTCCCGGAGCCAGACCGATGACGGCGGCCACCCCACGAATCGAGTTGGCCGACTGGTTCGTCGAGCTCGGTGGCCAGGTCCGGGGTCGGGTCACGCTGCCCGGTGCTGAAGGCATCGACCCGACCACCGAGCGGATTCGAGAGGTCCGCGTCACGCTTCGATGGGAGACCGACGGACGGGGCGATCGCGACCGCTGGACTGGCCCCGCCCAGGCCTTCGATGTGAACATCGACGGATCCCTGTACGGTGACTTGGCCCTCGACGTGCCGACCGACGCGCCGATCTCCTACGACGGTTCACTGTTCCGGGTTCGCTGGTCGGTCGAGGCCCGCACCGATCTGAGGATGCGGATCGACCGCAAGACCGACGTCGAGTTCGTCGTGATCCCGGAGGGCGGCAGCGGCTGGTACCGCCAGCCTCATCCACTACCTCCGATGACCCGATGACGGCAATCCGCCCCACGGCCTCGCCGGTCGGCCCGCCAGTCGGGACCTTCGACCGCTACCACCGGGTGGGGGCTGGTGGCCAACCCCTTCGCAGCGACCACCGAGTCGGACGATCCCACGGAACCGGCGACCGGTTCGTGGTTCGTCGACCGTGGGCTGCCGCCACCGCCGCCGCCGGGGTCACGAACCCTGGTCCAGGTCATCGGCGACCAGGGCATGGGCAAGTCGACGCACGTGGCCGAGTGGAGGCGGATCACCCCGGCGGAGTTGCACTACATCCCCCGCCGCCCGTACCGAGATCGCTGGCAGGCGCCTCCCGTCGCCGACGTGGTCTACGGCGACGAGATCGATCGGATGCCGGTGCTGCTCCGGGCCCGGTGGCTGCGACGACTCGCCTCCTTGGATGCCACGGTCGTGGTAGGCACCCATCGGGATCTGACTCGTGTTGCTCGACAGGCCGGCCTGGCCGTGCGCACCCACCACCTGCAGCCGGTGACCCGCACCGAACTGGCGATGGTTCTCGAGCGAAGGCTGCGGTCGGCCGCCCTGGATGGCCGGGAGGTGACCGTAGGGTTCACCTCAGCCGACGTCGACGAGGTCTTCGCCGCGAGCGGCGGCAACCTCCGGGCCGCCGATTCGATGGCCCATCGGATCCTGGCCGAACGGGTGCGTCAGGGAGCCGAGATGGTGAGGCCGGTCTCGTCTGGCTCATCGGGTTGACCGACGCCGTCGAGAACCGACCAGATCTCGGCCACCAGATCTTCGATGGCCTTCCCGTGACCGTCGAGGTACCCGATCATGTTCGGGTTGTTCTGGTGGCGATGGCGCATGTCGGCGAGGCGGGCCTGCACCGTGGTTGGCACGCCGTCGAGCGCGGTCGTTACGTCGCAGAAGTGAAGTTCCCGGTGAGGTAGCGAGTCGTCAAAGGGGAACTCGGCGGTGTAGATCTCGCCCAAGCCCTCCAGCTCGGCCCGCTGCTGTGCGCCCGAGTGGTGGGCGACGAGGTTGACGACGGCGTCATCCCAGCCCTCGCGGCGAAGATAGCGGGCACCGTCGATCTGGTGGAAGCCGATATCGACGAGCGACGGGGCGTAGCCGATGTCGTGGAGATAGGCGGCCTGAGCGAGGGCCTCCGAGTGCGGGATGCGGTCGACGAACAGCTCCGCCCGTTTCGCCACGCCTTGCACGTGGTTCCAACGTCGGGGTTGGTCGTCAGCCAGCAGGCGTCGGGCGAGGGCCCGTGCATTTGCGACTGCCACGTCTGCGATCATACGACTCGATCCCCGCTGGCTCAACAGGCCAAATGTTGCCAATCCGTGAAGTTGTTCTACCCACGGGTCGGTCCGGTGAATCACTCCGGTTGATCGTTGAGGTTCCAGCCCGATTCGTAGGCCCGAGCGACGGCGGCGAGCTGCGAGTTGACGCCCAGCTTCGACAGCACGTTCTTGATCTGGGTTCGCACGGTCTGGACCGACACGAAATCACGTTCGGCAAGTACGGCCGGGCTCATGCCTTCCATGAGACCGCCCAGCACCTGGCTCTCGCGGTCGGAGAGATCATCGAAACCCCGCCGGCGCATGGCTCGTTCGTTCTGCTGTTCCCGGTATTCGCTGATGAGGGTCAGCCGATGGTGCTGCCGGATGGAATCGCCGGCCAGCAGCTTCGAGATGGCGGCGATCAGGGACTCGAGGGTCTCGTCCTTGGTCAGGAGCGCCACCGCACCGTTCTCGAGGCACTGGGCCCATAGAGTGCGGTCGGTGCTGCCGGTGAGTACGGCCACGGTCTGCTCGGCCTCCACCAGCTCCTCGGTGAGTCCAACACCGCCGTTCTCGAACGGCATGTCGAGGTCGACAAGCACGAGGTCGGGTTCAAAGCTGCAGATCTGTTGGACGAGATCCGTTGCCCCGACCGGGTCGACGATGTCGACGATCATGCCAGTACGTTCGAGCTGATGCTTGAGTCCGAGTGCGAGCAGCGGGTGATCGTCGACGACCACCAGGTGGCGAAGCTGCTTCGGCTGGGCGGTCGGCTCGGCGATACTCACGTGCGACCCACTGGGCTCCACGCCACTACCTTCGGATCAGCGGTGGACTCGGCGGTTTCGCTGTTGGGCAACGTGAGCACGAACGACGTCTTTCCGTCTTCACCCGGCTCGTACACCACCGACCCGTGGTGGAGCTCGGCGAGCATCCGGGCCCGGTCGAGACCGATGCCTTCACCGTCCTTGTGCGAGGTGAAACCACGCTTGAAGAGACTAGAGGTTTGTTTCGGATCGATGGTTGCACCGGAGTCGGAGACCCTGACTTGCACGTGGCCAGCATGCTCCTCGATATCAACATGGACCGGATCGGCGCCCGTGGCGCATCGCGTTCGACAACAGGTTGTCGACGATGGCCATAACTTCGCTCTCCTCTCCCATGATCTGGGCCGAGGTGGGCGCTCGCAGATCGATGGTTACGCCGCTTGTGCGGCGAGTCTTGACCATGTCCCGCACGCCCGGGATCATGTCGAATTCCCTGGGATTCCTCTTGCGCTTGGCGGTCAACTTCCGCAATCTGGCGGTCTCGGTGCGCAACGGCTCACCGACGTCGTCGTCGAGCGATGCCATTGCCGTTTCGATCGACAACAGCCCCGAGCGCAGGTCGTGGAGGAGGTCCTCCGTTTCGGAGATCTCGGCTTCGATCGTTCGCTTGGCGTCGAGTAGCTCCTCGAAAGACCGGCGTCCGGTCGATTGGATCTCCACCAGGGCTCCGTACATACAGGCGATGCCAGAGAAGCAGGCAAGCAGCGCCAGAGACAGGGTTTCACGAGTATCCGGGTTGTTGTGTACCAGGCTTAGGGCAACCGTCAAACCAGCAGCGCCAAGGCCGCAGAACACCCCAAGCCACTGGGCGCGGACCAAGCCTTCGACGAGGAGCGATACTCCAACAGCGGCCACGAGGAGCGCGATGACGGTTGTTACCAACCTTCCGGTCGTCGAGCCCTGCACGAGCACGAACCAAGACCAGACGGCGCACGGCAACAGAAGCAGAACGGAGATCGGCGCGAGGGTGGATGACCCGGTTGACAACGCTCGGTATCCGACCGCCAACGCGGCTAGTAGGAACGTGGTCGTTGCGACCATGCCAAGCTGGGAAAGAGCGCTCGACGTGACGTCGAAATCCTGACGGACCTCAATGAGTGTTGCCACGAACGTGGCGCCCAATGCCGCCGTGAACGCAACGAACGCCTTGCCGATCGGCGGAGATGCGTAGACCGGCGCGTCTGCCGGATCGACCGGTTGGGCCGATACGAACCGTGACGTTGTCTCTACCAGTCGACGCACCCGCTTGTCCCTCCTCTCTCGCCCCCTACCACGGTCGCCACGAGGTCTTGGACTCTCGACAAGCTCCCCCCCCCCCCCCCCCCAAGGCTACGTTGGCCCGCTGCGGCCAGGCACTAGGCAAAAATGCCGCTTCACACCCTATACCCAATTTGGGTGATGGCAGCGATGAGCGTAACACCGATCATTGTTAGCGGCGAACCAAACCGGTTCGACAAGCCCGTAGCGGAGGAGTCCGTCGGGCTCCCCAACCTTAGGAGGAGAAATCCATGCTTTACCTTTCCGTGCTGATGACACGCGCCGCTGGCCGCATCAAGGAGGAGAAGGGCGCGGCCCTGGCTGAGTACGGCCTGCTCGTCGCCCTGATTGCCGTCGTGTGTGTCGGCGTCGTGATCGGGATCTTGGGCGGCCAGATCGCGGCCGCGTTCCAGACGATCAGCAACGCCCTCCCGTAAGCACAAGGACCGCTGATTATGGCGTCCTGGTGGAGGGCGGACGTGCCCTCCACCAGGACGCTCAGTCTGCACGTTCAAAGGAGGATCATTAGTGGCTTCATCCAAAGTCGAGAAAGTTATGGTAACCAGCCGGTGGTCGAGCGTCCGGAAGCGAGCCTCTTTCTACCGATCATCGGTAGTGGACTTCACGCACGATGACCATGGTGCGAGCTTGCCGGAGTACGCCCTGCTGCTTGTGCTGATCGCTGCGCCAGCTCTGCTGGTCCTGCCTACGGTCGGCACGAAGATCAACAACATGTTTCAAGGGTTCGTTACGGCTTTTTAGCCGCCCACAATCGATCCGGCCGCCCCACTCCAGCTAGGGAAATTGCCTGGTGCGGGGGCCCAACGCAGATCGCTATCATCGGCGTACCAAGGGTGGAGCAACAGCCGCCCGGATTCGCCAAGCGGCTCGTCGAGCCGTCACTTTCTGGCGGGAGGGCCAGATGCGGAAGCCAGCAAATAATAGCCATAGTTGCCGACCAGTGTGGTGTCACATCCGTCGACTCGATTCTGAGTCCGGTGCATCGATGACAGAATTCGCTCTCATCCTGCCGCTGCTGGTGATGATCGTATTCGGCATAGCCGAGTTCGGCATAGCCTTCACCAAGGCCCAGGCAATCGAGGCCGCTGCCCGCGAGGGTGGACGCCTCGCTTCAATAGAGTCGAGCACCGTGAGCGACATCGAAACCCGTGTCAACGAAGCGCTGGTCGGCGTTCCGATGTCTAATCCGGCAGTGGTGTCGGTCAGCGCAGTCTGCCTGAATCGTCCAGGCGAGACCGTGACGGTTGGAGTCAGCACCGACCACATCATCAACATTCCGCTCGTGTTGTCCAACTACTCTGTGACGTTGAACGGAACTGCGGTCTTCCGATGCGAGGCGTCGGCATGACTTGGAGGGGACAGTCGATGCGTTTCTCGATTCGATGCGAAGAGGGGGCCACTCTCCCGCTGATCGCCCTGATGGTGGTAGTCATCTTCGGTATGGCGTCGCTCACCATTGACCTCGGCAACGGCTGGCGTATTCGCCGAGCGCTCATTCCGGCCACGGACGCGGCAGCGTTGGCAGCGGCGCAGGACTATGCCCAGGGCGACGATGGTTGCGCCACAACTGCCGCCACCTACGTGGGCCTCAACGAAACCGATGCAACAATGGACAGCTGCACGCCGGCCGGATCGGGAAGCAACGGTTATGTCACGGTGACCGCCTCGCACAACGTCCAGACCTGGTTTGCCGGCATCCTCGGATTCGGCGACTACACCGTGACGTCATCATCCACTGCGGCATGGAGTGATCCCAGTGGAGTCTACGGCTTGCGCCCGCTCGGCCTCTGCCTCAGTGAAAACGGAAATGAGGAACTCTACAACGCCATCTACCAGGACCCTCCACCCCCTTCACCAGTGGAGGTGCGTGTTTGGTGGACGAACGATCAGGGGGACCCCTGTGGCGACACCGAAGGGAACTGGGGAGCGGTCGATCTCGACGGTGCGATCAGTGGCGGTGCAAATTGGCTGCAGGAGTGGATGGAGTTCGGCTACGAGGGCCTAGTCGAGTTCGACGACAGCCACGTCCCCGACACCTGCGTCGGCGAGGAGCACTGCCTGCCCACCCAGACCGGCAATGGCCTGGCTTCGACCAAGTCAATCATGAACGACCTGAAGAACAGTGGCCAGTACTTCACAGTGCCGCTGTTCAACTACGTTGAAGAGAAGCCCGGGCAGACCTACTACCACATCGCCGGGATCGCTCGAGTTCGGGATCGCCGGCTTCAAGATCAACGGGAGCAACGGCAACGGGAACGGGGCCAGCAACCAGTACATCGATTTCCTGGTCGACCCGGGCTTCGTGCCGGGTGTTGGTGGCGGCGACGGATCGGGCACTGGTGGAAACAAGGTCATCTCGATGTGTGCCGTTGACGCCACGAACACATCCGGCTGTCTCCCCTAGCCGTCCCCTGTCGAATCGTAGAAACGAAGTTTGGTAAACAATGAGTAGACGTGTTGTTGGTTTGGCCGCCGCCGTACTGCTGGCCTTGATTGGAACCGTGGCGCTCGTGGCCTTCGTGGCCGGAGCCGAGGAGCGGGCCCTTGAAGGCGAGGAGTTGGTCGAGGTCTACGTGGTGACCGATCCCATCATCGGCGGAACCGCCGGCGAGGACATCGAAGAACAGGTGATCGTCGAGGAGGTGCCGACGAAGATCCGACCCGTCGACGCCGTCGACAATCTTGCGTCATTGCGCGGTCGCGTGGCTGCAGTCGATCTACAACCTGGCGAACAGCTCTTGGAAAGCCGGTTCGTCGAGGTGGCGGAGTTCAACGATCGGGAGCTCGGCGTTCAGGTACCGGAAGATCTGTTCGAGATAACCATCGAGCTGGATCCGCAGCGAGCGGTCGGCGGGCTTCTAGAGCCGGGTCAGACCGTGGCTGTTTTCGCCTCGTTCGAGCCCTTTGACCTCACGGCCACGGTGGTGGAGATCAACGGTGAGGAGGTGGCCCTCCCCCAGGCAATTGCTGAGGACGTCGACGGAGCAACCCCCAACACGACCGACGTCATCGTTCGTCGAGCTCTTGTCACGGCCGTCCAGGAGACTCAATCGGTGGGCCTCGGCAACGACGAGGACTCCGATCGGCTGAACACGGCGCCGGAAGATGCACTGCTGGTGACGCTAGCGCTCGAGCCGAATGACGCCGAGCGGATCGTGTTCACAGCAGAGTTCGGCTTCCTCTGGCTGGCCATTGACCGGGAGACCGTGCCCGACAGCGAGGACGCCATCAAGACGCGGTCCAACATCTACAACGAGACCGACGCCACTGACGGCGATCTACTCGACGACATCGTTATCGAGGACGATACCGAGGACGCTACTGAGCCGGAAGACGCGGAAGCAGAGGACGCGAGCCAACCATGAGCGGGATAACAGTACTCTCCGGAAACGCCGACATCGAGCAGTCGCTGATGTCGGGGTTCGGCAAACGTGCCGCAGTTCGGCGCGTGTGGTCGAATCAATGGCGCGACTCGGCCGAAGTGTCGATGGACTCGTGTGCCGCCAATCCGGAGTTGCTGGTCATTGGACCCGACTTGCCCCGCGAGGTCACACGCTACGTGGTGGCCGACGTTGACCGGCGCTTTCGGGCGACCACCACTGTCGTTCTCATGCAGGATCCAACCGTCGAAGTGTCGATGGACCTCCTTCGCCTTGGAGCAAGGGAGGTTCTCGCAACCGACTTGGCTCCTTCACAATTGGTGACCAAGCTGGAGCCGATTTTCGACCTGGCCCGCGATCGCCACGGACTGTCGGCCGAGGAGTCGCCAGCTCTCCGACGCAGGGTCATCGCCGTGGTCAGCCCGAAGGGTGGAACGGGAAAGACCACGATCGCCACCAACTTAGCCGTGGGCCTTGCCAGACGCTCGCCCAAGCAGGTACTGTTGCTTGATTTGGACCTGCAGTTTGGCGACTGCGCCAGCTCTCTCGGTCTTAAGCCGGAGCACTCGCTGGCTGATGCGATTCACGCCACGAATCACGAGCGGAGCGCACTTAAGGTTTTCCTGACCTCGCACGACTCCGGCCTCGTCATGCTTTCGCCACCCGATGACTTGGGACAGGCCGACGGCATCGACAACGACGACCTCAAGTCTACGGTCTCGGCTCTGGCGGAGGAGTTCCCGTTCGTCGTGATCGACACCGGTGCCGGTATCGACTCGGCCACCCTCGTAGCTATGCAGCTGGCCACCGACCTTCTGTTCGTGACAACCACGGACGTGCCAGCTATTCTCGCCGTCCGGCGACAGATCGAGGTGCTCGATCAAGTCGGCTTCACCTCACAACGTCGCAGCCTGATCCTCAATCGTTCAAATGCGAAGGTCGGGCTCTCCCCGGCCGACATCGAAGGTTCGATCGGGATGGAGATCAGGTTCGAGGTTCCCAGTAATCGACTGATCCCGGTTTCCACCAACGAGGGGTCACCAGCCATCGAGAAGGACAGCGGGAACATCGCCCGCAAGTTCGAATCGATCGCCCACTATTTCGTCCCCGACCAGGAAGAGAAGTCGCGTTCCGTGTTCCGCGGCTTGAGAGGAGACCGCTCATGAATATCGCCGATCTACTCAACAGCTCCGGCCAGCCCGAACAAACCAACGGCAACGGTAACGGCGCAATGCCCCCTCGACCCGACATCACAGTCGTCCCGACGATGGAGGATACGTCGCCGCGGTTCCGTGATCCGCTGTCAAGCCTGCGGTCACGCGCTCAAGAGGCACTGTTCAAGCGCCTCGGAAGCCGCCTTTTCGATCCGAATCTCTCCGAGGATCAGTTGCGCGGTTACGTCGTGCGGGAGCTCGACGAAATCCTCGCCGGCGAGGCGGCACAGCTCGAGCCACACGAGCGCCATGGTCTCGTCGAGTCGATTCGAGCTGATGTCATGGGGCTCGGCCCGATCGAGGCACTCCTCGCCGACGAGAGTGTGACCGAGATCATGGTCAACGCCACTGACTCGATTTTCGTCGAGCGGGCTGGCAAGCTCTACATGACCGACAGCCGGTTCTTGACCATTGCGCACCTGCGACAGGTCATCGAGCGGATTGTCACCGCTGTGGGACGCCGTATCGACGAGTCGTCGCCTCTGGTCGACGCCCGCCTCCCCGATGGAAGCCGTGTAAACGCCGTCATCCCGCCCCTGTCGGTCGACGGTCCGATGCTCACCATTCGAAAATTCGCCGCCGATCCCTACACTGCGAACGACCTGATCAACTTTGGCACCATGAACCAGCAGGTCGCCGACTTCCTTGACATCTGCGTCAGGGGTAAGCGCAACATCCTCATCAGCGGTGGTACCGGCACCGGTAAGACCACCCTCCTGAACGTGGTCTCGTCATACATCCCGACCGATGAGCGGATCATCACGATCGAGGACGCGGTCGAACTTCAGCTCCATCAGCGCCATGTCATCCGCTTGGAGGCCCGCCCCGCCAATGTGGAGGGCAAGGGCCAGGTTGCCATTCGGGAACTAGTGAGAAACTCGCTGCGTATGCGACCCGATCGCATCGTCGTGGGTGAGGTGCGCGGCGGTGAAGCCATCGACATGCTCCAGGCCATGAACACCGGCCACGAAGGGTCCTTGTCAACGCTTCATGCCAACACCCCTCGCGATGCCATGGCTCGTCTCGAGACCATGGTCATGATGGCCGGCCTCGATCTACCGACCAAGGCCATCCGGGAACAGGTGGCCTCTGCGCTCGACGTTGTCGTCCACCTCTCCCGCCTTCGCGACGGCACCCGTCGGATCACCGAGATCTCCGAGATCAACGGTATGGAGGGCGAAACCATCACCATGTCGACGATCTACAAGTTCGACTACGACGCCGGAATGGACGGCAGCGGCCGCTACATCGGGCAGATCCGCCCGACCGGCATCCGACCGATGTTCTCTGATGAGCTACGACAGATGGGAATTAAGCTTCCGGAGGAGATGATCCGCCTGTCCACCGACCCAATGCAGCATTTGGGAATCAAATGATCAAGACTTGGCGGGGTTGGTTGGTTTCGTTGGCCGTTGGGCTGGTCGCGCTCCTGCTGGCGCCGTTTCCTGTCGCGGCTCAAGGAGGCGACAGCAGCGAGAGCACAGCTGCCGACAGCGATGCAGCGCTCGTTCAGATCCTTGACGTGGCCGATGACGGAGAGACCGTCGTCCTGGATGTTGCCGTGCCTAGCACGGGTGAGTCGCCGCTACCTGATAAGTCGGTCTTTGGCCTTGCCTACAACGGCAGTTCGATCGACAACTTCCAGTTGAGCGGCGTTACCAGCGGGGTCGACGTCATCATGGTGCTCGACACGTCCGGCTCGATGATCCCCTCCGGTGCCATGGACGCCGCAAAGCGCGCCGCCATCTCGCTGGTCGATCGCCTCCCGGACAACGCGCGGGTCGGCGTCATCGGATTCGGTGACAGCGTGAGCGTTCTCAATGAACCAACCTCGGATCACTCGCTTGCGCGATCCAATATCAACAGCCTGGCAGCGGGCGGCGATACGGCACTGTGGGACGGACTGGTCGAGGCATCCAAGCAGGGAAGCGACACGAGCGGGATCCTGCCGTATGTGGTGGTTCTCTCTGATGGGGCCAACGACGGCGGCGTGGCGGGCCAACAGGACGCAATTGATGCTTTGGAGGAGTCCGGGTCTGCTCTGTACGCCGTTTTCGTGGACAGTCCGTCCGCCGACGGCACCGAACTGCAGTCGGCCGTCGAAGAGCTAAACGGAATCTATGTTGCCGCTGACAGCGGTGAGCTGCAGACGACATATGAGCGCATCGCCGATCGTCTTGCCGGCCGTTATCAGTTGACTTTCCCCCGGCCCAATCAACGCACAGCGAGAGTAACCGTCTCCGTAGCGGTCGACAACACCTTGGCTTTTGCTCAGGTGGTTCTCGATGGCGAACGAGAGGAGTCCGCTGCAGCAGTTGACGCCCCGGAAGGCCCCGCCCGCGTGCTGAACGTTCCCACCGAATCGCAGCTGGGAATCGTGCCGCCACCCAATCCCGGGCTGCTCGGTCGCTCCTTCATGCTGCCCATCGGTGCTCTTGCCATGTTCGTGGCCATGATTCTTATGGGTGCACTAGTTATCAATCCTGCAGTTGATATCCGTCTCGAAGCAGCATCTCGAGCGGATCAGGTTGCTGGCCTCAAAGGCCGGCTCTCTACGGCCGCCGACCAGCTCGTCGCTCGTAGAGATCAGGAGGGGGAGCTCAACAAGGCCTTGGACGCCGCCGGCCTACACCTGCGTCCCGGCGAATTCGTGCTAATAACGTCGGTGATCGTCGTAGTACTCGCACTGCTCGGTTGGCTAGTAGGAGGCCTGCTGCTTGGCATCGTTGTTGCTGTGCTAGCGTCGTTATGTTGCGTTTGGTATTTAAGCCATCGAGCTGCGAAGCAACGAGAGCTGTTCGCCGAGCAGCTGACTGATACCCTCGGCGTTCTTGGTGGCAGCCTTCGAGCAGGCCGAGGGCTACCGCAGGCCATGGAGCTGGTCGCTCAGGAGGCCCCATCTCCGACTGCTGAGCAGTTCCGCCGCATCGGTTTCGAGGTACAAGTCGGCCGCGATATGACCGAGTCAATGCTGTCCGTTGCGGAGCGGATGAAGAGCCAAGACTTTGAGTGGGTGGCCAAAGCGGTGGCGATCAACCGTGAACTTGGTGGAGACCTCACCGAATTGCTAGACACCATTGCCAGCACCATCCGGGAGCGGCGCCGGATCAGCCGAATGGTGAAGGCGATATCAGCCGAGGGCCGTGCCTCTGGGTGGGTTCTTCTCGCATTGCCGTTCTTTGTGTTCGCCTTTTCCCTGTGGCGCACACCAGACACCGCCAGCCTGATGTTCACGACCGGCATAGGTCAAGTGCTAATCGCTATTTCGCTAGTGATGATGACCATCGGGTACTTCTGGATCCGCAAAGTCGTCAACTTCGAGTACTAGGTCCGAGAGGAAGTTTCATGCCAGTAGTTGTCTGGATAGCCGCCGCCATGTTGGCCAGCGCCCTTCCTGTGGCTTGGTGGGCCATCTCCTCCGATCGCCAGCTTACCCGTCGCGTCAGCCAGAACTTGGCGGACTATCAACCGACGATGCGTGAAGCGGTCCTCGAAAGATCGGCAACGGACCGATTCGTGCTTCCGTTCATGCGCTCAGTAGGTACTCGATTGATGCGATTCACTCCGATAGGGTGGATTGAGTCAAAAACGACAACGTTGGCCAAGGCTGGCTGGACAGGCAGGATCACTCCAGAGCAGGTCCTCGGCGCCAAACTCGTGCTTCCTCTCGCAGTAGGAGCGCTCCTTGGCCTGCGCTTGCTCGGCAACGCTACCGTTGGCTCGCTGCTGATGACAATCGCTTGCGTGCTGGCGGCCTTTGTAATGCCCGACCTATTGATCAGGGCGAAAGCCGACCGCCGGGCAGAGGAGATAACAGTTCTTCTCCCCGACGTCCTCGATCAGATTACCATCTCAGTTGAAGCCGGCTTGGGCTTCGAGGCCGCCATCGATCGGATGGTGGGTAGCGAGAATCACCCACTGGCAGTTGAGTTCGGCCGAATGATCCAGGACATACGTATGGGTACCGGCCGGGCTGACGCTATGGAACGAATGGCCGATCGCTCACAAGTCGAAGATTTGCGATCCGTAATCCTAAACCTTCGACAAGCTGAGATTCTCGGTGTCCCGTTGGCCCGATCGCTACGCGCAGTGTCAGCAGAGATGCGAGAGAAGCGTCGGTACCGCGCCGAAGAGCGAGCAAATCAACTTCCAATTAAGATGATGTTCCCGCTCGGATTGTGCATTCTGCCGACCCTATTCATTGCCATTCTCGGGCCTGCTGCGATTGCGATTCTGGAGATCTTCGGATGACCGAGGTGACAAGCAGAGAGGGTTGGGATGGTCGAGGGTCGGCGCTGGACACAGTCCACGAGGAGGCGCACCGAGTATCGACCCTCATCGGGCAGCTTCGACAGCAAACGTTTCGAACCTCCGGTGTTCCGCCCGCCCGCACAGGATTCGAACCGTTGGATTCGGTCCTCGACGGCGGCTTTCTCCCAGGCGAGGTGATCCTGCTCGGCGGCCAGCCTGGTGCCGGCAAGACGATCTGCGCCCTTCAATGGGCTCGCAATCTCAGCGTCAGCGGCCGCAACGTGACGTTTGCCTGCTTCGAGCACGACGAGGCCACGCTAATGTACCGCCTCATGGTGCAGGAGATGGCGGGGCTGGCGAACCAAGCCGATCCCACCATGCGTATCCAGGCGAGGGCAGTCATTCGCGATCTCATGCTTGGACTGATCACTCTCGACCGCGCCGCCAGATCGCTGTTCCTCTTGGAGTTTATCCAGGCGTTCTTCCTTGGCATGAAGTACTTCTTCCGGCCCAAGCCGACATTGAACTATCCCTTCGAGAAGGGCCCGCTCAGCCCGCGCTTTCGCGGCGAGCATGCGCTCCGGCGCTACCCCAACGGCGAGGAGCGCTGCATCGCCTGCAAGCTGTGCGAGGCGATCTGCCCGGCCCAGGCGATCACCATTGAGGCTGGCCCGCGCAACAATGACGGCACGCGCCGCACGACGCGCTACGACATCGACATGGTGAAGTGCATTTATTGCGGCTTTTGCCAGGAGGCCTGTCCGGTCGATGCCATCGTCGAGGGGCCGAATTTCGAGTTTGCGACCGAAACCCGCGAGGAACTCTATTACAACAAGGAGCGGCTGCTCGCGAACGGCGACCGCTGGGAACGCGAAATCGCGCAGAACATCGCGCTTGACGCGCCATATCGGTGAGACGGGATCGCCAGGGCCAAAAGCGGTAAAATCATGACACGACGCTTCGGGGGAAGGCACATGCGGACGGACATAAAGGGGGCACACGCGGTCTGATGGGCGTGACGGCGTTCTTCTTCTACCTGTTCGCGGCGGTGACGGTCGCCTCGGCTTTCATGGTGATTGCCGGGCGCAACCCCGTGCATTCGGTGCTGTTCCTGATCCTCGCTTTCGTCAACGCCGCGGGCCTGTTCCTGATTGCCGGCGCCGAGTTCCTCGCCCTGGTGCTGGTGATCGTCTATGTCGGCGCCGTCGCCGTTCTGTTCCTGTTCGTCGTGATGATGCTCGACATCGACTTCGCCGAACTGAGGTCGGGTTTTTTGAACTACCTGCCGGTCGGCGGCCTGATCGGGCTCGTTCTTCTGGTCGAAATCTTGCTGGCGCTCGGTGGCTACGTGGCCGAGCCGGGTCTTGTCGGCGTGGTCGCCGCCCCCATTCCCGACGCGGCCGAGGTCACCAATACCGAGGCGCTGGGGCGGCTGATCTACACCGACTATGTCTACTTCTTCCAGGCCGCCGGCATGGTGCTGCTGGTCGCCATGATCGGCGCCATCGTGCTGACTCTGCGCCACAAGGAGGGCGTCAAGCGCCAGGACATCTCCGCCCAGGTCGCCCGCCGTCCGTCCGAGGCGGTGCATCTCGTCGACGTCAAACCGGGGCAGGGGATCTGAGCCATGGTGATCGGCCTTGGACACTATCTGACGCTCGGCGCCATCATCTTCACGCTCGGCGTGTTCGGGATCTTCCTGAATCGCAAGAACGTCATCATCATCTTGATGTCGGTCGAGCTGATCTTGCTGTCGGTCAACATCAACCTGGTCGCCTTTTCCGCCCATCACGGCGATCTTCTGGGGCAGGTCTTCGCGCTTTTGATCCTTACCGTCGCTGCCGCCGAAGCCGCGATCGGGCTTGCAATTCTTGTCGTCTATTTCCGCAACCGCGGTTCGATCGCGGTTGAGGACATCAACCTGATGAAGGGCTGAGCATGGGCAGGGCGACAATCGGTCGATATGTGGGGGCGATCTGAACGATGTATTCGTCGATTGTCTGCCTTCGCGCTCCTGGGCGCCATTCATGGCCGGATTCTTCGGCCGCCAGATTGGGCGCCCGCGGCTTGCGAGCGTGCATCACCAGCGCCTTCGTGATCATGTTCGGCGCGGTCCTCTCCTGGGTTGCTTTCTTCCAGGTCGGCTTTTCGGACACCGAGGAGGGGCGTCATCGAAATATTCCGCATGGCTGACTCGTCGGGCGAGCTGGACGGTCTCCTGGGCGCTTCCGTGTCGATACGCTGACCGTCGGTGATGCTGGTGGTGGTCAACACCGTATCGGGGCTCGTACACCTCTATTCGATCGGCTACATGGACCACGATCCCCATCAGCCTCGCTTCTTCGCCTATCTCTCGCTTTTCACCTTCGCCATGCTGGCGCTGGTGACCTCCGACAACTTCCTTCAGCTCTTCTTCGGCTGGGAAGGCGTTGGGCTCGCTTCCTATCTGCTTGATCGGCTTCTGGTATCGAGAAGCCCGCCGCCAACGCCGCCGCCATCAAAGCCTTTATCGTCAACCGGGTGGGGGACTTCGGCTTCGCACTTGGCATCTTTGGCGGTCTTCTACATTTTCGGCACCATCCAGTTCGATACGGTCTTCGCCGCCGCCCACCGAGCGCCAGGTGGGGCAGAGCTTCAGCGTTTCTTGAGCTACGAACCTGGACGTGCTCACCGTGCTCTGTCTGCTGCTCTGTTCCTGGGCGCCATGGGCAAATCGGCCCAGTTCCTGCTCCACACCTGGCTGCCCGGATGCCATGGAAGGCCCGACCCCGGTCTCGGCGTTGATCCATGCCGCGACCATGGTGACGGCGGGCGTGTTCATGGTGGCCCGGCTGCTCGCCGATGTTCGAGCTCTGGCGCCGATTGCGCTCGCCTTCGTGACCAGTAATCGGCGCCACCACAGCCTTCTTTGCCGCCACCGTCGGCTTGGTCCAGAACGACATCAAGCGCGTCGTGGCCTATTCGACCTGTTCGCAGCTCGGCTACATGTTCGTGGCGCTGGGCGTCGGCGCCTATTCAGGCCGGCGATCTTTCACCTCTTTACCCATGCCTTCTTCAAGGCGCTGCTGTTCCTGGGCGCGGGCTCGGTGATCCACGCGCATGTCACGACGAGCAGGACCTGCAAAAGCATGGGCGGGCTATGGCCAAAATCATCCCGTTCACCTGGGTGGATGATGATGATCGGCACCCTATCGCTCACCGGCCTTGGCATTCCGGGCGTGGCGGACTTTGCCGGCTTCTTATTCGAAGGACGCGATCATCGAGGCTGCCTTCGTCGGCCCATTCCAGCAATGTGGGCGATGTATGCGTTCGTGGCTGGCGGTGGTCTGCGGCGCTGCTCACCTCGTTCTATTCATGGCGGCTGATGTTCCTGGCCTTCCACGGCAAGCCCAGCGTCGAGTCCAACGACACGCTATTGGAGAAGGCGCACGAAAGTCGCCCGAAGGTGATGACTGGTCCCGCTGATGCCATTCTGGCGCTGGGTTCGCTGCTGGTGCGGAGCGCGCTGTTCTACGACCTTTTCATCGGAGACGACTGGCAGGAATTCTGGCGCGAGGCGTTCTCTACATCTCGCCGCCGACAACCGGGTCCTTGCAGAGACCTGCACCATGTGCCGACCTGCGGTGAAATCGTCGGCCCCGACGGTCATGATGGCGATCAGGTTTGGCTGATCGCTTACGCGATGTTCTATCTGGCGCTGGCCGCAAGATTCCTGATTTTCTCGCGCTGAAAAGCTACGACCCGATCTATCTGCTTTTTGTTGAACAAATGGTATTTCGACGAACTCTACGATTTCATTTTCGGCGCCTTCACGCTGCGCGCAGCGCTGGCTCGGCTTGGACGCTTCCTTTGGAAGCGTCGGTGACGGCTACCGTCATCGACGGCATCGGCCCCGACGGCATTGTCCGCCAGGGTGCTCGACCTTGCACGCGCAGCGTGGTGCAAGCGTTCAGACCGGCTACGTCTATCACTACGCCTTCGCCATGCTGATCGGCGTGGCGCTCCTGATCACCTATTTCATGTTTGCGAGCGGGGCGCCCTGATGACCATGAGCGGCTGGCCCGTCATATCTCGCTATCACGACATTCCTGCCGCTGCTGGCGGGCGCGATCTTCATCATTCGCTGATTCCGCGGCGACCGACGAGATCGCCCGTCCGGAATATCGCGTTACGTCGGCGCTGTGGACCACGATCGATCGGTGTTCTTGCTGTCGCTCTTCGATGTGGGCCGAATTCGAGCCCAATACATCCGAGTTCCAGTTCGTGGAGAAGTATGACTGGCTCGGCGGCGCAAATTCAGCTATCACGTCGGCGTCGACGGCATTTCGGTGCTGTTCGTGATGCTCACCACGTTCCTCATGCCGATCTGCATTCTGGCCAGCTGGGATGCGATCACGCGACCGCGTCAAGGAATACATGATCGCCTTCCTGGTGCTTGAGACGCTGATGATCGGCGTGTTCTGCGCGCTGGACCTCGTCGCTGTTCTACCTGTTCTTCGAGGGCGGCCTGATCCCGATGTTCCTGATCATCGGGATCTGGGGCGGCAAGGACGGCGCGTTTATGCGAGCTTCAAGTTCTTCCTCTACACGCTGCTTGGCTCGGTCCTGATGCTGCTCGCCATCATGGCGATGTACTGGGATGCGGGCACGACCGATATCCCGACGCTGCTGAACGCATCCGAACTTCGCCTCCGACGCCGAGATATGCAGACCTGGCTGTGGCTCGCCTTCTTCGCCTCCTTCGCGGTCAAGATGCCGATGTGGCCGGTCCACACATGGCTGCCGGATGCGCATGTCGAGGCGCCGACCGCGGGTTCGGTCATGCTGGCCGGCATCCTGCTGAAAATGGGCGGCTACGGCTTCCTGCGGTTCTCGCTTGCCGATGTTCCCGCTGGCGTCCGAGACATGTTCGCGCCCTTTGTGTTCGCCCTCTCGGTGGTCGCCATCATCTACACCTCGCTTGTGGCGCTGGCGCAGGAGGACATCAAGAAGCTGATCGCCTATTCCTCCGTCGCCCATATGGGCTTCGTGACGATGGGCATCTTCACGCTCACCACCCAGGGCATCGAGGGCGGCATCTTCCAGATGCTGTCCCACGGCATCGTCTCGGCCGCGCTGTTCCTGTGCGTCGGCGTTGTCTACGACCGCATCCACACCCGCGAGATTGCCGCTTATGGCGGCCTTGTCAGCCGTATGCCGATCTACGCCTTCGTGTTCATGGTGTTCACGCTCGCCAATGTCGGCCTGCCCGGCACCAGCGGTTTCGTCGGCGAATTTCTGACGCTGATCGGCGCGTTCCAGGTCAACACCTGGGTGGCGCTGCTCGCCACCACCGGCGTCATCCTGTCGGCGGCCTACGCGCTTTACCTCTATCGCCGCGTGATTTTCGGCACCATCGAGCACGAGAACCTCAAGGCGATTGTCGACATGAACCCGCGAGAGGTCGCGATTTTGGCGCCGATGGTGATCCTCACCGTGCTGTTCGGCATCTATCCCGCGGCCCTGATCGACGTGACATCGGCCTCGGTTGACAATTTGATCAACCAATACCAGGCAGCCCTCGACGCCGCCGAGGCTGCCTCGCTCGCAGCGCTTGGCAAGTGAGGCAAATCCCGTGAACGCTCTGCCCGACTTCCTGCCCGCCCTGCCGGAAATCATCCTCGCCGCCGGTGCGATGGTGCTCTTGATGCTCGGCGCGTTCCGCGACAAGGACGGCAGCAGGCTCGTCACCTGGGGCTCGATCGCGCTCCTCGTGGCCGCCTTCGCAGCCCTCGTGATCGAGACCTCGCCCGACACCCAGACCTTTGGCGGCGCATTTGTGCTCGACAGCTTCGCCATCCTCATGAAGGCGCTGACGCTGATCGGCGCTGCCGCCGTGATCGTCATGTCGCAGGGCTATCTGCAGATGATGCGCGCCGACCGCTTCGAGGTTCCGGTGCTGATCGTGCTGGCCACCCTCGGCATGATGATGATGATCTCGGCCGGTGATCTGATCGCGCTTTATCTGGGGCTTGAGCTTCAGAGTCTGTCGCTCTACGTGCTGGCGGCGGTGCGCCGCGATTCGCTGCGTGCGACCGAATCGGGCCTGAAATATTTCGTCCTGGGCGCGCTTTCGTCCGGCATGCTGCTTTACGGCTCGTCGCTGATCTATGGCTTCACCGGCACGGTGACCTTCTCCGGCATCGCGCTGGTGGCAACCGGCGCCGAGACCCCTCTGGGCCTCCTGTTCGGGCTCGCCTTCATCTCCGCCGGCCTTGCCTTCAAGGTCTCCGCCGTACCGTTCCACATGTGGACGCCGGACGTTTATGAAGGCGCGCCGACGCCGGTCACCGCCTTCTTTGCCGCCGCGCCGAAAATCGCCGCCATGGCGCTGTTCGTGCGCGTTCTGGTCCAGGCCTTCCCGGATGCCACCGCCCAGTGGCAGCAGATCATCGTGTTTATCTCCATCGCCTCGATGGTGCTTGGCGCCTTCGCCGCGATCGGCCAGCGCAACATCAAGCGCCTTTTGGCCTATTCCTCGATTGGCCATATGGGCTTTGCGCTGGTGGGCCTGGCCGCCGGCACCGAGGAGGGGGTCACAGGCGTCATCATCTATTTGGCGCTCTACCTCGCCATGACGCTCGGCACCTTTGCCTGCGTCCTGTCGATGCGCCGTGGCGATATGCTGGTCGAGGACATTTCCGATCTCGCAGGCCTTGCGCGCTCCCAGCCGATGATGGCCGCGGCCCTGGCGATGCTGATGTTCTCGCTCGCCGGTATTCCCCCGCTCGCCGGCTTCTTCGCCAAGTTCTACGTCTTCCTTGCCGCCATCGAAGCCGGGCTCTATCCCCTGGCCGTGATCGGCGTGCTGGCGAGTGTGGTGGGCGCTTACTACTATCTCAGGATCGTCAAGATCATCTATTTCGACGAGCCGGCCGAGGCGTTCGAGCCGATGCCGCGCGATCTTGCCGCGATCCTCACCGTTAGCGGCATCGTCGTGCTGCTCTATTTCGTCTTTCCCGCGCCACTGGTTCGCGCTGCCGAAACAGCGGCGAGGTCGCTGTTCTGAGTTTGTCTGAAGCCCATGTCCAGTAATCGACAGCGCGAGCGCGGCCGTGGCTGAGCCGCATGCCTGCGCGTTAGCGGCCGCACCGGCGACCGGCCGCATCGAGCGCCACCGCTCCGTCGCCTCGACAAATTCGCTGGCTTTCGAGCGCGCGCGCTCTGCGCCCCTGCACCGCAGTGGATCGTTGCGGGCGAGCAGACCGCGGGCCGTGGCCGTCATGGCCGTCAGTGGACTTCGCCGGTCGGAAATCTCTACGCCACGCGCCTCATCGTCACCGGACCGCCGCTCGCGCGCCTGACCAACCTCGCCTTCGTCGCCGCGGTGGCGCTTCATGATGCTGTCTCGGCCGTTCTGGGGCCGGAGGTCACGGCCCCGCTCGAGCTCAAATGGCCGAACGACCTGATGGCTGGCGCGGCGAAGCTCTCCGGCATCCTGGTCGAGGCCGATCCGATGGGGCAGCGGATCGCGGTCGCGGTCGGTATCGGCGTCAATGTGGTGAGCGAGCCGCCGGGGGCGGCGACCTCGCTTGCGCGGCTCGGCTCGGACTTGAGCGCCGATGAGCTGTTCGCCAGGCTCGATCCAGCGCTCGAGCACTGGCTCGGTATTTGGGACGATGGCCGGGGCTTTGGCCTGATCCGCGAAGCCTGGCTCGCGCGCGGGCCCGCGCCCGGCACCGGCGCGAGCGTGCGCATCGGGCCCGAGACGCTCGATGCGGCCTTCGCCGGGCTTGCCGATGACGGCGCGCTTCTACTCGAAATGCCCGGCGGCGCGATCCGCCGCGTCGCGGCGGGCGAGGTCATGCGCTCAGGCCACGCGCTGGACGCACGCGACAACGCGAAGAGCGGCGGCGACATGCCGGCTGGCGAGCGCGCGTGATGGCACCAAAGCCCGCAAGCGAGCTGGTCTACGTCCCCCTCGGCGGCGCCGGTGAGATCGGCATGAACCTGTACCTGTATGGGGTCGGCCCGCGCGACGACCGCAAGTGGATCGTCGTCGATCTCGGCATCGGCTTTGCCGATGAGACGCTCCCCGGCGTCGAGGTCGTGATGCCGGACCTCGCCTTTATCGAGGCCGAGCGCCAGAACCTTCTCGCCATCGTTCTAACCCACGCCCATGAGGACCATTTCGGCGCGGTCGCGACCTTGTGGCCGCGTCTTCGCGTGCCGGTGTATGCCACCGGCTTTTCCGCCGCCATGCTGCGCACGCGCCTCGACGAGCATGGATTCGACAACACCTTCCCGCTCCATGTGCTCGACATGGGCGCGACGTTCGAGATCGGACCCTTTTCGCTCGAATTCGTGACGGTCACCCATTCCATCCCTGAGCCCAACGCCCTCCTGATCGAGACCGACGGGTCCCGTGTGCTCCACACCGGCGACTGGAAGATCGACGACCGCCCGGTGATCGGCGAGCCGACCGACGAGGCGAGGCTTCGCGCGATCGGCAAGGCCGGTTGTGACGTGATGCTGTGCGATTCGACCAACGTCTTCCGCGACGGGTCGTCGGCGTCTGAGACCGAGGTCGCCGCCCATCTGGCCGACCTCATCAAGGCCGCGCCCAACCGCGTCGCGGTCGCGACCTTCTCCTCCAACGTGGCGCGCATCCTGTCTGTTGCCCGCGCCGCCCACGCCGCCGGCCGCGAGGTCGTGGTCGCCGGCCGCGCGCTGCATCGCGTGATCGCGGTTGCCCGCGAAACCGGCTGGCTCACCGGTGCCGGCCAGTTCCTCGATCAGAACGAGGGTGGCGACCTGCCGCGCGAAAAGACGCTCTATCTCCTCACCGGCAGCCAGGGCGAGCCGCGCGCGGCCCTGGCCCGCGTGGCGCGCGAGGGCCATCCCAACATCACGCTCGAGGCCGGAGACATGATGATCTTCTCCGCGCGCACCATTCCCGGCAACGAAAAGGCCGTTGGCGCGATCGAGAACCGCCTCGCCGGGCGTGGCGTCGAGATTGTCGATGCGGACCGCCATCTGGTGCATGTCACCGGCCATCCGCGCCGCGACGAGCTGCGCCAGATGTACGATTGGGTACGCCCCGCCGCCGCGATCCCGATGCATGGCGAGATACGCCATCTCGTCGAGCACGCGAAATTCGCCCGCGAATGCGGCGTTCCCGACACCCGCGTGGTGCCGAACGGCACCATGGTGCGGCTCGCGCCCGGCCCGCTCGAAACCGTTGACGAGGTGCCGTCCGGGCGCCTCCTGCGCGACGGCAACATCCTGACCGACGCCGAGGACACGGCGGTGCGCGACCGGCGCCGGCTTGGCCTGAACGGCGCCGTGTTCATTGCCATCGTCACCGACGCGCGCGGCAATGTGCTGGTCGATCCTGATGTCGAGCTGCTCGGGGTGCCTCAAAGCGCGGCCGATGGCCGCGAGATCGCCATCATTGTCGAGGATGCGGTCGATGCGGCGATCGATTCCCTGCCGTCGCCGCGCCGGCGCGACCCGGATCACCTGGCCGAGATGGTGCGCCGCGCGGTCCGCGCCGAGCTCGAAGCGGTCTGGGGCAAACGCGCCGACTGCCGGGTTTCGGTCACGCAGGTGTAACAGGGCCGCTCCGCCGGACATTTGCGGCGGCATGATGGGAGGAAAGAAGTCGTGATCGGCAAGCTAAACCATGTTGCGATCGCCGTGCCGGATCTTTCGGCCGCCGCCGCGCTCTATCGCGACACCTACGGCGCCAAGGTGTCCGCGCCGATGGACCAGACCGACCAGGGGGTTCGCATGGTGTTTGTCGAGCTCGACAACACCAAGGTCGAGCTCATGGAGCCGATTGGCGACAGCTCGCCGATCGCCGGCTTTCTGGCCCGCAATCCCTCCGGCGGCATCCATCATCTGTGCTACGAGGTGGCCGACATGGAGGCCGCGCGCTCAAAGCTTGAAAAGACCGGCATGCGCGCGCTGGGCACCGGCAAGCCCGTGATCGGCTCGCACGGCAAGCCGATCCTGTTCCTTCATCCCAAAGACAATTGCGGCACGCTGATCGAGCTTGAGGAAGTCTGACGCCGGCGCAGGCGCGAACACAAGACAGCACACGGGAGACGACGCATGCAGATCGCCAGCGCGCTCGCGGTCTATATCATCCTGTGGTGGCTTGCATTCATTGCCGTGCTGCCCTTTGGCGTGCGCACGCTCGAAGAGACCGGCGAGCTTGAGCCCGGCCAGGCGCCGAGCGCGCCGGCCCGGCCGATGCTCTGGCGCAAGATCGTTGCGGCGACCGTTCTGGCAGCGATCCTGTGGTTCGGCCTTTATCTTCTGACCGTGGTCGCTGGCGTAACCCTCGACGACATCCCGTTCGGCAATCCGGCAGGCACCTGATCGGGCCCTGTGCGGTCTGGCGCTGAACATGGGCCCGCAAGGGCCCGGCCTCACGAATAGGCGAGCTTCGGTCCCCAGTCGCCCCGGCCTTTCGGCGTCAGGTCGAAAATGTTCCAGATCGGCCACAGCCGGTCGACATGGCGCGGATGTCGCGGCAGATCGACATAGAGCTGCTCGGCCGAATAGAAGTGGTGGATCGCTTTGCCCCGGCGCACGAACACGTTGGCCGCGGGGAGCTGGCGCCCGTCAGGGGCTTCGGCGAAATAGTCGCGATTGTAGGTGTTGTTCGCGCTCGACAGCAGGCGGACCCTCGACCAGCCTCTGGAGCAAGCGTATTCTCCAAGCCGGCTGGCCGGCGACTTTGCCACGACTGCCATGGCAATGCGATCGCCCACATGGTCGGCGATGCCATTCAGGCCGTCGATCAGCGAGGTGCAGGCAGGGCAGGGCGCATCGTCGTGCGGACCGAACATGAAGCTGTAGACGAACAGGCTCTGCGCCGTGCCGAACAGGTCCGACATGGCAACGCTTTGTTCGATTCCGCCCGCCATTTCGCTGAAATCGTAGTCCGCGCTGACGACGCCGCCCAGCGGCAGCGCGCGGCGCAGTGCGCTCACCGCCTCAAGCTGTTCTTCAAGCGCGATCTCGGCGTTCAAAAGCCGCGCGCGCGCATCCCTGTAGGCATCGCTTTCGTTTGGAAAGCGCGTGTCGTGCAAATCGGACATCCTTGCCGTCTCCCTGGTGCGTGTGGATCAAAGAATACGGCATGTCTTTAATTAAGTAAATATCTAAATAACGTCGCCCAAGCGAGCCGCTCCATGCTGCGTTGGACTGGTGAGGTCATTGATTTTGAACAAAAAAAAGCAAGGCCAAAGGCCTTGCTCGATCAAATGTCGACCCGTGCGAATCGTGCCTCGCGGTCTGGACCTTGCGGTCACACGCCGATTTTTTCAGCGCTGAACGCCTCGGATCTCCTCCCTAGACTTGAGCCATTTTGCGCGCTGGCAGCGCGCTCGCTTTCTTGTTGCGCGTGGGACTATAGCCAAGCCGAACGCGCTTGTCATCAAAAGGTCGAAAATCTCTTTCGTTGCCGAAACAAGGCCTTCGACGCGGCAGGCCCGCCCGCTTTGCGCCTCATTGCCGGCGCGCGACTTGACTTCCGCCGATGGTCCCGCGACACAGGCGGGCGGGATTCATTGCCACGCCGTATCAACCAGTGACGCGACACCATGCGCCTTTCGAGATATTTCCTGCCGGTCATCAAGGAAAACCCGCGTGAGGCTGAAATCGTCTCGCACCGGCTGATGCTCCGCGCCGCCATGATCCAGCAGTCGAGCGCGGGCATCTATTCCTGGCTGCCGCTTGGCCAGACCGTGCTGCGCCGCATCGCCGAGATCGTGCGCGAAGAACAGGTGCGCGCCGGCGCCATCGAGGTCTTGATGCCGACCATCCAGCCGGCCGAGATTTGGCGTCGCAGCGGCCGCTATGACGACTACGGCAAGGAGATGCTGCGCATCACCGACCGCCACGACCGCGAGATGCTGTACGGGCCGACCAACGAGGAGCAGATCACCGAGATCCTCGCGTCCGGCGCGCGCTCCTACAAGGACCTGCCGCTCAACCTGTTCCACATCCAGTGGAAGTTCCGCGACGAGATCAGGCCGCGCTTCGGAGTCATGCGCGGACGCGAATTCCTGATGAAGGATGCCTATTCCTTCGACCTCACGCCCGAGGACGGCCGGCGCTCCTACAACCGTATGTTCATCTCGTACCTGCGCACCTTTAAGCGCTTGGGCCTGAAGGCGATCCCGATGGTCGCCGAGACCGGCCCGATCGGCGGCAATATGAGCCACGAGTTCGTTGTGCTGGCCGCGACCGGCGAGAGCGAGGTCTATTGCCACCGCGATCTGATCGAGATGGCGGTGCCGGGCGAGGAGGTCGACTACGACTCAGACCTTGAGCCGATCGTCTCGGCCTGGACGGCGCCCTATGCCGCGACCGACGATGTGCACGATTCCGGGCGGTTCGCGCGTGAGGTCGCCGAGGCCGATCGGGTGAATGCGCGCGGCATCGAGGTCGGACACATCTTCTTCTTCGGCACCAAATATTCCGAGCCCCTGGGCGCCAGGGTGCAGACCGCGACCGGCGAGACGGTGACCGTGCACTCCGGCTCTTACGGCATCGGCGTGTCGCGGCTGGTCGGAGCCATCATCGAGGCGAGCCACGACGACGCCGGCATCATCTGGCCCGAATCCGTCGCGCCGTTCGATGTCGGCGTGCTCAACCTCAAGGCCGGCGATGCGGCGTGCGATGCCGCCTGCGAAGCGCTGGATCACGGACTTCAGGCCGCCGGGCGCGCCGTGCTCTATGACGATCTTGACGAGCGCGCGGGCGAGAAGTTCGCCCGCATGGACCTGATCGGCCTGCCCTGGCAGATCATCGTCGGCCCGCGCGCGATCGCTTCGAACACTGTCGAGATCAAGAACCGCGCCACCGGCGAACGCGAGACCATGAGCCCCGACGCGGCCCTCAACCGCTTTTCGGGGGCTGGCGCATGACGGCTGGACCGACCACTGCCGGCGCGTTTTCGGCCTTCGAGTGGATGGTCGCGGGGCGCTATTTGCGCGCGCGCGGCCGCGAGGGCGTGATCTCGGTGATCGCCGGTTTCTCGCTGGCCGGCATCATGCTCGGCGTGGCGACCCTGATCATCGTTCTGGCGGTGATGAACGGCTTCCGCACCGAGCTCCTCGACAAGATCTTGGGCGTGAACGGCCATCTCACGGTCCAGACTTTGTCCGGTCCGTTTACCGACTACGAGCAGGCCGCGAGCGACATCAACCAGGTCTCCGGCGTGGTGCGGGCGATCCCCTTCGTCGAGGGCCAGGTGATGGTCTCGACCTCGAACCTGAACGCGGGCGCTCTGGTGCGCGGCATGACTGAGGACGGCCTTGCCCAGCTGCCGAAGGTCTCCGGCAACATCCGGTTCGGCTCGCTGGTTGGCTTCAACGGCTCGCAAAGCATCCTGATCGGCGCGCGGATGGCCAACAAGTTCGGCCTTGCCGTCGGCGACCAGCTGACGCTCGCCTCGCCCGACGGCGCGGTAACGCCCTTCGGCAAGACCCCGCGCATCAAGTCCTATCCGATCGCGGCGATTTTCGAGGTTGGCATGTCCGAATACGACAACGGTCTCGTGTTCATGCCGCTTGTCGAGGCGCAGAGCTATTTCAACAAGGCGGACGCGGTCACCGCCATCGAAGTTTTCTTCGACCATCCCGACCGGGTCGGCGAGCTGCGTGACCGGGTTGACGACGTGGTCGAAAGCTCGGTCTATCTGACCGACTGGCGTGAGCGCAATCGCACCTTCTTCACCGCGCTTGAGGTCGAGCGCGACATCATGTTCATCATCGTCTCGCTGATCGTTCTGGTTGCCGCGCTCAACATCATTTCCGGCATGATCATGCTGGTGAAGGACAAGCGCGGAGAGATCGCGATCCTGCGCACCATGGGCGCGACCCGTGGCGCGGTTCTGCGGATCTTCTTCATCACCGGCGCCTCGATCGGCGTCACCGGAACGCTCCTGGGCCTGATCGCGGGCACGCTGTTCTGTGCCAATATCGACGCGATCCGCAACGCGATCTCGCGGCTCACGGGCACCCCGCTGTTCGATCCGAAATTGTATTACCTGACGGAACTTCCAGCCGAGATGCGCTTCGACGAGGTCTCGGCCGTTGTCGCGATGGCGCTGACGCTGTCGTTCCTGGCGACGCTCTATCCGTCCTGGCGCGCCGCGAAGATCGATCCGGTCAAGGCATTGCGCTACGAATGAGCGAGCCCCGCACATCGATGGCGCCAGCACTCGAGCTTATCGGCGTCACCCGCCATTATGTGCAGGGCGGCGCGACGCTCGTGGTCTTTGAAGGTCTCGACATGGCGCTGGCCGCCGGCGAGGTGGTGGCGCTGGTCGGCCAGTCGGGCTCTGGCAAGTCGTCGCTGCTGCATATCGCGGGCCTGCTGGAGGCGCCGGACGCGGGCGAGGTGCTGGTTGTCGGGCGCGCGACCTCGTCCATGTCCGACCGCGAGCGTTCGGGCCTGCGCCGCTCCTCGATCGGCTTCGTCTACCAGTTCCATCACCTGTTGCCGGAATTCACCGCGCTTGAGAACGTGGTGATGCCGCAGATGATCGCCGGGATCGCCCGCGCCGATGCGGCCCGCCGCGCCGAAGAGCTCCTGGTCGGCCTTGGGCTGTCCGAGCGCCTGCGCCACCGCCCGGGCGAGCTGTCGGGCGGCGAGCAGCAGCGCGTCGCCATCGCACGCGCCATCGCCAACCGGCCGCGCGTGCTGCTCGCCGACGAGCCGACCGGCAATCTCGATCCGGCGACGGCCGCGCGCGTGTTCGACGCTCTGATCGCGCTTGCCCGCTCTGAGGGTCTGGCCGCCCTGATCGCGACCCACAACCACGAGCTTGCCGGTTCCATGGACCGCACGCTGAGGCTCGGCGGCGGCACCATCGAGGATACGACGCGCGCCCGCATGTAAGGGCGCGCCGACCCGGTCACGCCGCAACGCCGGCTTGCGGTTGAGGGGGCTTGCTCAGATCGCCTCGATCACGGCGTCGCGCCGCGCCACCGGCCGAAAGCCGCTTTTCTGGTAAAGCGCCAGCGCGGAAGGGTGGTCCATCGTGCAGGTATTGACCGTCATCCGCTCGATCTCGTGGTCCCAGGCGATACCGATCAGCTGGCTGAGGAAATAGGGCCCGATGCCACGCCCGATCCACTCCGGCATCAGGCCGAAATAAGCCAGATGACCAATCCCGTCGCGGCGCAGGTCGATCTCGCCGAAGCCCGCCGGCACACCGTTCGCGTGAACCACATAAAGCTCAACGCGCTCATCGCCGATGATCCGGGCCAGCTCCTCGTCGGTGAGCCTGCGCCGTTCAACCCACAGATAGTCGTGTCCCACCGTGCCGTAGAGATACCGGTAGAAATGAACCGGCGGGTCATACGCACGGATGATCGCGATCGGCAGGGCAGGGGGCGGCGCTTCGCGGGCCGGCCGCGCGTCCATCTCCAGATAGGTGATCACGGTCTTGTGGCGGGTTGGCCAGGCGCCGGCCACCGGCGCGGGCTTTTTATGCGGCGGCATCATCGATCGCCCCTGCACGCCTCGCCGGTTTCGATGGCGGTGTCGGCGCGCCCGCCCCACTCGCTCCACGACCCGTCATAGAGCCGTCCGGTCTCGTGCCCGATGAGCGCCAGAGCGAGCAGCGGCACGGCGGCGGTCACGCCCGAGCCGCACGAGGCGACCACCGGCCGGTCGGTATCGATGCCGGCGGCGGCGAACATGTCGGCCAGCTCGCCTGGCGCTTTGAAGGTGCCGTCATCGCGCGCAAAGCCGGCGTAATGCATGTTGACCGCACCCGGCATGTGGCCCGAACGCATGCCGGGGCGCGGCTCTGGCTCGGCGCCGGTGAAGCGCGGATTGGAGCGCGCATCGACCACCTGCGCGGTGCGATCGCGCACAATCGCGGTCATCTCGTCGAAGCTGGCGACACGCGCCGCATCGAACCGGGCATGGAAGCTCGCGGGCGGCCGGGCGCTCGGCGTGTCCGTCAGCGGCCGGTTCTCGGCCCGCCACTTGGCCAGGCCGCCGTCGAGCACATGAACGCGCCGAGCCCCCATCAGGCAGAACATCAGCCACACGCGCGGCGCCGAAAACGGGAATTCGCTCTCATAGACGACGATCTCCATGGTCTCGCAAATGCCGAGCGCGCCGGCCGCCTGCTCAAAAGTCTGCGCTGACGGCATCGTGTGCGCCAGGTCGCTCGACGGGTCCGAGATCGTCTCGATGTCGAAATGAACCGCACCTGGAATGTGGCTGGCGTCGAATTCGGCGCGGCCCTCACGGCCGCTGGCTGGCATGTGCCAGGAGGCGTCGACAATGGCGAGGTCCGCGCGTCCAAGCTGACCTTCGAGCCAGTCGGTTGAGACCAGGATGTCGGTGCTGCTCATGCGAATGCGATCCTGACGCGGCGGTTCTGGGCGCCCTTTTTCTCGATCTTCCCGACCGCGAGCGGGCCGATCTCGCCGGTGCGCGCCACATGAGTGCCGCCGCAGGGTTGGAGGTCGCAGCCGGCGATCTCGATGAGCCGCACCCGGCCGGTCCCGATCGGCGGCTTCACCGACATGGTCTTGACGAGGTCCGGCTTGGCGGCGAGCTCCTCATCGCTGATCCATCCGATCGTGACCTCGCGGTCGGCCCCGACATGGGCGTTGAGCGCGACCGAGATCTCGTCGCGGTCGAGGCTGGCGTCCGGAATGTCGAAGTCGAGCCGGCCGCGATCCTCCGCGATCTGGCCGCCTGTCACCGGATAGGGCAGGACGGCGGACAACAGGTGCAGCGCCGTGTGCATCCGCATCAGCTTGTAGCGGCGCGGCCAGTCGAGCGTTGCCTCCACCTGCGCGCCGACGTGCGGCAGCGGTGCGCCATCGGCTGGAACGTGCACGATCTCACGCCCTTCGCCATAGACCGTGGTTGCGATCTCGGCCTCGCCGCCGTCGAAGGCGAGCCGGCCCCGATCGCCCGGCTGGCCACCGCCATTGGGATAAAAGACGGTCCGGTCGAGCACGATGCCGCCGCGCTCGTTGACCTCGACAACGCGGGCTGTGCAGGCCCGCGCATAGGCATCGGCGCGGAAAATCTCCTCTATGGAAGCCGCCGCGGCGTTCATGTCCAAACGCTCATATTCTGGCGCTCATTTCGCCGGTGCGCCGTCGACGAACAGGCCCGTGCGCGCCTGGCCGCCACGGCCGAGCCAGTCCGGCGCCGGCAGGCCCTTGTCGCGCAGGAAATCCGGGTTGAACAGCTTGGTCTGGTAGCGCGTGCCATAGTCGCACAGCACCGTCACGATGGTGTGCCCCGGCCCCATGTCGCGCGCCAGCCTGACCGCGCCGGCGATGTTGATCGCGCTCGACCCGCCAAGGATCAGCCCCTCATGGTGGGCAAGATCGAACAGATGAGGCAGCGCCTCGCTGTCGGGAATGATGTAGGGCCGCTCGACGGTGATGTCCTCGATCAGCACCGTCTGGCGTCCGAGCCCGATGCCTTCGGTGATCGAATTGCCGGGCGAGGCCTTCGCTTCGCCATTGGCGAACAGCTCGTACATCGCCGCGCCTTGCGGGTCCGCGCAGCCGATAACGATGTCGCTATTCTGCTCGCGTAAGAAGGATGACACCCCGGCCAGCGTGCCCGCCCGGTGCCAACCGCGCAGATGAACCCGTCGACATGGCCCTTCGTGTCAGCCCAGATCTCCGGCCCGGTCGTCAGGTAATGCGCCTTGCGGTTGTCGAGATTGTTCCACTGGTCGGCGAACAGAACCCCGTTCGGCTCGGTTCGCGAGAGACTCTCGGCCAGCCTTCGCGCCACATGCTGATAGTTGTTCGGATCCTTGTAGGGCAGGGCCGGAACCTCGATCAGCTCGGCCCCGCACAGCCGAAGCATGTCCTTCTTTTCCTGGCTCTGGGTATCGGGAATCACGATCAGCGTGCGGTAGCCGCGCGCATTGGCGACGAGCGCCAGCCCGATGCCGGTATTGCCCGCCGTTCCCTCCACGATCAGCCCGCCCGGCTTGATGTCGCCGCGCGCCTCCGCCTCCAGCACCATCCGAAGCGCCGGCCGGTCCTTCACCGACTGGCCCGGATTGAGGAATTCCGCTTTTGCCCAGAATTTCGCAGCCCGTGGCCTCGCTGGCGCGCGCAAGGCGCACCAGGGGCGTGTTGCCGATCAACTCGCTCAAATCGGCCCGAACTGCGGGTTGAGCATTCTCCATCTGGCGCCTCGAATGGTCTTTCAACGGGTTGGATGAGCGCCGAGCCTAGCCACGGTGCGGAGCGACGGCAAGCATCCGGGCTGGATGGCGCGGGCCGTCACGGCCACAGATCCGTCATTGGCGTTTGACAGGCCGCGTTTGGCTGGCTTTGTAGGGCGCGTCCACGAGATGTCGCCGAGGGCCCGCCGATGCAGCAGTTCCCTGAACCAGTATTGCGAGCGCGCCCGGTATGGAGGGCCTGTTCGCAGAGCCCTTGAACCTCGTCACCAACGCGGCATTTCTTGTCGCTGCGATCTTGATCTGGCGTCAGATCGCGCGCGATCCCAGGCTCTCGTTCACCCGCGAGTGGGACGTCACGCTGCTTGCCGGCGTGGTGTTCGCGATCGGGCTCGGCAGCGGTGCCTGGCACGCCTGGCCGATCACCGTGACACGCCTGATGGATGCCCTGCCCATCCTGATCTTCATCCTCGGCTTCATCTGGGCGTTCCTGGTGCGTGGCATCGGGCTGAAATGGTACTGGGCGCTCGGTTTCGTCCTCCTGTTCCTCGCCACGCGCCATGTGCCGGCAGCCCTGTCGATGCAGCCGCTGCGCGGCTCGGGCGCCTATCTGCCCGCGCTCGTGGCGTTGGCGCTGGCCTCGGCCTGGCTGTTCGCGACCAGGAACCCCCCGCACGGCAAGTCGATCCTGACGGCCCTGGTTCTGTTTTCGGTGTCCTTGAGCTTCCGCGCTATCGACGGCGAAGTGTGCGAAGACTTCGCCCCCGGCACCCACTTCGTCTGGCACCTGATGAACGCGACCGTGCTCTATGTGCTGCTCGCAAGCCTTGCGCGCGCGGCGGCCGGATCGCGCGAGCAGGCCACCTCGCGCGGTGAGGGCGCGCGGCGCGGCGTCTGATCGGGCCAATTTTCGCTTCAGCGCGAGTCCTTGCGCCGCCCGATCCAGCCGCGGATCTGCTCGCGCCGGACCGCGATGACCGACGCGGCGATGATCAGCCCGATTCCGGCCAGCGCGCCGAGCGTCGGGATTTCGGAGAACACGACGAATCCGATCAGCGCCGCCGCGATCAGGCGCGAATACTCCACCGTCGCGACCACCGACGCCTCGCCGTGGCGATAGGCGTTGGTGAAGCACCACTGGGTGACGAAGGCGACCGCGATCAGGAGCGCGAACAGCGGCAAGTGCGCCGTCTCGATCGCGACCCAGGTGAACGCGCTGGGGATGGCGCACAACACCGTCAGCCCGAGCGATGAGTAGCACATGATGGTGCTGGTCGCGTCGGTCTGGGTGAGTTTCTTGATCATCACCGTGATGCTCGCGGTCACCAGCGCGCCGCACGCGCCCACCAGCGCGGCCTCGTTCAGCCCCTCGGCCGATGGGTCGAGGATGATCAGGATTCCCGCCAGTCCGAGCACGGCGGCCGCCCAGCCGACGACGCCGATCCGCTCGGCGAAGAACACGCCCGCCAGCGCCACCACGAAGATGATGCGCAAGAAGCTGATGCCGCTCGCCTCGGCCAGCGGCAGGTTGGCAATGGTGTAGAACATCGCCAGGAGCGAGACGAACGAGGCGATTGCGCGGGTGATCTGCAGGCCGAACTGCTCGGACTTGAACACCTGCCCCCGGCTGGCGACGATCAGCGGCACGAGCATGGCGAACTGGCCGATCGAGCGGATCAGCAGGATCTGCCAGGTCGGATAGGTCTGGGCCAGCTCCTTGACCACCGCCATCATGGTCGCGTTGGTCAGGCTCGCCATCACCATCAAGACCGCGCCGACCACATTGCCGCCATGGCGCCGGGCCAGCTGGTCGAGCAGGCGCGGTAGGGCGCCCTTGGTGGCGTAGGACCTCACCGCGCGCGCCCCGCGCCCTCGCGCGCGACCGGCGCGGCCGCGCTCACCATTTCATGGCCAGACGGCATTTCAGGTGGCACAATCAAATCCAATCGGAGTGGCGGCCGGCACTGGCGGTGTCGACGACCGGGAGGAAGATCGATGGCAGAAAAGCCGAAACCGAAACTGGCACATTTCGGGCTTCATGTGCGCGATGTTGCGCGCATGACCGATTTCTATACACGGGTCTTTGGCCTGACGATCACCGATCGCGGTCAGATCCCGAATCGCGGCGAGCTTGTGTTCCTGTCCGCCGACCCGGGCGAGCACCACCAGTTCGTCATCATGTCGGGCCGGCCGGACGAGGTGAACTTCAATATCATTCAGCAGGTTTCGTTCCTGGTCGATTCGCTCGCCGAGCTGCGCACCGTCTACGACGCGATCGTCGCCGACGGGCGCGAGATCGACCGCTGCGTAACCCACGGCAATGCCTGGTCGGTCTATTTCTTCGATCCCGAAGGCAACCGCGCCGAGGTCTATTGCCACACGCCCTGGCATGTGCCGCAGCCCCACTCCCATCCAATCGATTTTGCCCAGTCGAACGAGGAGATCGAGCGCACGACCGAGGAGCGCTGCCGGGCGAGCGAGGGTTTCATGCTGGCCTCCGAACGCGCCGCGCTCATGCGCGACATGATCGGCACTGGTGGCTGAGGCGGCCCGACTGGGGCGGCGATTCGTCCGCCGCCCATTGACGGGACGCCGCAAAGCCCCCATATGTCGGGTCTCGGTATTTCGCACAGCCTTGTCGAACTGGCCTTTGACTGCCTTCCCCAAGACATCGCTGAATACGGAACGAAAGCCCCTGCGACGGTCGCACCGGGCCAGATGCACCTTACGGTGTCGAAAAGGAAGCTCAATGGCTACAGGTACAGTCAAATTCTTCAACCACAGCCGCGGTTACGGTTTCATCGAGCCCAGTGAAGGCGGCAAGGACGTGTTCGTTCACGCCACGGCGGTCGAGCGGGCCGGCATTCCGCCGCTCACCGAGGGCCAGACGATCAACTACGAGGTCGAGACCGACGCCAGGTCCGGCAAGACCGCTGCGACGAATCTTTCGGTCGACTGAGACGGCTGAGTTTTCGCGGCCACTCCGGGCGCTCGCCCGGGGTGGCCATTTTTTTTTGTTTTTTGACAGGCCGGACGGCAACGTTCGCCCGCGATTGCAAGGAGAGGTCCGCTGCAAGTTATCGTACGCGAGAACAACATCGACCAGGCCCTCAGGGCCCTGAAAAAGAAGCTCCAGCGCGAGGGTGTGTTTCGTGAGATGAAACGCCGGCGCGCTTATGAAAAACCCTCCGAAAAACGGGCCCGCAAGGCGGGCGAGGCGGTTCGCCGGGCGCGCAAGCTGGCGCGCAAACGCGCCCAGCGCGAGGGCTTGATCGCCAAGCCCCGGCCGCAGCCCCGGCCCGCCGCGCGCGCTTGACGCAGGCCGCTTGACGCCGTCCGCCTGACGCGCCTGCCGCCCAATCGGGCCGGCGGTCGCCAGATCAGGCCGGCGGCCGACATGCGCCGGCGCGACCCACGCCGGCGATACGACAGGAGGAACCAGCCATGACCGACAGGCAAGCCCAAGTCGGCGACACCGTCGCCGTGCACTATGACGGCACGCTCTCCGACGGTCGGGTGTTTGACAGCTCCGCCGAACGCGATCCGATCGAATTCACCATCGGCTCGGGCCAGGTGATTGCCGGCTTCGAACAGACCGTGACCGGCATGAGCGTGGGCGATTCGCGCACCGTCACGATCGAGCCGCACGATGCCTATGGCGACCATCAGCCCGAACTCGTGCACGTGCTTGAGCGCGAACGCCTGCCCGATGGCCTGACGCTGGAGATCGGCAGCGAGCTCGAGGCGACCGGCCCCGATGGCAGCAAGATCCGGCTGCGGGTCATCGCGGTCGATGAGTCCGTGGTCCATCTCGATGCCAACCATCCCCTCGCCGGCGAGGCCCTGACCTTCGAGATCAATCTGGTCTCGATCGCCGATTAGGATTGCCGACAGGCGAGCGCTGGAGCGTTTCCGCAGCTCGTGACAATAGCGGCCATCGCTCTGGTTTTTCGTTTTTGCGCAGTTGCGAACGGAAAACCGGTGCCCGCTTTTCCTGGAACTGCTTTAGAGCGTTATCCGATCAATCTGCACCAGCCCTCTGCCTCACCCGGCCAGCCACGGGAGCATCATTCATGGGTGGCCGGGTGAGGCAGAGGGCTGGAACCGATTCAATGGGATGGGATTGCGCTCTGGCCAGGCCCGTTTGAACCAGCCACGCCCCGCGCAACACCATGCGTGCCGGGCCATTCACATGCCCGACTTTGCGGAAAGATCGCCCGCCCGGCGAGCGATCGCGCTGAAGTCTGTTGGGATGGAGGCCACGACCGGAATCGAACCGGTGTATACGGATTTGCAGTCCGCTGCGTCACCACTCCGCCACGTGGCCTTCGCGTGTCACTTATAAGTCCGCTGCTCGCACGTCAATCGTTCCGCCCGAACCGGTGCGCGCACCCGCTTGTTGCCGCTTGGCCTTGCGCGCGCGCTTCGGCTATATCGTGGCAGGGACGGCCGGTCGGAACGGCCGGGCACAGCGGCCGGGATGACCGGGCGAGAAGGGGCGGGGTGCACAGATGATCGATTGGGAGACGGCACGCGCCAACATGGTCGAGAGCCAGGTCCGCACCAATGCGGTGACGGACCGCCGTCTGATCGCTGCGATGCTGGCAGTGCCGCGCGAGCGCTTCGTGCCGGCGCCAGCCGAGGCCCGCGCCTACTGCGACGCGGCGATCGAGATCGCATCCGGCGAGGAGGAGGCCGCGCCGCGCCACCTGATGGCGCCCATGCCCTTTGCCCGCATGGTCCAACTGGCCGCGATTGAACCGGGCAACGATGTCCTCGATGTCGGCTGCGGGACCGGCTATTCGAGCGCGGTGATCGCCTCGCTTGCCGGCTCCGTGCTGGCCTTGGAGTCGGATCAGGCTCTGGCTGCGCGCGCGCAGAGCGTTCTTAGCGACATCGGCATCGACAACGTGGCCGTGGTCCAGGGCGATCTGGCGGCGGGCGATGCCTCCCACGGCCCCTATGACGTGATCATGATCGAGGGCCGCGTCGACGAGGTGCCACAAGCCCTGTTCGACCAACTCTGTGATGGCGGCCGGCTGGTCGCCGCGGTTCGCGCCAATGGCGCGTGCCGGATCACCCGCTATGTCAGGACCGGCGACTCGGTCGGGGCGATGGCCGCGATCGATGCCCATGTTCCGCCGCTGCCCGGCTTCCAGCGCGAGCCAGGCTTCGTTTTTTGACCGTCCCCATCGCGGCGCACCCCTTGGATATGCGCAACGCAAGACCACGCACTGCCCGGCCGCGGGCGGCGCGTTTGGCCGTGTGGTCCCGAATGCGAACACATTTTGCGGTCAATGAGCTGTTGATAGCCGGATTTTTCCGGTCCCCGCTGTGGCCGCCCGGCCATTGCTGATCGGGGCAAGACAGATTAATTTTGTGTAAACGCGCCAAGGGGATTTTGAGCGGAGTTCGCTCTGGACGAGGGCGCAAGGCGGCAATCAGGGGCAACGGGGGCGCTAGCGTATGGGTAAGAGGCCGGGGCGGCGGCTGTTCTGGGGGTTGGCGTTTGCTGTGCTGTGCGCGCCAGCCGTTCCGGCGGTATTTGTGGCGCCGGCCGAGGCCGAGACCCTGCGCGATGCCCTGGCGACCGCCTATACCGCCAATCCCCAGCTCGAGGCCGAACGCGCCCGCCAGCGCGCCACCGACGAGGGCGTGCCGCAGGCGCTGTCTGGTTCGCGCCCGACCGTGCGCGCCGGCGCCGAGGTCGGATACGAGAGGACGTTTACAAGACGCCTTCTGACCCCCGGTCCAGGCGTTTCGCGCACCACCTCCGACAACAACCCGCGCGGCGTGTCGATCGAGTTTTCCCAGCCGATTTTTCGCGGCTTTCGCACCATCACCGGCACGGCGGCCGCCGAGGAGGAGGTGCTGTCTGGGCGCTACCTCCTCAACAATGTCGAGCAGAATGTGCTGCTGGATGCTGTCACGGCCTATGTCGACGTGGTGCGCGACACCGCGCTGGTGCGCCTCACGCAGGGCAATCTGCAGGTGCTGGTCGAGGAGCTCGACTCCACCAACGCCCGCTTCGAGGTCGGCGAGTTAACCAAGACCGACGTCGCCCAGGCCGAGGCTCGCGTCAGCGGCGCCCGGTCGGATGTGAGCCAGGCCCGCGCCAACTTGTCGCGCAGCCGGGCGGTCTATGAGCGGGTGATTCGCCGCCCGCCGGGGGGGCTCGCGCCACCGACATCGCTGAACGGCATCCTGCCGCACTCGCTGGCCGAGGCCTATCAGATCGGCGAGGCCGAGCATCCGGCGCTCCTGTCGACCCGCCACTCGGTTGCCGCCTCCGACCACACGGTCGAAAACATCAAGGGCGAGCTTTTGCCCTCGATTTCGCTCGACGGGGATTACCGGCGCAACTGGGACACCGGCGGCGGCGTCCTCGACAGCGAGTCGATGTCGATCGTCGGCCGCCTGTCGATCCCGCTCTATCAGGCAGGTTCGGTGTCCTCGCGCGTGCGCCAGGCCCGCCAGCGCTCGACCGAGCGCCGCATGGTTGCAGAGGATCTCCGCGCCGAGGTGCGTTCCGCGATCGCCACCTCCTGGGACGGACTGACGGCGGCGCGCGACAAGATTGTCGCCGACCGCCAGCAGATCGAGGCTACCACCGTTGCGCTCGACGGCGTGCGCCAGGAGCAGCGCGTCGGTCACAGCGCACCACGCTTGACGTTCTGGACGCCCAGCAGGAGCTTCTCAACGCCCAGGTCAATCTGGCCACCTCCACCCGCGATGAGGTGGTTGCGGCCTTCACGCTTCTCGCATCGATTGGACGGCTGAGCGCGCGTCATCTCGAACTGCCGGTCGCCTATTACGATCCGACCGTGCATTACGAGAAGGTGCGCGATAAATGGTGGGGACTGAGCGAGGATAGCCCCTTCTGATCTGAACCGCGCCATGGCGAATCGGCTATGCTTAGGTGATTCCCGACGGGATCGCGCACCGGTCGTGCGCCCACGGTGAGGCCACAGGGCGTGCCGTGGCGCTTCAGTCGAGCCGGCGTGGCGGTGCGTGTCGCGGCGGTCAGGCTATCGTAAAGCTTCGAGGCGGACGGGCAATGGCGGACCCAGAAAAGGCTCACGAACCGAGCATGGAGGAAATCCTGGCCTCCATACGGCGCATTATTTCCGATGAGAGCGAGGGCGCCGAAGGCGAAGCCGGCGAGGGCGAGAACGCCCCGCCTGAGGATGCCTTCGAAGCGGTCGATGCCGAAGCCGATATGGCCGCCATGCTTGAGGATAGTGCGTCGGAGGAGAGCGCCGACGACACCGATCCCGACGACACCGATCCCTTCGAGATCGTCGAGATCGAGGCCGAGGCCGAGCCCGAGCCCGAACAGGAGGAGGGCGAGCCTGTTGCCGAGGACGACGATGTGTTCGAGCTGACGGACGATCTGACCGTCGAGACGGAGGCTGAAGAGGACGCGGCCAGCGCCGAGGAAATCGATTTTGACGCTATCGGTGAGGAGGTCGAGGCTGCCGAAGATCTCGGCGATATCGATTTTGCCGACATGTCCGAAGAAGAGCCCGAGCCGGAATCTGAACTGGAGCCCGAACCCGAGCCACAGCTCGAGCCGGCTGCCGCCGCCGCTTCGGGCCTCCTGTCCTCCGAGGCCCAGGCAACCGCATCGGCGGCCTTCGGTGCGCTCGCAAGCACCATGCTGTCTCACTCCGGCGGCGCGCGCACACTGGAGCAGATCGTCGAGGATCTCCTGCGCCCCCGCTGCTCAAGGCATGGCTCGACCAGAACCTGCCGCCGATGGTCGAAAAGCTGGTGCGCGAGGAAATCGAGCGTCGTCGCCCGCCGCGCCAGCTGAGCGGCGATCACTGGGCTGCGCCGACGACGCCGCGCAGACGCCAGCGCGGTCTGACCTGATTCAGCCAAGCCGATCCAGCCAAGCCGATCCAGCCAAGCCGAGCACGTCCGGCCAGGAGTGTCCCGCCGACGAGTGAACATGTACATCGCCGCGTCAGCCCAAGGCGTTGGCCGGCTGCCATGTTGACTTGGTGGCCAGACAGGGCATAACCGCGCCTTCGGCCCCGCAAACCGCGCAAACCCGCAAGCACCCATGCTCGACAAGACCTACAGCCCCAAGGACGTCGAACCGCGCATTTATGACGCATGGCAGGCCTCCGGCGCCTTCCAGGCCGGCCGTTCCGGCCTCGCGCCCGATGCCGAGCCCTTCTGCATCGTCATTCCGCCGCCCAACGTCACCGGCTCGCTTCACATGGGCCACGCGCTCAACAACACGATCCAGGACATTCTGTGCCGCTATTGGCGCATGCGCGGGCGCGACGTTTTATGGCAGCCCGGCATGGACCACGCCGGCTATCGCCACCCAGATGGTGGTCGAGCGCCAGCTCATGGAAAATCAGGAGCCCGGCCCGGCGCGATATCGGCCGCGAGGCGTTCGTCCAGCGCGTTTGGGATTGGAAGGCCCAGTCCGGCGGCATGATCATCAATCAGCTCAAGCGCCTCGGCGCTTCGTGCGACTGGGGCCGCGAACGTTTCACCATGGACGAGGGCCTGTCCGAGGCCGTCCTGAAAGTGTTCGTCGAGCTTTATCGGTCAGGCCTGATCTACCGCGACAAGCGGCTCGTCAACTGGGACCCGAAGTTCCAGACCGCGATCTCAGACCTTGAGGTCGAGAACCCTCGAGGTCGCGGGACACATGTGGCATTTCAAGTACCCGCTGGCTGGTGGCGAGACCTACGAATACGTCGAAAAGGACGAAAACGGCGAGGTCACGCTGCGTGAGACCCGCGACTATATCTCGATCGCCACGACCCGGCCCGAGACCATGCTGGGCGACGGGCGCGGTGGCCGTCCACCCGTCCGACGAGCGCTACGCCCCGATCGTCGGCAAGCTGTGCGAGATCCCCGTGGGCCCCAAGCAGCATCGCCGCCAGATCCCGATCATCGTCGATGATTATCCCGATCCCGATTTCGGCTCCGGCGCGGTGAAGATCACCGGCGGCCACGATTTCAATGACTATGAGGTGGGCGCGGCGCAACAACATCCCGCTCTATCGCCTGATGGACGAGCACGCCGCCCTGCGTGACGATGGCGCGCCTTATGCCGAAGTGGCCGCGCGCGCGCGACAGATCGCAAGCGGCGAGCCTTGGCACGAGCAGGAAATCGACGCCATCAACCTCGTGCCCGACGACTATCGCGGCCTTGACCGGTTCGAGGCGCGCAAGCGCATCGTCGCCGATATCGACGCCGAAGGCCTGATGATCGAGATCGAGGACAAGCCGATCATGCAGCCCTTCGGCGACCGCTCCCATGTCGTCATCGAGCCCTATCTGACCGACCAGTGGTATGTTGACGCGGCAACGCTCGCCAGGCCCGCCATCGAAGCGGTCGAAAAGGGCGACACGCGCTTCGTGCCTGAGGCCTGGGCCAAGACCTATTTCGAATGGATGCGCAACATCCAGCCCTGGTGCATCTCGCGCCAGCTCTGGTGGGGCCACCAGATTCCGGCCTGGTACGGGCCCGACGGCGAGGTGTTCGTCGCCCCACGACGAGGCCGAGGTGGCAGCGCTCGCAAGCGCGCATTACGGCCGCACGGTCGAGCTTGAGCGCGACGAGGACGTGCTCGACACCTGGTTTTCCTCAGCGCTGTGGCCGTTCTCCACCCTCGGCTGGCCCGACGAGACCGCCGAGCTTGAGCGTTTTTACAAAACAGACGTTCTCGTCACCGCCTTCGACATCATCTTTTTCTGGGTCGCGCGGATGATGATGATGGGCCTGCACTTCATGAAGGATGGCAACAACCGTCCCGAAGTGCCCTTCCACACGGTCTATATCCACGCCCTGGTCCGCGACGAGAAGGGCCAGAAGATGTCGAAGTCGAAGGGCAACGTCATCGATCCCCTGGAGCTGATCGATGCCCACGGCGCCGATGCGCTGCGCTTCACGCTGGCCGCCATGGCCGCCCAGGGCCGCGACATCAAGCTCGCCTCCTCGCGCGTGGAAGGGTATCGCAACTTCGCGACCAAGCTTTGGAACGCCGCCCGCTTCACCGAGATGAACGGCTGCGAACGGGTCGAGGACTTCGATCCGGCATCCGCGCGCGAAACCGTCAACCGCTGGATCGCGGGCGAGGTTGCGCGCACGTCCAGGACCGTCGCCCAGGCGATCGAGACCTACCGCTTC
>CBDCGP010000030.1:0-23670 GCA_965216655.1 Acidimicrobiales bacterium
TCGGCCATCCTCACCGCCGAGGGTGTCCGCCAGCGTGACATCCTCACCGCCCAGGGTCAGGCCGAGGCCACCCGCACCATCGCCGACGCCGAACAGTACCGGCAGGAGGTCGTCGCCCTCGGTGAGTCCGAGGCCATCCGCAACGTGTTCGGTGCGATCACCGACGCCGGTACCGACGATCGTGTCATCGCCATCAAGTACCTCGAGGCGCTGCAGGGCATCGCCGACGGCCGGGCCACGAAGATCTTCGTGCCGGCCGACATGAGCGCCACGTTGGGCACCCTCGGTGGTATCGCCGAGATGCTGCGCGACGGTGACTTCCCGCCCGGCGCCCCCCATGAACCGAGGGACCCGAGCCGGCTGAAGCCGGCCGTCCCGGCGGAGACCACGGTGGCGCCCACCCCGTCGACCGCCGTGCCTCCAGTGACGGCAGCGCCGTCGAGCGCGGCACCGGCGCAGGCGCCCGCATCGGCTCCTGCTCCTGCGCAGCCCGCACCGCAACCGGCACCCGCGCCGACACAGCCCAGCCGCCATCCGGCGCCGCCGCCACCCCCGTCGGGTGACGGCGGTGGATCGATCACACTCGGTGGTGAACCTGCGGCCAACAGTGTGATGGACGAGCTGAATCAGATCTTCGGTCGCCCCCGACGCAACGACGGCTGACCCCTCCAACCCAAATTCTCAATCCAGACGACACCCAGTGTCACCTGAGCTACTCAGAACGGCCGGGGGCCGTCGTCAGCGTTTGATGGGTTCGAGTTCGTCCTCGCCCTCTTCGCTCTCCACCAGGCGCCAACCGAACATCTCGGCCAGCGCCTCGGTGCCCTCCTCGGGGCCAGAGGCGAGGATCGTGTCGTCGACCCGCAGCGTCACGTGACGGCGTGGCCGGTACAGATAGCGCCCGTCGCGTTCGATGGCCAACACGTTGAACCCCGGCTCGATCGGTAGGTCGAGCTCGCTGAGCGATTTCCCGGCCGCCGCGGCGTCGGCGGCGACCGGCATACGCACCACCACGTCGTCGGTGTCACCCAGTGCCACGTGGAGCACCGGGTGGAGATCGCTCTGCTTCTCGACGAGCCACACCATCTGCTGGGCCTGGTCGCCCAGATCCTCGGCTGCCGCGGCGAGGTGAAGAAGACCACGCAGCGGTTTGGGATCGACGTCGTCATGGGCGGCCCTCAGCACCCACAGCTCCAGCCGGAACTTCATCTCATCGAGCCGATCTTCGAGATGACGGACCTCGGCCGCCAACGACCGGTCGCGGAACACGAGGGCCGAATAGGCGAGCCCGACGGCCACCTCCGACAGGTTCTTCATCTCGACGATGGTGTCGACGGCCCGGTCGAGGTCGGTCAAGGCGGTCACCTCCTCGACCGGAGGAGGCGACCACGACGGGGCGCCGGCCAGTTCCCGGAGCCGGGTGATGCCATCGGGGGATCCCCGTAGGAACAGCACGTCGCCCGGGTTGAGGATGTCGTCTCCCCCGGGGTCGACGACCCACTGGCGGCCCCGTCTGATGGCCATCACCCGCATGCCCGTGACGACCGGGAGCTCGAACGAGCTCAGCGTGCGGTTGGCGAAGTGGGAACCGGCGTGGACCTCGACCCGGTGCGCGATCTCCTCGGCCTCCATCAGGTCGAGCACAAGCTGCCGGGGTATGCCGAGCTTGCGGGTGATGATGTGGGCGATGTCGACCGCATCGTTGCCGATGCTCTCGACGGCGCTGATCACCTGAAGAACGGCCGACATCGCCTCGGCCTCCCGGGGGTTTCGAACCGCGATGATGCACAGCGTCCGCATGGCGTGGACCAGCTCGGTGATCTCCTGCTCCAGCTCCTCGACCTCATCGGCCATATCGGTGTCGTTGAAGAACAGGGCGGCGTAGGCGAGGTCGACCATCAGCTCGCTGGTGTCCTTGGCCTCGGCCAGCATCTCACGCAGATTGCGGGCTTCCATCACGTTCGGGATCTCCTCGACGGTGTTCGATCAGTGTAGTGAGGGCCGGTAACGGCCTCCGGCTCGTTGGACCCGTGGGAAGACGCAGGCACGGCGCCCATCAGGCGATCCCCCAGACCAGGAGGGCCACGATCAAGGTGATCGAACCGACCACGTCGAGGCTGGCGCTGACCATCGGGATGCCGTGGTTGTCGGGGTCGAGCCCGAACCGCACGACGAGCAGGGTTCCGTAGTAGGCGACCACGCAGACGAACGTCGTGGCCAGGAGGCCGCCGGTCACGGCCGCTGCTATCAGCTGGACCAGGCCGGGCGACGTCTTTCCGGCCAGCACGCCGATGGTGCCCGCCAGGAGCGCCAGCAACGTGAAGATCGGCAGCGCCAGCCCGTAGACGATCCGTATGTCGTGTCGGGCCTCGCCCTGGGGAATTCGGGCCGGCTTCACCAGTCCGAGATGAACCTTCGTCGAGAGCCGGTTGGCCAGAATCCCACCCAGTGCGCCACCGATGGCGAGATAGCCGGGCAGCAGCACCACGAGAACCGAGAAGGTCAGGAACCGATCGATGGACCGTTCGAGCACGATCCCGGCGAACAGGCTGAGGGTGCCGGCCAACAACAGGATGGGCACCGACTCCACAATCACTCGCCGGGCGTCGGCCAGCCGGCTCCGGAAGACGACGACGGCGGCGGCAAGAACCAGCACCACCAGAACCAGGGCGAGTGATCTGGTGATCCACTGACGACGGATCAGACCGGTGGCCAGCACCAGCGCGGGCAGCGTCACGAAGTCGCCGGACGCCGAGACCAGCGGCGCGGTCACGTTGTCGAGGTCCCAGCCGAACCGGGCCGACGCCACGGCCAGACCGAGGGTGATGGCCAACACGACCACCGACGCCAGTGCGCCCCCGACGACCGACACGACCACGAAGTCGGCCCAGCCGATCACGTCGACACCGCGCCCGGCCAGCGCCAACGCCACCACTTCGGCCACCGTCGCCACACCCACCGCGGCCAACAACGACGACATCATGGCGCCGACGACGTTCTGACCGAGCAGCGACTCGGGTCGCCGGCTCCAGAAGAACGTACCGGCCCTGATCGCGGTGGAGAGCCGGCTGCCCAGCGGGCCGAACACGTTGCCACGGAGTCCGATGGCGGCGGGAATGAACAGCAGCAGTCCGGGGAACCGTTCGAGGGCGTCGGTGAAGGCGGCGAGGGTGAGGCCCGTGATGAGGCTGGTGGTGGCCGACAGCGCGAGTGCGCCCAGGCTCTGGCTGGCGTCGTCGACGGCCGGACCGAGCAGACCGCCGAGCGGACGCCACGCCAGCCGCGGCGCTGACAGCAGTCGGCGGCCTCGGGCCAGGCGTTCCGAAGTACGCCCCGCGCCGCGGCGTGAGGATGAGTCCAGAAGGGAGCGCCACCACAGGGCGGCCCGTTCCCATGCTCGGGAGGGGGCGGTCGACGACATGACGACCCAATGGTAACGATCCGTGCCTCCATCGCCGGGCCGACCTCGACGGTGCGCCGCCTCACCGATCGGCTCCCCGCCGTGGGTGACGCCGACGGGACGAGCCCGGCCGCTACGATCCTTCAGGTGCACCACCGGTCGCAACCCAGGATTCCGTCGGCGGCCGCTGTCGTCATCGTCGCGGTCGGTCTCCTGGCCGCCGGCTGTGCCTCCGACGGTCGGGCGTTGGCCGAGCCCGCACCGTGGCAGACGACCACGACCCGCCCTCCCCCGCCGACATCGGCGCCACCGTCGGAGTCCAGTGAAACCGGGGTCGTGCTGTCGAGTCCCGACTTTGAACCCGGTTCCGACATCCCCGTCTCCGCCACCTGCGCCGGCACCAACATCTTCCCCAACCTCACCTGGAGCACCGTCCCTGCCGCGGTCGGTGAGCTTGCAGTGACCCTGAGCGACCAGACCGACCCCAACGAGCCGCTGTTGTTGTGGCTGATGGCCGGCATCGACCCGACCCGCACGGAGCTCGAGGCCGGGCGCCTGCCCGACGGCGCGTATGAGACGTTGAACGACTACGGCAACCCCGGCTACGGCACCCCGTGTCTGGAGAGCTTTCAGACCGGTCGCCGCGACCTCCAGTTCCGTCTGTACATGCTCCCCGGCCCATCCGGGCTCCAGTCGGGCGACCCGGGCAACGAGGCCTGGGACTCACTCCGGGCCCAGGCCACCGAGACCGCCTCACTGCTGGCCAGGGTCGACTCCCAGACCTGACCCGGTGCCGAGCGGCCGGCCGGCCCGCGGCTACCGTTGGCCCGATGGCCGACGCCCTTCCAGCACTCGACTACGACCCCCTCGGAGTGCCCGTTCAGCCTGCGGCCACCGTGATGCTCGTCGACGACCGACCCGACCTGCACGTTCTCCTGGTGCATCGCACGGCCAAGGTGGTGTTCGCAGCCGACAGCTGGGTGTTCCCCGGTGGCCGGGTCGACCCGACGGACCACGTCGACGACTTCGACCGGCTCGTCGCCGGCCTGAGCGACGCCGAGGCGTCCGAAATCCTCGACGTCGAACGAGGCGGATTGGCCTGGTGGTTGGCCGCCTGCCGGGAAACCCTTGAGGAGGCCGGAATCCTGCTCGCCGCGGATTCGGTCGGCCCTGTCGACGGAGTGGCGATCGCCCGTTTGCGGGCCGAGCTGGAGCGGGACGAGTCGTTGTTCCCGGACCTGCTGCTGGCGGAAGGGATCGTGCTCGACGCCACCCTGGTAGAGGAGGTCGCCCGCTTCATCACCCCTGCGGGGCCGCCGCGGCGTTTCGACGCCCGCTTCTTCATCGCTCGAGCTCCGGCCGGCCAGGAGCCGAGCCATGACGCCGGGGAAATCGTGAACTGGGAGTGGATCCGGCCGGCCGATGCCCTGCGGCGCTGGGCCGACGGGGAGATGGAGATGATGTCGCCGACCATCCGGATGGTCGCCTGCCTCGCCCGCTACCGATCGGTTGACGAGGTGATGACGGTGGCCCGACGGCGCCAGCCGTATCAGCGTGTCCGGGTCGCCGACCCGGCGGGCGAGTACCGGGTGCTGCTTCCCGGCGAACCGGGGTACGAGGAGGCGGAACTCGAGGTCGAGTCCGGCTGGGTCCGCCTCTGGAATCCGTAGCACTGCCGTTCTGAGGGTCGTCGACGTTGCTGACGATGGGTGGGTTCAGGTGGTGTGCGCGACATCGATTGATGGAGGTGTCGTCATGGGGTTGGTTCGCAGGATTGGGAGGCCGCCGATTCCGTGGTCGAAGAAGCGGTTGGCGTTGGCTGCGGTGGCGTCGGGTTCGACCTATGTCGAGGCGGCGGCTGTGGCCGGGATTTCGACAAGCTCGCTGGACAGGGTGATTGCCGACCATGGTGTACCGGTGTGCCGCAAAACCAGTGTTCGTGCCAGTGACTTGACCATCGATGAACGAGAAACGATTTTCGAAGGGATCATTGAGAAACAAACCGACGCGGAGATTGCTCGCCGAATCGGCCGTCACCGGGGCACGGTAGGCCGTGAGATCGACCGTAACGGCGGTCGTGACCGATATCGGCCTCACCGGGCCCAAGCCCAGGCAGAAGAGAACGCTCGACGGTGCCGGCTGACCTGGATCGAAACCCGGGCTTGGCTGTGGGACGAGGTCGTTGGGTTGATCCGGACCAAGAAGTGGTCGCCGGAACAGATCGCCAACCGGTTCCGTCGTGATCATCCCGACGATCCATCATGGTGGGTGTCGCACGAATCGATCTATCAAGCCATTTTCGTGCACGCCAAGCGTGAACTGGGCAAAGAACTCGCCATGTGTCTGCGGACTGGGCGTGACCGTCGCCGGCCCCGGTCACGGTCACGGTCGGCTTCAGGGAGGATCCCGAACATGGTCAATATCGCTCAGCGGCCTGAAGAGGTCGATACGCGGTTAGTGCCTGGTGACTGGGAAGGGGATCTGATCATCGGCAAAGACGGCGCCTCTGCAGTGGCGACCTTGGTCGAACGGGTCACCCGATTCGGCAAACTCGTCAAGATCGACTCCAAGCACGCCGAACACGTCGCTGACCGGCTCGCCACAGCCGTTCGCGGTCTACCCGCTGATTTGGTTCGTTCCTTGACCTGGGATCAAGGCATCGAGATGGCCAGCCACGAGACGTTCACCACGGCCACCGACATCAAGGTGTACTTCTGCGATCCAAGATCGCCCTGGCAGCGACCCACCAACGAGAACTGGAACGGTCTCGCCCGCCAGTTCCTACCCAAAGGCACCGACCTCTCACTACACAGCCAACACGACCTCGACGACATAGCCGCACTACTCAACGAACGACCCCGCAAGACGCTTGAATGGGACACACCGGCTGAACGGTTCAACCGGCTCGTCGCGCCCACAGCTTGAATGCGCCATGTCGTGGGAACCTCAGAAACGTCTGGACAGCCAGGAGAGATGGGTCTCACTGCCGAGAGGTGACGCCGGCACATCCCAACGCCACTCGATCCCGTCGACCGCGATCGGCGGACGGAGCCGGCGGGCCGGACCCCAGCCGGTTGGTTCGACGTCAGGCTCCCAGTCGTCGTGGCCGGGTTCGGCCACCTCGGTGTCCGGATCGGTCCTGGGTCCTCCGAGCAACAGGTGGGCGGTGCGCGCCAGCGACACCTGGGCCGAGAGCGCCGTCCCGCTGGTCAACCGCTCGGCCCAGCCGGTGAGAGCAGCGGCCGCCAGGAGATAGCCCGTTGCGTGATCGAGGGCCTGCACCGGCAGCGGGCGGGGTGCGGACGGGCCGAGCAGTCGGCCGCCGGTGTCGGCGATGCCGGTCGACATCTGGACCAAGCTGTCGAAGCCTCGGCGGTTGCGCCACGGGCCGGTCCAGCCGTAGGCGTTCAGCCTGACGTCCACCAGTCCGGGGGCCGCGGCGCGGCGAACGTCGTCTCCCAATCCGATACGTTCCAGCGCGTCGCCGCGGTAGCCGTGGACGAGAATGTCGGCGGCCGCCATCAGCCGCAGCAAGTGAGCCCGACCGGCCTCGACACCAAGATCGATCCGGGCGCATCGTTTGCCCCTGGTCACGTCGGGTTCGAGGCCGGGCTCGTTCCAGTCGGGCGGATCCAGCCGCAGCACATCCGCACCGAGGCCGGCCAGGAAGCGGGTGGCGACCGGGCCGGCCAGCACCCGGGTCAGGTCGAGCACCCGCACACCGGCCAGCGGCCGGCCCGCTTCGACGACCGCCGGCGCGACCACCCGCGCCGTCTCGAACCGGTCGACGGCCAGCAGCGGTTCCGAAGCCGCCGCCTGTCCCTGCGGGTGGGCGCGCCATTCCTCCTCGGACCGCAGTGCGGCCGCACAACCGCCGGCGGCAACGATGGCCGTCTCCAACTCGTCGGCCGACCATGAGCCGACCGCGGCCGTCACCGCTGCGCGGTCGGGTGGGTTGTCGGGATCATGGTCGAGTCCGAGCACCTCGAGTGCAGCTCGTCGATGGTCGGGAACGTTGGTGTGAAGGCGGATTCGACGATCGTGGCCGGGGTAGATCCCGGCCACGCTGTCCCACGGCGACGGCGGCTGCCAGCCCATGGGCTCGATGGTGGACCGGAACCACAGGGAAGCCAGTCGTCGGTCGACGGAGACCCGATGTCCGCCGTGGGCAAGCATCCGTGCCACTCGGGCCGCGGCGCGCCCGGCCGCAGCGACCGACGCCGTCGCCAGATCCGAAACGGCGAACACACTGGGCAGGCTGCCACTCCCGGTGACCGAGAACTCGACATCGTCACCGACGCCGGTTCCAGGGCTTCCGCCTCCGAGCGTCTCCTCGATTTCGGTGAGAAAGCGGCCGACGGTTGCCGACCCGGTTGACCGTTCCATGATCGGCCGATCCTACTTGGGCCACTGGGCCGGATTGTCATCGGCCGGTCCGAACTGCTTCACTGACCCGGTGACCGAAACCGACTCAGACGCCGCCGCGGTCAGCCCGGGGCTGACCGGCCCGACGCTCGACCATCTCGCCCTCGCCTCCTATCGCGCCTGGGACAACGTGATCCGCTACTGCCACCATCTCGGCGCCCGCTGGTTGGGTGGTCCGCCCGACGGCGAGCCGACGCCCTTCCACTTCTGCCAGGTCCGAATGGAAGGCGGCACGAAGCTCGAGTTCCTCCAGCCGCTACCCGGCGAGGGCTCCGACTTCCTGCGACGCTTCCTCCATCGCAACGGCCCCGGCCCCCATCATCTGACGTTCAAGGTGCCCGACATCCGGGCCGCCATGGCCGAGGCAGCCGCCGCGGGCTACGCCGTGGTCAACGAGCAGCTCGACAGCCCGACCTGGAAGGAGGCGTTCCTCCATCCCAAACAGAGCCATGGCATCGTGATCCAGCTGGCCCAGCCGGCACCGGACGCCGTTTGGGACGACCCCCTCCCGCTGCCCCCGGCCCTACAGCCGACTCCGCCGACGCTCAGCGGGATCAAGCATCTGGTGGCCGACCTCGACGCCGCCACCAAACTCTTCAGCGGTCCGCTGGCCATGACGGTGACCGACCAGGGCACCGACATCGAGGGCGACTTCACCGATCTGGCGCAGGGTCCGTGGAATCTCCGGCTCATCAAACCGGCGCCCGACGCATACCGTCAGTGGCTCGGCGACCGCACCGGCCGTCTGCTACAACTCCAGATGAAGGTCGACCAGGCTGCCTTGGTCCCCGATCTTCGGGCCCTGGGTTCGGGAGACGACCCGGCGTGGGAGCTGCCCCCGGACGTCAACCAGGGAACCCGGGTTCTGCTCACCAACCGTTCGGCCTGACCTCGAGAGCACCTCGAGCAACAACGAGCCCTACAACACGAACAGGTAGTCGGTGGTGTGGGTCACCGGCGTGCCCGGCTGTACGACACAGTCCGGGAACGACGGCTGATTGACGGCATCGGGAAGATGCTGGGTCTCGAGGCACACCCCTGCGTGACGTGCGTGACCGCCCGCCCGGTCCGAGCCGTCGAGAAACTGACCGGTGTACACCTGGACACCGGGGAGCGTGGTCGTGATCTGGAGCTGTCGACCCGACGGCGGATGGGACAACACGATGACCGATTCGCCGGTGGCGATCCCGTCGTCGGTGTCGTTCAACAGGTAGCAGTGATCGATACCGTTGCCGCCGCGCCGCTCGATCACCGACCCTAGAAGCGTCGGCGCCCGAAGGTCGAGATCGGTGTCGACGACGGTCGGGAGGCGCCCTGTGGGGATCGAGTCGGCGTCGACCTCAACGATTCGGTCGGCCGGAACCGCCAGCTCATGGTCGGCGATCGTCGCGAAATCGGACAGGTTCCAGTAGGCGTGGTTTGTCAGCGACACCGGGGTCGGTGCGTCGGTCGTCGCCGTCCACTGATACCGCAGACGATTGCCGTCGAGACGGTACGTGACGAGCACGTCGAGGTTGCCCGGGTAGCCGCCCTGGCCGTCGGGGCGGTGGAGGCTGAACCGGACCTCCCGGATCGCTCCGTCATCGTCGGGATCGGGAATCGTCTCGACGTCCCACCGCCGATGACTGAATCCGGTCCGCCCGCCGTGGAGCTGGTTCGGTCCCTCGTTGGGTTCCAGCCGATGGTCTACACCGTCGATGGTGAACGAGGCCCCGCCGATGCGGTTGGCCACCGGACCGGCGGTCACCCCGATGTAGTACGGGTTCTCGAGATGGTCGAGAGGATGGGGAAGACCTAGCGCCAGCGGGGTGTCTCCGGGTGTAGTGCCCCCTACCGGACGCACGTCCCGGAGCGCAGCCCCGATGTCGAGTAGCCGGAGCGACAGTGTGTCGTTGGCCAACTCGATCTCGACCGGATCCGGGGGGCGTTCGATGCTCGACATGCCTTGTCGAGGATAGGTCGAGGATAGATCGGGGACGGAGCGCCTCCGGTCAGGTCTCGACCGGTTGCGGTGCCTCGAAGGGCACCGTCTCGATCGCCGGTGGTTCGGTCGCCACTCCAGCCTTCAGGCGGTCCCGAAGCCCGATCGCCAGCCGTCGGAGGTTCAGACCTCCGATGACGGAATTCCACACGATCATGGACGGAATGTCGGCGAGTGCACCGTAGACGGCGAAGCAGGTGGCCCCCAGCACGAGGAAGGCTCGCACGCCGTGGACCGAACGACAGCAGGTGCCGGTGATCAGGATCACGTAGGCGAGGTTGATCAGCACCACATCCAGGGTCAGGATCGCCGGATCGAGAGTCCAGTCGCTCATACGGTACTGGACGGACTCGGTCGGGTTTCTGATACCGCTGGGTGTCAGCCGCCCATGGGATCGACACCCAGGAAGTTGAAGGCCTTGTCCATGAAATCGAACGATTTCGGTAGACCGAAGTGATCGACGCCTCGGAGGGTTTCCACCCGGGCGTTGCCGAGGGCCTCGGCCAGCGGTTCACCGGGGCCGGCGAAATCCTGGTCGCCGATGATGATCAGCGTTGGAACGCCGATGGCGGCCAGATCCTCCCGGTCGAGGCGGGGCTGGCTCCGTTGGGCGAACGCCGCGAGGGCCTCCGGGTCGTTCCCGTCGGAGGACGCCATCGTGTGGAATCGTTGGGCCACCACGTCGGCGGGGTCGCCCTGGCCACGGAGGGCGTCGAGTACCGGGTTCCCCTCCCGTCGCTCCAACAGCCGCCCGCCCACGCCACCGAGCACGATCCGCTCGAACCGGCTCGGGTCCTCCAACGCCAGCGCCAGGAGAATACGGGCTCCGGCCGAGTAGCCGATGGCGTCGACCGGACGGTGAGGGAGCCGTTCGGCCACCAGACGCTCGACATCGGCATAGCGGGCCGGATCGTGGGGTCTGTCGGCATCCCCGTGACCGAGGAGATCGGGGGCGATGACCGCTCGCCCACCCTCGGACAGCAGGTCGATCCAGCCCGGCTCTGCCCACGTTCGTTTGGCGGAGGTGGCGAACCCGTGAAGAAGCAGCACTGCGTCGGCCATGGTCGGCAACGGTAGCCGACCGCGGCGGGCGCTCGGCTACTCGCTGCCTCGCAGTGCGGCGATCGGCTCCAGACTCGACGCCTTCCACGCCGGGTAGGTGCCTGCCACGAGGCCGATGACCGATCCCATGATCGGGGCGGCCAGGGGCAGCAGCGGATTCAACACGGGTGTCCATTCCCGTGACGCCGAAACGATCACGACCGTCAGGATGCCGAGGCTGGTGCCGATCACCCCGGCGATCGTGCCGAGCGCGGCCGACTCGGTCAGGAACTGGACGGCGACATGACGGCGGGTTGCCCCCAGCGCACGCCGAAGTCCGATCTCCGTGGTCCGCTCCAAGACCGACACCAGGGTCACATTGGCGATGCCGATAGCGCCGACCACCAGGGAGATACCGCCGAGCACGAGAAACAGGATGTTGACGTCGGCCTCCACCCCCGACCTGGTCCGAGTCAGAGAGGGAGGCACGCCGACCCGCAGGCGCTCCGGGTCGTTGGGGTACAACGCCGTCGGCGCCTGGGTGCCGATCAACTCGGCCGCTCCAACATCGGTTTCGATCAACACCTCGGCCGGAGCTTGCAGCCCGAAGCGGTCGCGGGCCACGCCGTTTGGCATGACGATGGCGTTCAGGAGTTCCGGCTTCCGTTGGACATCGGCCAGGATGCCCACCACGATCAACGGCTCGTCACCGACGAAGATGGCGGGCGCATTGGCCGTCTGCGTGATGTTCAGCCTGCGGGCGGCTCCGGGCCCGAGCACGGCGACCGCGTCGCCCCGATCATCGTGGCCACCGTCGAACACCCGGCCGGTGAGGACGGTGGCCCGGGCGGCGTCGAACAAACCACCGGAGGTGGCCAGCACCGGGATCTGGAACTCGTTCTGTCCGAGCGGGTCGTTGACCGGGACCGACCGGGCGAGCGCTCCATCGGTGTCGATGTCGGAGATCGTGCCTGCGGCCACCACGCCGTTCAGCCTGGTCAGGCGGTCGTCGGCATCGAACGGAATGACGCTGACCTCCTCGTCGTTGCCGCCACCACCGAAGAAGCTGCGGCGATTGTCGGGGCGAACCGACACCTCCGTGGCCGACAGTTCGTCGAACCGGGACACGATCTGGTTGCCGGCGGTTCTGGCCAGGCCGAGCGTCGCCACCAACGCTCCCACCCCGAGGACCGTGCCCAGGGCGGTGAGAAGGGTTCGTCCCGGCCGGGCGGTGAGCGAGATCGAAGCCTCCGAAAGAAGATCACGCGGCGGCAACCGTGAACGGCGGACGGGCTCGGTATCGACCTGCGTCGGGAGGTCGACGTCCGACTCACCCTCGCCGGTGGTGCCGTCGTCATCCCGCGGATCGACGAGGGTCATTGGGCCGTGGCCTCGGCCGGCGACTCCGATACATATCCATCACGAATGTGCACTCGACGTTGTGCTCGACGGGCGATTTCGTCGTCGTGGGTGATGACCGCCAGTGTGATGCCCGCGGCGTGGAGCGAGGCGAACATGTCCATCACGGCGTCGGAGGTGGCGGTGTCGAGGTTGCCGGTCGGTTCGTCGGCGAGCACGAGGCTCGGGCGTCCGACCAGGGCTCGGGCCACTGCGACCCGCTGGCGTTCACCTCCCGACAGGGTGGTCGGATACGCCTCGAGCCGGTGGCCGAGACCCACCTGTCCCAGGGCGGCGACGGCTCGGTCCGTCCTGTCATGACGGGATTCGGTCGAATACAGTTCGGCCAGAGCCACGTTCTCCACGGTGGTGCGATGCCCGAGCAGGTGGAACGACTGGAACACGAATCCGATCTTGGAGCCTCGCATCCCCGCTCGTTGAGGTTCGGTCAGCGTGGAGGTGTCAACACCGTCGAGGAGATAGCGACCCTCGGTCGGCGCGTCGAGCAAGCCGAGTAGATGGAGCAGTGTCGACTTTCCCGAGCCCGACGGGCCGACAATCGCCACGTACTCGTTGGCCCGGATGATCAGATCGGTCGGTTTGAGGGCTTCGACCGGTGGCGTCGACGGGAACGTACGGGCGACGCCCATCAGCTCGACCACGGGGGTGCCCGCCGGGTGATCGACAGCAGGGCCGCCCAGGTTCGGAGCCAGGATCGGTGGCCCGGCTGGTGTGGTCGGACCGGCTCCGGTCACCCTCGTACCGCCTGCCCGAACGCATCACCCTCGTCTTCCTGCTCCTCGTCGCCGGACTCGGCATCATCGCCCGATGAGTCGGGATCCCCTGCGTCGGGCAGCTGCAGATCTCGACCCACGACGACCCGGTCGCCGGGCTCGAGGGTCGCTCCTCTGGGCGTTATCTCGACGAATCCGTCGGCGGCCAGACCGGTGACGACGTCGACCAGTCGGGTCGACCCGTCGGCATCCTGCACCTCGACCCGAGATCCACCGTCGGCGCCGGCGCTGACCGCAGCCAGGGGAACGGCGAGTACTTCCCCGCCGGTCGACGAGATCGGAATCGTCACCCGCAACGACTGACGGAACGCCTCCTCCGGGAGATCGTCGGCCGGGGTCAATCGCATGGCGAACCGGTCGTCGGGTAACTCACCGCCACCCGGGTCGTCAGCCAGGAACGTGATCGTGGCCGCAGCCGACAGCCCGAGCTCGTCGTCCTCGACGATCGCCTCCAGGCCCTCGACCAACAATTTCCTGTCGGCCGTCGGGACCGCTGATTCGATGACCGTCGAGGTTCCGGTCACCGACATGACCGAGTCGACGGCGGCCGATCCCAAGGAAACGGAGACCGACTGGACCTGCCGGGGCAGGGTCGGCACGAAAACCAGTTCGAAGGCGGGGAACCCGACCCCCGTGACGGCTTGAAGGTCAGCCAGATCGGAGCGGGCGTCGCTCAGTTCACGTCGGGCGTCGGCCAGCGATGCCCCGCCTTCACCTCCGCCATCGGTATGGGAGGCGAAGGTCTCTGACCGTGACGCCACCGCTATCTTCACCTGGGCCTCGGCGTCGGTGATCGTGTTGTCGAACGACGTGGCCTGCGCCGATTGGGCCGACTTCGCCGCGGCCAACGCCGACTCCTGTTCACCAACGGTGGCTCGCGCGATCTCGACGTCCGACTCGAGGATCGCCAACTCGTCGGCCGAAGGTGGCGCACCGGTATCGGGGTGGCTGCCGTTGCGAGCCTCGGCCAGACGCTCCTCCGCCACAGTGAGCGCCTGACGGGCCTCGGCCAGCGCGGACTCGGCGGACTTGACGGCGGCGGCCAGCTCGGCCAAGCCGGCATGCTTGGCCGCCTTCGCCTCCTCCACGGCCCGTTTCGCCTGATCGACCTGGAGATTGGCCTGCAGCCGGACCGACTCCGGGACCCCGCCCGACGAGCCTCCGGCCTGGTCGACCAGTCGCTGGGCCTGCGTGACCCGGTCCTGCGCCGCGTCGAGGGCTGCCTGTTCCTCGGGCGACGGCCCGCTGGGCTTGTAGCCGAGCGATCGGTAGAGATTCTCGACCGCCGTGGCCGTCGAGGCGGTGTAGAGGCCGTCGACCTCGCCCGGGTCGAAGCCGAGCCGTAGCAGTGACGACTCGAGCTGCTCGACATCGGGGCCCTCCATGGACGGCCCCATCGACCGGTACACCGGAAGTTCGCCCTGCAGGACCACCACCGGCCGGCCGGTTATCTCGATGGCGACCTCACCCTCGTCGAGCTGATCGCCGCTCTCCTTGGGCATGCGGGTCACGATCGGGGTGCCATCGGCCGCGCCGGCGATCCGGATGGGCGTCTCCTCGCTCGACTGGACGGTGCCTCGGACGACCACCCGGGACGAGAGTTCGCGCTCCTCGACGGGAACGGTGATCAGCGACGGCTCGGGCGGTGCCGTTTCCGCCGCCACCTCGGCCGGCGACTTGATCCGCTGGCCCAGCACCCAGCCCACACCGGCGGCCACCACCGCGACCGCGGCCACCACCGCCAGCAACCCCCGACGGTCTGTTCTCATGATGATCCCGGCATCGGACCGCCGCTCACTCAGGCCTCGGCGGCTCAGCCCTCATCGGAAGCCTGCTCGGCGAGAAACGCATCGAGCTTCTCCCTGTTCGCCTCGACGAACTCCTGCTCGAGCTCGACCCGCACCTCCTCGTAGACATCCTGGTTGGCGTCGAATCCCCCGCCGCACTCGTTGACGGCGACCGCCAGCCCGATCTCGTCGGCCTGGATCTCGGCCAGTTCCGACTTCGCCTCGGCGCTCAGCTCCTGGGGCCCGAAGATCTCGTTGAGCTCCTCCTCCGACATCGAGGCCATCTCATCCTCCGAAGGCATGATCTCGGGCTCGGAATAGGCCATGTTGTACAGAGGCTGCATGCGCTCGTCGAGTTGCTGGTAGACGTCGTCCATCGTGGTGTACGTGTAGCCCTTCTCAGCCACACACTCCGAGGTGTCCTTCTCAGCGGCAACGATGCGCGGGTCGGAGCCGATGCTCTCCCACAGTGCCTCCATCTCATCGCCGAATTCACGATAGAAGGCGTCCTGGCCGCCGAAGACCGACGATTCCTGCCAAGCCTTCTCCTCGCATCCGGTTATCTCCCGGTTCTGCTCCCACTCCTCGACGGCGGCCTCCATCTCCTCATCCGTCATGCCCTCGGTGAAGTCGGGGCCCGGGTCGTCGCCATGGAGGGCTGCGTAGTACGCCTCACGATCGGCGTCGGAAAGACTTTCGACGTAGTCCTGGTTGGGGTCCTGAAAGTCGTCCTCGCCCATGAACATGGAGTCGTCCATGCCGACCAGCTCGGGCCCGACGATCTCCTGGGGGAACGCTTGCGTGGAGATACCGAATCCGTACTTGGCCACCCATTCGTCGGAACCCCACACCAGCCCATCGGCACCCGCCTCGTCGCCGAACACGACGAATCCACCCTGATCCGGTGGCACGTACTCGAAGCCCTCGGCGGCCATGCAGGCAACAACTTGTTCGTTGACTTCCTGTTGTTGGGCCTGGAACTGCGCCTCGGCCTCCTCGGGATCGCTGAAGTCGACCCCTTGGTCGAAGCCCATGTACTCGTTGAGCGGTGACTCGAACGATTGGCCGCCGGCACCAGCCTCGGTTTCGTCGCTCCCGCCGCACGCGCCGAGCAGCAGCGTGATGGCCAGCGAAGCGCCGATCAGCGGTCGAATCCGAAACCTGTTCATGGTTCTTCCCTCTCGTCGACATCGCCAGCCTAGCCGAGAGGGTCGGCGAGTTTCCGTCGGGTCTGGACTCGACGGACGGTTGCATTTTCAACGAAAATCGCGGCTGCGCGGCACCCGTCCAACATCCAATGGCTCGAGTTTTTCGGCCACGATATTGACCGCGGCATCATGGCGCTCGAGCCTGCCCTTGACCAGTAGAGCGGGAGAGCTGCGGGCCGCTTTCCGGTAGCGGGTCCAGCAGCCGACCGACACCACCACGTTGATCAGTCCGGTCTCGTCCTCCAGGCCGAGAAAGGTGGTGCCCGATGCGGTGGCCGGACGCTGACGGTGGGTGACCACACCGCCCACCACCACCTTGGACCCGTGGTCGAGAGAGGTGAGGTCGCAGGCCAGCGTCGCCCCTCGGCCCACCAGATCGTCTCGTAGGAAGGTGGTCGGGTGGCGTGGGGTCACCCCGGTGGCCCACAGGTCGGCCAGCGCCTCGGAGTGGTCGTCCATACCCGGCAGCCGGGGGGCCACGGTGCCGGTCACGATGCCCTCCAGCTGCCCCGGCCCGGTCTGGGCGATGGCCCCCGCCTCCCACAGTGCCTTTCTTCGGGCCGTTCTTCCCAAAATTCGCAGCTCAGGTGACGCTGAGTGTCGTCTGGGCGACTCAGAATCGGATTCGGGTGTGAGGCAGTCGAATGCGCCGGCGGTGGCCAGCGCCTCGAGAGCCTTCTGCCCGACGGCGCCCCGGCGGGCCACGTCCTCGATCGAGGTGAACGGCCCGCCGGCGGCTCGGGCGGTGGCGATGCGCTCGGCCACCTCGTCACCGACGCTGCGGACCGAGTCGAGCCCCAACCGCACCGCCCACCCGTGATCACGACGCTCGGCCAGGATCTCGGCCGCCGCCGCCTCCGTTTCGGCCGCGGTGAGGGTGCCGCCGGCCACGATGATGCGAGGCGGCTCGTCACCCTCCATCAAGGGCTGCAACGACGCCTCGGCGGCCGAGGTGTTGACGCACGGACCGTAAGTCGGCACCCCATGGCGGCGGGCGTCCTGGGTGAGCGACTGGGGCGAGTAGAACCCCATCGGCTGGGCCCGCAACAGCCCGGCACAGAAGGCGGCCGGATAGTGCAGCTTGAGCCACGACGAGGCGTATACCAGGTAGGCGAAGCTGATCGAGTGGCTCTCGGGAAACCCGTAGTTGGCGAAGGCGGCGAGCTTGTTCCAGATCTTGCCGATCGTGTCGGCCGGCACTCCCCGCTCGGCCGCCCCCATCTCGAATCGTTCCCGAAGCTGCTCCATCCGCTCCCGGGACCGTTTGGCCCCCAGGGCCTGACGCAGTTCGTCGGCGTCTCCGGCCGAGAACCCGGCCACGTCGATGGCGATCTGCATCAACTGCTCCTGGAACAGGGGCACACCGAGGGTCTTCTCCAGGGCGTTCTCCAGCAGCGGGTGGAGGTAGGTCACCGGCTCCTGCCCGTTGCGGCGACGGATGTAGGGATGGACCGAACCGCCCTGAATCGGACCGGGCCGGATCAGGGCGATCTCCACCACCAGGTCGTAGAAGGTGCGGGGTTTGAGCCGGGGCAGGGTGCCCATCTGGGCCCGGGACTCCACCTGGAACACCCCGATCGAATCGGCCCGGCACAACATGCGGTAGACGGCGTCGGACTGATCGAGATCGGCCAGGTCGATCTCGATCCCGTGGTTCTCGGCCACCAGATCCGTGGTGTAGTGCAGGGCCGACAGCATGCCGAGCCCCAGGAGATCGAACTTGACCAACCCGGCCGCGGCGCAGTCGTCCTTGTCCCATTGCAGCACCGTGCGGTCCTCCATCCGACCCCACTCCACGGGGCAGACCTCGATCACCGGGCGGTTGCACATCACCATGCCGCCGGAGTGGATCCCGAGGTGACGGGGCAGCGTCTCGAACTCGGCCGCCAGCTCGACCACATCGACCGGTAGGCCTTCATCGGTGTTCGTCGCCTTTTCCCCCTTCGGGGTCGGGGCGATGGTGCTTCTCCCACCCCACGCCCAACCATCGATCGCCTTCGAGAACCGGTCCTGCTGGCCCGGGCTGTAGCCCAACGCCTTGGCCGCATCCCGGATGGCGGAGCGGCGACGGTAGCTGATGACATTGGCCACCTGGGCGGCGTGCCGGCGGCCGTGACGCTTGTAGACGTGCTGGATGGCCTCCTCCCGTCGATCGGATTCGATGTCGAGGTCGATGTCGGGCGGGCCGTCTCGCTCCGGTGACAGGAACCGTTCGAACAGCAGACCGAGCTTGACCGCGTCGGCTTTCGTCACCCCCAGCACGTAACACACCGCCGAGTTGGCGGCCGAACCCCTCCCCTGGCACAGGATGTCGTTGACGCGGCAGAACTCGACGATGTCCCACACCACCAGGAAATAGCCCGGGAAACCGAGGTGCTCGATCAGGTCGAGTTCCGAGTCGAGTTGGGCCCAGGCTTTGACCGTGAACTCGTCGTTCGAGGTTCGGGGTCCGTAACGATGCCGACCCCCCTGCTCCACCAACCGCCGCAGGTAGCCCATCTCGCTCAGCCCGTCGGGGCAGGGAAACGGCGGGAGCTCGGGAGCCACCAGCGACAGATCGAAGGCGCACGCCAACCCCAGTTCAGCCGCTCGTTCCACCACCCCCGGATAGCGGATGAATCGACGGGCCTGCTCGTCACCGGAGCGGATGTGGGCACTGGCCGCCGACGGCAGCCACCCTTCGATCTCGTCCAGCGATCGCCGGGCTCGCACTGCGGCCATGGCGGTGGCCAGACGACGGCGGGCCGGCGACGCGTAGTGCACGTTGTTGGTGGCCACCACGTCGAGGCCGGTGCCAACAGCCAGCCGGGTCAGGGCGTCGTTGCGGGCACTGTCGAGCGGCGCGCCGTGATCCCACAACTCGACGACCACGTTGGCCGAGCCGAACCGGTCGACCAACCCGGCCAGCGCCCGTTTGGCCGCCGTCGGCCCCTCCCGCTCCAGCGCCCGGGGCACCAGGCCCTTGCGACAGCCGGTGAGGATCAGCCAGTGGTCGATCTCGGCGTCGGTGACCCAGCGGTCGAGATCGGACATCGCCATCCGGGGCGCGCCCTTCGACCCGGCCAGTTGGGCCTCGCTGATGACCCGGGCCAGCGCGGCGTAGCCGATGGGATCACGGGCCAGGATCAGGAGATGGGAGCCGTCGGGGTCCGGCTGGCCGGGCGACACGTCGAGCTTGTCGATCGTCAACTCCGCCCCGAATACCGTGGGCAGCCCGACGGCCCGAGCCGCCTCGGTGAAGCGGACGATGCCGTAGAACCCGTCGTGGTCGGTGATGGCCAGGGCCTTCAGATCGAGGCGGGCCGCCTCCTCGGCCAGTTCCTCGGGCTGGGAGGCCCCGTCGAGAAAACTGAAGCTGGAGTGGCAGTGCAGCTCGGCGTAGGAGACGGCCGACGGCCGGCGCTCGATGAGCGGAGCCCGGTAGCTGGGGCGGACGTAGGACCAGGCCGGGCTGTCACCCCCGTTGGCCCCCGGCCCCCAGGGCTCGGCCTCCGGGGGTTGTTTGAGCTCTCGGCCACGATCACGAGCTTTGGCCCCCTGTTCCCGGGTGGCGTTGGCGGGACGGGCGAGACCCTCGCCTCTGCCCGACAAGGTTTCTTCGATGCGCCGCCACGGGACCGGGGGATTCTGGAAGCCCATGCTCCCACTCTAAACCATCGATCGAACAATTGTTCGCCTAGCCGACCCCCTCAAACCTCAACCGGCGGTCCCAACCCACCAAAACCGACGGCCACAGCCGCCGGAATGATCGGGGGTTGGAACGCTCAGCCCTCCACGTCGAGGAGCTTGACCAGGTTCACATCGTCGGCCTTGTAGCCGAGGCGGTCGTAGAAGGCCAGAGCCCCCTCGTTGGCCGCTCCGGTCGTCAATGCGATCCGCTCGAACCCCTGCTCGACCGCGATCTCCTCGACAGCCGACACCAGACTCCGACCCACTCCCCGACCGGCGAACTCGTCGTCGACCATCAGTTCACCGATGTAGGCATCGGTCTCACCGGTGAAATGGGTCGTGGTCGACAGCGACACGAACCCGACCACCCGCGCCCCGACGGTGGCCACCAGCGCCCGACCCTCGAAGGAATCGGCCAGCGAACCGTCGAGCCAGTGGCCGATGGATTCAAGAACCTTGCGCGGGTCCCGCCACGGGGCGACGCCGATCAGCAGCCGAGGAGCCAGAGCCATGACGGCCTCCCGATCGGACGGGGCGACCGGTCGGATCTCGACATCGCGTGCGGCGGTCATGTCCGGATCACTCACGACAGGCTGTCGGCCGCCGAACGCAGGGAGTCGAACAACGACTTGGTCCGATCATCGTCGCGGTCGAAGCGGCTGTTCAGCTCGACCCCGAGTAGCAGCGACACCAAGCCGAACGAGAGATCGGGAGCGGGCATCAGCTTGACAAAGGCCGAACCGTCGAGACAACGGCGAAGCGACCGTTGCACCATCTCGTCCCACGGTCGCAGAACCTCCATGACCCGTTGCCCCACCTCGCTGTTGGCGGGCCAACCGGCCACGATCGCCACCAGCGCCGACTGGTATTCGTGGAACTCCGAGATGTACATGTCGGAGGTCAGATCGACCAGATCAGCGAGGCTGCCGGCCGCCTCGAACTGGGCGGAGAACTGCTCCATGCGCATGTTGTTGGCCCACTTCAGCGACTCGAGAAGGAGTTCCTCGATCGAGCCGAAATGGTAGAAGAGCAGCGCCTGGTTGAAATCACCGGTGCGGGCGATGGCCCGGGCACTGGCACCGACAAGCCCCTCGCGACGAACGGTCTCGAGCGCAGCCTGAATGATGCGGCTGCGGGTCTCGAGGCCCGACTTGCTTGTCTTGCGCTGGTTGGTGCCCGTCAACGTGGAGTCCTGGTTCACCAATTCCTCGTACCTGAACCTTGCTGGAGACCAATTGTTGTCAAGTTTCAACCCCCGGTGTCGGATCAGGGTTGAAGTCCCGACAAAGCGTTTTGAAGCTCAAAACACTGCCTCGTCGACAGGCCTTTGTGGCCGGCAAGCTCGTCGGTGGCCCCGGCGACGAAACCCTGCAGCGAGCGGAGCCGCTCCCCATCGGCCGCGAATCGCCGCACCGGAGCCTGCTGCACTCGAATCGTGAACAGCACCCAACCGCTCGGATCGAGACGGCGCAACGTCTGCCGCTCACTGCGAACATGGAGATCGTCGAGACACCGCTCGGCGCCGACGACCGGATCTCCACCGACCGGACGATCGGGTTGGAACAGCGAGTCATCCGGATGGATGAACCAGTTGCGACGCCACACGATCGACGGGCCGAGTCGGTTCAGCAGGCTGTCGACCCGGTCGGTGAGATGCTCGCCGTAACCCGGGACCGGCCCGTGCACCAACGCCAGTTCGCGCTCGAACTTCGCCGCCAACCGCCACCGGGACGGGAAGCACAGCGACGCGCCGGCCAGCACCCAACGCCTGTCAACCGGACGGAGGAGACAGAGGTCCTCTTGGACCATGCGACCGGCTCGATCGAGAGGATGCAGTTCATCGGTCGCCTCAACCTCGGATCGATCGCTCAGGCCGAAGGCGGCGAGCTCGGCCCGCACCAGATCCAGCGTCTCACGTCCCGGCCCCGCGGCGTCCGCGGCCGCGGCGAACACCTCGTCGTGACGCTCGACCAGGAGTCGGCGCTTCAGCGCCAGCTCCTCCTCCCGCCGTTCGTCGACTACCAGCCAGGGACGGGTACCCAACTTGCGGGTGCCCATACGCAACCAGGCGCCGCTTGGATCGAGGTCGATCTCGTCGAACCAGGCATCGGAGGCGACGCGCTCGGACATCGTCAAACACTACAATCACCGCTCCGCGGCGACGGTGGTCGGACGACGGCGGAGCGGCACCCGCCCGGTGGCCGAATCTCCGGGTCGATCTCGTACCCTGGAGCCGTGGCCGGCACAGATACCACGGAGTCCGCACACTCCTACGATCGAACCGAATCGCTCGAGTCGCCCCCGGCGGCTGAGGTCGACCTGGAACGGTCACTGCTCGACGTGTTGATCGGGATAGGGCCGGTCGTGGTCGCGCTGTCCGGCGGTGTCGACTCGGCGCTGCTTGCGGTGGCCGCCCATCGAGCCGATCGTCTGCGCGGCGGCAGCCGACCAACGAACGACGCATCCGAGCGCTCGGTGGCCGTCACCGCATCGTCGGCCTCACTCGCCGGCGGCGAGCTCGACCACTGCCGATCACTGTCCGATCGGTTCGGGTTCGCCTGGTGGCCGGTCGAGACCGACGAGCTCGCCGACCCCCGGTACGTGGCCAACGGCCACGACCGATGCTTCTGGTGCAAGTCGGCTCTCATGGATCAGCTCGAACCCGTCGCCGAGGGCCGTGTCATCACGCTCGGGGTCAACCTCGACGATCTCGGCGATCACCGGCCCGGCCAGCAGGCCGCCGCCGAACGGGGCGCCCGCTTCCCGTTGGTCGAGGCCGGTTTCGACAAGACCGCGATCCGCCGACTGGCCCGCCGCTGGGATCTTCCGGTCTGGGACAGACCGGCCATGCCCTGTCTCTCCAGCCGCATTCCCTACGGCACGCAGGTCTCAGTGCCGCTGCTGTCGCGCATCGACCGGGCGGAGGCCGCGCTCCGGGACCTCGGGTTCACCGATGTCCGGGTCCGGCACTACGACGACACGGCCCGCATCGAACTCCCCGCCGATCAGCTCGCGCGCGGGGCGGCCGAGGCGGCGGTGATCGTCGACCGGATCACCGCCGTGGGCTATCGCTACGTCACACTCGACCTCGCCGGGCTGCGCAGCGGCAACCTGAACCACTCCGTCGGCAATGGCAACCACTCCGTCGGCAACGGCGATCGATCCGGCAATGGACGCTGAGGCCCGCCTCGATCGGGATCGGACCCGGCGCATCGACCTGCCCGAGGCCATCTACTGCCAGTCGAAGACCGTGGAGCAGTGCGTGGCGATCGTGACCGATCTGCTGGCCGACGGTGAAACCGGCAACAGGGCCAACGGCGACGGGGACGACCGCAGCGCACCGGGCGACGCCATCGTCGCCACCCGGGCCACCCCCGAGCAGTACGAGGCGCTGATCAGGCTGCAGCCGACAGCCTCGGTCGGCCCCGCCACGGCAGGCCACGCCACCCTGACGTGGCGCCACCGTCGGCCAACCGGACGATCGGCCGCAGTCGTGGCGGCGGGCACCTCGGACCTGGCCGTGGCGTCCGAGTGCCGCCTCACCCTCGAGGCGCTTGGACATGACGTCGACACGCTCACCGATGTCGGCGTCGCCGGGCTCCATCGCCTCCTCGACACTCTTCCGAGCCTCGACGACGTCGACGTGATCGTGGCCGTGGCCGGGATGGAGGGTGCGCTGCCGACGGTGTTGGCCGGTTTGGTGGCCCAGCCCATGATCGCCGTGCCGACCTCGGTCGGCTACGGCGCGGCGTTCGAGGGACAGACCGCGCTGGCGTCGATGATGACCAGTTGCGCACCCGGCATCGCCGTCGTCGGGATCGACAACGGCTACGGAGCGGCGTGTGCCGCCCACCGGATACTGCGCTCCCTCCGATCGGCCGGTCACGATTCGTGACCGGGATCGAGCCGGCCGCCAACCAGGGCGATGCGACACTCTGGCTCGATCCGATCTTCGGGGCGTCCGGCG
>CBDCGP010000031.1:0-300675 GCA_965216655.1 Acidimicrobiales bacterium
GGATCTGAGTTCGATCTCGTCGGTGGCGTCGTTCTTCATCAGCCGAGTCGACGTGGAGGTCGACAGGCGCCTCGACGACATCGGCACCGAGAAGGCACTCGGGCTTCGAGGCAAAGCCGCCATCGCCCAGGGTCAGCTCGCCTATCAGCTGTTCCTCGAGACGTTCCGGGGTGAGCGGTGGCAGGCGTTGGAGGCCCGGGGCGCCCGACTGCAACGCCCGTTGTGGGCCTCGACCTCGACCAAGAATCCCGACTACCCCGACACCCTCTATGTCGACACCCTCATCGGGCCCAACACCGTCAACACACTGCCCGACTCGACACTATTGGCGTTCGAGGACCATGGCACACTCGCCCGCACCGTCGACGCCGATCCCCAAGGAGCGCATCAGGTCATGGCCGATCTGGCCGACGTCGGAATCGACATGGATGAGGTGTCGGCCAAGCTCGAGTCGGAGGGCGTGGCCAGTTTCTCGAAGAGCTTCGACGAGGTACTGGACACCCTCGACGACCGCGCCGAATCGGTGTAGTCGATTCCGAGGGTTACCGACCGGCGGCCTCGTCGCCGTCGGCGACGACGGCGATCATCGATGCCACCGGGACGTTGAAGAAGATCGATCGCCCGTCGGCCACAAACTCGAAGCGCGACACCGACCCGTCCAGATAGAGGGCGTCGACGGCTCCGAGTTCGCGACAGCGGCTGGCCATCTCCCACAGCGTCACCGGCCGATCGGCCATGATCAGGAGGACTCGACCGTCGGCGTCCACCCCAACGGCATTGCGCCGAAACGTCGAGGTCGATGTCTCGGAGAACTTGTCGTTGATCGTCGAGTCGACCAGGAGCATCGGCCCGCTCTGCACCGCGTAGTCGATCGTCACGGCACCAGCTCGCTCATTCGCATACCTGTCGGTGGTGTCGACGCCCGCCTCGCCACCGTCGATCCAGAAGACACCGTTCGGTTGCAGGAAGAAGTTGCCACTCCCGGAATCCCGGTTGAGGGGTCGCAGCTCGACACCGTTCTCGACGTGTAGCCCGGACGGCACCAGGTCGGGGCGGTAGATTCCTCCGTTCATGATGGCCACCACCGGCTCCCCGGCCTCTTCCAACGCCACTCGGGCCCGCTGCAGCTGGTTGTACGGCTCGCCGTTCTCGTCCTGCCAGACCACGCGGACATCGGCCGGGTCGGCCCACAACCAGCGGTAGATGCCGTCACGTTCGAGGTCGGCGCCATCCGGCTCCTCGACCGAGGTCGCCGGCGGTTCCGCAGTGGCTGACGATTGTGTTGTGCCGACCGGAGCCAGTGTCGTCTCCGTGGGCTGATCCGGCGCCGCGACCGCCGAGGAGTCCTCGGTCGCCGACTGCCGGGCCGCAACCAGCCAGCCGAGCGCCGCAGCGGCCGCCATACCGACCATCATCGCCAGCAGCCGGCGGCGCGCGGCCGGATCGGCGGGTCGGAGTGCCATGAACCCCACCGTAGGTCATGAAGGCCTGGTCCACGCGGTACCATCGGCATCCCACCTCGGCCCGGCTACCCGACCTGGCTCCCAGACGTTGCCAACCCGACGAGTTGACCTCCCATCATGAACCCTCCCCGACCACGCAGGAACTTCGGCGACGAAAGCATCGACCAGCGTCTGAGCGAGCTGATCGCCATGATCGGCAACGATCACAACGACGATCTGGTACGGGCGATGCTGGTGACCGTCCTCGACATGGACGAAGCCGATATCGATCGTCTCGAACTCAAGATCGCGAACCAGTCGCTGGCGGAGATGCTGAACGCCTGGCGCATCTTCTCCCCCTACGACGATCGGGCCAAGGTCACGGTCTTCGGATCGGCCCGCACCAAGCCCGACCATCCCGATTACCAGCTGGCCGCAGACTTCGGTCGGGTCATGGCCGAACGGGACTGGATGGCGATCACCGGGGCGGGGCCGGGGATCATGCAGGCCGGCATCGAGGGCACCGGGCGGGAGAACGCCTTCGGGGTCAACATCGTGTTGCCGTTCGAACAGGCCGCCAACCCCGAGATCGCGGGCGACGACAAACTCGCCAGCTTCCGCTACTTCTTCACCCGCAAGCTCACGTTCATGAAGGAGACCGACGCCTTCGCCCTGCTACCCGGCGGGTTTGGAACGCTCGACGAGACGTTCGAACTCCTCACGCTGATCCAGACCGGTAAGAGCAACCCGGTCCCGATCGTGATGCTCGATCATGCCGAGTCGACCTATTGGTCGGCATGGCAGCGCTTCGTCGAGTCCGAACTGGGCGACCGCAACATGATCTCGAGCCACGACACCGACCTGTACCTGCACACCCACGATCCGGTCGCCGCCGCCGACTACATCTGCTCCTACTACTCCTCCTACCACTCGATCCGCTACGTGGGCCGGCAGTTGGTGGTCCGCATGCGACACAAACTCGACGACGCAGCGATCGAAGCCCTGAACGACGAGTTCGCCGACATCGTACTCGAAGGCTCCATCGAACCGATCGAGCCGACCAAGGCCGAACGACGCGACGACGACAGGCTCGATCTCCATCGGATCGGGTTTCGTTTCGACAACCGGAGTTTCGCCCGGTTGGTGACGCTGGCCCGTCGGATATCGAGCCTCGCCGGCGACGGCGACCAGTCAGCCCGCGGGTTGCGTCACGACGTCAGCCCCGAGGTCGATCTGTAGCACGTCGCTGCAGCCGTTCGACCGGGCCGCAAAATCAGCTCTCGTCCGACCGTAGCAGCGGCAGTGCCTCGCGATCGACCAATCCGGCCGCCTTGTCGACCGACCGTCGGACTCGGGCGATGACCTTGTCGAGCGGTGGTCGCTTGTCGGCGCCCGCCTCGAGGGCCTCCCGCAGGACGGTCATCGACAGGTCACCCAGTTCCGAGCTGATGGCTACCAGGCGGTCGTGCAGATCCTCGAGCTGATGTTCCATGACGTGATCAGTGTGGCACGAAATCATGATCGAACGACGCTCATGACCACCCGACTTGAGGTAACCTGCCTCGGTGTCCATACCCGAAGACGGCCACGCCTGGTTTTCCGTCAACGACGTCGAGGGCAACACGACATGGCTCTTCGACACGACCTTCCTCCGCTCCCGGTACCGCTGCATCTACGGCCAGGGGTGCCCGTCGATCGATGCCGAGCCTGATCCGACGGCAACGCTGGGCTGCTGTATCCACGGTGCGCACATGGTCGACAAGGAGGACCGGGGAAATGTCACGGAGTACGCATCACGGCTCGGTCCTGTTGTCTGGCAGCACCACGCTCGGGCCGAGGCCAAGGGTGGGCCGCTCAAGAAGAAGAAAAACGGCGACTGGGTGACCCGCAAGGTCGACGGCGCGTGCATCTTCCTCAATCGCGAGGGCTTCGAGGGTGGCGCCGGCTGCGCGCTGCACATCGGCGCCGAGTCGGCCGGTGAACGGCCGATGGACTGGAAGCCGGACGTGTGCTGGCAGGTTCCGATCCATCTCGACATCCATACCGACGAATACGGTCACGAGACCGTTCTGGTCCGAGCCTGGCAGCGACGCGACTGGGGTCCGGGCGGCGATGACTTTCACTGGTGGTGCATCGAGGATCAGTCCACCCAGATCGACGATCAGCCCGTCTACGTCACGCTCGCCGACGAACTCGTCGAGATGGTCGGTCGTCCGGTCTATCAACGGTTGAAGGACCATCTGGATACGCTGGCCGACCACGGGTCCGAGGGCCGCGACCAGTACCGGGTGCCGGCAACGCCGGTGGTTCTGACCTAGCGGCCGGGGCGGCCGCATCCGGTCCGAAGAACATCCATTCCCGAAGACATCCGTTCCCAACCCACTTCGCTTCGTTCACTTGCCCATGCCCACCGTCACGCCGTCGTCCATCGCTCAGTCGGTCAGGGTGCCGAACCCAACGGCGTTGAGCCGGAACCTGGCTCGGCTGCTACCGGAGCGCCATGACAGTCAGTTGCTTGCGGTCGCTGCCGTCGTCGGCGTGATCGTCGGGTTCGCCGTGGCGGTCGTGGACGCCATCGTGGTCGAGATCATGATCGACCGGCTGCTGGAACTCCCACTGTGGGCTCAGGCCGTTGCCCCCCTGATCGGGCTGCTCCTCACCGTCGCGATCCTGAAATACGTCGGCAACGACATCGGACCGTCCACCTCCGACGAGTACATCTACGCGTTCCACTCCCGTCGTCCCTCCGTCGAGGGTCGGCCGCTCGCCGCCAGACTCCTTGCGGGCGGCACCACGATCGGGCTGGGAGGAGCCGTCGGGCTCGAGGGTCCGTCGATCTACCTGGGCTCGAACGTGGGCCTGTGGGTCCATGATCGCCTGGAACGCTGGCTCGGCCGAGGAGGGGCCAAGCTGTTGCTGACCGCCGGAGCGGCCGCCGGCGTCTCGGCCCTGTTCCAGGCGCCGGCAACCGGCTTGGTGTTCGCTCTCGAATCGCCCTACCGAGACGATGTGGTCCACCGGGCACTTCTCCCGTCCCTGATCGCCTCCGCCGCCAGCTACGTCACGTTCGTGCTGGTGCCGTTCGTCAACCCCCACCCGGTACTGGGATTCAATCCCGATCCGACGTTCGGCCTCGGCGACATCCTGGGTGCCGTCGCCGTCGGCGCCGGTGCCGGTCTCGGCGGACGGTGGTTCGCGTGGGCGATCCGCCGGGCGAAAGCCCTCCGGACCCGGTATTCGCCCTGGATGCTCGCCCTCGTGGGCGGCCTTCTGCTCGGTGTGCTGGCGGTCCTCTCCGACCAGCTGTTCGACGAACCCCTCACGTTGGGTCCCGGCATCCAGATCGTCGAATGGCTCGACCACAATCCGTCGCTCATCCTGATCACCGCGCTGTTCGTGTTCCGGGCGGTGGCCACGCTGTCGACCGTCGGCGCCGGCGGCGTCGGCGGCCTGTTCATCCCGCTCGCCATCCAGGGCGTGCTCCTCGGCCGATTGGTGGGCGACGGACTGCAAGCCCTGGATTGGGCCGCCAACGCCTCGATCTGGCCGTTCCTCGGTCTCGCCGCCTTCCTGGCCGCCGGTTACCGTACGCCGATCGCCGCCGTGATGTTCGTCGCCGAGTCAAGTCGTGGCGCAGCCGTGGTTCCGGCTCTGGTCGCCGCCGCCGTGTCACAGCTCGTCGCTGGAAAGTCCTCGGTCGCGGCCGGGCAGCGGGTCGAGCGTATCGGCCACCTCGAAGGCCGGCTCACGCTCCCCATCAGCTCGGCGCTCACGACCGACGTGATGACGGTTCCCTCCGACGCCACGGTTTCGGAGTTCATGTGGGTGCATGCCATCGGCCGCCGGCAAAGCGCGGTACCCGTCGTCGACGGTGCCACCTATCTCGGCCAGTGCTCGGTCGAGCGGGCGGCCGCGGTCGAACGCGATGACTGGGAGTCGACACCGGTCGGCCGGATCCTCGACGAGGCCCCGTCCGCCCGTCCGAGCTGGCGGCTACGAGATGCGATCGCCGCGATGGACCGGACCGGAGCGGATCAGATCGCCGTCACCGACGGTGAGGGCGGGTTCGTCGGAGTCGTCTACGAGTCGGAAATCGTCAAGCTCGGCGAGATTCTCGACCAGACCGAGCAGTAGGCCGCAGGACCGTCGAACATCGGATCATTCCGCACGCGCAAACGCCCTCGGCCGCAGCCGAGGGCGCTGGTCGGATGGTGGACTGGGAACGCCCGAAAACCAGAAGGAATTCCGCCGATCGACTAGTCGTAGGCCTCGACGTCCTCAGAGTTGTTCACCTGAGCGGCTTCGGAGGTGGTGGGAAGATCGAACGGATCCTCATCGAGACGTTCCATCAATGATTCGATGTCGTCTCCATCACGCGAGCGTTTGAGAGCCCGTGCTTCTTCGTAACGACGATGACGCCCCTTCTTCATGGGACACTCCTGCAAATCTCGGGGGTGGCAGGGCGATGACGCAACCTGGCGCGGTCCTGCCGCTAGATAGTTCTTTCAGTTTAGGCTGATCCACGATCACTTGGCGAAACGATCGCTCCATCCATGGTAGTCGAATTCGCCCGGCTTGACGGTCATGCTTTCGGCGTCAGCGGCTGATTACTGCGTGCTTCGAGCACGAGGTGCCCATCGGTGTCGAAGGCGACGGCTGCATTGCCGGATACGAGCTGGGCGATGGGCTTGCCCACCATCTCCTGGCGCCATCCGGTCAGGAGACGGCATTCCGGGTCTTTGCGTAACAACGCTTCCACGTCGGCTCGAGTGGCCAGCAGGGCCGGATCCAGTTGATTGTCGCGTGCCAGCTGCGAGACCCACGCTGTGACGAGAGTCACCACCGGACGCAGGTGACGAGGCAGCTCCGGCGACCGAGGTTGCCGATTCCGGTCGGGTTTCATCTTCAAACCGGTCTGCACCGCGGCCAACAGCTCCGTTCCGGCGCCGTCGCGCAGATGCCGACTGTCGACCCCCCGCAGCGAGCGGAGTTCCTTGATCGAGCCCGGCGTCTGTTGGGCCACTGCGACCACGCCGAGATCGGACAGAACCTGGCGCACCGGGACGTCGAGTTCGGCGGCCCGACGCTCTCGCCAGGCGGCGACGGCGGTGGCCACCCGCTGCGACTTGCCCCGCAGACCCCTCGCCTCCTTGATCCGGGTGACCGCCTCGTCAGGCGGACGGCGGGTTCGCGGCCGGGACAACATGAGCGAGCACTCCTCCTCGACCCACGACGTTCGCCCCAGATCGGACAACTCGGCCCACAGGTGGTCGACCAGCGGCAACAGGAACTCGACATCGGACGCCGCGTAGCGCAGCTGATCGTCGGTCAACGGTCGACGAAGCCAGTCGGTGAGCCGGTCGCCCTTCGGCAGATCGACGGCCAGGAACCGGTCGAGAAGCGACGTGAGCGAACCGGTCGAGACGCCCAGGAAGCCCGCCGCGATCTGGGTGTCGACCAGACGGCTTGGCACGGTACCACAAGCCAATTCCAGAACCTCGAGATCCTGAATACCCGCATGGACGACGCACAAGCCCTCGCCGTTGAGCAACTCGGCGAGTGGCGCCGGGTCGACCTCGAGCGGATCGATCAGCCAGATCTCCGAACCAACGGTGAGCTGAATGAGGGCGACCTGGGGAAAATAGGTACGTTCGCGGTGGAACTCGGTGTCGATGGCATACCGCTCCTGTGCGGCGGCGTCGGTCACCACCCGCTTCAGGTGGGAGATTTCGGTTACCAGTTCGTACACGGGTGAGGGGGGGTGTTTCCGCCGGCTGGCGGGCCCGATCGACGACACCGTCGGGGCGAAAGTAACCCAACGGTAGCAGTCACCGCTCCATGGTGCGTGACCGGCACGAAACCGTCCCGATGGATCGACGGGCCGCCGAGAGTCAGTCGGATCGCCGTTCGTCGAGCATCGCCCGCAGCGCCGAGGGCGTGTCGGCATCGCGGATCGTGTCCGCGCCGACCTCGACCCCCTGCCAGGGGCCGAGTTCGAGAGCGGCCCGCAGGCGTCGCTCACCTGCGTCGATCAGCCGCCGGGCCGGGCCGGCCCACGACGCAGGCCAGAGACCGATTGGATGATAGGGGCGTCCGTCGACGGTGGCGACGACGGCCGTCTCGAATCGTGTGGCCTCGTCGAGGGCGTTGCCGGCCTCGATCAGCAGGCGGATCGTGTCGGCGGTCAGGAACGGCTGGTCGCACGGAACGACCAGAATCCGGCCATCACGGGCCCACCGCAGGACCGTCACCAGCGCCGCCAGCGGACCCTCGCCGGGCCAGCGATCGGGAACGGTGACGAGACCGAGCTCCGCACCGACCGTCCCGCCCACGGCCACGACCGGGTCGAGACCGGCATCACGCAGCGCTGCGACGGCAACCGCACCCAGGACCGAGTCGCCGACAGGGGCGAGCGCCTTGTCGGAGCCGAATCGGCTCGACCGACCTCCCGTGAGGACCGCGCCGATGATTCGATCCGACGACAACCCGACTACTCCTCTGTCGATGCCCCGGCCCGAGTCACGTTCACAGCTCGGACTCGACACGCTCCCAGGCCGGGTCGAGCTGTCGAAGAAACACGGCACAACGCTCCGCCTCATCATGTTCGCCGATCTCGGCGGCCATTCGTCCGAGGCCGTGAAGCGAGCGCAGAAAACCGCGGTTCGACTCGTGTTCCCAGCGAACGTGCCCGCTACCCCGCCAGCCGCTCTGCCGCAGCCGGTCCAGGCCTCGGTGATACCCGACGCGATACGCGGCGTACGACTCGATGCCGTCGCGCCCGAGGTCGCCCAATGCGGCCCAGCCGAACAGCGAAGCCGGCTCACCGGCCACGACTGCGGCGACGGCATCCCGACGCTGATCCTCCGACAGCCCGAGGGCCTTGTCGAGGGCCGCCAGGACAGGGGGCGGCTCGGGGGCAAGAACCGTTTCGGGGAGACCGGCGGAGAGGTTGACGTTCGACATGTCGACAAGGCTACTTTCCACAGCACGGAATCAAGCTCGCACCCGCCGTCGGCTTACGGTGTTGGTCCTGGGATCTCCGTTGATACCCCGTCTTGATACAAGGTTTGACAGGCCGCGCAAACGCTTCTTACATTGGGACTCGCTGGAAGTGACGCGCCTCGGGATGCGACGACGTGATACTCGCCGTCGTGGCCATGCGTAGGTCGCGTATCAATTCAACGAATGACCGGAATGGATTTGCGATGACTGCTAAGTTGGCCCCGGCTGCGGGCAGTCGAGTCTAAGGGGAGGCAAACATGACGTTGGTCGAGGAGAATCCTGCAGCGAGTGCCGCAGGCGAGGGCTACCTCACGGTGGCCGCTCGAGCCAGGAACTGGGCCAAGTCCGACCCCGGGCATGTCGCGTTCCGTGAGAAGGACTACGGCATCTGGCAGGAGTACACCTGGGCCGAGACCTGGGAACTCATCGAACTCGCCGCCCACGCCCTTCTCGATCTCGGAGTCGATGTCGGTGACCGGGTGTCGATCCACTCGGAGGACCGTCCGGAGTGGGTGATCCTCGATCTCGCCACGGTCGCCGTTCGAGGTATCACGGTCGGGTTCTACCCCACCAACCCCACCGCCGAGGTCGAGTACCTCCTCAACGACTGCGGCGCGTCGGTCCATCTGGCCGAGGACCAGGAGCAGGCCGACAAAGTCTTCGAGATGGATCCTGCCCGGATCCCCAACGTGCGGCACATCATCTACTGCGAGCCCCGTGGCATTCACGGAGTTCGACGACCCCCGGCTCCTGTTCTGGGACAACTTCCTCGAGCTCGGCCGCAAGCACCGTGAGGCCAACCCCGGTGCGGTGGCGGCCCGGATGGCCGCCGCCGAGGGGGAGGACGTGATGACGCTGGTCTACACGTCGGGCACCACCGGCCCGCCCAAGGGTGCGATGCTCACCAACGTCAACGCCGACTACGCGATGAAGCGGGTCGTCGAGGAGAAGGACGCGTACCCGGACGGGACTCCTCCCAACAAGTCCGACCAGATCCTGACCTACCTCCCTCTCTGCCACGTGGCGGAGCGCATCTTCTCGACCTGGACGATGCTGGCCGGCGGCCCGACCCTCAACTTCGCCGAGTCGATCGAAACGGTTCCCCAGAACCTGCGTGAGGTGCAGCCCACGCTGTTCTTCGCCGTGCCCCGCATCTGGGAGCGCCTGCACGCCGGCGTGCTGATCAGGGGCGGTGACGCCAGCCGGATCAAGCGGGCCATCCTGAACCTCGGTCTCAAGGCGCGCCAGAACCGTCGGCAAGGAGAAGGTGGCCAACGGCGGAGAGCACACGGCCAAGAGCCGGATCCTGCACTGGCTGTTCTATCCGCTCGTCTTTCGTCCGCTCCAGGAACGGATCGGGCTTCGTCACTGCCGTCGGGCCTCGAGCGGGGCGGCCCCGATCGCCCCCGAGGTGCTGGAGTTCTTCATGGGCATCGGGCTCGACGTGTACGAACTCTACGGCATGACCGAGAACAGCGCGGTGGCCACCTGCAACTATCCCGGCCGCCTCAAGCTGGGCACCGTCGGCGAGCCGTATCCGGGGGCCGACCTGCGGATCGACCCTGAGACCGGTGAGGTCCAATCGAAGCATCCCGGTGTGTTCAAGGGCTATTGGAACAAGCCGGAACAGACGGCTGAGACGTTCACCGACGACGGCTGGCTCCGTACCGGCGACGTCGCCGAATGGGTCGACGGCACCCACGTGAAGATCGTCGACCGCATGAAGGACATCATCATCACCTCGGGCGGCAAGAACATCTCCCCGTCGGAGATCGAGAACAGCCTGAAAGCCTCCCCCATGATCAAGGAGGCGATGGTCGTCGGTGACGGCCGCAAGTACCTGACCGCACTGATCGGCATCGAACTCGAAACCGTGGGCGATTGGGCATTGCGGAAGAACATCCCCTATACCACCTACCGGGATCTGACCGAACGGCCGGAGGTGCAGGAGCTGGTGCAGGGAATCGTCAACGACACGAACGAGAAGTTCGCCCGTGTCGAGCAGGTCAAGTACTTCCGCATGATCCCGAAGGAACTCGATCACGAGGACGGGGAGCTGACGGCCACCCAGAAGCTCAAGCGTTCGGCGATGCTCGACGCGTTCGGTGAACTCGTGGACTCGATGTACTGATGGGCGATGTACTGATGGGCACCGTGTCAGTGGGCGCCATTCTCATGGGCACTGAATCGAAGGTACTGATGGAGGTACTCGCATCGTGGACGTAACCACGTTCATTCAAACCCTGGTCAAGGCCATTGCGCTCGGCGCGGTGTACGTGATGATGGGCCTCGGCTTCGTGATCATCTTCAAGGGCACGCAGGTGTTGAACTTCGCCGCCAGTGCCCTGTCGATGGCGGGCGCCATGTTCATGTCGATCCTGATCGCCGACCGCGGCCTCCCGTTTCTCCCCTTCGGCAATCCTCTGGCCGTGGCCGAGGGCGAAGACCCGACGATGTTGGTCTGGCTCGGCAACCTGGCCTTTGCGCTGATCATCGCGGCCATACTCGGGTTGGTGGTCGAACGGCTCACGATCCGGCCGATGATCGGCCAGCCGTTGTTCGCCATGGCCGTCATCACCCTCGGCCTCGAATTTGCCATCCGACCGTTCAACATCGACGCCACCGCGCTCGAGGGACGCAGCCTCGGCGTGCCGTGGGGGGCCGAGGCCTGGACGTGGGCCGACGCCCTCATACCCAAGTCCTACGTCGCCGCCACCGTCATGGCCCTCATCGCCGGGGCCGTCGTGCTCGTCTTCTACCGCTCCCGGTTCGGGGTGGCCATGCGGGCCGTCGCGTTCGACCAGGAGGCGGCCATGGCCCAGGGCATCAACGTCGGCCGGGTCTTCGCCATCGCCTGGGCCCTCGGTGTCGCCCTCGCCGCCCTCGCCGGCATCGCCTACGGCATGGCGCCGTTCCCGCCGGGCGGGTCGGTCAGCCAGGAGATCCACCCGATCCTGGCCTTCCGTGTCCTCCCGGTCATTGTGCTCGGCGGTCTCGATTCGGTGATCGGTGTGATCTACGGAGGCATCCTGATTGCGCTGGCCGAGGTTTTCGCCGGGCAGTATCTGTCGCAGTACAACAACGTGCTCGGTTCGGGATACTCCACCATCGTGCCGTACCTCGTCATGTTGATCGTGCTGATCGTGAGACCCTACGGCCTGTTCGGCACTCCTGAGATTCGGAGGGTGTGAGAGACATGTATCGACGACCTCTGCTTCGCACTGCCTACGAACAAGACGCGGCCATTCTTCCCACCTACTTTCAGAAGGTGGCGATGGCGCTGCTGATCCTCGCCACGGTGCTGACTGCTCTCGGTGCGCCGATTCTCAGCGGGTTCCCCCGATGGCTGCTGGGCGCCACATGGCTCAATCCTGTCACCAACATGATCACCCTCGGTATCGCCGCCCTGGGCTTCACCATCCTGGTCGGTGTGACCGGGCAGGTGTCGATCGGCCATGCCTTCTTCATGGGGGTCGGCGCCTACTTCGCCGTGGCCCTCGGGGGTGACGGCGACGGAATCCGGGAGTGCGTACCGTTCCACGACAATCTCGGACTCGTCGAGGAGGCCGGCGTCTGCGGTCTCGGTCTGCCGATGTGGATCTGGTTACCGGTGGCGGGGATATCGGCCGCCTTGGTGGGCATACTCGTGTCTCCGGCCGCGGTCCGCGTTCGCGGCCTGTACCTGGCCATCGCCACCATCGGTCTGGTGTTCATCGGAATCCACCTCGGTCGGATGTTGCCCGAGTACGCCGGCGACTTCGAATCGGGCCGAACATGGCCCGAGCTGCAGTTCCGCTTCTGGAAGGAGGAAACTCCGATCCTGGACATGACCTCCGACGGTACGTGGTTCGGACTTATCCACCTGTCCGAGGAGCAGAAGCAGTTCTTCTTCCTGCTCGCCATGTTCATCCTGTTCGCCGTGTTGGCCAAGAACATCATCCGCAGCCGTACCGGCCGAGCACTCCAGGCAATCCGCGATCGCGACATCGCCGCCGAGGTCATGGGGGTTCCCGAGTTCAAGTACAAGAGGCTCGGCTTCGCCATCAGCTCCTTCTACGCCGGCGTCGGCGGCGCCCTGTTCGCCTCCTACAACGGACGCGTCGCACCCGTCCAGTGGTCGCTGTTCCTCTCGGTCGACTTCATCGCCATCTTGTTGATCGGGGGCGCAGGCACCATCGCCGGCACGATCCTCGGAACCATCTTCGTCGAACTCACCCCCGAGGTGGTCAAGCGGTTCACCGACTGGCTGGGCGATCAGGTTGCCGGCGACGGGCTGGTGGCTGCATTCGCCAACCTGATGCTGACCGAGGGCAGCGGCGATTTCGGACCGATTTCACTCACCCCCGCGTCCCCGGGATGGCCGATGAGTGTCTTCCTGTGGAACTTCGTCATCTTCGGCCTGTTGATCATCCTGTTCATGATCTTCGAGCCGCTGGGTCTGTTTGGAATCTGGGTCCGGATCCGGAACTACTGGAAGGGGTGGCCCTTCAGTTACTGATTCCTGACATCTCGGTTCCGATGATCCGTGGTGACGCGGCCGGAACCGGTTGAACTGGTATACCGAAACATCTCTGAGGAGAAGCGAGCGGTCCACACCGGACCCTCCATATCCCGGAAGGGGAGAAGGAAAGCAATGAAAAAGATCCGCTACTTACTGACTATCTTCGTGGTGCTCGCCATGGTTGCCGCCTCCTGTGGTGGCGACGGCGATGACGACGCCGCTGAGGAAGACGACACCGCCACCGAGGAAACGACGGACGACTCCGCCGACGAGGGCGACGACGAAGCCATGGAGGAAGACGAGGGCGACGATGAAGCCATGGAGGAGGGTGAAGGCGGCGAGGTCGCAACGGACTTCGGCGTCGACCCTGAGAACAAGGTGATCCGCGTCGGCCTGAACGCCGACCTTTCGGGCCCGTTCGCCTCACTCGTCTCCGAGATCGTGGCCGCCCAGGAAGTCTACTGGGAGGTCTTCAACGAGGAAGGCGGCTACCAGGGTTGGACCGTCGAGCCGGTCGTGATCGACAGTGGCTACGCCACCGACATCGGTATCCAGAACTACGAGGAACTGGCCCAGGAATCCGAAGACGGCGTCCTGATGATCACGGAGAACACCGGTTCCCCGATCACCGCCGCCATTGCCGAGCAGGCGGCCGAGGACAACGTGCTCGTCATTCCGCTCAGCTGGGCGTCGCTGTGGCCGGACCCCGAGTTCGGGGCCGCCGTGCTCGAGAAGCAGACCACCTACTGCATCGAGTCGATGAACGGTGTGGAGTGGCTGGCCGGCTATGTCGAGGAGCAGGGCCTCGAGCCCTCACTCGCCATCCTGTCCCGCCCCGGTGAGTACGGCGAGGACGGCGCCGCCGGTGCCAAGCTCGTCGCCGAGGAACTCGGTATTCCGATCGCCTACGACGGCACCTCCGCCGTGGCCGGCGACGATCGCACCGGTGTGATCGCCGAGCTGGTCGGTTCGGGAGCCACCATGGTGTGGACCACCCTGACCCCGGGCGAGACGCTCGACATCTTCGGCAACGCGGTGTCCCAGGGCTTCGAGGGCTTCTGGTCGGGCAACAGCCCGTCGTTCAACTACCTCGTGCACCTGACCAGCGACTTCGCGTCCGAGTTCGACCAGTACTACTTCCAGTCCCAGTATCAGGCCCCGTGGGCCACTCCGGGCATCCCCGAGATGGAGACGCTCGTCGCCGAGATGTCGGCTCGACGTCCCGACCTCAACATCTCCGATGTCTACACCACGGGATGGATCGAAGGCATGATGGCGGAAACGCTGATCACGGCCGCCATCGACCAGGGTGACCTCACCCGGGCCAACATGGTGGCGCTTGCCACCTCCGGCCTGGAGGTCGACTTCGGCGGCCTGTCGGCCAATCAGTCATGGCCCGAGGACTACAACGAGGCCGTTGTTCGCTCCAGCTGGATCTATGACGTGGACGCAACGGCGTTCAACGTCATTCCAACGGGCGAGTCGACAGCCGACGCCCCCGGAAGCACCGGCATGATCCCGATCGAGCAGGACTATGTCGGCACGGTTGCCGCCGACTACCAGTTCGACGGTCCCTGCATCACGCCGAGCGGCTGATCGGTAGTTGTACCAGATAGGTGAGCCCGGGGCCGTCCGTCTCGTGATGAGGCGGACGGCCCCGGCCCACCCCATTTGTTGAGGAGGTTCAGTGCTCGAAGTCGCCAACCTAGAGGTTGTCTACAACGAAGTCATCCTGGTTTTGAGAGGCCTCTCGATCGAGGTACCCGACGGCGAGATCGTGGCCCTACTCGGCTCCAACGGGGCGGGCAAGACAACGACCTCACGGGCGATCACCGGGCTCCTCGACGTTCATGAAGGTGAAATCACCAAAGGGACCATCCGCTGGAATGGCGACGACATCACACACGCCAATCCGTCCACGATCGTCGGCGGCGGCATCTCCCAGGTCATGGAAGGCAGGCGGATCTTCGCCGAGCTGACCGTCGATGAGAATCTCGCAACCGGGGCCTTCACCAACCGAAGTAACGAGAAGGCCAACTACGACCGGATCATGGGTCTGTTCCCGGTCCTGAAGGAACGCCACAACCAGGTCGCCGGGTACCTGTCGGGCGGCGAACAGCAGATGCTGGCGATCGGTCGTGCCCTCATGGCCGAACCCAAGCTGCTGATTCTCGACGAACCATCACTCGGCCTCGCTCCTCTGCTCGTCGAGCAGGTTCGAGATGTCATTGCCGACATCAACTCGGAGGGCACCAGCGTTCTCCTCATCGAGCAGAACGCCGCCATGGCCCTCTCCATAGCCAACTCCGGCTACATCATGGAGACCGGCAAGATCGTGATGGACGGCGAAGCCGAGAAACTCCGCAACGACGAGGACGTCCAGGAGTTCTACCTCGGGCTTCATTCCCACGAGGAGGGCGAAGAGCGCAAGAGCTTCAAGGATGTCAAACACTACAAGCGACGGAAGCGGTGGCTCTCATGACGAACCCGACGTCAGACAAGATCCTCGAGGTAGACGACATCACGCTCCGCTTCGGCGGCGTCACGGCCATCAACGATGTGTCGTTCCACGTCAACGAGGGCGAGCTGTTCTCGATCATCGGCCCCAACGGCGCCGGCAAGACCTCGATCTTCAACGTACTGTCGCAGGTCTACTCCCCCCAGGAGGGTGACATCGTCTGGCTCGGTGAGTCGATCATGGGGCTACGGCCCGACAAGATCGCCGAGCTCGGCATCGCCCGAACCTTCCAGAACATCGAGCTGTTCCCGCAGATGACCGTGCTCGACAATCTCCTGTTGGGCCGCCACATACGCATGGAGACCTCGTGGCTTGCCGGCTCCCTCTGGCTGGGTCCGGCCAAACGGGAGGAGATGAAGAATCGGCGTCTGGTCGAGGACATCGTCGACTTCCTCGAAATCGAGTCGTGGCGCAAACATCCGGTGGCGCTACTCCCCTACGGCATTCAGAAGCGGGTCGAGCTGGGCCGGGCCCTGGCCATGGACCCGAAGCTACTCCTGCTCGACGAGCCGGTCGCCGGCATGAACCAGGAGGAGACCGAGGACATGGCCCGGTTCATCCTCGACATTCGTCGGGAGCTGGGTATCGCCATGATCCTGGTCGAACACGACATGGGTCTGGTCATGGACATCGCCGACCGGATCATGGTGCTCGACTTCGGCCAGAAGATCGCCGAGGGGCTCCCCGACGAGATCCAACGGAACCCGGACGTGATCGCCGCCTATCTCGGTGGTGAGATCAGCGGCGTGCCCGAAACCAACTGATCCTTTCCGTGCGCCCTGTGCGCCGGTTCTGAGGCTCAGCGCCTACACACGGTGCATGCATTGAACGGCCGAAAGCGACGCTAGCGGCGGCTGTCGGCGTCGGCGATCGAGTCGATGCGATCGAGGTCGGTCTCGTCGGCGAACTGTTCGACCAACTCCTCCTGCGACTCGACCAGTTCATCGGAAATCGGCCCCTCAACCGGTTTCGGGGCCTGACCGGTGCGCAGGAACGCTCTGCTGGCCTCATACGCCAACTCGGCCAGCTCGCGACCACGGGTGAAATCGTCGAACCGCAGCGCCGGGCTGCTGCCGGCCGGCATCCGGTGTACGACGACGTGTTCCGGGACCCGGCGCATGTCGTCGGTGAAGCGGTAGCGTCGCGCCGTCCAATAGGCCCTCATGGCGCTGTCGAACGGGCGTAGAATCTTGACCGGCCGATCGTCGAGATGGCCGACGTGCAGTACGTAGAGTTCGGTTGCCCCGAGCTCGACGGCGCGGTGGACGTGGATCTCACGCAGCACTCCCCCGTCGATCAGGTCACGGCCGGCGAACGAACGGGGCGGATACACCACCGGGAGTGCGGCCGAGGCCAGTAGAGCGGGAACGACCCGACCGTTGTCGAACCAGACCTCCTCGGCCGTGTCCACGTCGGTGGCCACGCAGGAAAATGGGATCTGGAGTTGGCGGAACGTCTTGGCCGTCAGCTCCTCGTCGAGGAGTTGCTCGAGCTGGGCCTGATCGTGAATGGCCTCGCCGCGGCGTGCCATCTGCACGGTCGGATGCACGAACCTCGACGACGGCATGAGATCCGGGTCGCCGTCGGCGATGCGGCCCCAGATTCGATCGAGACGCTCGACGGCCCGCATGTCGGGCTCGGCCGCGTATGCTGCCCCGTTGATGGCGCCGACCGAGCAGCCGACGATGAGATCGGGCTTGACGTCGGCTTCGGCCAGAGCCCTGAGCATGCCGACCTGAACCGCTCCCAGATTGCCGCCGCCGGACAGCACCAAGGCGGTGCGGCGCGGCCGCAGGGCGCGTCGGGCCAGGCCCCGGGCGCGGTCGACAATCGAGCGAACGTCGGTTCCCGAACTGGATCGGCTCATCCGATCAGGGGCACCGGACCATTCGCAGGGTGTCGGTGGCACCGATCGTCGCTGAGCTTCCCCCCAGCACGGCCACGACGTCGCCGGTTCGCAGGTGGCCCTGCGACTTTGCCAGTTCCAACACCTTGTGAACGGTGGTGACGTTGTCGTCGATCCGGTCGATCTTGATGGGGGTGGCACCCCAGCTCATCGTGAGTTGACGGATCGTGCGCTCCTCCGGGCTGAAGCCCAGGATCGGAGCCTCGGGACGGAAACGGGCGATCGCCCGCACGGTGAAGCCGGAACGGGAGATGCAGACGATCGCCTTGGCGTTGATCTCACGGGCCGCCTGCCAGGTCGCCATCGTCATCGTGTCGGTCACCGCCGAGTCGGTCCCCTGACGCTCGGTGAGATGCTCACGCTGAAGGTCCCTGCCCCAGTGGTCGTAGCTGAACTCCTGATCAGCGTGATGGGCGATGCGGGCCATGGTGGCGACGACATGAGCCGGATCCTGACCGATCGCGGTCTCGGCCGACAACATCACCGCGCTCGTTCCGTCGAAGACGGCGTTGGCCACGTCGGACGCCTCGGCCCGCGTCGGGGCCGGTGCCGTGATCATCGATTCGAGCATCTGCGTGGCGGTGATGGCCGGACGCCCGAGCGCGATGCAGCGGCTGATGATCTTCTTCTGCAGATGCGGGAGATCCTCGATGCTGCACTCGGTGCCCAGGTCGCCGCGGGCCACCATGATGGCACCGGACTCGGTGATGATCCCGTCGAGGTTCTCGACCGCCGCCCTGGTTTCGATCTTGGCCACCACCAGCGGGCCGCGAGGGGCGGGCTCGAGGCCGACCCGGCGCACGTCGTGCGCGGATCGGACGAAGGACAGCGCGATCATGTCGACATCGTTCTCGACCATGGCATCGAGCAGGCGAAGATCATCGGCGGTTGGCGTTGTCAGTTTGAGCCGGTCCGACGGAATATGCAGGCCCGGACGGCCTTGCACCGTGCCGCCGAACATCACCCGGGCTTTCAGCGCCGAGTCACGGTGTTCGACCACGTCGAGCACGATGGTGCCGTCACCGATCGCCAAGCGGTCGCCGGTCTGGACGTCCTGCAGGAGGCTCTCGTAGCCGACGGTGAAGACGTCGGCTCTCGACGGTCCGTCTCCCGGCTCGAGCAACACCTCGTCGTTGATGGCGAGATCGAGCGGCTCTTCGAACGTGCCGAGCCGGACCTTCGGACCGGGAAGGTCGGCCATGATCCCGAGGGGACGCCCGACCGTGTCGGCGATCTCCCGCAGCTGGTGGAGCCGGGCGATGTGGCCGTCGAGATCACCGTGGGAGAGGTTGAGACGGGCGACGTCCATGCCGGCCTCGATCATCGATTTGATGGTGGTCGAGTCCTCGCACGCCGGACCGATGGTTGCGATGATCTTCGTTCGTCGTTTCACGGCCCCATGCTATCGGACCGCCATCGCGGGGCTACGGACCTTCCTCCGCTGTCTCCTCGGCGGCGGACACCCGGGCCAGGAGCTCGTCACGGACCGACCGGCCCTTCTCCCGGGCGTTGTCGCCCGTGGCCCGCCATCCGTGGCGTGCCGAGTACAGCAGCGGCGGCTCCTTCAACCGGCCCTCGCGAACCGAGGTGACCGTGGCCAAGACCAGATCGTGGTCGAACCGCTCGATCCGGTCGAACACATCGCACATCAGGTAGGCGATCGAGTTCGGCACGTAGGGGTCACCGTTGTCATCGTGCTCGATATATTCGGGAGCCGCGTACTTGAACTTGCGGCCTGGATACGAGAAGTACTGACCCTCCGAGATCTGGTCGGCGGCGAGGAGGGAAACGGTGAATCGACCGGCACCGATCAGAAGTGGGTGGGTGTCGTGTTTCGGGCTGATCGACGCCATCACGATTGGTTCCTCGAACGAGATCTGGCACACCCAGTGTGAGCTGTAGGCCCTGGTGATCCCGTCATGGCGGGCTGCCACCACCTGAACACCCTTGATCATCTGCCCGAGGCATTTCTTGATGGTGCGGTCGATCATGTCGGGTCCTTCCGATTTCGCCGGCCCCTCAGTTGGCGCTGGCCTGCAGTCGTTGTTTGATGCGCAGGTAGTCCTCCGCGTTGTCGGGATCGGAGGCCACCAGGTCGTTGAGCACGGCGGCGGCCCGAAAGGGCCGGCCGGCGGCAATCAGCGTATGGGCCAACTGCCGTCGTTCACCCGGGCCCGATGTCGGCAGCCCGAGACGCAGTTCGAGGACGGCCAGCAGGCGGCCGACGTCGCCGGTCTGACGATAGGCCACGTCGAGGTTGTTCAGGATCCGCGACGCGACCTCGACCGCCGTTGCCGAACGGACCATCGACGGGTGGAACGCCTCGCCCGGACGCATGCGGGCCAGCAGGCTCCGACAGCCGGCCAGGTCGAGAGGCGAGCCTCCGAGGAACGGATCGAACCAGCGGCTCGGGTGTTCGTCGTCTCCGATGAGCACATGACCGGGGAAACTGACGACGGTCAGGGTGCCGTCGACCCGGCGCGACAGTTCCGCGGCGACGATCGCCAGTGACAGCGGGTTGCCGATTCGGCGTTCCAACACATGATGGATCAGGGAGTTCGACGGATGGTAGTAGTGGGTGCTGTTGCCGAGGAATCCGAGACCGTCGAACACGTGGCGGATCACGGCTGTCGGCGAATTGGCGCGTAGGCCTTCGGTCAGGGCGTCGAGTGAACCCATGATCTCACCGGGCTCCGGAGCCGACGGGTCACAGCCGGCTATCACCGCTGCGAGTCGATCCAGCCGACCCTCGCCGTCGGCGAGAGCCTTGGCCAGATCGTCGGGGTTCACCTCACCCGGCATGTCCGCTGGTGGATCCGTCGATATCCAGGCGCTCGGCTGCTCTCATCATTCGCTCCTGTCGGTCACGGTGTCGCCGCGCCGGCCTCGTCTCGGTCTCGAGGACGACGGTGCCGCCTGCTCAACACGTGTCCTGGACCAGTCCGTACGATATCCCGATCACGCCGCTTCCGGCCTGGTCACGTGGTTCGCCCGAAGGAACCACGAGCACTACGGTTGATCGGGTGACATGGCCCTATCTCGATCGATCGTCCCCGTTCGGCATCGCCCATCGTGGTGGCGAAACGGTGGCGCCGGAGAACACCCTGGCTGCGTTCGCGGCGGCGGTGGAGGCCGGCTACACCCACCTCGAGACCGACGTCCACGTGACCGCCGACGGTGTCCTCGTGGCGTTCCACGACGACAGCCTCGAGCGTGTCGCGGGCCAGGAGGCCCTGATCCGAGATCTGACCCTGGCCGAGGTCCAGGCGGTGGAGATCGGCGACGGTCACCGCATCCCCCGGATGGAGGAGCTGTTCGAGGCGTTCCCGCGGTCGTACTTCAACATCGATCCGAAGTCGGACGATGCGGTGGAGCCATTGGCGGCCCTTGTCGCGGAACACGGCATGATCGACCAGGTTTGCGTCGGCTCGTTCTCCGACGACAGGATCCACCGCATACGGGAACTCCTGGGCGACGGCCTCTGCACATCGCCGGGCCCGAAGGGGGCGCTGGCCGTGGTTGCCGCATCGGTGGTGTGGCCATTCTGGTCGCCCCCCTACGGCTGTCTGCAGGTCCCGGTCAAGGCCTACGGGTTGCGTCTCGATCGTCCGTGGCTCATCGGTCGGATTCGACGTCTCGGCCTACAGGTCCACTTCTGGACGATCAACGATCGGGCCGACATGGACCGACTGCTGGACGCCGGCGCAGATGCCCTGATCACCGATGAGATCCATATCCTGGCCGAGGTGCTTGCCAATCGAAGGCAGCATTCGAGCCGGAGTCACGAGGTGGAGCGATGAGCGAGCCGACCTGGCTGCGAGGGCCGAGGCTGGAACCGGCTCGTCGAGCAGCCCGCGGCATGGTTTGCACGGTCGACCACCTGGCGTCAGGGGCCGGGCTAGGGGTCCTGGCCGACGGGGGGTCAGCGGCCGACGCCGCCGTTGCCGCCTCGGCCGCTCTGGCCGTGACCAATCAGCACATGTGTGGCATGGGCGGCGACCTGTGGGCGCTGGTCCACCATAGGTCCGGCCGGCCGGCCGCACTCAACAGTTCGGGCCGTGCCGGATCGGGTTCCGATCCGGCGGACATGCGGAGGCAGGGTCTGGAATCGATGCCGTTCCGCCACGATCTGCGATCGGTGCCCGTACCGGGTTGTGTCGACGGCTGGCTGGCCCTCCACGAACGGTTTGGCCGCCTACCACTCGACCGGGTCCTGGCGCCGGCGATCGAACTGGCCGAACTCGGATTTCCTCCGGGCTCCACGCTCGAGGACGCCATCGATCGGGTTCTCGACGTCGACGGTGCCGACGACTATCGCCGATATCGGGAGCAGGGCGGGCTCATCACCCGCCCCGGAATCGGTCGGGCGCTTCGAGACATCGCCGCCGACCGCCGGGCGGGCTGGTACCAGGGCGAGTTCGGGTCACGCCTCGTCGAACTGGGTGAGGGCCTGTACTCGAACGAGGACCTGGAGGTTTCGGCTGCCGACTGGGTCGACCCGCTCGGTGTGGATGTGTGGGACCACACGTTCTGGACCGTCCCCCCCAACTCGCAGGGTTACCTGACGGCGCTGGCCGCTGCACTCACCGCGGGGCTGGAGGGCCTGCCCCGCTCGACCTCCGACCCGCAATGGGCCCACCTTCTGATCGAGGCCTCGAAGCAGGCGGCCCACGACCGTGCGGACGTTCTCCACGAAGACGCCGACGTCTCGAGGCTGTTCGCCGACGAGGAACTGGCCCGGCGGAGGCACCGAATCGACGTCGACCATGCCTCGGCGGTCCCGACCCCGGTGGCCGGCGGCGGCACGATCTACCTGTGCGTGGTCGACGGCGACGGCATGGGAGTCAGTCTCATGCAGTCGAACGCGGCCGGCTTCGGCGCCCACATCGCCGTCCCCGAGATCGGCGTGTTCCTCCACAACCGGGGCATCGGGTTCTCGCTCGAGCCCGGACATCCGGCCGAGCTCGCTCCGGGCCGCCGACCGCCGAGCACTTTGTGTCCGGGGCTCGTGACCACGACCGACGACAGCTTGCGAATGGTGCTGGGGACCATGGGAGGTGACGGTCAACCGCAGGTGGTTCTTCAGCTGCTGAGCCGGATCCTGCAAGCCGAGGAACCGGTGGACCAGGCGCTGTCGGCTCCCCGGTTCACACTCACCGTTCCCGACGCCGTCGGCTTCGACACCTGGGCCAAGGCCGACCGGATCGAGGTGGCCGTGGAGCACGGCTCCGGCTGGGAGGACGGTCTGGCCGGTCGGGGGCACATCGTCAGCCCCAGGCCCTGGGGCCAGGGCATGTTCGGCCACGCCCACCTGATCGACGTCCGGGAGCCGTGGCTGCTCGGAGTGGCCGAACCGAGAGCACTGTCCTCGGCGGCCGTCGGCCGCTGACCGGACCTCCCGGCGTATCAACCCGGAGGCGAACCGGCGTCGAGTTCGTCGCCCCCGACATAGGGGCAGTGGCGGCAGCCGCAATCGCAACACCACGCCCGGTCGTGCAGGTACTGGGCCGTCATCACGAACAGGCCCGAGACGGGATCGACGTAGCCGGGTTCACCGGATTCGACGGCCCGCTGATGGGCCGCCATCGCCTCGTCGAAGCCGTCGACCGACGGACCGAAACGGTCGGATCGAGGTTCTGTCAGCCAATTCGGACGTAGGTCGTCGGAGGTCGCGTCGATGGCCTCATCCTAGAGACTCCGCGCGTGGCGCAACGTCGACAAGCCTGTGGACAACTTTCGAAATCCACAGGCTTACCCCTCTGGCACCCCACAGGCGACCCGGGTTAGTTTGAAACCGTCACCGGGAGTCGAGCTCGACTCCGCACCCGACACACGGAGCCAACAAGCGACAGATCAGCCGTTCAAGCGAGAAGGGATCGGACCATGGCCCACTTTGCCATCAAGCTCAACGACCAGACCACCGACATCGTCGAAGGGGCCGACGCCTACCAGCAGGAGGGTCCGCTCACCACGTTCTTCGCCTTCAGCGACGATCGCCGCGTCATCGACTCGTGGAGTGTGCGGTTGGCCAGCTACCGCACGTCCGACATCTCGGCGATTCGCCGCAACGAGCCGGCCGGCGCCGTCTGATCGGGCTCCGTTCGAGCGTCAGCCGACGCCTGCGGCCGCCACCGTCATGGCGTGGCGCACGAGCGAGATCATCGAATCCCGCACGGCGGCCCGGTTGCGGGCGTCGGTGACCACCACGGGAACGTGGGGCGGGATGTCCAGGGCATCCCTGACATCCTCGGGGTGGTGGCGGAGAATTCCGTCGAACGCGTTGATGGCGACGATGAACGGCACGCCGGTCTGTTCCATGTAGTCGACGGCGGGGAAGCAGTCGTCGAGTCGGTTGGTGTCGACCAGCACAACGGCCCCGATGGCGCCGCGGACCAGTTCGTCCCACATGAAGTGGAATCGGTCCTGGCCCGGCGTCCCGAAGACATAGAGCACGAGTTCCGGGCTCAACGCCACACGCCCGAAGTCCATGGCCACCGTGGTGCCCTTCTTCGAGGTGGCGTCGCCGAGGTCGTCGACGTCCTCCGAGACCTTGGTCATCGCCGCTTCGGTCGTGAGAGGCTCGATATCGGAGATCGAGGTCACGAATGTCGTCTTGCCGACGGCGAAGCCGCCGGCGACGACGATCTTGACTGGAATGGGAGTGCTCAACGGAGACCTCCGCTCTAGAGACTCTGCAGGCCCTCGAGGACCCGCTCGAGAAGCCGGATGTCGGGACGGCCGCCGTCGTTGCCGGCCGTGGCGGCGTGGCTGTCGACGTCACCGCTCGTGATCAGGTCGCCAACGAGGACCTTGGCCACCTGGAGCGGCACGTGTAGGTGGGCCGAGATCTCGGCCACCGACAGCGGCTGCCTGCAGATCTCGACGATGTCCCGTAGCTCCAACGCAAGCAGTTCGATTCGGCGGGCTCCCTGCTCGGTCGTCCTCACCTGCGTTTCCAGGCCGAGTTCGACTTCGGTTCGGGTCCGGCCACCGGTCAGGGTGTACGGGCGCACCCGGAACGTGGGCGACGCCGCGGCCGGTGCCGGTACGGCTGGTCCGGAATCGGTCATCGGGGGAGCGCCGCCTGAAGTTCGGCCCGCAGCTCGGGCGTGAGGGCCGCTCCCGCCTTCTCGACGAGCACCGCCATCTCGTAGCCGATCAGCCCGATGTCGGAACCGGCGCCGGCGACGACGGCCAGAAGCGACCCGTCGCTGATGCCGGTCACGAAGAGGAAGGCGTTTTCCATCTCCACGATCACCTCGGTGACCGCACCGCCCTGGAAACGGCCGGCTGCTCCGTAGGACAGCCCGATGAGTCCGGACGCCACGGCCGCGAACCGATCGACCGAGTCTCGGTCGAGTCCTGTCGAAGCGGCGATGGGAAGGCCGTCGGACGAGACGACCACGGCCTCTGAGACCCCCGGAACCTGGGTGACGAAGTTGTTCACCAGCCAGTTGACGTTGTTTGCTTCATCGCTCAGATGCATGGTCACCCCTCCTCACCGGGTTCGACTGGAGACTTGTTTCCCTTGATGCCGTCCCGGTAGCGGGAGAGCATGGAGCGAATCTCCTCCGGATTTCGACTGCTGGCGGCGATGGGGCGCCCCTCCCCGATGGGAACCTTCGACTGGCCCCGTTTGCGCCGGGTGAGGCCTGACGATGTCGGCTCGGCGGCGTCCTCACCTTCGGAGGTTCCGACTGGAGGAGGCGGATCGGCCACCTGGGGCGGGGTGTTCTCGAGCAGTGACGCCATACCCGATTCGAAGGCCTGGCCGGTCGGGAGGGCGTCCTCGAGGTTGTTCGGGGCCTCGCCGGCCACCGTCTCGGGCGCCGGGTGCTCGGGCACGGATTGCTCGGCTCCCAAGGCAGACAATCCAGCGGCGACTGCCGGCTGCAGCCAGGTGGGCTCGGCGGCGGTGCCTTCCGCAGGGCTTGCCGGCTCCGTCGAGCCGGACGGTCCGAATTCGGAGGTCGTGTCGGCCGAGACCTGATCAGCAGGCGACTGGTCGGCAGCCGGTACGTCGGCAGGAGTGGCGAGCGGACCTGGTCCGGCCGGTGGACTCCACGCTTCTTGCTCGATCTCCGCAGCGGCAGGCGGGGCGGCGGCGGTGGCCTCGACCGAGCTCCGTCCGCCCAGCGGTGGTGCGGTAGGGTCGGGGGTGACGGTTGGTGACGACCACGGAGCGTCCGAAGGCGCCTCGTCGAGCTTCGCCAGGACCTCCGGTGGCAGCGCCACCGGAGCATCGGGCGTAACCGGAGGCGGTGTCCAGGCGTCTTCGCCGGACTCGGCTGCCGGGGCGACCGGCGTCTCCCGAGGTTGCTCGGCTGTAGCCGTCTCCGCTTCATTGCCACCGCTCATCGACGACACGTCGAGCCCGAGCAGTTTGCTCAAAGCCGGTGAACGTTCGCGAGCCGGTTCCTGCGTGGTTGGAGGCGTTTGGACCTCGGACGCAGCCGACGTCTCCGATGTGAGCACCGATCGTCGAACACCGGAGTTGTCGCCCACCTCGGTGAACACCGAGGTCGGAACGGCTATCCGAGCGGTCATACCGCCGTCGTCGTTTTCGACGAGTTCGACATCGGCCCCGACACGTTTTGCCAGTCGGCCGATGACGACGAACCCCAACGACCGACCCATGGCCAGCCCCAACTCCGGCGGGTTGACGAGCGTGTTGTTGGCTTTCGCCAGCTGCTCGGCCGGCATACCCATTCCGCGATCGACGATCGACACGACGTACTGGCCGTCTTCGAGCCGACCGGACACCTGCACCGGCGCCTCCGGTGGAGAGAACTGGGTTGCGTTCTCCATCAGCTCGGCAGTCATGTGGGCGAGGTCGACCGCCGCGGCCGCCGTCACTTGACCCGGCTCAACCGAGGTCAAACTGATGTGCTGGTAGTTCTCGATCTCGCCCATGGCAACCCGCAGGACATCGGCGACGTCGACCGGGCCGCCGCGGCGTCGACCAGGATCGGCCTCGGCCAGAACCAGGAGGCTCTCGGCGTTGCGTCGCATACGGGTGGCGAGATGGTCCACCTTGAACATCTGCTCGAGTCGATCCGGATCCTCCTCGGTGTTCTCGAGCCGATCGATGTACTCCACCTGGCGATCGAGCAGCGCCTGGCTGCGCCGAGCCAGATTGACGACGATGTTCGAGATCCCTTTCTTGATCGAATCGCTCTGGTTGCCCTCTATCCGGAGGGTGTTGCGGTGGGCCGCGTTGATGGCGCCGGCCAGCACGCCGAGTTCGTCATCCGGCGACTCCTCCAGCTCGGACCAGCTCTCGATGGGTTCACGGTCCCCTTCGAGGAGGGACTCCTGAGCCTCGACCAACTGCCGGGCCGAGACCGCCACGGCATCGAGCGAGTCGAGTACCGACTTGACCGTCCGGTGCGCCACGAAAGCCGAGATGGCCACACCCGCCAGCGCGAAGATGCCGTAGACACGAACACCGGTCGAGCCCGGAAGGAACACGAGACCTCCCAGAGCCAGGACACCCAGGCACAGGATGGGCACATAGGCGACGAGGCCAATTCGATACTGCAGATCAGATTGAAATCGTCGGCTGAAAGTTGATAGGGATCCCATAGTCCTCTCACAGTTGTTGAGCCACGATCTAGGATCGGCTCACGAGGTCAGGTCTTGAGGATCAGCACACGATTGACTCCAGGTTTGTCGGACAACCGGTTTCGCGTGATCCGATGGGGACCGATCGCTCAACTCCGGCGCTCGTTTGGCGATAAGGTCTTTGTGTCTGCAGTCGTATCAGAAGATGCCCTCCAGGGGAGCTTGCAGGAGTTCCCACTTGCCGCCCTCCTGCAGAGCCTGGCCAATCGGCGTCGTACCGGGGCCCTGACCCTCGAGGACGGCAGCGAGATCTGGTTCTCCGACGGTCAGATCTATCTGGCCACCAGCGCCCACGGCTCACCCATAAGCGCAGTGCTGTTCGGCGCCGAGGCTGCGTCGATGCGCGACATCGAGTCGATGTTCGCATCCGACTCGGAGAACGGCTCTGTCATCGATCAGCTGCTTGCGTCACGGCCCCAGGCCGAACCGGCGACTCGACGACTCCTGCACGAATACAATCTGAACGCCCTGTTCGAGATGCTCGTACCGTCCAACGCCGGCTTCAGCTTCGAGTCGAACCGTCGCCACAAACTCGGTGATCGTTTTGCCCACGACACCGCCACCCTGCTGGCGCAGGCGGAGCAGCGGCTCGACATCTGGCGCAAGATCGCCGAGCGGATTCCGTCGACCAATGCGGTGTTCAAACTGGCGGCGGTTCTGCCCGACGACAACTTCGAGCGGCTGGTCACCGGTGACGAGTGGCGCTATCTTGCGCTGGTGAACGGCCGCAACACCGTCGCCGACATCATCACCGAGACGGGCGAAAGCGCCTTCCGCGTCTGTTCGACCCTCTACCGGATGCTGCTCGAGCGCCTCATCAACGAGGCCTCGGCGCCCTGACACCGACGTACCGGTTCACGACCCCGGGACTCTAGGTGAGCGGACGGTCGGTCGGACGAACCGGCGACGGCAGCAACGTGGAGCCCATCAGGGTGGCGTCGACCGACGCGGCGCAGGCCCGTCCTTCGGCAATGGCCCACACGATCAGGCTCTGGCCCCGACCCATGTCACCGCAGGCGTAGACCCCGTCCCTGGACGTCTTCCAGGAGCCGTCGCGTTTGACCCGGCCACCGTCGACCTCGAGTTCCAGTTCGCCGACCACCGAGGTCGTCTCCGGACCGGTGAAGCCCATGGCCAGCAGCACCAGCTCGGCCTCGATCTCGAAATCGGAGCCTTCGACCGGGACGAAATTCGGGCGTCCTTCGGCGAAGTCGACCGACACCTGATGGCCCCGGAGATGGGTGACGGCTCCGTCGGACCCGACGAACTCCGACGTGGACACGGCGTACAGGCGCTCGACCCCCTCCTCGTGGGCGGACGCGGTGCGCATCATGAGCGGCCACGTCGGCCAAGGCGTCTCTTCAGCCCGCTGCTCGGGAGGTTGAGGCATGATCTCGAGTTGATGCACCGAGCGAGCGCCCTGTCGATTGGCGGTGCCCAGGCAGTCGGCCCCGGTGTCTCCACCGCCGATGATGATGACCGCCTTACCTTCGGCGGTGATGGCCGGCTCGTCGAGGTCGCCCTCCTGAACCTTGTTGGCCAGCGGGAGGTACTCCATGGCCTGGTGAATGCCGTCGAGCTCTCGGCCCGTGATCGGCAGATCCCGCCAGTCGGTGGCTCCGCCGGCCAGAACCACGGCATCGAATTCTCCGGCGAGCGCTTCGGCCGAAACCCGGTCCGGATGGTCCGCCGGACCACCGACATAGGCGTTGGTGCGGAACACCGTTCCCTCGGCCTCCATCTGGGCCAAGCGGCGGTCGAGTACCCATTTCTCCATCTTGAACTCGGGGATGCCGTAGCGGAGGAGGCCGCCGATGCGGTCGGCCCGCTCGAACACCGTCACGTCGTGACCGGCCCTCGTCAACTGTTGGGCGGCGGCCAGCCCGGCCGGTCCCGAACCGACGACGGCCACAGACCTCCCGGTCTTCTTCGAAGCAATGATCGGCTCGACCCAGCCCTCATCCCAGGCCCGCTCGATGATGCTCAGCTCGACGTTCTTGATGGTGACGGCCTCGGTGCTGATTGCGGCCACACAGGCCGCCTCGCACGGAGCGGGGCACAGCCGACCGGTGAACTCCGGAAAGTTGTTGGTGGCGTGCAGAGCCTCGATGGCCGCCTTCCACTCCTCCCGGTAGACGAGATCGTTCCAGTCGGGAATCAGGTTGCCGAGAGGACAGCCGTTGTTGCAGAACGGGATGCCGCAATCCATACAGCGGGACGCCTGGAGGGACACCTCCTCGGCCGACATCGGTTCGTAGACCTCGTTCCAGTCCTTGAGCCGAACGGTCACCGGACGACTCGTCGGTGTGCGCCGCTGCTCGGTGAGAAACGCCTTGGGATCACCCATGTGCCGCCTCCATGATGGCCTCGATCGGGTCGGTGCCGGCCTCCTCGGCCCGTCGCCTGGCGGTGAGCACCCGCCGGTAGTCGATGGGCATCACCTTGACGAAACTCTCGACGGCGGCGTCCCATTCGGCGAGGAGGCGACCGGCGACCGGCGAGCCGGTTTCGGTCTGATGGCGGGTGACGAGACGCTCGAGGCGCTCCCGGTCCTCATCGTCAAGCCGTTCCAGGTCGACCATCTCGGGGTTGTATCGGTCGGGCAGCCTCCTCTCGGGATCGTACACATAGGCGATGCCGCCCGACATACCGGCCCCGAAGTTACGCCCGGTCGGTCCGAGAATGACCGCGGTACCGCCGGTCATGTATTCGCAACCGTGATCTCCCACTCCTTCGACGACAGCCTCGGCCCCGGAGTTGCGGACACAGAATCGTTCACCGACGACGCCTCGGATGAAGGCCTGTCCGCGGGTGGCGCCGTAGAGAATGACGTTGCCGGCGATGATGTTCGATTCGGCGACAAAGGTCGCCGTGGCCGGAGGCCGGACCGACAGTCGACCGCCGGACAAACCCTTGCCGAAGTAGTCGTTGGCATCACCTTCGAGCCGAAGTGTTATGCCGTTGGGCACGAACGCGCCGAAGGATTGCCCGGCTGACCCGACGAGGTCGACGACGATGGTGTCGTCGGGCAGCCCGGCGCCTCCGTGGCGCTTGGTGAGTTCGTGGCCCAGCATCGTGCCAACCGTACGGTTGGTGTTGGAGATGGGATAGGACAGATTGACCGGTTGCCCGGAATCGAGCGCGACCCTGGCGTCGGTGATGATCTGCAGATCGAGGGCCTTGTTGAGTCCGTGGTCCTGAGGCTGGACGCAGTGCCGGTTCGCGTCGGCCGGGATGTCGGGCACATGCAGGATCGGGGAAAGGTCGAGCCCCGACGCCTTCCAGTGTTCGAGCGCCTTCTCCGTGTCGAGGCATTCGACCCGGCCGATGGCCTCGTCGAGAGACCGGAATCCGAGTTCGGCCAGGTACTCCCGGACCTCGGTGGCGATGTACTCGAAGAACGTCTCCACGAACTCCGGCTTGCCGGTGAACTTGGCCCGTAGCTCGGGATTCTGGGTGGCGACCCCGACGGGGCAGGTGTCGAGGTGGCAGACCCGCATCATGACACAGCCCGAAACCACGAGAGGCGCCGTGGCGAAGCCGAACTCCTCCCCGCCGAGCAGGGCGGCGATGACCACGTCTCGACCGGTCTTGATCTGACCGTCCACCTGCACCACGATGCGGTCGCGCAGATCGTTGAGCAGCAATGTCTGCTGGGTCTCGGCCAGTCCGAGCTCCCACGGACCGCCGGCGTGCTTCAGCGACGTGAGCGGGGAGGCCCCCGTACCACCGTCGTTTCCGGAGATGAGGACGACGTCGGCCTTCGCCTTCGAGACCCCGGCGGCGACGGTGCCGACACCCACCTCGGCCACCAGCTTGACGTGAATGCGAGCTCCGGGATTGGAGTTCTTCAGATCGTGGATCAGTTGGGCCAGATCCTCGATGGAGTAGATGTCGTGGTGCGGAGGCGGTGAGATCAGCCCGACGCCCGGTGTGGAGTGGCGCGTCGCGGCGATCCACGGATAGACCTTGCTGCCGGGCAGCTGCCCGCCCTCACCCGGCTTGGCGCCCTGCGCCATCTTGATCTGGATGTCGTCGGACTCGGTGAGGTACAACGAGGTCACACCGAAACGGCCTGACGCCACCTGCTTGATGGCCGATCGCTTCGAGTCACCGTTGGCCATGACCTCGAACCGCTCGGGATCCTCGCCGCCCTCGCCCGTGTTGGACTTGCCACCGAGGCGGTTCATGGCGATCGCGAGTGTCTCGTGGGCCTCGGCCGAGATGGAGCCGTAGCTCATCGCTCCGGTGGCGAACCGTTTGACGATCTCGGAGACGGGCTCGACCTCCTCGATGGCAACGGGTTCACGGTCGGACCGGAGCTGGAACAGACCCCGTAAGGTGGCCAGCCGCTCGGCCTGGTCGTCGACGAGCTTCGTGTACTCCTTGAAGATGTCGTAACGCTGCGACCGCGTCGAGTGCTGCAGCTTGAACACGGTCTCCGGATTGAAGAGGTGATACTCGCCCTCCCGGCGCCACTGGTACTCGCCACCGATCTCGAGTGTGCGGTGGGCCAGCATCTCCGGCCGATCGGGAAAGGCCCGCTCGTGCCGCCGGGCACACTCGGCGGCCACCTCGGCCAGCCCGATTCCGCCGAGCTTCGAGGTCACACCGGTGAAGAACTCGTTGACGAACTCCTGGCCGAGTCCGATGGCCTCGAAGATCTGGGCACCGGTGTAGGACGCCACGGTGGAGATGCCCATCTTCGACATCACCTTGATCACGCCGTTCGACGAGGCCTTCACGTAGTTGCGGAAGGCGGTGTCGCGGTCGATGGGAATGTGGCCGGAGTTGATCCGGCCGCGAATGGTGGAGAACGCCAGCGAAGGGCAGATGGCGTTTGCCCCGAAGCCGAGCAGGAGGGCGAAGTGGTGAACCTCCTTGGCGTCGGCCGCGTCGGCGATGATGCCGACCTGGGTTCGCAGCTTCTCCCGCACCAGATGATGGTGGACGGCCCCCGTCAACAGCAGCGACGGGATGGGCGCGAGGTCGGCCGTCGCCCCACGATTCGACAGGATGAGCACCGTGGCCCCGTCCGCGATCGCAGCCGATGCCTGGGATCGGATGTCGTCGAGCGCACCGCGTAGACCGTCCTCCCCGTCTGCCACCGGGTACAAACCGGACAGCTCCGCCACGATCAGCTGCGTCCAGCCCGAGACGTCGCTTGCGGCTCCGATTCGAGCCAGCTCGAAGGGGGTGATGACGGGATGGTCGAGCTCGAGCTGACGGCACCAGTCACGGCCGGGATCCAAGATGTTGGCCTGCTCGCCGAGGAGCACCCGGTGGCTGGTGACGAGTTCCTCGCGGATGGCGTCGAGCGGCGGGTTCGTCACCTGGGCGAACAGCTGCTTGAAGTACTCGAAGAGCAGTCGGGGGCGATTCGACAGCACCGCTAGCGGCGTGTCGGTGCCCATCGAGCCGATCGCCTCCTTGCCGTTGACCGCCATCGGATCGACGAGCAGCTCCAGCTCCTCGAAGGTGTAGCCGTTCGACACCTGCTCGGGAACCAGCTGTTCGTCCGGGAGCCAGGTGCTGTCGGTCTCCACCAGCTGCGGTAGGTCCGACATCGTGAGCCGACCGGCCGTGAGCCAGTCGCGGTAGTCGTGTTCGTCGGCCAGTTCGGCCATCAGCTCGCCGTCGCCGACGATGCGGCCCCTGGTCGTGTCGACGAGGAACATCTTCCCCGGCTCGAGCCGGCCCTTGGAGACGATCTTCGCCGGATCGACGTCGATGACGCCGACTTCGGAGGCCATGACGACCAGGCCGTCGTCGGTCACCACATAGCGGCTGGGCCGCAGTCCGTTTCGATCGAGAACCGCGCCGACGACGGTTCCGTCGGTGAAGGTCACCGATGCCGGGCCGTCCCAGGGTTCCATCGCACTCGAGTAGAAGTCGTAGAACGCCCGAAGCGTGTCGGGCATCTCGTCGTTGCGCTCCCACGCCTCGGGGATGCACATCAGCACGGCGTGGTGGATGGGGTAGCCGCCGAGATGGAGCAGCTCGATGGCCTCGTCGAGGCTGGCGGTGTCGGAGGCGCCCGGCGTGCAGACGGGGAAGATCCGGTCGACCCGATCGCCCCAGTGGTCCGTCGCCAGCAGCGTCTCCCGGGCCCGCATCCAGTTGCGGTTGCCCATGACGGTGTTGATCTCTCCGTTGTGGGCCAGGAATCGATACGGGTGGGCCAGCGGCCACGACGGAAACGTGTTGGTCGAGAATCGTGAGTGGACCAACGCCAGCCCGCTCTCGATCCGATCATCCGACAGGTCCGGGAAGAACGACCGCAGCTGCGGGGTCGTCAGCATGCCCTTGTAGACGACCGTCCGAGCGCTGAGACTGGCGAAGTAGACCTGATCGCCGGCGACGTCGGTCAGCTCGTGCTCGATCCTCTTGCGGGCGATGTAGACCTCGCGGTCGAGGTCGAGACCGGATTGGCCGTCGGCACCGGCGACGAAGATCTGCTGGAAGGCGGGCATCTCGCCTTTGGCCTGCTCGCCGAGATCGGACGGGTCGACGGGCACATCACGCCAACCGACCACGCTGAGCCCCTCCGAGTTCATGATCTCCTCGATCATCTGCGTGACCTTGAAACGTCGGCCCTCGTCGGTCGGGAGGAAGCCGATGCCGGTGGCGTACTGGTCTGCGGGGGGAAGGCCGGGAACAACATCCTGATAGAAACGATCCGGCACCTGAATCAGAATCCCCGCGCCGTCGCCGGTGTTGGGCTCCGCGTTGGTCGCCCCACGGTGCTGCAGGCAGGTCAGCGCCTCGAGGGCGTGCCGCACGATCTCGTTGCTGCGACGCCCGTGGAGATCGGCCACAAAGGCGACACCACATGCATCGTGTTCGAACAACGGGTCGTACAGTCCCTGGGCTCGGGGCCCTCGGGCTCGGGGCGTGGTAGACAAGCATCCTCTCCTGTCGCTCGTGGCGATCGATATCGGATCCTGAACCGGCCACCGGCTCGCTTCTGGCACGGCGACGGTTCGTCACCAGCGTCGCGGCCCCGGCATGAGATGGCGTTCAGGCGATTCGGGACGTCTCTGGCCCAAGGTAGTTTCGTCGCAGGTTTACGGCCAACTCATCGTCCGTGTTCGTGTCGCGGGCGAGTAGTCGACAGTGTTCGTGCACCAAAGCTGAAGGTCAATCGTATCTGATTGAGCGGTTGCCGTGCCAAGTTGATCGTCAGGAACGATCGACTGGACGCGAAGCCTGATGGCCCGCCGCGCCACTGGACCCCGAGGGCCGCCAGCACGACTCCGCCGCGGACGCAGCTCGTGCTGCCATGATGGTCGAATGACCACGAGCCAACGTGATCCGTCTGCGCCCGACCACCACATCACCACCGGTCCGACCGGGATCGACCGAACAACCCCGGACTTCATCAATTCGATCCTCGACGATCTGGGCCGATCGCCGACCCCCTATCACGCGGTTGCGGAATCGGTGGGGCTGTTGGAGGCCTCGGGCTTCACATCGGTCGACCCGGCAAATCCGCTGCCGGCCGAGCCCGGGAGCTATGTGACGGCCAACGGGGGCACGCTCATTGCCTGGATCCAGCCCGACCGAACGCCGGATTCCGGGTTCGTGATCGTGGGGGCGCACACCGATTCACCGAATGTAAGGGTCAAGAGCCATCCGGACGTCACCAGCGCCGCACTCGCCCAGATCGGCGTCGAGGTCTACGGAGGTGTGCTGCTGAACTCCTGGTTGAACCGCGATCTGGGCCTGGCCGGCCGCCTTTCGGTCGAGAACACCGAGGACGGCGGCATTGATCAGGTACTGATCGACGTCGGCGAACCACTTCTGACCATCCCCCAGCTGGCCATCCATCTCGACCGCGAGATCTACGACAAGGGCCTGAGGCTCAACCGCCAACAGCACCTGACACCGATCTGGACGGTAGCCGGCAGCGAGCCGGACTCCGGCAACGCCGCCGATCTTCGGACGTTCGTGGCCGATCGCGCCGGCGTCGACCCCGAACGAATCCTGGCCTGGGATCTGATGCCCTACGATCTGCAGGCCCCGGCTCGCCTGGGACGCAACGGCGAATTCTTCGCGTCGGCCCGGATCGACAACCTCCTGTCGAGCTTCTGCGCCACTCGGGCACTGGCCCAACTCGCCTCCGACGTCGGACACCAGGTGCCGTCGGCGACGCCCGTGCTCGTCCTCTACGACCACGAGGAGGTCGGCTCGGAGTCGGCGACCGGAGCGTCGGGCAACCTCCTCCTGTCGATGTTGGAGCGCATCGCCTACGCCCAGGGTGCCGATCGCAACGGCTTCCTGACGGCCATGGCCCGCTCGATTGCGGTGTCGGCCGACGGTGCCCACGCCACCCACCCCAACTATGTCGACAAGCACGATCCGAACCATCAGATCGAGTTGAACGCCGGGGTCACGATCAAACGCAACGCCAACCAGCGCTACGCCACCGACGCCGTGAGCGAGGGCTTCATCGTCGACGTCTGCCGCTCTGCGCACGTGCCGCTCCAGTACTACATTCACCGAAACGATCTCCCGTGCGGCTCGACGATCGGACCGGTCACCGCGGCCCGCCTCGGCGTTTCCACCGTCGACCTCGGCGCTCCTCAGCTGTCCATGCACAGCATTCGCGAGACCGCAGGGACGATGGATGCCATCTATCTCGCCGATGCGCTCTACGGGGCCTGGTCAGCCGATCGCCGTTGACAACCCGCCCGTTGATCGCATGCGCACGAGGCGTTGTTGCTAATTGCACACAACCGGTCGCCGCTTGTTGCCGTTGGCGGCATTCCCAACTACGGTTCACCGGTCGTCGTGGTGCGAATTCGGCATGGGTTCCCGGAGGCAGCTCGGTGATTCACACCTTCCCGACGACCGTCGATCGCAATCCTGTGGAGGAGATTTCCCGTGGGCGCTGTCCCGTATCTAGCTCTGGTATCCGCCTTGGCCGCTCTCGGCCTCGCCGGCTTCTTTTACACCGACGTGAAGAAGGCCAGTCCCGGCAATGACCGGATGGTGTTCCTCATGAACGAGATCCAGCAGGGCGCTCGAGCCTTCCTGCGCCAGGAGTACACCTGGGTATCGGTGTTCGTCGTCGTCCTGGCGATCCTGATCGCAGCGGTCATCCACCCGCTCGCCGCCGTCAGCTACGTACTCGGAGCGGTTCTCTCGGCCACAGCCGGGTATGCCGGCATGACGGTGGCCACCATGGCCAACGCCCGAACCACCGAGGCGGCGAAGGAAGGCCCGGCCAAGGCCCTCCCGATCGCCTTCCGCGGCGGTGCGGTCATGGGCTTCAGCGTGGCCGGCCTCGCCCTGCTCGGCGTGAGCCTCTGCTACATCCTGTTCGTTCTCGGCACCGCCGGCCCCGATGCGTTCGAGATCATCACCGCCTACGGCCTCGGCGGCTCATCCATCGCGCTCTTCTCCCGTGTCGGCGGCGGTATCTACACCAAGGCCGCAGACGTCGGGGCCGATCTCGTCGGCAAGGTCGAAGCCGGTATCCCGGAGGACGATCCCCGTAACCCGGCCACCATCGCCGACAACGTCGGCGACAATGTGGGCGACGTCGCCGGTATGGGCGCCGATCTCTTCGAGTCGTATGCCGGCTCGATCCTCGCCCCGATCGCCTTGACCGCCTTCGCCCTGAACATCAACGCCGACTCGATCGACTCCGACATCCACGTTCCCCTCCTGATCTTCCCGATGGCCGTCGCCTTCGTCGGGATGATCGCCTCCATCATCGGTTCATTTGCCGTCAAGGGCGGCGACTCCACCGATTCCTCGGCCCTAAGCCGCGCCCTCCACATGGGCACCAACATCGCAATGGCGATCACCGTCGTCGGCACCCTGGGGATGTCGTTCTGGCTCTTCGGCGGTGACAGCTTCGAGTCGCCGATCGGCTTGGCGCTGGCCGTCATCGGTGGTCTCATCGCGGGCTGGGCGCTCGGCAAGTCTGCGGAGTACTACACATCGGACCACTTCGGTCCGGTCAAGAAGATCGCTGCCCAGTCCGAGACCGGTCCGGCCACCACGATCCTCGCTGGGGTCTCCGCCGGCATGGTGTCGGTCGCCGCATCCGTGGTGCTCGTTCTCCTCGGTGTCGGCGTGGCCTTCTGGGGCGGCGAGATGACGCTCAAGGCGCTGGCCGATACGAACGACACCGTGCCTGTCGGCTTCGGCGGCATCTACGGCATCGCCGTGGCCGCGATCGGCATGCTGGCCACCACCGGGGTCGTCGTCTCGGTCGACGCCTACGGCCCGATCGCCGACAACGCCGGCGGTATCGCCGAGATGGCCGAACTCGATCCCTCGGTCCGCGAGGTCACCGACGCCCTCGATTCGCTCGGCAACACCACGGCTGCGGTGGCCAAGGGCTTCGCTGTCGGCTCCGCCGCGCTCACCGCGCTCGCGCTGTTCAAGAGCTTCGAGTTCGCCGTGCAGGCCGCCGGCGGGTCACTCGATCTGAACGTGGGCTCGGTCGGCGTCTTCATCGGACTGTTCCTCGGGGCCGGTCTGCCGTTCCTGTTTGCCGCCCTCACCATCGATGCGGTCGGCCGTGCCGCCCAGCAGATGATCGAGGAGGTCCGCCGTCAATTCCGTGAGATACCCGGGCTGCGAGAGGGCAAGGAAGGCGTTGCCCCCGACTCGGCCCGCTGTGTGGCCATCTCCACCCAGGCCTCGCTCAAGGAGATGATCATCCCCGGCTCGTTGGCCGTTGTCGTGCCTCTCGTCATCGGTTTCATCGACGTGAACGCCCTCGGAGGGTTCCTGGCGGGCGCCCTGGTCACCGGGTTCGCACTGGCCATCTTCATGGCCAACGCCGGTGGCGCCTGGGACAACGCCAAGAAGTACATCGAGGCCGGCAACCACGGTGGCAAGGGTTCCGAGCCACACAAGGCGGCCGTCGTCGGTGACACCGTCGGCGACCCCTTCAAGGACACCTCGGGTCCGGCCATGAACATCCTGCTCAAGGTCATGACCATCGTGTCGCTGGTGTTCGCCGGAGCGTTCGTCGGCGGCCCGTTCGGCTGAGGCCGAGCCCACCGCTCCGGGCACCACGCCCATGAGGATATGTCGGTCTACGTCCCGGTACCGGGACGCAGACCGACGAAAGCTGCGATGATCCTCTAGGTTGGAGCAACCTATGCCGGTTCAGAAGCTGCAGACAACCGATGGATTCGTCGTCCGTGACTTCGCCGACGCTCCGTCCTCCGGCATCGTTCGGCGCGGCCGCAAGATCCTTCAACGTAGCGCCACCGATCTCGCCCGATCGGCGACCTACGCGTTCGCCTCCCACGGCATCGAGCGAGGTGGAGCTTCGGCCGGTCTCAACGCCGAAGGCGACGACGAGGGCCCGGCGCTGCTGGCCTTGACCGCCGAGCTCCACGACCAACTTGCCGACAGACGGCTGGAACTGCTGCCCGCCAAGGGAATAGACCACGAGGAACTGCAGGCCGCGATCGACGCCTCCGACGGCAACAGCGGCAACGGCAACACAGACGATGACAGCGGCCGCGACACCGACGAGTCGGCGCCTGCCGCCGGTGACGATCCCGGTGTCGAAGCCCTGGTCTCCGGTGTGCTGGCCGCCACCGCCTGGGCGCTGGGAGGCCCCCTCGACGGCCGTTCGATCTTTGTCGAGGGTGATCCCTCGGATCCGACCCATCGGGCACTCGTCGATGCCGTGACCGCGGCCGGCGCCAGCGTCGTCGAGCCGAATGTCGCCGAGGGCAAGCCCTGGACCGTCTGGGCCACCGTCGCCGACGCGATCCTCGTCGGCTCCAAGCCGGGTGCGATGAACCACCAGGGCGCCGAGCTCTTGAACGTCGGCGCCGTGATTCCCTGGTCGCCCATTCCGATCACCACGAAGGCCTTGGCTGTGATGTTGAGCCGCGACATCGTCTACGTTCCTGATTTCCTTGCCGCCTCCGGTCCCCTCGTCGCCCGCCATCTGCCCGGTGCGGACGGCGATTCGGGGCAACAGATCACCGACCAGGTGACCGACCGGCTGGAGGCGCTGTCCTCCGACGACGAGCCACTGTTCATCAGCGCCTGTCATCAGGCCGAGTCCTTTCTGACGACCTGGCAGGACGAGCTCCCGTTCGGCCGCCCACTGGCCGGCTGAGCGTTCCCGGCGAATCGCGGCAACAGCCTCAATCCACGACCGGAGAGCCGGTGGCGATAGCATGGTGATCCTTATACGGATGCAGTGATTGCCACAGGCGGACGGGGCCGGGTCATGACCACCTCGGTCGGGGCCAAGCCACGGGACGACCGTCGAGGCGACAGGGAGATTCACGGACAATGGTTCGCTACGACAAGAGCACCGCCGACAAGGGCGCCAAGTACGTCGAGGATCGCCGCAGCGGCGGCCGGCGGATGGGCCGAGGTGGCGGGGGGCGTCCGGTCGCCGTCGGCGGAGGACTGCTCGGCATCATCGTTGTCGTTCTCGGTTTGCTTTTCGGCGTTGATTTGACGGGCGGCGGCGGCGGCGGTGACCTCGGCATCGACGCCGGTGGGTTGCCCTCCGGTTCCGGTCCCGTGTCGAGTGGGCTGGAGGAGGGAACCGTCGATCCCGATGCCGACACCAAGGAGTTCCTCGAGTTCCTGATGTTCGACATTCAGGACACCTGGGACAGCTACTTCGACCAGGCCGGCCTCGTCTACCAGCCGACCTCACTCGTGCTGTTCGACGGAGCGGTGTCGACCGGGTGTGGTCAGGCCACCTCCGCTGTCGGGCCGTTCTACTGTCCGGCACCCAATGATCAGAAGGTCTACATCGACCTCGGCTTCTACGATCAGCTCAGCACCCGGTTCGGTGCTCCCGGCGACTTCGCCCAGGCCTACGTGATCGCCCACGAGGTCGGCCATCACATCCAGTCGGTGGTCGGTATCAGCGACCAGGTGCGCCAGGCCCAGAGCTCCGACCCGGGCAACCGCAACGAGTACTCGATCCGCCAGGAACTACAGGCCGACTGCCTCGCCGGGGTTTGGGCGTTCTCGGCCAACCAGCGCTTGACGGAGGAATCCGGGGTTCCCATTCTCGAAGAAGGTGACATCGAGGAGGGTCTGGCCGCGGCCGCCGCGGTCGGCGACGACATGATCCAGTCCCAGTCGGGCCTTGGCATCAACCCGGAGACCTGGACCCACGGGTCGGCTGATCAACGGGTCCGCTGGTTCAAGGTCGGCTTCAACTCGGGTGACCCCGAGGAGTGCGACCCCTTCTCGGTGTCAAACCCGTAACTCTGGTATACGCCCGCCCATTCCGAACCTTGGGCCGCTGACGACCCTCTAGTGGGTCGTGGCCGGCCCGAAGTTCGGGGGAACAGCCGACCGTATGACACGGGCCGGAGCCCCGACGGCAACGGCGCCGGCGGGAACGTCGGAGGTCACGACCGATGACGCCCCGATGATGGCCCTCGGCCCGATGGTGACGCCCGGCAGGATGACGGCATTCGTGCCGACCCAGGATCCAGCACCGATTCGCACCGGTCGCTCCGGCGCGGCCTGAAGGCCGACCGGTAGTGACGGATCGTCACCGGTGTGGTTCTGGTCGGTGACATAGACGTTGGGTCCGAAGTGCACGTCGTCGCCGATCTCGATACTCAGGTGACCGCCGATGCTCGAGTTGCGCCCGATCACGCAGCGGTCGCCTATGACGACGATCCGATCGCTCATCAGCGGCTGGTCAGGAGCCATGCCCGCGCTGAGCGACACGTTCGGACCGATCATCACGTCCGTCCCGATCCGTATGGCCCGCTCACCGAAAAGCGCAGCCGGCGGAAAGCAGATGACGGAGCCGGCCCCGAAGGCCGCAAAGTCACGGGCTCGGCGGCTGTGAGGCCCGATGGCCGCTCGGCAGTGGAACCACGCATGAAGATCTCCCAGCAGGTCGCCGAGCCGATCACGGTGAACGCTACGGCTGCGGCCGGCGGTGACGATCACCGGCTGCCCCGCCCCGATGCCTGATCGCACAGCGCGGCGGCCACCTCTGCGGCCACGAATGCATTGTTCTCCGCGAGGGCCAGGTTGGCATCGACCGTGCGGCCGTCGCTCAGGTCCGCCAGCGCATCCAGCACCGCCGGTGTCACGTCGGACCCGCCGTGCTCGTTGGCCCCGGTCACCCGCAGGGCCTCGTCAATCCACTCATCGAGTACCGATCGTTCGATGGCGTCCGTCTCGGGGATCGGGACCGCGAGCACCACCCCGCCTCCCCCCAACGCCCAGTGGGTTCGGGCGATCTCGGCGACCTCGTCCACCGACGTGACGGTTGCCGTCAGATCGACCCCGCTCGATCGGGAGTGGAAGGCGGGGAACTCGTCACAGTGCCAGCCGAGTACGGGTACGCCAAGCGTCTCCAGGTGTTCGACCGTCCGCGCCAGATCGAGGAACACCTTGGCTCCGGCGGTGACCGTAATCACCGGCCGGGCTGCGATCGCCGCCAGATCGGCGCTGACGTCGCCGGTGACCGATGCGTTGCGGTGGACGCCACCAACGCCACCGGTGGCGAAGACCTGTACACCGGCGCTCGCCGCGATCGTAACGGCCGCCGACACCGTGGTTGCGCCGTAGCCCCATCCTCCGGCCACGGCACGCCCGATGTCCCGGGCTGCCATCTTGGTTGCCGGCCCGCAGAGGAACGCGGCGTCGACGCCCTCGAGCCCACACCGGATCTGACCGTCGATCACCGCCGTGAGGGCGGGAGTCGCTCCTCGCGCCCGAATCGCCGACGTCACCCGTTCGAGTGCCTGGACACTGTGGGGCCTCGGCAATCCGAGCTCGGAGAAGATGGTGGTCTCCAGGGCGACCACAGGCCCCTCGCCTCGGAGCGCATCCTCAACATCTGATGCCACGTTCAGCAGACCGGTCGTCATCGCGTCGAGGCGTTGGATCGTGTTCGGTGCCCGCTACAGGCGATCAGGAGTCGGCGCAGACGATCGCGGCGTCGGCCACGGTGGCTTCGACCGTGTCGGCGTCGGATGCCAGCACCTCGGGCTGATCGAAGTTCTCGGCCAAACCGGCCACGGTGGTATCGGCCAGATCGCTGTCGAGCAGTTCATCCGCGATGCACCGGGCCTGCGACTCGGTGAGCGACACCGCCGTGTCGGTGTCGGCGGCTTCGAGGATCGACTCCGTCAATGCATCCGCGCTCGGTCGGCTGGCACAACCGGCGAGAAACAGTGCTCCTCCGGCCAACAGCACCGTCATCCGCCGACGCACCATGCTACCTGACATCTTCTCTCCCACGTTCTTGTCGAGCCCGTCGTAGTGGGCTGCACACGGCCTCAATAGTAGGCCCGTGAACGGCGGCAACCACGGATGGTGGTGATTGCCGGATGGTGCTCCAGCCCTCTGCCGCCGGGGATTCGGTCACCTCGCCCGTCTCCCGGATTGGAGCTAACTTGGGCTCGGTGAGTTCGACCGATGAGTCCGTCCCCTACCTGCCGGCGACCGAGCTGATGTCGTTGCTCGCGGATCGCTCGCTGTCGTCGCGGGAGCTGCTCGAGAGCCTGCTCGGTCGGGTCGAAGCCCGCAACGACGAGATCAACGTAGTGGTCACCATCGACGCCGAACGAGCCCTCGAGCGGGCCGACACAGTCGACGCCCAACGAGTGAAGGCCGACGCTGCGCCGGGCCCGCTGGCCGGACTGCCGATCACGATCAAGGACTCGTTGATGGTGCGGGGTTTCCGGACCACCTCGGGCGCTCCGGAACTGTCGGACTTCGTGGCTGATCACGACGCCGACTCGGTGGCCGGCCTCACGTCGGCCGGGGCCATCGTCTACGGAAAGACCAATCTTCCGATCTACGCCGGCGACGTCCAGAGCTTCAACGAGCTGTTCGGCACGTCGAACAACCCGTGGGACACGTCTCGGACGGTCGGGGGTAGTTCCGGCGGGTCGGCCGGGGCGTTGGCGGCCGGGTTTACCCCGCTCGAACTCGGTTCCGACATCGCCGGGTCGATACGCAATCCGGCCGCCATGTGTGGAGTCGTCGGCCACAAGCCGAGCTGGGGCATCGTCTCCGGTCGCGGTCAAATCCCGGGTCCGCCGGGCACTTTCACCGAAGCCGACATCGCCGTGATCGGTCCGATGGCCCGCACGGTCGAGGATTGTCGTCTTGCCCTCGATCTGATCGTCGGTCCGAACGCCTGGAACGCCACCGCGTGGTCCTTGGAGCTGCCGCCCGCACGTCGCCTTGATCCGGCGGGTCTTCGCGTTGCGGTCTGGGCCGACGATCCGTACTGCCCGGTGGATCCTGAGATATCGGCGGCGATCGAAGCCGCGGCCGGCCAGCTCGACGACGCGGGTGCGATCGTGTCGACGACGGCCCGACCACAGGGATTCGACTTCGCCAAGGCCGATCGGGTGTTCGTCGACCTTCTGGGAGGAGCGGTTTCCGGCAGCTGGTCACCGGCGCAGATCGAGGAGATGGCGGAGCGGCAGGCTCGAGGCGAACGAGTCGAGGGTGGCCTCGGCGTCGCCGGGGCGGCCATCCGCCACCGGGGCTGGTTGACGGCCAACGAACGGCGCCTGCAGATGCGGGCCCGGTGGCGCGAGTTCTTCGAGGATTGGGACGTGGTGTTGGCCCCGGTTTCGCCGACCGTGGCGATCGCCCACGATCACAGCCAACCGATGTCCAGACGCCGGATCGAGGTCGCCGGTGAACAACGCCCATATGTCGACCAGATGCGCTGGATGGGCCTTTTCGGGGTGGTACACCTGCCGGCCACCGCGGTGCCCATTGGTCTCCATTCGAGCGGCCTCCCAATGGCTCTGCAGGTCGTCGGTCCGTTCCTGGAGGACCACACGGCGCTTGCCGTGGCGGGAATTGTCGAAGCGCTGAGCGGTGGATTTCTGCGACCGCCGGGGTGGTGATCGAAGCTCCGGCCGTCAACGGCCGGCAAGCCTCAGCGGACGGCCGACGCCCGGTCGATTCTCGCCCGGAGAAAGCCGGCAAGCCGCTGTTGGAACACGACCTCGAGCTCGTTGTAGCCGCCACGTAGGAGGTCTGGTGACCACGGCTGGGGAACCAGTGATGGCGGTAGCCGGGGCTCCCGCATCAGGAAGCGAACGATGCCGGCCGACACGGTGAACGCATCGACCAACCAGGAGTCGTCGTCGCCACTTCCCTCCGACGGACCTGCCGTGTTGAGCGATCCCGAGGCGGCCATGATCCGGTTCGATTCGCCGAGAAGTGCCCGGGCTTTCGAATCAAGATCCGCGAGCGGCCACAGCTGCGAGATCAGGCCGTCACGATCGTCGACCACGAGCTCGCCGATCGTGACGACAAGGTCGGGATTCGGTTCGGGGAGCTCGACGTTGGCCGGCCGCAGCCAGAAGTCGGGCCGCAGCTCACCGAATCCCGAGCGCTCGAGCCGGCGGCGCAGATCACGACGTTCGGCCAGTGAACGGGCGGACCGCAACGGGGTGACCGTCAGCCAGCGGCCGTCCCATTCCGGCGTGGCCGCTCGGCGTCCGGCGTCCTGCAGCCGTTGACGTTCGATCAGCGCTCCGGCCAGCTCGTAGCCGTCGTCGGTCGCGTTGACCTCGCCCTTGGCCGCCATACGCGAGAGTGCGGTACGCATCGTTCCCGACTGGATTCCGAGAAGCGACCCGAACTCGACGAGCACCGCTGTCGGAAGACGTGGTGGGTGGGAACCCAACAGCAGCGACAGCGCCACCGATCGGGCGCTGAACGACGGCTCCGCGGAGGGTGACCGGGTCAACGACACCAGAACGCCGGCGGCCTGTTACAGAAAATGTTCATACCGATCAGACAATGTAGCATGCTTGCGGTAGACTCGACGTCATGGAACCTTCGGCTGGTATCTCACCTCCTCGCCCGGAGACACCTGCGGGCCCCGATCGTCCTGGCCGTCAGCCGAAGGCGGGGATGGTTCCCACCTCGGACCTCCTGCCCGACGTACTCCCGACCGACCGTCTGAACGAGCGGGCCAAACCCACCCGTGAGCTTCGCAACGAGCTGCGGCGCATCAACAATCCGGCGAACGCACTGACCCTCGTCGGCGCCATGATCCAGACGTTCGGTGTCGTCGCCCTGGCCGGGTGGCTGCACACCTGGTGGGCCTACCTGGCCGCCTTCATCCTGATGATCCGGGGTCACGCCCTCCTGAACATCCTCGGGCATGAAGCGGCCCATCGTCTGTTGTTCACCAACCAGCGAATCAACGACTTCGCGGGCCGCTGGCTGCTGGCCTATCCCTCACTTCAGGCCATGCTGGCCTATCGTCGTGCGCACTTTGCCCACCATCGAGATGAGATGGGCCAGAACGAGCCCGACTATTCGCTGTACGACGGCTACCCGATCACCCGGGCTTCACTGCGCCGGAAGCTGGTGCGCGACGCGGTCGGCATCAGTGCCTACAAGAACCTGCGAGTCTTGGCGGCGGCAGTCCGACGACGCAAACCCGAGGCGCTTCAAATCCTCGCCGTGCAATCGGGGTTGCTGCTCGTGTCGATTGCGGTCGGCCGGCCGCTCATGTGGGTCGTCTGGTTCATTTCGTGGTCAACCGGCTGGAAGGTGTCCAATCGGCTGCGTGCGTTGGCCGAACACGGCGGTATGACCCGGTCGAAGGACCGCCGGGAGACGACCCACGTCATCCGCCAGACGTGGCTCCCCCGCTATTGGATCGCCCCGTACAACACCGGCTGGCATCTGGCCCACCACGTCGACATGGGAGTGCCTTGGCGCAACCTTCCCCGGCTGCACGACGAGCTGCTCGCCTCGGGCTGGCTGGTGCCCGACATCGAGTACCCGAGCTACCGGGCCCTTTGGCGTGAGCTCTCGTCGCGCCCGGACGAGGCGGAGACACGTCGTCACGACCCGAACCGGACCGAGACCACCAGCTTCCTGGGCTTCAGCGACTGACCACGCGGCGCACCCCCGTCCCCCAACCGGCGGCGTGGGGTGGTGAGAGGGGGCGGTGTCAGCTCCCGAGGCCCAGAACCAGAGCGCCGTCTCAGCTCGCGGTGTCGAGCGCACCCAGAAGGCGGTCGACCAATTCGCGGGCTGCCGCCGAAGATGTCGTCGCGGCGGATGGCGTAGCCGCCGATGACGTCGCCGCCGCCCATCCGAACGATGCGGGCCAATTTGTCGAGCGTCGATCCCAGATCGATCGCGTAGGTGCAGTACACCACGGCCTTCTTGCCGTCGATCCTCGGCAGCTTGGCGGCCAAGCGCCCGGCCCGCCCGGGCCGCTGACCGAAGAAGATGAGCCCGTCGGTCCAGCTGCCGACGATCACGAGATCGGCGTCCGACAGCGCCTGCAGGTCCACCGCGGTGATCGGGCAGGCGATCGTGTCGATACCGGCTGCGGTCAACTCATCGGCGATGATGTGGCCGGCGGCTTTCGTGTTGCCGGTGAGGCTCTCGTAGATCACAATCCCGTTCATGGCTGCCCGTCCGTGCTCACGCCGAGTTCGTCGGCTTGCGTGCGTCGTCCCCAAAGAGTAGTGCGTCGGTCCGATGGTGACACCACTACCATGGGTTCCAATGACTTCGAAGACCTACAAAGTGGACATCACCTACTGCGTGCCGTGAGACTATTCGGCCCGCGCCGTGAGCGCGACCTCCGATCTTCTCACCGACTACCAGCACGTCATCAGTGACTTGACCCTCATCACCGGCGACAAGGGCGTGTTCGACGTCGTCGTCAACGGGGAGACGCTGTACAGCAAACACACCACCGGCCGCCACGCAGAACCCGGCGAGATCGTGAAACTGTTCGGCGAACTCGTCGGGCCTGACGTCGACGTCTACCCCCGGGGCTGACAGCAGCGCGCTCGAGCGTCGCCAGATCGATGCGCATTGAAGTCGACGACCCGGCGGATCCACGTATCGAGGTGTTCCAGGGGCTGCGTGACCACACCCTTCGCCAGGTTCGTGAACGCCCCGACGGCGACATGGCCGGTGTCTTCATCGCCGAGGGTGACATCGTGGTCGAACGGGCCATCCGGGCCGGCTACCGGTTGGAGTCGATGCTGGTCGACGCCAAGCGCACCAAGCCGCTACCGGCGGCGATTCCCGACGTACCGCTCTACGCCTGTGGACCGGAGGTACTCGTCCGCATCACCGGCTATCACCTCCACCGGGGCGTGCTGGCCTGCTTCCGCCGCCGACCGCTCCTCGCCTTCGAGCAGGTTATCGACGGCGCCGACACGGTTGCCGTCATGGAGAACATCAACAATCCGACGAACCTCGGTGTCATCCTGCGGTGTGCCGCGGCGCTCGGCGTCGACGCGTTCCTCGTGGATCCAACGTGCAGCGATCCGCTCTACCGTCGTTGCGGCCGGGTGTCGATGGGCGAAGCGTATGCCACTCCCTACAGTCGGTTGGAGCGTTTCCCGGAAGGGCTCGACCCGCTCCGAACCGCCGGATTCCGTCTGATCGCCCTCACGCCGTCACCTGACGCCGTGTCGCTCGACGACATCAAACTCGATCCCGATGGCCGGGTGGCGATCATGCTCGGCGCCGAGGGTCCGGGGCTCACCGATGGCGCGCTCGACGCGGCCGATGTCAAGGTGCGAATACCGATGTCGGGCACCGTCGACTCGATCAACGTCGGGTCCGCAGCGGCCGTCGCCTTCTACGGGATCGGCTTGGCCCGCAAACGTTGACTGGACCACCATGGGGCCATGTCGCAGCCCCTGAACAGCACGATGCAACGGTCTCAGCTCAACGTTCCCTACATCTTCCGCCACGGCCGCACCATCCACGCCGAGTCCAAGGTCATCACCTGGACCGGCGACGGTCCCGTGACGGCCACCTACGCCGAGGTGGCGGAGCGGGCCGATCGTCTGGCCGATGCGCTGCAGCGACTCGGGGCCAGGGCCGGCGATCGGGTCGGCACCTTCTGTTGGAACAACCAGCATCACCTCGAGGCCTACATGGCCGTGCCGTCGATGGGCGCCGTTCTCCACACCCTCAACATCAGGCTGTTTCCCGAGCAGTTGGCCTACGTCATCAACCATGCGGCCGACAAGGTGATCATCGTCGACGGCTCCCTGGCCCCGGTTCTGGGCGAGGTGCGGCACGAGCTGACCACGGTCGAACACATCATCACCGTCGGCGGCATCGCCGTTGGCGACGGTGACGATACCGCCCTCGGCGACACCCTCGACTACGACGAGCTGCTCGCGGCGTCGTCACCCGGATTCGACTACCCCGATGTCGACGAATGGTCGGCTGCGGCGATGTGCTACACGAGCGGTACGACCGGCAAGCCCAAGGGTGTGGCCTACTCCCACCGCTCTACCTACCTTCACTCCTTCGGCGTCAACTCCGCCCGGGCCCTGGGACTGACCATGAACGATCGGCTGCTCGTCATCGTGCCGATGTTCCACGCCAATGCCTGGGGTATGCCCTATGCGGGCTGGTTGACCGGTTCAGACATGGTGATGCCCCAGCAGTACCTCCAAGCCGCTCCCCTGGCCGAGATCATCGAGACGACCAGGCCGACGTACTCGGGTGCGGTCCCGACCGTCCTCAACGACCTCCTGCACAACCGACCGGATGCCGATCTCGGTTCGCTCCGGGAGATCGTGTGTGGTGGATCCGCTGTTCCGGCCAGCCTCATGAAGGCCTACGACGACGTGTTCGGGGTCTCCGTGGTGCAGGGCTGGGGCATGACCGAGACCAGTCCGCTGGCCGCGATCGCACGGGTACCGTCCGGTGTCGAACCTGGCGATGCGATGACGTGGCGGGCTCGAACCGGGCGTGTCCTGGCCGGCGTCGAGGTCCGTATCTGCGACGACGCCGGCAATGAACTTCCGTGGGACGGAGAGGCTCAGGGCGAGATCGAGATCCGTGGGCCGTGGATCACGGGCAGCTACCACCTCGACGACGACGAGGACAGGTTCCACGACGGCTGGCTGCGCACCGGCGACGTCGGCTCCATGGAACCAAACGGCTTCATCCAGATCTCCGACCGGGCCAAGGACGTCATCAAGTCGGGCGGCGAGTGGATCTCGAGTGTCGACTTGGAGAACGAACTGATGGGCCACCCCGCGGTGGTCGAAGCCGCAGTGGTCGGTGTTCCCGATGATCGGTGGGATGAGCGTCCCCTGGCCTGCGTCGTCACCGCCGACGGCACCACCGTCGAGCCGACGGAGCTGGTCGCCCACCTCGAGACCAGGGTGGCGAAGTGGTGGTTGCCCGAGCGTTGGACCTTCATCGGCGAGGTGCCGAAAACCTCGGTCGGCAAGTTCGACAAGAAGGTGTTGCGACGCCAGTTCGCCGACGGGGAACTCGACGTGTTGGAACTCTGAACCGGTCGGTCAGTTGGTGTGGGTGGTCGTGACACCCGATCCGTCGACGAAGACGAAAAGGGCGATGGTCAACAGCACGCCGAGCAGGACCAGAAGCGTCCACTGGAGGGTGGCCCACCGGTTGTGTCGAGCCCGCTCCGCTGACGATCGACGTGATCGTGTTGCCACAAGTCCCCCTTATCGCTGGTCGATGGAGTTGAACAACGTACTCAACCGATCAGGGTAGCGAGAGATTCCCGAAATCTCGGGGTTCGGATGACCCCAGGTCTCCTCAGCCCAACAGGTCGCGGACGACGTTGAGCCACAGGTTGGTGGTGAGACGCAGGGATTCGACGTCGATGCGTTCGTTGTGACCGTGAAAGCGACGGCTGAAGTCCCCGGGATCCAGGTCCGGGTTGAACAGACCGGCGCCATAGGCGATCGAGCCCATCTGGCGGTACACCCTGGCATCGGTGAACCCGACGGTCATTCCCGGATTGAGGCGAGCGGCCGGGAATTCCGAGCTGACCGCCCGTGCGAGCGCCTCCCACAGTGCGTTGTCGGTCCGCGAGATCGATGCCGCGTCGTTCATGATCACCTCGACCTCCACCTTGTTCCAGAGGTCGCCGAGCGCCGTCCGCAGATGCTCCTCGACGGCGTCACCGTCGTCGCCGGGAACCGTTCTGATGTCGACCTCGAGATCGACGGCGTCGGGGATCACGTTGGTCTTCATACCGCCGCCGTCGACGACGTTGGCCGAGAAGGTCGTGTGGGTGCACGCATGGAGGAAACCCGCCGAGCCCACATTCGGCATTGCTGCCAACAACTCGTCGATCTGCTCCTCGTCGCGGAGGATCGCCTTGAGTTCGTCGTCGATGTTCATGAAATCGACCTGGCCGGACCACAGCTCGCTGAAGCGGGCCCCCGGCCGATACTCGGCGAGCCGTTGGACGACGGCGGCGGCTTTGACGAGCGCGTTGTCGGTCCGGAACGGCATCGAACCGTGGCCGGGTGTTCCTTTCACTCGAAGACGGCGCCAGGCCACCCCCTTCTCCCCCACGTTGACGGTGACGGCGGGAGTGGCCGGTGTGCCACCATGCAGGCCACCGTTCTCGGTCAACACGAAGTCGGCCGCGATCTCCTCCCAGTGGTTGTCGGCCATCCATCGTGCGCCCCAAGCCGAGCCGGCCTCCTCGTCGGCGACCCCGAAGAAGATCAGGTCACCTCTTGGCCGGAACCCCTCCCTGGCCAGCATCGTGTAGGCGACCGCCATCGACGACGTGATGTTCAACATGTCGATCGCCCCCCGACCCCAAACTTCGCCGTCGATCAATTCGCCCCCGAACGGATCGTGCAACCATCCGTCGGCGTTGACCGGTACGACGTCGGTGTGACCCATCAGGCAGAGGCTCGGAGCCGACGGGTCGCGGCCCTCCATACGGGAGACGATCGAGACTCGACCGGGATGCGGCTCGTACCGGGCGACCTCTAGACCCGCCTCCTCGATGACCGATGTGAGGACATCGGCGTTTCGAATCTCGTGGCCCGAATCGGCGTCACCGTCGTTCACGCAGGCATTCCGGATCAGGGCCTGAAGCAATTCGACGGTCTGGGCCGTCAACACGTCCGTCATGGCGCAACCTTGTCACGTCTGCACCCACCTCCGCCACCCGATCCGGAATCATCCGGCGGGTCGTCCGACCGTCGGCAGAACCATCGGCGGAGCAGGTATTTCTTCCCGCCCGGATCGATGAACGGGCGGAAGCTTGTCGAACGTACTAGATTTACGGCCGGTGGATCTCCCGATTCAATTCGGTCCGATTCACGCGACCGCCCATGGTTCATACCCCACCATCACCATCAGATCCCCATGATTCGCGACGGCCCGAATTCTGCCTGCTCGGGCCGGTGTCGGCCTGGATCGACGGCGCAGCGGTCTCGCTCGGCGGTCCTCGCCAGGCTGCCGTCCTGGCCCGCCTGCTGCTGACCCCTCGCCATGTGGTCTCTCTCGACCAATTCGTAGACAGCATCTGGGACAGCCAGATTCCGAATCGGCCGGACGTCGCCATCCGCAGCTACATCTCGAACCTGCGGCGGCTCATCGAACCCGACCGCAAACAACGGGGTCAGGAAAGCATCCTGACCAACACATCCGCCGGTTATCGCCTCGACATCGAACCGTCCCAGATCGATTGGGTGAAGTTCGAGACGGCCGTCAACAACGCCCGGTCGATGCTCCACAACGGGGAGTATGCGACAGCGACTTCGGAGCTGCGCCAGGCTCGATCGCTGTGGCAGGGCGAGCCGCTTTCCGGTGTGCCGGACTCCGAATTCTTCTCGGCCCACAGAAACCGCCTCGAGGAATTGAGGGCCGTGGCTCTCGAGTTCATGTACGAGGCCCAGCTGGGCCGGGGCGACCACCTGTCGGTTGCGGCCGACATCGAACAGGCCATTGCCGGACATCCGTTCCGGGAGCGGCTGACCGAACTGGGCATGATCGCGCTCTACCGTTCCGGTCGCCAGTCCGCGGCCCTGGCCCTCGGTCAGCAGCTACGGGAACGCCTCATCGACTCGCTGGGCATCGATCCCAGCCCCCGGATCGCAAACATCGAGCTCCAGATTCTGAACCACGATCCCCAGTTGAGGGACCACCGGCCCGATCCTGGGCCGACGCCGGCCCCCAGCGTTCGGTCGACCGGCTACCGCCCCGACGCGCTCGACGAGATCGACGGCGAAACGCAGAGCGGAGGCCAGGCACCGTCACCCGCCGGCACCCGTTCGGCACGGATCACCGGCCAGTGGTTTCTGCGCCGTCCAACCGACGACTCCACGATCTTCGGCCGACACGAGGAACTGGCGGAGATCGTCGGCATGCGGGCCCGGTTGGACGACAATCGCCTCGCCGTCGTCGTCATCACCGGCGAGCCGGGGGCGGGAAAGACCGCCCTCATGACGGAGGCGGCCAGAGCGATCGCCATCGACCGTCTACCCGTCACGACCGCGGTCGGCACGGAGTTCGCGGCCCCGAAGTTCTGGCTGTGGCGCCAGATCGTCGCCGATCTGGCCAATCGCGGTCTCGGTCCATCGGCGGTCGACAGCCCCAGGGACCAGGCCCGGTTCGCTCCGCTCCTGGCGCTCGGTCCCAACATCGAGGGCGCTGTCGGACTCGGCACGGCCGCCGGCCAGGGTCGCGAGTACGACGACGAGGCGGTCATGATGGCGATCGTCGATTATGTGGGTGCCGTCGGGTCTGCGAACCCCCTGGTCGTGGTGATCGACGATCTGCACCGCGCCGACCAACGGTCGGTCGACACCCTTCGCTACCTGGTATCGCGTCTCGGATCGCATCCGATCATCGTTCTCGTCGCCTGGCAACAGGCCACATTGCCGCCCGAGCGTCCTCGGGGTCTACGCGAGCTGGCCACCATTCCCCACGCTCTCCGTATCGGCCTGGCCGGACTCGATACCGTCGCCATCAGCGAACTGGCGGCCAGTGCCGGGCAGAACCTGGCGCCGGGCGATGCCGAGGACCTACGCGAGGCGGCGGCCGGCAACCCGGCACTCGTCCAGGAACTCCTGCGGCGCATGCAGACCGACGCGGGATCCAATGGCGGCACCGGTCAGCCCCTACAGGAATCCACCGTCGGTCAAGTCGATCAGCTCGGTGATGCCGCGGACTGGATTCTCGCCGTGGCGGCAACGTTCGACGGTTCGTTTCCGCTCGACTGGATCGCCGATCTGGTGGAAACCCCGGAGGCGGACTCACCACAGAGTGTCGCCGTCGACCGCGGCAACTGCCATGACATCATCAGAGCGGCAGTGTCGCAGGGATTTCTGGTGGAGCTGCCCGACAGCGGCTGGTTCGAGTTCCGGCATCCGATCATGCGAGAGGCGTTGGTCGAGACCCTGCTCGCCGTCGACAGAGCCTGGCTCCACGGTCGGATCGGCCGAAGGTTCCTCGCCAACGGGATCTGGCTCAGGGCCCTGCACCACCTGGCGGCTGCGGCCAACGCCGATGATCGGAACGAGGCGCTCGAACTCGGACTGCGTTTGTCGGGCACCGGCCCTGGCTTCATCACGCTCGGGGACAGCGAGCTGAAGACCCTCGAGTCGCTGGCTCGAGCCGAGATCCACAACGCCGAGTCCAGGAAGGCTCCCGGACCGCTCACGTGTCAGGCCGCCATCTTCCTCGGCTGGCGGGCCACCCAGCATGGCGACCGGGCCGCCGGTCAGCGATGGGCCCGTTCCGCCCTCAAGCTCGCCTTGGCCGTCGCGGCACCGCTCGGGCGAAAGGGTTCCCGAAAGTCGACCACGAAACGTGACCTGCATCAGCTCGGTCTGGCTGCGCTCAACGTGGCCGGCTTCTCACCCCACCCGCAGCCGGGCGGGCGTCCGGTGATCGACCGGGACCATGAAACGCTCGAGCTTCTCGAACGGGCGGTCAGCGTGCTGCCGGCCGACAGCGAGGCTCTACCGGTGCTCGAGATCGAACTCGAGTGGCTGAGTGGTTCGCTGCGTCCGAGCAACGCCTCGCTGAAGAAGGCCAAGAGCCTGGTGGAACAGGCCAAGGGTCTTGACGATCCGCACGTGGCGGCCATGGCCACCCAAACGTTCCTTCGCCGGTTCGGACGGGCCATTCCCACCACGAGTCGCATCGACTACGTGCATCAGATTCTCGACGAGGACTCGAATCTGAGCGAACGGTTGATGTTGGCATTCGTCGAACACCGGGCGCTACTGGAGCTCGGCCGGCTCCATGAAGCGACATCCCTGATACGCGGCCTGTGGACCGAGGCCAAGACACTCGGAACCGCCATCGACATAGGGGCGGCCCGGGTTCTGACCATTCGCCACTACCTGTGGACCGGCGACCTCGGCGAGGCTGAGCAACGGCTGATCAACTATCAGAGCGTCGACCGCCCCACCCCGGTGGACCTGGCCGCCATCCAGGTCGAGCAGCGAACCGAGCTGGGTCGCCTGCTGGCCCGCAACGACTACCTGGGCGCAACGAATCGTGAGCTGGCCGGCTCCACCATGGAGCCGGCCACGAAGGCGGCTCTACTCTGCCAGGTCGGCGATCTGGACCGGGCCCAGGAGTTCCTCGACCAGGCCGTGGAACGGATCACGATCGGGAGGGCCCGGTCGGTCGACGAGGCGGCGGTGGCCCGCGTCGCCAGCGCAGCATCGATCCTCCAGCGACCGACGGTGGCTGCCGCAGTACTGCCGATCCTCCAGGATCTCGAGAACGAGATGCTGGTGACCAACAACAACTCGATCCTTCTCGGCCCGGCGAGCTACTACCTCGGTCTGGCCGCGGCGACGGTCGGCAACCGAACCGTGGCCAACGAGGCGTTCGATGCCGCTGTGGCGACCGCGTTGTCGAGTGGCGGAAAACCACTGGCCGTGCAGGCGCTCGTCGCCCAGGCCAAGCAGGCTGCCGACTACACCGACCGCGATGAGGTTGAGAGCCTGCTGCGCCAGGCCAAGGAGTTGGCAAACGGCCTCGACCTCGGATGGCTGGATCGTCAGGTCATATGAGTTGATGCGCTGACTCGGGAGGGTTGAGCTGGGCGAAACTACTTACCGGTCATCCAATCGGCTTCCAATGTTTCTGCAAGCCTGGTGATGCATAGTGAATATCAGCGCAACGGTCCTTTCCGCCTGCTGGACCGCCCAGGGCAACTCGAGATCCGCCGCATATTCGTCTGCCCGCCGCGCAAGCCGGACCCGGTCGCTCACCCTCCAGGGTAAGTCACCGGGTCCGGCTCTTTTTCCCGGTCGTATCGGCGATCGAGCGGGCCGAGCCGGCCCGAAATCGACTCGCGTGGCCGCTCAGTTCGCCGGCAATCAAGCCGAAGATAGAGGGAGACACATCTCGGGAGGCTCTGCCTTCCGTTGGACCCCCTATGCCAGACCACGCCTCCGATCCTTCCCCTCGACCTCTAAAGATGCGCAATCTGCGGGCCGGGCGCACGGTGGCGCCGGCCAAGGTCGTCGAGCCTGAGCCGGAGCCGGTCACCAGCGGCGTCGTGGACACCATCGACGAATGGAATCGAGCCCTCGACCACGTGGTGGGCAGTATGAGCGCCGACGGAACCCATGTGGCCGTGTTCACGATCTCCCTTCGGCGGCTTGATCTGACCCGGCGATCGGAGACCACGCCGCGTCCGGACGAAACCGACATCCTGACGCTCGCCACATCCATCGCCACATCGATCGATCCACGTCTCGTCGTTCACAGCCCGGCAGCGGACGAGATAGTCGGATTCATGGTCGACGACCGGCGCGTCGAGGCGGAACGGGTGATGGGTCGGCTCCTCGCCGGACTCTCCGGAATCCTGCCCGACGGTCCTGCCACCCTGGCCATGGCGCCCCAGCTCGGTGCCGCCTTCGTCGGCGAACGGGCCGGCGACGGGCGTGAAGCCCGCAAGGCGTCGGCGGCCACGCTCACCCAGACCACCCGAGCCGCCCCCTTCCTGATCTACAACGACTATGTCCACCAACGGACGGATCGGGAGCGCCAGACCCGCGACGCCCTGAGGGACGCCGTTGCCGCCAACGACATCTCGCTCGCCTTCGAGCCTCGGGCGACGACCACCGGTGATCGCCTTGTCGGTATCGAGGCGTTCGCCCGTTGGGACCATACGGGGCTGGGATCGGTTCCAACCCCCGAGTTCCTGCGCATCGCCGACGAACTCGATCTCATGGTGGAGATGGGACAACGACTCCGCGACCGGGCGGCCGGTGCCGCCGTCGGGTGGTTCCGCGACGGCTGGTTGTCAGAGGGGACGCTCTGGCTGAACGTCTCCTACAGCGAACTGTGCCATCAGGTCTTCGCTCCGTCGATGGCCGAGCTCAGAGAGCGGTATCCCGAGGTGAACCTCGGCCTCGAGATCGACGACAGCCCGTTGCTCGACGAGGCGGTGGTGACGAGAATGCTCGATCCTTTGCGCAAGATGGACATCGAGATCGCACTCGACAACGTCGGACTCTCGACCATCTCTCTCGGCCGTCTGCAGCGTCTTCCGCTCGGCTCGATCAACCTCAGCGGGGCGATCGTGCACTCGCTCGTCAGCGACACGGTCTATCAGCATCTGGCGGCGACGGTGTGCGAGATAGCCCACAGTCGCGGCATCGTGGTCACCGCCTGTCAAGCCGAAACCCGCGAGCAGCTGGCCGCCGCCCGGTCGCTCGGCATCGACCACATTCAGGGCAACGTGCTGGCCGCTCCGGTCAAGGCACCGGAGGTGCTCGAGATCTTCACCGCCGGTGTCGCGCCCGACGACCGTCGCGGCCGACGCTCACGCTAGCGTCGTGCCGTCAGGTGGGCCAGGGCGTCAATCGCCAGTCAGGTCCTCGGCTTCGATCAGATCGCCGGCCGCGGCCAAGGCCGCTCCCAGATTGACCGCCCGCTCGTAGACCGCCGTGAAGTAGTGTTCGGAGGCGTTCTGCTGACCGGACAGCGGCGGGCGACCCAGTGATTTGACCACTGCAACCGGGTTCGTCGTGATGTTGACCCTGGCATCGGCCACCGACGGCAGCTTGGCCGGGTCGCCCCAGAACTTCAGGGGGTCGACACGGTTCTTGACCTTGGTCTTCCGGCGCCGACCCTGGCCCCGGGCCTTGCTCTTACCACTACGATTCGATCGTGCCATGTTCGTTCCTCGGCCGGTCGTCAGCTGACACCGGCGACGGCTTGCTCGGTGTCGTCGGCACCGTCGGTCGATTCGGTGCCGCTCCCGTTGCCGGCGGCGGTGCCATCGCCGGTCGGATCGATCTCCTCCGACCACGTCGTGGGCGACGTCGTCTCGGTGATGTCGTCGAGCTCGGTGGCCAGTAGCAAATCGGGATTCAGGCCGAGTGCAACCTGGAGCTGTTCGGCGTCGAGGTCGCCGACCGAACTCGACTTCGGCAGGACCATCTCCGCGATCCGCCGCTTTCCGGCGACGACCTCCTCGACCCGTTCATCCACGGTGCCGGGGCAGACCAACCGATGGCAGATCACGGTGTTCTTCTGTCCGATCCTCCACACCCGGTCGCGGGCCTGATCCTCGACCGCCGGGTTCCACCAGCGGTCATAGAGCACGACGTGGCTGGCGGCGGTGAGGTTCAGGCCTGTGCCACCGGCCTTCAGCGACAGCACCATGGCCCCGGCGTCGGTCTTGGCCTGGAAATCGGCCACCATACGATCACGGGCGCCACGGCTCAGTCCGCCGTGGTAGCAGTCGATCTTCTTGCCCGTTCGGGCGGTCAGGTACTCGGCCAGGCGCTCGCCCCAGGTGGCGAAGTGGGTGAAGATCAGCACCCGCTCGTTGGCCGCGAACACGTTGTCGACGATCTCGTTGAGACGGGCCAGCTTTCCGGACCGGCCGTCGAGTGGCTCGTCGTCGTGCTGATAGGCGGCGGGATGATTGCAGATCTGCTTCAGCGCCGTGATCGCGGCGAGCACCGCGCCCTTTCGCTTGGGACCCTCCTCCGAGGATGCCTCCACGACGAGGGTGTCGAGTACCGCCTGGTAGAGACCGATCTGCTCGGGTGTCATCGCACAATGATCGAGCTCGTCGATACGGTCGGGCAGCTCGGCGGCGATCGACGGTTCGGCCTTCGTGCGCCGGAACACCAGAATGCCGTTGAGGGCCCGTAGTGCCCGCTCGGCGGTGTCTTTCGCGTCGGCCGCGTTCGACAGCTGGGCGATGAACGCGGCCCGGCCACCGACCAGGCCCGGATTGGTGAAGTCCATGATCGCCCACAGATCGCCGAGACCGTTCTCGATCGGCGTGCCGGTGAGCGCGACCCGGGTGCGGGCCGAGAGGCGACGCAGCTGCTGCGCGGTGTCGGAGGCCGGGTTCTTGATGGCCTGGGCCTCGTCGAGCACGACCTTGTCCCACTCGATCTCCTCCAGCTCGGCGATGTCACGAACCGCGGTGCCGTAGGTGGTGATGACCAGGTCGACGGCTTCGACGGCCTCGGCCACCTCCGCGCCCCCGGCCCGATTTGGACCATGGTGGACCAGCACGTTCAGATCCGGCACGAATCGAGCGGCCTCGGCGGCCCAGTTGCCGACGACGGCCGGTGGGGCGATGACGAGCGCGGGCCCGTTGCCCTCCGACACCTCGATGTGGGCCAGCACGGTCGGCGTCTTGCCGAGGCCCATGTCGAGCGCCAGGCAGCCGCCGAGGCCGGCGCTGTCGAGGAACTCGAGCCACGTTCTGGCCTCGGCCTGGTAGCTCCGCAGCTCGCCCGAGAAGCCGTCGAGGGTCGTGGGCGGGTCCTCCGGCAGATTGGCGGCACTCTGGAGAAGATCGGCCGCCCAGCCTTCGCCGGCGAGGGACACGCCTCCGGGGAACGGGGACCCTTCGAGGCCGAGGGCGTGCCGCAACATGTCGGCGCCCGACAGGCGGGTCTGGTCGGCCCGCTCGGCCAGGGCGGCCGCAGCCTGGGCCAGGTCAGCCTGGTCCAGTTCGACCCACTGGCCCCGAGACTTGATCAACGGCCGGGCTTCGGCCGCCAACTCGTTGATCTCGTCGGCGGTGAGTTCGATGTCGTCGAACACGACACTCCACCGCACGTTGGCCAGCTGCTGGGCGCCGACGACGGTGTCCTGAGCCTCTTCGGAGGTGAGACGCAAGGCGGGGGACGGCCGCTTCCGGGAAAGGGCCGGGGCCCGCACCTCGTAGCCGGCCGCCATGAGCACCGGGCCTTCCGTGGTCATCAGCTGCCAGGCCTCGTCTTGGCTGAGGACGACTTCGCCACGCCGGCGGGCACCCGGACGGAGAAGTTCGGGGTAGAGCCGTTCGAGCCGAACCAGCTCCTGTTCGACCTCCCGGCGGCGGCTGTTCGACGAGTTCACCATCACCTGTTCGACGGGCAGGAGGCGGCCCTCGGTGTTGGGCGCCAGGACAGCCAGGTACCAGGCGTTGGATTCGTCGGGAGGATCGAGCTGGATCACGAGCTGGAACTTCTGGTGACCGCTGACCGGCTTGGCCCACTGGTCGATTCGGCGGGCCAGCTCGGAGCCGAGCCGGCTCGGCGCCAGGAAGGGGGTTCCGTCGAGGAGGGCGAGGAAGGCCTCGGCCACGTCGCCCTTCGACGTCGGATCCGGTGGCGGAGCGGGCACGTCGAGCCGGCCGGCGGCCTCATGGCAGATGGCGGTGATCAGGTCGGTCAGCACGGCGACGGTCATGGCCGATGCGTCCGGGCGACTCTCGATGACGCCGACCGAACCGGGAAGGCTGTCGCACAGGATCTGGTGCTCGGCCTGGTCGACGAGGGCAGGACCCCAGCGAACCTCGAAGGGAGAGCTGTTCTCGGTTCCCTTCGGGGTTTCAGCGGATCGACGGGCCTTCTTCACCTGCGGCACCATCCGGCCCTGGGCCACCAGCCGAATGGCCAGGATCGTCACGAGTCCGATCCAGACGGCACTCGGCCCGAGAATGGACCGCTTATCGGTGTCGGGACCATCGGTTTCGGAACTCTGCTCGGCGGCCGACGCCAGTGAGGCCAACCAGCCGAGGCAGGAACCGATCGGAGCCCACACCGCGGGCGCTCGACCCTGGTTGGGGACCTTGATCGAGTTGTAGCTCTCCCATCCGATCGATTCGGCTCCGGCTTCGGCCAGCATCGCCAGTAACTCGTCGGGTTCGGCGGCCTTGGCGTTGTGACCGGAAGCCCAAGCCACGACGCGGCCAGGGGTCCAGGCGAGCTGGATCTGGGTGATACCCTCAGCCGCCGCCGGGACCGTCTTCTCGGTCTCGGACCGCGGTTCCGCTTGTTCGGGCGCCTCGGGCGGACCGACAAGCTGGGTCAGCACCTCGTCGATGCGCTGCCACTCACGCTCGAAGTCGGATACCACGAGCGCACGCTCATGACCCTTCAGCTCTCGGTTCGCCCTGTCGATTGCCGCCGAGGCGTCGTCGAGCAGCCGAAGCAGTGCCGCCACCCATGGCTTGGTGTGGGTGTTCAGCAGAACCATGTCGTCGGCTGTGGCCACACCGTCGAGGTGGGCCTGCACAACGTCAAAAAAGTCGCTCGACGAAACCGGGAGAGGTCCCGCAGTCATAGTGGTCGTCGTCATCTCCAACAATCTTGTAGCGTGCCTGTGAGCGCACGGACGCTACGATCCAGGGCCGCAGTCACGCCACCGCGTCAGCCGCACTCCCGGGTGACCCAATCCAACCAACCGGTTGGTCATCCTCGAGAGCCGACATCATGGCTTGCAGCCGGTGGGCACACCGTTCGGTTGCCCGTGCTATCAGCCTAGCGCCCATTCACACCGTTCGCCACGATTGTCGGCGGGCTCGGGTCTTCGATTTTCGTAATTCCTTTCGGCCGCCGGCACGACCTACTTAGGCAGTTCTTGTTCAGAGAGCTTCTGCTCAGGCACTGTTGCCGAGATCGACCTGGTAGGCCTCGTAGATCAGATCCGCGCCCCGTTGCCGGTGCCTGGCGATCTGCCCCATCACGTCGACGGCCTGGTTACGGATCTCGATCGCTCGGTCCTCGGTCTTTCCGGTAGCGGCGTCGACATCGTCGGTCGACAGCTCCCCCACGGTGAGAGCGAGGCGGTGTGCCGCCTTTTCCAAATTCTCGTGGTCGACCCGCATCTGCTTGACCCGGCGCTCGAGCCGTGGCGCAACGGCGAGGATCTCGTCGAGGATGTTTCCCGGTCCTTCGGTCTGGGTCACGTGTTCGGAGATCCGGGCAACGGCGTGGTCGACCGCCATCGCCACGCGCAACCGCCACCGTTCGTGGTCACCGATCGGTCCCGCCAGCGCGTCCTCCAGCCCGACGACCGCTTGCAGCAATGCTTCGCGCCGATTGCGAATCGACGCGACCTTGGTGGAATCCGACATCTGGGTGGCACCCCCTTTTGGGACCGGCTGGGCGCCCGCGCCTCCGCAGGCTATCACAGCACCCTGCTCCCCGTCAGATCCGTTGCCGCCCACGCGGCCGTTGCCCGGTCGGGTCGCCTGGACCGTCGACCCCGTCGTGGCCTAGGTTGCCCCCATGAACAACTTCGACGGCCGCCTCGCGGTCGTGACCGGAGCCGGATCGGGTATCGGACGGCAGCTCAGCCTCGCCTTGGGCGCCGATGGATGCCACCTCGCACTGCTCGACGTCGACGAGCGGGCGGTCGCCGAGACGGCCGAGGCCTGCGGCTCGAACGGTTCGGTGACCGTGTCGACCCACCGGTGTGACGTGAGCGATCCGTCCGAAGTCGACCAGGTGGCCGCCGATGTCCTCGAGACCCACGGCACCGATCACATCAACCTGTTGTTCAACAACGCCGGCATCGGTTCTGTCGAGGGGTTCGTCCACGGCGATCGCAAAGCCTGGGAACGAACGTTCGACATCTGCTGGGGTGGCGTCTACAACTGTTGTCGATCGTTCGTACCGCTGATCATCCGATCCGACCAGGGGCACATCGTGAATGTGTCCAGCGTCAACGGCATGTGGGCATCGCTGGGACCGAACCGCACCCACACCTCCTACTCGGCGGCCAAGTTCGCCGTGAGGGGCTTCACCGAGGCGCTGTTGACCGAGATGCGTCTGGTCGCACCCCACGTCAACGTGTCGGTGGTCATGCCGGGCCACATCGGTACCAGCATCCTGTCGAACTCCCAGGCCCGGCTCGGCCGGCCCGCCACCGCCAACCTCGCCAGCACCGAGGCGGCGTTCCAGGCGACGGCCCCGACATCGCCGGAGCAGGCGGCGACCATCATCCTCGACGGTATCCGGGCCGGGGCGTGGCGAATTCTGATCGGATCCGATGCCGAGTTGCTCGACCGGGCGCTGCGGGCCGATCCCGAAGGAGCATACGAGCCGGCGTTCGTGCAGAACCTGCTCGATCAGGGCGCCTTCATCGGCCTCATCGACCCGGTCTAGGGGATCTCTCGGAGACCCCACTGTTTGGCGACGAGTTCGAAGCTGCGCAGCCGGTCGGCCACCTCGTGGGTCGACGTGAACAACATCACCTCCGACGCTCCGGTCCGGGCCACCAGATCCGCCATGCCGTCGCACACCGACTCGGCGGTCCCCACCAGGGCGGAGGTGTCCATGGCCAGGGCCTGCTGGTACGACGGATGGGTGACGGCCTCGTCGGGGGTCATCAGCGGAAGTAGCCTGCCGGTCCGCAACCCGAGCCGCCGGAGGCGATTGGGAGCCGACAGATGCTCGGCCTCGGCCTCGGAATCGGCGGCCAGAGCCGATGCGGTGACGATCACCGTCGGTTCATCGAGCGCGGCCGACGGCTGGAAGTGATCCCGATAGATCCCTGTCGCCTCCACGGTTCCTCCCATGTCGAAGTGATGGGCGAACGCGAAGGGCAGGCCGAGCATCCCGGCCAGTTGGGCACTGAAACCGCTCGACCCGAGCAGGAAGACGTCCGGGTGACTCACGGCCTCCGGTGACGCCCGGAAGTGATCCCACAGTCCCTGCTCACGGCGAGGATCGCCCAGAAGACCCATCAGATCGATGAGATGGTGCGGGAAATCCTCGTCGTCTCGGTTGTCGGAGCTGCGACGCAAGACCGCCGCGGTGGAGCGGTCCGTGCCCGGGGCGCGACCGATCCCGAGATCGATGCGGTCGGGGTGGAGGGCCTCGAGGAGGGCGAACTGTTCGGCCACGGCGAGCGGTGAATGATTCGGGAGCATCACGCCGCCCGACCCGACCCGGATACTCGAGGTGACGGACGCCAGATGGGCGATCAGCACCGCCGGACTCGTACTCGCAACGGTTGCCATGTTGTGGTGTTCGGCCACCCAGATTCTGGTGTAGGCCAACCGCTCGGCGGCCTGAGCCACCGTGACCGTATCGGCCAGCGCCTGAGCTGTGGTCTGTCCGTCGGCGACCAGTGCCAGATCGAGCACCGACAATGGGATGACTGGCTCGCTCATGTGTTCAAGGTACCGGGGCGGTGACGGTCGACCGTCGTCAACGTCCCGCCCGATCCGCTTAACTTGGGTGGTGGATCAAACACAGGAACATTCTCCGTCCCTACCCGGACCTGATGCGAACGCCCACCGGCCGATTCCACCTGTCGACCGCCGGCCGCAATGGGTGGTCCCGTGCGACGACCTCGATGCCTGGATCGGCACCTTGACCGGCGCCGGGTTCTCGCTTCTGGCGATCGGGCCGGCCGACGAACCCCGTTGGGCGCTGATGGGCCACGGGCGAACCCGTGACGCAACTCTCCGTCTCGACGCGGCGGCGCATCGCGCCGGCCGGCGCCATCCGTTCCTCGAGCTCGATGGTGACCCGCCACCGGTTGGTGGCGATGGCGAGACGATCGCCGACTTCATGGTCACAGCCCGGGCGGTAACCGACAACGACCCCGACCCCGGGGGTTCGTTCCCTGATCCCAGCCCTCCCCCGGCACCCGCCGACGCGTCCTCCGCCACCGAGTGGATCGTGGGTCGGGCCGGGATGCGATACAGGGATCTGCTGCCCGGTCGGTGGGGCGGTGAGTTCATCGCCTCCCACATCCACATCCCGACCGGAGGTCCGGTCCCGGACTACGTGCACTACCACCACATCGACTTCCAACTGATCTTCTGCAAACGAGGCTGGGTGAGGGTGGTCTACCAGGACCAGGGGGAACCGTTCGTCCTCCACGCAGGCGACGCGATCCTGCAGGCACCGGGCATCCGCCACCGGGTGCTCGAATCGTCCGATGACTTCCACGTGGTCGAGGTGTCGAGTCCGGCCGAACACGCCACATTCGTCGAACACGATCTCGAGCTGCCCAACGGCGAGAATCCCGGTCAGTGGTACGGGGGTCAGCGCTACGTGCACCATCGAGCCACCGACAGTCCCTGGGTCCAGGCGGCGCCGGGAGTGCGCTCGCAGTCGATGGCGTTGGGCGAAGCGACCTCCGGCCGCTTCACCGCTTCGGTCACCGAGCTCGACCACGATGGTGACACCGTCGTCACGCTTCCGATCGCCACGAACACCGATTTCCAGCTCGTCACGGTTCTCGACGGCGGGTTACAGATCGTCGATTCGAGAACCGACGAATCGGTCGAACTGGAGGAGGGAACAGCGGTCGCCCTCGACGACCGCTGTTCCTGGACCGGCCACCCCCTGACGACGACGCGGCTGTTGACGGTGAGCCGTCACCGGGTCTGACCGGCCAGTTCCGGGCCAGGTTGTTGCCGGCCGGCCCCTAGAAGATCCGAGGCGGCCGATCGGGGCCGACCGGAGTCAGGTTCGGGCGATCCGGCGTCACTATGACACCAACGTCCCCAAACCTCGCCTGCGGATCCACCGAGCCCATGACCCCGACCCGACCCTTGGAACAATCATCTAGATGTCGCCGTCGGTGTCGAGCAGCGAGCGGTGGATCATCCCGCCGATCACCGCGCCGATGATCGGGGCGACCCAGAACATCCACAGCTGGGCCAAGGGTGTGGTGGCGCCGTCACCGAAGAGGGCCGCCCACACCGCCTGGGCGGTTGAACGGGCCGGGTTGACGCTGGTGTTGCTGACCGGGATCGAAATCAGGTGGATCAAGGTCAGGGTGAGTCCGATGGCCAGGCCACCGAATCCGGGAACGGCGCCCCGCCCCGTCGCCCCGAGGATGATGATGAGGAAGATGGCCGTCAGAACGACCTCGGCCACGAACACCGAAACGAGCCCATACCCACCGGGCGAGAAGTCGCCGAATCCGTTGGTCGCAAACGTTCCGGCGGCATCGACGATTTCGAAGCCGTCCCGGCCGCTGGCGATGATGAAGATGATCAGACCGCCGACAAGGCCACCGACGACCTGGGTGGCGATGTAGGGGCCGGCCTTGGCGGTGTCGAATTTGCCACCGGCAACGAGACCGAGCGTCACCGCCGGATTGAAGTGACCACCCGAGACGTGACCGACCGCGTAGGCGCCGGTCACCACCGTCAAACCGAACGCCAGGCTGACGCCCAGCAGCCCGATACCGAGATCCCATGCTCCGTCGCCGGTGAGAAACTGGGCGGCAAGCACGGCCGAGCCGCAACCTCCGAGAACCAGCCACAAGGTTCCGATGAACTCGGCTGCGAGTTCCTTGGTGTTCATTTTGTTCCTCCTACTCAAACGCCTGCGGTGAACCTAGGACGCTGTCGCCTCGAGAGAGGCAACGCCTCCGGACCACATGGTTGCACACGCGACCGGATCAAGGGGTGAACACGGGACAATTCGGCCGATCCAGGCGCTCCGCCGCCGATAGCCCGCTACTCAGCTGAGTAGACGTCTCAACGGAAGTGCTTCATCCAGCCGAGTCCGTCGTCGGTCCGCAAGGTGGGATGATATTCGGCTCCGAAGTAGCCCGAGTAGCCGGCTGCGACCAGCTGGGGCAGCAGTTCGACGTAGTCGACGATGCCGTGATCCGGTTCTCGCCGGTCCGGGATAGAGCTGAACTGGATGTGTCCGAGCCGATCACCGAGATAGCGGACCACGGCGAGCGGTTCCTGGTCGGCCGAGGCCGCGTGGTAGCAGTCGAGCAGGACCTTCACATTGGGCTCGCCGATTCGATCGATGAGATCGGCGGCCTGAGCGAAATCGTTCAGGTAGTAGCCGGGTTTGGCTGCAGCCGACATCGGCTCGATCAACACGCCGACCCCGTACTCGCGGCCCCGCGACGCGGCGTAGCGCATATTGGTGATGAACGTGGCGTCGGCCTGTCCCCCCTCGGCGACTCCGGACAACACGTGCACCCATCGGGCGGCCACATCGGCGGCATAGGCGAACGCCTTGTCCACCGCGCTCTGGGCCTCGGTCTCCCGGCCGGGCACGGCGGCCAGGCCGAAGTCGCCGGCGGCCAGATTCCCGGGAACGGTGTTCAGCGAGAGCAGCGGCAGCCCCGTCTCCTCGAGGGTCAATGCCACATCGAGCGCATGGGTGATATAGGGCCAGTGGACCTCGACGGCGTCGAATCCGGCGACCTTCGCCGCCCGTATCGCGTCGCACAACTCGAGCTCCTGCCAGAGAAATCCGAGATTGGCCGACAACTTCACCCCATCAGGTTGCCGTGGTGCCCGCCTTCCTTCAACTCCGACGATCACCGTTGTCCTTCGTGAGGATTTCCGGCGGTCATCCGGTAGTTCTGGACAATGGCCACGAACGCCGACATAGCCGCCATGCTCGACGAGTTGGTGACCCTGACCACGCTGGAGGAGGAGAGCTCCCAGTCGTTCAAGGTCAGGGCCTACGAGAAGGCGAAGCTGGCCCTGGAGGCCCACGGACGCGACGTGACCGGCCTGTCGGCTGGAGAGTTGACCAAGATCAGCGGGATCGGAAAGAGTACGGCGTCGAAGATTCGGGAATACATCGACACCGGTTCGGTGGCCAAGCTCGACGACCTGCGGACGAAGTACCCTCCCGAGTTCGTCGAGCTGTCGCGTATCCCCGGCCTCGGTCCGAAGAGTCTGAAACTCATCCGGTCGGAGTTGAACGTCGAGAATCTGGACGATCTGAAGCGTGCGCTCGACAACGAGCAGATCCGCGAGCTGCCCAGGATGGGCGCCACCAGCGAGGCCAAGATCGCCAAGGCCATCGACCGGCTCGGCCTCACCGGGAAGGATCGACGTACACCGATTGCCGATGCCCTGCCGCTGGCGGAGCGTCTGACCGCCGACCTGGAGGCGCTCGAATCGGTGACCGCCGCCCAGTACTGCGGCAGCCTCCGGCGTATGTCGGAGACGATCGGCGACATCGACATCACCGTGGCGTCGACCGATCCAGCGGCGGTGATGGACGTCGTCGTCAACCATCACGAGGTCAACGAGATCGTGGTCAGCGGGGAAACCAAGACATCGTTTCTCACCAAGACCGGGCTGCAGGTCGACGTCCGGGTGGTCGAGCCATCCCAGTTCGGGGCCGCCATTCTCTATTTCACCGGATCGAAGGCCCACAACATCGCACTCCGCCAGCGGGCCATCGATCGGGGCTGGCTGCTCAACGAGTACGGGCTGATGGAGGGCGACGACGTCGTCGCCGGCAAGACCGAGAAGGCGATCTACGATGCGCTGGACCTGCCGTTCATCCCTCCTCCCATGCGAGAGGCGACCGGCGAGATCGAGGCCGGGGCGTCCGACGACGGGCTGCCCAACCTGATCGAACGCAAACACATCCGGGGCGACCTGCACTACCACACCGACCGATCGGGCGACGGCCGCTCGAGCCTTCCCGACATGGTGGCGGTTGCCGCGGCCGAGGGCTATGACTACCTCGCCATCACCGATCACGGCGAGGACCTGGCCATCAACGGCTCGAACCGGGAACAGATGCTCGAGCACCGGGACCGGATCAGAAAACTGCAGGAGAGCTACCCGGACATGATGATCATGTTCGGCTGCGAGCTCAACATCGGTGCTGAGGGCGGACTCGACTACGACGAAGAGTTCCGGCGCCTGTTCGACTACACGGTCGCGTCGGTGCACTCGCACTTTGACCTTCCCGTGGCCGAGCAGACGAAGCGGCTGATCAACGCCATCGAGGATCCGACGGTGAACTCGATCGGCCACCTCACCGGTCGCTATATCGGGCGGCGGCCCGGTATCGAGCTCGACATCGAACCGGTGCTGGACGCCCTGGTCGACAACGATGTGGCCCTCGAGATCAACGGAGCCCTACAACGTCTGGACGCCGCCTCCGATGTGGTACGGAGGGCCGTCGACAAGGGCGTCAAGCTCGTGATCAACACCGACAGCCACCACACCTCCGAACTCGGTCGGATGGAATACGGCGTGCTCACGGCTCAACGAGGATGGGCGCCGAAGGAGCTCGTGGTGAACTCGTGGACGGTGAAGCGGTTCACGAAGTGGGCAAACCAACGCCGCTGACCGCCCACCCCCTGACGAACTTTGCGACGCTGACGCCCCCTCCATTCGAACCTTGCGACGTTGACGACCCACCCAGGGGGTCGGCAGGTGCACAAAGTCGCCGGGTGGGGGTCAGGCGAGGACGCGGTCGGTGACGAAGCGACCGATCAGCTCGGCGACCTCGTCGGCGTGGGACGACTCGTGCATCGTGTGCTCCCCGCCATCGACGACGAGGAACTCACAATCGGGCATCTTGCGGGCCAGGTACTGCCCGGCTCCCGTGTACTCCGGCCGATCGGCGGACCCGGCCAACACCAGCGTCGGTACATCCATCTCGGCCAACCGCTCCATGACCACGCCGTCGTGCTGCAGGTTGATCTCGGCCGCCTGAGGCGACACCCCGAACCGGTGGGCGTTTCGACGGGAGCGTTCGTTCCACGCCTCCCGCTTCGCCTCATCCCGGAAACCGGGACCGGTGCTGAGAACCACGAGGCCGCGGGCCACACCGTGGCGTGTGGCGGCGTGGGCCAGGGCCAGGTAACCGCCGAGTGAGTGGCCGACGAGCACCACGGGAACGCCGAGTTCGGCCATCAAGTCGTCGATGTCACCGAGGGCGGCGTCGCGAGTGAACAGTGCCGGGTCGTCCGGCGTAACCGACTCGCCGTGGCCGAGCAGGTCGAATGCCGCCACCGGATGCCGGCCGGCCAACCGATCCATGACGGCGGACCAGGTGGCCGACGAGGATCCGACACCGTGGAGGAACAGGAGCGCAACCGGGGCCGACGACGGTTCGACGCCTCGCATGACCGTGTGAACACGCATCGATGGCAACGCCCTCACATGGTGAACGCCAGATTGCGGGCGGCCCGTGATCCCCACTCCTCATCGCCGGTCCACGAGATCCGGCCGGCGGCGGCCGCCTCGTCGGGGTCGATCCGACCGCAGGCGAGCTGTATGAACGTCAGGGTGTCGGCGGCGACCTCGACCGACGGGATGCCCTCGATCTCGGGAACCACGGCGGCTCGACCGTCGACGACCACCCGCATCGTCCGCTCGACCGGCCCGTGGACATGGAACGCCGCACTCATGCCGTCGGGCAAGCCGATCTTCTTGCCGACGATATAGCCGAGCGAGTTGTGGATCTGGTCCAGCGCCGCCTCGGCTGGCGGCCCGCCGTCGTTCGTGGCAATACCGAGCGGGGTGGTGATGTCTCGATGGTGGACCCACACGTCGAAGTGGCGGACCGCCATGAAGGCGCCGTAGGGCACCTGTCCGACGGGGCTCATGCAGCGCTGGTCGAGTTCGGCGTCGGTGACCCCCGCGAGGTTGGCTCGGCGTTGATCGAGGATGCCGCGGCAGAGTTCGGCGAGCTGTTCCGGTTGGGCATCGCCGTGGTCGTCCATGAACGGCCCGATGATCTCGAACGGCGGCATCTCGTCGTCGTCCAGCGGCCTCCAGTCGATCAGTGCGTTCTCGATACCGAGCACATGGAGGGCAACCCCTCTCACATCCCACGCGGGGCACAGCGACTGGGTCGTGAGCTGATCGGCGGTCAGGGAACCGATCAACGATTCGAACTCGGCAAACGACGCCGTGATGTTGTCTATGGCCGCTCGGTGGGCGCTCATGTCATCTCCTCTGGCTCGGTCCCATCGTGATAGCCGGGATTCGGGCCGGGGCCAAAATCGGCCTACCGGTAGCCGGCGCCGCCGTCGGCGGTGATGACGGTGCCCGACAGGAATCCGGCCCGATCCGAGGCCACGAACACGACGAGATCGGCGATCTCCTCGGGTCGGGCCGGGGCAGGGCCGTTCAACAGCAGGTCATCCCATCGTTCGGGGTTGCCGAACCGATCAGCCGCTTGACGGCGCAACAGCGTCTCCAGCCTGTCGGTGTGGGTGAGCCCAGGGTTGATGCCGACCACTCGCACGCCATGCTCGAACATCTGCGCACCCAGAACCCGGGTGAAAGTTGCGAGGGCGGCGTTGCCGGTGGCCCCGACCACATAGTCGGCCCGGGGGAAGTCGGCGGCGGCACCGATCACGTTCACGATCACGCCGGACCCTCGACGCTGCATCATGGGCAGAACCAGCCTCGAGAGGTTGATGTAGCCGAAGACCTTGAGGTCCCACGACTGCCGCCACTCCTTCTCCTCCACTCCGAGCAGATCGCCGCCGGGTATGGCTCCCGCGTTGTTGACCAGGATGTCGACGTCGCCGACGACGTCGGCCAGCGCGGCCTGATGCTCGGGCCGACTCAGGTCACAGGAATGGCTCGTGACGTCGACGCCGTAGCCTGTGCGAAGGTCCCTGGTGGCCTCCTTCAACGGACCGACCTCCCGAGCGGCGATCGCGAGATCGACACCCTCGGCGGCGAAGGCGTGGGCACAGGCGAGGCCGATTCCCTTGGAGCCACCGGTGATGAGCGCTCTCTTGCCCTCGAGATCAAGTTCCATCGCCGGTCCAAGCTACCGCCCCGGGAGGATGATGATCCATCCAGTGATAGCGTTCGGCGCGATGACAGCGCACCCGACCACGCCGCACATGGTGTCGTTTGTCGCTCCGTCGGGTACCGGCAAGACCACCTTGTTGGAGTCGGTGATCGCCCGGCTGTCGGAGCTGGGCTATCGGGTGGCGGCGGTGAAGCACGATGCCCACCGGATCGAGCTCGACACCGAGGGCAAGGATTCGTGGCGCCTACGCTCGGCGGGTGCGACCGACACCCTCCTCGTCGGCCGAAATCAGGTCGCCTGGATGGGTGGGATGGACGACGGGCCGCCGCTTGCCGCGCTCGTCGACCTGTTCTGCCGGCACGCCGACCTCGTGCTGGTGGAGGGGTTCCGCTCCGCCGGACTCGACACGATCCGGGTTCGACGCAACGACGTCGACGACCCGACGTGGACGCCACCCGATCCCGAGCGGGTCATCGCCACCCTCGGACCCGGCGACACCGACGAGGCGGTCGAACTGCTGGTCGGGCGCTACCTTCGATCGTGACCTGACCAGCCATCAAGCGGAAGCGGCGTCCGAGACCGGTTTTTCTCAAACCGTGACCGGACAGGTCGATGATAGGGACATGGCCAACCACGGCGAACCAATCCGTGTTCCCCACTTTCGACAGAAGCTCGAGGACAGTTTGGCGGCGCCCGAGCCGATGTGTCTGGCCATGGTTCGGGTCGACGTTGCAGAACTCGCGGCTCCCCCGCCGCTCACCGACCCCAAGGGCGGTTCCGCCGATACGGACACGGCCGAGCGTCGGATGGACCGGCCGGGATCAGGAGTCGACCAGCTGATGGCGGCAGTTCAGGCTCGGCTCAGCCACCTTCTGCGTCGGTACGACCTGATGGCGCGAGTCGAGGACGACACCTTCATGCTGGTGGTCAAGACCCTCGCCGACACCCGTGTACTCGACGCCCGGATGTACCAGCTCTACGGTGCGCTCTCGGCGCCGTACTCGATCGGAGGGCGCAGCGTCACCGTCCCGGTGACACTGGGAGCCGCTGTCCGACTACCGGCCGAGACCGCAGCGGCACTGATGAGTCGAACCGACAAGGCGCTCGCCACGGCCGACGCCGCCGGCGGCAAAGCACCCGTTCTCATCTAGCGAACAGGCCGGTGCGCCCTACGTCCACTTGAAGTCGGGCGGACGTTTCTCGGCGAAGGCGGCAATGCCCTCCTGCCCGTCGTGGGTGGCCATGGCCCGGATGATGGTCTCGGCCTCGATCTCCCCCGCCTGCTCGAGCGGTGACTCGAAGCCCTGGTAGACGACCCGTTTGGCCATTCCCATCGCCCATGGGCCGGCCGCGAGCTTGGCGGCGAGTTCGGCGGTGGTCGAATCGACGTCGGCGTCGTCGACCACCCGGTTGACGAGCCCCCAAGCCTCCGCCTCGGCTGCGTCCAGAACACGGTTGGTCAGCGTCAGGTCGAGCATTCGTCGCAAACCGATGTGGCGGGCGAGGAAGTAGCTGGAGGTGCCATCCGGCGTCACGCCGGCCCGGGTGTAGGCCATCGTGAACTTGGCCGACGACGAGGCGACGACCAGATCGAAGGCGCTCATGAGCGACAGGCCGGCGCCACCGGCCGCGCCCCGTACCCCGGCGACGACCGGCTTGGGAATCCGGTTCATCTTGTAGATGGCTCCGTGGAAGGTCCACGAGCATGTCCGACGCCACGGCGCCGACGTCGGCCCCGGCGCCGTGGAACAACTTCAGGTCCCCACCGGCACAGAACACCTTGCCCTCGGCGGTGACCGACACGGCGTGCACCCCCTCGTCGGCCTCCACCGCCAGCATGACGTTGCGCAGATCACGAGCGAATTCCGGGGTGACAGAATTTGCGGCGTCCGGTCGGGTGAACCGCACGTCGGCGACGTGGTCGGTCACCTCATAGGTCATGGTTGTCAGGTTCACGCTGGTTCTCCCTTGTCGGTTGTCCGATCGGCGGCGATCACACTCTCATTGCCGATCAGGTCTGCTGATCGGCCCAGTATTCGTCCCGCAACAGGCGTTTGTAGAGCTTGCCGGTCGGTAGGCGGGGAAGCTCCGGTTGGAAGTCGACCGAGCGGGGCGTGCTTTGAACGAGGCCAGGTGCTGCCGCGAGTAGTCGATCAGCTCCCGGGCCTTGGTGTCGTTGACCGGTTCGACGCCTTCCTCGAGCTGCACGACCGCCTTGACCTCCTCGCCCATGTCGTCGTGGGGAACGCCGATCACCGCCACGTCGGCCACATCGGGATGCATGATCAGGCAGTCCTCGATCTCCTGCGGGTAGATGTTGACGCCTCCGGAGATGATCATGAACGCTTTGCGATCCGTGAGGTAGAGGAAACCCTCCTCATCGAGATAGCCGACATCGCCCAGTGTCGACCAGTTCGGATGATCGGGATGAATGGCGTTGCGGGTCTTCTCGGGATCGTTGTGGTACTCGAACGGCACCGCTTCGCGCTCGAAGTAGATCGTGCCAGCCTCGCCGGGTGGCAGTTCGGTTCCCGACTCGTCGCAGATCCGCACGGTTCCGAGGATCGAGCGGCCGACCGTTCCCGGGTGATCGAGCCAGTCCTGGGGCGAGCAGTACACGAAGCCGTTGACTTCGGTACCGGCGTAGTACTCGTGGATGATGGGCCCCCACAGGTCGAACATCTGCTTCTTGATCTCGACCGGGCAGGGGGCGGCGGCGTGGATGGCAACCTTGTGGGTCCTGCCGTCGTGTGCTTCCCGCACCGCGGGGTCGGTCTTCAGGATGCGGCCGAACATGGTCGGCACCCATTGGGAGTGGCTGATCGAGTACTCGTCGATCAGCTCGAGCGCCCGGGCGGCGTCGAAACGCTCCATGATCACGCAGGTGCCGCCGAGACTCTGCACGCCCGTCGTGAACCCGAGCGGGGCGGCGTGGTAGAGCGGCGCCGGCGAGAGGTAGACCGCATCGGCGTCGAAGCCGAACAGACCGGTCAGCAGATGGATGACCGCCGGAACCGACGCCGGGTCGCTGATGGGCAGGCCACTCGCCTTCCGCTTGATGCCCTTGGGGCGACCGGTGGTGCCGGAGCTGTACAGCATCGACTCGCCTCTGGGCTCCTCAGCCAGTGGTTCGGCCGGAAAGCCGGCCACGGCGGCGGTCAGGTCGGTGAAGCCCTCGCCTCCTCCGCCGTAGCGCAGGCGGAGCTCCACGTCGGGCGCCCGATTGATCAGGTCGACGGCGGTGGCGCCCATCCCGGTCGACGTTATGAGTGCCCGGCACGCCGAGTCTTCGAGGATGTAGGCCGCCTCCGGTGGCTGGAGGTATCGGTTGACGGCCGTCACCAGCAAACCCGAGCGCACGCCGGCCCAGAAGGCGATGAAGTACTCGAGCCGATTCTCCATGAAGATCGAGATGTGATCGCCGGGCCGCAGCCCGCCGGCGTGGAGCAGTTGGGCCAGCCGCCGCGACTCGTCCTCGAGCTGCCGGTAGGTAAGGCTCGATCCGTCGCCGGCCATGATCGCCGCCGGCTTGTCGGGCGTTGTCTCGGCGTGGGCGCCTGGATACATCGGGCTCGCTCCAATCCTTCACCAGCTCAGCAGTTCAGCAGATGATTGGCCGCCATGGCAAAGTAGTCTCTCATCGCCGCCCTGACGTCCTCGGTCGCACCTTCGGTGGCGTCGATGGCGGCGCTCATGTGGGTCAGCCACGCGTCCTTGGCCGCCTCGTCGACCGGGAATGGCGCGTGCCGCATCCGCAGGCGTGGATGCCCCTTACGGTCGCTGTAGGCAGTGGGGCCGCCCCAGTACTGGCCGAGGAAATCGACCATGTTCCGCCGGGACTCGGCGAGGTCGTCGGGATACATCGGCCGGAGCAGCTCGTCGCCTTCCACACCTGCGTAGAAGGTGTCGATCAGCCGCTCGAAATAGGGCCGTCCGCCGACCGCCTCGAAGACCGTCATCGGCGTCGGTGTTCTGCGAATCTCCACGCTGTGGCCTTCCTGTCTGTGATCGGGCGTGTCGGTGATCAGGTGTCGTCGGATCCCGAACCAACATATCGGCGACGGTAGCGACGGCCGAGTCCGGTCAGCACCTCGTAGCCGATCGTCCCGGCGTCGGTGGCGACGTCGTCGATGGTTCGATGCGGCCCGATCACTTCGACCCATTCCCCTTCCCTGATGTGGTCGCGAGGCAGGTCGGTGACGTCGACGGTGACGAGATCCATCGAGATCCGGCCGACGATCGGCACCGAGTGCTCCCCGATCCACACCGCACCGCGACCGGAGCCGGACCGCAGGAAGCCGTCGGCATAGCCGATACCGAGCGTGGCCAGGCGACTCGTACGGTCGAGACGATGACTGGCGCCGTATCCGACGGTCTCGCCGGCCGAGCCGTGGCGGACCTGCAGCACCGGAACCTCGAGGGTCACGACGGGGCGCATCGGGTTGGGTCCGCTGTCGGGTTGGGGGTGGCCGCCGTAGAGGGCGTAGCCCGGGCGGGCGAGGTCGAAATGGAAGTCCGGTCCACGGAACACCCCGGACGAATTGGCGAGGCTCGCCCGACCCATCGGCAACACGTCGCGGACGCGGCGGAACCGTTCGAGCTGGATCTCCGGTTGATCGCTGATCGACTCGTCGGCCGACGCCAGGTGGCTGGCCACCACTGTGACGTCGAGTCCGTCGAGCAGATCGGGCCGATCCACCAGCGTGGCGAACTCCCGCCCGTCGAGTCCGAGCCGGGCCATTCCGGTGTCGACGTGGATGACGGTGGGCAGGGCCCGACCGACGCGTTCGGCCTGATGACGCCATCGTTCGAGTTGGGCGAGGCTGTTGACAACAGGTACCAGTCCGTGCGCCACGAAGTCAGGAGCCATACCCGGCGTCACACCGTCGAAGACATGAACCGTTGCGTCCGGTAGCCATGCTCGAAGCGCCACACCCTCGGCCAACCGGGCCACGAAGAACTCCCGGCAGCCCGACCGCCACAGCGGGCGGGCCAGGTGTTCGAGCCCGAGCCCGTAGGCGTCGGCCTTCACCACGGCCGCCGCGGTACCGGTCACCAACCGGTCGGCGACGATCCGGTGGTTGGCGACAACGGCGGCCACGTCGACGGTGAGTCTGGCCGACGGTGAGGCGTCCACCGTCGACTCCACGACAGGTCCGGTCACCGCAGACTGGCTTCGAGAACCTCGACGAACGTGGCGATCTGGGCGTCGGTCACGACCAGCGGCGGACACCAGATGATCCCCTCGCCGACGCCGCGGACCATGACGCCGCGATCGAGCATGTCGAACTTGACCGGCGTCGAGTCGCGGCCGATGTCGGCCGCCCAGACGCCACCGATGCCGCGATAGCCGTTGATCGTCCCGTCGTCGGTCAGGGCCTTGAGGCCCTCGACCGTCTTCTCACCGATGTGCTTGGCCCGCTCGACCAGGCCCTCCGCCTCGATGAGGTTGATGTTGGCTATGCCGGCGGCACAGGCCGCCGGGTGGCCCGAGTAGGTGTAGCCGGTTCGCAACAGGAAACCCGGTTCGCTCAGTTCCTCGACCAGCGGCTGGTTGACGATCACGCCGCTCAGCGGCTGGTAGCCCGAGCTCACCCCTTTGGCGAACGTGATCAGATCAGGTGTCACCCCGAAGGTCTGAGATCCGAACCACGAGCCGGTGCGGCCGAATCCGCAGATCACCTCGTCGGCGATGAAGAGCGCGTCGTGCTGATCGCACAGGCGGCGGATGCCGTCGAGGTAGCCGTCGGGCGGAGGCCAGACACCGCCGGCGCCCTGCACCGGCTCGGAGATCACCGCGGCGATCCGGTCACCGTGTTCGGCGAAGACCTTCGCGGCCTCCTCGATGTTGTCGTTGGGCACCTCGATGAAGTGCGGCACGAGGTCGCCCCATCCCTCGCGGTTCGCCTCGATGCCTTGAGCGGTGGTACCGCCGAAGTTGGTGCCGTGGTAGCCGTGTGTGCGGCGGATGATGATCTGCTTGTCGGCCAAGCCCCGCCGCTGTTGGATGACCCTGGCGATCTTGAGCGCCGTGTCGACCGCCTCCGAGCCCGAGCACCCGAGGAACACCCGGCCGTCGTCGAACGGTGACTTCTCGAGAATCAGATCGGCCACGGCCCGGGCGGGATCGTTCGTGAAGGGATCGAAGATGTTATAGGAGTCGAGTGTGTTGAGCTGGGCGGTGATCGCATCGATGATCTCCCGCCGCCCGTGTCCGACCTGGCAGTACCACAGACTGGCCATGCCGTCGATGTAGGTCTTTCCGGTGTCGTCGGTGAACGTCGAGCCCTCCGCCGAGACGACGTTGATGAATTCGCTCTCCGCCTTGACGGGCTCGGCGAACGGATGGAGCAGTTTCCCGTGGCTGGTGTCGGCCGATGCCATCGTGGTCTCGCTTTCTGAAGTCGATTGCTTTCGTGGGAATACGGATACGTCGTTGGAGCTGTGATCGGAACTCAGGCCATCGTCAGTCCGCCCGAGACCGACAGTGTCTGACCCGAGACGAAACCGGCCTCGTCGGAGCAGAAGTAGACCACGGCGGACGCGACCTCATCGGGCTGACCGAGACGTTTCATCGGTACCGCCCGGGCCATCGCCCCGATGATCTTCTCGCCGTCGTGCGACCCCCCGGTGATCTCACCGAGCAGCGGCGTGTCGGTTGGGCCCGGGCAGACCGTGTTGGCGGTGATCCCGTTTCGGGCGACCTCTCGTGCAATCGTCTTGGTGAAGGCGATGATGCCACCCTTCGCCCCCGAATAGACGGCTTCGAGCGAGGAGCCGACGCGACCGGCATCGGAGCCAATGTTGACGATGCGGCCCCATTGGTTGTCGATCATCGACGGCAGGCAGGCGTGGGTGGTCCGCAGTGCGCCCTTGTAGTTGATCTCGATGATCCGATCCCAAAACTCCTCGTCGGTTTCGAGGAACGGCTTCAACTCGTCCCAGCCGGCGCAGTTGACGAGAATCTCCACCGGTCCGAGCTCGTCGACGACCTGATGCACGCCGCTGATGACCGCGTCGGAGTCGGAAACGTCCATCGTCACGGCAACGGCGTCACCGCCTGCCTCGCGGATGGTCGCCGCGGTTTCGGATGCCTCCTCGGCCCGGAGGTCGGCGACGGCGAGCCTGCGACCGGCCCTGGCCAACCCGAAGCAGATCTCCCGGCCGATCCCCCGACCGCCACCGGTCACCAGCGCCACTCTCCCGGCGACCGGCCGGGCGGCCGCTGTCGTGCTCTTGGCCTCTGTCATCAGCCAAACCATAGTTTGCGGTAGGGCCGACGGCGAACATCACCGGGTCGTCGACAACACCGACCCGTGGGATAGGCTGCGAACCGGCTGCGTAATCGCCGGGGCCATCGCCGGAGGCGGGGCGACCGGGCGGAGCGGCCCCACCCTGACATCCAATGGAGCGCTGATTCGGCCATGAGTTCACCGACCATTCTCTACACCCACACCGACGAGGCGCCGGCGCTGGCCACACGGTCGTTGCTGCCGGTCATCAGGGCCTACGCCCGAGCGGCCGGGGTCCACGTGGAGACCCGGGACATCTCGCTGGCCGGCCGGATTCTGGCTGCAATCTCGGATCATCTTACGGCTGACCAGAAGGTCTCGGACGATCTCGCGGAGCTGGGCCGCCTGGCCCTTACGCCGCAGGCCAACATCATCAAGCTGCCCAACATCAGCGCGTCGATACCGCAGATGCGGGCCGCGATCGCCGAGCTCCAGGCCGCCGGCTACGACATCCCCGACTATCCCGACGAACCGTCGTCGGACGCCGAGCGGGCGATCAAGGCCGCCTACGACACCGCCAAGGGCAGCGCCGTCAACCCGGTCCTGCGTGAGGGCAACTCCGACCGGAGAGCCCCGAAGGCCGTCAAGAACCACGCCCGCAAGCACCCCCACTCGATGGGCGCCTGGTCGGCCGACTCCGCATCGCACGTCGCGACCATGGGTTCCGGCGACTTCCGGTCGAACGAGAAATCGGTTGTGATGGCCGGCAACGACGTGCTGAGGATCGAACTCGTGTCGGACGATGACGTCAAGGTGCTCCATCCGGGGGTTGCCGTCGAGGCCGGCGAAGTCGTCGACGGCACCTTCATGTCGGTGAAGGCACTTCGATCGTTCCTGGCCGAGCAGGTGGCCGATGCCAAGACCCGAGGCGTGCTGTTCTCGCTGCATCTGAAGGCAACGATGATGAAGGTTTCGGATCCGATCATCTTCGGTCACGGCGTACGGGCCTTCTTCGCTCCCGTGTTCGAGCAGCACGGCGAGGTGTTGGCGACCGCCGGAGCGAACCCCAACGACGGATGGGGCGACGTGCTGGCCGCCCTCGACGAGCTCGACGACGACACCAGGGCCGAGATCGAGGCCGCGATCTCCGACGCCTACGAGAACGGTCCTGACCTGGCCATGGTCAACTCCGACAAGGGCATCACCAACCTCCACGTTCCCTCCGACGTCATCATCGACGCCTCGATGCCGGCGATGATCCGTACGTCGGGTCAGATGTGGAATGCCGCCGGTGAGCAGCAGGACGCCAAGGCGGTCATCCCCGATTCGAGCTACGCCGGCCTCTACCAGGCCACGATCGACTTCTGCAAAGCCAACGGAGCCTTCGATCCGACCACGATGGGGACCGTCCCCAACGTCGGTCTGATGGCCAAGAAGGCCGAGGAGTACGGGTCGCACGACAAGACGTTCGAGCTGCCGGCCGACGGCACCGTTCGGGTCGTCAACGAAGCCGGTGAAACGGTGATGGAGCACACCGTCGAAGCCGGCGACATCTGGCGGATGTGCACGGTCAAGGACGAGGCGATCGCCGACTGGGTGAAGCTCGCCGTCAACCGGGCCCGGGCCACCGACACCCCGGTCGTTTTCTGGCTCGACCCTGATCGGGCCCATGACGCCCAGCTGATCACCAAGGTCGAGACCTACCTCCCGAACCACGACACCGAAGGCCTGCAGATCGAGATCCTGTCGCCGGTCAAGGCCACGGAGTTCACCCTCGAACGGGTGGCCCGTGGAGAGGACACGATTTCAGCCACCGGCAATGTGCTCCGTGACTACCTCACCGACCTGTTCCCCATCCTCGAGCTGGGCACCAGCGCCAAGATGCTGTCGATCGTCCCCCTGATGAACGGCGGCGGCCTGTTCGAGACCGGGGCCGGCGGTTCGGCGCCCAAGCACGTTCAGCAGTTCGAGGCCGAGAACCACCTGCGATGGGACTCGCTCGGCGAGTTCCTGGCTTTGGCGGTGTCGTTCGAACACCTGGCCGAGACGACCGGCAACGCCCCGGCCCAGGTTCTGGCCGACACGCTCGACGACGCTACCGAACGGGTGCTCGAGGAAGGGCGTTCACCGTCGCGCAAGGTCAACGAACTCGACAATCGGGGCAGTCACTTCTACCTGGCGCTGTACTGGGCTGAGGCGCTGGCCGCTCAGGACAGCGACCCGAACCTGGCCGAACGGTTCGCACCATTGGCCGAGGCGCTGCGGGCCAACGAGGAGACGATCGTCGAGGAGCTGAACCAGGTTCAAGGGCAACCGATGGACATCGGCGGCTATTACTTCCCCGACGAGGACCTGGCCCGGGCGGCGATGCGTCCCAGCCCCACCTTCAACGGCATCGTCGACGGCTTCGCCGCGGCTTGAACCTGCGATCTCCCCAGTGTTCTAGAGTGATGCCATGGCTGAATCCGTAGCCCCGGTCGAGGCGTTCAACACGGCGATGGCGGAGCGCGACATCGCTCAAGCCCTCGAGTTGTACGCGCCCGACGCCGAGGTCGTCCGCTTCGAAGGCGTCGCCACAGGACACAACGAGATACAGGCGTTTCTCGTCGGGTTCCTGTCGAGCTACGAGAACTTCGATCTCGTGAACATCAGCCAACTGCAGCGTGCGGGTGACGTCATCGTGTGGGACTCGACCCACGCCACCGGCCTCGGCATGCTCCAGATGACCACTGTCTTCCTCTTGAACGGCGACGGTCTGATCACCCGCCACGTACCCATCGTGCGAGGCTACTGGGGCAAGACGTAGGCGCTCGCCCTTCTGAGTACCTCAGGTGACACCCAGCGTCACCTCGGTTCCTGATTTCGGGGGCGACCCATTCTGAGTACCTCAGGTGACACTCAGTGTCGTCTGCGCAGCGAATTTCGGGGGTGGGCGGGCTAGAAGTAGCCGTCCCACTCGTCTTCAGGGCCGCCCTGGAACTCGGGAAGCGGCTCCGACGGATCGACCGGCGGCGCCTCGACCCGCGTGCCCCGGCGGGGTTCGCTGCCGCGGCGAGCCTCCCGGTTCTGGCCGCCGTTGGAGGATGACGCCGACGGCGGGCGTTCACCGGTCGACTCGTCGCCCTCGGGCTCCGGTGCATAGCCGTAGCACATCTGGACCCCGTCGACGTCGAACGGCTTGCCCAGCGACCCGACGGTGAACGACGACCAGTCACCCGATCGTTTCTGCACCTCGATCTTGCCGCCGGCGGCCAGCGCCTTCTCGAGGTCCTCGACCGGGGCCATGACCGCCCACTTGTCCGACTTGGTCTTGCGGAATCGGGGAGGAATCTTGTCGGACACGGCGCTCCTTTCAGAGAGGTTCACCTCGAAGGCTACCGTCTCGACGGACTGTCGCCCGGCTCCGGCTGGCAGCGGGGGCACCAGTATGTGCTCCGGCCCAATCGGCCCTCATAGGACCGCTCGACCGGAGTCTCGCATCGCCGGCACGGCGCCCGGAACCGGTGATACACGAAGGTGTTGTCGCCCCGGCCGAATCCCGCCGACGAAGGTGCCGTGGTCGTCCGACGGGGTCCCGCGCTGCGGGCGTTACGCCACAGGAGCCGGGCTGCCGTGGTGTAGAGCGCCGCGAGCACATCGTCGTCGAGATCTCCGACCGGGGTGAAAGGGTGCACGCCGTGGCGGAACAGCACCTCGGAGCGGTAGACATTGCCGATCCCGGCAGCCACTTCCTGGTCGAGCAGCGCATCCGTGATCAGCTCGGACGGCGGTAGGCGGGCCCGCAGTCGTGCCACGGCCTCGGCCACGACCGGACCGGCGGCGTCGTCCGGTACGCACAGATCAGGCCCGAGGTTCGACACCGGCGTCAGATGCCCCGATTCGCCGTCCCGGCGAAGATACGTCTGGATCGTCGGCGCCGAGTAGCACAGCACCAGACCGAGATCGGTGGCGAGGTAGAGCCGCAGCCGGGGGTTGCGGCGGTGACGTTCGAACGTTTCATCGCTGTCGGTCTCCCCCGGAGCGGCCGACCACCGCCCACCCATTCCAAGGTGAACCTGGAGCGTGAGATCACGATCGAGGTCGATCAGCAGATGTTTGCCGTGAACCCGTACGGCATCGATGCGCTGCCCGATCCGCGGCGGGTGGCCCCTCAACTTCCGGGCCCAGAAACGGTCGAGGGTGCGGCCTTCCAGAACCGGCGCAATCCGCCGGCGGGCCTGGTGGATGGTGTCGCCCTCAGGCATTGCTCGTCACCGGGCCAAGGTTTGGGCGATCCCGTGTCACTATGACACCGTACTCCCCAAACCTCGGTCCGGATCGCCGAACCGCGCCAGCGCTGGAAGCGGCACCCGAATCGGCCGAGTTTCGGCAATACTGAAGTCGATGTCAGGCTCCATCCCCACCGCGCAACGGTCGCTGTCGATTCCCCGAGATTCGCCGGCCGAAGACGGTCTGGTGCGGGCCGAGTCGCTGGTCAAGCGGTACGGGTCGGTGCCGGTCCTCGACGACGTCAGCTTCCGGATCACCGAGGGAATCACGGGCCTCCTCGGCGCCAACGGCGCGGGAAAGACCACCGTATTGGGGCTGATCCTCGGCCTGCACCGCCCCAACGGGGGACGTCTGGAGGTGCTGGGTCGCGACCCCTGGCATTCAGGCGCCGATGTCCGGGCCCGCATCGGATATGCACCCGAGCATCACACCCTCCCACCCGACCTGCGGGCGGCCGACTTCGTCAAACACGTCGCCGAACTGCACGGCATCCCGCCGGAGGAGGCGAAGACGCGCTCCAGCGACGCACTCTGGTTGGTCGAGCTGGGCGAGGAGCGATTTCGGCCGATGGGTACGATGAGCACCGGCCAACGACAGCGGGTGAAGCTCGCTCAGGCGATCGCCCACGACCCCGAGTTCGTGCTCCTCGACGAACCGACCGACGGCCTCGACCCGACCCAGCGTGAGGTCATGCTCGAGCTCATCGGCTCGTTGAATCGGGACTTCGGCATGAACATCGTGTTGTCATCGCATCTGATCGACGAGGTCGAGCGGGTCTGCGATCGAGTGGTCATCATCGGCGGTGGACGAACGATGGCCGAGGGTACGGTCACCGAACTGCGAGGAACGGCCGCCGCCGCGATCACCGCCGAGATCGATGCCGACGCGGATCAGATGACCGCCCTGATCGCCGAGCTGCAGCGCCGGGGAGTCGACGTTCGGGCCGACGGCCGCCGCCTGGTGCTGGCGGTGGAGGCCACCGGAGAGCCCGGCGACGAGGCCGGGCACGAACCGGCCGTGCAGGTCGCACTCGATCTCCTGCGGGACCTTTGTCTCACTCACGAGCTCGGCATCATTCGCCTGGGCCGGCGGCGGCTCAGCCTGGAGGACGTGTTCCTGGAGCACCTCCGGTGAACGACCGCTCACCGACCGTCGCCGAGCCCGCGGAGCGGGCCCGAATCTACGACCAGGGGTTCCGCCGCTACCACGGCGACCGAACCGGCGTGCCTGGAGCGGTCCGGTCGCTGGTCAAACACAGCCTTCGGCAGGCGTTGGGCATCGGGCGATCGGCCCGCTACAAACTCGTTCCTCTCCCGATCATCTTCATGGCCTTCGTTCCCGCCATCGGCCTCATCGCGCTGGCAGCGCTCATCCCGGTTGGCACGGAGGACTTCCTGCCGACCTACGCCGAGTACTACGCCCTGGTGGTGGCCGCCCTCTACCTGTTCGCCGGACTCATCTGCCCCGAGTTGTTGTGTAACGACCGACGCACCGGGTTGCTCGGCGTGTATCTCGCATCGCCACTGGATCGGCCGCGCTACCTGTTGGGCAAAGCAATGTCGGTGATGCTGCTGCTACTCGTCGTGACCCTCGGTCCTCCCCTGCTCACGCTCATCGCCTTCACCCTGCAGAACGAGGGCCCCGACGGGTTCCGCCAGTGGATCATCGTCTTCGGGCGGATCGTGGCCTCCTCGGCCGTGGTCGGGGCCATCTACGGTGCGGTCGGCCTGGCGATCAGCGCATCGACCGACCGCCGGGTCGTGGCCACCGCCACGATCCTGTCGGTGATCCCCGGTTCGGCCATCGTCACCGACATCCTCGTCAACGACGGAGGTATGCCGACCGACCTGCGGCTGGCCAACGTCATGTTCCTCCCCCGAGCCCTCGTCCATCGTATTCACGCCGAGCGGGGCGGCTGGCCGCTCGGTGAGAACCCAACGTGGACGCTGTGGCTGGCCTTCTTCGGGTGGCTGGCGCTGTCGGCCGGCTGGATCTGGTACAGCTATCGGGATCTGGTGGTGCGCCGATGACAGCCCTCGAACCGGCTGCCGGTACGACCGCGGGCGAAGACGACGTGCGTTCCGTGCCGCCCGATGCGTCGATCGTGTTACGTCAGGTGTCGAAGTCGTTCGGAGCGCTCGTGGCGGTGTCCGACATCGATCTCGTCGTCCGGCCCGGCATCACCGCCGTTCTGGGACCGAACGGCGCCGGCAAATCCACCCTGCTCCGCATCATCTGCGGCCTGGCCAAACCCACGGCCGGCACCGTCTGGGTGGCCGGTGGTGACCCCCGTTTCGACGATACCGCCCGGGGCCACATCGGGCTGGTGCCCCAACAGGACGGCGTGTTCGAGCGGCAGTCGGCCCTGGAAACGGTGACACTGGCCGCCACGTTGAGTGGTCTGGCCAACCCCGACGAGCAGGCTCGGCGGGCGCTGAACACGGTCGAGCTCGATCCGGAGCTCGGGCGGGCGGTCGGCACCTTCTCCAAAGGGATGCGTCAACGGGTCAAGGTGGCCCAGGCGCTGGTGCACGACCCAACCGTCCTGGTGCTCGACGAACCGCTCAACGGGCTCGACCCTCGTCAGCGACAGCACATGATCGAGCTGTTCCGCCGGCTCGGCGACGCCGGGCGAACGGTGCTCGTCTCGAGCCACGTGCTCGACGAAGTGGAGCGGTTCGGTTCCCACGTCGTCGTGGTGGCCAAGGGCCGTCTGGTGGCCGAAGGCGACTTCCACGAGATTCGCGACCTGCTCGACACCCAACCCCACCGCCTACGGGTCACCTGCGCCCGTGCCCGTGACCTGGCCGCCGAACTGATCCGATCGGACGCGGTCGGCGGGTGCGACATCGTCGACGCCAACACCGTGGAATTGACCACGGGCGATGTACGGGCCGCCCGTCTCCTGCTGCTCGGTGCCGGCCGGGATCTCGGGCTGACGCTCGAACAGATCAGCCCGCTCGACGACGACCTCGAGAGCGTTTTCCGCTACCTGGTGGGCCACCACTGATGAACGCCACATCGGCGGGACGCCGAATCCGGACCCTGTATCGTGCGCTGCTCGATCAGCAGCTGACCAAGAGCAGGCTGCTTCTCATCGGCGGGTTCTCCGTGCTCGCTCTCGTGCTCGCGCTGTCGATCGGCAGCCAGGTCGATCCCGAATTCCGGACCGAGTCGGTCGTTGGCTTCCTGTCGGTGTATGGGCTCGGCTTCATGGTGCCGATCCTTTCGCTGCTCTTCGCCTCGACGACCCTCGGCCAGCTGGTCGAGGACGAGACGCTGGTCTACCTGTGGCTGCGGCCCAATCCCCGCTGGCAACTGGCGCTGGCCGCCTGGGCCGCTTCGGCGACGATTGCAGTGCCGATCGCCGTGATCCCGCTCGCGGCCGCGGCGGCCATCGGCACCGGCGGTGACGGCGGCATCGTCGGGGCGACGGCGCTGTCGATGGGCCTGGCCGCGATCGGCTACAGCGGCCTGTTCGTGCTGCTCGGCCTGGTCTTCCGACGGGCGCTCCTCTGGGGCCTCGTCTACATCTTCATCTGGGAGCTGTTCGTGGCCCGGGCCGGGGCCGGTGCGGCCCGCCTGTCGCTCAACACCTACCCGCATTCGGTCCTGGCCCGGTTGACCGACATCGAGCTGCCGCTGGCCGAGCGGTCGATGGCCGCCGGGCTGATCGTGCCGGTGGTGCTGGCCGCCGTCTCGGTCGGGGCCACCGCCTGGTGGCTGAATCGGGCTGAGATCGCATAGCCGAACGACGTCCGGTCCGTGCGCCCGGATCCGGGTGTCATTCACGGGCGAGAACGGTCACAAGTGGTCGTTTTCACCCGAGAACGACGATGGACGCGTCGGGAATAGTGCGCCGCGTCCGGGAGTTTGAGATGCATGCAGCCTCCCGCGGCCGAGCGACCGCCCCGATCGGATCCCCAGCCGCCCCCGGGGGGAGCCTGGGCGCTGTGGGTGGTGGCCGCACTCGCGGCGGCGATCGTCGTGTTGGCCGTCCAGTACGCCATCAGCAGTCAGCGGGGGACGGAGCTCACCGACTCCGACGCCGCCTTCCACCCCGACGGCTGGGACGGTGCTTCGCCCGACTTCGACCGTGACCTGTACAACCCGGTGTTCGCCGGTGAGACGCTCCCCGACGGCTACCGGCCCGTCCTCGCCCGTGACGGCATCCGGCCGGTCTACGTGCCCCGCTTCGTGCGCGCCGAGGACAGCGAGTGGCCCGACGACGAACTGATCATCGGTGTCGAGATCGACTCCGACGCCAGGGCCTACCCCGTCGGCTTCCTGAACCGCCGCGAGATCGTCGTCGACATGCATCGAGGCATCCCCACCTTCGTCACCTGGTGACCGTTGTGCGGAACGGCGATGGTCCATCGCCGAGAGATCAACGGGCAACCGATCGTGCTCGGGAATCAGGGTGACCTGTGGGGCAACGCCATGACCTGGTTCGACCACGAGACGGGCAGCGTGTGGAGTCAGCCACTCGGCGAGGCCATTCTCGGTCCGCTCACCGGCGAGCGACTCGAGCTGCTCTCGTCGACCGTCTCGTCGTGGGGCGAGTGGAAGGCGGCCCATCCCGACACCGTCGCCCTCGACGCCCCGTCACAGCGCAGCGGTTTCGACCTCGACGAGATGGCCGTGGTGGTCGAGTTGGGACCCGACTCCGTGGCGTTTCCGGTGCCCGATGTTCGCGACGCCGGGGTGGCCAATGCGCTCGTCGGCGACGTCCCCGTGGCGGTCACCGTGGACCCTGGAGGAGACACCTGGACGGTCGTCTCCCGCCGTCTCGACGGCCGCACGATCGAACTGGAACGTGACGGGGCCGATCTCGTAGAAATCGACGGCGATGGCCGTTGGGAGGCGACCCGAGGCATCCAGCTCGAAGGCTCGGGCGGCGGTCTCGACATCCTCCCGGGGTTCACGTCGTTTCCCGCCGACTACGTCACGTTCTTCCCGCAGGGTTTCTTCTGGCAACCGTCGGGCCTCGTGGGGGTGGACCGGTAGCGCCGCCTGCGTTGAGCAGAATCGCATCCGGGTCGTCGGAAGGGCAGGACGGTCAGATGGTGATGTCGAACCATCGGGCAAGCGCCGCGTGCCAGGCGTCGCTGTCGGGATCGAGGGCGGTGTCACGGGTACGACCGTCGCTGATGGTTCGGAGCCGGTCCGTCGTCAGCGTCACCCGGTCCGGTCCGCCATCGAGGAGACGGGTGGCCATCGGCCCCTGGCGGAAGTCGACGTCGGGGTCGTGGTAGAGCCGGTCCGAGGCGGGTACGAAATCGGCCCGGGTCAGCGTTACCCGGCGAAACCGGTACTGCGGCTCGAGGTCGGCCGCCTCGGTGTCACCGGTGTACCGCACCAGTGTCGTGCCCTCCGCACTGCCCAGGAATCCGAACGTTCCCGTGCGTCCGTCCATGCGTGAGTCGGGCCCGGTGTTGAGTGGCAGTGGTGCGGCAAACCCGTCACCGAACCCGACATCGACCAGGTGCGGCCGGTCGTCGATCACGACCTCGAGGGTCAGGTGGTCGACGACCCGGTTCGGTCCGTTGAGCAGCACCGCCGCCCCGAGCAGCCGAACCTCGAAGCCGAGCGCTTCCAGCAGAGCGGCGAACGCACTGTTGAGTTCGAAGCACCAGCCGCCTCTGCGCCGGTCGATGATCTTGCGTAGTGTGCCGTCGAGATCCGTGGCCACCCCCCGCTGCAGGTAGACGTCGAGGTTCTCGAAGGGCACGTTGGTCAGGTGGGCCCGCATCAGCCGCTCGACCCCGTCGACCGTGGACGGGGGCGCGGCGTCGAGGCCGATCCGGTTCAGGTACCGCTCGACCAGGCCGGTTTCAGCGACCAAGCGGAGCCAGCGCCCGGGCGATGTCGTGGTACAGGTCGTCGACGTCTTCGAGACCGACCGAAATACGGACCAGACCATCGCCGATACCGACCTCGGCCCGGGCCTCCGCCCCCAGACGCCGATGGGTGGTGGTGGCCGGATGGGTGACCAGCGTCTTCGTGTCGCCGATGTTGTTGGAGATGTCGCACAACTCCAGGCCGTCAACAAAGGAGAACGCCCGGTCCTTGTCGCCGACGTCCACGGTGAGGATCGTGCCACCGGACTCCATCTGCCGCTTCGCCAGGTCGACCTGGGGATGCGACGGCAGTTGCGGATAGCCGACCGACACGCCGTCGGCGGTGAGGCGGGCGGCCAGCTCAAGCGCAGCCGCACTCTGGGCCTCGACCCGAAGCCGCAGCGTCTCCATTCCCTTGAGCAGCACCCAGGCGTTGAACGGACTCAGGCTGGGGCCGGTGTGTCGCATGAACGGCACCAGATGTTCGGTGACGAACTCGTTCGACGCCAGCACGGCACCGCCCAGCGTCCGCCCCTGTCCGTCGATGTGCTTGGTCGCCGAGTAGACGACGATGTCTGCGCCGAACGTCATGGGCTTCTGCAGGACCGGGGTGGCGAAGACATTGTCGACGATGACAAGGGCCCCGACGGCGTGAGCCCGCTCGCACACGGCGGCCAGGTCGATCAGCTCGAGACTGGGATTCGACGGGGTCTCCAGGAACACCGCTCGGGCCCCCGCGGCCAGGGCTCGATCCCACTCCTCGAGCGACGTCCCATCGATCAGCTCGGTGTCGACGCCGAGGCGGGGCAGGATCTCGTTGAGGATCACGAAACAGGATCCGAAGAGCGCCCGGGACCCCACCACCCGGTCGCCGGCCCGGACGTAGCAGGCCAACGCCGCGAAGACGGCGGCCATCCCGCTCGCCGTTGCCCGGCACGCCTCGGCCCCCTCGAGGAGGCGGAGTCGCTCCTCGAAGGTAGTGACCGTGGGGTTGCCGTAGCGGGAGTAGATGTAGCGGTCGTGGTCGCCGGCGAAGGCCTTCTCGGCCTCGGCGGCCGACGAATAGACATAGCCCGATGTCAGGTAGAGGGCTTCGGCCGTCTCGTCGAAGCCGGAGCGCTCGAGCCCACCCCGGACGAGCGCGGTGGCCTCCGCCCAGTCGGCCTGCGGTTCCCGGCCGTCGTTCAGCCCTGCACCCACGGCAGCCCGTCCTTCCATCCCCCGTGACGGTGGCGGTTCTCGTCCAGTGGCCCCTCGAAGCCGGGCGCGACGTTGTGCACGTTGGCGAAACCGTTGGCCTGCAGTGCCTGAGCGGCGGCCTGGGACCGGGCCCCGGAGCGGCAGAGGAGGAGGATCGGCTGCTCGGGGGCGAGCCCCACGGACGCCTGCTCGACGAACGCAGGGTTGGCGGCTCCGGTCGGATAGGTCGTCCACTCGATCGTTCGGAGTTCGTTGGGCAACCCGCTGAGGTCCGGTACCCCGACGAAGTTCCATTCAGCCGTGGTCCGAACGTCGATCAACACGGCTTCCGGGTCATCGGTGAGCATTCGCCATGCTTCGTCGAGACCAAGCTGAGGAATGGGGTTGGAGCTCATCGGAGGACCTCGTTTCGTTGAGGGTGTGGATCGACGGTTAAAGCCGACCTTACAGGTAGGGAATTGCGCTCATCGTAGCGTGACGTCGAGTGGTCGTCTCCTCGGACACGATGGTGATGATGGGTGCAGCGGTGGTGGGTGCGGTCGAGGTACTCGCTCAGCGTCATCCCGGCGAACGCACGACACGCTCGTTGCAGGTGGCTCTGGTCGGCGTAGCCGGCGGCGATCGCCAGGTCGGCCGAAGGTTGCCGCCGTCGGGTCGCAACATCAGATTGAACGACGCGGACAAAGCGCTGGAATCGTCCGAGCTGGCGGAGATCTCTGACGGTCATCGCGGTGGCCAGCACGGTTCGCCGGCGGGTCTGGCGTTGGGACCACCCGGTCACCTGCGCAATCGCCGAGAGAGACTGGTCGTGCTGATGGAACGATTGCACGATCTCGATGGGCAGAGCGCCGCCGCGGCGGGCGTCCAGGACGGTACGAAGTGCGCAGCGAAGAAAGCTGCGTCGGGCTGCTCCAACCTCGTCGTTTGCTGTTTCGCGGCATCCGGCGAGTACTGCTCGTAGGGGGACGGTGATGCCGGCGAGGTCGCGGATCGAACATTCGGCCGTGTCCGGCCACATTCCAGGTGGGAAGCGAAATCCGATGACGTCGTCACCCGGGTGAAGCGACTCGACCACGAAGTCGGTTGAGGGTCCAGTGAGTGTGGGCGGGTGGCCTCGACGCCAACGGACCTCGACTCCGCCGTGAGGGAGGTGAAGCTGCTCGACGGTTCGGCCGTCGTCCGGTACCGACTCCGACCAGAACCGAACCGCAGGCGCCAGGAAGTCGTCATTCCACTCGACGTAGCTTGTCGTTTGACGATTCTGTGACCCGTCCATGGCCTTCACGATGGTCGGATTGGCCCGGCGGTGCAACATGTCCGCTTCGTTCAAGACTGGCCGAGGAGCGACCGGTAGCATTCGTGCCATGGCGACGAACCCACTGCCGATGTTGCTCATCCCCGGAGCGTGGATGGGAGGCTGGATCTGGAACGACACGATCGAACGTCTCGGCCGGCGGGGCGCCGTGGCCCACACCCTCACCCTGTCCGGGCTCGAGGCCGGCACGTCGGGTACTGAGCTCGGCGACGTCCGCCTGGCCGATCACGTCGGCGACGTCGTGCGCGCTGCCCGGGCAATCGACCAGCCGCTCGTCGTCGTTGGTCACTCCTATTCGGGAATCATCGCCGGGATGGTTGCCGACCAGCTGCCCGACCGGGTGATGCAGACCGTGATCGTCGCCGGCTTCTTCCCGCGCGACGGCCGATCGCTGCTCGACGACTGGGGTTCCAGCGCCGACGAACGAGCGGCCGAACGCGCCGACATCGAGGAGGCCGGCATGATCTGGGCGCCACCACCGCTGGCCGGTGTCGAAGCCGATGCCGGCCTCGACGCCACTCAGGCGGCTTGGCTCGGCGAGCGTCTCGTTCCACATCCCGGCCGAACGATTCTCGACGCAGCGTCGATGCAGCAACCGATCAGCGAACGGTCGGTCGTGGTCATCGCCGACGTCGGGGACGGCGACCCCCGGGCAACACTGCCCGACGATCTCGAGAACGCCGATCTCGACCACTGGAGATTCCGTTCGATCCCGGTCGGCCACTGGCCCATGCTCAGCTGCCCCGACGAACTCGACGAAGCGCTGCTCGAGGCAGCTGCCAACGGCTGGACAACGGCCGACCGCAGGTACCAGCGGGAATACCCATGAGGTTTTGTCTGTCTACGACCCGTTGCTGGGTCGTAGCCAGACAAAAGCTGTGTGAACTGATCGCGTTTGACGCTGCGACAGGTGGACGTGAAGGCATCGCTCGTTCGCCTGTCGAAATCGGTGGCATTCGTGATGTTGACGAGCGCCATCGTCGTGATCGCCTCGGAGAAGATGTACTGGTACACGGGCGCCTACACCGTGAGCGCCATGGCCGAGTTGACGCTGTTCTACTCGCTGGCGGTGATGCCCCTTCTGTACCTGATGGGCCGATTCTCGGTCCATACCGGTGCCGGCCTGGTACCGGCGGCGGGCGTCTTCGCCATGGTCACCGAGGGAATCATCACCCCGGTCGTCTACAGCGACGGCCTGCTGCCCATCATGTTCCTGTACTTCCTCGGGTGGCACGGGCTCATCAGCGTCGTTTTCATCTGGCACACGGTGCACCGCTGGGCCATCGAGGGCCGAAGACGGTCACTGGCCCAGTGGTCGGGACTGCTCGGCGTGTTCTGGGGAGTCTGGTCGACGAACTACTGGCGCCCGGCGACCATCGCCGAACAGACCGCTGAGAATCTGCAGGGTGAGACCTGGGACGTCGGCCAGTGGGCCGTGCCGAAGTTCGCGCTGTTCGCCTTCGGGTTCACCGTGTTGCTCATCGGCTGCCATTGGCTCCTTGGATTCGTCTGGCCTCGGAGATGGGAGCCGACCCGCGGATGGACGATCGCCGCCGGAACCGCGCTCGCATCGTGGCTTGCTCTCTGGACCGTCGCCGTCCCCTACGCACCCGTCAAGTTCGCTGCGATCGTCGGATTCCTCGTGTGGTTGTTACACCGGTCACGACCTCCGACCGGCTCCGTCAGCCTTCTGGAGCGCAACTCGGGACGGGTGCCGTTGGTCAACCTGGGCCCGCTGCTGTGCATGCCGCTTGGGGCGGTTGCGGCCTACGGGGCGATGACCGGGCTCGACGTGGGCGATTCGGCACTCGGCACGATCTACTGGATCCTCGTCGGAGCCACCGTGTTGAGCGGGAGCTTGGCGTTCGTCTGGGCGATCGCCGCGGTCCTACGGCCGCGGCTCCCGGGGTAGGCCGAGCACCCGCTCACCCAGGATGTTGCGCATGATGTTGGAAGTGCCGCCCATGATCGTGTAGCCGGGGGCGTACAGCACGCCCTTGGTGATCTCGTCGAACAGCTGGCCGTGAGGGCCGAGCGTCCGAGCCACGAACTCGGCGACCCGCCACTCGTGTTCGGTGCAGAAGCACTTGGTGGCCGCGCTGAAACCGGCCGGTGCCTGTTTCAGCACCTCCCGGTAGACGAGCAGGCGCCCGACCCGGTAGCCGATCTCCAGTGCGGCGATCTCCTGACGCACCAGCGGATCATCGGTGTCGGCCTTGGCCAACGCCACATCGAAAATCGGCCGATTCGACACCAGCCGGTCGATGCCACCCCGCTCGTGTTCGAGCTGGCGCATCGTCTGCTTGAACGCGTCGCCCTCCACGCCGACCAGGTTCTCGATTGGAACCCGAACGTCGGTGAAATAGATCTCGCAGAAGTGGCGGTTGGTGGTCATGTCGGTGATCGGCCGAACCTCGATGCCGTCGAGGTCCATGGGCACAACGATCTCGGAAATGCCTCGATGGGGCGGTCCCTCCGACGAGGTCCGGCAGATCAGGTAGCAGTAGTCGCTCTGATCGCCGAAGGACGTCCAGATCTTCTGACCGTTGACGACCCAGTGGTCGCCGTCGCGCACGGCCGAGGTCTTCAACGACGCCAGGTCGGAACCCGCATCCGGCTCGCTCATACCGATGCACCACGTCGTCTCCCCGCTCAGCATCGCGGGCAGGTACTGCGCCTTCTGGTCCTCGGTGCCGTAGGCGATGATCGTGGGACCGAACTGGCGGTCGGCGAACCACATCGATGCGATCGGGGCTCCGGCGCTTATCATCTCCTCGGCCACGATGACCCGCTCTATCGGTGGCCGCTCCCGTCCTCCGTGTTCGGACGGCCAGCCCATGCCGATCCAGCCCTCGTCGGCCATCGTCTTGGCGAACTCCTTCGAGTAGCCGTTGATCCAGCTGTCGTTGTGACGACCGTGCTTAGCCACGCCATCGGCGGCCACCTCCCGGGCCCGGGACCGGAGGGATTCGAGTTCGGGACTGAGCTGGAACGACAGCATTGGCACCTCACTGGATCGCTGACCGAATCGCCGACCGGGCCAGACTTCCACGTCCGGCCCGACCGGGACCAATCGCCGTCGGGCTACACCCGCTCGGTGATCGGTAGAGGTCCAACATAGTGGCCCTTCGGCCGAAGGCGCAGCGGCCGTTCCTCGTACTCCTCCATGGCGTGACCGAGCCATCCGGCGCACCGGGCCACCGCGAAGATCGCCTCGCCGGCTCCCGGGTCCATACCCGCCATCCACGTCAGAAACCCGAGGGCGAGATCGACGTTGGGGGCCGCCTCGGTGCGGGCTTCGACGATGCGCCGGTAGTCGTCGAGCACGGCTCGGCGGTTGTCGTCGGGCCACGCCGACGTGGCCGCCCGCAGCAGCGGCTCGAAGCGTGGATCTTCGCGGCGATAGATCGTGTGGCCGAACCCGGGAATCGATGCCGACGCGCCCGACGACGCCGACGGCAACGCCGCGAGCTCCGTCATGAGGTCCGCCCCGGCCGCCATCGCCTGCAGTGCCCGGTGCACGTCGCCGGAGGCCGCGCCGTGCAGTGGGCCGTCGACGGCTCCCAGCCCGGCGCCCACCGCCGCGTAGGGGTCGGCCCGCACCGAGGCGGCGACCCGGACGGCGAACGTCGACGACGCCAGGCCGTGGTCGGCCAGCAGGGCAAGCGCCGTGTCGAGGGCATGGACACGCGAGTCCTCGCCGGTGACGGCGGTGAGCCGAGGCCAGAGAAGTCGGGCCATGACCGGTGGTGCGGCGATGTCGTCGAGCGCCTCGGCACCGCTGGCCAGGGTTGGAAGGCTGTAGATCATGGCCGTGATCAGTCGAGGCCCCGTGCGGCGGATCACGGCCGGGCTCAGGTCACGCCGCATGGGGTCGGCGGCCGCCGAAGCGGCGACGGCGATGCGGAACCGGTCGAGAACCGGCATGTCGCCGTCGAGGACCGGGGCGACCGGCTCACCGACGTGAGACTCGTTCCAGAACGCGGCGTTGTCGGTCTGCCAGATCAGATCGGCCACCTGCTCGAATCCCCAACCCGATTCGATCAGCTCCACGAGATCGTGGCCCCGGACCAGCAGCGACTGCTCCGAGACCCTGGTGATGGCGGTGGCCAGCACGGTTCGCAGCTCCCCGGGCGTCGCCCGACGACCGCCTCGACGCAGCTCGGAGACCTCCTGACGATCGAAGAGACTCGTCCGTCCGTCGAGCGCCAGGCGCCGATGGAGGACCCCACGGCTGACGTAGGCGTACACCGTGGCCCGCTTCACCCCGAGTACCTCCGCCACCTGGGCCGCTGTCAGCCATCCACCTGCGCCCTCCACGTCGGTTCTGGATGGATCGGATCCTTCTCTCACTGGCTGGTCTCGGGTTCGTCGGTTGATATTGATCAACATTGACGATATCAAGCTTGTGGTCATCGATCAGCACCGGCACAGTCGAGGCATGAGCCCCGATTCCCCGGCCCTGTATCCAACGGACCACCCCACCCACCATGCGGAGACCGCCAACTCGCTTCGAGCTCCGGCCGGATTGAAGGGGCTTATCGTGGCCGACACGTCGGTCGGTACCGTCCGGGGCAACGAGGGCTTCTACCACTACCGGGGCCGCAACGCCGCCCGACTGGCCGCCGAGCGATCCTTCGAGGAGATCGTGGAGCTGCTGATCGAGACCGATGAGGCCGCCGATCGTATGGCCCGGCTCCGGGCGGGGGTGGCGCCTGATCTCGTCAGGGCCATGGCCGACGGCTTCGGGCGGGGGTCCTCACCGCTCGGCCCTCTGATCGCCGGGCTGTGGGCGGCGATCGACACCACCCCGACCGTCGATCTCGATCCCGACGGGAGACAGGCGGCGGCCCTCCATGCCATCGCCGTCACGCCGGGTCTCCTGGCCGGCACCACCCGCCTCCTCGACGGCCTCGAACCCCTGGCGGGGAGTGCCCGGTTCGGGCACGCCGCCGACTACCTGAGGATGGCCACCGGAACCGAGCCGGGTCCCGAGGCCGTTCGGGCGGTGGAGACATATCTCAACCTCACCGCGGAGCACGGGTTCAATGCCTCGACGTTCACCGCCAGGGTCGTCACGTCGACCGGCGCTTCGGTGCCCGCTGCGCTCGGCGGTGCCGTCGGTGCGCTGTCGGGGCCGTTGCACGGCGGAGCGCCGAGCCGGGTCCTCGACATGATCAACGCCATAGGCGATCCGGCCGACGCCGAGGCCTGGGCCCGCCACCAGCTCGACGCCGGGCGGAAGCTGATGGGCTTCGGCCACGCCGTCTACCGCCACCACGATCCCCGCACCGAGACGCTGCGCCGAACGGCCGAGTCGTTCACCGATCCCGCAGCTCTGGAGTTGGTCGAGCGGGCCGTCGAGATCGAACGACGACTGCTCTCGGTGCTCGCCAAGCGCCGGTCGGGGCGGCGGTTCGTGACGAACGTCGAGTACTACGCCGCCGTCGTGTTGCACCTCGCCGGTCTGCCCCAGGAGATGTTCACCGCCACGTTCATCGTCAGCCGGGTGGTCGGCTGGGCCGCCCACATCCTCGAACAGGCGGCCGACAACAAGATCATGCGTCCGTCGGCGAACTACGTCGGCCCGCCGGTGGATGTCGAATGAGATGGTCGGGTTCTGCCCCTACCACGGAAGGTCATGCAGATCGACGTTGCCGCCCGTGAGCACGGCCACGACGCTGCGGCCGGCGAAGCGCCCCCGATGAGCCAGAACTGCGGCGACCCCGACCGCTCCCGACGGCTCGACGACGAGCTTGCACCGGGTCCAGATCAGCTCCATCGCCTCGACGATGCCCGCGTCATCGACGAGCACGATGTCGTCGACCAGCCGGCTGATGATGGCGAAGTTGCGGTCGCCGAGTGAGGTGAGGAGGCCATCGGCGATGGTGTCGGGATCGGTCTGCGGAACCAGCGTGCCGGAGATAAAGCTCCGGTGCGCGTCGTCGGCACCGGCCGGCTCTGCTCCAATGACCTCGCAGTCCGGAAACCGGTCCTTGACCGCCACTGCGATACCGGACAGCAGGCCGCCGCCGCCGACGGGTACGATCACGACGTCCGGCGGCGCACCCCCGACCCGATGGAACTGGTCGATGATCTCCGCTCCGGTCGTGCCCTGACCGGCGATGACGTGGGGATCGTCGTAGGGATGCACGAGAACCGCCCCGGTGCGGCGCCGGATGTCGGCGACCGCGTCCTCCCTGGCGATCAACGTCGGTTCGCACAGGGTGATCTCGGCCCCGTAGCCCGCCACCGCGGCCTTCTTGACCTCGGGGGCGTTGGTCGGCATGACCACCTTGGCGGCAATACCCCGGTTACGGGCCGCCAGAGCCACTGCAGCGGCGTGGTTGCCCGACGAATGGGTGACAACCCCGGCGGCGGCCTCGGCGTCGCTCAGGGCGAAAACGGCGTTGTGGGCGCCTCGGGCCTTGAACGCTCCGACCTTCTGCAGGTTCTCGGCCTTCAGCCACAGGTCGCAGCCGGCCAGCGCGCTCAGCGTCGCCGTGTGGACGAGCGGCGTCCGGTGGACGTACGGGGCGATGCGGGCGGCTGCCGCGTCGACATCGGCGGCGTCGACCGGAAGGTTCGGGCTCATCGTTCAGGAACGGGCGACCGCGACCGGTATCCAACGCAGGATCTCGGTCGTCTCGCTCGACGGGCCGGTCGTGCCGTTCTCGGGCCGGTTGGCGTAGCCGATGGTCTCGTAGGCCCGCAGCGACAGACCGTCGGGGCCGGTGTGTTCGGCCACCAGACGATGCTCGAACGAGAGCAGATCGCCCTCGAAGGCCGGCCCAACGTGGCTGCAGGCGTGCCAGGCCACGATAGTGGCCAACCGGGGTTCGACCCTCGTCAACGACGCCTGAGCGAGGGCCTGGACGTGGCCGCCGTAGACCAACCGCTCGTCGAAGGCCGTGGCGTCGACATCGCGATGGACGATGGCTCGATTGTGGGTGAGGCGGACCAGCCCGGTGGCCTGGTCGATGATGTCGCGGGTGATGTCGGCCCTGACCTCGTCGTCGCCCCAGGTGGACGGCACCTCGAGGGCATCGGCGTTCCACGACGGCAGAAGGTCGACGTAATCGGCGATGTCGACGGCGTCTGGTGCCGTTCCCGTGTCGCCGGCGTGACCCGGCATGGCGTCGCCCCGAACCGGAAGAAGGGCGCAGCGCTGGTAGTCCATCACGATCTCGTCGTCGGCCGCCGTCTGCATGCCGAGCAGCACCTTGCCCCGATTCGGTCGATCGGGCCGTGGTGTTGCGTCGGCCATGTCGAGGATGTGGATCCGGGTGTGGAGCGTCTCGCCGATGTGAACGGGTCGGGCCACCCGCATGTTGCGGTAGAAGAGGTTGGCGATGGCCCGGCGGGTGGCAACCGTGGACTGCCCGACCGACAGATTGGCCACCAGACCGGGAGATGCGAGCGGCTGATCGGACCCGGTCACCGAGCGGGCCAGGCGATGGTCGAGGCAGACGGGCAGCACCTCACCAACGATCGACTGGTACCAGGCCGCCAACCCGAGATCGAGCGTGACCGCCGGCTGTGATTCCAACTCCATACCCGGTTCGAGATCGTCGTAGTAGGGTCCGTCGGATGGAACGGGCGTGGTCATAGGCCAGCCAGACTATCGGCGGGGCCGTGGGGTGGACCCAATCGCGGTGTCACGCTGGGGCGTCGACCTCGGCCCATGCATCGAGCACGGCTGAAACCGCGGCGTCGACCGCCGCAGCGTCGGTGGCGATGTCGGAGACGCTGATCCGCATCGCCCTCCTCCCCTGCCACGTCGTGCCGCCCATCCAGGCCCGGCCGTCTCGGGCCACGGCCTCGACGACCGCGTCGGTCTCGGCGTCCGATCCGAACGAGACCAGCACCTGGTTGAGGACGACCGGGGTCAGGATCGTGGCGCCGCGGTCGGCCAGCTGCTCGGCGAACCGGGCGGCCAGGTCACAGCAGCGGTCGACGAGGGCGGCCACACCGTTGCGGCCCTGGGCAGCGAGTGACGCCCAGACGGGAACGGCGCGCGCCGCCTGCGACATCTGGAGCCCGAGGTGCATCAGGCTACGGCCGGCGTCCGGTCGGCCGAGGTAGGCGGCGTCGGCGGTCATGGAAGCCACGAGATGACGGCTGTCGGCCACCGCCACCAGACCACAGTCGTAGCCGACGTTGAGCCACTTGTGGCAATCGGTGGCCCACGAGTGGGCGGCGGCAACGCCCTCGACGAGATGGCGGCGGCTCGGCGACGCCGCGGCCCAGAGGCCGAACGCACCGTCGACGTGGACCCACACGGGACCGGGTCGCCCATCGGCCGAGGCGGATGGCGCGCCGCCGTCCCACACCTCGATGGCTGTTCCGTCCGGCAGGCCGCGGACGATGTCGGCCACAGGGTCCGATTGGCCGGTGTTGACGTTGCCGACCTGGGTCACGATCAGCGTCGGGCCGTTGATCGTCGGGAACTGCTCGGGGTCGATTCGGCCAAGTTCGTCGACGGGGGCGGCGCTGATCGAGTCGGTACCGATGCCGGCGAGCCGCAGCGCCTTCAGCACCGACACGTGAATCTCGTCGGAGACGACGACATCGAGGGATGGGGCGCCGGCAAGACCTCGGGTGGCGACCTCCCAGCCGGTTGCGGCGAGAAGTGCGTCGCGGGCGGTGATGATCGCCGTCAGGTTGGCCACGCTGGCCCCCGGGCAGAACGAGGCGGTTGCGTCGCCCGGCAGGCCGAGGAGGTCGAGCAACCACTCCACGCACACCTCGTCGATGGTGGCGGCCAGTGGTGACATCGCCGGCAGGGCAACGTTCTGATCCCAGGCGGCGGCCAGCACCGAGGCGGCCTGGGCGGCGGCCTCGGTACCTCCGGTGACGAAGCCGAAGTAGCGGCCGCCGGTCGAGCGCACGGCATGCTCGTCGCCGAGCGCGGCCAACGTGTCGATCACCGACTCGGGAGATCGGGGTCGGTCGAGGCTGAAGCCTTCCAGTCGATCGCGGATCGCCGCCACTGCTCCGGGGTCAGCGCTGACGACCGGGGCCAGACGCTCGGTCATGATGTAGTCGGCCCCGTGGGCTGCCGCTCGGCGGAACAGGTCGACCTTCGCCGCCACCGTCGTTGGTGGTTCGGGATCCGCCGTCATCGACCCAGCACGGCGGCCAGCGGTTCGGGGAGCGGGTCGTGGTGGACGACCACCAGCCGCTGGGTGGGACGGGTGACGGCCACATACAACAGGTTGAGTCCATGGGGCCGGGCGACGATGCCGGCCGGTTCGACGACGATGACCGAGTCGAACTCCAGGCCCTTCGCCTCGGTCGGCGTGAGCACGATCAACCGGTCGTCGGAACGGGCGATCAGTTCGGCCGCCGCCCCGTCGGCCCGCGGTGGGCATGTGCTGGTGATGACGGCGATCCTCCCGGTGGGGTCGCGCTCCAGAAGGTCGGAGGCGATCGAGATCGCCATCGCCGTCGGGTCCTCGGCTTCGATCGCGATCGGATCGAACCCCGAGCGCCGGAGCGATCGGGCCATGCCCAGTTCGGTGGAGATCGTCGAAAGTAAGGCGCCGGTGACGTCGTCGTTCTCCGCCGGCGAGCGGTAGTTGATCGTCAACTCCCGCACGTCGTGGCGGGGCAACGTGTCGGGGATCAGGTCCGCCCAGCGGCTCACCGGGCTCCCGATCCGCTGGGCGAGATCGCCGACGACGGTCAAGGCGCCACCGCTCGATCGTCGGGCCACCATGCGCCACTGCATCGGCGTGAGGTCCTGCGCCTCATCGACGATCACATGCCCGAATCGCCAGCTTCGTTCCGCCTCGGCCAGTTCGACCACGGTGGCCGATTCCTCCGCAACCGAGTCGACCGCCTCCAATTGCAGATCCTCGGCCGGTGCGCCGTCGTATTCGGGCGCGGGGCGGCCGTCGTCGGTGAGCGGCTGCTCGGCGGCGGCCTCGGCGGCCGCCAGCTCCTCGATCGCCTCGACCGACGACGGCGCCGGGCCAATCTCGTCGGATGCGTCCTCGGTTGCGGATTCTTCGTCGATGTAGGGATCGACGTACACGGGCATACCCGGCTCGTCGTCTGGCGTGTCGGGCCGCTCGAAGGGGTCGATGGAGGGCAGCGGCAACCGGTCGCGATCGTCGGCCAGCTCGAACTCGTCGGCCTCGTGGCGGTCGAACAGCGGATCGGTCGTCTCACCGTCGTCGGTTTGACGTTCCGGGCGACCAGCCGATCGTTCGTCGGGGGGCCGTCTCGGCCGGGTGACCGGCGGTCCCACAAGCGCCAGCAGCTCATCCAGCAACGCGGCGTCGGCATCGGACCAGCGGCGGCGGTGCAGGTCGGCCTCCGACGTGCGGGGCCGGTGAAGCCGCTCGATCCAATCGGGTTCGAGCCCCGCCTCCTGAGCGGCCGCCCGGAGGAGGGGGCGGGAGCCCAGCAGATCGTTCAGGGCCTGCTCGGGGCTCAGCGGAGGATAGTGACGCAACGTGAGTTCGGCCACCTCGTCGCTCTGCTCGAACGACTCGCGGGCATCGTCGAGATTGTGGAACGCGGGATCGAACACCTCGTGGATCAGGGTGTCGATCAGCTCGCTCCGGAACCAGGCGGCGCCGTCGTTGTGGGACAGATGGCGACAGGCCCGGTCGAAGATCGCCTGGACACGCTCGACGTCGAGCGCAACGCGTCGGGATCCGTACCACGTGACGAACCGGTCCACAGGACGCCGCCGCCGCTGGGAGACGGCGGCCGCCAACAGCGTGACCATGTCGGCCGAGGCCTTGAGTTCCGCCACGTCGTCGGCGTCGGTCCCACCGAGCCGAACACCCCGGTACAGGCGAGGAACCGTGATCGACACCACACCGCTCTCCCCCAGCGACGGCAGAACACCCGAGATGTAGTGCAGGAACTGCGGCGACGGGCCGACAATCAGGACGCCGGTGTCGGCCAGCTCCACCCTCTGGTCGTAGAGAAGGTAGGCGGCCCGGTGCAGCGCCACCACCGTCTTACCGGTGCCGGGACCGCCCTGAACCACGAGCATACGGTGGCCCGGTGCCCGGATCACGGCGTCCTGCTCGGCCTGGATGGTGGCCACGACCGATCGCATCTGCCCGCCGGTCGGCGCCATCAGACCGGCCAGCAGCGCAGCCTCACCTCGGAGACCGGCGGTCAGCGCCTCCGGATGGCTCAACTGGTCGGGGTCGAAGACCTCATCGGAGTAGTCGATCAGGTCGCGACCCTGCGCGCCGTCGGAGTAGATCAGGTGCCGCCGCTGACGGTACCCCATCGGCTCGAGCGGAGTGGCCCGGTAGAACGGCACCGCGGCCCGGGCCCTCCAGTCGATCAGCAACGGGTCGTCGCCGTCGAAGACGGTCCGGCGGCCGACGTGGAACTCGGCTCCGTCGTCGCCGGTCATACGGCCGAAGGCCAGCGCCTCGCCCTGGGCTTCGAGGTCGGCCACCCGCCGGGCGGCGTACATGGCCCGCTCCGAGATCTGACGGACGAGCACGGCCTGGACGGCGGCGTCGGCCTCGGCGTCCTCGTCGACGATGTCGCGGATGCCGTCCTCCATCACCTCGGTCGCCTCGGCCGCCAGCTGGGCCGCCACGCGTCGGGTCCGGTCGAGGTACGCCAGGTGGGCCTTCTCGATGGCGGCCAGACTGTTCCGCTCGCGGAGGAGTTCGTCGTCGCCGGCCGACCGGTTCGGTTGCGATGCCGGGGTGGGTGCGGCGGGCCCCGGCTTGACGTCAGGAACCGTCATCGGGCTCCCGCAACATGAGGGCGCTGCGAACCGCCTTGCAGCAGAGCACGTCGTGCTGGTTGAATCCGCGGTGCTCGAAGACGACGATGCCCTGGTTCGGGCGCGACTTCGATTCCCTGGCCTCGGTCACCTCGGTTTCGACCCGCAGCGTGTCGCCATGGAACATGGGAGCGGGAAAGGTCACCTCGGAGAACCCGAGGTTGGCCACCGTCGTGCCGAGGGTCGTCTCGTGCACGCTGATACCAACGACCATCGCCACGGTCAGCATCGAGTTGACCAGCGGGCGACCGAACTCGGTCTCGTTGGCGGCATAGTCGAAGTCCAGGTGCAGCCAGGCCGGGTTCATCGTCATCGACGTGAACATGACGTTGTCGGATTCGGTGATCGTGCGCCGGATGGCGTGCTGGATGACGAGGCCGGGCGTCAGTTCCTCGAACCAGCGGCCGGTGTGCGGGCGAGCGGAGGCGCTTGGCTTGTCGGTCATCGGTCGGCCTCCTCGGCCTGCTGCGGGTGGGCGTCGTCTCCGATACGTTCGAGGAGGCGGCGGGCCTGGACGGCGAGCGGCTCGTCCACCATCTGACCCTCGAAGTCTATGGCCGCGATGCCCTGGGCCGCCGATGTCTCGTAGGCGGCGAGAAGACGGCGGGCCCGGTCGATCTCGTCGGCCGACGGAGTGAACGCCTCGGTGGCCAGCGCCACCTGAGCCGGGTGGATGCAGAGTTTGCCGCTGTAGCCGAGGTTGCGGGCCTCGATCGCCTCCCGCCGATAGCGGTCGTCGTCACCGAAGTTGGTCACCACCTGATCAACAAGGGGAACGGAGGTCAACCGACCGGCGAGTGCGACGGCCGCGCGGGCGTAGGCCACCTCCTCGTTGCCCTCGGTACGGACGCCGCCCATGTCGGCCACGAAGTCCTCGGCCCCGAAATAGGCGGCGACGACCCGTCGGTGGGCCAGCACGATCCGGGCATCGGCCACACCGAGCGCCGTTTCGATCCCGGCGAAGATGCCCACGTCGGTCAGGCCGGCGTCGTCGAGGGCGTCGGTGGCCGTGTCGAGATCCGACAGCCGCTCGACCTTCGGGATGACGACCCCGTGCACCCCGGGCGGCAGCCCCTCGGCGACGTCGGCGGCGAACCACTCCGTGTCGATCGGGTTGACCCGAACCACGACCGTCGAACCGCTGGCGACCAGTTTCGGCACCCACTCCCCCACAACCGATCGGGCCTCGGCCTTGGCGTTGGCCGGCACGGCGTCCTCGCAGTCGAGGAACAGCACATCGGCGCCCCGGGAGGGCAGTTTGGCGATGAAGTCCGGGCGGACAGCGGGGGCGATCAGAACGGACCGGAGGCGGGTCAGTGGTTGTGGTTCCGGCAACGGGCCTCACTTCGGTGTTGTCGTGGTGGAATGATGGGACTGTCAACATGATGGACCAAGACGGTGGCGCACCTCGCCATCGAACACCCGAAACGGAGCCCCATGCCATCATCACCCACCATCGACGTCGTGGCCCCGCCATCGCAACTGGGTGAGTGCCCGTTGTGGCACGGTGAGCTCGGGGAACTCTTCCGGGTCGACGTCGACGGTCGCGAGGTGCACCGGCTGAATCCGTCGACGGGGGAGGCGTCGAGCCGAACCCTACCGGGGCGTCCGGGGTCGTTTGCCTTCACCGGGAACACCGACACCCTGCTGGTCGCCATGGAGCACGAGCTCGTGTGGCTCCACTGGCCGACCGGCGAGGTGACGCCGTGGGTGGCGCTCGAGGAGCCCGACACGGGCAACCGGCTGAACGACGGCCGCACCGATCCTGCCGGCCGGTTCGTCGTGGGTTCCATGTTCGGCAACGTCGAGGAGCGTCGTTCGAGCGGGCTGCTGCATCAGGTCGAAGCCGACGGTTCGTACCGGACCATCCGGCGGGACATCGGTGTCACCAACTCCAACGCCTTCGATCCCAACCTCGGGCGGGCCTACTTCGCCGACAGCTTCACCGGGCGGATCCTGACGTGGGATTACGACGCCGAGGCCGGGGTCCGGACGGGCGAACGCCTCCTGTTCGACTACGACGGGGTTCCCGGTGCGCCCGACGGCAGCTGCGTCGATTCGTCCGGCTGCCTCTGGTCGGCGTCGGTCTTCGGCTGGGCCGTCATCCGGATCACGCCGGAGGGCCGCCTCGATCGCCGAATCGAGCTGCCCGTCGAGAAGCCGACGATGCCGTGTTTCGGAGGTTCCGATCGCCAGACCCTGTACGTGACGTCGATCGGCGGTCCGGCCCGATCGAAACCCCCGGACGGCGTGACACCGGTCGACGAGGGTTCGCTCCTCGCCGTGGACATCGGGATCGAGGGTGTTCCCGAGGTCCCTTTCGCCGGCGCAGCACCGGACTCCGAGCCCAAGCCGGTTAGATGAGCGCCATCCAGATGAGGACGATCGTGAGCACGGCACCGGCGGCCGACCAGGTCAACGCCGTGGACCGCCGCTTCTTCATGAAGAGCTGGATGCCGAGACCGGTGAGGGCGATGACCACCAGCACCACACCGCTGATGTCGATGATCCAGCGCCAGAGCGAACCGGCATCACGGCCCTGGTGCAGGGCGTTCATCGTGCCGACGAAGCCGTCCTGGCTGACCGTCAACTCATAGGAGCCGGAGGCCGAATCGAAGAACAGGTCGGCGGCGTAGCCGGGCCCGCGGTAGCTGATGGAGCCGCGGCCGTCGTCGCCAACACCGAAGTCGACGACCTCCCCACCCACGTCGTGTTGCTGCCGGACGAACTCGCTGATCACCAGGAATTCGATGTCCTCCCCTGCCCGGCTTTCCGCAGGCAGGTCTCCGGTGACAGTGGTCTCGACCGGCTCTCCGCCGAACACCCAGTCGGGGTGGTTGAGCGTTATCCCGGTGATGCCGAAGAACAGCATCACCAGAAGGCTGAACATCGAGATGTAGACATGCGCCCACCGCAGCCAGAACGCCGAGCGGCGTTTCCACACCGAACCCTGACGCGGGATCGAAGAGGTGATTCGAGCCAGATCCTCCGCCGATGGACCGGATCTCTCGTCTTCCCGCCTCGGCAGCGGTGTACGCGCCTCCACCACCTACAAACTACCGGCTTCCCGCGATCAATACGTAGGCATCGGGAACGATCGAGACGGCGATCCAGGCCCAGCGGCCTCGGTCGACGCCGTCGATCGTCACGGTCAACCGGTGGCCGGGCCAGTACTCGTGGTCGCTCACCCGGCGATGATGAAGATCGGGATGGGGCAGGTGACTACCGGAGACGGCTCGACGGAACGCCTCTCGGCCTTGCCGCCACGGTAGCGAGCCGGTGGTGACATCGAGCCGGCCGTCGTTCGGATGGGCCCTGGGGCCGAGACGCAGGCCGGCGGCCAGTGGCGTGTTCATCACGATCAGCTCCGGCCACAGTCGACGCAGAGGCCACCGTCGAGCGATCACGTGGGCACTGAACGGGAGCGATCGATCGACTCGACCGGGCTCGGGGCCGAGCGACACGAGGCCGAGATCCATTGGGTAGCAGAGATGACCGGCAGCCTCGACTTCTCCGGCGACCAGGCCGGGATCGGCTCCGACCGTGGCTGCCACGTCGCCTGTGCCGACGAGGATCGGAACACGGCCGCCGGAGCGATGCAGGTCGGCGAGCCGGGCCAGATCGGCATCATCGGTGGCGACGAGATCGGGCGACTGACCCTCGTAGGTCGCTCCCCAGGGCTCGCCTTTCTCGATCGTCAAGTCGCCGGCTCCTCCGCCTCATCGTCGTCATGGTCATCGGACTCCTCGACGTTCACCATCGACGATGCCGCCACCAGGTCGCGGTGTACGGCGTCGGCCGCCGCTCGGGCCGCCCGAGCCGTCGCCGGAATCGGAGCGAGCTGCCCGATCTGGCGCAACAGGTCGATCAGCTGCTTCGTGGTGCGGATGAAGTCACCGGCCGTGAGCTCCTCCTCGCTCAGGATGTCGTCGAGGGGGACGCCGGAGGCCCAGCCGTGGGCCACGGCGACGAATCCCGGATCGGGCGCCCTGGTCGGGGGCAGCCGGGACTCCTCCTCCGCCAGCGCCAGGTCCAGATGACGGGCCTGGATCTGACGGAACCGCCGGCGCATGTCGGCCGAGGGGTACCACGGCCGGGTTGGTGCGCCGCTGCTCCGCCGCTCCTCGAACACGAACACCGAGGCCAGCGCCGCCACCTCGGCCGGATCGAGGCCGTCGAAGAGGCCGTCTTCCAGGCTCTCCACGACCAGCAGATCGCTTTCGTGGTAGAGGCGGGCGATCCGCTCGCCGCTCTCGGTCAGCGACCAGCCGAGAAGATGCCCGCGCTCGGTCAGCAGGGCGATCACCCGGTCGAACTGGCCGGCCAGCGAGTCCGCCCGTCCGGCGGCCAGCTGCCGGGCCCTGGCCAGATCGGCTTCCATGTTCTCCAGGCGTTTGAGACCACGCCGGGCGTCGGGTGGCACGTCGTCCTTGGTCAGGATGGTCCGGGACCGAGGCTCGCCGTCCGGTCCGTGGCCCTTCCCGCCCCCGCCGCGATGTTCCCGCTTCCCGTTTCCCGACGGTCGGGCCAGGCGACGGTTCTTGAGCTGACCGGCGACCTCGTGGGCGAAACTCACGCTGTTGGGGAGGTACGGCTCCGGGAGCTCGACCTTGGCCACAGGTTCGGGCGGTTCCAGGAGTTCGTCGGGCACGAGCTCGTAGATGTCGCCGTCGGTGTCGACGACGGAAACCCGGATCCGGCCCCGTTTCCGGAACGCCACCGACAACACCGCGGCGATGGTCGTCTCGGTCGAGCTCCCCGGACCGTCGGTGTGGAGTCGGATCACGTCGCCAGGCACCAGATGGGCCAGAGCAAAGATCATCTCCTGATGGTCGATTGTGCCGGTGCTCGGCGTGACCGTCGCCGACCGGAGGTCGTCGATCGGGCCGTACTCGGATTCGAGCCGGCTGATCAGCTGGCGGCGCCGTTCGACCAGGCGCTCGATGCGGTTCTCCTCCCGCACCACGCCGGCGTCGATCCGGTACTGGGCGAACGAGAGGTTGAGCAGCTGGCGAGCACGTTCCTGGGTGTAGCGGCGGACGAGGTTGGCCGCCATGTTGTAGGTCGGGCGGAACGAGGACCGGAGCACGAACCGTTTGGAGAGCACGAGATCGGCTATCTGCTCGAAGGTGGTGTAGGGCGACCACAGCACGACGGCCTGGCCCTTGGCGTCGATGCCACGGCGTCCGGCCCGTCCGGTCAGCTGCGTGTACTGGGCCGGCGTCAGGAACTCGTGGGTCTCGCCGGTGAACTTGGTGAGTTTCTCGATGACGACGGTGCGGGCGGGCATGTTCACACCGAGGGCGAGCGTCTCGGTGGCGAACACCACCTTCACCAGCCCGGCGATGAAGCACGCCTCGACCGCCTCCTTGAACGGCGGAACCATGCCGGCGTGATGAGCGGCCACCCCGGCCAGGAGACCCCGGCGGAACCGCTCGTAGTCGAGCACCTCGAGATCGGCCGGATCGAGGTTCTGCACGTTGCGTTGCACGATCTCGTCGACCTGACGCCGCTGATCGTCGCCGATGAGGCGTATCCCCGAGTCGATCAGCGCCCGGGCGGCGTCATCGCACCCGGCGCGGCTGAAGATGAAGTAGATCGCCGGGAGGAGATCACGGTCTTTCAGTGTCTTGATGACATCGGCTCGCCTCGGTGTCCGCCACGCCTGGCGAGGGCGACCCTTTCGACCATTGCCCGACCGACGGTTCCCGCCACCCCTACCCCGACCGCCACCCGGCTGCTTGTCGAATCGGAACCCCTTCGGATTCGGCTCCGACCCCTTCACGGTGCGCATCACGTGGACGTGCGATCCCGCCCGGTCACCGACCATGTAGAGGTTCGTGAGTTCGACCGGGCGTTTCGTCTCGACCACCAGACGGGTGTCGCCTCGTACGGTCTCGATCCAGGCGGCCAGCTCGTCGGCGTTGGACACGGTCGCCGAGAGGCAAACGAGCCGGATCCGGCGGGGCAGATGGATGATGACCTCCTCCCAGACCGGCCCCCGATAGGCGTCCTGCAGGTAGTGCACCTCGTCGAGCACCACGGTCGACAGCGCATCGAGATCGGCACCGGCATACAGCATGTTGCGGAGCACCTCGGTGGTCATGACCACGACCGGGGCATCGGCATTGATGCTGTTGTCGCCCGTCAACAGACCGACGTTGTCGCGACCGAACTGCTCGCCGAGGTCGAAGAACTTCTGGTTCGACAGCGCCTTGATCGGTGTCGTGTAGAACACCCGCCGCCCCGCATCGATCACCCGGTCGATGGCGTAATCGGCCACCAGCGTCTTCCCGGCCCCGGTCGGGGCGGCCACGATCACATGCCGGTGGTCGTCGATGCCGTCGAATGCCTCGAGCTGGAAGTCGTCGGGCTTGAATCCCAGTCGATCGACGAAGGCTTGACGAGCTGCAGCGGCCTCCGACGTCACCGGGCCGGCTCGGCCTCGACCGGCGGTTCGGCACCACGTCGGCGCAACAGCATGCGCCCGACGATGATCGACAGCTCATAGAACAGGTACATGGGCACCGACACGACCGCCAGATTGAACGGGTCGCCCGTCGGGGTGATGATCGCGCCGAGCACCACCACCGCCACCGCTGCGATTCGCCGGTTCGACGCCAGTTGATCCGGCTTCACGACGCCGACCAACTGGAGGAAGATGAGGATCAGGGGAAACTCGGCGGCGAAGCCGAACGCCACCAGCATCTTGACGAAGAAGCCGATGTACTGACTCGGCCGGTAGAGCGGGGTGAAGCTGTCGACGCCGAAACTCTGCAACACGGCCAGGGAGCGGGGCAGCAACAGAAACGCCGACAGCATCCCGAGCGCGAGCAGCACGAAGGAGATCACCGTGAACGGGATCAGCATCCGTTTCTCGTTGGGGTAGAGCCCGGGCATGATGAATCGCCCCATCTGGTACAGAACGACGGGGAGGGCGAGGAGCAGACCGCCGTAGCCCGACATCGTCAGCACCACCGACAGCGCCTCGAGCGGATCGGTGTTGAGGAAGGTACAGCTCTCGAGGTCCGTGGTCGACAACTGGAACTCGCAGTAGGGCGCTTGCAGGAACAGCAGAATCCGCTCCTGGAAGGTGAAGACGAGGATCGCACCGGCCACGATGGCGAGCACTGACCGGATCAGGCGTTTGCGCAACTCGGTGAGGTGGTCGAGGAGTGTCATCTCGGCCATTGCGCCGGCTTCGGCGCTGTCTGCGGGGCGCCCGAACGGGAGTTTCATGCCACTTCGTCCGTCGCGTCGTCGCCGTCGGCGACGTCGTCTCCGGGGTCAACGGCATCGTCGGCGTCGACCGTCGATCCGGCGTTGCCGACGGATTCCGGTTCGGCGATCTCATCGGGAGCGTCATCGCCTTCGCCGTCATCTTCCGAGGCTGCGTCGTCGGCACTGTCGTCGGCAGCCGGCGGATTGCTCCACATGTCGGTCACCTTGGTCGAGCCGTCGATCTCCTCCCCGTCGGTCTTGAACGGATTGATGGCCGCCTTCCGGATCGAGTCGGCCGTCGACTCGAGTTCGGAACCGGCCCAGCTCTTGACATCGGCCGCCCGTTCGATCTCATCGAGGCTCGCGTTGAAGTCCCGGCGAAGGTTGTCGCTCATGTTCTTCAGCTGGCCGACCACCTTGCCCGTGCGGCGAATCACACCCGGCAGCTGCTCCGGGCCGACCGCGATCAGCAGGACCAGAGCAATCAGGATCATCTCTCCGGCACCGATGTTGAACACAGTCAGTAGGCTAGCGTTCCCTGGGCGCTAACGAGTTCGGGCGGTCGGGGGCAGTGCAACCATTTCCACCTAAAACATCCGCCCCTCTGGCTGTCGTTCGCGGGCGATAAAGGTCAGTTGTGGTCGATATCACCCGCGAACGCGCAGGGGTTCGGGTCTCGGCTCAGACGCCGGTGCCGGCTGGGATGATCAGCCGTTGATGAAGTCGGCCAGGGCGGCGTTGAGTCGATCGTCGTCCTGGATGAGATGGTGGAAATCGAGCAGATCATCGTGAGAGATCGGCTCGCCGACATGGGTCTCCTTGAGCTCGGCGGGCAGACGCCAGGTCGTGAACGAGACGCCGGAGGCGACAAGCAGATCGATCGTTCGGGACTCGGCCGGTTTGACGACCATCATCGAGCAGTGCGGGCAGCGGAAGGCATAGGTGCCGACGTTGTTGTCGTCACAGATTCGGACGTGAACGTCCGCCGTGGTCAGTTCGACGTCTCCGCAGTCGGAGCAGCTTGCTCGTATTGTTGCCATCGAAGAGAGTCCTCCCGACCCGTTGTTGGGTTTGTTCCCCCATAGATTCGGCACCACCGGTCACCCTCTTGAGGTTTCGGGAGAACTACCTAGCGAATCCGGGTCCGGGGCCCCGTCGCTGCTCGGCGTGGGCCCACAGCGAGGCAACCGCAACGGGATTGGGCAGGATGGTGCAGTGACCACTCGCCTACCGTCCCTCCACGGTCGCCTCAACACGTTTGCCTGTGGGCCGTGGTTCCCTACCGACGACGGCAACACGTTCGACATGATGGTGCAGGCGATCGACGACGGCGTCGACGGGTTGGACATCACCGTCCAGGTGTCCGCTGACGGCGTGGCCGTCGTGGCCGGCTCCGAGTGGGTCCGTCGAGGCCTCCGGCGGCGGCGGATCAGCTCCCTGGGGGTTGCCGACCTCCAACCGGAGACGGCGTCCTTGACGGCCGTCATCGAGCACACCCTCGGGCGGATCCCCCTGCTGATCAACCTCGACGGCGACGCCGGGCTCGAATCGGTGCTGACCACCGCCCGATCCCTGGGTCGAGAGATCGAGGAACGCCTCTGGCTGACAAGTCCGAATCAGTCTGATCTCGTGCGCTGGCGGTCCAGGACCGGGGCGAGGCTGCTTCACACAACCGGTCGCCGACAACTCGGCGACGGGTTGGAGAAGTTGTTGGCCACCCTCCACGGCGACGACATCGACGGGCTGTCCATGCCGCATGCAGGCTGGTCGGGCGGCTCGATCGCCTTGGCCCACCGGTTCGGCCTCCTGGCCCACGCTTCAGGGGCCAGACATGACCGTGAACTGGCCGCGGTGATCGACGCCGGCATCGACGCCGTTTCGGCGCCCGACGCAATCCGCACGGCGGCGATGGCCGCCGAGTACTACCGATAGGCCGCCGAGCCGGCGATCGTGACTAGAGACGGCCCAAGCGGTTGACGGGCCAGAAGAGCACGAAGGCGCGGCCAACGACCCGGTCCTCTGCGATCGGACCCAGCTCGCCCCTCGAGTCTGACGAGAGGTTGCGGTTGTCGCCCATCACGAACAGAAAACCTTCGGGAACGGTCAGCGGCCCGAAGTCCGGCATCACCAGGCCGGGATCCAGATACGGCTCCACGAGCTCCTGATCGTTGATGTAGACCGTGTTCTCGCGTATCTCGATCGTCTCGCCGCCGAGCGCGATCACCCGTTTGATCACGTCCTTCGGTTGTGAAGGGCCGGCCGACGCGATCTCGGCCTCGGTGCGATGGAAGACGACGATGTCGCCCCGGCCGACATCGCCGAACCGGTAGCTGAGCTTGTTGACCAGCACCCGGTCCTGGATCAGGAGGGTGTCCTCCATCGATGGAGAGGGAATGTAGAACGCCTGCAGTACGAGGGCCCGCAGTACGAGCGCCAACAGGACGGCGGCGACCAGGACGACGGCCCACTCGATCGCGTTGCGGCGAGCTGCGGCCCCGGTTGCCAGCTCGTCGACGTCGACCTCCACCTCGTCCGGTGCTCCGACCGGTTCGCCGTAGACGGCCTCGTATCCCTTACCGGCGACCGGGCCCGGATCGGAGAGCCGGTCGGGCGGATCGACCGGCCCGGGGCGCTCGAAGGCACCGCCCGCGGCGGTGTCCGGGGCGAACTCGTACACAGGACCACCACCGTTGCCGACGGCATCGTCGGTGACGTCGTCGTCCATCAGGCGTTCGTATGCCGGCCGGGGTCCGGGATCGATCTCGAAGAACCGGGTGCTCGCATCCTCGAATGCGGGATCGTAGGCGGTCATGGCTTCCCAGTCGCCGTCGGTCTGCGGGCCACGAGCCCTGGTGACCGCCAGCTCCGTGGTGGCCGCATCGGGAGCAGCCTCACCGAACGACGTCGGATCATGATGTCGGGCCGCCGTCCAGCGTCCGTCGGTTCGCCGGGACAACTCCACGGCCAGCGGCACTCGATCCGATCCGTTCTGCCTGCCCGGGTCGTGTTCCCGGTGGGCGCCATTCGGAGTTGTCATACGGTCACCACGGTAGTCGTCACGATTGGCATGAGTGGGGCATGGTTGTCCAGCGATGTCCACGGTTTCGGGCAGCCCGGGGCCGGACATCCCCGATATCTGGCATCGAGTGTAGACGCCGGTTGTAATGAAACCTTAATTTGATTGATACCTGGCAATGATCCGCTCGGCGGCCCCACGTCCGAGGTGCTCGGCATCCTCGATACCTTCGGCACCGACGACTTCGGCCTGAAGTCCGAGGCAGACGAGCAGCCGCTCGAGCCATGGAACCTCGGTGACCGCGAGCTCGACGACCAGCGAGCCGTCGGCATCCTCGTCCACCCGCTCGCACGGATAGCTGTCGACCACCCAGGCCGCGGCCGGATCGAGACGAAGCGTCACCCGGGCCATGCCGTCGGTGCGGTCGAGCACACCGACCCGTTGTGACTCGTTCTCGGGATGAACCCGGGCCGGAACGTTCAACGGCCGGAGGGCCTCGATACGATCGACTCTGAAAATTCGCTCGCCCTCGGCCGTGTGGCACCAGGCGTGCAGGTACCAATGGCCGGAGTCGGCAAAGACCCGCCACGGAGCAATCTGGCGCTCGGTTCGGGCATCGCGGTTGTAGGAGTAGTAGGCGATCTCGACCTCGGTCGACTCGGCGGCCGCCAACCGAAGCTGGTCGAGCACATCGTGTTCGGCCGAACCGAGGCGGATGTCGACGGCATCGGCTCCGTCGACCCCCACCACTCGGGCAAGCTTGTCGAGAGCTCGGGCCAACGCCCCGTCGGGATCGGTCCCAGGCACCGACAGCAGCGCCTCGGACGACGCCAGAAGCGCCAGGCCCTGCCCGGGCGTGAGCCGCAGCGGGCGAGAGAAGTAGTCGGCCAGCATGATCGACACGCGACCTTCGTCGTCGATCTGGACATCGATCAGAGCGTCGGGCGAGTACGGCGGCAGGCCGACCATGTAGACCACCTCGAGATCGGCCAGCAGATCGGCCTCCCGAAGACCGAAGCGAGCGGCCACATCGGCGATCGTGTGGCCGGGGTTGGCGACGATCCAGGGGACGACCGCGAGCACGCGCCTCAATCGATCGCCGGCTGTGGTGCGGCTCATCGATCGGTGCCCTCGGCGCCGGAGAGGGCGGCGCCCGATGTGGCCCCGCCGGTCTCGATGATGGCCGCCAGCCAGTCGATGACCTCCTGGCGCAATTCCGGTGGCTCGAGGATCTCGGCGTGCTCGAGAAAACCGAGAACGAAGGTCCGGAACGCCTCGGTCCGCACGACGGGAACGTCGAAGGTGACATTGCCGTCGGCCCCACGCCGGGAGGCGACATCTGGTCCGAGATAGCGGGCGGCGGCCGAAGCGTGGCTCTCGTCGACGAGAATCCGGGCCACGACCTGCTCGTCGGTGCCGAACTCCCAAGCCCTGAGCGGGCCCTCGGATCCCTCGGCCGGACGCTCGGAGACCGTGGGTCGGCCGGTACGCTCCACCTCTCCCTCGATCCGGTCCAGGCGGAAGTTGCGTTGTCCGTCGCGATCATGATCGTGGCCGGTGAGGTACCAGCGCCCGCGGTGGAAGTCGAGACGCCACGGATCCAGGGTTCGGATGTTGCCACGATAGGAGAACGAGACGACCTCGTTGGCCGTGATGGCCTGGAAGATGGGGACCAGGGCCGGGTCGGTCGGCAGGTTGGCCACCACGCCCTGCATGACGCCGGGGCCTGACGATCGCTCGCCGGAGCCGCGCAGCGTGGCCGTTCGTTGCGATCCGTTGACCTCGGTGGCCAGGCCGCCCAGCTTCCACAACGCCTCGGTGTCGTCGGCCATCCCGTCGACCCGGACCGACAGCGAGGCCAGATGCAGCGCCGCCAGCTCCTCGGGATCGAGCCCGGGATCGGCGAGGTAGTACTCGTCGGGGTCGATCCGGTACCCGTCGACCGGAGGGTCGGTGGCCGGTACCCGCTCGACCGTCAGGGGGATGCCCATGACCCGCAGGTCGTCCTTGTCACGCTCGAAGGCGCGGTGGAACGCTCCGGCCGAATCGGGGTAACCCTCGACGCGCCGCCGGATCTGATCGGCGGAGAGGGGGCGCGACGAGTTCAACAGAACGGCGGTGAGGTTGAGGAGTCGTTCGAGCTTGTTGACCGACATCGCTACCACAGTAGCGACGTTGATCGGGCCTGCCTGCCACCTCGACGGATCGTCGACGCGGCAACGCTCGATCCGCCCGAATCGGCGTTTGGGCCCCGCTACAGGCTGGCGATCAGCTTCTCGACCCGCTCGTCGGCGCTCTTGAACGGGTCCTTGCACAGCACCGTGCGCTGAGCCTGATCGTTGAGCTTGAGGTGGACCCAGTCGACCGTGTAGTCGCGCTTCTTCTCCTTGGCCCGGCGGATGAAGTCGCCGCGCAGCTTCGCCCTCGTCGTCTGGGGCGGCTGATCGATGGCGTCGAACATCTGGTCGTCGGTGAGGGTCCGCTCGACCATCTCGCGGTTCTGCAGCCGGTAGAACACCCCGTTCTCGCGACGGATGTCGTGGTACTGCAGATCGATGAGCGAAACCCGGGGGTGACTGAGCGGCAGGCTGTGTTTGGCCCGGTAGGCGTCGATGAGGTTGTGCTTGATCACCCAGTCGAGCTCCCGATCGAGCTTGAACGGGTCGCTCTCGAGCTGGGTCAACACGTGCTCCCACATGTTGAGTGCCTTCAGCTCGTCGTCGGGGAACCCGTGGATCTCCTCGTAGCGGAGCGCACGGGCCAGATACTCCTGCTGGATCTGCAGCGCGGAGGCCTCGCGACCGTTGACCAGACGCACCTTGCGACCCAGGGTGAGATCGTGGCTGATCTCCCGAATGGCTCGGATCGGATTCTCGAGTGACATGTCGGGAAGGACGTAGTCGGGATCCTCCACCATCCGCAGCAACACGGCCATCACCCCGACCTTGAGGTAGGTGGTGTACTCGCTCATGTTGGAGTCGCCGACGATCACGTGAAGCCGGCGGAAGCTCTCGGCGTCGGCGTGGGGCTCGTCACGGGTGTTGATGATCGGCCGGGATCGGGTGGTGGCCGAGGAGACACCCTCCCAGATATGTTCAGCCCGCTGACTCAGGGCGAACATCGGACCTCGCGCCGTCTGCAGAACCTTGCCGGCCCCGGCGTAGATCTGGCGACTGACCAGGAACGGGATGAGGATCTCGTCGTAGTGGTTCAGATCGTCGGTGCGGGTGGTGAGGTAGTTCTCGTGACAGCCGTAGGAGTTGCCGGCCGAGTCGGTGTTGTTCTTGAACAGGTGGACAGTGCCCCGGATACCCTCGTCGAGCAGCCGTTCCTCGGCCGAGCCGAGCAGTTCCTCGAGGATCCGCTCCCCCGCCTTGTCGTGGACCACCACCTCCCCCACGGAGTCACACTCCGCGGTGGCGTACTCCGGATGTGACCCGACGTCGAGGTAGAGCCGTGCGCCGTTGACCAGGAAGACGTTGGAGGACCGACCCCACGACACGACCCGGCGGAACAGGTAGCGGGCCACCTCGTCGGGGCTCAGCCGCCGTTGGCCGCGCAGCGTGCAGGTCACTCCATACTCGGTTTCGAGACCGTAGATGCGACGGTTCACCACGAGCCCAACCTAGCGGCTTCGGCGCGGGGCCCCTCGCTCCGAGTTTCGGCTACCGAGGGCCGAAACTCGAGTACCTGACCCGATGTCGAAAGAGTTTCAATAACAAGAAAACCTAGCCGCTCGGAGCTCTCCGAGCAGATCGGGAACAGCGGCCGCCGAGCCGATTCGATTGCTCAACGACTCAGCAGCTCGTCGATGTCGCCGTTCTCCAACCGGCGAAAGCATCGCCCACGGTCGAGACGGTCGAGAACGGCCACCTCGAGGGCGTCGCCGTCGAGCGTGCGGTCGTCACCGGCGAGCGCCGACACCGCAGCCTGCAGGCCGGCGGCCAAATCCATGTCGACGTCGTAGCTGGCGCCCAGACGCTCACGGATCGCATCGGCCTCGCCGCCGAGGACGGCAAAGCCGTCCTCGTCGGTCACCGAACCGTCGTAACGGATGTGGAACATCCGATCGCCGTCGCGCTGGAAACCCACCGACACGACGAGGATCTCGACCTCCAACGGTTTCGTCTCGTGGGTGAAGATCTGACCGAGCATCTGGGCGTACTGGTTGGCCAGTGCCTGCGAGTCGACGTCGTCGCGGGAGTAGGTGTAGCCCTTGAGGTCGGCGTGGCGGATGCCGGCGATACGGAGCTGGTCGTACTCGTTGTAGCGTCCGACCCCGGCGAAGGCGATCCGATCGTAGATCTCGGAGATCTTGCGCAGGTTGCGTGAAGGGTTCTCGGCACACAGCAGCACGCCGTCGCTGACTTCGACGGCGGCGAGGCTGCGACCACGGGCGATGCCCTTCTGGGCGAAATCGGCCCGATCCTTCATGAGCTGCTCGGGCGCTACATAGAACGGCATGTTCATTCGGGGTCACCTCCTCCCTGACGGGCACGGAAGTCGGTCAGCACCCGCTCGAACCGTTCGGCGATGTCGGATTCGGGCAGCTCGTGGTACCCCGTGGCGTCGATGGAGGCGACGATCGGGTAGATGCCACGCATGCTGTCGGGGCCGCCCGTGGCCGAGTCGTCGTCGGCGGCGGCGAAGAGGGCACTGATCATGAGATCGATCGTCTCATCTGAGGTCATGTCCTCCCGACGACCCATCTTGATGACGGTGCGGGCGAAGAGGCTGCCCGATCCGGAGGCGACGAAGTCCTCTTCCTCATAGCGGCCGCCGGTGACGTCGTAGGCGTACAGGCGACCGTATCCTCGGCGCCGGTCGAACCCGGCGAACAGCGGGACGACCACGAAGCCCTGCATCGCGGCCGGCAGGTTCCCCCGCAGCATCTGCGAGAGTTGGTTGGCCTTGCCCTCGATCGACAGGGCGTGCCCTTCGACCTTCTCGTAGTGTTCGAGCTGGAGCTGGAACATCTTGACCATCTCCATGGCGGGCCCGGCGGCGCCCGCGATGGCCACGCCCGACCACCGATCGGCCGGGAACACCTTCCGCATGTCGCGGTGGCTGATCAAGTTGCCGGCCGTCGCCCTGCGGTCACCGGCGATGATGACACCGCCTGGAAACCGGGAGGCCACGACGGTGGTGCCGTGGGCGAACTCGAGGTCGTGGCTGCCCACGTTCGCCACAGCCGCCGAACCTGCCGTGGTGGGCGCGAAGCTGTCGCGATACACGTCGATCAGTGCGGCGAAGTTCGGGCCCGGATCTTTCCATGATTCGAATACCGGTAGATTCATACGGCCCCAAGCCTAGGTGCGAGTGCGACCGGATGGAACGAGTCAAACTTCGTTTCTGAGGTTCGGTGACCGCCTCAGCGACGTCCGGGAACCTCAGTAACGCAGGTATCGCGCAACCGCAATCTCCCGAGGCTATTCGCCGCCCTTTTGGATGTAGCTCTTGACGAAGTCCTCGGCGTTCGTCTCGAGGACGTCGTCGATCTCGTCGAGCAGGTCGTCGAGTTCGGCTTTGAGGGCCTCGCCCTGTTCGCTCGCGGCCGGTACGTCCTCCAGCTCTTCTTCGGTCTGTTGCTTGCTCGTTGTCTTCTTGATTTGTTCCCGCTCAGCCATGTTGGCCACCTCCTCGGACAGTGGCGCCGCACTCCATGGAACGCAGCGCAGGGGGCATCGTACTTCGATCCATTCGGTCAGGCACCGAGTTTCTCAAGGAGCTGTGATGCTGTTTCACTCTCATCCAGGATAGTTCCCACATGGCCCCGCGTACCTCGCCCTGGCTCGAGCATCGGCACTCGGCGCAGCGGGTCGTCGCCGACATCGAACACGATCGAGTCCCAATTGGCGGCCACGACGTTGTCGGCGAACTTCTCCAGGCAACGACCGCGGAAGTAGGCCCTCGTGTCCTCCGGAGGCTCCGTGACGGCCCGTCTCGCCTCCTCGGAATCGACGACGGCCTCCAGCCCGGCCCGGGCCGCCAGCGACTTCTGAGGGCGCAGATCATGGTATTGCAGGTCAAGCGCCCGCAGCCGGGAATCACCCCAGTCACAGTCGTGGCGTTCCATGAAGCCCTTGAGGAGCCGGAGTTTGGCCGCCCAATCGACCCAGTGGGCCACCGAGTCAGGATCGGACTCGAGACCGCTCAGCACCTGCTCCCACCGCTCCAGTACCAGTTTGCCGCACTCCTCGCCCACCGCCTCCAACCCGTGGCGGGCGGCCCAGCTCCTGGCCTGGGTCAGCAGCTGCCATTGGATGTCGAGCGCGGTGGCGGACCGGCCGTCGGCCAGAGCGAGCGGTCGCTTCAACGTGAGATCGTGGCTCACCGCGTGCATCGACGGAACCGGCGTGTCGAGCACGATGGGCACGTCGAACGCGTCATCTTCCAGCATGGCGAAGATGATGGCGGAGGTACCGACCTTCAACAGGGTGGCCATCTGCGACATGTTGGCGTCGCCGGCGATCACATGGAGCCGGCGATATTTCTGGGAGTCGGCGTGGGGCTCGTCACGGGTGTTGACGATCGGCCGCTTCAGTGTCGTCTCGAGGCCGACCTCCTCCTCGAAGTGCTCGGCCCGCTGGGTCAGCTGGTACGGGATCTCGTCGCCGCCCATTCCGGGGAGCTCACTGCCCACCTTTCCCGAGCCGGTGAAGATCTGACGGGTGACGAAGTGGGTTGTGGCCGCGGTGACGATCTGCCCGAACGGCAGACTGCGGGCCAGGAGATAATTCTCGTGGCACCCGTAGGCGTTGCCCTTGCGGTCGGAGTTGTCCTTGTAGATGACGATTTCCTGGCCCGGCGGGAGCACATCCATCGCGGCGGCCATCGAATCGATCAGGATCAGCTCGGCGGCCCGGTCATAGAGCACGACAGACAGGGCGTCGCGGCACTCGGGCGTCGACAGCTCGGGGTGGGCGTGGTCGACGTAGTAGCGGGCACCGTTGGTCAGCACCGCGTTGACCAGATGCGTCTCGACCTCCGGCGGCATGGCGTAGTCGGGCGCCAGCATCTCCCGGGCGTCGGCGCCCGGTGTCTCATCGATGAAGTCCCAGGCCACGGGGGCCGAGCGGTCGTCGAGCCCGCCCGTCTCGGATCCGACGTAGGCGTTGATCAACAGCGACGACGCCGAAACCGGATTCCACTCGTTGGTCCCGCGGACCATGATGCCGAACTCGGTTTCGATGCCAACAATCTTCGGTATGGCCATGCGGATCCCCGTTGCCGTGCTGGGTGGTGTTACAGGTACTGGCCGGTGGCCACCTGCTCGATGGCCCGACCACCTGTCTTGTCCTCGCCGGTGGGACCGACGAGCGTGCGAACGTACACGATACGTTCACCCTTCTTACCGGAGATCTTGGCCCAGTCGTCGGGATTCGTTGTATTGGGTAGGTCTTCGTGCTCCTTGTACTCCTGGGTGACCGAGGTCATCAGATCCTCGGTCTTGATGCCCTTCTCATCGGAGTCGAGGAACCGCTTGATGGCCAGCTTCTTCGAGCGGCGGACGATGTTCTCGATCATGGCGCCCGAGGCGAAGTCCTTGAAGTACAGGACCTCCTTGTCGCCGTTCTGGTAGGTGACCTCGAGGAACCTGGTGTCGTCGTCGGAGCGGTACATGAAGTCGACCGCAGCGTCGATCATCTTCGACAGGGCCTCCTCCAGCTGGACGCCACCCGACAGCTCGTCGTCGTGGATCGGGAGTTCCTTGGTGAGGTAGTTGGCGAAGATGGAACGGGCGGCGACCGGGTCGGGTCGCTCGATCTTGATCTTCACGTCGAGGCGGCCGGGACGAAGGATCGCCGGATCGATCAGATCCTCGCGGTTGGAGGCACCGATCACGATCACGTTCTTCAACGATTCGACACCGTCGATCTCGGCCAGGAGCTGGGGCACGATGGTGGACTCGATGTCGGACGAGATGCCACTACCCCGGGTGCGGAAGAGCGACTCCATCTCGTCGAAGAAGATGATGACCGGCCAACCCTCCTCCGACTTCTCACGCGCCCGCTGGAAGATGAGGCGGATCTGGCGCTCGGTCTCGCCGACGTATTTGTTGAGCAGCTCCGGCCCCTTGATGTTCAGGAAGAAGCTGCGCCGCTCGTGATCGCCGGAGACCTCGCTGACCTTCTTGGCCAGCGAGTTGGCCACCGCCTTGGCGATCAGGGTCTTGCCGCAACCGGGGGGACCGTAGAGCAGGATGCCCTTCGGTGCCGGCAGGTGATGTTCGGCGAACAGGTCGGCGTGGAGGAACGGCAGCTCGACGGCGTCGACGATGGTCTCGATCTGGTCGTCAAGGCCGCCGATGTCGTCGTAGGAGACGTCGGGCACCTCCTCGAGCACGAGATCCTCGACCTCGGCCTTGGGCAGCTTCTCGATGAGGACCGACGACCGCGTGTCGAGCAGCATCGAATCGCCGGCCCGTATGCCGGTGCCGACCAGATGGGCGGCCAGTTCGGCGATGCGCTCCTCGTCGGCCCGGCCGACGATGAAGGCGCGGAGGCCGTCGGGCATCATCTCCTTGATGCTCACCACCTCGCCCGCCTGTTCGAAACCGCGCACCATCACGATGTTGAGCGATTCGTTGAGCACCACCTCGGCGCCCCGCTGCAACTCCTCGAGATCGATGGCCGGGTGGACCTCGACCCTCATCTTCCGCCCGCTGGCGAACACGTCGGCCGACCCGTCGTCGTTGACGGTGAGCAACGTGCCGTAGGCCGACGGGGGCTGGGTGAGCTTGTCGACTTCCTCCCGCAGGGCGGCGATGTGGTCGCGGGCCTCCCGGAGGGTGTAGGTCAGTTTCTCGTTCTGGCTGACCGCCTGGGCCAGCTGACCTTTGGTGTCGAGCAGACGTTCCTCGAGGGTGCGCACCCGTTTTGGCGCGTCCTGGAGCCGGCGACGGAGGGTGACGACTTCTTCCTCCATTGCCTTGAGCTGCGTCTGCAACTCGGCCATACCGGTTTCGTACTCGGTTAGCCGCCTCTCGTATTCCGGGGTATTGACGACGACCACCTCCTGGAAAAAGATTGCTTAGCCGGACCCTACACCCACCGTCGGCAAAACACCGAATGCATCAAGCAAGGTGGGGACACGGCGTAAGGATGGATCAGCTCCATTATGGACCGCGTTCGGACGACATCGGGGGGCATTGACCGGAGAAATGTTGGCCGAGGTGCGAGAAGGCGGGCCAGGAGGGCTGATCAGTCCATCAATCCGCAGACCCAGCAGATGTAGGCCAGGACTCTGGCCTCCTCCCGCCAGGCGTCATAGCGGCCGGACGGCCCGGAATGGCCCGATTCGAGGTCGGTCCACAAAAGGATCGGTTGCCCGAGGTGGAGTTGCGACGCAGCTCCTGCACCCATTTGGCCGCCTCCCAGTAGCTGACTCTCGTGTCGTTGAGCCCGGCGGTGGCCAGGATCGACGGGTAGTCACGGGGAGCGACGTTGTCGATCGGCGAGTAGCGCTTCATCGTGTGGTAGGCCACCTCATCCTCCACCGGGTTCCCCCACTCCTCCCATTCCGTGACCGTCAGCGGCATCTCCGGATTCGTGATGGTCGTCAGCACGTCGACGAAGGGGACCTGGGCGACGACCCCGGCGAACAGCTCGGGCGCCCGATTGATCACCGCGCCCGCCATCAGGCCGCCGGCGGATCCGCCCCGCAGCACGAGCTGGTCGGCGGAGGTCGTACGGTCGTCGATGAGTCTGCGGGCCACGGTTTCGACGTCAGCGAAGGTGTTGGCCTTGTTGGCCAGCTTCCCGTCGTTGTACCAACGGCGGCCGAGCTCGCCGCCACCTCTGGCGTGAGCGATGGCGAACACGAACCCGCGGTCGAGAAGAGACAGGCGGATGGCCGAGAACGTCGGGTCGATCGAGGCCTCGTAGGATCCATAGGCGTAGAGGACGCACGGGCCCGGTTCGCTCAATGAGCGATCGCGACGACGCACCAGGCTGACCGGCACGGCGACACCGTCGGCTCCGACCGCCTCGATGCGTTCGGTACGGTAGTCGGCCGAGTCGAACCCTCCGAGCACCTCCTGTTGTTTGAGAAGATGGCGTTCGTCGGTCTCGACGTCGTAGAGGAACAGGCTGGGCGGGGTGACCATCGACGAATACCCGTAACGGATCATGGTCGTGTCGTGATCGGGATTGGCCCCTGGTCCGACGGTCGACACCGCCTCCGGCTGCTTGATGGTGACGTACCGGCCGTCCTCCCAGAGCCGCAGGCGGATCCGGGTGATGCCCTCCACCCGCTCGAAAAGCGTCAGGAACGACCGGTTCACGTCGATGTCGGAGATGGTGACGGTGTCGTGACCGGGGATGAGTTCGACCCAGTTCTCCGGTCGGGCGTCGTCATCAGGGGCGGTCATCACCCTGAAGTTCTCGGCACCGTCGTTGGTCAGGATCACGAATCGATCGTCGTGATGAATGGCCCCGTACTCGATGCCCTGGCGACGTTCGGCCAGGACGCGGGGTGGTGTCTGCGGGGCATCCGCGGGGATGACCCAGATCTCGTCGGTTACCTTGGACGAGACACCGATGTGGATGAAGCGGTCGTCCTTGTCCCGACCAACGCCCACGAAGAACCGTTCGTCGGACTCCGAGAACACGAGTGCGTCGTCGGCCACGGGTGACCCGACCCGGTGACGCCACACCTGATGGGGGCGGTTGGCGGCGTCGGCCCGAACGTAGAAGAACGTCTCGTTGTCGAGCGCCCATGCCGAGCCGTAGGAGATGTCGATCAACCCCAGTTCCCGGTCGTCCCCGGACGCCAGGTCGCGGACCACGGCGGTGAACCGTTCATCGCCCGACTCGTCGTAGGCCCACAGGAGGAGACGGTGATCGGGCGACACCTCGAACACGCCGATGTCCAGGAAGTCCCGACCCTCGGCCTCGACGTTCTCGTCGAGCAGCACCTGCTCGTCGACGGGTTCGGGATCGGTCAGCCAGGCCACGAGATCGGCTCCCGTGGGCATCGCCTCCGACGGCACCGGGCGCCGACAGTGGATCGGATAGGCCAGGCCTTCAACGGTGCGCCCGTAGTAGGCCCACTGATCCTTGATCACGGGAACCGACAGGTCGGTCTCCTTGATTCTGGCCTTGATCTCGCCGAACAACGTCTCCCGGAGTTCGGCCACGGGAGCCAGCACGTGTTCGGTGTGGGCGTTCTCCGCCTCGAGATGACGTCGAACCTCAGGCGCTGCGGCGTCCTCGAGCCACTGGTAGTGGTCGACTCGGGTGTCGTTCCACAGGGTCCGCTCGAACGGAATACGGGCCGCTTCCGGCGCCGTGTCAGGTGCAACCATCCGACGATCCTAACGGCGGACCAAAGCGGGCGATGTTTCGCCAAAGGCGAAACTCGAGGTGAGCCGCACCGCGGCGAGCACCCCCTCGACGCAACCATCCAGCGTTTCCAGCGACCAAAGCGGGCGATGTTTCGCCAAAGGCGAAACTCGAGGTGAGCCGCACCGCGGCGAGCACGTAGGCTGCGAAGCCATGGACTCAGAAGAAGTCGAGAAGCCCCGCTCCTACCCCCAGGGGTTCTTTACCCCGACCGACGACGCCAGCCAGATCCTCCTCATCCGCCACGGCCAGTCGGCCGACTACGTGCCCGGTCGGCCCTTCCGGTTGGTCGACGGCCACGGAGATCCGGAACTCACCGAGCTGGGCCACTTCCAGGCCCGCAGGGTGGCGGACCGGCTGATCGACGAGGCCGTGTCGGCGATCTACGTCTCGACCCTGACGCGAACACATCAGACTGCGGCGCCGCTCGCGGCGGCGACGGGCCTGGAACCCATCGTGGAACCCGATCTGCGTGAGGTGTTTCTCGGTGAGGTCGAGGGGGGTCTGCTCCGGGAGATGTTCGCCACCGACCATCCGATCGCCCGGGCGCTTCGCGAAACCAACGACTGGGGGGTGATCCCGGGGGCCGAGTCGAACGCCGAGCTGACAGCGCGGGTCGTCGCCGCGTTGGAGCGGATCGCCGAGAGCCACCGCGGCGAGATGGTTGCCGCCTTCTGTCACGGAGGTGTCATCGCCGCCGTGATGCAACACGTTGCGGGATCGGGGCCGGGAACATTCTTCGGGGTGCGTCACACGTCGATCAACCACCTCGTCGTCCAGTCCCCGTTCGGGGCGACCGGCAACGGGTCCGACGGCGAATCCGGTCTTTCGGGTACCGCCACGAGCGAACGTCAGTGGATCATCAGGTCGTTCAACGACGGAGCCCACGCCGGCGGATTGACCGGTGACCATCTCCCCGATGGTTGATGGCCGGGTGACCCCATCGCCAATCCTCCGAGGCCAGTGGTGTCAAGGCCTCGGGCTGTCAGAAGTACCCACCATCAGCGCCCGATTCCCGGCTAGCCTTGAGACCAGCTTGGCCACGTAGGGTATTCTTAGCGACACCCGGCGTGGTCGAACAAGGCACGGTAAATCCCACCGCCGTAGAAAACCACCGTCATAGATGTGTAGCGTCAACCGAAGCCGTGAGGCCACCGACCGTATGGAACCTGAGAGGTCATAGCGACCAGTGTTGTGGCGAGAGCGATACAAGATGGCCTCCGCGGCTCTGCTCTTCAGCGCGGCTCTGCTGGCGGCTCTCGACTACCTCGCACGGGAGTCAGCGGATCGGGGCCCGTCGATCCTCTACCTGGCGCTGGCGCTCGTCTTCGCCGCGGTCTACTCCTTCTTCACCGACTGGGCCCGACTTCCCTCGCTGATGCGGTTGTTGCCGGCCGTCCTCGTGCTGGCCGCCATGATGGCATCGATCTACTGGGCCGACAGCTCGGGAACGTCACACGCCGTCATTGGGTTCGCCGCCGCCGCCGTGCTCGTCCTGTCCTATGTCGGATTCGTGATGCCCCCGGGGTCCGCGCTGCTGTTCAGCCCGCTGGTCGTCGGTGTGGTGCTGGCCGCGAACCGGGTCGACGAGTTCAGGGTGGGGCTTGCCGTACCGCTCATCGGCGTGCCGGTGGCCGCCGTGATCGGCGAGGTGATCTCCGCATTGGTGGACCGCAGTGTCCGTACCGCCCGTTGGTTCTCGTCCCGCAGCGAGCGGCTCGCCCGGCTCGACGACGTGCTACGCCGCTTCCGCCGACCGTCCTCGCTGCAGGAGGCCGCCACCGAGGTGGCGCTCTCGGCCCAGGAGATCTTCCAGGCCGATCGCGCGACTGTGGTGTTGCGCGACGTCGTCGGCGGGCTGATCCCGGTGACGGTCGGCCCGTCGAGCGATTCCGAGCCCGACGCCGAAACGGCCCGCCTGGTAGCCGACGCCATCGGAGGCGACGAGCCCCGGCTCGTGCCGAGCGGTCGGGAGTCGATGCTGGTTCTGCCGTTGCCCGCCGCCGACGTTCCGGCCGGTGCGGTCGTCGTACATCCCGTTCCCCAGGAGGATCCGGCCTTCACCATCGACCTGGCCCGGCTGTTCGGCACCCAGGTGGGTATCGCCATCGAGCACCTTTTCGTGATCAATCAGCTCCAGCGGGCGTCGACCCGGGACGAGCTCACCGGCATCGGCAACCGCAAGCACGCGGACGCACTCATCAACTCCCTTCAGGACGGCGACGCCCTGATCCTCCTCGACCTCGACGGGTTCAAGGAGGTCAACGACACCCAGGGGCACACCGCCGGCGACCAGGTGCTCCAGGATCTGAGCAACCATCTGCAGAACTGCCTGCGCGACTCCGACACGTCGGCCCGACTGGGTGGCGACGAGTTCCTCGTGGTGGCTCGTCGGGCCTTCGCCGACCCGGTGAAGGTGGCCCAGCGAATCCTGAGAGGTTGGGCCGACGGGGGCCGGTCGACCACGCTCAGCGCCGGCGTGGCGCTACACGAAGCGGCCGTCGACGTCTCCGAAACCTTCGACCGGGCCGATCAGGCGTTGTACGCGGCAAAGGCGGCCGGCAAGAACCGGGCCCAGATGTGGCTCAACCCCAGCCCGTCACAAACCTGACCCGGCAGCGATGTCGCCGTCGTCGGTCGACTTGGAGTCCTCGACGTCGCGACCAGGCTGCAGCTCGACGATCTTCGCGTCGACCTCGTCCTTGATACCGGCCAACGGGAGCACGTTCAGTACACCCTGACCCTTGCGGACGAGATCGATCAGCTCCTCACCGCTGCGGGTGAGAACCGATGTGGTGCCGTGAATCACCAGGTTGGCCGAAGCGATGTCGGTGCCCATCTGCTCCCTCATGTAGGCGAAGACCTCACGGACCGATTCGAGCTTGATGCCTGCGTCGAGCAGGGTCTTGATGGCCTTCAGTTCGAGAAGGTCCTTGTAGGAGTACCGGCGGCGGGATCCGGATCCGTTCGCATCGGAGACCGAGGGTCTGAGAAGGTCGGTGCGAGCCCAGTAGTCGAGTTGCCGGTACGTGATCCCGACGATCTCGGCTGTCCTTTTTCCGGAAAAGCTCGCTTCTAACGACATGTGATGGTGCTCCTGAGAAGATTGAAAACGCGCTGAGGCAGACCCTCTCCGTCCCCGCCGGGACTCGATCAGTGTCCATCAGACCTGTTCGACGCGTCCGCAGTACTCGGACGTAATTACGGGAGAGGTATTTACCTTGATTCCGATGCTAGTAAGCTGCGCGCGTAGAGTCAACGATTCGCGCGTAGAGCGCTCACGGAACGGGAGGAAAACTGCGGACCCGATGACGGCAACCGACGTCCTGTGCGGACAATCCGGCGTGAATCGGCTGGTTCGAGCCGCGTTCGGGCCCCGAACCGTGGTGACTGCGCAGGCCGATGTGGCCGGCGGACGGGGGGTCTTCAGCGAGGTCGTGCGGCTGGAGCTCAGCGGATCCAACGGCCTGCCACCGTCGGTGGTGGCCAAACTGCCGGTCGACAACGCCAATCGCACCGCCGCGGCCACGAGCGGCGCCTATCTTCGCGAGGCGGCCGCCTATGAGCATCTTCTGCCCCGCTCCACGGTGTCCCGTCCCAAGCTGTACACCTCCGTGATCGTCGACGCCACCGCCGCATTTCTGATCGAGGATCTGACGTCGCTGCGCCGGGTGGACCAGCTCGACGGGCTCCAGGCCGGCGATGCCGTCACGGTCGCCCAGGCCCTGCGCCGATTCCATCGGCAATGGCGCAACCGGCTCGAATCGCCCGCGAACATCGTCGATCGCCTGGCGATCCGACGTTCGTCGGTCGCCGGCTTCCCGGTCGAATCGCTTCACCGCGGACTTGAAGCCGTTCGGGACCGGTGGAACGACGTCACCGCCGAGCAGGCCGACACCTTCGCCCGGCTCCTCGCCAACGCCCCCGCCCTGGTCGACGCCTTCACCGCTGCGGCCGCACGGAACCCGACGCTCTGCCACGGTGACCCCCGGGCCGACAATCTCAGCTTCGGCGCCGACGGCACCCCGGTGTTCTACGACTGGCAGCAGATCGCCGTGCAGTTCGGTGAGGCCGACCTGGCGTGGCTGGCCGCCACCAGCCTGTCACCTGAGGTCAGGCGGTCCTGCCACCATGACCTTCTCGCCGCGCATGGCGCCGAGACCGATCTCTTTCGGCTGGGACTGGTTCTGCCGGGCCTGGCCGCCCTGCTGCTGGCGCAGCGGGAGGCCGACCATGAGCGGACCCGCCGGTTCATCTCGACGAGTCTCCAGCGCATCGCCGCCGCCTTGATCGACCACGATGTCGTCTCGGCCGCGACCTGAAGCTCCCCACCACATGAACTGACGGCCTCGGGCGGCGCGAAGTGCCTACCCACTCGGGCCCTACTCCGGCATGAAATCTTCCGGCTTGACCTCGTCGAGGAATTTTCGGAGCTCCTCGATCATCTCCTCCTCGTCGCCCTGGGTATCGGCTTCGACCTCCTGGATCCCCGCCTCCTCGATCAGCGCCTCCTCGGCGAAGATCGGGCTGCCGGTGCGCGCCGCCAACGCGATGGCGTCGGACGGCCGGGCCGAAATCACGTGGCTTCCCCCGGATCCGTCCCGCAGATGCAACTCGGCGTAGAACGTGCTGTTGCGGAGCTCGGTGACGACGACGCGGTCGAGGGCGGCGCCCAAGCCGTCGAGCACCTCGGCAAACAGATCGTGGGTCATGGGACGAGGTGTCGGCTCACCCTGGAGGGCGAGATCGATGGCGTGGGCCTCCGGGCCCCCAATGTAGATGGGGACGATGCGGCGGCGGCCGGTGGACTCTCGGAGCAACAGAATCGGCGTGTTGGTTGGAAGCTGTACTCGGACCCCAACCAGCTCCATCTCGATCGTCATGGTTTTACCGTAGCCCACATCCGAAGCGTAAGTCCCGCCAGATCCCCCGGATTTTTTGTCACCCCGTCGATCGGTCAGGCGCGGTCGCCGAGAGCGAGGAAGACCAGTTTGAACTTCCCGATCTGGACCTCGTCGCCGTCGGCCAACACGGTTGACTCGACCCTGGACTGGTTGACATAGGTGCCGTTCAGACTTCCGGCATCCGACACGTGGAAGTCGTTGCCGACCCGTCGAACAAGGGCGTGACGGCGGGACACGGTGACATCGTCGAGGAAAATATCACTGTCGGGATGACGCCCGATCGAGACCTCTTCGGTGTCGAGCGCAATGCGGCTACCCCGCTTGGGACCGTGGTGGACCTCGAACATGCCGAGGGTGCCCTCTGGAAGATCGAGTTCCCCTCTGTCGATCTCGACGGCCTGCTGGTCGAGGGTCGGGTCGTAGGCGATCGTCGCCTCCGACACTGCCCTCGAGTTGAGGGGGGTGCCACACGAGCTACAGAACCGGGAACCTACCGCGTTCTCGTAGCCACAGGACGGACAGCCGGACGCCATCGCTACTCTTCCGTCAGTTCGCCGTAGCCGGCGGCATCGAGCAACCCACTCAACGCATCCTCACCCGCTACCTCGACGACGAACATCCAGCCCTCGCCGTAGGGATCGGAGTTGAGGCGCTCCGGCTCGTCATTGAGCTCCTCGTTGGCCTCGACGATCGTGCCGTCGACGGGCGCGTAGATGTCGGACACCGACTTGGTCGACTCGACCTCGCTGATCGACTGGCCGGAGGTGACCTCGGTGCCAACGGCGGGAAGGTCGATGTAGACGATGTCACCGAGGGCATCCTGGGCGTAGTCGGTTATCCCGACCCGGGCTCGGTTTCCATCCTCGAGGCGGACCCACTCGTGGTCACTCGAGTAGCGAAGATCATCCGGAATCAACATGGTCAATACGTTACCTGGTCTCGTCCCCCGCCCGTGTGTGTACGGGCCATGCTCACGTTACCCAGGAAATCTAGCGGCGGGTTCACGTTTCCACTCCACGTGCTCGATACAGTCGCCGGATGAGCGGGAGGTACTGGAACAGCGTGGCGAACCACCCGTAGCCGAGGCCCGGAACGGCGAACAGCCACGCCAACCAGCCCAGAACCGGCGCATACGACAGCGTGCTCTCCGCCCCCAGGTACATCGGGACCGCGAACATCATGAGGAAAGCCCCGGTCTTTCCCTCCCAGGTGACGGCCATGCGGTGATCGAGACGGAACTGGGCGTACAGGGCGAGGATTGCGGTGGCCAATTCACGACCGAGGGCCAACAGCGCGATCGCCAGGGGCATCGAGCCGTCGATGATGAGGCTCGGAACCGCCACGACGAAGAGCAGCCGATCGACGGTTGGATCGAAGATGGCCCCGAAATCGGTGCCCTGATCGAAACGGCGGGCCAACCATCCGTCGACCCAATCGGTGGAGCCGAGGGCCGCCAGCAACCAGGCGGCGGCCGCCCTGTGCTCGCGCCCGAACAGCAGCCACACGAAGATCGGGATGCACAGCAGACGCACCAGGGTCAACAGATTCGGCCATGTCAGCAGTTGATCTCTGGTCCAGAGGTTCGGCCCGGGTCCGGTGCGACTAGTCGCGGACATACAGGGTCACCCCGTCCTCGCGGTCCTCATAGCGGACCTCGAAGCCCTGTAGCCCGACCATCCCCTCCTGGAACTGGATCCGTTCCTCGTCGGTTCTGGTCGGTATCTCACGATCGACGACGAGGACGGCACGAATGAAGTCGGGGAATCCCATGTTCACCGCGGAGGGCGGTCGGTCGTCCGCCAGCGTGTACAACCATGGCCGATCGGACAGCGCGACCAGAGCGGAGGGCGACGCCCGCACCGGCAGGTCGTCGTCGAGGATGTTGGCCGCCCTGGCCACCGCCCGATCGACGCTGTCCTGTTCGGCCCACGTCCAGGGCCGCTGGTACGGTGACGTCGGGGAGCTGGCGACGAACAACAGCACGGCGGCCGCCGCGAGCGTCGTCAGGAGCCGGATGTCGAGGAAGACGCGGTCGACTCCCATGTTGCCGAGCCGGTTGAGCGCGTGGGCGGCGGCGATCATCACAAACGCCAGCAGCATCGACGACCGTTCGGCGAACGGACTCTCCAGCGGTCCCGACAGCAGGAGCAGCCCGGCCAGGGGGACCGCAGGGAGCAGGTGTCGCAGCGACAGCAGCGGCAGGAAGATCACCGGCGTCAACAAGGCGATCACGAGGAGCAGGTTGTCCTGTGTCAGGAGGGTCTGCAGCGCGGTGACCGGATCCCGGAGCGAGGTGAGCGTCACGTCGCCGAGGGTCTGCCCGTTGTAGCCGTTGCGGGCATCGGGAACACCGGCCTGGGCGATGAGAGGCTGGGCGACCAGGAGCAGGCCGAGTGACCAGATGAACCCGACGCCCATCGTCCACAGCCCGCCCCGACGTTCCCCGTCACCCAACAGGACAAATCCCCAGAAGCCGAGGGCTAGGCCGAGGTCGGCGCGGCACAGGAGGGCGAAGACGATGCAGATCCAGTACCACACCCAGCGCTTCGTCGCCCCGAAGTAGGCGGCACCGATGATGGCGGGAATCGCCAGGGCGACGGGATGGAAGTCTTCCACCCCGATCCGGTGGGTGGCCGGGTGGAGGGCGTAGGCGAGGCACAACGCCGAGGCGGCGCCGATGCGGAGTTTGGCCACCTCGCGGGCGAGCCGCCAGAGCGGGAAGACGGCGAACCCGAGGGCCAGCCCCTGCGACACCGCAAGCAGGCGTGGCGGCGAGACGACCGTGGCGACCGCCGCAAGGGGGTACATGATGAACGACCAGCGGAGCTCCAGCAGATGGACGTCGGTGCCGAACAACGACGGGCGGGGCACATTGCCCTGGGTCAGCAGCCACAGTGTCTGGCTGTAGCCGGCCAGGTCGACACCCGTTTCGAGGCCCTCGATCCGGCTGAGACCGGCCCAGATGAGGAACGAGGCCAGTCCGACACCGATGAGAAGCGGGATCCAACGGTCGCCGGGTCCGGCCTCCAGGCGGGCCTGGAACCGGACGATGGCCCGTCGGACCCGTCGCTGAAGTGGCAGTTGACTCATACGGCTGTGAAACCTTGGGCCTGCGGCGACCCGATTCCGGGTCGCTCAGGACCCGAAGTTTCGGCGGGCACAGGCTTCACTGGTCGGCCGAGTCGTTCGGTTGCAGTGGATTGGCTTCCGGATCAAGCAGGTGGGCGCCGTTGTTGCGCACGTTGTTGACCGACGTGGATACCGGTCGCAGCTCGAGGAATCCATCGGGCGCCGGCTTCAGCAGCTCGGCGATGAAGTCGAGATCGGTGTCGGGCGAGAGCCAGTCGTCCCACACCGACGGCGGCAACAACACCGGCATCCGGTCGTGCACCGTCGACATCTCGGCGTTGGGGGTGGTCGTGATGATCGTGCACGACTCGACAACCTCGTCGTCGATGTAGTTGCCGTCGTCGTCCTTCGGTTTCCACCGTTCCCACAGGCCGGCGAACACGATCGGCTCACCGTCGGGCCGGTAGATGTAGTACGGCTGCTTGTTCTTGTGGCCTGGAACCTTGGACCACTCGTAGAATCCGTCGGCCGGTATGAGGCAGCGGCGGCTCGTGTAGGACTTCCGGTAGGCGGATTTGTCGGCCACGGTCTCGGCCCGGGCGTTGATCATCCGGTAGCCGACCTTCATGTCCTTGGCCCAGAACGGGATCAGACCCCACCGCAGCGTGGAAAGCGTCCGCTGCCCGTCGGAGGCTCGGACCGCATACACCTCACTGGTCGGGGCAACGTTGTAGTTCTCCCGATGGTCGTCATCGAGGTCGGGGTCGGCGGCAAGCGCCCCGAAGTAGTTCGCCAACTCGTCAGGAGTGGAGGCGGAGACGAAACGGCCACACATTCCCACAAACGGTAGTCGACCGGCCCGAACTTCACTCGGAGCAGCCGGCTCACGGCACGGCAAGGCTCGAGATCTCGCCTGGTTCTGGCATACTGCCCGATGGCCCACTCCACCGTCGAGCACGAGCGGCTCCGAGATCCCGCCCCGTGGAAGCGCTGGGGGCCCTACGTCGCCGAGCGGGCGTGGGGCACGGTCCGGGAGGACTACTCGGCCGACGGGAGGCCGTGGGAGTACTTCCCCCACGACCACGCCCGATCCCGGGCCTTTCGGTGGAACGAGGACGGCCTGGCCGGGGTCTGCGACGACCAGCAGCGGTTGTGCCTGGCCTTCTCCTTCTGGAACGGACGGGACCCGTTCCTCAAGGAGCGAATCTATGGACTGACCACCAACGAGGGGAACCACGGTGAGGACGCCAAGGAGTACTGGTGGCACGTCGACTCGACCCCGACGCACTCCTGGATGGAGTGGCGCTACCTCTATCCGCACGAAGCCTTTCCCTACGACGCGCTGCTTCACGAGAACAAGCGTCGCAACCGGGACCAACCGGAGTTCGAGCTGATCGAGACCGGCGTGCTCGACCGGTCCCGGTGGGTGATCAACATCGAGTACGCCAAGAGCGCACCCGACGACCTCTCGGCCCGGATCACGGTGACCAACCGCAGCCCCGGCGTGGCGACACTGCATGTGCTGCCGACGCTCTGGTTCCGCAACACCTGGTCGTGGGGCCTCGACGATCGGCGGCCGTCGATCCGCGTCGAGAACGGCCGCTTCCTCGCCGAGCACCACAGCCTCGGGGTGATGGAGCTGTCGGGCACCGGTGAGCCGGAGCTTCTCGTCTGCGACAACGAATCGAACAGCGCCCTGTTGTGGGACCAGCCCGGCCCGTCGTATCCGAAGGACGGAATCTCCGACCACGTCGTGACCGGAGCGCCGACCGTCAACCCGGACGGCATCGGCACCAAGGGGGCGCTGTGGTATCGCCTGGAGGTCGATCCGCAGGAGTCGGCATCGATCGTCGTCCGGTTGTCGGCAGACGGTGGACAACCACCGGGCGATGAGCTGTTCACCCGGCGCCGAGCCGATGCCGACGAGTTCTACACCTCCCTGAGCCCGGACGGCGCCGCGGCCGAGAAGCTGGCTGTGATGCGCCAGGCCTTCGCCGGCATGTTGTGGTCGAAGCAGTTCTACCATTTCGACGTCGACCGGTGGCTCGAGGGCGATTCGGCTCAACCGTCGCCGCCGGCGGAACGACGGAGAAGGCGAAACTCGGGTTGGCGACATCTCGACAACGCCGACATCATCGCCATGCCCGACACCTGGGAGTATCCCTGGTACGCGGCGTGGGATCTGGCCTTCCACACCGTGCCCCTGGCCCACGTCGATCCGGATTTCGCAAAGGCGCAGCTCGAGCTGGTGCTGCGGGAGTGGTACATGCACCCGAACGGCCAGTTACCGGCCTACGAGTGGTCGTTCGGCGACGTCAATCCACCGGTTCACGCCTGGGCCGCGCTCAGGGTCTTCGAGATCGACGGATCGACCGACTTCGACTTCCTCCAGCGGGTCCTCCACAAGTTGCTGATCAACTTCACGTGGTGGGTGAACCGGAAGGACGCCGACAACAACAACGTGTTCGAGGGCGGCTTCCTCGGCCTCGACAACATCGGCCCGTTCGACCGTTCCGAGGGGGTGCCGGCCGGGGTGAGGCTCGAGCAGGCCGACGGCACGGCGTGGATGGCGATGTACTGCCTGAACCTGTTGGAGATGGCGATCATCCTGGCCGACCACGACGACACCTACGAGGACCTGGCCACGAAGTTCTTCGAGCATTTCACCTATGTGGCGTCGGCCATCAACAACCAAGGCCTCTGGAGCGAGAAGGACGGCTTCTACCACGATGTGCTGCGCACGGCCGACGGACCGGTGCCGCTCGAGGTGCGCTCGATGGTCGGGCTCATCCCGCTGTTCGCCGTGACGTTCCTCGACGACGCCGTTTTGGACCACCTGCCCGGGTTCGCAGCCCGGATGAACTGGTTTCTCGAGCACAAACCCCAATTTGCTACCGATGTCGTGCAGGCCACGCCAACTTCCGCCATCGGCGCTCCCGGTCATCTTCTGTCGGTCGTGCCGGCCGCCCGCCTGCGGCGGGTGCTCGGGGTGATGTTGGACGAGGCGGAGTTCCTGTCGGAGTTCGGCATCCGGTCGCTGTCGGCCCGTCATCGCGACGAACCCTACGTGCTGGACATCGCCGGCAGCCGCTCGACGGTGAGCTACCAGCCGGCAGAGTCCCGGTCGCCGTTGTTCGGTGGCAATTCGAACTGGCGGGGCCCGGTCTGGTTCCCGGTCAACTACCTGATCATCGAGGCGCTGCGGCGCTACGCCCGCTTCTTCGGTGACAGCGAGGTCGCCGGACCCGGGCGAGGTCCGCTTCTGGCCGTGGCCCGGGACCTGGCGGCTCGTGTGACGTCGCTGTTCCTACGAGACGAGGATGGACGGCGCCCGGTCCACGGTCAGCACCGGTTCTTCGACGAGGACCCCGATGTCGGCGCCCTGGTGGCCTTTCACGAGTACTTCCACGGCGACACGGGCGCCGGTCTCGGGGCCTCCCACCAGACCGGCTGGACGGGGCTGGTGGCCGATCTCATCGCGTGCGGCGAGGTGGAACAGTGACCGTGGAGCCCGGACAGGCCGGGACCGGCGAGGTTTGGGAGATTTCGCGTCGCTACGACGCGTAACCAGCCGATCCTCGTCACGGTGCACCGACGACATCTCGCCGGTGCGCCCGGTTTCAGTGTCGGGCTGGGGAGATTCGAACTCCCGACCTCTTGACCCCCAGTCAAGCGCGCTAACCAAGCTGCGCCACAGCCCGTGGCGCTCCGATCGTACCGTGCTTCGGAGAGGTGGCGGCGCGATTATCCCGATTTCAGGTCACAGTCGCTGCGCGAGCCAGGCCACACCCTCGACCAGCCGCCAGCCGAGGTAGGCCACCACGGCGACCACGACGATCCAGAAGTGCCACGGCACGGCGTCGGCCGCGTTGTCGGCCTGGATCCTGTCGGCCTGGTCGACGGTGTCGCCACAGGTGGGGCAGGTCCCCTCGGTCGCCACCGAATTGGGGGCCAGGTAGACGTCGCAGGTATCACACCACGGCACAGGTAGACGGACCTCCAGGAGACAGGCAGAAGACGATAGGCGTGTCGAGAACCTAGATCCTACGCAGGACGAGCACCGCCACGTCGTCGCTGATCGGGCCGCCGGCGAAATCCCGGGCCGCCTCGACCAGAACCTTCGTCAGCACATCGGGGGTGGCCGTTGGGTCACGGCGGATCATCCCCGCGATACCGTCCTCGCCGAAGAGCACCTCACCCCGGCGGGCCTCGGCCAGGCCGTCGGTGTAGAGCACGGCGACGTCGTCGAGCTCCCAGGCCATCTCCCGGGAGTGATACGGAGCCGTCGGATCCAACATCAGCAGCGGACCGGTGGCACCCAGCGGACGCACTTCGCCGTCGTGCCAGACGAACGCAGCCGGGTGGCCGGCGGATGCGTAGCGCAGCGTTTCCGCCTCGATGTCGAATACGAGGATGCACAACGAGATGAACTCCTCACCCCGTTCCAACACCGACATCTGGGCGTTCAGCTGCTCGAGCGCCTGGCCGGGGTCGCGGTACTGGATGAGAAACGCCCGCAGCAGATACTTCGCCTGGAGGGCGGTAATCGACGGTTCGATGCCGTGCCCGGTGACATCACCGATGACGGCCCCGACCCTCACCTCGTCGATCTCGAACACGTCGTAGAAGTCGCCGGCCATGGCCCCGCTGCCGGCCTGGTAGGCCTGACCGATCTCGAAGTTCGGCATGTCGGGGAGATCGGAAGGCGCGAGACGAGCCGCCCACTGGAGGGGCGCCAGTTCCTCCTGGGTCAGCACCTCACGGGCCTTCTTCTCGACCTCGGCCCGATTGGCCGAGATGCGCGCGATCTCGATCTGGGACTCCCGGTTGACGAGGGCGACGGCCGCCGGCACACCGAGGAGCGAGACCAACGCGGCCTGCCAGGTGCCGATCCTGACCACGGCCACGATCAGCAGGGCCATGGCAGCCAGACCGGTGAACACGGCGGTCTGTAGGTCGCGGCGGTAGTCGTTGATGGCCAGTCGCCACAGGTCCGGATCGGTCTGCTCCTCGGCCAGGCGGTTCACCACCTGGTGGCGCCGCACCGCGGCCCGGGCCCAGGCGGCAGCCGCCAGGGCGCAGACGATCGCGGCGAGAGCCGGCAGAAGCCTCTCCATAGTCCTTCCATCCTAGCCCAGCGCCGCTGAGCACGGGCTCGGCTCGTCGTGGCGGTGCGCTCGGGATCGGCGCAGCCGATTACTCGCTACGGCGTCGGACGCGAATCTTGATCGGCGTCGGCCCGAAGTCGAACTCCTCCCGCAGCCGCCGTTCGAGGTAGCGGAGGTAGTGGTCGGGGATGCGCCGGTTGGCGAACAGGGTGAAGGTCGGCGGGTCGACGGCGCCCTGAGTGGCATAGAGCACTCGAGCTCCACCCGGCGCCGGCTGGGCCTGCTGGGCCAGACGGATCACGTCGTTGACCTTCCGGGTCGGAACCCTCGTCTGGTAGGCGGCGATCGCCGACCGCAACGACGGGAGCAGTTTCTGGGTGCCGGCCCCGCTGAGTGCAGAAATTCGATGGACCCCGCCGTCGGGGAGGAAGCTGAGCTTGCGTTCGAGTTGGATGGCCAAATCGTTCTTCTGCTCGGTGGTCAGCTGGTCCATCTTGTTGAGGACGACGACAACCGGGCAGCCGGCGGCGTCGACCCGCTCGGCCAGGCGCTGGTCCTGCTGGGTGACACCTTCGGAGGCGTCGATGATGAGCAGCGCCACATCGGCGCCGTCGACCGCCTTGAGCGAGCGGACGACCGAGTAGTACTCGGTGTCCTCGTTGATTCGGGACCGGCGCCGCATGCCGGCGGTGTCGAGGAACCGCACCGGTCCGATCTCGGTTTCGACGACGGTATCGATCGTGTCACGGGTGGTCCCTGGCATGTCGTGGACCACCGACCGCTCCTCGCCGATCAGACGGTTGAACAGGGTGGACTTGCCGACGTTGGGCCGGCCGACCAGGGCGATGCTGAAGATCCGGTCCGGGGCGCCGTCGACATCGTCACTGTCCTCGGCCTCGGAGATCTCGTCGTAGCCGTCGAAGTGGGCGATGACCTCGTCGAGCAGATCACCCACTCCCCGACCGTGGATCGAACTGACCGGGTACGGCTCGCCCAGACCCAGGCGGGCCAGATCCCAGACGGCGCCCTCGTGATTGCGGTCGTCGATCTTGTTGGCCACCAACAGCACCGGCGTATCGACGGAGCGGAGGAGTTTGGCCGCGGCCATGTCCTCGTCGGTGACGCCGATGATGGCGTCGACGACGAACAGGATCACGTCGGCCGTCTGCAGGGCGCGCTCGGACTGGTTGGAGACCTTCTGGTCGAGATCCGAGCCGCGGGCCAGCCAGCCGCCCGTGTCGACCAGGCGGAAGGGACGGCCGAGCCACTCGGCCTCCACCTCCTTGCGGTCGCGGGTCACTCCGGGTCGCTCCTCGACGATCGCCTCGCGACGGCCGAGGATCCGGTTCATGAGCGTCGACTTGCCGACGTTCGGCCGGCCGACGATGACCACCTCGGGAAGCGAACTCATGACGACACCAGACCCAACGCTCGGCGTAACGAGAGGCCGTCGGTGCCGATCACCTCGACCGGCAGCGGCAGGTCGTCGACCGAGGTTCCGTCGAGGAACCGGCCGCCCGACAGGCAGACGTCGGGCAGCAGATAGCGATGGCCGGCCGGCTGATCGGCGAGGTGGCGGGCGACGTCGGCCCCGACCAGCAGGCCCGTCACCCCGATGTTGCCGCCGAAGAAGCGGTTGTCGACGGGCAGGATTCGAACGTCGGATTCGAGATCATCGGCGACTTCACGGAGGAGCGGTTCGAGGACCCTTGCCCCGTAGGCGCCGGTGATCACACAAACCGGGGCCCGAGTCGACGGTCGGAGCAAGACCGGCTGGGCGGTGGTCGACTCCGCCGACGCCGGGTTGGTGGCACCGAGGCGAGGGGCACGGTATCCGTCGGCCGGCGCGCCGTCGACCCAGGCGAAGAAGCCGGAGGCGGTGCCGACAGGGGTGTCGGACAGCCCGACGAACTCGAGTTCGAAGGTGCGGGCCATACCGATGCCATCCTCGTGCATGGCGAACCCCTCGTAGGTTTCGGCCGGAGGGAAGGGCCGGCCGGCGAGCAGATAGTACTCGTCGGCTGCGAACACCAGGCGACGGCCGAGCACCTCGGAATAGACCGCCTGCCACTCCTCGACGAGGTCGACCACCGCGGCCGCTTCCTCTTCGGTGTGGGGCCGCATGTCGGGTTCGTTGGAATGGTCGCTCACGCCGAGCGGCACGACGGCGAGGCTGGCCAGGGCAGGATACTGGTCGAGGACGGTGAGCAGCGTGTCGGCCAGCACCTGGCCGTCGTTGATGCCGGGGCACACCACCACTTGGCCGTGGATCTCGATGCCTTCGTCGAGGAGGGCCGACAGCCACCGCAGACTCGTGGCGCCGCGCCGGTTGCGCAGCATCTCGCTGCGCTTGGCCCGATCGGTGGCGTGGATGCTGACGTACAGCGGCGACAGCCCCTCGGTCACCACCCGTTCGAAGTCGGCCTCGGTGAACCGCGTCAGCGTGGTGAAGTTGCCGTAGAGGAACGACAGGCGATAGTCGTCGTCCTTCAGATACAGGCTGCGCCGCATCCCGGGCGGGAGTTGATAGATGAAGCAGAACCCGCAGTGGTTGTCGCAGGTGCGAACCTGGTCGAACACGGCGGCCTGCACCTCGATGCCCAGCGGGTGGCCGTCGGTCTTGGTGATCTCGACCGTTCGGGTGAGACCACCCCGGTCGAGCTCGAGATCCAGCTCCGGACCGTCGACGAGCAGCTGGTAGCGGATCACGTCGCGGGGTTGCTCGCCGTTGATCGAGCACAACACATCGCCGACCTCGACCCCGGCCTCGTGGGCCGGTGAACCGGGCGCTACGCCAACCACCAGGGGCAAACTCACCAGTCAATGATAGCCAGTACGCTGGACGGTGATGAACGAACCGTCAGCGTCAGCCGATAGGACCTCCCCCGGGGTCGAGCGGGTCCTGCTCTGCAACCCTCGCGGTTTCTGCGCCGGGGTGGAGATGGCGATCAAGGCTCTGGCCTGGATGGTCAGGGCCTTCGAGCCGCCGGTCTACTGCTATCACGAGATCGTCCACAACAAGCTGGTCGTCGAGCGGTTCTCCGACCGGGGTGTGGTGTTCGTCGACGACATAGGCGACGTGCCGCCCGGGCGGCCCATCATGTTGTCGGCTCACGGCTCGGCTCCGGAGGTTGTCGCCGCGGCCCGGGAGCGGGGCAGCTACGTCGTCGACGCCGTGTGCCCGCTCGTCACCAAGGTTCACCACGAGGTGAAGGTCCGCGCGGGCAAGGGCTATCAGATCGTCTACATCGGCCACGAGGGTCATGAGGAGGCGGTCGGCACGATGGCCGTCGCCCCCGACGCCATCCATCGGGTGGAGTCGGTGGCCGACGTGGCTGAGCTGCCCGATTTCGATCAGCCGACTGCGCTGCTGGCCCAGACCACCCTCAGCCACCGCGACTGGGCCGACGTGGCCGACGCGGCCAAGGCCCGCTACCCGGACCTGTTCACCCCGGCCCGGTCCGACCTTTGTTTCGCCACCACCAATCGCCAGTCCGCCCTCATGGCGGTGGCCGAGCAATGCGACGCCTTCGTGGTCATCGGGTCCGCCAACAGCTCGAACACGAACGCTTTAGCCAAGCTGGCCGCGGAGGCAGGCTGTGGCCGGGTCTTCCGGGTGAACGGACCCGACGAGTTGCCGTCCGACCTCGACGGCACCGTCGGGCTCACAGCCGGGGCGTCGGCTCCGGAGGACGTCGTCCAGGCGGTCATCGACTTCCTCGACCCCGCGGATGGAGTCGAGGAGGTGAGCATCACCACCGAAGACGAGTACTTTCCCCCGCCCCGCAACCTGCGGGAACTGCTCAACGTGGTCGACGTGGTGGCCACCCTGGCCGCCGGCGGTCCGGTGGGTGAGAACCCTCGTCTCCAGGACCGTTACGTCGACGCCTCCGACGTGCTCACCGCCCTGTAACACCAGCCCACCCCACGAGCTTTTGCCCGTCCGCGACCCCCAAACGGGTCGGTGGGCCACAAAAGCTGGACGGACGGATTGGATGTCAGCGGACGTTGGCCCGCTGCTGGGCCTCGTCGAACAGCAACTGCAGGCTGGCCCGCAGCTGCTCGGTCAATCCCCGGACGGCAGACCGTTTCACCCGGCCACCGCCCGCTCCGTCGCTCCGCTCAGGGGGATGGATCGGCGCACCGACCACAACGGCGATACGACGCGGCCGGGGCACCCGCGCTCCCTTCGGCAGCGCCCGGGCCGCCCCGCCGATACCGACCGGCACGATGGGCACACCGGCCCGGCAGGCCAGGAACGACGCTCCCTCCTTCATCTCGGTGATGAGCGGGCCATGCTGCCTGGTTCCTTCGGGAAAGACCACGAGCGGCTCACCTCGGGCCAGCACCTCCTCGGCCACTCGGAGAGCCGACCGGTCGGTCATTGACCGTTCGACCGGAAATCCCCCCATCGAACGCAGGAAGAAGCCGAGGCCGGGAGCGGCGAAGTAGTTCTCCGCTCCCATGAACCGCAACACCCGGGGACTGGCGAGCGATGCGATCGGCGTGTCGAGAATCGACCGGTGAGCCCCGGGGGCGAGAATGTATCCGCCGCTGGTGGGCACGTTCTCGATGCCGCTCACCGAAATCCGGAACCACAGCTTCGTGGCGCCGGCGAGGAGGAGGCGGAGGAACCGGTAGACGATACGGGGGCCGCGCCCCATGTCGACTGCGGCGGACGTCACCGTCAGCCCACCGGGCGACCGGGATCGCCGACCGCCCGATCCAGCATCGCCACCAGAACCTCGACCACCCCGTCGATCGTGAGATCACTGGTATCTACCACCTCGGCGTTGTCAGCCACCTTGAGCGGATCGTGGGCTCGGCCGGCATCGTAGGCGTCACGGCGGGCCAGATCCTTGGCCACCGCGTCCACGTCGGTTGCCTGACTCTCGCCGGCACGACGCCGGGCCCGCACCTCCGGCGAGGCCGTCAGATAGACCTTCAGGTCGGCATCGGGGAAGACGACCGAGCCGATGTCGCGTCCCTCCAACACTCCCCCGCCCCGCAGCCTCGTCCAGCGCCGCTGGCGGTCGACCAGCTCTGTGCGAACGGCCTGATTGGCGGCAACCTCCGAGACCGCGCCGTTGACATCATCGGTGCGAATGGCCGCCGTGGAGTCGACACCGTCGACCCATACGGTCCCGTCGGCCCGAAGCTCGATGTCGACCCGATCGGCCAGCTCGGCGACCGCCGACTCGTCGGACACGTCGATCCCGCCGATCAACGCGGCGAGGGTGACGGCACGGTACATGGCTCCGGTGTCGAGATAGAAGAGATCGAGGGCCTCGGCCAGACGACGAGCCACCGTCGACTTGCCACTGCCGGCCGGACCGTCGATGGCGACCACGACGATCGACCCGTCGTCAGCCATCAATCGGGCTCCTGGGTCTCGTCGGCCGGGTCATCCCGGCGCCGGATCGTCGGATGATAGTTGCGCACCATGAGGCCACCGACGAGACGTTCTGCCAGGTCGGCATCGACCACCACGGTCAGCAGACCCTGCCTCCCCTCGCCTGAGTGGCTGATCTCGAGGTCGAGAATGTTCACGTCGAGCTCGGCGGCCAGGGTGGTGATGGCAGCGAGTTCTCCCGGGCGGTCGGGGATCGGAACCGCGACCTCGGCCACCCGCTCCACCTCGCCGTAACCGACAGGCAGGTTGAGGCGGGCCATCCGAGCCTCGTTGAGAAGCCGGTACAGGCCGACACGGTCGCGGGAGGCGACGAGGTTGCGGGTCTCCTCCAGCCGCTCGATCAGCTCGGTCAACGACTTGGAGATGGCGGTCGAGTTGGCGACACAGATATCGGGCCAGATCGACGTACGTCCCGCCGAGATCCGGGTCATGTCGCGGAAGCCCCCGGCCGCCAGGCGTAACAGCGCCCGATGCTGCAGGGAGCCGCTCGATGCGAGGTTCATGAGGGCTGCCGCGGTGAGGTGGGGAACGTGGCTCACGTGGGCCACCAACTCGTCGTGGACGGTCGGGGGGAGCGAGATCGTCTCGGCCCCGAAGCTCCGCACCACCGCCCTGATGACGGCGAAGGCATCCTCGTCGGTGGATTCCGACGGAGTCAGCACCCACATTGCGCCGGCGAACAGATCGGACCGTGCACCGGCTATCCCGTCCTGATCCGATCCCGCCATCGGATGCCCGCCGACGAATCGCGGATTGATGACCGCCCGACAGATGTCGGCCTTCGTCGACCCGACGTCGGTGACCAGACCCGACGTCTTGCCGAGAGCCCGTTCGGCCAGCTCGGGGATGGCACCGACCGGTGACGCGATGAACGTGACGTCGGCCATCGGATCCAGGCCGATGACGTCGGCGGCCCCCCGTTCGACCGCCTCGGACTGCGAGCCGTCGTCGAGATCGGAGGCCGACACGTGCCAACCGCGTTCACGCAGCGCCAGGCCGACCGATCCACCGATCAGACCGGTGCCGACCACGTTGGCCCGTCCGGGAACGATCGTGCGGCCGGTCACTCGCCCGTTGCCGTCGTCGGACGATCCGATGGACAGTCCCTCGATCACGAGTCGGGTCCTTCCGGACGGCCGGCGGAAGCGCTGCGATCGGGGAGATCAGCGGCGTCGAGGAGATCGGGCCGCAGAACCACGGCACCCCGGAGGAAGAGGTGCCGCATGGCCGAACGGGGCCGGTCGGTCTCGACGTGGGCCATCAGCCGGATGCACAGCTCGAGACTTCCGTCGGTGGCCATCTCCCCGACACAGAGCAGCGGGACATCGGTCAGCCCCAGATCACGGATCCCGGCCGCCGGCGCCACCGACGAGATGTCGTCGGTGGCGGTGAAGAAGATACTGATCAGGTCGTCGGTGTGGAGGCCGTTTCGGTCGAGCAGACCGAGGAGAAGTTCCGCTGTGCGCTTCTTGACCTCGTCGATGTCGTCGTGATCGACCGTGATCGCTCCCCGGAGTGCGCGGACCGCCATCGGTCACCCACCCACCGGAACCGGCAATCCGGCCGTCATCACGGATCTCATCACCCGGAAAATCTAGCGGCTCGACGACGCGGCCCGTTGCAATGACAACAGTTCGTCAGAGTCGAGCAGTCGATGTTCACCCGGCCTGAGCCGGCGATCGACGATGGGACCGACGCGGGAACGAACCAGGCGCACGACCGGGTGACCGACAGCGTCGCACATGCGCCGAACCTGCCGGTTCCGACCCTCGTGGATGATCAGACGGATCACCCCGGGGGCAATCACCGAGACCTGCGCCGGGGCCGTCCTACCATCATCGAGCTCGACACCCTCCCGCAGGCGACGCAGTGCGCCCCGGCTCGGGTTGCCCCTCACGTGAACGATGTACTCCTTGTCGACCCCGAAGCTGGGATGGGTCAGCCGGTTCGTGAGATCGCCGTCGTTGGTGAGCAGCAGCAGCCCCTCGGTGTCGAGATCGAGCCGGCCGACGGGAAACACCCTCGGCTCGGCCGGAACCAGATCCATCACCGTCGGGCGGCCCTGGGGGTCCGATGCGGTCGTGACGACGCCTGCCGGTTTGTTGAGGAGGTAGACGACGATCTCGGGCATCGTCGAGAGGACGACACCGTCGACGGCCAGCTCATCGCCCTCGGCCACACGGTCGCCGATGGTGGCGACGCGACCGTTGATCGTCACCCGGCCCTCGCGTATGAGGTCTTCCGACGCCCGGCGGCTGGCCACGCCGAGGCGGGCCAACACCTTCTGGGCCCGCTCCGACTCGGCGTCCATCCGACCGGACTAACCTGGTTCGGTCGGCGCCGTCGAACCGGTCTCGGCCGACTCCGGCTCCGGTTCCGGTTCCGGGGCGGCATCCGGTGTGCCATCGTCGACATCGGTCGGCGGATCGACCTCGATACGGAGCGTCTGTTCCAGTGCTTCGAGCACCTCGGCGGACGGAATGAAATCGCCCAACGGTGGGAGACCTTCGATGGAGGCCAGTTCCAGCCGCTCGAGGAAGAAGTCGGTGGTGCCGAACAACGTGGCCTGGCCCGGCCCGCTGTCTCTCCCGACCTCGGCAACGTAGCCTCGCTGCTCGAGGGTCTTCAGCACCCCATCGGCGTTGACGCCGCGGATGGCACTGATCTGAACCCGGGAGATCGGCTGCTTGTAGGCGACGATCGCCAGCGTCTCCAGCGCCGCGCTCGACAACCGGTTGGGCAGCCCCTCCATCGCATAGCGCTCGACGTAGGGATGGACGTCGGGATGGGTCTGATAGCGCCACCCGCCCGCCACCTCGATCAGTTGGAAACCTCGCTTCTCGGCCTCGTACTCGGCGGCGAGATCGAGACAGATCCGGCGCACGGTCTCCGGCGCAAGCTCGACGACCTGGGCCAACAGATGTTCTTCGGTCGGCTCGGAGGCGACGAGAAGCATCGCCTCGATGGCCCGCCGGGCCTCGATCATGATGCCATCGGGTGCGCGGTCGCCGGACGCGTCATCGGCCGCGTCGTCGACAGTCACGGGATCGTCCATCGCCTCGGCCCTCAGCCCTCGTAGGTGTCGGCGTTGGACATGGTGATCTCGGCCAGCGTCTCGCTCCCGTCGACCAGGTCATCGAGGTCGTCGGCCGTCCATACCACGACGAGTTCACCGAAGCAGACAGCTTGATCGAGGTCGACCAGCCCCTGTTTGAACAGCTCGAGAACGGCGAGGAAGCGGACGACGATCTCGATCCGCTCCTCGATGCCGTCGGTCAACTCCCGGAACGTGACCGGGCCGCGGCGGGGCAACTCGGCGACGAACTCCTCGATGGCCTCGGTCACGCTTGCCTTGGCGACCGACACGTGGAGCAGCGAGAGTTCTTCGGGTTTGGGCTTCTCGGCCACCAGCCGGAGGAAGGCCCGCCTCAACTTGTCGGCCGTCATACCGGCCAGTGGGTCGGGGGCAAGCTCGAGGAACTGCTCCTCCAGGCCGAACTGGCGCGGGATCGAGCGGTCGGCCGCATCCATCATGTCCTGGAGGACGACGGCCGCGTCCTTGAAGGTCTTGCATTCGAACAACCGGGCCAGAAGCAGATCCCGCTCCTCCCACAGGCCGAGCTCCTCGTCGAGGTCGAGATCGTCGTCGACCGGTAGAAGCCGGCGGCACTTGAGCTCCACCAGGGTGGCGGCGATCAGCAGGAACTCCGTCGACACCTCGAGGTCGCAGGCCTCGATCTTCGACAGCTCCTCCAGGTAGGCGTCGACGATCTCGCACAGCCTGACCTCGTAGAGGTCGACGTCGTCCTTGAGGATCAGATGCAGCAAGAGATCGAACGGACCCTCGAAGGTCTCGGTCTGTACCTGGAATGACATCGGTGTGATTCTACACCGAATTCGGTGGCCAACCGTGCCGGGCCCGCCGTAGCCTTGTGAGTCATGAGTGAAGCGTCCACCAAACCTCGCGCCTTCTCAGGCATTCAGCCAACCGGCGGCATCCCCCACCTCGGCAACTACATCGGGGCGCTTCGCAACTGGGTGTCGCTGCAGGACACGACCGACGGTCTCTACTGCATCGTCGACCTCCATGCCCTCTCGGTGCCCCGTGATCCGGGCGAGGTCGGGCGGGCGACACTTGACATGGCCCGGGTGATGCTGGCCGCCGGAATCGACCCCGAACGCTCCACCCTCTTCGTGCAGTCCCGGGTGCCGGAGCACAGCGAGCTGGCCTGGCACATGCAGTGTGTGACGTCGTTCGGCGAGCTCCGCCGGATGACCCAGTTCAAGGACAAGAGCGACGCCAACGAGTTCGTCTCGGCGGCGCTGTTCACCTACCCGGCCCTCATGGCGGCCGACATCGTGCTGTACGACACCGACATCGTGCCGGTCGGCGACGACCAGCGCCAGCACCTCGAGATCACCCGCGACGTCACCCAGCGGTTCAACAGCCGCTACGGCGACGTGCTGGTCGTGCCCGAGGCACAGATCTCCGAGGTCGGAGCCCGCATCATGGATCTGCAACACCCCGACAACAAGATGTCGAAGTCGATGGAATCACCCCAGGGCACGATCTCGGTCGATGACAGTGAAGCCGACATCGCCAGGAAGTTCAAGCGCGCCGTGACCGACAACGACTCCGAGGTTCGCTACGACCCGGCGGCCAAGCCCGGCGTGTCGAACCTCCTGTCGATCCTCGCCGCGGCGAAAGGAACCGACCCTGTCACCGAGGCCGAGAACTACACACAGTACGGCCCGCTGAAATCCGACACCGCGGAGGCCGTCATCGAGATGGTCAGGCCCATCCAGAAACGTATGGCCGAACTCGACGACGGCACGGTCGCCGAGTTGCTGGCCGTCGGCCAGGACCGGGCCAGGGAGAAGGCAGCCGAGGTCATGGCGCGGGTGCGCCGCTCCGTCGGATTGTTCTAGCGAAGGCCCGGGACCCGGTTCATCGGTCTTAACAACGTTCGGTTGACCGATACCAAATTGTCATGGGGTGACAAACAGGGAAACGTTCTGTCCAGGTGCGATTTCCTTGTCGTTGTCGCCCGCTATCATGTCCCACTGACCTCGGATGAGGTTGCAACCCTATTGAGGAGAGTAAGAAATATGGCAAAAACGCGCCTAATGAAGTTCTTGGCGCTGCTCATGGCGTTCTCGTTCGCCGCCGCCGCTTGCGGCTCGGACGACGCTGAGGACGCTGTTGAAGCAGTAGAGGATGCCGCCGACGACGCGGCCGAAGAGGTCGAGGAAGCCGCCGACGACGCGGCCGAAGAGGCCGAAGACGCTACGGAGGATGAGGATGCCGACGCGGAGGAGACTCCCGCCGCCGGTTCGTCGGTCGATGGTGTGCTCACCGTCGGTTCGATCATCCCGCTCACCGGTGACCTGGCCTTCCTGGCTCCGCCGGAGGTCGCAGGTCTCCGCCTGGCCGCAGAAGACATCAACGCCGCCGGTGGTGTGCTTGGCAACGACGTCGTGATCCTCGAGGGTGACTCGGGCGACACCAACGTCGACATCGCCAACCCCACCGTCGACGGCCAGCTGGCCGAGGGTGCCGATGTCATCATCGGTGCCGCTTCGTCGGCCGTGTCGAAGCTCGTGATCGACAAGATCACCGGTGCCGGCGTCATCCAGTTCTCGATGGCGAACACCTCGCCCGACTTCACCACCTACGACGACAACGGGCTCTACTTCCGTACCGCTCCGTCCGACCTGCTCCAGGGCCAGGTGCTGGCCAACCTGATCGCTTCGGACGGCAACCAGAGCCTGAGTGTCATCTATCGTCAGGAGAGCTACGGCGAAGGTCTCGCCAATGCCGTGCGGGAGAACTTCGAGGCCCAGGGTGGCACCATCGACGAGTTCATTCCCTATGCGGTTGACACCGAGAACTTCGATCCCGAGATCGACACCCTCGCCGCTGCCGATTCCGATGCCTACATCGTGATCGCCTTCGCCGAGGCCGGCAACATCCTGACCACCATGCACGAGCGGGGCATCGGCCCGGTCGACAAGGCGGTCTACGGTGTGGACGGCTTCATCGAGGACGCCGGTGACAACCTCACCGACGTCTCGATTCTCGAGGGTCTGCAGGGCACCGTCCCCTCGGTCGATCTGGAGACCATCACCGGTCTGACCGATCGCTTCGAGGAGGCCTACGGTGAGCCGGTCGACACGCTGGCCTACGGCGCCGAGACCTACGACGCCGTGATCATCACCGCACTGGCCGCCGAAATGGCCGGTACCGATGATCCGATCGCCGTCGCTGCGGAGATCAACGACATCACCCGCGGTGGTGACAAGTGCACCAGCTTCGAGGAGTGCAAGCAGATCATCGCCGACGGCGGTGACCCCGACTACGACGGCTTCGGTGGACCGTACGAGTTCGTCGACGCCGGTGAGCCCGCTGCCGCCTCGTTCCGTATCATGACCTACGGAACCGACGGCATCGAGAGCGACCGGTACGTCTTCGCCGAGTAATCCTGTCGGTGGGTTGAACCTCGGTTCAACCGAACACAACGCAAGCTGACATGGGGTCGGTCCGCCAGGGCCGGCCCCATTCGCGTGCTGCCACGCCATTCTGAGTAGCTCAGGTGACACCCAGTGTCACGTGAGTTGAGAATTTCGGGGAGCGGTCAGTCGGGTTCGGGGAGGAGGACACCGGGCTGGAACAAGCCGTCGGGGTCGAGCGCCGTCTTGATGGCACGGAACACCCCGACTTCGACCTCACCCCGCTGTTTGATCAGCCATTCCCTCTTGAGACGGCCGATGCCGTGCTCGGCGCTGACGCTTCCGCCCATGGCGATGACGTCGTCGAGAATCAGGGTGGCGCAATCCGTTTCCTCGCTCTCACTCAGACCGGTCACGTTGACGTGAACGTTCCCGTCGCCGGCGTGGCCGTACAACCACAGTTTTGCCTCCGGATAGGCGTCGCCGACCCGCTGCTGCACTCGCTCGACGAGTGCACCGACCGAACCGACCGCAACCGACACGTCGAGCTTGAGGGGCGGGCCGGCGGCCGCAACCGCTTCCGTGTGCCGCTCACGGAACCTCCACAATGCCTCACGACGGGATGCGTCCTCCGCCACCGCCACCTCCTCGACACCGTCGAGTTCCGACACCACCGAGGCCAGCCGTTCGACCACGGGAAGGCTGTCGGCGCACTCGACGAGGAGATACGCACGATGGCGACGTTGGAATGGGGTCTGAAGATCGAAGTTCTTCCGTACGAGTTCGAATCCCGGCTCCAGCATGAGCTCGACGGCCTCGAGCGGCAGGCCTGCGGCTGTCAGGGCCGCCACCGCGGCCACCGTGTCACCGACGTCGGCAAAGGCCAGGAGGGCGGTCACCTGAGCGCTGGGAAGATGGTGGAGCCTCACCCTGGCCGCAGTGATGAGTCCGAGCGTTCCCTCGCTTCCGCAGAACAGACCCGGCAGGTCGTACCCGGTGTTGTCCTTTCGCAGCCCGCCAAGGTGGTCGACCACCGAGCCGTCGGCCAGAACGACTTCGATGCCGACCACGTTGTCCCTGGTCATCCCGTGGCGAATCACGTTCGTGCCGCCGGCGTTGGTGGCAATCGTTCCCCCGATCGTGGCGCTGTCACGGGCGCCGAGGTCGACCCCGTAGGCCATGCCGGCACCCTTGGCGTGGCGTTGGAGGTCACCGAGTGCCACACCGGCACCCACCGTGACCTGGCCGGCGGCCGTATCCACGGGATCCAGACGTTGCAGCCGTCGCGTCGAGACCACCACTCCCCCGTCGACGGGCACGCTCCCCCCGACGAGACCCGTGTTGCCACCCTGGGGGCAGATGGCCACCCCGTGGTCGACGCAGATCGCGACCACCGCTGCGACCTCGGCCGTGGTCGCCGGCCGGACGACGGCGGTCGGTTCGGCACGGAAGAGACCCGTCCAGTCGGTCAGATAGGAGTCGGTGAACTCCTGATCGACGAGGACATGCTCCCGGCCGACCGCAGCGACGAAGTCGTCGAGCACCCGGCGGGAGGGAACACCCACGAGCCTGTTGGTTTCAGTGGGCCTTGGCCAGCGTGCCGAGATAGAGCTCGATGACCTTCGGGTCTTCGAGGAGCGCCCGACCGGTGTCGGTGTAGGCGTTGGTTCCCTGGTCGAGCACGTAGCCCCGGTCACAGATCTGCAGGCACCGGCTGGCGTTCTGTTCGACCATGATGACCGTTACGCCGGTGCCGTTGATCTGCTTGGTGCGGATGAACACCTCATCCTGCAGCGCAGGCGACAAACCGGCGGAGGGCTCGTCGAGCAGAAGGACCGACGGTTCCATCATCAGTGCCCGGCCCATGGCCAGCATCTGCCGTTCACCGCCCGACAGGGAACCCGCCCGCTGGGTGGACCGCTCCTTCAGTCGCGGGAACAGACCGTAGATGCGCTCGAGGCGTTCCGGATTCGTGGCGGGGCGCAGGAAGTTCCCCATCTCGAGGTTCTCCCGAATGGTCAGGCTCGGAAACACGTTGTTGTTCTGCGGAACGTAGCCCACCCCGCGCTCGACCAGCTCGTGGGCCTTCATATTCGTGATCTCATCACCCTGGAAGCGCACGACACCGCTCCGGATGTTCACGAGCCCGAACATGGCCTTGATCATGGTTGACTTGCCGGCTCCGTTCGGGCCGATGATGCCGACCAGCTCGCCGTCGGCGGCCTCGAGGTTGACACCGTTGAGAATGTCGACTCCCGGCACGTAGCCGGCGACGACGTTCTCGATCGTGATCAGAGGTTGTGTCTCGGACATCAGTTGCCCCCCAGCAGGTCTTCGGAGAAGTCAAGTGCGTCGTCATGGTGTGTCCCGAGGTAGGCGTCGATGACCCGCTGATTGGCGCCGATCGAGCTGTGCGGCCCCTCGGCGATGAGCTGGCCCTCGGCCATGACGACGACCCAGTCGGAGATGTCGCGTACCACGTCCATGTCGTGCTCGACGAAGACCACCGAGATACCCTCGTCGCGCAGCGACTTGACGTGGCCGAGCAGCGACTGGGTCAAGGCCGGGTTGACGCCTGCCATCGGCTCGTCGAGCATGACGACCTCCGGGTCGGTCATCAGGGCCCGTGCCATTTCGAGCAGTTTGCGCTGACCGCCCGACATGGTGCCGGCGAACTCGTCGCGCATGTGCGACAGTTTGAACCGTTCGAGCAGCGCCTCGGCCTTCGCCTCGATCTCGGCTTCCTGGCTCTTCCACAACGGCGGGATCAATCCCCGCCACATCGACTCACCGACCTGGTGGCCGGCGCCGAGCTTCATGTTCTCGATGGTCGTGAGCTTGGACAGGGCCTTCGTGAGCTGGAAGGTTCGCACCATGCCCTTGTTGGCCAGCTTGTGAGGCGGCGTGCCGCTCACGTCCTCTCCGTTGAACGTCACCTTTCCCGAATTCGGCTTGTCGAAAGTGGTCAGGAGGTTGAAGAACGTCGTCTTGCCCGCCCCGTTCGGCCCGATGAGCGCCGTGATGACACCACGCTGGATCTCGAGATGGTCGACGTCGACCGCCACCAGGCCGCCGAACGACCGGCGGAGGTCGTCGACAACGAGAATGGGATCGGGCTTCGGCGACCCAGGCTCCTCCGGTACCCCTTCGAAAACCGCTGCCTTCGATGCAACCGCCGTTGCCTGTGCTTCATCGGTCATCGAGCGCCATCTCCTCCCTGTCACCGAATATGCCCTGGGGTCTGAACACCATCAGGGTCATGAGCATGATTCCCATGATCAGGAATCGTACGTTCGATACCTGGGTGGACTCGAGAATACTGGTCGGAATCGTGCCGTCGGCCACGAGTTCCGAGAGGAACGACTCGCCGAACACGATGATGAACCAGAACATGATCGCGCCGACGACCGGGGAGAACACCCGAGCGGCACCACCGAGAATCAGAGCGGTCCATATGAAGAAGGTGATCGGCGGCACGTAGACATCGGGTTGGACCGTGGCCCTGCTGACCGCCTGAATGAACCCGGCGAATCCGGCGATGGCGCCGCCGAGCAGGAGAGCCTGCATCTTGAACCAGTAGGCGTTCTTGCCGAGGGCCCGGGCCGCATCCTCGTCTTCGCGAATCGCCTTGAGCACCCGGCCCCACGGGCTGTTCATCAACAGCCACACCATGATGGAGACGAGGATGACGGCAAGCCACCCGAACACCACGATCGCGAACTGCATCGGAAGATATCGGAACGGCCCGACGTCGAAGATCGTGTCGAAGGGATTGGCGTTCTGGAAGCCGTCGGCCCATTCGTTCAAACCCTCGGCCCCGCGGGTCACGTCGCGCAGCGCCGTGGATCGAGCCAGCAGCCGAATGATCTCGGCGGCGGCGATCGTGACAATGGCCAGGTAGTCGGCCCGTAGTCGCAGGGTCGGCACGCCGAGCATCAGGCCCAGGATCAGAGCGAAGGCGAGCCCGACGCCGATCGCCAGAACCGGGTTGACGCTCCAGGAGGTGATGGCGATCGCCGTGCCGTAGGCCCCAGCAGCGAGGAAGCCGATATGGCCGAAGTTGAGCAGTCCGGTGTAGCCAAAGTGAATGTTGAGGCCGATGGCGGCCATGGCGAAGACCACGGCCTGCGGACCGAACGCCTGGGTCATCGTCTCCTGCATGACCCGGCCCATGTCGAGTGCGAACATCATGTCAGCCGATCCTTTCCGCTCGTCCGAGCAGGCCCTGTGGTCTGACCAGAAGGACACCGATCAGGACGGCAAGAGCGCCGGCGTTCTTCAACTCGATCGGGATGAACAAGGTGGAGAGCTGAATGCCCATACCGACCAGGAGGCAGCCGACGAGCGCCCCGTAGGTGGTGCCGAGCCCGCCCAGCGTTACACCGGCGAAGATCAGAAGCAGCATGCGGAACCCGAGCAGCCAGTTGACGGTTTCAGACAGTCCCAGGAACACACCGCCCAAAGCGGCCAGAGCACCGCCGGCCACCCACACCATCCTGATGACCCGCTCCACGTCGATACCGGAACTCTCGGCGAGGTCGCGGTTGTCGGACACGGCTCTCATCGCTTTTCCGATGCGGGTCTTGGCCAGTACGAGCCCGACCGCCACCAGGACGGCGACGCTGATCACCATCGTGATGAAATCCTTGTCGGTCAGATCGATCAGACCGAGGTAGGTCCGGCTCCGCTGAGCCGTGAAGTCCCGGTAGAATCGCTGGTTTCCGCCAAAGATCAAGAGGAACCCGTAACGGAGCACGATGGACAGTCCGATCGTGACCACCAGCTGGGCGATGAGCGACACGCCCATGCGCCGGAGCGGGCTGAACAGGACGGCGTCGAGCAGCCAGCCAAACCCGGCGCCGAGAATGACCGCAATACCGGCGGCGAAGATCAGGTTCACACCGTCGCCGAACGGTGCCGGCCACTCGGCCATGAACCCGAAGACCCCGGCCAACCCATAGAAGTTGAAGAAGAAGGCAGCGAAGTAACCGAACGCGATCATTTCGGAGTGGGCGAAGTTCACCAGACCGGTTGTGCCGAAGATGAGGCTCAGTCCGATCGCCGCCATACCCAGGAACAGGCCCAATTTGACCCCGTCAACGGTGAGCTGGGAAACCCGACGGAAGCTGATACCCGAGTCGGCACTCGACGACGAGCCACCGCCGTTGGCCTCATCGGATATCGCAAAGATCGCATTGCCGGTTCCGCCGGGATTGACCGTGACGGCTCGACTCGTCTCCGAGTCGTCGTTGAGCACGATTCCTTCGGGCAGCGTGCTCGGATCGATGGTGACCGTGTAGTCGCCGATCGCAGGGACCTCGAAACGGAAGGTCCCCTCCGCATCGGTCACGCCGGATCCGACCTCACCGCCATCGGCATCCGTGACCGAGAACGAGACGTCGGGAACCGGTACCCGTTCCCCCTCCGCATCCCGGTACTGGAGCCGGACCTGTACCGCTTCGTCCTGCGCTGCCACCGGCCCGGCAAACAGTAGCATCGCCCCCACCAGGACAAGCAGGAATACTCCCAGTCGTTTCTTCACTCACTCTCCCCATTGCGTAAGCGGTTCACAGTTGGCAGCGAACTGTACCACAACAGCTGCGAGCACAGGCCAGCCGAGAACAAATTGGGCAGCGCACTGACAGGCCTGTTCCTAACGCTGTTCCGCCCGGCCGACGATCAGTCGTTGTCGCAGTCGCGTAGGATCCGTCCGGCCTCATGGGGAATCGACCAGGCTTCCGGAGGACGGTGATGTTCAGTGGTCCACGCGATCACCATCGGGTCGGAGCCGGCCTCGGTCAGCGCTCGACCGCCGAGCTCGGGATGACGCCAGTAGTCGGCCAGTCGGCGCACGGGACCAGTCGCGGTCGACCACCGCCGACGGGTGCTCCGGGGAACCAGTGGTCTCAGCAGCGTCGCCGCCACCCGGGCCGGTGTCCCCAACCCGGAGACGTTCTTGCCCGAGTCGTGCATGAGGGCGGCCACGATCACCACCGATCGATCACACGACGACGAGTGGGTGCCGGCAGACGTGACGAGCGCGCCGGACAGCCGCTTGTCAACGGCGCGAGCGACCTCGATCGAGTGGCGCTGATCGGGATTGCTCATGGCGGCCCAGATGGCGAACTCCGGGTCGCTGAGGTGGTGACGGACCCACTCACGATCGGTCGGGGGCGGCGGTCGCGGGTCCAGAGATCCCAGGAACCGGCGAGCCAGATGGAACACGTGAGTGGCGGTGATCATGGTCTGACCGGATCAGGTTTGGCGGGCCGCGGTGACCGGCCGCTCGCCCGCCCGCCGCTCGGCGATGTAGAGGGCCATCAGACCGACCATCGACTTCGCATCGGTGATCCGCCCGTCGAGACACATGGCGACCGCCTCGTCGAGCGGGAAGGTGTGCAGGGTCATGGCCTGTTCCTCGGGTCCGTCGCGTTTCGCCTCGACCGGGGTCAGGCCACGGGCCACGAAGACGAACCCGTACTCGTCGCAGAAACCGGCCGAGTGGTACAGGTTGGCGAGGAGCTCGAGCTCGGTGGCCTCGAGACCGACCTCCTCGATCAGCTCACGGCGGGCCGTGATCTCCGGCGCCTCGCCACTCACATCGCGTTTGCCGGCCGGGATCTCGTACAGATCGCCGTCGATCGCCGCCCGGTACTGACGAACGAGCGTCACGTTGGTGCCGTCGTAGGGGATGACGGAGACGGCTCCGGGATGGCGGATCACGTCACGATCGAAGCGGTTCCCCTCGGCGTCGCTGATCACGAGTTGATGGAAGGCGACAACCGCCCCTTGATGGACGACGGTCTCCTGGACAGGACGAAACGAGTCCGACGGCATTCGGCCTTTCTCCGGTTCGTCGACGGCGGATGCGGCCGCCTCAGTCAACGACGAGCTCCAGATCGTCGACCGGGCTGCCGTGGCCGTTGCCGTTTCCGCCATGATCGGCCGAACCGGCCGGCTTGGCCGAGTCGGGGTCGGTACGTCGAAAGCGCTCAGGATGAAGGTCGACGGCTCGGGCGAGGCTGGCCTCGATGAAGGCGTCGAACAGTGGGGCAGGCCGATTGGGCCGGCTCTTCAGTTCGGGGTGGGCCTGGGTGCCGACCCAGAACGGGTGGTTCTCCAGCTCGATGAACTCCACCAGCTTGCCGTCGGGCGACGTGCCCGAGCACCGGAACCCCGCCTCCTCGAAACGGCTCTTGTAGCGAGGGTTGAACTCGTAGCGGTGCCGATGCCGTTCGCTGACGACCGACTCGCCGTAGATACGGGCCACCTGGCTCTCGGGGGTCAGCACCGCCACGTACGCGCCGAGGCGCATGGTTCCGCCCTTGTCGGTGACGTCGCGCTGGGCATCCATGAGATCGATGACGGGATGGGGGGTGGTGGCGTCCTGGGTGTCGAACTCGCTCGAGTGGGCTCCGGTCAAGCCGAGCACATTTCGGGCGAACTCGACGGTCATCACCTGCATTCCCAGGCACAACCCGAGACAGGGAATGTTGTTTTCACGAGCGTGGCCGGCGGCTGCGACCTTGCCCTCGACCCCGCGAACCCCGAAGCCGCCGGGCAGGACGATCCCGTCGAGCCCCGCCAGCGACTCGCCGACCAGCAGACCCTCCACGTGATCCGACATGATCCACGAGATCTCGAGATCGACCTCGTGGTTGAAGGCGGCGTGACGGAGCGACTCGGCCACCGAGAGATAGGCGTCGGGCAGACTCACGTACTTGCCGACGATGCCGATTCGCAGCGGCTTCCAGGCCTTCTCGACCCGATCGACCAGATTTCGCCACTCGGTGAGTTCCGGCTCGGTCTCGTCGAGCCCGAGGAGCCGGCACACGTTGTCATCGAGACCGGCGTCATGCATCACGAGTGGGATCTCGTAGAGGCTGGAGGCGTCGGGGGCGTTGATGACCGCCTCGACCGGCACGTCGCACAGGTTCGATATCTTATGGCGCAGGCCGTCGGAGATCCGCCGGTCGGAACGGCACACGATCACGTCGGGCTGAATACCACGGCTCCGCAGTTCGGTCACCGAGTGCTGTGTCGGCTTTGTCTTCTGCTCCCCCGCCGGTCCGATGTAGGGGACGAGGGTCACGTGCACGTAGCACACGTTCTGGCGGCCGACGTCGAGGCGGAACTGTCGAATCGCCTCGAGGAACGGGAGGATCTCGATGTCACCGACGGTGCCGCCGACCTCGGTGATGACGACGTCGACGTCGTCGTCGGCGAGATTGGAGATGCGACGCTTGATCTCGTCGGTGATATGGGGGATGACCTGCACGGTCTTGCCCAGGTAGTCGCCCCGTCGTTCGGCGGCGATCACCGACGAGTAGATCGACCCGGTGGTGGCGTTGGAGGCCCGGGTGAGGTTCTCGTCGATGAACCGCTCGTAGTGGCCGAGGTCGAGATCGGTTTCACCACCGTCATCGGTGACGTAGACCTCGCCGTGTTCGAACGGGTTCATGGTGCCGGGGTCGACGTTGATGTAGGGGTCGAGTTTCTGCATGGTGACCCGGTGCCCCCGCGCCTTCAGCAGGCGACCCAACGACGAGGCGGTCAGCCCCTTTCCCAACGAACTCACCACGCCACCGGTGACAAAGATGTGCTTGGTCATAACGCTCCCAGGCTCGATCCGTTTGTCTGACCAACAACATCAAGCCCGGACCATGATCGGCGGGGCTGCATCGGTCCTTCCCAACTTAGCGCGGCGATGTCGATTCGACGAGCACCGGAGGCAACTCGAGGTATGTGCCCATCCCGGTGCCGGATTTCTCCGCCAAACTCCTGAAACTTGACGCAAGATCAGGAGTTCAGGATCCCAAGGATCTAGGTTGTGGAGCCATGGGCTTTTCCGCACTGCTGTTGACCGAGGAACAAACCGACGATCCGAAGCGACCGCGGATCGTGGCGACGATGACCGAACTCGACGAATCCGAGTTGCCGGACGGCGATGTCGACATCGCGGTCGACTACTCGTCGCTCAACTACAAGGACGGCATGATCATCAAGGGGCTCGGCCGCCTCGTCCGCAGCTATCCCCACATCCCCGGCGTCGATCTGGCCGGGACCGTGCTCGAGTCGAGGGACGACCGCTACTCTGCCGGCGATCGGGTGGCGCTCACCGGATGGCGGGTCGGTGAGGTGCACTGGGGAGGTTACGCCGAGCGGGCCCGGGTGCAGGCCGACTGGCTGGTGCCTCTGCCCGAGGAGATCTCGAACCGTCAGGCGATGGCCATCGGCACAGCGGGCTTCACGGCCATGCAGGCGCTGCTGGCGCTGGAGGCACACGGTCTGGAGCCCTCGGCCGACAACCCCCTCCTGGTGACCGGCGCCTCCGGCGGCGTTGGCAGTTCGGCCATCCAGTGGGGAGCGGCCCGCGGCCATCACGTCGTGGCCAGCACCGGTCGGCTCGACAACACCGACGATCTGACGGCGCTCGGCGCAGCCGAGGTCATCGATCGGGCCGAGTTGGCCGACAACCCGTCGCGCCCGCTGTTGAGCGAGCGCTGGGCCGGCTGTATCGATGCCGTCGGCGGTGACACGCTGGCCCACATCCTGGCCGAAATGCGATTGGCGGGTTCGGTGGCGGCGTGCGGACTGGCCGGCGGCAACGCGCTCTCGACCACGGTGATTCCGTTCCTCCTTCGCGGCGTCAACCTTCTCGGTATCGACTCGGTGCAATGTCCCTACGATGAGCGGATTGCCGTCTGGGAGGCGCTGGCGGGCGCGGTCGACGTCGACAAGCTCGAGTCGATGACCAGTGAGGTGGCGTTGCCCGACGTCGTCGAGCTGGCATCAAAGATTCTGGCCGGTCAGGTGAAGGGGCGAACCGTGGTGCGCTGCCGGTGATTCGGACCGTCGATCCTGGCGAGGTCGGCCTCGATCCGGAGCGGCTCGACCGCATCGAACGTTTCTTTCAGGAGCGATACGTCGATACCGGCCGCTACCCCGGCTTCTCGTGGCTCGTCGCCCGGGGTGGAGCCATCGCCCACCGGGGAGCGATCGGCTCCCGTCACCTCGCCGACGGGCTGCCGTGGACCGATGACACCGTCGTGCGGATCTACTCGATGACCAAGCCGATCACATCGCTGGCGCTGCTCACCCTGTACGAGGAGGGGCGATTCGACCTCAACGAGCCCGTGAGCAACCACATCCCCTCGTGGGCCGATCTGCGGGTCTTCGAGAAGGGTACGGCCACCAACTACACCACCCGCTTCCCCGAGCGGGAGGTGACGATCCACGATCTCCTCACCCACACCGCGGGCCTCACCTACCGCTGGACCGCCGATCATCCGGTCGAGAAGCTCTATCATCGGCACGGCATCGACGGCGATCTGCCCCTCGATCACTACGTGGAGGCGCTGGCCGGGATCCCGCTGATCCACTCGCCCGGTTCGCGATGGAACTACAGCGTTGCCACCGACGTGGTCGGACGCCTGATCGAACTTATCGGCGGGCGGCCGTTCGACGACTTCCTCCGGAGCCGGATCTTCGAGCCGTTGGGCATGGTCGACACGGGCTTCCGGGTGCCCGATGACGCCGCCGATCGCTTCGCCGCCTGTTACGCGCTGCCGTCGGCCTCACCCGTTCCTCTGCCGCCGGGCGACGAGGGGGACCATATGGTCATGGTCGACGACGCCGGCCCGACCAGCACCTTCCGGGCTCACCGAAACTTCCTGTCCGGTGGTGGCGGCCTGGTGTCGACGCTGGACGACTACCTGCGTTTCTGCCTGATGGTCATCGGCGGAGGACAGCTCGACGGCACCAGGGTTCTCGGCCGCAAGACCATCGAGTACGCCACGTCGAATCACCTGCCCGGAGGGAAGGATCTCGTGGCCATGGGAGCCGACGCCAACGCCTTCGGGCGCAACGAAGGGCTCGGGTTCGGACTCGGGTTCTCGGTGGTGATCGACCCCGCCGCCAATCAGGTGGTCTCGTCAACCGGTGAGTACGCATGGGGTGGCGCCGCCTCGACCGTGTTCTGGATCGATCCCGCCGAGGAGTTGATCGTGATCGGCTTCACCCAGCTTCTCCCCTCCGGGGCGTACCCACTTCGCCGCCACCTGAGAGCACTGGTCTACGGCTCGCTGGTCGACTGAGCAGGGTTCCGGCATCCGAGGCTTCCTACACTGGGACGGTGAACTTCGTCGGCCACATTCATATTGCCCGCCGGTTGGTGGCTCACGTCGCCGCCAATCGGTTCGACGGCGTTTCCGGCGGCGACGTGGCCGCCGGCACCGACTCATTCGACGAAGATCGCTATCTGTTCGGGAGTGCCCTGCCGGACTTCGCGGCGATCGGGAGGTTTCAGCTCAGCGAGGCACCGAATGATACGTCGGTCGCCGCTGGCGTCGACCTGCATCACGCAACCGACAACGCGTTCCACGGCAGCGACTGGTTCGTGACCCACAGCCGGGAAGTCCGCAAAGACCTCGAACAACGCGGTATCAACCGGGGAGCGGCCCGTGCGTGCGGCCATGTCGGCGTCGAGTTGCTGCTCGACGGGCACTTGCTCGCATCCCACCACGGGCTGCGGAGCCGGGCCCAACGGGTTCTGTCGCTCGCCAACAAGGTCGAACTGGGTTTGACCGACCTGGTGTCTCCTGACCACCGAACCGACTGGTCCCGCCACCTGCGTCGCATCAGTTCGTGGCCACTGCCCGACGACTATCACCGGCCGATCGCGGTGGCCGAACGGCTCCATCGAATCCTCCGTGGCCGTCGTCGGCTGGCCTTCGACGAGATGGGAGTGGCCGCGGTGGCCACCACGCTGGCCGACCACGGACAGGTCATGACCGCCGGTATCGCCGACATGGTCGCGGCTGTGGCCGCTGACGTTGCTACGGAGGTTGTGGCGCCGGCCGCCGGGCAGAGCCGATAACCGACCGGTTCATCCCTCCGTTGCGAACAGCCCGGGGTTGGGCTCGGTTGGCGTGTCCTGGCTGAACGTGTTGACCCAACGGTCCGATCTGCGAGCCCAGATCGAGCTGATATACATGGCCTCCGGCGGCCCGGGTCGACCCGACCGCTCGGGATCGGGTCGGCGCCAGTCGGCCCGATAACTCACGATCACCTGATCCTCGGCAAGGCGGATCAGTCGGGCCGAGCTCAGGTGATAGTCGTGCACCGTCGGACCGCCGGCCAGCTGCTCGACGTGGCCGGCACGATCGGAGAATCCACTCTCGTAGACACCCAGGAAGTCGGCGGCGAGCAATGATTCGTCGGCCGCACCGTCACCGTCGACCAGCGCCTCCCACACCTTCCGCTCGAGGGTCAGCGCCTGGTCGAGGTTCATGCGATCGACCGGTGGTCAGGTATCGGCAGCCGCACGCGCCGCCGTGGCCTCATCGAGTAGCTCTCGAGCATGGCTTCGTGCGGTATCGGAGTTCGGCTGGCCCGACAGCATGCGGGCCAGCTCGGTGAGCCGCTCACCCTCGGAGAGCAGCCGGATATCCGAAACCGTGGAGTCCTCGCCCTGCTCCTTGCTGACCGCCAGATGGGCGTCGGCGAATGCGGCCACCTGCGGGAGATGGGTGACGACCAGCACCTGATGGCGATCGCCCAGGTTGCTCAGGGCGCGACCGACCGAGAATCCGGCCTCACCCCCGATGCCGGCGTCGACCTCGTCGAAGACGAGGATGGGAGGGGCCTCGGACAGCACGCTCCGCAGGGCCAACATGGTTCGAGCCAACTCGCCTCCACTCGCCACCTTCGACAGCGGCTGCAACGCCGATCCGGGGTTGGCGGCGAGACGGAACGCAACGGCGGCTCCATCGGGTCCGTCGACGTCGATACCCACCTTCGCCCGCGCCATCGCCAGCTCGGGCATCCGGGCCTCGATGGCGGCCGCCAGCTCGGGAGCCGCCTTTCTCCTGGCCGCCAGCACCAGATCCTGCTGGCGGGCCAGATCCTCCACGGCGCGTTCACGCCGGTGATCGAGTTCGGCCGCGATGGCGTCGTGGTCCTCCAGTTCCTTCAGGCGGGCAACGAGTCGATCTCGCTCCTCCATGACCTCCGCCAGGTTGTCGCCGTATTTGCGCCGCAGGTCACGCAGGAGGCGGCGGCGGGCCATGATGCGTTCGAGGGCCTCGGGGTCGGGCTCGATACCGTCGCCGACGATTCGGACCTCATCACCGATGTCGTCGAGTTCGGCGATCAGGTTGCGCAGACGTTCCGTGACATCGGTGAACGGCGCGGCCGCTTCCAACCTCACGAGAGCGGCCGCCAGCAGATCACGTGCGCCGTCATCGTCGACGAGCGCCTCCAGCACGGCCTGGGCCGTCTCCTGATGGGCGACGGCGTTGGCCAGCAGCTCCTCGGCGGCCTCAAGGTCGGTGTCTTCGTCGGGGTTCGAGAGGTCGGCCTGGGTGAGCTCGTCGACCTGGAACCTCACGATGTCGAGTTCCCGGGCCCGGGCCCGCTCGTCGCCACCGAGATCGGCCAAAGCCCTGTCGATCTCGGTCAGCGTCTCCGACGCGTGGGCCAGTGGCCCCAGGTCGACGTGACCGAAGGTGTCGAGTGCCAACCGCTGGGCCTCGGTGCCAAGTAACGACTGGTGGGCGTGCTGGCCGTGCAGATCGAGGAGACGCGATCCGACTTCCGCGAGGTTCGTGGCGGTGACGGGACGACCGTTGATGTACGCTCGTGACCGGCCGTGGGCCGCAACCACCCTGCTGAGAATGATCTCTTCGCCGTCGAGGAGGAAGCGCCCGTCGACCGTTGCCTCATCGGCCCCCGATCGGACCAGTCCGGGATCGGCCCGACCGCCGACGAGCAGGTCGAGGGCGTCGACCAGCAGCGTCTTTCCCGCGCCGGTCTCGCCGGTGAGCGCGATCATGCCCTCGGGCATCGTGATCGTCACGGAGTCGATCACGCCGAGGTTGGAAACGCCCAGTTCGAGGATCATCGCGTTGCTCGAATCATCGCCAGTCGATCAGATGGAACTTTTCCTTCAGCACCGTGTGGAAGTCGCGCTCGCCGCTTACGAGCAGCTTGACCTCGACCTCGGCGGCTCGGCAGCTCACCGATTCACCCGGTTCCAGCTCCAGGCACGATTCGCCGTCGAGGGCGAGCACCGCACCTCGATGGCCTTGAACGGTGAACGTGACCTCTGTGGTCGGGGCAAGAATCATCGATCGGTTGAACACCATATGGGCGGCTACGGGGGTGAGGATCAGCGCGCGAAAATCCGGTTCAACTATAGGGCCACCCGCTGACAGTGAATACGCGGTGCTGCCGGTCGGGGTGGCCACGATCACGGCGTCGGCCAGGTAGTTGCTGAATGGGCGCCCCTGAATGCTGGCCAGCACGTCGACGGTGCGTCCGCTGTCGATACGGGCGACGACGGCCTCGTTGAGGGCCCAGCCCCGGAAGGGCCGCCCGTCGCCACCGGGGGTGTCGGAGGTGACCTCCAACATCATCCGGGGTTCTATCGCCAGCCTGCCCGCCCTCCATTCGTCGAGGGCATCGATGAGATGCGACGGCTCGACCTCCGCCAGATAGCCGAGACGGCCGGCGTTCACACCCAGGATCGGAACCCCGTGCTGGGCCACCAGCGCTGCCGACCGCAGCATGGTCCCATCGCCCCCGAGGCTGATGCAGACGTCCAGCATGGCGCCGAATCCGGCCTCATCGACGGCGAGATCCTCACGTTCGATCAGGCTTGCATCGACGGCAGGAAGACGGACGGCGATGTCGTCGCCACACCACTCGATGACTTGACGGGCCATCTTGCGAACCTCGTCGCGATAGTGATGAAGGACGATACCGAGACAGGTCGTGGCCTCTGTCATGGCAGTCGGTCGTGGCGTTGGCTGTCGGGGGGCATCATTGCGCTTCGGGCTCCTGCCGGGACTCATCGGAGGCCCGCTCGACCGCCGAGTCGACGAGGGCTCCGAAGTCGGGAATATCAGAGATGGTAGATGGCTGGTTGATCAGCCAGGTGACAAACTCGACATTTCCGCCCGTGCCCTTGATGGACGACGGGACCAGGTCTCGCACCGTCAGACCAGTCTCAGCGGCGGCCCGAAGCACGTCGGTCAGGGTTGATCGCCAGATCGCCGGATCGGAGATCACACCCCTCCCTCTCGACGCCTCGCGGCGGCCGGCCTCGAACTGCGGCTTGATCAGGAGGATCATCTGTCCGCCGTCGGCCGTCAGCTCACGGAGCGCGGCTATGACGAGACCGAGCGAGATGAAGGAGAGATCGCCTACGACGAGGTCGAATGGTCGCTCGACGTCGGCCGGCGTCACCGATCGCACGTCGGTCTGCTCCCTCACATCGACCCGATCATCGTGACGAAGTCGTTCGTGAAGCTGGTTGGTGCCGACATCCACCGCCACCACCCGGGCTGCGCCGCGCTGCAGGAGACAGTCCGTGAAACCACCGGTCGACGAACCCGCATCGAGGCAGTACAGACCCACCGGATCGATGGCGAACTCGTCGAGCGCCCCGTCGAGTTTGTGACCGGCTCGGCTGACAAAAGGCGGAGGCGGCCCGGTCAGCGTTATCGGCTGATCGGTGCCCACCATTCGAGCGGGCTTGTCGGCGAACGAACCACCGACCAGTACCTCTCGTGCGATGATCAAACGCCGTGCCGCCTCTCGGCTCGGGGCAATGCCTCGGCGGACCATCTCGGCGTCAAGACGACGTTTGATTGTGAGACCTCCCCGACTGCCGCCCGTGAGCCGTCGCTCAGGGTAGCAACGTGCTCCCGAGGGGCGACCTCAGGCCTTCTTCGTGGACTTCTTGGCCGAACCCTTCTTGGCGGTCTTCTTCGCCGAAGCCTTCTTGGCGGTCTTCTTCGCCGTTGCCTTCTTGGCCGAACCCTTCTTGGCGGTCTTCTTCGCCGAAGCCTTCTTCGACGACTTCTTGGCCGAACCCTTCTTGGCGGTCTTCTTGGCCGAACCCTTCTTGGCGGTCTTCTTGGCCGAACCCTTCTTGGCGGTCTTCTTGGCCGAAGCCTTCTTCGACGACTTCTTGGCCGGAGCGTTCTTCGACGACTTCTTGGCCGGAGCGTTCTTCGACGATTTCTTGGCCGAGGCCTTCTTCGCGGCCTTCGCCGGGGCCTCGGCTGACGGCTCTGCCGTCGGTGCCGCCGCTGACGATCCGGTCGACCTCGCACTTCGGCCTGCTGCGGCCGAAGCGGCGCCCGACATCTCAGTCGCCCGATCGGTCGCCTGCTTCATCCACTGCTGGAACGTTGCTCCTGCCGACTCGATCTGTTCCTCGAGTCCGGGCACGGCTGCGTAGATGAACTTCGAGAACTCCTCCATGGCCGACGCCAGGCCGTCTCCGACCTCACCGGCGGCCGACGCGGTTTCACTGCGCAGAAAGCGGGCGAGTCGATCCATCTGGTTGAGCGCGTCCTGAGCGCTCGCCGGTAGAGACTCGGGGACAGTGGCGGAGGAGGACTCGCGAACCCGCTGCATCTCGGTTTCGAACCGTTGGGTGGCATCCTCGAGGACGACTCGAAGGTCGGCAAGCCCCTTGTTGAGGGCCTTGGTGAAGGGATCGGTGTTGCTCATGACGAGAACCCTACTACACGACAACACGCGCTTGCAATAGCAAGCATATGGTAGCTCAGGCGCCGTCGGCGCTCCGGATGTCGTCGAGTACCGTTGGCACCAGGCGAGCGACGTCGTCGGCCACCCATGCGGGCTGCGGGTCGATAGGCAGATCGTCGGGTCCGGTGACACCGGTGAGCACAAGTCCGAATCGATAGCCAAGCGTCTGAGCGAAGCGACCGTCGGTTTCGGGCCGATCGCCGATCATGATCCCATCCGAGCCGAGAATCGATCGGACCAGCGCGGCCTGAGCCTCGTGTGGCTTACCTGCCACCTCGGGTTCGACCCCGGTGGCGCAGGTGACGGCGGCGGCGATCGACCCGCCGCCCGGTAGCAGGCCGCGTTCGGAGGGAAACGTCGAGTCGGTGTTCGTGGCCACAAACCGGGCACCCGAATTGATCGCAAGGACGGCAGCGGACAGGCGCTCGTAGGTCAGTCCGCGGTCGAGTCCGACGAGGACCGCATCCGGACTGAGGTCCGGATCTCTGGTGTCGACATCGTCGATGACCGTCGCCCCCTGCGCTTCGACCGCCTCGACCACGCCGGGACCACCCAGCACGTAGATCCGTTCGCCGGCGCGGACCAAGGCCGCACCGGCCATGGCCGATGTCACGACACGCCCCTCGGCATCTATGCCGAAGAAGGACAGCTTGCGCTCCTGGTCGCCCACCGTCGAGAACGAATTGTTCGTCACGAACACAACGTCGTGGCCGGCCGAAATCAGCTCCGAGACGGTCTCGGATGAGCCTGGGATCGGCGTACGGCCGGTCCAAATCACGCCGTCGAGGTCAAACGCCCAGCCCGGGCGCTGCCGTTCGGTCACCGATTCGACGGTCAGGTTCGTGACGCGGCGTAGATCGCCTCGATCGAGTTCGCGAGCATCGAGTTGAACTCTTCGTCGCTCTGGGCCGCCGACAAGCCCTCGGCCAGGGCCCGGGAGAAACTCGCGATCATGCCGTTGTTACGGCTGAGCCGCTCGTTGGCCTCTTCACGCGAGTACCCGCCGGAGAGGGCGACGACGCGCAGAATCCGGTCGTCGTCGATGAGCGGGCGGTAGAAGTTGTCCTCGTCGGGAAGCGTGAGCTTGAGCATCACCTGCTGGCCCTCACCGAGCGAGTCGAGGTGCGATGAGATGGCATCGCGCAGAAGCTGTTCGGCCTTGGCCTTCTCCGGGCTGTGAATGTCGACCTCGGGCTCGATGATCGGCATCAGACCGGCCGCCAGGATGGTGTGGCCGATCTCGAACTGCTGATCGACGACGGCCTTGACGCCATCGGGGTTCGCCATCTTGATCACCGACCGCATCTTGGTGCCGAAGACACCCTTCTCGACGGCCCGGGCCAACAACTCGTCGAGACCGGGGTTCGGCTTCATGAGCTGTGCGTCGTCGACCTCGTCCGCCAGCCCCTTGTCGGTCTTCAGGAACGGCACGATGCCACGCTCCGACCACAGGTAATCGGCGGAGCCCTTACCCTCGATCTCACGATCCATGGTCTGTTCGAACAGGATGGCTCCGAGGATCCGATCGCCGGTGAACGCCGGGCTGGTGATGATTCTCGTTCGCATCTGATGTATCAGATCGAACATCTCATCCTCATTGGTATAGGCCGACTCCTCGACACCGTACTGAGCGAGCGCCTTGGGAGTGCTTCCGCCGCTCTGGTCCAGTGCGGCGACAAAGCCCTCGGCCGATCCGACCTTTTCCAGCTGTTCTGCGTTCATCTCGACTGATCAAGCCTTCCGTCTCAGGTCCAGCGGTTTTCCTCTGGACAACCTATCGCCCTGCACCGACTATGCGAGGCTCGCAGCCCGTTCGGCTGCGTCGCCGAATTCGGGATCGGCGGTGGCGATGTCGGCGAACAGCCGACGAGCCCGGGAGTTGTCTCCCGCGCGTTCGTACAGGTCGGCGGTGGCGTACCAGCGACGCAGGTGATGGACACCGGGTCGGCCCTTCACCTTGGGCGCTTTTTCGAGGAATCGGATGGCGTCGGCCACCCGTCCGCGATCAGCCAGAACACCGGCCTGGACGATTCTCCCCTCCTCGACGAGCTCGGGTGCAGGCGACGCCGCACCGAGCTCGAGCCACAGCTCCTCGGCTTTCGTCCAATGCCGCAGCGCCCGATGGCAGTCGGCGAGCACCGGGTGTTGCTCTACCGACCGGGTCAATGCGTGGAAGTGTTCCAGCTCGTCGATCGCCCGGAGCCAGCGGCCCATGCGATAGTGCGTGAGACCGAGTAGTTCGTGGACCTCCGGCACGTCCGGGGCCAGGCGCTGTATCGACACCAGGAGACGCTCGGCCTCGGTGAAACGTTCGGCCTCGAACGCCAGAGCGGCGTCGGCCAGGCGGGCCCGGAGCTTGGCCGACGTCGAGCCTCCGAGCCGGCCCATGTCTATGTCGTCGACGTTGACCCGACTTCGGTCACGATCGCGCCGTCGCCGGCCACGTCGTTTACCTGTGGAACTTCGGCCCGGACCGTCATCGGTGGCGTTGTCGACCCGCTCGATCACCATCTCGGTTCGTTCAAACGACTCGTCGAGGTCTCGGTCGGTGTCCGCCTGGTCATCCACTTCGTCGAACACTCTCGAGGGAGGCCTTTGGTCGGGCGGCGGTGGAATCTGCTTGCCGTGGCCCTGCCGGTGCTTCTTCCCGCCGTGGCGACGCTCGTCTCCCCGGCTGCGGCCCTTTCGCTGATCACCTCGATCGCTTCCGGCACGCTTTCCCCCGCCGGCCAGCGACCGATTCCGGGACCTGTCGGAATTCGAATCTGAGCCTGTCATCGATTCAACGCTACCTTGCTGCTTCATCCGAACGCCGGTTCACTCGAACGCGGCATCACCTGAACGCGACGAGAGGCCCTTCCGAGAAGGGCCTCTCGTTTGAGAAATCCGGCGGCGTCCTACTCTCCCAGGTCGTCTCCAACCAAGTACCATCGGCGCAGGAGGGCTTAACTTCCGTGTTCGGGATGGGAACGGGTGTGACCCCTCCGCAATAGCCACCGAAACTTTGCACACGAACCGGGCGCTCCGTTGGAGTCTGCCGGGATCGCTATGTCTTAAAATATGGGGTCCTTGGGATGTTCTCGACAACGTCGAGAAACTCCAGGAAGCCCGAAGGGATTCCCGAGAACTGAATAGCGAGAACGAACATCGTTGCAGTTCGAGACCTTGTGCGTAGTAATAACAATGACTAATAACACAAGCCCTCGGCCTATTAGTACCGGTCAGCTGAACACATTACTGTGCTTACACATCCGGCCTATCAACCTGGTGGTCTTCCAGGGGCCTTACCCGCAAATGCGGTGAGAGATCTCATCTTGGAACAGGTTTCCCACTTAGATGCTTTCAGCGGTTATCCCTTCCGCAGGTAGCCAACCAGCCATGCTCCTGGCGGAACAACTGGCACACCAGAGCTGCGTCCATCCCGGTCCTCTCGTACTAGGGACAGACTTCCTCAAATCTCTTTCGGCTGCAGAGGATAGGGACCGAACTGTCTCACGACGTTCTAAACCCAGCTCGCGTACCGCTTTAATGGGCGAACAGCCCAACCCTTGGGACCTGCTTCAGCCCCAGGATGCGATGAGCCGACATCGAGGTGCCAAACCTTCCCGTCGATATGGACTCTTGGGGAAGATAAGCCTGTTATCCCCGGGGTACCTTTTATCCGTTTGCGATGACCCTTCCATACGGCGTCATCGGATCACTATGCCCTGCTTTCGCACCTGCTCGACTTGTAGGTCTCGCAGTCAAGCTCCCTTGTGCCATTGCACTCAACGACTGATGGCCGACCAGTCTGAGGGAACCTTTGGGCGCCTCCGTTACAGTTTGGGAGGCGACCGCCCCAGTCAAACTACCCACCTGGCACTGTTCCCGAACCCGATCAGGGTCCCAGGTTAGATGTCCAATGTGAACAGGGTGGTATTTCAACGATGACTCCACCGATGCTGGCGCACCGGCTTCCTAGTCTCCCACCTATCCTACACAATCCAAATCAAACACCAATACCAAGCTGTAGTAAAGGTCCACGGGGTCTTTCCGTCCTTCTGCAGCTAACGAGCATCTTTACTCGTACTTCAATTTCGCTGGGCCTGTGGTTGAGACAGTAGGGAAGTCGTTACGCCATTCGTGCAGGTCAGAACTTACCTGACAAGGAATTTCGCTACCTTAGGCATTGTTGTTACTCCTCAATCTCTGCAATGAAGTGCAGACATTGAGTGGCCAGATCATTTCTGTCTGACTCCTCATGTCGCCATGAGGATCGGACTGTATCATCTCCGCCGGACTGGGTAGTCGACGGGCTCAGCGTACAGTCTCTGAGGATCCACTGAGAATGACTCCGATCGGTCTGGTTCGCTGCTTGCCATGAGCGTTCATGGCGTAGGCGATCCGAACCAATCGCTCAAAGTTCACACGACGCAGATGCCGCTTCCGCCTGATCGATCGAACAATGACCGAAAAGCGGCGAAAGTCAGCGTGCTTCACGTGAAGTTGCTGGTGCTCGAACACTGGTAGGACCAATTCCTCAAGTTCCGCCGGTCGCCAGACGTTGTACACGTCGACGTTGGACCGAGGACCTTTGCTGCGGATTGCTCCACAGCCGAAGAACTGTTGCAGTGCCTCGAGCACGGCTCGATGCGACTCATGTTGGCTTACCTGGAAGACAGGTTGAAGCTGCCATCCATGCGGTGCCATCGGGTTCTTCCGAAGCGGAACGCTGAAACAGCCTTCCCCATCGACGAACCCGCATACCCAATTCGCATCGAGCGAGAGCATTCTCGGCGTTTCCTGCTGATTGTCCCCACTCGTCACATTTTCACCCACCATGCCATCAATCCTACGTGAGGAGTGTGACAGTGTCGTTCGTCCTGTGAACGACCGGTTGGGTAGTGCGAGATACTGGGATGTTCCAGCAAATAGCTGAGTTTTGTAACCGCCAATGGTTAACGGTTATAGTTACCGCCGCCGTTTACTGGGGCTTAAGTTCGCAGCTTCGTCCGAAGACTAACCGCTCCCCGTAACCTTCCAGCACCGGGCAGGCGTCAGAGCGTATACAGCGCCTTACGGCTTCGCACGCTCCTGTGTTTTTAGTAAACAGTCGCTTCCCTCTGGTTTGTGCCACCTCATCAAGCTCGGGGAGCAAGTCCCGTCACCATAGAGGCCCTCTTTATCCCGAAGTTACAGAGGTAATTTGCCGAGTTCCTTAACCACAGTTCACCCACTCGCCTTAGTCTTCTCGACTTGTCCACCTGTGTCGGTTTTGGGGTACGGGTACTACAAGAACTGACTAGAGGCTTTTCTTGGCAGCATAGGATCAATGACTTCGCCTGTTGTGGCTCGGTTTAACGTCTCAGGCTTCATGAGAGTCGGATTTGCCTAACTCTCGCCCTACACGCTTACCCCAGGTCAACCAACGCCTGGGTTCATCTACCTTCCTGCGTCACCCCATCGCTAGCCGCCTCCATGTGGGTCGTTTCGTTCACCCGAAGGTGAACAGCCACTTAGCAACAAAGAATTGGCTGGGACGTGCTTGTAGTAGTACCGGAATATCAACCGGTTGTGCATCGACTACGCCTCTCGGCCTCGCCTTAGCTCCCGACTAACCCTGGGAGGACGAACCTTCCCCAGGAACCCTTGGACATCCGGCGGAGGAGATTCTCACTCCTCTTTCGCTACTCATGCCAACATTCGCACTCGACCACGCTCCACGTTGGGTTACCCCTTACGCTTCGCTGCGAGATCGACGCTCCGCTACCACTCCATGAACTCCGTAGAGAACATGGAATCCGCGACTTCGGCTCTGGACTTGAGCCCCGTTACATTGTCCGCGCGAGATCACTCGACCAGTGAGCTATTACGCACTCTTTAAAGGGTGGCTGCTTCTAAGCCAACCTCCTGGCTGTCTGAGCAATCTCACATCGTTTACCACTTAGTCCAGAATTAGGGGCCTTAGTCGGCGGTCTGGGCTGTTTCCCTTTCGACCACTGAAGCTCATCCCCCAGGGTCTCACTGCTGCGCTATGGAGCCATGGCATTCGGAGTTTGGTTGGGGTTGGTAAGCGTGTAGGCCCCCTTACCCATCCAGTAGCTCTACCTCCATGGCTGAACACGCAACGCTGCACCTAAATGCATTTCGCGGAGAACCAGCTATCACCGAGTTTGTTTGGCCTTTCACCCCTAACCACAGGTCATCCCCCCAGTTTTCAGCCTAGGTGGGTTCGCGCGTCCACGGGGTCTTACCCCCGCTTCCCACTGCCCATGGCTAGATCACTCGGCTTCGGGTCTACAGCATGCGACTGAACGCCCTGTTCAGACTCGCTTTCGCTCCGGCTTCCCCTCACGGGTTAACCTCGCCACATACCATAACTCGTTGGCTCATTCTTCAAAAGGCACGCTGTCGCAGATACGGGCCGCAAGCGGCTCGCACTGCTTCAACTGATTGTAGACCAACGGTTTCAGGTACTATTTCACTCCCCTCCCGGGGTACTTTTCACCTTTCCCTCACGGTACTCGTTCACTATCGGTCACCTACGGATACTTAGCCTTACGAGATGGTCCTCGCAGATTCACACCGGGTTTCACGGGCCCGGTGATACTCGGGTGCCTGTTCAGAGGTGATCAGGTTTCGTGTACGGGACTATTACCCCCTACGGTGCGCCTTTCCAGAACGCTTCCACTACCCAAACACTTGGTAACTCTGTGACACTTCTAGCGCAGTGTCGTACAGGTCCCACAACCCCGAAACAGCAACGCCGCTAGGCTTTCCACTGTTTCGGTTTAGGCTCTTCCCATTTCGCTCGCCGCTACTCTGGGAGTCGTTGTTACTTTCCGTTCCTCGCGGTACTTAGATGTTTCAATTCCCGCAGTTCCCTCTACCCACCCTATGTGTTCAGGTGGGAGTGACACCCCATGTCGGGTGCCGGGTTTCCCCATTCAGACATCCTCGGATCAATGCTTAGTCGGCAGCTCCCCGAGGCTTATCGCAGCCACTCACGTCTTTCATCGGTCGTAGGTGCCAAGGCATCCACCGTTGGCCCTTAGTAGCTTGTGGATTGTCATTACTACTTAAAAGTAACTAAGGTCGTCGCGCCTCGAAAGGCTCGACGATTAGTTGTTGTGAACTACAATCTTCGCTCGCGCCAGCTCCTGGTGGGGCCGGCTCGAGCTAGATGCTCGTGCTCGCTATTCAATTCTCAAGAATCTGTGTCAGCAAAGCTGACCTCGGCAATCAAAGATTGCCGCCACGTGCTGGGAGACAGCAGAGCGGACCAACAAATGGTGTTGGCCCGATGCTGGTAGTTCCAGCTCGCTTCAAAACGAAAGAGAGAAAGACGGGAGGCTTTCAAGAAAGTCTCCGGCACAGATCCGAAGATCCGTGTCCGCGTGTGTCAACTAGGTCGGTTCTCCCTCGGCATCGGACATTCGCCAATGCTCGAGTTAGAACACTCCTTAGAAAGGAGGTGATCCAGCCGCACCTTCCGGTACGGCTACCTTGTTACGACTTCACCCCAATCGCCAACCCCACCTTCGAACGCTCTCTCCCAAAAGGGTTGAGCCACGTGCTTCGGGTGTTGTCGACTTTCGTGGTGTGACGGGCGGTGTGTACAAGGCCCGGGAACGTATTCACCCCGGCGTTGCTGATCCGGGATTACTAGCGACTCCAGCTTCACGAAGTCGAGTTGCAGACTTCGATCCGAACTGAGACCGGCTTTAAGGGATTCGCTTCATCTCTCGATGTCGCTGCCCGTTGTACCGGCCATTGTAGCATGTTTGCAGCCCTGGGCATAAGGGGCATGATGACTTGACTTCATCCCCACCTTCCTCCGAGTTGACCCCGGTAGTCTCCTGCGAGTCCCCAACATAACTTGCTGGCAACACAGGACGAGGGTTGCGCTCGTTGCGGGACTTAACCCAACATCTCACGACACGAGCTGACGACAGCCATGCACCACCTGTGTACCGCCCCGAAGGACACCATATCTCTATGGCTTTTCGGTACATGTCAAACCCAGGTAAGGTTCTTCGCGTTGCCTCGAATTAAGCAACATGCTCCGCCGCTTGTGCGGGCCCCCGTCAATTCCTTTGAGTTTTAGCCTTGCGGCCGTACTCCCCAGGCGGGGCACTTAATGCGTTAGCTTCGGCACGGAAACCGTTGAAAGTCCCCACACCTAGTGCCCACCGTTTACGGCATGGACTACCAGGGTATCTAATCCTGTTTGCTACCCATGCTTTCGCTCCTCAGCGTCAATACCAGCCCAGAGTGCTGCCTTCGCCATAGGTGTTCCTCCTGATATCTGCGCATTTCACCGCTACACCAGGAATTCCACACTCCCCTACTGGATTCAAGTCACCGCAGTATCGGATGGCGTCTCAGAGTTGAGCCCTGAGTTTTCACATCCGACTTACGGAACCGCCTACGAGCTCTTTACGCCCAATGATTCCGGACAACGCTCGCCCCCTACGTCTTACCGCGGCTGCTGGCACGTAGTTGGCCGGAGCTTCTTCTGTAGGTACCGTCATTTTCGTCCCTACTGAAAGGGGTTTACGACCCTAGGGCCTTCATCCCCCACGCGGCGTCGCTGCATCAGGCTTTCGCCCATTGTGCAAGATTCCCCACTGCTGCCTCCCGTAGGAGTCTGGGCCGTGTCTCAGTCCCAGTGTGGCTGATCGTCCTCTCAGACCAGCTACCCGTCGATGCCTTGGTGAGCCATTACCTCACCAACAAGCTGATAGGCCGCGAGACCCTCCCAAAGCGATAAATCTTTCCGCATCAGACCACTCGATCCGATGAGGGCATTTGGTATTAGCCCGAATTTCTCCGGGTTATTCCAAACTTCGGGGCAGGTTTCTCACGTGTTACTCACCCGTTCGCCACTCACCCATATGGCCCGAAGGCCGGGTTCGTTCGACTTGCATGTGTTAAGCACGCCGCCAGCGTTCGTCCTGAGCCAGGATCAAACTCTCCGTTAGAAGAATCTGCCACCACCCGGGAAGGTGATGACGTAGATCCGTGTTGCCGGATCGTGGCTGCCAAGCCACATCCGGCGGTCTCAGCGGTAGGAAACCCACCGAGACCAGGCTTTTGGTTAAAAGTGGGAGACCTTGGGAGGTCTCCCCTTGTGACGGGACATCTCTGCCGCTCCGCTGATCCGTGGGGATCGTTGGAACGTGGCTGCAGAAATATTCCGCACACGCTGCGTACATTCCTCTCTTCCGTTTTCAAGGAGCTGGTGAACCGACACAACGAAGTTGTCCGGTTCGGTTCCCCCTCTCGAGCCGGAGGTTCGGATGAGCTAGTGGTTTTGCTCGTGCGAACCGGATGTCCAGCTTGCCGGGGGGCGCTTGCCTCAGAGCGGTTCCGGCGTCTTGCCGGCCGAGTGAATACTCGACGGGCGACTCAGCCGTGCCGTTGGGGCGAAGATCTACGTTAACCAGAATCGCACACGAGTACAACCCTCCGCCACCGCTTTTTCGACGATTTTCTGGATTTTCGGCGCAACACGGGCTATGCGGGCCGCGTGCCGACGCCGATCGGTCCTAGTCGGCCCCGAAGTCGACCAGATACACCGACTTCTTGCCCTTGCGGATCAGCATGAAGCGATCGTGCTGCAGGTCGTCTCGGCCGACTGCGGAGGCCGACCCCACCTTCGATCCGTTCACCGATACGCCGTTCTGCTTCAACAACCGCGTGGCCTCACCGTTCGACGAGGTGACGCCGGCCTTGACCAGCACCGGAACCAGGTTGTCGTCGTCGTCGAGCAGATCCCTCGACAGGGCGGCCGTCTCGATCTCCTCGGCGAGGACGGCGAACGTGGACTCGGGGAGCCCATCGACCCCTCCGCCACCGAACAGCACCTCGGTTGCCTGCTCGGCGCCGGCCGTGGCCTCCGCGCCGTGGACGATCGTCGTCAGCTCCCCCGCCAGTCGTTTCTGGCCCTTCCGCTGGTGAGGGGCTTCGGCATGTTCCGCCACCACGCGTTCAATCTCGTCGATCGGGAGGAAGGTCAGCCACTTCAACAACTTGGCCAACTCGTCGTCTTCCGCCTGGATCCATGCCTGGTAGAACCGGTACGGGCTCATTCGATCCGCGTTCAGCCAGACCGTGTCGCCGCCGGCCGTCTTGCCGTACTTCGTGCCATCGGCCTGTAGCAGCAGCGGCCACGTCAGGGCATGTGCCTTCTCTCCGGTGCGTCGCCGGATGAGGTCGACGCCGAGCGAAATGTTGCCCCATTGGTCGGAGCCGCCGATCTGCATCTCGCAGCCCTCGTTCTCGAACAGCCAGAGGAAGTCCTGAGCCTGCAGCAGCATGTAGGTGAACTCGGTGAACGAGATTCCCTCGTCACCTGCCATCCGATTCCGGACCGACTCCTTCGCCACCATCTGGTTGACGGTGATGTGCTTCCCGACGTCCCGCAGGAAGTCGAGCAGCGAGAGGCCGACGGTCCACGCCCGGTTGTCGAGGAGTTTGGCCGGATTGTGGTCGGCCTCGAAATCGACGAACTTCCGCAGGACCGGCACGATCCCGGCCAGGTTCTGGGCCAATGCGTCGTCGTCGAGTAGATTGCGCTCCGCCGACTTGCCCGACGGGTCGCCGATCATTCCCGTGGCGCCACCGGCCAGCGGCAGCGGCTTGTGGCCCGCCCGCTGGAAACGAGCCAGTACCAGGAGGCCGATGAGGTTGCCGACGTGGAGGCTCGGGGCCGTCGGGTCCACTCCGTAGTAGACCGTGACCGGTTCGGCCAGTCGCTCGGCGAGAGCGTCGAGGTCGGTCGTGTCCTGGACCAGACCGCGGGCGATCAGGTCGGGGAGAAGTGTGGGGTCGGTCGACATAGCGCTACCAGCTTAGTTTCCGGGAGCCGGTCCCGCGGCCGGAATCGGTACAGTCGAGGGGTGATCGGCCGTCTGGTCAAGCTTCTCGCCATCGCCACGCTCATCGGCAGTTTCGGCGTCTGGGTCTACGCCTTCTCCGGGGCCGCCGATCGCGACCCGCCGGATCTGCTGGACCACGCGGCCTGGTCGGAATCGGCCGAGCGGATCTGTTCCGAGGCGCTGACCGACGTCGAGTCGATGCCCGGGGCACTCGACGCCGAATCGGTCGATCAGCGGTCCGAGCAGCTGAATCGTGCCACCGACCGATTCAGTGACATGGTGGCCGGCCTGGAGCAGCTACCAACGGAATCGAGCCGCGACGCCCAGATCACCACCGACTGGATGGCCGACTGGCGAACCCTTCTCGAGGACCGTCGTCGCCACGCCGAGGTGATCCTCGACGATCCGGCGGCACCGTTCACCATCACCGACATCGGTGTCGGCGAACGGCTCGACCGGCGCATCACCCGATTCGCCACGACGAACTCGATGCCGTCGTGTGTGACCCCGACGGACGTGTAGCCGCCCCGGCTGAACTCTCAGGCCTCCGGTGGCTCGGCTACCGAGGCGATGAGGTCGATGACCCGCCTGCGTAGTGTCTCCCCGTCGTCGAGGGTCAACGCCCCGACCAGTGCGTCCTCGAACACGATCCAGCCCAGCTGGGCGGCAATCCATACCGCCGCCCGAGACTGGACGTCGGGATCACCCGGTTCGGCGTCGAGCTGATCGGCCATGGCCGCCAACTCCCGGCGTAGAATCGGGAACTCCTCGTCACGCGTGACAATTCCGCTCCGGCTGAGCTCGGCGAATGCAAACGCCCGGATGGTTCGGGTCGGGAGATCCAGGATCGGCGACAGGTGGTCACCGTCGTCGGACTCGATGTAGTCGGCGATGAACGACTCGCGGAGCCTGGCCAGTGCCGCGTTGATGATCGCCTTCTTCGGTCCGAAGTAGTGGTGAAGCAATCCGTAGTTGACTCCCGCCCGCCTGGCGATGTCGCGACCGGAGATGGCGTCGGGCCCCCGGTCCGCGATGAGATCGATGGCGGCCTCGATGAGGGCATCCTCGACCTCCGAACGACCGGTCGGGGATCCAACCCGATCGGGCATCACTTCGATGGGCTTTGACGCGGCGCCACGGTTCTACTTCTCGATCTCGACCGCGAACTCCGGGCAGTTGTCGCGGGCCAGCTTGGCCTTCTCCTCGAGCTCCGGGGGAACGGTTCCGTCGCCGACGGCCGACGAGGTCCCATAGTCGTCGATGTCGAACAACTCCGGCGCGATGGCGTAGCAGCGATTGTGGCCCTGACAGAGTTCCGCGTTGACTTGTATCTTCACCGATCCATTCCCTTTCGAGACACCCTGCTGAGCACCGACTTGGCCGACTGGCTAATCGTAGGTAGTGGGAACGAGAGCCGTCAAGCGAACGACCCGAGTCGGCCCCGAACATGCTCTTGCCAGGGCATTGGCCAATCGGCTAATGTTCAGATGCCGAAGTCGGCATGAGCCGGGTTGAACGGGGGCGTGGGGGATATACGCCGCCGAGAACCCGTACTGGTGACACAAGGGAGGATCTTCCGTGTTCGACAACGACAATCGCGCCCTGTGGCGTACGCTGCTCGCCATTCTGGCGGCCGTGACGATAGTGGCCGCGGCCTGTGGCGATGGCGACGACACCGCCACGACCGAGGAAACGTCGGAGGCGGCTGAGGAGCCGGCCGATGACGCCGACGCCGAGGACGACGACGCCGAAGCCGCCGAGGAGCCCGACGAGCCGGCCGACGACGCCGAAGCCGAGGAGGCCGACGCCGACGCCGCCGAAGGTGAGGCCGACGACGAGTGCCCTCTCGGACGGTCACCGAACCCGCCGGCCGACGATCTTCTCCCGCTGCGAATCGTGTCGCTCCCCATCGTCGACGTGGCCGGAATCGAGTACGCACACCGGTGCGGTTACTTCGCGGCGAACGGCATCGAATCCTCCATCGAGGTGGCCGCCTCCGGGCCCGATGCGGCTCAGCTCGTAGGAACCGGCGAAGCCGACGTCGGCGTCTCCGCGTGGCACCCACTCGCCCCTGGTTGGGGTGCAGGCGCCGTTCCGTTCGTGGTCGCCGTCGATGGAGCAGTGCTGCCTCCAGGGGCCGCCAACCTCATGGTCGCCGCCGACTCCGACATCGAGACGATCAACGATCTCGAGGGCCGGACCATCGCCGTCAACACCTCCGGCGCACTGACCGAGGTGGCACTGCGAACCGCATTCGCCGCGGCCGACGCCGACTTCTCGACCGTCACGCTGGTCACGGTGCCGATCCCGGAGATGGTCGCCGCCCTCACGGCCGGTTCGGTCGACGCCATGTCGGCCTTCGAGCCGGTCACATCGGTCGGTATCGCCTCCGGCCTCAAGGTGATCGAGCCCGAGTTGCTCGCCGGCGACTTCCAGAACGGCTCGACCGGTGGGTTCGTCGCCACGGCGCAGTGGGCCGAGGCGAACGAGGAGACCATCAGTCGGGCCCGGACGGCCTGGCGCGAGGTCAACGAGTTGTTCGCCGCCGACGAAGCCGGACTGCGGGCCTTCATCCCCGTCTTCACCGGAATCCCGCCTGAGCTGGCGGAGACGATGCTGCTCCCTGACCCCCGGCTCACCACCGAGGTGGCCAACGTTCAGCCGTCGGTGGACATCACGGCCGAGGCCGGACTGATTCCGGAGACGTTCGACGTCACGCCGTTCGTGGCCTATCCCGAGGACTAGGAGGGGCGGGAGTTGAACCTCGACGACCGCCTCGGCACCGCCGCGCCGGCGGTGCGGGGTGCTCTCGGGCTCATCGGCCTGCTGGTCATCGCCGAAGTGGCGGTGGCCGGCGGGCTGCTCGACGTCGGATCGATTCCACGCCCTTCGGCGATCCTGTCCGAAACACTGCGTCTGCTCACCGACACCGAGTTCCTGAAAGATGTCTGGATCACCATCAAAGGTGCGGCGTTGGGCCTGGCCATCGGCATCGGAGTCGGCATCGTGCTCGGTGGCCTCATCGCCTCGTCCCGCATCGCCGACCGGCTGCTCACCCCGATCATCGAGGTCGTGCGGCCGCTCCCCGGCGTCGCTGTCGCTCCCCTGCTCATCGCCGTGTTCCAGCGAGGCCTCGTCAGCCGCTCGTTGACCGTGGCGCTGGCCTGCAGCTGGCCCATCCTGTTCAACACAAGGGCCGGATTCGGCGCCGTCGACCAGGTCGCCACCCAGACCGCGCGCGTCTTCGGTGAGGGACGGCTGGGTGTGATCCGACGGGTGTCGCTCCCCTGGGCGTCACCGTTCATCTGGACCGGCATCCGCCTGTCGGCCGCCCTTGCCGTCATCGTCGAGATCGCGGTCGAGATCCTGATTCCCGACGGAACCGGGATCGGCGGCTTTCTGGCGCTGGCCGGATCGGGCGGAGTCGAGCTCAAGACCGTCTACGGCGCCACACTGGTGGCAGGCTTGCTGTCTCTCGTGCTCAACTTCGGACTCGATGCCGCCGACCGACGGTTCTTCGCCTGGCGCCGAGGGCTGGGGGCCTAATGGGCAGACAGCGTCTCATGACCGTGGTCAACTGGGGTGGATCGCTCGGCTTGGCGCTCGTCGTCTGGCAGTTACTGGCGGGGAGTACGGAGTCGTTCTTCTTCCCAACCCCTACCGAGATCTTTCCGAGCATGTGGCGCACGGCGGACAACGGATTCGGCGAACCACCGTTCCTTTCGACGTCGGCAGCCGACGCCTTTCTCGGACCGGGTTTCTCGGCCGACGTCGTGCCGAGCCTGTGGCGCATGCTGCAGGGGTACGCCCTCGCAACCGTCGTTGGCGTCGGAACCGGCGTGGCGCTCGGGCTCAGCGAAACGGCTCGCCAATACACCGACTGGATCGTCAACTTCCTGCGGGCCATCCCGCCGCCGGCCCTGCTCGGCGTGTGGCTCGTGCTGTTCGGCATCGGCGACCGGCCGAAGGTGTACCTCATCGCCTTTGCCGTCGTGTCACCCATACTCCTCAACACGATCGACGGCATCGCCTCGGTCGATGAGCAGCGGATCCAGGCCGCGACCGTGTTCAAGATCCCGTTCCGACGCCGGCTTACCGGCCTCTACCTGCCGTCGGCCGCACCGAAGATCCTGAGCGGCATGCGCATCAGCCTCGGCTTTGCGTTCGTGATGATGATCATCAGCGAGTTCGCCGGGGCCACCAACGGGCTCGGGCTGCGGCTTCAGGACGATCTGAAATTCTTCAACTACGTTGATCTCTGGGCCACCATGATCGTTCTGGCCGTGGTCGGTCTGGCGGCGAATGCGACGTTCCTCGCCGTCGAGAACCGAATCCTCAACTGGCAGCGATCGGCCGGAAGGGCGGGTGAGCTGTGAACAACACGCTTCTCCACATCGACGACCTGAGCCACACCTACAGCGCCGGCACCGACGACGCATTCACAGCGGTCGGCGACATCTCGTTCGACGTGGCCGAAGGTGAGATCGCCTGCATCGTCGGGCCCTCGGGCTGCGGCAAGAGCACGCTCATGCGTATCATCGCCGGGTTGATGAAACCGACTCGGGGGACGGTCGAGATTCGGGGCAAGCAGGTCAACGGGGTGCCGGGCGACCTGGCCATGGTTTTTCAGGACTACAGCCGATCGCTGTTCCCCTGGCATCGGGTCGAGCAGAACGTCGAGTTTCCCCTCAAACATCTCGACCGGGCGGAGCGCCGGGCCCGAGCCGCCGAGGCGTTGGAGGCCGTGCGGTTGAAGGGCCACGAGTCGAAGTACCCGTGGGAGCTTTCGGGCGGGATGCAGCAGCGGGTGGCCATCGCCCGGGCGCTGGCGGTTCAACCGCAGATCCTGCTGATGGACGAACCGTTCGCCTCCGTCGATGCCCAGACCAGGGCCGACCTCGAGGACCTCCTCCTCTCGATCCATGGCGACCTGGGGATCACGGTCGTGCTCGTCACCCACGACATCGACGAGAGCATCTACCTCGCCGATCGGGTCGTCGCTCTGAGCGGACATCCGTCGACGGTACTCGAGGTCCTGCACATCGATCTCGAGCGGCCACGGGATCAGCTGTCGACCAAGGAGGACGATCGCTTTCTCGCGAATCGGCACCGGATCTTCGAACTCCTGCGCCACTGATTCGCCCCGTGGGGCGCCGGCTCACAGCAGGTCGCGGGCCAGCTCGATCGCCCGATCGGCCGCCACCCTGACGTCGTCAACGGCGCCGAATCGCTGATCCGAGCGCTCGATCCAGCCCGCACCAGTGGTCTCCGCGGTGTTGACGGTCAGATCGCCGCCAACCTCGGCCACGGCCAGGAACCGGAGATCGAGGTGCAGATGCTCGGGTTCGTCCGGCCGGGCCGGTATCGCGTGCACGTTGAGATCGAAGGCGGGGAACAACCAGCGAAGGCCCGTCAATCCCACCTCCTCGGCCACCTCCGAGCGAGCCACGAGCGCCAGGTTGCCTTCACCGTCGGCGTGCCCGCCGGGCTGGAGCCAGAGACCGAGCTTGCGGTGGTGGATCAGCGCAACCGCCTCCCGAACCGGATCGACCACGAACCCCGAGGCGGTCAGGTGGCCACTCGAACAGCTGCGGTGGAGTGCATCCGGATTCTCGATGCAGAACTCGATGACCTCGTCACGGTCGGCCTCCTGAGCCTCGGGCAGAATCGCCGTCTCGAGAAACGAGACAGCGGTGCCGAGATTGTCCGGGTCGCTGTCGAACACCGGCGACCCATCGTCGACGACGACGAAACCAGGTTGCAGGCCCGGGTCTTGGTCGACCTTGGAATCGGATGAGATCACGCCTCAGCCTACACTCCGCCGGTCCGGTCGAGCCGGCGTCAGAAGCGGCGGGACAGGTGCGGACTGGCGGCCAAACCGAAACGCCACGGTCGCTCGGTGGCCTTCGTGATGCCGACACGAGGTCCGATGGCGACGTCGGACATTCGGCTGGGCGACCAGCTGACCGGCTTGGTGAGGCGGACGGGAGATTCGTCGGCCAGCACGTCGATGCCGTTGTGGTCGGCCGTGATCCCGAGGGCGGCGCACAGCTTCCCCGGCCCTGAACCCAGGTCGCGTTCCCGTTTGGCCGCCGGTCGATCCGCCCACATCTCATCGACGCCCGTCAGCGGCTCGATGGCCCGCAGCAACACGGCCCCGGCGACCCCGTCGGCGTGACACACCACGTTGGCACACCAGTGAACGCCGTAGCTCAAATACACGTAGAGCCGCCCCGGAGGTCCGAACATCACCTCGGTCCGTGGCGTCGGCCCGCGGTACGCGTGGCTCGCCGGATCATCGGTGCCCTCGTAGGCCTCCACCTCCACGATCCGCCCCGACCGTTCCCCCACCGACAACACCAAGCCCAACAGCTCGGGCGCCACCGACGATGGTCGCCCACCCAGCAGGGCCCGGAGGTCCCGCCCGCTGTCGTTGCGGATCTTCATGCCGTCGTGGCGGGCCGTGCCGGGGGCAAGGTCGGTCAGTCGGCTGTTTGCTCGAGCGACGCGGCGATCGTGCGAAGCCGGGATCCCGAACGCTCCATGTCGGCTTCGATCTGCTTGAACTGCTCGGCGACGGGGCCGACGCCGGCGCCGCCGGGACTGGACCGCCGGGAAACAGCGGCGCCGGGAGCGAACAGGAACGCCACGGAGTCGGGGAACGCCGGATGACCTCCGACCAGATCGGACAGGGTCACGCCCCGGCCGAGCGACTCCCGCACCAGACCGCCGACGATGGCGTGGGCCTCCCGGAACGGGACACCCTGCTCGACCAGGATCTCCGCCAGGTCGGTGGCCAGCGACGTCTGGTCGTCGGCCGCCGCGGCCATGGCGGCGGTGTCGAACGTGGCCGTCTCCACCATGCCCCCGAACGCGACGAGGGCCAGACGGATCTGGTCGTAGGAGTCGAACAGCGGCTCCTTGTCCTCCTGAAGATCCCGGTTGTAGGCCAGAGGAAGGCCCTTGAGTGTGACCAACAGGGAGGTGAGGTTGCCGACCAGCCGTCCGGTCTTGCCCCTGGTCAGCTCGGCGATATCGGGGTTCTTCTTCTGGGGCATCATCGACGAGCCGGTGGCGTAGGCGTCGTCGAGAGTGATGAAGCCGAACTCCTGCGACGACCACAGCACGAACTCCTCGCCGAGCCGTGACAGGTGGACGCCGAGCATGGCCATCGTGAACAGCGCCTCGGCGACGAAGTCGCGGTCGCTGGTGACGTCGAGTGAATTGGTGAACGCCCGGTCGAAGCCGAGATCGACGGCTGTGGCCGCCGGATCGAGCGGCAGCGACGTGCCGGCCAGGGCGCCGGCACCGAGAGGCGAGACGTTGAGCCGCTTGGCCGTGGCCAGCAGGCGGTCGACGTCACGACCGAGCGCCCAGGCGTGAGCCAGGAGATGATGGGCCAGCGGTACGGGCTGAGCCCGCTGCAGATGGGTGTAGCCGGGAAGATAGGCCTCACCGGCCAGTTTCGCCTTGTCGAGCAGGATGCGCTGGAAGTCCATCGTCAACGAGGCGATGTCGATCATCGCCTCCTTGGTCCACAACCGGAACGCGGTCGCCACCTGGTCGTTGCGGCTCCGCCCTGTGTGGAGCTTGCCGCCGGCCTCCGGCGCCAACTCGGTCACCCTCCGCTCGATGGCGGTGTGGACGTCCTCGTCGGAGTCGACGAACATGAACGACCCGTCGGCCAACTCGCCGCCGGTCCGCTCCAGGGCTTCGAGCACGGCGTGCTCCTCATCGGCGGTGAACAACCCGACACGAGCCAGACCGCGGACGTGGGCCGACGAGCCCCGAATGTCGCAGGCAGCCAGCCGAACATCGAACGGAAGGCTGGCGGTGAAATCCATCAGAGCTCGAGCCGGACCACCCTCGAAGCGGCCGTGCCAGAGTGTCTGTGATTCTGTGCTCGACCCGGTCTCGGAGCTCATGGTTTTCCTCCCGGGGATCGGCCCAGGTCGGCGCAGCCGACGGCGGCGGGACCCCGCTTGGCCGTGAGGGTACGCAACCGCAGCGCGTTGAGCTTGATGAAGCCCTCGGCGTCAGCCTGATCGTAGGCGCCGTCGTCGTCCTCGAACGTGGCGATGTTGGCATCGAACAGCGAGTCGTCGGAGCGTCGCCCGGCGACGGTGACATTGCCCTTGTAGAGCTTGATCCTCACCGTGCCGTTGACCGCCTGCTGGCTCCAGTCGATGGCCGTCTGGAGCATCTGCCGCTCGGGACTCCACCAGTAGCCGTTGTAGATCAACGTGGCGTAGCGCGGCATCAACTCGTCCTTCAGGTGGGCCACCTCCCGGTCGAGGGTGATCGACTCGATGGCCCGGTGGCCACGGAGCATGATCGTGCCGCCCGGCGTCTCATACGCCCCCCGGCTCTTGATGCCGACGTAACGATTCTCGGCGATGTCGATCCGCCCGACCCCATTGGCCCCGCCGACCTCATTGAGGTGCGACAGAACCTGAGCCGGGGTCATCTCCACGCCGTCGATGGCCACGATGTCACCAGCCCGGTACTCGAGATCGAGATAGGTGGGGTCGTTGGGAGCCTGCTCCGGGGTGACGGACCACCGCCACATCTCGGCCGGAGGCTCGGTCCAAGGATCCTCCAGCGGACCGCCCTCGTAGGAGATGTGCAACATGTTGGCATCCATCGAGAACGGCGACTTGGCCCCCCGAGACATCTCGATGGGGATCCCGTGTTCGGCGGCGTAGGCCAGGAGCCGCTCCCGGCTCATGAGATCCCATTCCCGCCACGGGGCGATGATCTTGATGTCGGGGTTGAGGGCGTAGGCGCCCAGCTCGAACCGGACCTGATCGTTGCCTTTTCCGGTGGCGCCGTGGCTGACCGCGTCGGCGTTCTGTTCCGCCGCGATCTCTACCAGGCGCTTGGCGATCAGCGGCCGGGCGATCGAGGTGCCCAGCAGGTACTCACCCTCATAGATGGTGTTGGCCCGGAACATCGGGTACACGAAATCCCGCACGAACTCCTCCCGGAGATCGTCGATGTAGATCGACGATTCGGGGATGCCCATGGCGAGGGCCTTCGTGCGGGCCGGCTCGAGTTCTTCGCCCTGGCCGAGGTCAGCGGTGAAGGTGACCACCTCGCACTCGTAGGTCTCCTGCAGCCAGCGGAGTATCACCGAGGTGTCGAGGCCTCCGGAGTAGGCCAGCACGACCTTCTTCACGTCATCTGTCACTGTCTGTTGCCCACTGCTCACTGTTGTCCGAACCTGCTTTCGAAACGAGGGGAACGGTTCACCTTATTCCGGCGATGTCGGCCAGCCGGTTGGCCAGATGCTTGCCTCGTCCTTCGGAGGCAATGGCGAGAAGGGTGTCGTCACCGGCGACGGTACCGATCATGTCGTCGATACCCGACCGGTCGAGTGCCGAGGCGACGACGTGGGCCGACCCCGGCGGGGTCCGGAGCACGACCAGGTCGCCCGACCGGGTGATCTCGGCCAGCCACTCCCCCAGCACCCGCCGCAGGTGCTCGTGCGGGGCGAGCTGCTCGGTGGGGTGTTCGGGAATGGCGTAGACCGTGGCTCCGCCCGGCACCCGCACCTTCACGGCCCCCAACTCGTCGAGATCACGGGACACGGTGGCCTGCGTGGCGGTCACCCGTTCGGCGGCCAGCAGGTCGACGAGCCGGCTCTGGCTGGTGACCTCGTTGTCGGACAGGATGCGGGCAATTCGATGCTGACGCTGGGTTTTGCCGACGCCCATTACCGCCCGACCTCACCGTTGGTTTCGACCACCCACTGGAGCACCGCCCTCACCGCCGGCAACCGGTTGGCGGCTTGGGGCCAGATACGGCTCTGCGATCCATCGAGCACCCCGTCGGTCACCTCCTCGTTGCGATGGGCGGGAAGGCAGTGGAGGAACACGGCGTGCGGGTTGCGGGCCATCATGGCATCGTCGACCCGAAACCCCTCGAAGGTGCGCAGGAGCTGATCGCGATCGCCCTCCTGACCCATCGAAATCCAGGTGTCGGTGTAGACCACGTCGGCTCCTGCCACGGCCTCCGGCCGGTCGGCGTAGGCGAACGGAGCATCGGCCGCCGACAGCCGATCGGCGTCGATGGCGCTGAACCGCCGGTCGGGCGGGGCGGCGACCGTCACCCGGCCGCCGAGTGCGCCGACGGCCAGGACCAGCGAGCGGGCGACGTTGTTGGCGTCACCGACATAGATGATGTTCTGATCGGCCACCGGTCCCCGCTCGGCCTCGATGGTCAGCACGTCGGCGATGGCCTGCAGCGGGTGGCCGCCGTCGGACAGGAGATTGACCACCGGCACCACGTTCAACGCGGCCATCCGCTCGAGCAGCTCGTGCTCGAACACACGGGCGCAGATGGCCCGGTGATAGCACGCCAGGGTGCGGGTGACGTCCTCGGCCGATTCCCGACGATCGATCCCGATTTCGTCCGCGGTGATGTACACGGGATGACCGCCCAGTTGGACGACGGCCATCTCGGTGGAGTTGCGGGTACGGGCCGACGGCTTGGCGAAGTAGCAGGCCACACCCTGACCGGCCAGCACCGGCGGAACGTCGGCCGCCGGTTGACGGGCGAGTTCGAGGACCCGCCGGAGTTCGTCGACGCTGAGATCGTCGATCTCCAGCATGTGACGCATGGTGACCTCCAGTCGTCCGATCGTCAGTCGGCGGCTTGAGCCCGTTCGACGACGGTGTCGAGCGAACTCGAGAGCTTGTTGACCGCGGCCGCGATGTGGCTCTCCTCGATGATCAACGGCGGAGCCAGGCGCAGTGCACTCGGTGTGACGGCATTGACGACCAGCCCCTCGCGCAGACACTCGGCGGCCACGTCCCTCGCGTCGACGCCGTCGAGTTCGGCGGCGATCAACAGCCCGAGGCCCCGCACCTCCTTGACGTGGGGCAGCCGGGACAGCGCCGTTGTCAACGCCTCCCCCATCTCGGTGGCGCGGTCGGGTGCGCCGATCGCCTGCATGGTGGCCAGGACGGCCCGAGCGGCGGCCGTGGCCAGCGGCTGGCCGCCGAAGGTCGTTGCGTGGTCACCCGGGGAGAACGAGGCGGCCACGGACGCTTTGGCCCAGCAGGCGCCGATGGGCATACCGTTGCCGAGCGCTTTGGCCATCGTGACCACGTCGGGATCCACGCCGAAGTGCTGGAACCCGAACCACTGGCCGGTTCGACCCAGTCCGGTCTGGACCTCGTCGACCATGAACAGGATGTCGCGTTCGGCGCACAGAGCCTGGACACCCTTCAGGTAGTCGATGGTGGCCGGATTCACGCCGCCCTCACCCTGTACGGGTTCGAGCAGGATGGCGGCCACCGTGTCGTCGACCGAGTTGGTGAGCTCGTCGAGATCGTTCCAGACGACATGGCGAAAACCCTCGGGCAGCGGTTGGAAGGCCTCCCATTTGTTGGGCTGGCCGGTGGCGGCCAACGTCGACAGCGTGCGGCCGTGGAAGCTCTGGTAGGCGGACACGACGACGTGGCGGCCGTGGCCCCCGTATCGCCGGGCGAGCTTGATCGCGGCCTCGTTGGCCTCGGCCCCCGAGTTGCAGAAGAACACCTGGCCACCGGCCGGTTCGCCGTTGCCGATCAGCCGATCCAAGGTGGTGGCCACGTCACCGTTGTGCTCCGTGGCGTAGAGATTCGACACGTGCATCAGCCGTTTGGCCTGCTCGGCGATGGCGGCCGCGACCGCCGGGTGGCTGTGACCGAGGCTGGTCACGGCCAGGCCGGACAGGAAATCGAGATAGTTGACGTCGTCGGAGTCCCAGAGATAGGGGCCCTCGCCGCGGACGAACTGAACCGATGGCGGACCGTACGTCGGCATCAACGGGCACCGCTCGACCTCGTCCGACGGCTTGACGGCGGCCCGGTGGCGGGCCTGGGGGGAATCGGCGGTCGGCTCGGTGGATGCTGCGGTCACGCGGTGGTCTCCTGGGTTGTCGGGGAGGGCGAACGATCGGGTTCGCCGGAGGTGATCATGGTGCCGATTCCGGCGTCGGTGAACAGTTCGAGCAGTAGAACGTGGGGTACCCGCCCGTCGAGCAGGTGGGCCGCCACCGCTCCGGCCCGTACCGCCTCGATACAGGACTGTACCTTGGGAACCATCCCGCCCGATATGTGGCCGGCCGAGATGCCTTCCTCCAGCTCGTCGACCGTGGAACGGGCCACGAGGCTGGCGGGGTCGTCGACGTCGGCGAGAAGGCCGGGAACATCGGTGAGGTAGACGACCTTTTCGGCCCGCAGCGCCCCGCCGAGCGCCCCGGCCACGGTGTCGGCGTTGATGTTGAGCGACTGGCCGGAGCCGTCGACCCCGATCGACGAGACGACCGGGATGAGATCCTCGGCCAGCAGCCGTTCGACCATCTGCGGATTGACGGCCTCGATACGGCCGACGAGCCCGAGATCCGGATCCTGTTGGCTGGCCACGATGAGCCGCCCGTCCTCGCCCGACATGCCGACCGCGTAGGCGCCGTGACGATTGATGTGTCCGATGATGTCGCGCCCGACCTTGCCGACCAGCACCATGCGGGCCACGTCGAGGGTCTCGGCGTCGGTGACCCGCAGCCCGTTGCGAAACTCGGTCTCCTTGCCGAGCCGGCCGAGCAGTTCGCCGATCTGGGGCCCACCGCCGTGGACGACGACAGGTTTGAGGCCCACCGATCGCAGCATCACGATGTCGGTGGCGAACGTGCGCATCACCTCGTCGTCGACGATGGCGTTGCCTCCGAGCTTCACCACGATGATGGCGCCCCGAAATCGCTGCAGGTAGGGCAACGCCTCGATGAGGGCATTGGCCCGCTGTTCGGGCGAGTAGCCGCGGTCGACGGCGGCGTCGGCTGGTGGCGCGGTCATCAGGGGTACACGCCAACGGTGGCCAGACCGGTCGTCTCGGGAAGACCGACGGCGATGTTGGCGCACTGGAGCGCCATACCTGAGGCGCCCTTCATCAGGTTGTCGAGCACGCCAATCCCCATGACCAGGCCCGTCCTCGGGTCGACGCGACCGGTCAGGTGGACCGCATTGGATCCGGCTACCGCCTTGGTCGAGGGGCTGCGGTGGTCGACGACGACAAACGGTTCGTCCCGGTAGTAGTCGACCATGGCCTCCAGTACCTCCTCGGTGGTCAACGGCGGGCCCGAGCGGCTGGTGGGGCGGCCGTAGCAACTGGCCAGGATACCCCGGTTGAGCGGGGCCAGATGGGGAGTGAACAGAACGCCGACCTCCTGACCCGTCGCCACCGACAACGCCTGCTCGATCTCCGGGGTGTGTCGGTGAGTCAGCAGACCGTAGGCGGTGACGTTCTCGTCGACGGTGCAGAAGGTGGTGTGATCCTTGGGCGGTCGTCCGGCCCCGCTCACCCCCGTGATGAGGTTGATGACAATGCCGTCGGGCTCGATGAGCCCGGCCGCCAACAATGGCGCCAGGGTGAGGGTGGCAGTGGCGGCGTTACAGCCGGTGGCGGCGATGAGGCGGGCCTCGGCGATGTCGGACCGGAACAGCTCCGGCAAGCCGTAGGCGGCCTCGGGCAGGTACTCGGGGGCGCTGTGTTCGGCCCCGTACCACGCCGGATAGAGCTGCGGATCCTTCAGCCGGAAGTCCGATCCGAGGTCGACCACCACGCCGACCGTCTCGATGATCTCGGGGATGACACCCATGCTGACCCCGTGGGGCAGGCCGCAGAACACGAGGTCGAGGCCCTCGACCACCTCGGGGGTGTACGCTTCGAACACCCGATTCCGGTAGGCGAGCGCCAGGCTCGGATAGAGGTCGGCGACCAGGGATCCCGCCTTCGAGTCGCCGGTCATCACCTCGAGCTCGAAGTTCGGGTGTGCGGCCAGGAGACGCATCATCTCGGCCCCGGTGTAACCGGAGGCACCGACGATCCCGACGCGATAGGTCGCAGTAGACACGACGGCCAGCATAGCGATTGAAGATTCAAGTGTCTACATATTTATACAGTGAATCAAACACTCGATGTGCGCTCGGTGGCCCACGCAGGGCGGAGGTTTTGCTTGTCTACGACCCGGTTGTGGGTCGTAGAGCCGCAAATGCTGCTCTGTGGGTTTCGAGTTCGCCTAGTCGATGGGAGGGCGGCCTGAGACAGGGAGGGCGACTGCCAGCCGGCCACCGGGCGGGGCCTCGATGCGAATCGACCCGCCGTGGGCCTCGACCAGGCCCTTGGCGATGGCCAGCCCGAGACCCGCTCCCCCTCGGGATCGGTTCCTGCTCTCGTCGGCCCGGGCGAATCGATCGAACGCCCGGTCCCGGAACTCGTCGGGGAATCCGGGGCCGTCGTCGATGACCTTGACCGACGCCGGATCGCCCGGCTGCACGACCATCGTCACCACGGAGCCGTCGGGGGTGTGGCGGATGGCGTTGTCGAGCAGATTGCGAAGCACCCGCCCCAATGCGGCCGCATTGCCCCAGACGGGCACCGCCTGATCGGACTGCAGCCTGATGACCACACCGCGAGCGTCGGCCACCGGGGCCAGGGCCTCGGCCGCCTCGTCGGCCAGCTCGGCCAGGTCGACCGGCTCCGGCTGGATGTCGAGCAGCCCCGCCTCCAGCTGGGACAGCAGGAACAGGTCGTCGACCAGCACCGACAGCGCTTCGAGGTCGTGGCTCATCGACCGCAGGTACCGCTGAGGATCGGGGGCGATCCCGTCCCGCAGCGCCTCGACCGCGGCTCTCAATGCCCCGATCGGGGTTCGCAGGTCGTGGCTGATACTCGAGATCAGGAACCGGCGCTCGGCGTCGATCCTGGACCGGTCACGTTCGATCTCCGCCCGCCGGGCCTCGAGCGCCTGCAGCTCGGCGCCGAGTCGATCGAGCGAGTGGGCCACCCGGCCGAACTCGTCGGACCGATCCAGCGCAGCCCGGGCGCGGTGATCACCGTGTTCGAGCCGATTGAGGGTCGCCTCGATGCGAACGGCGGCCGCCCGCAACGGCTTGGTGGCAACGATCACCAGGGCGATCACGAACGGCACGATCAACAACAGCACGGCCAGAACGGCACCCAGCGCATCGCTGCCGAGCACCATCAGCCGGCCAAGGCTGACGGCGGCGATGACGCCGATGGCCAGAGCGGCCAATGCGATCACGAGCACCTGGGTCCGCAGCGACGGGAGCCGGGATGCGAACCGCTGCAGCAGTACACCGGACAGGGCGGTCAACGCGGTCAGCGCCACCCCGACCGCGGCGATGAGCCACGGGTCGGCCATATCGAACTTCAGCGCCATCAGCCGACCTTCTCCCCCGTCACGGCTCGAAGCGGTAGCCGACGCCCCTGGCGGTGGTGATCCATCGGGGGCTACCGGGATCGGACTCGATCTTCTGCCGTAGCCGACCGACATGAACGGTGACCGTGGCCGGATCCTGATATTCGGGCGCCGACTCCCACACCAGTTCCAGCAGCTGCCGGCGGCTGAACACCTGGCGCGGTGACTGGGCCAGTATCGCCAACAGGTCGAACTCCTTCGGGGTCAGCTCGATCAGACCGTCATCGGTCTTCACCTCACGGGCGCCGATGTCGATGGTCAGCCCGTCGAACTCGAGTGGCCCCTGACCCGGATCCGACACCGAACTTCGCCGCAACACGTTGCGAACCCGGGCCACCAGCTCACGGGGGGAGAACGGCTTGACGACGTAGTCGTCGGCGCCGAGCTCGAGGCCGACCACACGATCGGTCTCGTCGGCTCGAGCGGTCAGCATGATCACCGGCACGTCCCAGCGGCTTCGGATGTAGCGGAGTATGTGGAACCCGTCGACGTTGGGCAACATCACATCGAGCACGACGAGATCGGGTTGGTTGGCCTCCAACCACTCGAGGGCCTCGGCTCCGTCGGCCTTCTCGACCACCCGGTAGTTCTCCACCTGGAGGTAGCGGACCACGACTTCGCGCACCATGGGCTCGTCGTCGACCACCAGAATGGTGCTCGTGCCGGTCGGAGACATCACCCCACCAACAGTACTGGGAACCGCTCGTGCCGTCGTGGTCCTCGTCTCGGCGACCATCGCGCTCCTTGCCTTCGTGGTCTGGGATCTCACGTTACGTCGATCGGCTGACGACGATCGCACGGAACGCTAACGATTGTCGAAACACGAAACACCGCCTGCGTGATCGGCGAACTCCGTTCGCTCCGACGACACGATCAGCGCTACCATTTCCATCCCGTGGACGAGATTTCGGGTAGCACCATCATCGGCGTCTGCGGCGGGAGCGGATCGGGCAAGACCACGCTGGCCCGTGAACTCGGCCGGGTGCTCGGCGTCGACCGCACCGGGATCATCAGCTTCGACTCCTACTACCACGACCTGGCCCATCTGACGACCGAACAGCGGGCGACGGTCAACTTCGACGCACCCGAGTCGCTCGACGTCGACCTGCTCACCGATCACCTCGCCGCGCTCCGCCGGGGAGCGGGGATCGCGGTCCCGGTCTACGACTTTGCGACCCACACGCGATCGGGCGACATCGACCTGGTCGAAGCCGGCCCCTTCGTGATCATCGAAGGCATTCTGCTGTTCGCCTTTGCCGAGATCCGGGATCTGATCGACTACCGGGTCTATCTCGATTGTCCGGCCGACATCCGCTACCAACGTCGCCTGGTGCGCGACGTCAACGAGCGAGGGCGCACGCCCGACTCGGTGGCCGAACAGTGGGAGACCACCGTGGCGCCGATGCATGACCTGCACGTCGAGCCGTATGCGCCACACGCCCACTTCCTGGCCACCTACGGACCGCCGGCAGTGGACATAGCGGCGATGGTCGCATCCGAGCTGGGGAAGAACGAACTGGGGAATACGCTGAAACTATGAGGATCGGCGAGCTGGCCGAAACGGCCGGCGTTTCCACCAAGACAATCCGGTACTACGAATCGATCGGCCTCCTGCCCGAACCCGACCGTACGGCCTCCGGGTACCGGGCGTACGGCGAGAGCGGTGTCGAGCGCTTGGCGTTCATACGCGACGCCCAGGATTCCGGCCTGACCTTGGCCGAGATCGCCTCGGTACTCGAGCTGAAGGAGGCGGGGGCCACGTCCTGCCAGCACACCCGGGCCCTCCTCGACCGCCATATCGCCGAGCTGGAGTCGCAGATCCTCCGCTTGAAGGAGACTCACGCCGCGCTCTCGGCGATGGCGGAGCGGGCCTCGGATCTCGATCCCAGCACCTGCACGGATCCGAACCGCTGCCAGGTGATCGCTCCGCCGGAGGATTGACCCTTGACCTTCCAGTCGACTAGAAGGTCTAGACTGGAGGGGTGAACACGTCCGCGCCGCCAACAGCTCCTGCCACTGCTGATGACACAGCCGAGAAGCGATCATCCCAGCCTCTGCGCTCGGATCTGCTGATCGACGGGATGACCTGCGCGGCCTGCTCCAATCGCATCCAGCGCAAGCTCACCCGCCTCGATGGCGTGACCGAGGCCAACGTCAACTTCGCCACCGGCCGGGCCATGGTCCGCCACGCCGAGTCGGTCGGCGGCCCCCAGTTCCGTGAGGCGATCGAGGGTCTCGGTTATCAGCTGATCGACGACGGCACGGCCGACGAGGCCGCCGAACGGCGACAGGAGGATCTCTTCCGCCGCCTGGTGGTGGCCGCCGTTCTCGCCGTACCGATCGTTGCCATCTCCATGATCCCGCCACTGCGCTTCGGAGGCTGGGAATGGGTGGTCGGAGCCCTCACCACACCGGTCGTGTTCTGGTCGGGTTGGCCGTTCCATCAGGCCGCAGCCAAGAACCTCCGCCACCTCAGCACGACGATGGACACGCTCGTGTCGATGGGTACCCTCTCGGCCTGGACCTGGTCGACCGTGGTCATCGTGCGCCGGCTCGCGGCCGGGTCGTGGACCGGTATGGCCGGCGAACACGGAGCCGTGTACTTCGAGACCGCGGCGGTGATCGTGGCGCTGATCCTGTTGGGCAAGTGGCTCGAACACCGGGCCAAACGTCGCTCGGGTGACGCCATCCGGGCGCTGGCCGAGCTCGGGGCCAACACCGCCCGGCTCTCAGACGGGCGGGAGATCCCGCTCGAAGACCTCGCGGTCGGCATGCGGTTCGTCGTCCGCCCGGGCGAGAAGATCGCCACCGACGGGGTGATCGTCGACGGGTCGTCGGCCGTCGACACCTCGATGGTCACCGGGGAGCCCGTTCCGGTGGACGTCGGCGTGGGCGACGAGGTCGTCGGCGCCACGGTCAACGCCAACGGATCGCTGGTTGTCGAGGCCACCAAGGTCGGCGGCGACACCGCCCTGTCACAGATCATCCGCCTCGTCGACCAGGCCCAGGGGTCGCGGGCCGAGGTCCAGCGGCTGGCCGACCGGGTGGCCTCGATCTTCGTGCCGACGGCCATCGCCATCGCCTTGTTCACCCTGGCCGTCCGCCTGCTCCTCGGCCACGACCTCGACACCGCGTTCACCGCGGCCGTGGCCGTGCTCATCATCGCGTGCCCCTGTGCGCTCGGCCTGGCCACACCCCTCGGCATCATGGTCGGCACCGGCCGCGGCGCCCAACTGGGCGTGATCATCAAGGGTGGCGAGGTCCTGGAGGACACCCGCACGGTCGACGTGGCGGTGGTCGACAAGACCGGCACGGTGACCGCCGGGCGAATGGTCGTGACCGATTTCGAGACGGCTGACGATCGGCCTGACGACGAGCTGCGCCGGGCGGCGGCCGCGGTCGAGTCACGATCGGAACACCCCATCGCCCAGGCCATCGCCGCCACGGCAGCACGGGTGCCCGGCGACGGTGCCCAGGACCATCGGCCGGTGGAGGGGTTCACCAACCGCCCGGGCTACGGGGTCTCGGGCACGGTGGACGGGGTCACCTACCGGGTCGGCCGGCGAAGTCATTTCGACGTCGTGCCCGACGAACTCGAGGCGAAGGCGGTGACTGCGGAGGGTCGGGGTTCCACGGTGGTGTTCGCCGGACGGGGTCTCGACTCGACGTTCCGGGCCGAGGCCGTGTTCGTCGTGGCCGACGAGATCAAGGCAACGTCGGCCGAGGCGATCGCCGCCCTCCACGACCTGGGACTCAGCGTGACCCTGCTGACCGGCGACAACGCCACCACCGCCGCGGCGGTGGCCGAACAGGTCGGCATCGATCGGGTCATCGCCGAGGTCCTCCCCGATGAGAAGTCTGCCGAAGTCGAGCGCCTCCAGGCCGAAGGCAGGCGGGTGGCGATGGTCGGCGACGGCATCAACGACGCTCCGGCCCTGGCCCAGGCCGATCTCGGGATCGCCATCGGCACCGGCACCGATGTCGCCATCGAGGCCTCCGACCTGACGGTCGTGTCGGGTGACCTGCGAGCGGTGGCCGATGCCATCGCCCTGGCCCGACGGACCCTTTCGACCATCAAGGGCAACCTGTTCTGGGCGTTTGCCTACAACGTCGCCGCCATCCCGCTCGCGGCACTCGGCGTCCTCAACCCTATGATTGCCGCCGGAGCCATGGGCATGTCGTCGCTGTTCGTGGTCTCCAACAGCCTCCGCCTGCGAGGCTTCAACGGATATCGCCGCTCCCCCATCGGAAAGGCCGACTCATGACCGACATCGCATCACAGCCATCTGCGGAGACATTCGTGGTACCCGACATCTCCTGTGGCCACTGCGTCGACGCCATCACCGCCGAGGTGTCACCGCTCGACGGGGTGACCGCGGTCGAGGTCGATCTCGACACCAGGACGGTAACGGTCACCGGCGGTGAGCGCTCGGCGATCATTGCTGCGATCGACGAGGCCGGCTACGACGTCGGCGAGTAGATGCTGGACGAAGAGACGGCGGCGCAGCATCAGGCGTCGAGCGTGCGTAGAAGCTCGCCGACGGTGTGGTTCGACTCCATGGGATGCCGAAGAGGCAGGTGGGGATTCACCCGATAGTGGTTCCGACGACCGACGCGCTCGCGCTCCAGATAGCCGCCGCGTTCGAGTTCGACGATGATCTTCTGCACCGCGCCGATCGTGACTCCGACGGCCTGGGCGATGTCGCGTTGCCGCACATCGGGATCGCGGTCGATGGCGATCAGGACGTGCGCATGGTTGGTCAGAAACGTCCACGAATGACCAACGCCGCGATTGTCTGCCAAAGCCATGGGACCATCGTACCCGTCCCGATATGCCTCTTCCGGTTCGGTGGTTTGTTGAAGGGTCCGCATGGTCTACACCAGCACCGGTTCAGGCTGGACGTCTCGCCCGACCGCCGCCGTCTCGATGATGGGCGTATCAGGCGCATCATACGACTCGGACACCGACGGTTCGGGCACGAACACGGCGATGATCGTGCAGTCGATGGAGCGAAGCACCGCTGGAATCGTCTGGCCGAGTGACAGTTTGCCGGCGTTGGTCCGGCTCCGACCGGCGACGACCACCACATCGACATCGAGTTCGTCGGCCGTCGCTGCAATCTGGACCCCGGGATTGTCGGCGTGCTCGACGACCGCGCTGAAGTTGGCACCTGCCGTCGTTGCCAGTGCGGCCGCCTCGTGCAGAACACTGCGGGCCTGACGGTCATGGGGGCTGTGGTCACCGAGCACCGACTCGACGACGTTGACCGGTGCGGCCGAGACGTGCAGGAAGCTGAGCTGCGTTCCGATCCGGCCGCTGATGTAGCCGGCGATCTCCTGGGCCGGCCGTGAAGACCGGGCGCCGTTCACCGGCACCAGTCCTCGGGCGAACGCCCACGGCAGCCCGGCGCTTCGGCGAGGGGGCCGCACAACCACCACGGGAATCGGGCAGCGGCGCAACACATCGCTGACAAGCGGGCCGAAGCCACCCTCGGAATCGGTGCCGGCACCGATGACGACGGCGTCGTAGTGCAACATCGCCTCGTCGATGATCGCATCGACCGGATTGTCGGTCGGGCGGTGCCGGAGATCGACCGAGCGTTCGCCCAACACATCGATCAACGGGCCGAGGTCGGATGTCGACTTCTCGCCCGTCGTGAGGACCGTGACCTCTGCCCGCGAGGGCCAGGCGAGGTCGGCGATCTGAGCGGCCAACAGCGAGGTGAGTCCACCCCGGGTCGGGATCAGGATCCGCCCACCGACGACGACCTCGTTCTCGGCCAGCTGATTCTCGAGGTCGAGCCGCTGCCGTTCCTCGGCCGAGCCCTCCCAATCCCGGAGCACACGACGCAACACCGGCGGGGCCAGCATCGACGTGGCCATCGCCATGAGCACGATCACGGTGTAGGACTGGTTGTTCAACACGCCGAGCGACAGACCGACGGCGGCTATGACGATTTCGAGCGCCCCTCGGGCGTTGAGGCCAACGCCGAGCGCGGCCCCTTCACGAACCGGCAGCTTCGACAGTCGCGCTCCGATGAGCGACCCGAAGAACTTCGATGCCGATGCGGCGGCCAGCACCACGACCGCCCAGATCGCCGTCTCCATGTCGGCCAGCAGCCAGAGGTCGACCCGGAGGCCGGCCGTGGCGAAGAAGATCGGGGCGAAGACCGCAGCGGTCATCGACTCGAGAGGGGCGATCAGGTCGTGATCAGAGAATCGGGACCGGGCCAGGATGACGCCGGCCACGAAGGCACCCAGCACCGCTTCGACGTGCAGCCACTGGGTCACCACCCCGAAGCTCAAGGCGGTGACGAGCACGATCGTCAGGCCGGTCATCGGATTGTTGCCGGTCGCCCTGAGACGCTGCAGCGAATGGTCGACCAGGCGCTGGCCGACGGTGAAGGCGAGGAGGAAGAAGATCACGAGGCCACCCACGGTGATCGCGAGTTTGTCCCACTTGAAGCCGCCGGCCTGGGCCAAGCCGGCGATCAGGCCGAGCGCGATCCAGCCCACGACATCGTTGGCCATCCCGGCGGCCAGAGTGACCTGCCCGAAGTTGCGGCGCATGAACCCCATCTCCGACAGGATCTTGGCGATCACCGGAAGCGAGGAGATCGAAAGTGCGGCGGCGATGAAGAGGGCGAAAATGTAGGGTTCGGTGTCGTCCCCAATGAACGCCGTGGGGATCATCCACCCAACGGCGAGGCCCGCCGCGGCCGGAACCACCAGCGAGCCGGTGGACACATACGCCGCGGCCCGGCCCAGGCGGCGTATGAGACCGAGGTCGGTCTCGTAGCCGGTCACCACCAACAGGAGCAACACCCCGATCCAGCCGATCGTGAAGATCATGGCCGTCTGGGCGTCGTCGGCCGGAAACAGCCAGTCTGTGACGCCGGGAGCGAGCCGCCCGAGGATCGACGGACCGAGGACGAGGCCGGCGGCCAGTTCACCGACGACGGCCGGCTGGCCGATCCGTTGCATCAGGTAACCGAACAGACGGGCGGTGACCAGAATCACCAGCAGAGACACCCAGAAGACCAGCAGTTGGCTCTCGGTGGGGGGATTGAGGTTCACGACGTGACTCCCGGTTGGAGGATCAGGGGCGAGTTCGGTTCTGGCCGGCGGGTTTTGATCTCGGATGGAGCCGGATCATCGGCCACCTGGACGACCGGACAGTCGACAACGGCGCTGAGGCGCTGCCCGAGGCTTCGATGGCGTCGGAACCGTCGACGCGTCGGCCCGAGATAGACCACCGAGGCGTTGGCGCAATGGCGGGCCAGTACGACGATCGGATCTCCGGGCTCCACCACGGTGAGGGTTCGCTGGGGGTCCGCACCCCGATCCATGACCGTGGAATGAACGGTGGCCCATGCCGGGTCTCCCATGGCCCGAGCGATTTCGGGTGACGGTCCGTTGTGGACCATGACCGGCGAAGACGACGCGTGCACCACCACGAGTCGGACGTTGTGGTCGGCTCGGGCGTGGTCGATGGCCTTCTCCAGTGCCGTCGCGGAGGCCGGGTCGGTGGCATCGAATCCGACGACGACATCTCGTGCGTCGCCATCGGGCTCCCGGGATCGCAGGGACGACGTCTCGGGCGGTGACACCGGCCGGCTCAACGTCTGTTCACGTTCAGGCCCGGCGATACCCGAGTCGCTCTCCCGGTGGTGCCGCATGTCGGCCCGGAAGGACTCGGGTTGTGCCTTGAAGGTCGCATGAGAAGAAGCGGGTTGTAGTGCGACGGTGCGCATGACGGAGCCTCCTTTGGTCCTGGACGATTGATGGCGATGAATCTGGTCTGGGCGGGGCGGGATCGGCCCCTTATGACGACGGTGGCAACGGTGAGCAAGGTCAGTGGCAGCACGAACCACACCATGGCGGCCACGAAGGTTTCGGTTGCTCCATGGTTGGTGGCTGTGAGCACCAGGAAGGCGGTGTAGGCGGCGTAGTAGCCCAGAAAGACCAGGCCCTCCCACCGATCCAAGGTGTGATCCCAGAACAGCAGGGGCAGGCAGGCGACGGCGACAGCGACCATGATCGGCAGGTCGATGGCGACGACGTCGACCGAGATCCCGATCCCGGGGCGGGCGAAGAGACCGGACACGCCGATCACGAACAGGATGTTGAAGATGTTCGAGCCGATGGCGTTGCCGACGGCGAGTTCGCGCTCGCCACGCAGGGCGGCCACGACAGACGTGACGATCTCCGGTGCGGACGTCCCGAGAGCCACCACGGTCAGCCCGACGATCAGCTCGGGGATCCCGAGGTCACGGGCGATCTGTTCGGCGCCACTGACCACGTAGGTGGCCGCGGCCATGAGGCCGATCGCACCTGCGGCAACGAGGCCCAGGTCCTTGACGAGGCGGGGCCCTCCGTCGATTGCCGCGGATCCGGTTTCAACCGGACGCTCGATTGCAACATCCGTCGAGCCGGCCGACTGGAGGGCGGAGTCGGCACGGCTCGATCGGACGGTGAAGGCGACGAAGAGTACGACGCCGGCGACGAGCACGGCCGCCTCCAGCGGACGGACGATCCCGTCGAGCGCAAACAGGAGGAGCAGAAGCGATGCCGCGATCATGATGGGCACATCGATACGCACGAGACGGCTCGACAAGCGGACGGTTCCGAACGCGGCCACCAGACCGAGCACGAGGAGGATGTTGGCGATGTTCGAGCCGACGACGCTCCCGACGGCCAATTCCGTGTCGTTGACGGCGATCGCCTCGGCGAACACGGCGAGTTCGGGGGCCGACGTGCCTGCGGCCACGATGGTGAGACCGATCACCGTGGCGGTCAGACCCAGCCGACGCCCGATCAACACCGCACCGCTGACCAGCAAATGGCCCGCGAGCAGGAGCCCGACGAGAGCGGCGATGAAGATCAGGTAGGGGGTCAACGACACGGAGATGGGCTCCTGATGGATGGGAGGGAACATCGGTGGCCCGGACGAGGTGGATCACCTTGGATCTACCGTAATAGGCATAACAAAATATGTCAATTAGATTCTGCGTATTATGAAACCCACATACAACAACATGCATGTGGCCCGCGGAGGTCCCGGCAGGCGCGAGCGGTCGCCGGGAACCCCCGGTCGCTCGGTCGTTGTCGGGCGAAAACGACCGTTGTTGACCGTTCTCACCCGCGAACGACGACGGGTTCGGGTGGACGGCTGGGAAGGGAGCGTCCGTCTAGGCTACGCCGGCCGCCTCAGCGGCCTCCTCGGCCTTCCCCAGCTGGGCGTCGACGATGTCGAGCCCGGCGACCCAGAACGTCGGATCCGTCAGGTCGCACTCGACGATGGCGCCCAGATCCTCGGGTGACATCGAGCCCCCGGCGCGGAGCAGATCGAGGTAGGCAGGAACGAACCCGTCGCCTTGCTCCTCATACCGGGCGTACACGGACAGCGCCAGCAACTGCCCGTAGGCGTACGCGTACACGTAGCCGGGGCTGCCGATGAAGTGGGGAATGTAGGACCACCACGAGGAGTAGTTGTCGGTGAGTTCGACCGAGTCGCCCATCATGTCGGTCTGACTCCCCATCCACAGCTCGCCGAAGCGATCGACCGACAGCTCCCCCACCTCACGCTCCGTGTGGCAGGCGTGCTCGAACCGGTTCATGGCCACCTGACGGAACACGGTCGCCACCGAATCGTCGACGACCGAGGCCAACAGGGCGAACCGTTCAGCCGGATCGTCGATCATCGCGAGCAGGCGGTTGTTGGTGACGGTTTCACCGAACACCGACGCCGTCTCGGCCAGGGTCAGCGGCGTCGACTGGTGGAAGATGCCCTGTTCACGGGCCAGATAGCCGTGAAGACCGTGCCCGAGTTCATGGGCCAGCGTGAGCACGTCGCGCGTCTTCGACGCCCAGTTCAGCAGCACGTAGGGGTGGTGGCTCGGCACCGAGTAGGCGCAGAATGCGCCGGGCTGCTTGCCCGGTCGGATGGGGGGCGTCGATCCACTGCTCGTCGATGAACCGGTCGACGATGTCAGCCAACTCCGGCGAGAACGAGCGGTAGGAATCACGGACGATGGCGGTTGCCTCGGCCCAACCGACCTCCTGGGAGGTGTCGGCCATCGGTGCCATCCGGTCGTAGTCGGCCAGCTTGTCGACGCCCATCGCCTTGGCCTTCAACCGGTACCAGCGCTGGGGAACGTCGTAGCGGCTGACCACCGCCTCGACCAGCGCGTTCACCGACTCGTCGCTCGCCTCGTTGGACACGTTCCGGCTCGTGATCCACGACGGATAGCTGCGTAGGCGATCCCGGATCGATTTGTCGAGCAGGAGCGTGTTGTAGACGAAGGCCCGGGTCTTCAGCCCGGGGGCCAGACCGTCGGTGACGGCCTGCGCGGCCAGCGCGCGGGACTCCCGGCTCGGGTGCTGCAGCATCGACAGGCCCTGCTCGAGGCCGACGGTCTCGGTCGAGCCGTCGTCGGCGGTGTCCCACAGGGCCTCGACCTCGATCACCGAGGTCAACTCGGAGAACAGGCGGACCCAGGCCGAAGGCCCGGAAACCGACGTCTCCAGCAGCACCGCCTCCTCCGGCTCCGACAGCAGGTACGGACGGTTTCGCCTGGTGTTCTCCAGATGGTGGCGGCAGAAGGCCAGGCGATCGTCGGCCAGCACCTCCGAGGCGTGGTCGTCGGCGGCCGCGGCGAACTCGAGTTCCACGAACATCAGCTTCGACCCGATGGCCGTCGAGCGCTCCTCCAGCCGCTGCATCATCGCCGCAACCTCTGCGTTCTGGGTGTTCTCTGCGAACTTGAGCCCGCCGTAGTGCCCCGCCCGGCTGATCAACTCGGCGATCCGGGCCATCGTGGCCATCACGCCGGCCAGCGCCGCGGCGTCCATGGTCCCCACCGAACCCCGGTGGGCCTCCAGCTCGGTGGCCAAGGTGTCGGCCTCATCGAGCAGGGCGTCCGGCGTGTCGGCGTCGGCGAGGAGCGGTTCGAGATCCCAGGTGACGTCGGCCGCCGTCAGGTCGGCGTCGGATTCGGGGGTGGTGGCAGCGGTGGAATCGGTCGCGGTCATGTGTTCAACGTAGCTGACCGCCGTTGGACTTCGCGACCGCGTCGATACAGCGCAGGCGGACCTCGGCGACCTCGGCGTCGGTCAACGTGCGGTCGGCCGCCTGTAGGCGCAGCCGGTAGGCCAGAGACCGGCGCCCGTCACCCATCTGCTCGGACCGGAACACGTCGAACAACTCGACCGATTGGAGCAGATCGCCCCCGGCCTTGGTCAGGGTGCGGGCCACCAGCGTGGCCGGAACGTCGTCGTCGACCACGAAGGCCAGATCGATATCGCTCGACGGATACAGCGAGATCGGGCGGTAGGTGGTGACCGAGTCGAGCGCGGCCAGGATCGGGTCGACATCGAGTTCGAACCAGGCAACCCGGCCCTCGACCTCGTAGTCGTCGAGCACCCGCGGGTCGACCTCTCCGACAACGCCGATGTCACGACCCCTGAAGGTGACGGTGGCGCCACGGGTCGGGTGCAGACCCGGCACTTCGGCGTTGGTGATCGACAGGTTGCGCAACCCGAGATCGGCGGCCAGGCGATACAGGGACCGCACCGCAACCGGCGCGGCCCCATCGGCCTCGCCGAATCCCGTTTCGCAGACCGCGAGCCGGTCGTACTCGTCGGGCAGGACGTCGTCGGCCGGGTGGAAGACCCGACCGAGCTCGTAGAGCTTGACCGGCCCACTGCGGTGCGACTGATTGCGCACGACGGCCTTGAGTAGACCGGGCAGCAACGTGGTCCGCAGCACCGACTCCTCGGCCACCAGCGGGTTGGCCAGCGTGAGTGCCGGGGTGTCGAGCCCGGCCCTGGTCAGGTCGTCGGGAGCCAGGAACGGCATCGGCATGGCCTCGGAACAGCCGGCTCCCAGCAGTGCCCGCCGGATACGACGGCGCCCGATCTGGGCCGGGGTCAGGCGACCGGCCTGGGTCGGGGTCGGAACCCGAAGACCCGATTTCTCGTAGCCGTGGTGGCGGGCCACCTCCTCGATCACATCGATCTCGAGTGAGGAGTCGGGACGCCACGACGGGATGGTGACCGTCAGCTCGTCGTCACGTCCAGGGACCGGATCCGACGTGAAGCCGATCGGGTCGAGGAGCTCGGCGATGGCACTCGTCGACAGTGAGGTGTTGAGCATGGCGTTGACCCGGTCGGTGCGCACCGTGACCGGCGGTGCCATCTTGAGCGTGCCGGTCGCCACTACCACGCCGGCCGACACTTTGGCTCCGCAGATCTCCACGGCGAGTTCGGCGAACCGGGCGAGCGCCCGCTCCACCCCGTAGGGATCCACGCCTCGCTCGAAGCGGGTCGACGCCTCCGACCGCAGGTTCAGCCGGCGCGACGTGTGGGCGATGGTCATCCGGTCCCAGATGGCGGCCTCGACGACGACGGACGTGGTGGCCTCGGTGATCTCGGTGGAGGCTCCACCCATGACCCCGGCCAGACCGATGGGCTCATCGACTGAATTGACGATCACCCCGTCGTCGGCTGTGATCACCCGCTCGACGTCGTCGAGTGTGGTCACCGTCTCGCCGTCACGGCCCATGCGGACCCCGAGATGGCCGTCGGGAACGAGGGCCAGATCATAGGTGTGGTTGGGCTGGCCGAGCTCCAACATGACGTAGTTGGAGATGTCGACGATCGAGTTGATCGGCCGCATTCCGGCGGCGATCAGGCGGGCGGCCATCCACGGCGGCGAGTCGCCGATGGTGATGTTGTCGAGCACACGGACCCCGAACCGCCGGCAGAAGTCGGGCGTTCGGATCTCGATCGAGGTTCGTTCCGATGCGGGCGGATCGAGTTCGGCGATCGTGGGCTCCCGATTGGCGAACGGTACGCCGAGACGGGCGGCGAGGTCACGGGCCACCCCGGCCACCGACAGCGCATCGGGCCGGTTGCCCTCCACGTCGATGTCGAACAGCACGTCGGTCTCGACACCGAGTGCGTCGGCCAGCGGCTGGCCGATGGTCAAACCCGGTTCGAGGATATGGATGCCGTCGGCATCGTCGGCCACCTCCAGCTCGGCGGCCGAGCACAACATGCCGTTCGACCATTCGCCCCGCATCTGGCGGCGGGCGATCTCCATGCCCCCGGGCATCACCGTTCCCAATGTGGCCAGCGGGACCAGATCGCCCACCGACATGTTGAACGCCCCACAGCAGATCTGCAGCGGTTCACCGTCGCCGGCGTCCACGTCGACGAGCTGGATCCGATCGGCTTTGGGATGAGGGCGGAGATCGAGCACGCGGGCGACGACGATGCCGTCCCAGTTGGAGCCGACCACCGAGACATCCTCGACGACCAGGCCGAGATCGGTCAGCGTGTCGGCCAGTTCCTCCGGATCGCCCTCGATCGGGGCGAACTCCTGCATCCAGGACAGTAGAACCTTCATGGGAGCCGAACCTTCATGTCGAAAACCTCTGCTGCATTCCTCGTGGGGTGGGGTGGGGTTGGCGGGGTCAGAACTGGCACAGGAAGCGGACGTCGTTCGAGTACATGTCACGCAGGTCGTTGACACCGAACTTGAGCTGAGCCAGCCTGTCGATTCCAAATCCGAAGGCGAATCCCGACCACTCCTCGGGGTCGATGCCGCCGGCCCGTAACACGTTGGGGTGGACCATGCCGCAACCGCCCAGTTCCAGCCACGACCCGTCGGGGCTCTGCACGTCGAACTCGGCCGACGGCTCGGTGAACGGGAAGTAGTTCGGGCGGAGGCGGGAGTTGAAGTCGGTTCCGAAGTAGCGCTCGGTGAAGGCCTGGATCGTCCCGGCCAGGTCGGCCAGGGAGATGCCCCTGTCGACCACGAGGCCCTCGATCTGATGGAAGACCGGCATGTGGGTGGCATCCGCCGTGTCACGGCGGAAGACGCGGCCGGGGGCCACGATGTAGATCGGTGGCTCCTGGGCCAGCATCGTGCGGATCTGAACCGGCGAGGTGTGGGTGCGCAGCAGGGTCGACCCGGGTTCACCGTGGTTGACGTAGATCGTGTCGAAGCCGTCGCGTGCCGGGTGACCGGGCGGGAGGTTGAGGGCGTCGAAGTTGAACCAGTCGGTCTCGGCTTCGGGGCCCTCGGCCACGTGGTAGCCCATCCCGACGAAGACGTCCTCCAGCTCCTCCCAGGCCTGGGTCACGATATGGGCGTGACCGACGGCGACTTGGGTCGGCACCTCGGTGAGGTCGAGGCGCTCGGCCTCGAGCCGGGCCGCCCGCTCGGCCGACGACAGCTCGCGGCGGCGGGTGGCCAGTGCCTCCTCCACCTTCTGTTTCGCCTCGTTGAGCGCTCGACCGGCCGACTTGCGGTCCTCCACCGGAATGGAACCGAGGTCGCGTTTGAGCACGATCAACGAGCCGGACTTCCCGAGTGCGGCTGACTCGATCCGGTCGAGGTCGGCCACGGTCGACGCCTTGGTGATGGCGTCCATGGATTCGGATTCGTGTTCGGCGATTACTTCAAGCATGAGGTTCTCGATCGTGGGGTTCTTCTTGTTTAGCGAATCGACGGCCGTTTGACAGCCAATTTCTCCGTTCGGCCGCTCTGTTCGGCCGCGGCCGTGGGCGCGGACGGCCCGAGACCATGCCGCCGCTGCCGAGCCACTTCGAACGCGAGCACGGCAGCCGCCGCGCCGACGTTGAGTGACTCGACGCCGTCGGCCATGGGGATCGTCACGACCGCATCGGCCGCGGCGACCAGGTCGGGACCGAGGCCGTGAGGTTCGTTGCCGATCAGCACCGCAACCGAGGCGAGGTCGTGGAGGTCGTAGGGAACGGCTGACGGATCGACGACGGTGGCCACCAGCGAACGACCTCCGGCCCGTATCGCGCTGATCGCATCCTCGGCCGAGTCGAAGGCGACGACGGGGAGACGGAGCGTCGAGCCGGCTGCCGCCCGGACGGCCTTTGGATTGAGGTGATCGACCGATCGACCGACGACGACCACACCGCCGAACCCGGCTGCTTCGGCCGTTCGGATCACGGTCCCCAGATTGCCCGGGTCGGCCAGCTCGACGGCGACGAGGATGGGCAGGTCGTGGTCGATGTCGGTGATGTCCGCCGTTGGCAGCTCGACCACGGCGGCCACGGGACGGGGATTGGAGGCGTCGAGCACGGTGGCCAGCACGTCGTCGTCAACCGAGTACACCGGGACCGAGTCGAGCGACGCCCCAACCTGCTCGAGCTGCGGGGCCAGCAGGTCGAGCCCGTGGCCTGCACCCAGATAGACGGCCTCGACCATCAGCGGCGACGCCAACGCGTCGGCCACCAACGTCGGTCCCTCAACGACGAAGGCCCGCTCCGACGAGCGGACCTTCGATTGACGAATCAGCCGGCGAAGACGCTTGAGCCGGGCGTTGTGGGCGCCGAGGACGATCGGCCCGGGGCCGGATGGTTCGATCGTCACAGGCGTGTGAACCGTCGAGCGCTCGGCGATGACCGGCCGACCGGGAACGGGCCCGAGGGCCTACGCGGCCTCGGTCGAGTTCTCGGCCAGAGCGACCAGCCCGGCGAAGGCCGTCGGGTCGGACACGGCGAGTTCGGCCAGCATCTTGCGGTCGACCTCGATCTCGGCCGCCTTCAAGCCGCTGATGAAGCGGCTGTAGGTGGTGCCGTTCTGACGGCAGGCGGCGTTGATCCGCTGAATCCAGAGCCGGCGGAATTCACCCTTGCGGGCGCGGCGGTCACGGAAGGCATAGTTGCCCGAGTGCATGACCTGCTCGTTGGCGGCCCGGACGCTGCGGCTCTTGTTGCCGTAGTAGCCCTTGGCCTTGGCGAGCGTGGAACGACGACGCTTCTTCGAATGCACTGAGCGCTTTACACGTGCCATCTGACTTCTACTCCTCTTGCAAAAACGTACGATTCTCGAGGGTGGCGGCGGTACCACCCGGGGGCGGTCAGCTCGACAGCAGCTTCTTGATACGGGGCTCGTCGCACGGAGCCACCGCGACGTCGCCGGTCAGGCGACGCTTCCGCCGGCTCGACTTCTTCTCGAGGAAGTGGTTCAGGTTCTTGCTTCGTCGGGTCACCTTGCCCGAGCCGGTCACCTTGAACCGCTTCTTCGCTCCCTTGTGTGTCTTCATCTTCTTTGACATGGCTGCACCTCGTGGTGTCGAATCCCGACTGCCGGGTTCGGCGTCGCGGGTTTGCTTGTGCGAGCTGAACACTGCCGCCGGCCTGGTGCCGGTGGCAGAACCGGTTCCGAACCCCCGGAGGGGGTCCGGCCGGCGGAGTGATGACTACTCGGAACCGGCGGTGTCGGCCGCTACGGGTTCCGGTGCCTCGGTGCTTTCATCCGACGACGACGATTCGGATTCGGCGGCGGCATCGGACGCCCGCTGGGCTTCGGCCGCCGCGGCCTTGGCCTCTCGGGCCTCCTGGGCCTTGCGAGCCTTCATCTTCTTGGTGTCGGGGCCAAGCACCATGGTCATGTTCCGCCCGTCGAGCCGGGGATACGCCTCGATCTTGGCGTAGTCCTCGACTCGTTCGGCGATGTCGTCGAGGATCCTCTTACCCAGCTCGGGGTGGGTCACCTCGCGACCGCGGAACATGATCGTTATCTTGACCTTGTGGCCATCCTGTAGAAACTTCTCGACTTTGCGCGTCTTGGTGTCAAAGTCACTCTGACCGATCTTTGGTCGGTACTTCATTTCCTTGACGACGATGTTGGTTGCCTTCTTGCGAGACTCCTTGGCCCGTTGAGCCGCCTCGTACTTGTACTTGCCGTAATCCATGATCCGGCATACGGGCGGGTTGGCCTTGTCGGCCACCTCAACCAGGTCGAGGCCCATCTCCCGCGCCATCGACAGCGCCTGCGGGATCGGCTTGACTCCAAGCTGATCTCCGTCGGGCCCGATGACACGAACTTCTCGAGCTCGGATCTTGTCGTTGATCCGAGGCTCAGGCGACGCTGCTATTGTCGATCACCCCTCATAGAGCTTCCTCTCTGTAGACTTCGCCGGGGCCGGAGCCCCGAGTGGGTGAATCAAAGAGGGATGGGGATCGAGCAGCACCGGCGACAGGACGGACCTGGTCCGCCCGAATCGACTCTCCACGGCTCGGAACTGGCCGAACCGGGATGGTCGCTCGCCGATCGAAGATCGATATGTCACGACCCAGGCGCACCGCAGGTGGCCGGGTGGGGCGCGACGCCCTCTTTGTTCAACGCTCCAGCCTACCGGTCCACGGCGCCCACGAGCCGACAGGCCGCCAAATTCTTGCTTTCCTCGTAGGATTTGTGCCATGAGCACCCTTTGGACACCCGACGGCGAACGCAACGTTGGACCGGCGGAGGACCAGACCGCCCCGGCCCAGTCCACCGAAGCCGCCACCGAACCCGAACTGACGCCGGAGCAGGAGGAGCAGGCCAGGGCCATGGCCCGCGAGCTGGCCGAGGCCCGAACCAGGATTCTCGAAACGGAGGCCTCCACCGTTGTGGCCAACCACGCCTTCGGGATCTACGAACTGGCCGCCATTCATCTCACGGCCGATGATCCGAAACTGCCCGAGGCGCAACTGGCCATCGACGCCCTGGCCGCCCTCGTCAACGGCCTGAAGGGCCGCCTCGGCGAGGTGGAACCGACGTTGGTCGATGCCCTGCAGCAGGCCCAGCTGCTCTTCGTTCAACGGAGCGACGCGGCAGGGAACGCGGAGTGACCGATCATTGCCTCGGCGGGGCCCGGCCGCTGGTGAAGGAACCCCTGCTGTAGACCGACACCCAGTTCGGCCAGCATGTCGGCCTGATCGGATTGCTCCACACCTTCGGCCACGACCGTCATGCCGAGGTCCGCAGCCTGGGTGACGATCGCGGTGACGACGCGTCGATCGATCGACTCGTTGGCGACGCCCTCCACGAAGACCCGATCGATCTTCAGGGTGGAGACCATGGCCAGCCGCTGCAGCCGGGCCAGGGACGACTGGCTCGTTCCGAAGTCGTCGATGACCAGGCCGACACCGGCCAGTTCAAGCTGACGCAACACCAGCAACGCCCGATCCAGCCGCTCCATGACGAGCTCCTCGGTGATCTCCAGCTCGAGCTGTCCGGGCGGCAGTCCGCTCTCGGCCAGCGCCCTCGTCACCGAACCGATCAGTCCCGGGTCGAGCAGTTGGCGTTCGGCGAGGTTGACCGACACCGTGATCGGGCTTCCCGCCTGCTCGGTCCAGCGCACAGCCTGCCGGCAGGCCTCATGGAGAACCCGATTGCCGAGTTCGACGATGAGGTTGGACTCGGAGGCCACCGACAGGAAGTCGGCGGGATGGACCATGCCCCGGACGGGGTGGTCCCAGCGCACCAACGCCTCGTATCGATGAGCCTGACCGGTGACGACGTCGACGATCGGCTGATAGTGGACGACGAGTTCGTCGGACCGGATGCCCCGCCGGAGATCCTGTTCGAGCTCCAGTCGGGCCACGGTACGGGCTCTGGCGTCGGGGTCGAACGTTGCGTAGCGGCCGCCGCCCTCCTTCTTCGCCAGCTGCAGTGCGCTGTCGGCGTCGCGCAGGAGTTCGACTGCGGCCTCCGACGGTTTCATGGGCCGCCGGTCGGGGCCGTCTTGCGACGCCCACGCGATGCCGACACTTCCGGAGACGATCTGGGCTGCGTCGTCGGCGAGCGCCGTCGGCTGGGCGAGAGCTCCGACCAACCGGTCGGCCAGAACCTCCAGATCCCTCGGTGTTCTCTGTCCACTCGTGGCGATCACGAACTGGCCGGTGCCGAAACGGCCGACCGAATCGACCGATCGCAGCGCCCTGTTCAGGCGGTCGGCGGCCGCCCGGACGACGTCGTCACCCGCCTGATGCCCGAGCGAATCGTTGATGACGTTGAGCCGGTCGAGGTCGCAGAACAGGACACCGACGAGTGCATCGTCGGCCGTCGCCGTCAGTCGTGCCTCGATGTCGGCCGTGATGGCCGAGCGGTTCAGCATCCCCGTGAGTGGATCGACGATGGTGTTACCGGCGATGTCTCTCAGCTGTCCGTCGAGCACGGCGACCCGCTCGAGAGCCTGGACCAGCAACCAGGCAGCCCCGGTCAACAGCGTGCCGAACACGAGAGCAAGAATCGAACCCAGATGGGCACCACCGCTCGCCCGCTCCAGCCCGAACGACAACCACCAGCCGAACGCAACGACTGCGGCGGTGTTGACCGGCGGAAGCCAATGCGGAATCCGGTCCATCGCCTGTAGCAGTGGCTGGAGTACGGCGTGCGCCGGATCAACAATGGGCGCTCCGGGATCGATCGTCGACCCGTCCGACGTCTGGCCGATCGGCTGCGGCTCCAGATCGTGTAGGTCGGCGTCCAGGTCGTGGACGAACTCGTCGTCCGGACGCGTGTGTGCTGTCTCCTGAGCCACCAGACTCAGATCGGCCGGTTCCCCCGCAAACTTACACCGGCAGAGGTTTTGCCTGTCTACGACCCGGTTGTGGGTCGTAGACAGGCAAAACCTCGTTCGTCGTGTCGTCTAGTGGACGATTTTGGCCAGCGGCAGTTCGATGATGTCGGAGGCGCCGGCGTCCTTGAGGTCGGGAATGAGAATGTTGATCTTCGCCTTCGGCACCACCGTCTCCACCGCGAAGCCGGCACCGCCGTGGAGTTCGTTGACGGTGGGTGCCTTCATCGACGGGAGCAGCCCGATGACCTTGTCGAGCGAGACGCCGTCGGCCACATTGAGCTTGACCAGCACCTGGGTTCTGGCCTCGAGCGCCCCCTGCAGGAGGATCATCAGCTGATTCATGGCGTGCTGTTTCTCGACGTCGTCGTAGGAGTCCCGGTTCGCCACCACCTCGGTGTAGCTGGTGATGATCGTGTCGATGATCCGTAGGCCGGCGGCGCGCAGGGCCCGGCCGGTTTCGGTGAGGTCGACGGCAACGTCGACGATGTCCGGCACCTTGGCCTCCGTTGCGCCGTACGACAGCCTCACATCGGCGCTGATGCCCTTCTCGGCGAAGAACCGTCTGGTCAGCTCCGGATACTCGCTCGAGACCCGCACGCCGTCGCCTAGATCCTCGACCGATTGGATCGGTGAGTCGTGCGGCACGGCGACCACGAGCCGTACCGGATCCGAGGTCGCCTTGGAGTACCGCAGCTCGCCGAGGGACACCACATCGGAGTTGGTCTCCTCCACCCAGTCCCGACCCGTGATTCCGATGTCGAACAGGCCCTCGGCGACGTAGACGGGGATTTCCTGGGGGCGAAGGATCCGCACCTCGTGGACCCGTGGATCGTTGATCGACGCCGAGTACTGCACCGACGAGCTGCGCCGCACCGACAGATCGGCGGCGTCGAAGAGCTCCATCGTGGCCTTTTCGAGTGATCCCTTGGGCAGGACGAGTTTCAGCATGGCATCAACGGTAACGGATGCTGGACCCGACCGACCGCGGATTCCGGCCCGAACGCGGGCCGGAGCCCGCACTGTTGCGGACTCCGGCCCAGATCCCTCGTATCCACTCCTACTCGGACTCGCCGACGCCGTAGAACTCCTCCAACTCGGATTCGACCTCGTTCGTGATCAAGTGGTCACCCTTGGCCTTGGGTGCCTGCTTGACCAGGCGTTTGTCGAACGGCACGACCACGTTGCCCTCGACGGAGGTGTAGGAGCCTTCGATCGGAACGTACCGGTCCGACTGGAGCAGGCCCGGATTCACGACCAACCATTCGGGCTCGCCGTCGGACTCGCTGAACAACACGTCGACAACGGTTCCGATGATGTTGTCGTTCAGGTCGACGACCTCTTGGTCGAGGTAGGTGGGTTCTGCCGGGTCGGCTTCGGATTCAACCGACTCGCTGTTGTGAGCATCACTGCTGACGTTCGTCATGATGTTCCTCCTCCGGTCTGCCCAGGTGAGAAGGTGCGGCCCGTGTCATCGGGCGGCTTCCGCCCCGACGTTCGGTCGTCGGATTTCGGTGGCGGATCCGGCGGCCGATCTCTCAGCGCCGGCTGACGTGATCACGTTCGTGAATCATGACGTCGGAAACTCACCTGAACCAATAGTTACAAACATGTTACATTAATGACGAAACGATGTCAAGTAGACGGTCAGTGCGGGCGGCCGCCGCCGAGCAGGTCGATGGCGTGGGGAACGACGTCGAGCACCGCCTCCAACGTTTCGACCGCCCCCTTCGTCGAACCAGGCGTGTTCACGATCAGGCAGGCACCCCGGATTCCGGCCACGGCCCGACTCAACCGCCCCAGTCCCCTGTCGTTGCAGAGACGCATGGCCTCGGCCATCCCCGGCGCCTCCCGCTCGAGCACCGCCTTCGTGCCCTCAGGCGTGAGGTCGCGAGGTCCGAACCCGGTTCCGCCGGTGGTGACGATCAGGCCGTTGAAGCCGACGCTCATCTCCGTCAGGGCGTCGCTGACGGACTCCACCCCGTCGGCCACCTGACGGCGCTCGGCCACCGTCCAACCGGCGGTCGACAGCAGGTCGTCGAGCGCCTCGCCCGAGGCATCGGCGCGCGTCCCGGCAATGACACCATCGGACACGGTCAGAATCTTGGCGGTTGGCTTGGGAACGTCGGCTGCTGGATCGGTCATGGCGTTCAGTCTGCCGTGGCCGAACCACCGGCTTGCATCGTGACCGAACTTCGGTGTTGAATTACCCTCACTCCGACAACACCCTCGAACGACACTCGAACGACACTCGACAGCAACCGGCGGGGCAGGAAGCCCCCGCACCCATCCGACCCCGGCGTCCGCCACAGCCGACCCCGGGCCTCGAACACGGGAGATCACACGTGAGAATCCTCTACGCCGACAGCGTCGACGACCGTGCCGTCGACCGACTCCGGGATCTGGGCCACTCGGTCGACATCCACCCTGAACTCACGGCCGATTCGCTGCCGGATGTCATAGCCGGCTACCAGGTGCTCGTCGTTCGCAGCACCAGGGTCACCGCCGAAACCATCGCGGCATGTGACGGGCTCGGATTGATCGTGAGGGCCGGAGCCGGCACCGACAACATCGACGCCGACGCCGCGTCCGCCCGAGGCATCTACGTGTGCAACGTGCCCGGTCGCAACGCCATCGCCGTCGCCGAATTGGCCATGGGACTGATCCTCGCGCTCGACCGCCGGATCCCCGACAACACGTCCGACCTGAGAGACGGGCGTTGGGACAAGAAGACCTACACCAAGGCCGACGGGATCTTCGGCAAGCAGATCGGCATCATCGGCCTCGGCGACATCGGCTTGGCCGTGGCCGAACGGGCGAAGGCCTTCGGGATGACGGTGGTGGCCGAACGGAAGGCCAACCGGTCCCCGGCCGTTCTCGCCGCCATCCGCAGCATCGGTATCCGGCTCCTCGACAGTCAGGAGGAGCTGCTGTCGTCGTCCGACGTGGTCTCACTCCACGTACCGAAATCGGCCGACACCATCGCGATGGTCGACGAGGCGTTCCTTGCCGGAATGAAGGACGGAGCGTATCTCATCAACACCTCCAGGGGTGACGTCGTCGACGAGTCGGCACTGCTGGCCGCCCTCGACTCCGGGCGTATCAGGGCCGGAATCGACGTCTGGAACAACGAGCCGGGTTCCAGCCAGGACGAGTTCCGGTCGGCACTGGCCGAGCACCCCGCCGTGGTCGGCACCCACCACATCGGGGCCTCCACCGAGCAGGCTCAGCAGTCGGTGGCGGAAGGCACGCTCGAGACGATCGAGGCCTATTTCGACGGTGATCCGATCAACTGCGTCAACATCCGGCGGGAGCCGAGCGGTGAGACCTGCCTCACCATCCGCCACCTCGACCGGGTGGGCGTTCTGGCCCAGGTCTTCGCGGTCCTGCGATCACACGGGCTGAACGTACAGCAGATGCAGAACCAGGTCTTCGAAGGCGGTCAGGCGGCCGTCGCCTCGATCCATGTCGGCACCATGGCCGACGAAGCGGTTCTGGAGGCACTCGGGGAGATTCCCGAGGTCCTCTATGTGACCGCACTCCCCCTGTCCGCCTGACGTCCTCAATCGGTCGCGACGCCATCTCCCAAGGAGTCCCACAAACAATGGAACGAGTTCACAACTTCTGCGCCGGACCATGCACGCTGCCGGTTTCGGTGATCGCCGAACTGGCCGACGAGCTGCCCGACTTTCGACGCTCGGGAATGTCGATCATCGAGATGAGCCACCGGGCCCAGGACTACGACGACGTCCACATGGAAACGCTCGACCTCCTCCGTGAGCTGTCCGGTGCGCCGGACGACTTCTCGATACAGCTGCTCCAGGGAGGCGCGTCGCTGCAGTTCGCCATGGTGCCGATGAACCTGCTCGACGGCGACGCCGAGGCGGCCTACGTGGTGAGCGGCACCTGGGGCAAGAAGGCGTTCGCCGATGCGGTAAAGGTTGGAGCGGCCTATCAGGCGTGGTCCGGTGCCGATGGTGGATTCACGACCATGCCGTCGGCCGACGAGATCGATGTGCGCCCCGACACCCGTTACCTCCACATCACGTCGAACGAGACGATCGGCGGGATTCGGCTCCCGGACTTCCCCGATGTCGATGTGCCGATGGTGGGCGACATGTCCTCGGACTACCTCAGTCGCCCGATCCCGTGGGACCGGTTCGACGTGGTCTACGGCGGGGCGCAGAAGAACCTCGGACCGGCCGGCATGGCCGTGGTGTTCGTTCGTCGATCCGTCATCGACAGCGTCCCCGACAGCCTGCCGTCCTACCTCGATTACGCCACGCATCACGAGGGGCACAGCCTGGCCAACACGCCACCGATGTTCACGATCTGGGCCACCAACAAGGTGCTCAAATGGATGAAGGACAACGGTGGCGTGGACGCCATGCAGCGGCGGGCGGCCGAGCGGTCGGGCCGTCTCTATCGTGCGATCGACGAGTCGGGCGGCTTCTACACCAGCCCGGTCGAGGTGGCGTGCCGTTCCCATATGAACATCGTGTTCCGCCTGCCGTCCGAGGAGCAGGAGGAGGTGTTCCTGGCCGAGGCCCAAGCGGCGGGGTTCGAGAATCTTCCCGGCCACCGCTCCGTCGGCGGGGTTCGGGCCAGCGTCTACAACGCGCTGCCCGACGAGAGCGTCGACGCCCTCGTGGCCTTCATGTCCGACTTCGCCGCCCGAGCCGGGTAGGCGGAGAATGGCAACGGTTACGCCGCTCACCCTCGATCTGCTCCGGCCATCGTGGACCACCGAGGTTCCGTCACCCCCTCACGACGCGCTCACTCCCGCCCAGCGACGAGAGCACCTGCTGCGATTTCCCCACTCCTATCTGGGAGTCACACGGGCTCCCGAGGATGTCGATGATCCGTCGTTGTCGGCGCAGGACCTTCTCGAGGCCGGACGGCGATCGCTCGACGGTCTGCTCGAGGCCGGGGTGTTCGCCCCGTCGACGGGTCCCCGGTTCTACATCTACCGGCTGACGGCCGACGGCCACTCCCAGACAGGGGTCGTCTGCGGGGTGGCGGTATCGGACTACACCGACGGCAACGTCCGCATCCACGAACGGATCAGGGCCGACCGGGCCGGCCACCTGTCGAACCATCTCGACGTGGTCGGCGCCCAGTCGAGCCCGATCGCCCTGGCCAGCCGTGATTCGGAACGTCTGCTGGATGCGATGGACGGCACCACCGATCACGAACCGGAACTGGACTTCGTGACCACCGACGGGCTCCATCAGCAGGTATGGGCCGTCGATGACCCCGACGCGGCCGAACGGTTGCGTGCGGTGCTGGCCGACGGTCCGCTGTACCTGATCGACGGTCACCACCGGGCGGCGGCCGCAGCCTGGCATCAGCAACGGACGGACCACCGTCGACGGCCGGGCGACCAGTGGATGCTGTCCACCGTGTTCCCCTCCCACCAGATGTTCAACAAGGCCTTTCACCGGGTGATCGCCCCGTCGTGCGCCACCACGCTCAAGTCGCTCATCGGTGGTGAGCTCGCCGGACGTTTCGTCGATTCGACGGCCGATGTCGTCGACCGGAGGCTGTCGGAGGTCGCCGTCGGGTTCGCGGAGGGCGAGACGTTGCGGTGGGCCCTTGTCGATCTACCGCTTCCCGCCGGTGAGACGGCCACCGTGGTCGACCGGCTCGACACTTCGCGCCTGGCCGCCACCGTGCTCGGCCCCCTGCTCGACATCGACGAGTCGGATGCCGGGGGCCGGCTCCGCTATCTGCCGGGCCTGAGCACCGCCACCGCGCTGGCCGAACTCGATCTGGCCGACGGTGAGGCGATCATCATCATGAACCCCGTCACCATGGACGAGCTGTTCGACGTGGCCGACAAGGACCTGGTGATGCCTCCGAAATCAACCTACTTCGAACCGAAGGTCCGTTCAGGCCTCTTCATCCACTTCAAGGAGCGTGTCTGAGTGCGACGGGACGGAGCCCGTCACCTCGAGGTCGCGTCCCGCAAACTCACCCGACACGCCGCGGTCAGTGTCTGATGAGTCGGGCCAGCATCATGCCGTCATGGTCCGACGGTACGAGCACCGATACCGGGCCCCGGTCGACCCACGGATCCCCTGGACGGCCGCCGGGCGACAGATCGGACCGCGCCGCCAACACACGGTTGATCACCCCTGGACCCTCGGCCTCGTCGAGGGTGCAGACGCTGTAGATGACCTCGCCTCCCGGCTTCACCAGATCGACGGCGGCAAGCACCAACTCCACCTGGAGATCGGCCAGACGCTCGGGCGCCTCGGGCTCGATCCGCCAGCGGGCATCGGCCCGACGGCGTAGGCTGCCGAACCCGGAGCACGGGGCATCGACCAGCACCTTGTCGACAGACCCGGGGCGAACGGCGGGACGGCGACCGTCGGCGACCACGATGCCGAGCGCACTGTCGAGGCGCTCCGCGTTGGCCGCCACCAGCCTGGTGCGACTGAGCCGGCGATCTGCGGCCACCACGAACGCGCCGTGGCCGGTCAGACCGGTCGCCTTGCCACCCGGCGCCGCGCAGACGTCGACGATCACCTCGCGTGATCGGGCACCGACGGCGTCGACCACCATCTGGGACGCCACGTCCTGCACGTAGCCGTCGTCCCGCACGCTGGTCACGGCCGGCCGGTTCATCGCCGTCAACGCCTCGATGGCGACCTCGGCACCGAGAAACGTGATCATCCGGTCGACGAGCCAGTCGGGATAGCTGAGCTCGATGGCCCGATTCGGGTACTCGACCGGCGCCTCGGCCACCTTCCGGAGCACGGCGTTGACCACCGACCTCCCCTTGCCCCGTACCGCCCCGACGGTGGCGGCGACGGCCGCGTGTGGCGGGGTGCCCAGGAACGCGAGCTGATAGGCGCCGATCTGCAGGGCGGCGGCCACCTCGGCATCGACCGGGCCGACGAGGAACCGGTCGACCAGATACCGGCAGGCCCGTCGCATCCTGGTCGACCCGTAGACGAGCTCGGTCACGAAACGGCGGTCTTCGCCACTGAGCTTCGATCGCTCCAGCATCTCCGGCAGCACGAGGTTGGCGTAGGCGCCGTCGTCGTTGATCCGGCCGACCGCCTCGATGGCAACGCGTCGAGATGCCGATCCCGGAGCCTGGCGAGGTCGTTTCCGGGCTCCGCGTTTGCCCGACGGCTTCGATGGCTTCGATTGCGGCCGTTTGCGGTCAGCGGCCAAGATGCACATCCTCGCCGGGCTGCGCGCCGTTCCACCAGTCAACGGGGTTCATCGCCCGTTTGCCCGACGGTTTGACCGCCACGAGCTGGACTGCGGTGCCGTTGCCGCACGACACCACGATCGCCTTGTCTCCTTCGCCGTCGGTGGCCAACGTGACCCGTCCCGGCTCTGCGTCAACGATCGCTGATGAGCCGGCGAATCCAGCGGGATCGACGATCGTGACGGCCTCGATGCCGAATCGCTCGGATCGAAAAGTGGTCCAGGCTCGACCGATGCGCACCCGGCGCTGCAACTCGGCGGCCGGCAACGTGAAGTCGAGTTCGTTCTCAGAGCGATCGAGTTTGGCGGCGTGGGTGACGGTTCCCGATTGCGGCGTTGGTTCCGGCAAGGGAGCGGACAACATGTCGACCAGCAGTTCGGCTCCGAAGTCGGCCAACCTGGCGGTCAGCTCGACCGCCGTCTCCTCAGCACCGATGGCGGTCTCGGCGCAGCCGTACACCGGTCCCTCGTCGAGGCCTTCGGTGATACCCATCACGCAGACCCCGGTCGTGGTGTCGCCTGCGAGAATCGCCCGCTCTACCGGCGCCGCCCCGCGCCACCTCGGCAGCAGGGAGAAATGCACGTTGACCATCGGCACCTGTTCGAGGAGATCACGGCGCAGGAGGCGTCCGTAGGCCACGACGACGCCGACGTCGACACCCACGGCGACGAGATCATAGGGGTCGTCCGACACATCGAGCCCGAGTTCCAGAGCGGCGGCCTTGACCGGGGACGGCACCCTCTTCGAACCGCGCCCGCGCCGCCGGTCGGGTTGCGACACCACGAGCGGAATCTCGAATCCGGCCGCGGCCAGGGCTGACAATGTCGGCACCGCGGCCGCCGGTGAGCCGAGGAATCCGATCCGGCGAATGTGAGGTGGCGGAGCGGCCGGTGGGGAGTCGCTCACGGCAGACGGAGCCCGCCCGACGGTCCGCCGGCCCCACCGGTCTCGCCGGCCGCATGGGACGGCTGCCGAACACCGACTCCGGACAGGGAACCATCGACAGAACCGTCGACAGAGCGCTCGCGCAGCGTTCGCAGCGCCTCCCGTCGATCATCGACGTCGAGGTGATCGATGAGCAGCACGCCATCGAGATGGTCCAACTCGTGCTGGATCAGACGGGCCAGCAGTTCGTCGGCCTCGAGGGAAACCTCGTTGCCATCCAGATCGCGACCGGTGACGTGCACCTCTTTCGGGCGAACGATCTCCCACGACAGCCCCGGCACGGACAGGCAGCCCTCGAAGTAGCCCCACTCGCCGCTCGACTCGGTGATGACGGGGTTGACGATCGTCTCGGGCCCCTCCCCGATGTCATACACGAACATGCGGCGCTGCACTCCGATCTGGGGAGCGGCCAACCCGATGCCGGGCTCGGCGTACATGGTGGCCAGCATGTCGTCGGCCAGCTTCACCAGGCGGCCGTCGATGTCGGTGATCTCGGACGCGACGCGCCGGAGGACGGGATCTCCGAACACCCGGACCGCAAACGGCGCACTCATGGCCTTCCAGGTTAGAGCGGTCGATGCCCGTTGGCGTTCTGGCCGAGCCGGCGCCCCCGTCACCTGGTCGTTCGCGGGCGACATCGGTCAAAAGTGGTCGTTATCGCCCGCGAACGACATTGGATACGGGCCACAACTCGGCGAATTTTCGGCACTAGGGTGGCAGCCAGTGTCCCCGTCGTCCCCGTCGTCACCGCAGTCGCCGAAGTCATCCTCGTCGGAGGGTCCCGGCCACTATTTCAGCGCCCGGCCGGATGCGGATTCCCAGCCGCGGACGGTCGAACTGCACCTACCGGACGTGAGTCTGACGCTGACCACGGACCGGGGCGTGTTCGCCCGTGGGGGCGTCGATCCCGGCACCAAGCTGTTGCTGTTGCACGGCCCGGCACCCGTCGGCACCGACAGCAGCCTCCTCGATCTCGGATGCGGGTACGGGGCCATCGCGCTCACCCTCGCCCGTCGCAATCCGAACGCCACGATCTGGGCCGTCGACCTCAATGAGCGGGCCCGCGAACTGTGCCGCCGGAACGCAACCGACAACGGGCTGGCCAACGTGACGGTGGCCGGGCCGAAGGACGTGCCGGCCGACCTTCGCTTCGATCGGATCTGGTCGAACCCGCCGATACGGATCGGGAAGGCCGCACTGCACCAGCTGCTCGACCACTGGTTCGAACGACTCCGGACCGGAGGAACGGCCCATCTGGTCGTTCAGAAACATCTCGGATCGGACAGCCTTCATCGCTGGCTCGACCGCTCCGGCTGGGCAACCACCCGGCGGAAATCACAGTCGGCCTACCGGCTGCTCGACGTGAGCGCCCGTGAACCCGTGAACGAGGTCGCGCCATGATCGACGCGGACCCTCCCCTGTCCCCCACCGATCTCAAACGGCTCCATCGGGAATGGCGGCGCCGCAGCGATCAGACCCTTGGTCTGATCCTCGACGGCGTCCAGAATCCCTACAACGTCGGCGCCATCCTGCGATCGGCGGCCGCCTACCGGGTCGAGCGGATCTGGACGGTGCCACCGACCGTGCCGGTGACTCATCCGAAAGTGGCCAAGACCGCCCTCGGTTGCGAGCGACTGGTCACGATCGACGAGGTCGCCGACGGCGGCGCCGCCGTGGCCGCCGCCCGGGCCATGGGAATGACCATTGTCGCCCTGGAGTTGACAGGTGCGGCCCAGCCCCTCTGGACGGCGCCACTCGGCGGTGACGTCTGTCTCGTCGCCGGCCATGAGGAGCGCGGGGGTGCACCGTTCGGTGCTGGCCGACGTCGACCACGTCGGCTTCCTGCCCCAGCGGGGCAAGGTGGGGTCGCTCAACGTCGCCCACAGCGTCACCGCCGGGCTCTACGAGGTGACCCGTCAGGGGTGGTCGAGCGGCATAGAGTGACCGGCCGACGGCCGGGGCCGATCAGACCCGAGGGGGATCCACGGCGATCCGAACCCGCTTCTTCGGCCGGTGCGCCGATTCGAGCAACTCGGCCAGCGCCTCATGGTGGTCTCCGCTCCCACCGACGCCAGGGTCGTCAGGAACGGAGACGAGATACCGGTCGTCGTGCCGCGGACCGAGTATCCGGGCGGATCCCCATCGAGCCGGGTCGGCGTCGACCACCGACGACAGACCGGTCGCGTACTCCGACGCACCCGCACCGCTCACCTCGGCCAAGGCTCCGAACGGCGGGAAGCCGAGACTGGCTCGTAGCTCGGCCTCGGCCTCGGAGAATCGGGTGGGATCACCGGCGACGGCGGCCTTGACCACCCTGTGCTCCGGCACCCGCGTCTGGATGACGATCCGGCCGCCCGAGGCCCGGTCGCCGACGATCCTGATGGCCAGGCCGATCAGCGCCAAGGCCTGCTCGCCGGCCCGGTAGCGGGGCGCGAGCAGCTCCTGATCGAAGTCGAGGAATCCAACCACGTCACTACTCGCCACCGCGTGGAGCGCGGCCTCGGTGCCCAGGATCACACCGCGTCCACCGTGGTCGACGGTCGCTGCCCCAGCCGATCCGGATCCGGTGGCGGTCACTTCATCGACGGGACGGCCGAGCAGGCGTGACAGCTGCTCGGCGGCGCGGCCGACACCGAGCTGCAACCGTTTCAGGGCCGTGCCGGCGCAGACGGCGCAAACGAGCGGGCGACGCTCTCCACTGGCGGGGGCGACCAGGCCGTCGGAATCCTCGATCATGAGATGTTCGCCGTCCTCGGTGCGAACCAGCTCGCCACACGTCCGACAGGCCAGCAGGCGAGCACGGCCTTTTCGGTTGAGCACCAGCACCGCGGATTCGGCCGATCGGAGTACATCGACCAGGCGCGAGCTGAACAGATTGGAGAAGCCGAGTTCATCACGGCGACGGTCGACCACCTCCGTGACCGGCCAACCGTTGCGCTGCGCCGAGCGCGGTGCTCTGACCACCCGGTCGGCCACACGTCGGGCGGCCAGCGAGGGCGTGGCACTGATGAGCAGGCAGCGGGCGCCGGCCCGTCGGGCCCGCTCGACGGCCACATCACGGGCGTGCCAGGTCGGCACCCGCTCCTCCTGCAGCGACTCGACATGCTCATCGAGAACCACGACCGAGCACAGGTCCGCAACCGGTGCCCAGACCGCGGATCGGGAGCCGATGACGAGGCCACCCGTGAATCCACCGCTCCACTGATTCGGATGGCGGTGGACCCGAACCCCCCGCCGTCCGAGCCGCCCCGCCAGTTCGCGGGCCCGTCGGACGTCGGGAACGACGACGAGGCACCCTCCGACGTCTGCCAACGCCTCGAGCAGCGGGCCGACGTCGTCGGCCGGGCTGATCTCGAGACAGGTCGGCCGGGTGGCGAGAGCCGGATCGGTACCGGCGGCGATCAACCACCCGGCTTCCGCTGTCGTGGCCCCGGCGGCCTTGGCGGTGGAGCCGTTCGACCTCCTCGGGCGCGCCGCCGGCCGGGAGGCGATCATCCTCGGTGGTGATGCCGCCCGGAGCACCGGGGCCAGGCGGCCGTGCCAGCGATGGGCCGCCCACCGGGCCAGATCCACGACATCGGCCGGCGGACCGATCGACGAGACGCGGCTGATCGCCACGAGATCGGCGGGGGCCACATCGGTGGGCGTGATGTCGACCGCGGTCACCCAACCCGCCACCCGTCGACGGTTGAGATCGAAACGCACCAGGGAGCCGATGTCGACATCGTCGGCCCAGCGAGCGGGACAGAAGTAGTCGAACTCCCGCTCGAGACCCGACACGTCGGGCAGCACCCGGATCAGTCGATCACCGGGGCCCGGCCCTCGTCGCTCGTCACCCGGGACCGATGGTGTCGGCCTCGCGGTTACATCGAATCGGCCGGGATCGAAGAGCCTGTCAGACTCGGCGCTCATGCGACACCGACGCCGGCCGCGTGCGGGCGCAGTGGCTAAAGGCCCAGCGCCGAACGGAGATCGTCGGCCCGGTCGGTTCGTTCCCAGGTGAACGAATCGCCGGCTTCGCGCCCGAAGTGGCCGTAGGCCGCCGTGGGGCTGTAGATGGGCCGCCGCAGCTCGAGGGCATCGAGGATGGCGCCGGGTCGCAGGTCGAACACCTCGCGGACCGCGTCGGCGATCTTCGCGGGATCGGCCTTCTCCGTGCCGAACGTCTCGACCATGATCGAAACCGGGCTGGCCACCCCGATCGCGTACGCCACCTGGACCTCGCATCGCTCGGCGGCGCCGGCGGCCACCAGGTTCTTGGCCACCCAACGGGTGGCGTAGGCCGCGGACCGGTCGACCTTCGACGGGTCCTTTCCGGAGAACGCACCGCCGCCGTGACGGGCCGCTCCGCCGTAGGTGTCGACGATGATCTTGCGCCCGGTCAGCCCCGCATCACCCACCGGACCGCCTATCACGAATCGGCCGGTGGGGTTGACCAGAACCTCGTAGTCGTCGTCGGCGAACTGTTCGGGTACGACGGGGCGGATCACGTTCTCGATCAGATCGGGCCGGATCATGGTGTCTCGGTCGATGCCGTCGTCGTGCTGGGTGGAGATCAACACCGTCTTCAGCTTCGCCGGTCGACCGTTGTCGTAGTCGAAGGTGACCTGGGTCTTGCCGTCGGGCCGCAGGTAGGGAACCGTGCCCGCCCGGCGGACGTCGGCCAGCCGTTCGGCCATGCGATGGGCGAGGTGAATCGGCATCGGCATCAAGACGTCGGTCTCGTCGCAGGCGTAGCCGAACATCATGCCCTGGTCGCCGGCCCCCTGCTCGTCGTAGGCGTCGCCGGTGGCCCCGGACGACCGCACCTCCTCCGACTTGTCGACCCCCTGGGCGATGTCGGGCGACTGCTCGTCGATGGCGACCATCACACCGCAGGTGTTGCCGTCGAACCCGTAGGACTCCTTGTCGTAGCCGATGCGGGTGATCGTGCGCCGGACGACCGACGGAATATCGACGTAGCCGTCGGTGGTGATCTCGCCGGCGACGATGGCCAGGCCCGTGGTGACCAGCGTTTCACACGCCACCCTGCTCTGGGGGTCGGCCGAGAGTATGGCGTCGAGAATGGCGTCCGAGATCTGATCGGCCATCTTGTCGGGATGGCCCTCGGTAACCGACTCCGAGGTGAAGGTGAAGTTGTTGGTCACGAATTCTTGCTTTCCGTAGGCAATCGATCGATGACGGCGTCAAGCACGGCTCGGGCGATTGCATCCTTGCTGGTGAGCGGCACGACCTGAGCCGACCCGTCCGAGCCGAAAATCGTGACCGCGTTGGTGTCGTGCGCGAAACCGACGCCGGGAGCGGATACGTCGTTGGCTACCAGGAGGTCCGCACCTTTGCGCTTGAGTTTATCGGTGGCGTTGGCCTCCAAGTCGTTGGTTTCGGCCGCAAAGCCGACCAGAACCTGGGAATCGGGCTTGCGGTCGCCGAGCGCAGCCAGGATGTCGGCCGTCGGCTCGAGCTCGACGGTCGGCACACCGGCCGCCTTCTTGAGCTTGCGGTCGGCGATCGCGGCCGGCCGAAAGTCGGCGACTGCGGCCGTCATGATCACGACGTCGGCGCCATCGGACTCGGCCAGCATCGAATCGTGCATGTCGGCGGCCGATTCGACGTCGACCCGGCGGACCCCGGCCGGGGTCGGGAGGTGCGAGGTGGTGACGAGGACCACGTTGGCCCCCATGGCGGCGGCTTCCGCGGCCAGAGCATGGCCCTGCTTCCCGGATGATCGATTGCCGATGAAGCGGACCGGATCGATCGCCTCCCGGGTGCCCCCGGCGGAGATCACGACCCGACGGCCGGCCAGCGGCCCGGTGCCTCGCGTCGAGGATCCGGTGAGGGTCTCGATGACCGCATCGACGATCACCTCCGGCGAGGCGAGCCGGCCGGTTCCCATGTCACCGCCGGCGAGGCGACCCTGCTCCGGCGGCACGACGATCGTGCCCCGGGCGGTCAGCACCGCCATGTTCTCCTGCACCGCCGGATGCTCCCACATCTCGGTGTGCATGGCCGGACAGACGACGACGGGCGCCTCCGTGGCGATCAGCGTGGCCGACAACAAGTCGGCCGAACGGCCGGTGCGGTAGTCGGAGAGTATCCGTGCGGTGGCCGGGCACACCAGGATCAGGTCCGAGTCCTGGCCGAGCCTGGTGTGGGGAATCGGGTTCGAGTCGGAGAACATGGAGGTCTTCACCGGTTCCGACGCCAGTGCGGACAGAGTCGTCGGCCCGATCATGTTGTGGGCCGCGTTGGTCAGGACCGGGACGACGTGAGCCCCTTCGTTGACCAGACGACGGCAGACCTCGATCGCCTTGTAGGCCGCTATCCCGCCGGTGACCCCCAGGACAATTCTGCGACCCTGGAGCAACACGATGTGCTACGCAGCTCCGTTGGATTCCGACAGATCGGGCTTCACGGGCACGATCTTGTCGGCGGCGATCTCCTCGAACGCGATCGACAGCGGCTTGCGGGCCACCGATGTGACCTGGGGTGGGACCATGGCCCCCAGCCCCTCGCCGAGCTGACCGAAGTAGGCGTTGATCTGGCGGGCCCGCGTGGCGGCCACCGTGCACAGACCGAACTTCGAGTCGGTGCGGTCCATGAGCTCCTCGACCTGAGGGCTCATCATTGTGTCGTAGGAATCGGCCATATCGTGAAGTACCTCCAAACGAGGCCTAGCGGGGTGGGGCTCACCGGTCGGGAGCCGTGTTGAGGGCAACAAACAAGTATAGAGCCGGCGTGCCCGCTTACCGGGCTCTGTGCCGTGAATCGTCTCGCCCCGGGCGGGACCGGGGGTGATCAGAGGCCGGTGCGGCCGGTGGCCGCCCTGGCTTTCTCGATGACCGCCCACATCAACTCGACCGTCTCGTCGATGTCGAAGTTGGTGATGATCTGCGCTCCGAGCTCCCGCCCGGCGTCGGCCTCCTGGGCCGCCTTCTGCACCCGTTGGGCCACCTTCTCCTCGGGGTCGCCCCGACGTCGCAGACGGGCCTGCTGCTCACTCTCCGACGGTGCCTGCAGGAAGATCAGCACGGCCTCGGGTTCACGTTCGATCACCTGACGGGCGCCCTGCACGTCGATCTCGAGGATCACGTCTCGGCCGTCGGTGTCGGACAGGGTGGGGGTTCCGTAGTAGTTGCCGAGGAACTCGGCGTACTCGAGGAAGCCGTCGTCGGCCATCCGTTTCTCGAACTCGGTGACGGTGACGAACTCGTACGCCTCCGGTGATTCCGAGGGCCGCCGCTCCCTGGTCGTCCAGGATCGACTCAACCACAGCTCCGGGTACTTCTCGACCAGGGCCTTCACCACGGTGCTCTTGCCCACGCCTCCGGGGCCCGACACCACGATCAGCAACGGGGCGGTTACGAGAATGCCTCCAGTAGCGCCTTGCGCTGTTGGGGCCCGAGCCCGGACAACCGCCGGGACTCGGCGATACCGATCTCCTCCATCGTGCGGCGGGCGGTCACCTTGCCAACCCCGGGGAGTGATTCGAGGGCGGCCAGTGCCTTGATTTTCGCCACCATTGGATCCGCGTCGGCACGAGCGAGCAGTTGTTCAAGGTTGAGCGAACCCATTTTCAGATCTTTTTTGACCTCGGCCCTGATTCGGCGGGCCTCCGCCGCCTTCTCGAGCGCTGCTCGACGCTGTTCGTCGGTCAATTTGGGGGGAGTGCTCATGGAACGAAATCCCGGTTGGATCGAAGGTACACCCTGACGCCGAAGCACCCAGGTTAGCGGTTCTCAGCCGTCATCGAGCCCCGAGAACAACTCCTCGGCTGCGGCGGCCGGATCGTCGGCCAGCGTCACCGCTCGCCCGACGACCAGCAGGCCCGCACCCTCATCCAGCGCTCGCCGAGGAGTCAACGGATACGGCTGATCGTGGTTGTCGGCCCCCTCGGCCCGGATACCCGGGACGATCCGCAGGGTGCGAGGTGACAGCTCGCGGGCTTCGCGGAGGTTGGCGCCGGAACAGACGATGGCCCCACAGCCGGCCTCGACCGCCAGCCGCAGCCGGTTTGGCATGATGTGGGCCGGGGCCTCGGAATCACTCGTGAGTACGGTGACGGCCACGGCCACCGGCTCGGGCAGGTCGGCATTGCGCGCTCCGGTGCGCAGGCCCTCGACGCCGGAGCGCAGCATGGCCTCGCCGCCGTGGGCGTGCATGGTCAGGTACTTGACACCGAGGGCGCCGGCGACACTGGCGGCCTTGCCGACCGTGGTGGGGATGTCATGCAGCTTGAGGTCGAGAAAGACGTCGAAGCCGTTGTCGAGCATGGTGCCGACGGCGTCCGGCCCTGCGGCCGTGTAGAGCTCGAGCCCTACTTTGGCCACGCCGAACCAGGGCGACAGCTGCCGGGCCAGCCGGACGGCCTCGACAAGATCGTCGACGTCGAGCGCGAGCGCCATCTGGGCCCGCAGGTCGGGGGACAACCCTTCCTTCGCCTTTTCGGTGGTTCTGGTCACGACGTGTTCTCCTCGGAATCCGTGGTTGCAGCCCCGGTGGTCACCGGTGTCACAGCTTGGCCGTGCCGATCAGGTCACGGAACTTCCCTACCCTCTGCTTAGCACACCAATCGCCAAGATCGGTGACCAATCGTCCCACGATTCCGGGGTCGGCGAAGGTCGCGGTGCCGATCTGGACCGCATCGGCGCCGACCCGGGCGTACTCGACGACGTCGGAGACGGTGGTTATGCCGCCAACGCCGATGATCGGGAGTTCGGGGCAGGCGGCTCGGACGTCGGCCACGGCCCGCACCGCCAATGGTTTGACGGCGGGCCCGGAAACGCCACCACCGCCGCCGCCCAGAACGGGTCGGCCGGTGACGGCATCGATGACGAGGCCGAAGTACGTGTTGACGAGCGTGACGGCCTCGGCACCGCCGTCTCGGGCGGCGCGGGCGATGTCGGGCAGCCCGACCAGCCCGATGTTGGGGCTGAGCTTGGCCCAGCGAGGCCGGCCACAGCCGTCGGTGGCGGCCAACACCTCCGCGGTCATGGCCGTCGAGTGGGCGAACATCTCGTTGCCGGCCTCGGTATTGGGGCACGAGATGTTGACCTCGACGGCGACGACGTCGGCCGGCGCGTCGGCCAGCATGTCGGCCGCCCGTCGGTAGTCGTCGACGCTGCGGCCCCAGATCGAGGCCACCACGGTGGCCCGAGCGCTGATCAGATCAGGCAACTCGTGGGCCAGCCACGCCTCCACGCCCGGTCCCTGGAGCCCGACCGAGTTGATCATGCCGCCGGTGGTGGCGTGGACCCGAAGCGGCGGGTTGCCGGCCCAGGCGAACGGCGCGAGCGACTTGACCACAACGGCCCCGAGGGTCGACAGATCGACGTAGGCCCCGAGTTCGGCTCCGTGGCCGGCGGTGCCGGCGGCGGTCATCACCGGGTTGGCCAGCGTCACCGACCCCACGGTGGTGGTCAAATCCGTCACCGGTCAGCTCGTGGGCGACGGTTCGGCGGCGGCGACCATCTCACCCGGATGCCCGTGCTTCGCGATGGATCGATTGGAGCGGACGAACGGCGAGGTCGGAACCGGCGAGATCGGCCATACCCCTGGCCGCGGCCAGCGCCGCGGCCACCGTCGTCACCAGCGGGATGCCGTGGCGACCGGCCGCCCGCCGGATGTAGGCGCCGTCGGCGCGCGGCCCGCGACCCCGAGGAGTGTTGATCACCAGCGATATCCGACCCTCCTCGATGAGATCGACCGCCGTGACGTCCCCCTGGTCGAGGCGGGCCACGACCTGCTCGATCGGCAGCCCGGCCGCCTCGAAATGGGCCGCCGTACCGGCGGTGGCGACCAGGCAGTGGCCAAGCTCGTGCAGACGGCGGGCCACCCGAAGCCCCTCGTCCTTGTCACGGTCGGCGAGCGACATGAACACACACGCCTGGCCCGTACGGGGCAGGTTGGTGCCGGCGGCCAGCTGGCTCTTGATGAACGCCAGGCCCGGTGACACATCGATTCCCATCACCTCGCCCGTCGAGCGCATCTCGGGGCCGAGCAGGGCGTCGGATTCGGGGAACCGGTTGAACGGCAGGACCGCCTCCTTGACCGCCCAGAAGCGGCGGTTGATGTCATCGGACAGCAACCCTTCGGCTCGCAGCTCGTCAAGGGTCGCGCCGGTCATCACCCGGGAGGCGATCTTGGCCAGCGGTCGACCGGTGGCCTTGGCCACGAACGGCACCGTCCGAGACGCCCGGGGATTGGCCTCGATGACGAAGACCTCGTCGTCGCGCACGGCGAACTGCACGTTGAGCAGGCCTCGGACCTCGAGCTCGGCGGCGATACGGGCCGCGTAGTCGCCGAGTCGATCGACCGTCTCCGGGGTGAGTGAGCGGGGCGGTAGTACACAAGCCGAGTCGCCCGAATGGACGCCGGCCTCCTCCACGTGCTCCATCACCCCGCCGATCAGGACCGCACCGGTATGATCGCGCACCGCGTCGACGTCGACCTCGATGGCGCTCTCCAAGAAACGGTCGATCAGTACGGGACGCTCGGCCGACAGGCCGCCCTCTCGACCAAGGCTCCCGGTGTCGGCCATGGCGGCCATCGCCTGGGTCAGATCGCTGTCGGAGTACACAAGCTCCATGGCCCGCCCGCCGAGCACGTAGCTCGGTCGCACGAGTGCCGGGTAGCCGACCTCCGAGGCCACGGCCAGCGCCTCGTCGAGCGATGTCGCCGTGCCGCCCGGGGGTTGGGGCACACCGATGCGATGGCAGAGCTCGGCCCACTGATCGCGGTCCTCCGCGGCGTCGATCGCACCCGGCGCCGTGCCCAGCACGAGCTCCGGCGGTAGTTGGTTGGCCAGCTTCAGCGGTGTCTGGCCACCGAGTGACACGATGATGCCGACCAGCTCACCACCACCGGCTTGTTCGGCCTCGATGATGTTGAGGACGTCCTCGTTGGTGATCGGCTCGAAGTAGAGACGGTCGGAGGTGTCGTAGTCGGTCGACACCGTCTCGGGGTTGCAGTTGACCATGATGGTCTCGTAACCGGCGTTGCGCAGGGCGAAGCTGGCGTGCACGCAGCAGTAGTCGAACTCGATACCCTGCCCGATCCGGTTCGGCCCCGATCCCAGGATCATGACCTTGGGCCGATCCGACGGGACCACCTCCGTCTCGTCCTCGTACGTGCCGTAATGGTAGGGCGTGTGGGCCTCGAACTCGGCGGCGCAGGTGTCGACGGTCTTGAACGTGGCCGCCACACCGGCGTCGAGCCGGGCGGCCCGGACGGTGGGTTCGTCGGAGCCGAGCAGGTAGGCGAGTTGGGCGTCGCTGAAGCCGAGCTGCTTCGCCCGCCGCCACCCGGCCCGCGACAGCGACTCGACCGAGGCACCCTCCAGCGCCCGGCGTTCGTCGACGATCGCGGCCATCTGGTCGAGGAACCACGGGTCGACCGCGGTGATCTCGTAGAGTTCCTCGATCGTGATGCCGCGCCGGAGCGCCTCTTCGAGCTGGAAGATGCGGTCCGGGGTGGCGATGGCCACCAGCTTCTTCAGATCGTCGTCGCTGAGCGAATCCCACTGGACCTCGGCCGGCGACGCGTTGAGCCCGGCCTGCCCGATCTCCAGCGACCGGCACGCCTTCTGCAGCGATTCCCCGAACGTCCGCCCGATGGCCATGACCTCACCCACCGACTGCATCGACGTGCCCAGGACACCGCTGGTTCCGGGAAACTTCTCGAACGCCCAGCGGGGGATCTTGGTGACAACGTAGTCGATCACCGGCTCGAACGACGCCGGTGTGACCCGGGTGATGTCGTTCGGGATCTCATCGAGGGTGTAGCCGACGGCGAGTTTGGCCGCGATCTTGGCGATCGGGAAGCCGGTGGCCTTCGACGCCAGGGCCGACGACCGGCTGACCCGTGGGTTCATCTCGATGATGACCATGCGCCCGGTCTCCGGGTGGACGGCGAACTGCACGTTCGAACCGCCGGTCTCGACGCCGACCCGGCGCAGGCAGGCGAAGGCGGCGTCGCGCATCGTCTGGTATTCCACGTCGGAGAGGGTCTGGATCGGGGCCACGGTGATCGAGTCGCCCGTGTGGACCCCCATCGGGTCGAGGTTCTCGATCGAGCAGATGATGACCTGGTTGTCGAGCCGATCCCTCATGACCTCGAGCTCGAACTCCTTCCAGCCGGCGATCGACTCCTCGATCAGGATCTCCGAGATGGGGCTGGCGGCGAGGCCGTCGGCGGCCACCTTGGCGAACTGCTCCGGGGTGTGGGCGATCCCGGTGCCCCGTCCGCCGAGGATGTACGCCGGTCGGATGACGACGGGTAATCCGATGTCGGCGATGATCTCATCGGCTTCGACCATGGTGTGGGCCACCCCGCTGCGGGGAACCTCCATGCCGATTTCGATCATCGCCTCCTTGAAGTTCTGCCGGTCCTCGGCGGTGGCGATGGCGGTGGCGTTGGCGCCGATCAGTTCGACATCGTGCTTGTCGAGCACACCGGCCTCCACCAGTTCCATGGCGAGGTTCAACGCCGTCTGACCACCGAGCGTCGGTAGGAGGGCATCGGGCTTCTCGACCTCGATGATGCTCGTGAGCACTTCCCGGGTGAGCGGCTCGATGTAGGTGGCGTCGGCGAAATCGGGGTCGGTCATGATCGTGGCCGGATTGGAATTGGCCAGTACGACCCGGTACCCGTCGGCGCGCAGCACGCGGCAGGCCTGGGTGCCCGAGTAGTCGAACTCGCAGGCCTGGCCGATCACGATCGGCCCCGAGCCGATCACCAGGATGGTCTCGATGTCGGTGCGTTTAGGCACTGGCCACCCCCTCGGTCGACATACTCGATCCCGGGTCCGGGAGCCGACCGTCGTCGATGAGTGCGGCGAATCGTTCGAACAGATAGGCGCTGTCGTGCGGTCCCGGGCTGGCCTCGGGGTGGTGCTGCACGCTGAACGCCGAACCATCGAGGAGCTGGAGCCCCTCACACACGCCGTCGTTGAGGTTGATGTGGGTTACCACCGCCCGTTGGGCGACCGACGCCCCATCGACGGCGAAGTTGTGATTCTGGCTGGTGATCTCGACCTCGCCGGTGGTCTGGTCCTTGACGGGGTGGTTGGCGCCGTGATGGCCGAACGGCAGCTTGACGATCCGGCCGCCGAGCGCCAGGCCGAGGATCTGGTGGCCGAGGCAGATGCCGAAGACGGGGACCCGGCCGAGCAGTTCCCGCACCGATTCGACGGCATACGCCACCTCGTTGGGATCGCCCGGGCCGTTCGACAGGAACACCCCGTCGGGTTGTCGCTCCAGCACCTCCGACGCCGGTGTCGAGGCGGGAACGACCTCAACGGAGCCGAGTTCGGCCAGCTTCTCGACGATGGTCGATTTGATGCCGAAGTCATAGGCGACGATGCGGCGCTCTCCGGAGCCCACACGATAGGGCTCGCCGGTCGTCACCTGGGCGACGAGATCGATGCCGTCGGTTCCCGGCTCGTCGATCGCCGCCTGTTTCAGTTGCTCGATGGTGACCGCGCCGGTGCCCTCGACGGGCCCGAAGGCGCCCGGCATGGCCCCGGCGTCACGTATTCGGCGGGTGAGCCGCCGGGTGTCGAGCCCGGCGATACCGGACATGCCGTGGGCGGCCAGGAAGACCTCGAGCGACGACTCGGCCCGCCAGTTCGAGTGCCGGCGGGCGAGATCCCGCACGACAACCCCCCGGGCGAAGGTGCCGCGCGACTCGTTGTCGGCTGCATTGGTTCCGTAGTTGCCGATGTGGGGGTAGGTGAACGTGATGATCTGGCCGGCATACGACGGGTCGGTGATGACCTCCTGGTAGCCGGACAGGGCGGTGTTGAACACCACCTCACCCGAGACGAACCCGGTTTCGGGACGAGCGCCGACGTGTTCGCCCTCGAACACCGACCCGTCGGCGAGTGCGAGCACCGCCGCAATGGGTCCGGTTTCAGGGTTTGTCGCACCGCTCATCGTGTCGCCTTCCCGTCGCGCACAACCAGCTCGCCGGCGAGGAACGTGTGCCTGACCGCTCCCCGCACCTCGCGGCCGTGGAAGGGGGTGTTGCGGGCCAGGCTGGCCAGACCGGTCCGCTCGATCGTCCACGCCCGGTTCGGGTCGAACACGGTGAGGTTGGCCGGCTCACCGGCGCGGACGGGACGGCCGTGGCGGTCGGCCAGGCCTGCGATCTCCGCCGGTCGGATCGACAGCAGCGTGATCAGCTGCTCGAGTTCGATGTCGGGCAGTTCCGTCAAGGCCAGCGCCAGCGCCGTCTCGAGTCCGAGCATCCCCGGCGGGGCCTGGTCGAATGGCAGCTCTTTCGAGTCCGGTGTGTGAGGTGCGTGGTCGGTGGCGATGGCGTCGATCGTGCCGTCGGCCAGACCGGCCTTGATGGCTGCGACGTCGGCCTCGGTGCGCAAGGGCGGGTGTACCTTGAAAACCGGATCGTAGGAGGCACAGCAGCCGTCGGTGAGGGTGAAATGGTGGGGGGTGGCTTCGGCGGTGACCGGATGACCGGCCGCCTTGGCCGCCCTGACCATCTCGACACTGCCGGCCGTCGACAGGTGCTGAAGATGGACTCGCATCCCGGTCAGCCGGGACAGGGCGATGTCGCGCATCACCATCAGCTCCTCGGCTTCGGCCGGTTGCCCCGGCAGGCCGAGTGAGGCCGACCACGAGCCCTCGTGCATCACGCCGCCCTGCGACAGGGCGTTGACCTCGCAGTGCTGGGACAGCACCAGCCGGGTACCGTCGCCGGGGTCGAGGCTGGCCGCGTACTCGAGCGCCCGGCGCATCAGCTGGTCGTCCTGTACGCCGGTGCCGTCGTCGGTGAACATCCGCACGCCGAGGTCGACCAGCTCCCCCATCGGCGCCAGCGTCTCGCCGAGACGCCCGACGGTGATGGCGGCCGACGGCTTGATCTCGCACAGGGCGCCCGCACCGTGGGCCAGCACCTCGTTGACGACCGCCGCGGTGTCCATGCAGGGGTCGGTGTTGGGCATGGCGACCACTGCCGTGTATCCGCCGAGGGCGGCGGCTCTCGAGCCGGTTTCGATCGTCTCGGCCGCCTCGTTGCCGGGCTGTCGCAGATGGACATGGAGGTCGACGAAGCCGGGGCTGACGATACAGCCGGTGACATCGATCCGTTCGTCGGCGGTGTCGGGTGAGGTGTCGGCGATACGTCCCGTCGACCGGTCGACGACCACGTCGGCCTGTCGGCGGCCTTCTCCGTCGACGACATCGCCACCCACAAGTGCACAAGTATTCAAATTCGTTCCTCCACTCGTTTCTGGTTTTGCGCTGCCGCCGATTGGTTCACATCCGCCTCCTCGGCTTCCGAGTCGCTCGGTGACGCCGTCAATCCGTCGTCGTCGAACTGGCCGGGTCCGAGCACCGAGTACAGCACCGCCATACGGACCGGGACACCGGCCGCGACCTGATCGAGGACGACGGCTCGAGGGTCGTCGGCCACGTCGGGGTCGATCTCGACCCCCCGGTTCATCGGTCCGGGATGCATGATCAGGGCGTCCGGCTTGAGGCGGGCCGCACGCTCGGTCGTCAGCCCCCACCGGGAGCGATACTCGCGCACCGACGGAAAGAGCCCGGCCGACAGGCGTTCCTGTTGGATCCTGAGCAGGTAGACGGCGTCGACCTGCTCGATCACCGCGTCGAAGTCGGGAGACCACGTCGCCGGCCACCCGGCGAGATCCGGTGGCATCAGCGTCCGCGGGCCGACCAGAGTCACCGAGGCCCCGAGTTTGGTGAAGGCGTCGACGTCGGATCGGGCCACCCGCGAGTGGTTGATATCACCACAGACGGCGATGTTCAGGCCGTCGAGTGAACCGAACCGCTCGCGGATCGTGTACGCGTCGAGCAGGGCCTGGGTCGGGTGCTGGTGCCAGCCGTCGCCGGCGTTGATCACCGAGGCGTCGGTCCACCGGGCGATCTGGCTGGGGGCTCCGGAGCTCGAGTGGCGCACGACGATGGCATCGACCGACATGGCGCTGATCGTCTCGATCGTGTCCCTCAGCGACTCCCCCTTCTTGGTCGACGACTGCGACACCGAGAAGTTGACGACGTCAGCCGACAACCGGCGGGCGGCGAGATCGAACGACGTGCGGGTGCGGGTCGAGTCCTCGAAGAAGGCCAGCACAACGGTCTTGCCCCGAAGGGCCGGCACCTTGGGAATCGGCCGCTCGAGGATACGGGCGAAGTTGTCGGTGAGGTCGAACAACTGCTCGAGGTCGGCCCTGGTCAGGTCGTCGGTGGAGATCAGGTGCCTCATCGGGTCATCTCCCCGATCTCGACCCCTTCGAGGGTGGCGTTCACCGTTTCGGTCCGCCGGGTGGGAAGGTTCTTGCCGACGTAGTCGGGGCGTATCGGCAGCTCCCGGTGGCCTCTGTCGACCATGACCGCCAGCTGGATCGCCTGGGGGCGGCCCTGATCCATGATGGCGTCGAGCGCGGCCCGGATGGTTCGGCCGGTGAACAGCACGTCATCGACCAGCACGACCACCTTGCGGTCGATGTCCGCCGTGATCTCGGTGTCGGCTTCGGGCAGGACCGGCCGCAGGTTGATGTCGTCGCGGTAGAAGGCGACGTCGAGACGGCCGAGCGGTACCGACACCCCCTCGATCTCCTCGAGGGCCTCGGCGACGGCCCGGCTGAAGGGGACGCCACCGGTTTGCAGCCCGATGAGCACGACGTCGGCCAGGCCGTGGTTGGCCTCGACGATCTCGTGCGCCATCCGGCGGACCGCCCGGCTGACTGCGGCGGCGTCCAATACCTCGCTCCTGGCAACAAAAACGCCCCCGTAGGGGGGCGTGCGTCGTCGTTCGCGTTCGGCCAAGGTGACTCCTTCCGTCCGGGTCTCGCTGTACCCACTTCACGGATCTGCCACTTCACGAGGGTAGCCATCGCCGGCCCGGCGCGCGCCCATGCCCCGCGATTTTCGCAGTGACCTCTTTCTCACCACCCATCTCCCCGGAACTTTGTGACGTTGCCGACCCACTCGACGGGTCGCCAACGTCGCAAAGTTCGGGTCGAGGGGGACGTGACCGTCACAAAGTTGGAAGGGGGTAGGCGTTAGCCCAGGTCGGTGATGACCGTCACCTCGTAGGTGATGGTCTCTCGGTCTCGCTCCTCGTCGGACTCGAGACCGACGTTCGACACCGTGACCTCGTAGGTGACGTCGCCGCCGTCGTGATCGGGCAGGTCCGGCTCCCAGACGATGACCGACGACGGAATCTCGCCGTCCTTGCTGATCCGGGCGATGACCTCGAGCGGCACGCGGCGACCGTCGGCCGTCATCGTCAACCGGGCCCGCTCGAAGTCGGCCTCCTTGATCGCGAACGACCAGCGGGGATAGACGACCGGGGCGGGCACGTGACCCCGAGGTGGCCAGGCCACGAACTGTTCGGGCTCACGGGTCAGGTAGTCGTCGGAGAACACGTCGTCGTCGAACACCCAGAGGGCGTTGGCCGGGAATCGATCGCCGGATGCGGCGACATGACCGACACCCATGAAGCGGGTTGGAGGGTGGAGGATGGTGCTTCGATGGCCGACATCGATGTTGCCGTCACCGGGGTCTTCGATGTAGCCGTCGATCGCCGACGGACCGGTCCGGCCCAGATACAGATTGCTGTTTGCCGCCCCCCGGCGCCCGTCGGTTGAATAGCACGCGAAGTCGGGCTCCGGGTCGTGGGTGAGTTCACCCTCGGCGCTCATCATCAACGCCGCGGCCTGCGCCTGCTGCGACATTTCGACATCCTCCTCGATCCGTGACGGCACACCGGCCATCGCCCGGTAGTACGCCACCCGGAGGAGCGTCTCGTCACGCAGGCGTTGCGAGCTGTCGCCCGGCCGGCAGCCGTCGAGCCGGCCGCTCCAGTCCATCTCCGGCACCGGCCGGGCGAACATCGCCCGGTGGGCGGCCGCCACCGCCTCCCGGTCGGAGGTGTCGATCCACGGGCTCAGCGTCGACGGATCGAACACCTCGGACTCGTCGGCGTCGACGAACGACGTGAGCACGAGCAGCGACACCACGGCGGCAGCGACAGTCGATGAGAGGCGCCGAAACACCTCGTCCTATCGACCCACCACCGTCGGTTGTTAACAACCGCACGGGTGAGCCGAATCGGTCGTCAGTTGCCTGCCGCGTCGCTGTCGTCCGCGGAGAGGTCTGCGGCGACGGCGGCCAGCACACCATTGACGAATCGGCTCGATTCATCGGTGGAATAGCGGCCGGCCAGCCCAACCGCTTCCGACAGCACCACCCCGGTCGGTGTCTCCCCGTCGATGAGTTCGGCCACGGCCAAGCGCATGACCACGAGGTCGAGCACCGGCATCCGGGCCAGTGGCCAGCCGGCGGCCCGCTCGGAGATCAACTCGTCGGCTCTCGACCGGTGCTTCTCACCACTCCGGAGCAGTTCGACGGCGAACGGCGGCGCCGGCAGCACAAGCGTTGCCAGCATCTCGTCGACCGTCAAGTCCCGGACGGCGGCCTCGTAGGCGAGTTCGACGGCGCGTTCCCGCGACTCGCGGCGGCCCCGGTCGGTGAAACCGTTTGACGACTCCCCCGGCGGGCCTGCGGTCACGCCCGTGTCTGGTAGTCGCCGGTGCGGGTGTCGACCTTGATGCGATCCCCGACGTTCACGAACAACGGCACCTGCACCACCAGGCCGGTCTCCAGCGTCGCCGGTTTCCGGGCACCCGACACCCGGTCGCCCTGAATGCCCGGCTCGGTCTCGGTGACTTCGAGTTCGACCGAGGCGGCGATGTCGGTGCCGATGATCTCGTCGCCGTACATCAGGAACACCACCGGCTGCCCCTCGACGATGTAGTTCGCGGCGTCGCCCATGGCCTCCACCGACACGGAGCGCTGCTCGAACGTCTCGGTGTCCATGACCGCGAAATCGGTACCGTCACGGTAGAGGTACTGCTTCTCCCGCTTCTCGATGTAGGCGCTCTCCATCTTCTCGCCGGCCCGGAAGGTTCGGTCGATCACCGCGCCGGTGCGAACGTTACGCAGGGTCGACCGCACGAACGCACCGCCCTTCCCCGGCTTCACGTGCTGGAAGTCCTGGATCTGGAACAGGCCGTCGGAAAGTTCGACCGTCATCCCGTTCTTGAAGTCGTTGGTGCTGATGGATGCCATGGGACGTTCCTTCTTCTCCGCCTCGGCGCGATGTGGCGCATGCCGGGCGTCGCCACGGTATCGGGATGGACGCCTGAGCTGCTACAGCAGCGGCTCTTTGGGGCTGTGGGTGATGGGCACGCAGCCGCTTGCGCCGACGATGACCGAATCCTCGATCCGCACTCCCCCGACGCCCGCCCGATAGACGCCCGGTTCCACGGTCACGACCTGGTCGGCCTGCAGATCCACCGGGTCGGCCTTGCCGATGAACGGCGTCTCGTGGATCTCGAGCCCGATGCCGTGCCCGGTGCCGTGGACGAACTCGTCGGCCATCCCGGCCTCGGCGACCACGTCTCGGCAGGCCCGGTCGACGGCGTCGGTCGACACCCCGGCCGTCACGGCGGCCACGCCGGCCCGCTGAGCGGCTTCGACTGCACGGTACATGGCTTCGGTCTCGGGGGTGAACGAACCGATCACGAACGTGCGGGTCATGTCGCTGCCGTAGCCGTCGACCCGGGCGCCCATGTCGATAACGAGGAGGTCACGGTCGGCGAGCTCACGGGCGGTCGGCACGGCGTGTGGGCGGGAGCTGTTGGGTCCGGCGGCCACGATCGTCGGAAAGCTGACGTCGTCGGCACCGAACTCGATCATCGCCGCCTCCAACCGACGGGCGATCGCCAGTTCGGTCACGACCACCGGGAGGTCACCGATCACCTCGGCCAGCGCTCGGTCGGCGATGGCGGCAGCCCGCATCAGCCGGGCCTGCTCCCCCGGATCCTTGATCTGGCGTTCGGTCTCGATCAGGCGATCGATCGGGAGCAACCGCTCAGGCCCGAGGAGATCGGCGACCCGTTGTTGGACGGCCCAGGTCACGTGGTGGCTCTCGAGACCGACCGTCGCCGCAGGCGCGACCTGTTCGATCAGGGCGCCCACCACATCTCGTTGGATCACGACTTCCGCCTCGACGGATGCGGCCGCCAACTGCTGGTCGACCATCTCCCGGTAGCGGGCGTCGGTGGCCACCACGAGACCGTCGTCGGTGACCGCCACCGCCCCGTTGGACCCGGTGAAGCCGGTCAACCACCGTATGTTGGCCGGCTTGGTGACGATCAGCACGTCGCATCGTCCGGCGACGGCCGAGCGGAGCCGCTCGGCACGGGCGGCGACTTGCATCGAAGCAAGCGCTCCTTCGCTGTGATCATCCGCCACGAGGATCCACCAGGTCGGTCAATACGTCGAGCAGGAGTTCACGGTCGTCGATCCGGACCGGCTCGACACCGTTGGGACCGTCGAGGACGAACGTGATGCCGTCGAGCGCCTTCTTGTCTCGGGAGAAGAGCGCCACCAGCTTGTCGAGGTCGTAGCCGGCGGGAACGTGCGGGCTGAGGCCGTAGCGGGCGACGACCCGATAGTGCTCATCGACCCGGGCACGCTCGATGCGACCGAGGCGATGCGCCAGCTCGGCCGCGTAGACGAGGCCGACACCGACCGCCTCGCCATGGCGCAGATCGTACGCCCCGGCGGTCTCGAGCGCGTGGGCCAGCGTGTGTCCGTAGTTGAGGACGGCCCGACGACCACCTTCGCGTTCGTCACCCGACACGACATCGGCCTTGATCCGAGCGGCGGCAGCCACCCGGTCGACCAGCGGGAGCCGATCGAGGTCACCGCCGCCGATGAAATGGTACTTGGCCAGCTCTCCCATGCCCGAGAGGAACTCACGGGGCGGCAGGGTGCCGAGGGCGTCGACCTCACAGATGACGGCGGTCGGCTGCCAGAACGCGCCGATCAGGTTCTTGCCCTCCGGCAGGTTCACTCCGGTCTTGCCTCCGATCGCGGCATCGACCTGGCCCAGTAGCGTCGTCGAAACGTGCACGACGGGAATTCCCCGGTGGTAGGACGCAGCCAGGAATCCGGCGACGTCGGAGACCACACCACCACCGATTGACACGACCACGTCGGCCCTGGTCATGCCCCACTGCGCCATCTCGGAGGCCAGATCGCCGACGACCTCCAGCCGCTTGGACTGCTCACCGGGTTCGAGGAGGAAGGTGCGCTGATCCCGGCCGGTGTCGACATCGATGCCGATGCCGGATTGGGTGACGACCGCCACCCGCTCGGCCCGTTTGGGAAGCACATCGGTCAGCCGCTCGACCGCTCCCCGTCCGATGTGGATGGGGTAGGACCGGCCGTCGTCGAACGCCACGGTCTCGGTGACGGTGCGGCGCCGGTCGATGCCGTGGCGGTCGTTCACGGCGTGCGACACCGCCTCGGCGATCGAGGCCGACGTTCGGCCGTCGACGTTGACGATGACGTCGGCGGCCGTGGTCAGGTCGCGCAGCGAATCCCTCCTCAGCGTGATGAGTGCGTCGGCGTCGACCCCGGTGGCTTCCTCGGCCAGTTCGGTATCGGAGCCGTCCAACCACACGACCGTCGAGCGGTGCCACCGGGCGCGAGCGGACGGATCACCGACCGTCGCGATCTCGGCGACCTCGACGCCACCACCCACTGCGTCGTGTACTCCGACTCCTGTCGCCAGGTTCCCGGCCACCTCATGGGTCGGGGCTCCCGGCAGCCCGATGAGAACGACGGATTCCGCAGTCACTGCTTCAGACTAACGGCGACGGGACGCCGCCGATGCGGATCGGTCAGAAGGGAACGCCGGCCATGACGGCGGGAGAGACCACCACCACGACGAGGGAGGCCAGGGCCAGCGCCGGACCGAACGGAATCTCCGCCCGGCCTCGGCCCCGCGCGAGGTTGTAGGCCAATCCGGCTACGCCCCCGCCGGTGAGAGCGAGCAGGATCGTCCAGAACACCAAGCGGGTCGCATCCAACAGACCGGGCTGGAGCCAACCGATGAAGAGGCCGAGGAGCACTGCCAGCTTGACGTCGCCCCGCCCCATTCCGTGTTCGTAGAGGACGTGCGCCAGCCCGATGAACCCCCCGAAAACCGCCGCTCCGAGCAGTGCGGAGTTGATACCGGCGACGTAGTCGAACTCGCCCGAGAACACCAGGATCAGAAACAGTCCGGCGAAGATGGCCGGCCAGACGATCACATTGGGTAGCAGGTGGGTTTCGACGTCGATCACGGACAGGGCGACGAGCACCAGTCCGAGGGCGAGGTAGGGAATCAGCATCGGTGACCAGCCGAACCGGAGCCCGAGCACGACGAGCACCCCGACCGTCGCCAGGTCGGTCAAGGGGTAGCGAACACCCTTGTGATTGGCACACGCCGGGCAGTGGTCCGTCCATGACAGAACCGGCCTCAGGCTCCGGGAGCCGAGGCCGGCCTGGCAGACCGAACAGCGATGTTGGGGTTCGAGCCGGAGTCGGTCGACCGCCCGGTCGACCACGATCCCGACCCAAGGTCCGACGATGAGTCCGACCACGGCGAGGCCGACGCTGAGGGCCAAGATCGTCACTGACGCAGGCCCCGAAGCAGTCGACGCCGAGCGATGCTCGGACCTATTCTTCGCCCTTGATGTATTGCATGAGCAGGCCGCCGTCCTGGGCATCGTCCATCAGTTCGGAGGCGTCGTTCAGGCCATCGCCGAAGTCGGAGATCTCGGCCGGCGACGGCGGAGCCAGATCGTCGGCTGACGGAGGCGGAGGCATCGGTGGGCGATCGGCGGAGGTGAGTTCCTGTTCGCCCTCGTCGATCGGCGCCGGATTGCCGGCCAGTGCGGGAGGAGGCGAGGAGGGAGGCGGCGTCGCCATCGACTTCGCCGGCTCGGTCCGGGTCGGGGCGGCCGAGATGCTCCCGGGGTCACCGATCTCCACCAGCTGGCGTTCGGCGAGATTCTTGATCTGTCGACTTCCTTCGACCTCGCCGAGGTTGAGTTGCTCGGCCACGGTGGAGGCCGGACAACCGGCACCGATCGTGGTGAGCGCCGACCACTCCTCACGGGTGATGGTCACCTCGTCGGCGGGAAGCTCCTTCACGGGGCTGACAACATGATTCAGCGACGGGACGACGGCCTCGATGGCCCGCCAGTCCAAGAGCCGTGTTTCGGCTGTGCCGAGTACCGACACCACGTTCTCCTCGTACTCCGTGGCCTCGACGTCGCGAGCGGTGAAGGTGAAATTGCCTTCGGCGTAGCGCAGGAGCTCGAACATGACGTCCTCGATCCCGGTGCCGTTGGCCGTGAAGCTGGCGGTGCCATCGACCAGGCGGCCCTCGCGGAACATCAGCGCTCCGCTGCCGCGGTCACCTTTGATGTCGAGCTGACCCGTCTTGGACGTGCTCGACAGCAGTCCCAACACTTCGTCGAGCGCAAAGTTCTCGAGCGAACCCTGAAGCATGTGATTGGTATCCTTCCTCATCGCGCCCGATCACTCGGGTAGACGCAAGCATGACTACACCTCTTTCTTCGGCTTGCGGGTCGAGGAGTTGAGAATTTCTCCGGGCCTCAGGGACCGGCTCCGGCGGTCAGGTCAGATGGTCGGCCACGGCGGCGGTCATGGCGTCGACCGGGGCCGGCAGGTCCGTCCACCACTGAAACTGGCGCGCCGCCTGATGGACGAGCATCGCCACCCCTCCCTGAACGACCGCTCCCCGCTCTGACGCGGCGGCGATCAGAGGCGTTCGCCCTGGGTTGTAGACGATGTCGACGACCGTGTGCCGAGGCGAGATCACGGTGGCGTCGAACGGGGTTCGGTCGGCGTCGGGGGTGCCGGCCATCCCGACCGATGTGGCGTTGACGATGAGCTCGACGTCGGCCAGTTCGGATTCCGACCCGGGCCGAGCCTGGTCGGCCAGCTCGACAGCCGCCGCCAGGGAACCCTCGGACCTGTTCACGACCACGATCGAGGCGGCGCCGGCCCGCCCGAGAGCCTCGACGATCGATCTGGCCGCTCCCCCGGCTCCGACGACACCGACCGTCCGGCCGGCGACGGCCCGCCCGAAGCGATGCTCGTAGGCGGCCACGAATCCGTCGCCGTCGGTGGAGTCGGCGACGATGCGCCCGTCACGCCAGAACAGGCAGTTGGCGACTCCCAGTCTCTCCACCGACTGCGTCCGCTCGTCGGCGGCCTCGGCAACCGCGGCCTTGTGCGGCATTGTGACCGACAGCCCGCCGATCCCGAGCGTGCGCATCGCCGCGACGATGTCGGGTCCGTTGGCGGGATCGACGTCGAGGGCAACGTACGCCCAGTCGAGTTCGGCCGCAGCGAACGCGGCATTCAGGATCCGGGGCGACAATGAGTGGCGGACCGGATGGCCGATGACGGCGGCCAGGCGCGTGTATCCGGAGATGTCGTGGGGCCGGCCGGGCATCAGCCGTCGAGAACCCCGGCCTCCTCAGCCTGCCGCTTGAACTCGAGGAACTCGTCGTCGTCGACGGCGAAGTTGTGGGTGCGCCCGTCGGGAGAGAGCACGTAGAAGATCCAGTCGCCCTCCGCCGGATTCATGGCGGCCTCGAGCGACGCCTTGCTCGGCATCGCGATCGGTGTGGGGGGAAGCCCGGTCTGGCGCCGCGAATAGTAGGGGCTCTCGGTTGAGTTCAGCAGCTCCGTCGTGAGCTGGGCCTGACGGTCCTGCAGCGCGTACAGATAGGTGGCGTCGATCCCGAGCCAGTGATTGTCACGAAGCCGGTTGTAGATGACGCGGGCGATCTTCGGGCGGTCCTCGGGCGCCTTCGCTTCCGCCTCGACGAGGGAGGCCACGATGATCACCTCGTAGGCCGACAACCCGTGCTTGCGTTCGGCGCCGCCGTATCCGAGCTCGCCGGTGACCCGGGCGAACTCCTCGTTCATCTTGGCCAGTACCTCGACCGCGGTGATGTCGTCCTCGATGAAGTACTTCGCCGGGAACAGCAGACCCTCCCAGCTGTCTTCGCCGGGCGGGCGATAGCGGGGCGAAATCTGGCCGCTGGCCAGCGCCGCCTCAAGATCGGCCACGGTGATTCCCTCGATCTGCTGGGCGATTCGAGGCAGCATCTCGGACACCCAGAGGCCCTCGGGCACCGAGAACTCTCCGTATTCGATCTGGCGGGGCCCACCGAGGAGAACCTCGATCGCCTCGTCGGCCGACATGTTCTCGGCGAAGGTGTACTCGCCGGCCTGGAAGTTGCCCTGATCCTTCCATTGGGCGTAGTAGCGGAAGAAGGTGGAATTCGGGATGACGCCTCGCTCGCTGAGGATTCCGCCGATGTCGGCCGTCGTTGCCCCGGACGGCACGGTCACGACGACGGCGGCCCCGGGCTCGCCCTCCGGGTCGATCTGGCCGGCGAACCAGTTGCGGCCCGTGGTGTAGACGACGTACCCGATCACCGCCAGGATGACGACGGCGGCAACCGCTCGCAGCACCCTGAAGCCGGCGGGGCGGGCGGTGACGAACTCCGACTGGTCGTCCCAACCGAGACCCGGATCAGGTTGGAATCCCGGATCCGCGTGACGGGGGTCCGTGCCGCGGGTCGTTCCCACATCGTGCTGATCGACGGTACTCACGGTTTAAATACTACGGGCCCGTGACGCCGGTGCGGTGTCACGGCGGTACTTCGCCTCCGCATCCCACCGATCCGGCGGCCCCAGCCCACCGAACCCGCGGGCCACGACCGCCGAATCAAGCGTCGGCGTCGATCCAGCTCTGGAGAATCACTGCGGCGGCAACCTGATCGACGACCGAGCGACCCCTCCTCGAACCGATGCCGGCCTCGCTCAGCGAGTGGGTTGCCGTTGTCGTCGTGTTGCGCTCGTCGTGGGTGACGACGGCGACACCCTCGGCGCCCAATCGCTTCCGCAGAGCCTTGACCTCCGACAACACCTTCCGGGCGGCGGGGCCCACGGTGCCGTCGAGCGACAGGGGGAGGCCGACCACCACCGCGGTGGCCTGGATCTGGTCGACGATCTCGGCGATCTTGTCATGCTCGGCCGGCCGGTCACCGATCCGTTTGACCGTTTCGTAGGGTGTGGCCACCGTTCGACCGGCATCGCACACCGCAACGCCGATACGTCGATCACCGAGGTCGAGGCCGACGGCGCGCCCCGCGGTGACGCGCTCACCAGTGCCGGATTCGTCGGTCAGGCCGACACCCCGATGGCCTGGCGGGCCAGGTCGAGCGCCTCGTCGATACCGGCGGGATCCTTACCGCCCGCCATGGCCAGGTCGGGTCCCTTACCGCCACCGCCCTTGATGGCTTTGGCCCCCTCGGCGATCAGATCGCCGGCCGTCGGCGAGTGCCCCGGGGTCACGGCGGCCACCAGCGCGGCGCCGCCACCGGCAGGCTCACCGCCGAGCACGACCACATCGACGCCATCGGCGTTGCGGAGCTTGAGCGCCAGGTCCTTGAGCTCGTCGCGGCTGACGCTGTCGACCCGGGCCACCAGCGCTCCGTCGGACGCCGAGGCTGCCAGTTCGGAAGCCAGACCCTGGGCCATGCGCGCCTGCAGATCACGGATCTGATCCCTCAGCTCGGCCATCTCCCCCAGCCGTTTCGTCAACCCGTCGAGCACGTTGGCCGGCGGCACGTTCAGAAGCTCGGCGGCGGCGTTCACCTTCTGCTGCTCGGCCCGGAGCAGGTCGACCGCACCGGCACCCGTGACGGCCTCGACCCGGCGGAGGTTCGAACCGATCGAACCCTCCGAGATGATCTTGAGCAGGCCGATGTCACCCATCGCCTTGACGTGGGTGCCACCGCAGAACTCGAGGGTCGGCCCGGCTTCGAGCACCCTGACCAGTTCGCCGTATTTGTCGCCGAAGAAGGCGATGGCACCCTTGGCCTCGGCCTCGGCCTTGGTCATCTCATCGTGCGATGCCGGGGCGTTGGCCAACACGATTCCGTTGACCAGATCCTCGATCTCGGCGATCTGGGCCTCGGTGACGGGTTCGAAGTGGCTGAAGTCGAACCGCAGCCGGTCGGGGGCGACGAGCGAACCCTGTTGCTTGACGTGATCTCCCAGCACCTCGCGCAACGCCCAGTGGAGCAGATGGGTACCGGTGTGATTCCGGCGGATGGCGTCACGCCGTTCGACGTCGATGCTCGACTTGGCCTGCTGGCCGGGCCGGATCTCGCCGGTCAGTTTCCCGACGACATGGCGGTGCACGCCGGGAACCGCGTAGACGGTGTCGACGATGGTGGCGGATCCGGTTTCGGTGGTGATGGTTCCGGTGTCGCCGATCTGACCGCCCGATTCGGCGTAGAAGGGGGTGCGGTCGACGAAGATCGACACCGTGTCGGTGCCGATCCCGGTGACGAGCAGAATCTCGCCCGGAACGTCGACCAGTTCGTCGCGACCGACGAAATCGGTCTGACCGCTCGACTCCGACAGCGCCTGGACCTGTTCGAAGTCGACGGCCTGTACAACACCCTTGCGGGCCTCCTTGGCCCTGGTTCGTTGCTCCTCCATGGCGGAGTCGAACCCGGGCCGATCCACGGTGAAACCGCGTTCGGCCACCACCTCCTCGGTGACCTCGAAGGGGAAGCCGTAGGTGTCGTGGAGGAGGAAGGCCACCGAACCGGGCAGTTGCCCGCCTGCGGCCACGTCGGCCAGATGCTGGTCGAGGATCGACGACCCGGTGGCCAGCGTCTTGCGGAACTGGATCTCCTCGCGTTCCACCACGGAACGGACCAGATCGTGGGTGGAGACCAGTTCGGGGTAGTCGGATCCCATGATCTCGACGACGGAGTCGACGAGTTGGGGGGTCACGATGTCCTCGACGCCGAGCAGGTAGGCGAACCGGATGGCGCGGCGCATGATGCGGCGCAGCACGTAGCCTCGGTCCTCGTTCGACGGGAAGACACCGTCGGCGATGAGGAAGGTCATGGTGCGGGCGTGTTCGGCCAGGACCCGAAGGGCGAGATCGGATTTCTCGTCATGTCCGAGGGAGTAGCCGGTGGCCTGTTCGGCGGAACTGATGAGGCGGGCCATCTCGTCGATCTCGAACACCGAGTCCTTGCCCTGGAGCACGGAGAGGATCCGTTCGAGGCCGGCACCGGTGTCGATCGAGGGCTTCGGCAGGGGGTGGGAGTCGCCGTCGTCGGTGGTCTCGAACTGCATGAAGACCAGGTTCCAGATCTCGACGAAGCGCTCGTCGCCGCCGTGGGCCGGACCGCCGTCGGCGCCGTAGGAGGGGCCGCGATCCCAGAAGATCTCCGAACTCGGCCCGTTCGGACCGGTGTCGGCCATTCGCCACCAGTTGTCCTCGTCCAGACGCTGAATACGTTCGGCCGGCAATCCGACCTTGTCACGCCAGATGGCCTCGGCCTCGTCGTCACTGATATGGACGGTGACCCACAGCCGATCGGTGTCGAGGCCGAGCACGTCGGTGACGAAGGCCCAGGCCATCGGGATGGCGTCTTCCTTGAAGTAGTCGCCGAAGCTGAAGTTGCCCATCATCTCGAAGAAGGTGAGATGGCGCGAGGTGCGACCGACCTCATCGAGGTCGTTGTGCTTGCCGCCGGCCCGCACACATTTCTGCACGGTGACCGCCCGGGTGTGTTCGGGCCGCTCCTCGCCGACGAAGTACGGCTTGAAGGGAACCATGCCCGAGTTCACGAACAGCAGAGTCTGGTCGTGCGGGATCAGGCTGGCCGACGCCAGGTGTAGGTGGTCCCGTTCGACGAAGAAATCTATGAAGGCCTTACGTAGTTCTTTTGCTTTCATAATTGATTCCAGGCTAGAGGCTTCAACAGCGGCTCGCTGGCGTTTGCCGTCGTCACTCTGGAGGTTCGTAACCCTCGTGATCCCAGGGTCGCGGGGTTCGCCGATAGGTTCGTTGCATCCGGTTCACCACGGTTTTCGCCGTGCGCCGCACGTGCGGTCGGCCGGCCGCCACCGGTTCGGGAATCTCGGGTAGCGGCGTCTCGTTGGGAACACGACGCCGATCGATCAGCGCCTCGTCGGCGGCGGCGTGATCGCCCTGGGCACGGTGGTACTCGGCCCAAAGCTCGCGTTGGGCCCAGTCGGCCTCTTGGCGCCAACCGGCCCGGATCGCTCTCGTCGAATCCATCGGATGACTCCAGCGTCGACGGAGGCGGCGGGTGGTCGCACCGAGTCGCCGGGACCCGTCACCGACCGTTCGCGCCGTTCTCCCGGCGGCCACGGCACTGCCCCCGAACCGCAACAGGTCACCGGGAGCGGCCTCCATAGCCTTGACCACAGGATCAGGCAGCCGTCGGGCCAACTCCTCGGTGGCTTCGTCGACCGATTTCTCTCTGGTCCGGCGGGTCAGACTGCGCAGCGCCGCACCGATGACCACCCAGCGGAAACGCCGGTACAACACGACCAACAGCCACCGGACCACCGAGATCATCGCCGACCTCGGGAGGCGTCGCGGCCGGCCTCGACGACTTCAACCGGCTCGACCTCACCCTGCTTGCGGCGCCGTCCCGACATCCATCGTCGGGCCATCCGCCCCGAACCCGACACGACCGCCAGGGTGCGGATCACCGGATCCTGGGCGGCTTCGTGCGTCCGCCGGGTCGTCTCGGTGATGGCGGTCGTGGCCTGATCCGCCCGGTCGAGCACGATGTCGACCTTGTCCAGCTCGGCATCGGCGTCGGCCACCAGCTGACGTAGCTCGCGGAAGGCGGCAATACCCTCCGTGCGAAGCTGGTTGGCCGTGTCCTCCAGTTTGGCCAGCGTGTTGTTGAGGTTGTTCACCGCCGTGATGAGGAAAACGGCCGCCACGACGACGGCGATGGCCACGATGATGGCGGCGAAGTCGGTGATCTCCATCAGTCGGCCGTTCCAGTTGGGATGGGGCGTGCCGGCGGCGGGTCGGGGCGGGATGTCGGTGTGGTCATGATGATCCGTCCTCGGGCTCCGGAGCCGGCTGATCGTCGATCGTGTTCCCTCGGGTGAACCGAGCGTGGACGTCGGCCTCGGCGCCGTGACTCTTCGGAGTGTAATAGACACGGTCGGCAAGGTGGTCCGGTCGATACTGTTGGTCGACCCAGCCGGACGGGTCGTCGTGCGGATACCGATAGCCCTTGCCATGGCCCAGTGAGGCGGCTCCCTGATAGGAGCCATCTCGGAGATGCATCGGCACCTCACCGACGGGGAGTTCGTTGACGTCGGCCATGGCCCGGTTCAGACCGGCGTAGGCGGAATTCGACTTCGGTGCGGTCGCCAGGTGCACGGTGGCGTGAGCCAGGTTGATGCGGGCTTCGGGCAGGCCGACGAAATCGACGGCCTGGGCCGCGGCCGTGGCCACGACCAGCGCCCGATGATCGGCCAGTCCGACGTCCTCGGAGGCGAAGATCACCAGTCGTCGGGCGATGAACCGCGGATCCTCACCGGCGGCCAGCATGCGGGCCAGCCAGTAGAGGGCGGCATCCGGGTCGGACCCCCGCATCGACTTGATGAACGCGGATGTGATGTCATAGTGCTCGTCGCGCCCGTAGCGGAGTGACTTGAGGTCGGTCGCCGCTTCGGCGTGAGACAGCTCGACCCGTGGAATGTCGTTGTCGGGCCGCGCGGCGCCCGCCCCATCGGACGCAGCGTCGGCTGCCGCCTCCTCCGCCGCCGCCAGCGCAATGGCCACCTCCAGGGTCGTCAGAGCCTGCCGTCCGTCGCCGGATGCGTTGTTGGCCAGGTGGGCGATCGCCTCCTCGCTGGCCGTGGCCCGCTCGGTTTCGAGACCCCGCCGGAGCAGCTGTTCGACCGCTGCCGCATCGAGCGGGTTGAGGCGAAACAGCGTCGAGCGGCTTCGCAACGGGGCGTTGACCTCGAAGAACGGATTCTCGGTTGTGGCCCCGATCAGCACCAGGACACCCGATTCGACGGCCGGGAGCAGTCGATCCTGTTGGGCCTTGTTGAACCGGTGCACCTCGTCGAGGAACAGGATGGTCCCCCGGTCGTGTGCACCGAGAACGTGTTCGGCCTCGGCAATTACCTCTCGAACATCTTTCACCGAGGCGTTGACCGCCGATAGTTGAACGAACTGTTTCGACGAGGAGGTGGCGATGAGACGGGCCAGCGTCGTCTTGCCGGTGCCCGGCGGCCCCCACAGAATGACCGAAGACAGCCGATCGACCTCAACCAGACGCCGCAGTGGACCGGACGGACCAAGGAGATGGTCCTGGCCAACCACGTCGTCGAGCGTGTCCGGTCGCAGCCTGCTGGCCAGCGGCGACCTGGCCTTCAACCGCTCCTCGGCCGCGGCGACGAACAGGTTATCCGCCATCGGTCAATGTGTCGGCCGGCCGGCGAAGGGACGGGTTGGCAGGGGTGGCATCCACTGCTGCCTGAGCCTAGCGGGCCGGTCTCGACCGACCGTTCCGGCCATCGCCGCCATCAGCGACCGATCACCTGCTGCACCTGCCACGGAGACACCATGACACCACCTTCCGATCTTCTCTTCATCGTCTGGCTGGCGCTCGCCGCCGTGCTGATGCTGCTGTGGCTCATCCGACTCCGACGACCGTCGGTCGTGCTCGATCAGAACGGTGGTGTCGCCGACGACGACGTCCGTGAGCATGACATCGCCGAGACGAGTCTTTTCGAGGGCGAGGCACCGAAGGCGCACACCGGCGTGGCTCCGGTGCCGATTCCGCCGCTCGCTCCCGCCAACGAGCGCACCTTGGCCGACATGCTGGACGGCATCGACCTTCCGTACGACCTGTCGCCGGTGACCTCTGTCGTCGACGATCCCGACCGCCATCTCGTCTTCCTGACCACCCATTCCAACGCGGAGGAGGTCGGCAGAAGGTTTGCCGACGAACTGGAGCGCCTCGGCTTCCGGTTCGAACCGGTTGACTTCGATCAGGCCGTCGGGACGCGAGGCGACGACATCGTCTCGGTGAAGGTCGTGCCCGACGCCGATCAGGTCGACCTCGGTGACGGCCCCCGCTACGGTGCGGCCGGCCGAGGCGACGTGGCACTCGAACTCTGGGTCGGCCGGACCGCCGCTCCACCCGCGGCGGTCACCTCACCGTGACGGGCCGAGATCAGTCGAGCGCAGGAGGGAGAACCTCGAGGCCGAGCTCGGCGAGTTGGTCGGCGGCCACTTCGTCCGGTGCCCCGGTCATCGGGTCGAGCCCCGACTGCGGCTTCGGAAAGGCGATGACCTCACGGATGTTCTCCTCGCCGGCCAGAATGGCGGCCAGCCGTTCCATGCCGTAGGCGAACCCGCCGTGGGGCGGCGCACCGTAGCGGAACGGGTTGAGGAAGAAGCCGAACCGGGCCTCCACCTCGGCGGGGTCGATGCCCAACAGGTTGAACACCCGCTGCTGGAGTTCATGGTCGTGGATCCGGATGCTGCCCGAGCCGAGCTCCCAGCCGTTGAGCACGAGATCATAGGCCCACGCCCGCACGGCCATCGGGTCGGTCTCCAGCTTGTCGAGGTCCTCCGGATGGGGATGGCAGAACGGGTGGTGGCCGGGCTTCGGCTGTCCGGTCGTGGCGTCGACGCCGACGAACAGCGGAAAGTCGACCACCCAGAGATAGCGGTAGGGGCCTTCGCTGACCGGTGGGCGTCCGAGACGGTTGCGGAGCTCGCCCAGCACCTCGCAGGTGGTGTGCCAGTCGTCGGCGATCATCAGCAGCAGGTCACCCGGTTCGGCTTCCAGCCGCTTCGACAACTCCGCCTGCTCGGTGTCGGACATGAACTTGGCGACCGGGGATTCGAGGGTGCCGTCGTCGGCGACCTTGATCCACACCATGCCCTTGGCCCCGAAGGACTTGGCGGTGTCGGTGAGCCCGTCGAGTTTGTTGCGCCCCCACTCGGCGGCCGCGGCGGGAGCCCGCAGACCTTTGATCGACTCGGCGGTGGCGAAGGCCTTGAACTCGGTGGCCGAGAACACGTCGGTCAGCTCCACCAACTCCATCCCGAACCGCAGATCGGGTTTGTCGGAGCCATAGCGGTTCATCGCCTCGTGCCAGGTGATACGGGGGATCGGATCGGGCCGCACCCCGGTCACCGCTTCGGCGGCGTCGAGCACCGACACCTCGACGGCGGAGAGCACATCGTCGACCTCGACGAAGCTCATCTCGAGGTCGAGCTGCATGAACTCGTACTGGCGGTCGGCCCGCAGATCCTCGTCACGCAGGCAGCGGGCAATCTGGAAGTAGCGGTCGAGGCCGCCGACCATGAGCAGCTGCTTGTAGAGCTGGGGCGACTGGGGCAGCGCGTAGAACGAGCCTGGGCGCTGACGGGACGGCACGATGAACTCCCGCGCTCCCTCGGGGGTGGCCGGCATAAGCATCGGGGTCTCGACCTCGACGAAACCCTGCTTCACCATGGCCGTTCGGACGGCGGCGTTGACCTGCGATCGAATCCGCAGGTTGCGCTGCATCCGGCCCCGACGCAGATCGAGGTAGCGGTGGCGGAGCCTGACCATCTCGTCGACCTCGTCGGCCCGTTCGTCGAGCGGGAACGGAGGCGGCTCGGCGGCGTTGAGGATCTCGACCGCAGCGTCGGTGATCTCGATCTCGCCGGTGGCCAATTCGTCGTTGATCGTGCCTTCGGGCCGTTCCGTAACGGTGCCGGTGATGGCCAGCACGTACTCGCTCCGCACGTCGACGGTGTTGTCGACAACGCATTGCACGATGCCGCTGTGATCCCGCAGGTCGACGAAGGCGAGGTGCTCGCCGTGCTCCCTGCGCCGGTTGACCCAGCCGCAGACGGTCACGGTTTGACCGACGTCGGAGGTGGACAGTTCTCCGCAGAGATGGGTGCGCATCATGACAACAACGACCTGACTGTTTCGATCAGCTTGACACGGTCAACCTCGAACTGCTGACCGTCGGACGGAAGGGCGACGGCATCGGGCCGCATGGCCCGGATTGAGACGGTACCAGCGGAAACCTCGTCTTCACCGATGATCACCGCCAGCGGCGCGTCCGACCGGTTGGCTGCCTTCATTTGGGCCTTCATGGAGCGCCCGTCGTAGGCCCGATCGGCCGAGACGCCGGCCGCCCGCAGCTCCTCGACCAGCGCCAGGCCCTCGGTGCCGTCGGTGGTGGCCACGACCCAGACGTCGACCGTGGTCGACGGAGCGGCGAACACACCCTCGGCGTCGGCCGCCAACAGCGTGCGGTCGACGCCGATGGAGAAGCCGACACCGGGTTCCGATGGACCGCCGAGCGCTTCGACGAGACCGTCGTAGCGGCCACCGCCGCCGATGGCGTTCTGGGCCGCGTCGAGGCTGGCCGACGGGAATTCGAACGTGGTTCGGGTGTAGTAATCGAGGCCCCGCACCAGGCGCGGGTCGACCTCGAACGGCACGCCCAGGGCCCGCAGGCCGGCCTGTACGCGGTCGAACGCGGCGCCCGCTTCGGCCGACAGATACTCGAGGATCGTGGGGGCTTCGGCCGCCACCGCGGCGTCGCCCGGCCGCTTCGAGTCGAGAACCCGCAGTGGATTGACGGCCAGGGTGGCCCTGGCCTGGTCCGACAGGTCGGCGGCCCGGCTCTCGAAGTAGGCGGTGAGGGCGTCGAGATACACCGGCCGTTCGGCGAAGTCGCCGAGTGAGTTGATGACCAGGGTGTGGCCGGTGAGGCCGACCCGGGCCAGGAACCGATGGGCCAGGGCGATGACCTCGGTGTCGATATCGGGGTCGTTCGAGCCGATGACCTCCACCCCGAGCTGGTCGAACTGGCGGTAACGGCCCTTCTGCGGCTTGTCGTAGCGGAAGGCCGGACCCTCGTACCAGGTCTTCCACGGAGTGAGCGGCCGGTACTGCACGAAGGCCCGGCAGACCGACGCAGTGAACTCGGGACGGAGGGCGATGGTGCGGCCGCCTTTGTCCTCGAACGCGTAGAGTTCCTTCGACACGACGTCGGATGCCTCGCCGAGGCGGGCGAAGACGCCGACGTCCTCGAACATCGGCGGAATGATGCGGTCGAATCCGGAGGCCCGCGCTTCGGCCGCGAACAGCTCGACGAGGTCACGGGCCCGTGACGCGTCGGGTTCCACGATGTCTCTGGTACCTGGCGGTGTCTGGAACTCGGCGCGGGCCATAACGGCCCTGATCGTACCGCGGCGGGACCTTCGTCGGCGCCGGTTTCCGCCTACAGCGACAACGCCGGCGTCAGATCCGCGAGCCCGACGTTCCACTCCCGGTCGACGAGACGCGCCATCCGGAGCGCCGCGGGAGCGGCAGGAGGGCCGATGGGGAAGTCATCTTCGAACGTGAGGTTCAGCCGGTGGCTCGCTGCGATCGGCAACCAGTCGACCGTCGCCAGCGAGCGGCCGTCGTTCAGGTTTTCGCCCTGTCCCAGCCCATCGTCATCCTCCTCATCGACGAGTACGAGATCGCCATCCGCAGTACCGACGATTCTGGCCGACCGGGAGCCATCGGAGGGCCCGCTCGTGGCGAACGAGACGCCGCCTCGACGGTTGGCGTCGAGCGTGGCCACCAGCCAGGAACCGAGCTGTTCGGCATCGGGTCGGATCGCACCCTCGATGATCGCCCGGTCGAGCAGCGGCATGTCGATCGTCTCGCCGGAGGCCGTCGGGAGCTGGAACGGGAGACCCATGCCATACCGGGGATTGACCTCGGTTGGTTTGAAGCCGTCGCTGGTCAGCACCCCGTCGAGGCTGAATACGCCGCGGAAGTCGACGTCGGACCGCAACCGGTCACCGATCGCCGTGGCGGCCACCACCATCGCGGCGCGGTCCTGTCGAGGTGGATCCCAGTGGTTGCCGAACCGGCAGTAGTCGAGCCGACCGGTGGCTTGGTCGACGTAGACCATCATTTCGTTGGGGCGGGTCGCAATCGTCGCCTCTTCCAGGACGATGCCCTGGATGCTGCACGGCACGCCGTTGAGAAACGGCATCACGCGAACCCGCTCGTGCTCACGGGCGAGCGTCTCGGCCAGCTCGTCGACCGACTCGATCGATTGAACCCAGCGGGTCCCGGCCGCACCTCCGTGAAAACCTTTGGTGTTGTCGACGGCCCAGACGCACCCGCTGCGCCCGGCCAGCCGTCGGTAGGAGGCGCGTAGCGCTGCCCGGTCGTCGAGGTCGACGACCTCACAGGGTGCGACCGGGATGCCGGCCCGGTCCCACAGCTCGAGAATCGCGATCTTGTCCTCCAGTTCGGCCCACCTCGATGGGCGGGCGCCGAATGTTCGGCGGTGGGCGATCGGACGATCGGTCAAGACCGGTGGCACGAGCAACCGGGCGCGTCGGTTCGGATCCCACTCATCCAGCTCGTCGACCGTCCGCATCGGTATCGCTTCCAGGGCCGACGGCATGGTGAGAATGGCCTCCACGAAGTCTCCGGCCGGCGGCGCATCCAATGACAGCACGCTGAATCCCGTATCCGGATCGGGGTCGATCTCGTGCACCGCCAACCCCACGAGCGGTGACTCGAGACGGTGCTCCGGCGTGTCGGGCGCCTCGATTCCGGTGGTTTCGGCCAGCTGGGCCGTCATCCGCTTGGCCAAGGAGGCGGTCACCGCCACCGTAATCCACCGACCGTGGGCGTAGACGGCGGCGATCTCCTCACGTAGGTCATCGTCGAACCCTGCCATGACGCAACCGTAATCCGGCCGGCGACCTCCACCGGCCTCTTTACCGTTCTGCGTGTGCGCGACGCCGCTCAACGACGTTGGGCACACACAGAACCGGGAGACGCGGGGCCGAGTCGAAGCGGTCTACCGGCGGGAGCCCCCGGGAACGATGCGGTAGACGTCGTAGACCCCGTCGACGCCTCGCAGGCTACGCATCAGAGAGGTGAGGTGGGACGGATCAGCGATCTCGAACTCGAAGGCCAGCCGGGCGATCCGGTCGTCGGTCGTGGTGGTGGTCGAGCTGATGATGTTCACGTGCTGCTCGGAAAACGCCCGGGACACGTCGGCCAGCAGATGCGAGCGGTCATAGGCCTTCACCTCGAGCGAGGCGATGAAGTGGTCGGCCTCCATCGCCGCGTCCCACTCGGCGTCGATCAGGCGGTCGTTCTGGGCGCTGGCCAGGGATTCGGCGTTGGCGCAGTCGGTGCGGTGGATCGACACGCCACGGCCCCGGGTGACGAAACCCATGATCTCGTCGCCGGGCACCGGCGTGCAGCAACGCGAGAGGCGGACCAGCACGTCGTCGAGGCCCTCGATGCGGACCCCGACCGCACCCGGCGGTTCCCGCTTGGCCGGCACCATCTCCGACTGTTCCTCGCCGGGTGGAGGATCGGACCGCAGGTCCCGGGGTTCACCGGATTTGATCCGCTTGAGCCTGGTGGCCACCGACTGGGCGCTGACATGACGCTCACCGATGGCGGCGTAGAGCGTGTCGGCGTCGGAATAGTTCATCTCGGTGGCGACCTTGATGATCGTCTCACCGGCCTTCTGGCCGAAGTCGGAGAGGCGTAGGCCTTCCTTCTTCAGCGCCCGTTTGAGATCCTGCTCACCGGCCGCAATGGCATCATCGCGCCGCTCCCGGGAGAACCACTGGCGGATCTTCGACGACGCCCGGTTCGAGACCACGAAGTTGAGCCAGTCCCGGGACGGGCCGGCACCGACCACCTTCGAGGTGAAGATCTCCACCGTCTCACCGGAGTGGAGCGGCTCCGAGAGTGATACCAGCTTCCCGTCGACCTTGGCCCCGACGCAGCGGTGACCGATGTCGGTGTGGATGGCGTAGGCGAAGTCGATCGGCGTCGAATTGGCCGGCAGGGTGGTGACCTGACCCTGCGGAGTGAAGACGAAGATCTCCTCGTGGTCGAGGTCGACCTTGAGGTTCTTCATGAACTCGTCGGGGTCCGAGGTCTCCTTCTCCCAGTCGATGATCCGGGTCAGCCACGGCAGATCCGCGGCCGTCGATGAAGCTCCCGGCGCCTTGTCCTTGTAGACGTAGTGGGCGGCAACACCGCTCTCGGCCCGGTCGTGCATCTCCCTGGTGCGGATCTGGACCTCGATCGGCTTGCCCTGGGGACCGACGACCGTGGTGTGCAGCGACTGATAGAGGTTGAACTTCGGCATCGCCACATAGTCCTTGAACCGGCCCTGCACCGGCTTCCAGGTGGCGTGGATGGAGCCCATGGCCGCATAGCAGTCGCGCACCGAGTCGACGATGACCCGGATACCGACGAGATCGTTGATCTCGTCGAACGTCTTGCCCTTGAGCTGCATCTTCTCGTAGATCGAGTACAGGTGCTTCTCCCGGCCGATGACCGTGGCCTTGATACCCAGCTCGACGACCCGGTCGTTGACCTGCTCGAGCACCTGGGTCAGGTACGTCTCCCGCTCGGGAGCCCGCTCCGCCACCATATGCTCGATCTCGGCGTAGCGCTTGGGATGGAGGGCGGCGAAACTCAGATCCTCCATCTGCATCTTGATCTCCTGCATGCCGAGGCGGTGGGCCAGCGGTGCGTAGACCTGCAGCGACTCGAGGGCGATTCGTTCCTGCTTCCACGCCGGCAGCGCGGCCAGCGTGCGGAGATTGTGCAGACGGTCGGCGAGCTTGATGATCAGCACCCGCATGTCGTTCGACATGGCCACCATCATCTTGCGCATGGTGGCCGCCTGCTGGGCCTCCTTCGAGTCGAACCGGACCCGGTCGAGTTTGGTGACCCCGTCGACGATGGCGGCCACATCGGTTCCGAACGCCCGGTCGATGTCCTCCAACTCGACCCGGGTGTCCTCGACCGCGTCGTGGAGCAGGGCGGCGCAGATCGACACCTCGTCGAGCCCCAGCTCGGCGATGATCCGGGCGACGGCGAGCGGATGCACGATGTAGGGTTCGCCCGACTTGCGGCGTTGGGTCTGATGGGCCCGGGCCGCCGTCTGGTAGGCCCTCGTGACGATCTCGATCTGTTGGTCGCGTCGAGTTCCGTCGAACCGCTTGATGAGTGGCTCGACCTGCGCTTCGATCGTGCGCCGCTTGCGACGCCAAGGGAGTACCCGTTCGACCGTTACCACGTGACTAAACAGCGCTCCAGACTTGAAGAGAACTCGAGGAATGGGAAATCAGAACCCCGAAAAGGGCCTGTTCAAACTATATCGAACACGGGGCGGCGGACTGGAGTCGGTTTACCGACGTTTGCCCTTCTTGCGGGGCCGTGGGGCCCCACCCCCGGGGGTGATCAGGCGGGGATCGAAGCCGTCGGGTGAAATGGGCAAACCGTCGTCGTCGAGTTCTTCCTCGACGGCCTCGTCGTCGACATCGTCGCCCTCCTTGGCCGCCCGCTCACGACGACGGGCCTCGATCTGGGCCGTCCGACGGGCTTCGGGCTGGCGTTCCTTCAGCCACACCAGGACAGGTGCGGCCACGAAGATCGATGAGTACGTGCCCGACAGCAACCCGATGAACAAGGCGAGGGCGAAGTCCCGCAAACCGGCGCCGCCGAGAAGGAACGACCCGATCACGAGCATCGACAGCACCGGTAGCACTGTGGTGATCGTGGTGTTGATGGATCGCATCAGCACCTGGTTCATCGACACGCTCACCAGTTCGGCGGGCTCGAGGCGTTGGCCGAGAATGCCCCGGTCGTTCTCCAGCACCTTGTCGTAGACCACGACCGTGTCGTAGAGCGAGTAGCCAAGGATGGTCAACAGGGCGATGACCGTGGCCGGGCTCACCTCGAACCCGAACAGCGAGTAGACCCCGGAGACGATCACCAGGTCGTGGACGACGGCCACCAGTGCGCCGATGGCCATTCGCCATTCGAGGCGCCAGGCCAGATAGAGCGCCACGGCGATGAAGAAGAAGATCAGGGCCCGCACGGCCTTCGAGGTGATCTGATCGCCCCAGGTCGGGCCGATCTGGGAGACGCTGACCTCGTCTCGGCTGGTGCCGGCCAGGTCGGACAGCTGGCCGATGATCTCGTCGCTTCGACTCAGCGCCTCGGTTCCCGACTGGACCTGGATGACGGACTGGCTCGACGTGCTGACCAGGGTGATCCTGGCGTCACCGGCCGAGGTGACGGCGTCGCGGGCGTCGGCCACCGTGATCTCGTCGTCGACCGGCACCTCCCAGATGCCACCACCCTCGAAATCGATGCTGAGGTTCAGCCCCCGTAAAACCAGCAGCAGGATCGAGATCAGCACCAACGTTCCCGAGACGGCGAGGCTGATCCTCCACTTCGGCCGAAAGTCGATGGACGAGCGGCCGGCGAACAGCTCGCTGAGCTGGCTCATGATGATCCTCCTACGAACTCGGGAAGGCCCAGCAGGCGGGGGTTCTCCTCGACTGCGTCGCGGCGGGCAAGCCAGGCGAGGGCGGGCCGCATGAACATCCACGAGATGATCAGGTCGAGGATCGTGGCCAGACCGAGGTAGAAGGCGAAGCCTCGAACCGCGCCGACCGTGAGCCAGTAGAGCAGCACGGCGGCGATGAGGCTGACCACGTCGGCCTTGACGATCGTGGAGATGGCGCTCTGGTAGGCGCGCTCGACCGCCGTCGGAACCCGTCGGCCCGACATGTACGAGTCCTTGACGTTCTCGAAATACACGATGTTGGAGTCGGCCGACACACCGATCGCGACGATGAGGCCGACCACGCCGGCGAGACTCAGCGCCAACCCGTACTGTTCGCCGAACCAGGCGACGATCGTCCACAGGAGAGCTCCCGAGAGCACGAGGCCCGAGATCGCCACGAGACCGGCGAGACGGTAGTAGGCCAGCAGGTAGATGGCCACGAAGATCAGTCCGATGATGCCGGCGATCATGCCGGACTGGAGCACGTCACGACCGATGGTGGCCGACACCGTGCGGATCTCCTGCGCCTGGAGTTCGAGTGGCAGCGCACCGAACCGGAGGGCCTCGGCCAGGAGCCTGGCCTCCTCCTCCTCGAACGCACCGGAGATCACGATCTGGTCACGGGCGAAGGTCTCCGCGTTGATGCTGGGGGCCGAGATGACCTGATGGTCGAGGACCACGGCGAGGCGACCGGAGGGGCAGGTGTTCGGATTCGGACCGAGGGCGTAGCATTCCCGGGCCGCGGCGTTGAACTGGTCGATCCCGGCGGCGCCGGGGCGGAACACCGGGTTGACCTCCCAACCGGAGCCGGTGAATCCCAGTGACACCGATGCGGTCTCCACGACCTCACCGGTGAGCATCGTGGGACCAAGACAGAGCCGGTTGCCGATTCGGTCATTCAAGACGACGTAGTCTTCGGCCGCGTCCTCGTCGTCGGGGGTGACGCCCTGGATACCGCAGGCCTCCGACGCCGCCAGCTGCTCGGGACTCAATGTGGCCTGGGGCGTGACCACCGGTTCGGCGGGCTCCTCGGTCACGTCGTCGTTCGTCGTGTCGGTCGGTGTCGAATCGTCATCGGCGGCCGTGGTCGAGGATTCGTCGGCGTCGGCGGCCGTGGTCGTCGTCGACTCGTCCTGCGCCACGACGAGCGGGCTGAAGCGGCCGGCGGATCCGGCCATGGAGCCTTCCTCGTCGTCCATCGAATCGCCGTCGGACGAATGGCCTTCGGCCGGCTCGTCGGTCGAGTCTGCGTCGCCGCCTGCGCCGTCGCCGGTGAGGTCATCGAGGTCGATCAGGTTTCCGTCCTCGTCGGTGAGATCGATTCCACTCAGATCCGGTCCGAGTTCCGCGATCACCGGCCGGAAGCGGAGCTCCGCGGTCTGCTGCAGGCGGTCCAACGCCTGCTCCTGGTCCTCGACGACTCCCGGGAGGGCGACGACGATGTTGTTACCCTGGCGGGAGATCTCGGGTTCGGCCACACCGATCTCGTCGATGCGGCCCCGGAGCAGTTCGACCGTGAGATCGAGGGACTCGTCGGTTACGTCATCGCCGTTGGTGCTGGTCGGCTCGAGCACCACCGACACACCGCCCTGGAGGTCGAGACCCAGCAACGGCTGGTTGCCGACGGCGACCGTGTAGATGATCCCCAACAAGGCGGCGGCGACCACCGACAGGGACGAAATTTTCGCTCCGCGTGACATCAAATCCTCATTGCTTCGGTTTTCACTGCACCCGATTTCACGGCAACCGATTTCACTGCGCTCGGCATTGACATTCCGATCCGGCTAGTCCTCGTCGTCATCGGAGGCGGTCTCGATGATCTTGTTGGCCACCGAGCTCCTGGTCATCCGCAGTTCGACCCCGTCGGCCACGTCGAGCCACAGGATGTCGCCGTCGACGGCGTTGACGAAGCCGTAGATGCCCGAGCTGGTCACGACCTCGTCACCCTCGACCAGCGACGACAGCAGCTCTCGGTGCTGCTTCGCCCGGCGCTGCTGGGGCAGAAACAGGATCAGGTACATTGCCAGACCGAATCCGATGAGAATGACGAAATCCATGGGGGATCACCTCCAGCCTGGAGACGTTAGCGGTTTCAGCGGCTGTCGCGGCGTCGGCGCCGGGGTATTCACAGGTCTGTAGTTCAGATGGTTGGTCGACGATCGTCGATCGTCAGGACGGCGTCTCGCCCGGTGCCCAGGTCTCCCAGACACGGCGGCGCAGATCTTTGAACCTACCCTCCGAGATGGCGGTTCGCATCCGTGCGGTGAGATCGGCCAGCCAGGCGAGATTGTGCAGCGTGATGATCCGACCGGCCGTCGGCTCGTTGGTGACCAGCAGATGCCGGATGTAGGCCCGGGAGTACCGGGACGACAGTGGGTGGTCGAACCCCGGGTCGATCGGTCCGTCGTCGCGGGCGAACCGCAGGTTCCTGAGGTTCAGCCGCCCCTCCGACGTCAGCGCCGTGCCATGGCGGGCCAGCCGGGTGGGTAGAACACAGTCGAACATGTCGATCCCGTTGTGCACCGCCTCGATCAACCCGATCGGATCGCCCAGGCCCATGAAGTAGCGGGGCTGATCGGCGGGCAGAGCAGCGGTGCTGGCGGCGAGGGCCGGCACCATGTCGGGGCGGCTCTCCCCCACCGACAACCCGCCCACGGCATAGCCGTCGAAGCCGATGGCCACCGTCCGCTCAGCCGACTCGGCCCGCAGATCGAGTTCGGTACCGCCCTGCACGATGCCGAATTGCGCCTGGTCGGATCTGGTGTGGGCGGCCCGGCACCGCTCGGCCCACCGCAGCGTCAGCTCGAGATCAGCTCGTAGCTGGTCGTGACTCGCCGGGAGGCTGGAGCACACGTCGAGCACCATGGCGAAGTCGGCGCCGAGCTGTTGCTGCACCTCGACCGCCCGTTCCGGGCCGAGCTCGACGAGCGAACCGTCATAGACCGATTTGAACACGGCCCCGTCCTCGTCGATCTTCGGGCTCAAGGAGAAGATCTGGTAGCCGCCGGAGTCGGTCAGCAGATGACCGTCCCAGTTCATGAACCGGTGCAGCCCGCCCATCTCGGCGATCAGATCGGCTCCCGGCCGTTCCATCAGGTGGTAGGTGTTGGCCAGCACGATCGGAGGACCCAATTGTTCGAGGTCAGCCGTGTCGAGGGTCTTGATCGCCGCCCGGGTCCCGACCGGCATGAACACCGGGGTGGGGATCTCACCCCGTGCGGTCACGATGGTGCCGGCCCTTGCCTGCCCCTCGGTGTGTTCGATGCGCATCGAGACCTTCCGATCACCCATTGTCGGTCACGTTCTGTTCGGTCGGGCGGCGGGCCAGGAGCATGCAGTCTCCGAACGACAGGAACCGGTAGTCCTCTGCCAGCGCGGCGGCATAGAGGTCGCGCCATCGATCTCCGACGAAGGCGTCGACCAGGACGAGTAGCGATGAGCGGGGTACGTGGAAGTTGGTGAGCAGGACGTCCACCACCTTCCAGTCGTGTCCCCGGCGGATGAACAGGTCGGTTCGTCCCTCCAGGGGTCCGCCGCCGGCCACCGACTCGAGGGTCCGCACGACGGTGGTGCCGACGGCGACGATGCGCCGCCCGCCGGCTCGGGCCTCGGTGATGCGGCGCCAGGTCTCATCGTCGACCCGATACCGCTCGTGATGCATCTCGTGGTCCTCGATGCGATCGGTCGAGATGGGGCGGAAGGTGCCGAGACCGACGAACAGCTCGACGGTTTCGAGTTGCACACCCCGGTCGGTCAGGCGGCCGAGCACCTCGGTGCTGAGGTGGAGGCCGGCGGTCGGGGCGGCCACCGAGCCGGTCCGGTCGGCGAACACGGTCTGGTAGCGGTCGGGATCGGCCAGCGGTTCGGTGATGTAGGGCGGCAGCGGTACCTCACCGACCGTGTCGACAGCGGCCGAATCGACCTGGACCAGCCGCCGGCCATCACCAACCGGCGGGCCGACCTCCACGACGGGCCGTCCATCGAGCTCGAGCTTCGTACCGTCGGCCACGCGCCGGCTCGGCCGGACCAGGGCCTGCCACTCGTCGCCGTTTCCCGTCGGCTCGAGGAGTAGCACCTCCACCGCGCCACCGGTGGGTTTGAACAGGTTGAGCCTGGCGGCCAGCACCTTGGTGTTGTTGACGACGACGACATCGCCGGGTTGCAGGGTCCGGTCGAGCTCGGCCACACGCCGATGCTCGATCCCTCCGCACCCGCCTTCGCCACCGGCGCCCAGGTCGACGAGCATCCGGGCCGCGTGGCGAGGCTCGATCGGCGTCTGGGCGATCGCGCTGGGGGGAAGGTCGTAGTCGAAGTTCTTGGTGTGCATTATTTTTCGCTCCGCTCGCCTTCGCTGCGCTCCGGGTCGCTTCGCTGGGCTTCGCCATCGCGTCATACCTGCACCGCTGCTCCGCGAGGCTACGCAGCCTATCTCGCGGTACCTCTCGCTCCGCTCGCCTTCGCTGCGCTCCGGGTCGCTTCGCTGGGCTTCGCCATCGCGTCATACCTGCACCGCTGCTCCGCGAGGCTACGCAGCCTATCTCGCGGTACCTCTCGCTCCGCTCGCCTTCGCTGCGCTCCGGGTCGCTTCGCTGGGCTTCGCCATCGCGACATAACTGCACCGCTGCTCCGCGAGGCTACGCAGCCTATCTCGCTCCGACTCCGGGTGCCGTGTCCGCCCTTCATGGTGTCATTCGCGGGCGAAAACGGTCACTTGTGGTCGTTTTCACCCGCGAACGCGTAGGAGGCCCGGCGGCTGGGGCCGACCCGTCAGTCGAACAAGGTGGTCACCTCAGGGGCCGACACCGAGTCGTCCGGTGCCGACAGGCCGAGGTGTTGCCAGGCCGCCCGGGTCGCCACCCTGCCCCTCGGGGTTCGGAGCAACAGGCCCTGCTGAATGAGGAACGGCTCGATGACCTCCTCGACCGTCTCCGTTGGCTCGCCGACGCTGATCGCCATGGTCGAGAGGCCGACCGGACCGCCGCCGAATCTCTCACACAGATTGGACAACAGGATGCGGTCGACCTTGTCGAGGCCCCGTTCGTCGATACCGAACTTGGCCAGCCCGTCGGCTGCGGTGGCGTGATCGATGCGGCCATCACCCCGGACCTCGGCGTAGTCCCGCACCCTGCGCAACAAGCGGTTGGCGATGCGGGGCGTGCCCCTGCTCCGGGCCGCGATCTCGGTGGCGCCGGCGGCGTCGATCTCGATGCCGAACAGCCCGGCGGCGCGGGTGACGATCCGTTCGAGATCCTCGGTGTCGTAGTAGTCGAGACGGAACGCGAAGCCGAAACGGTCCCGCAGCGGACCGGTGATCAACCCGGTTCGGGTGGTGGCCCCGACGAGCGTGAACGGTTCGAGGTCGAAGCGGATGGAGCGGGCGGCCGGCCCCTTGCCGAGGAGCACGTCGAGCTGCAGATCCTCCATCGCCGGATAGAGGATCTCCTCGACGATGCGGGGCAGGCGGTGGATCTCGTCGATGAAGATCACGTCGCCCCGCTCGAGTTTGGTGAGGATGGAGGCCAGGTCGCCCTGCTTCTCGATGGCGGGGCCCGACGTGATGTGAAGGTGGGCCGACAGCTCGTTGGCCACGATGCCGGCCAGCGTCGTCTTTCCCAGTCCCGGAGGCCCGGCGAACAGCAGATGGTCGGCGGCCTGTTCCCGAGCACGTGCGGCCTCGAGGATGATTCCGAGCCGCTCCTTGAGCTCGCGCTGGCCGACGAACTCGTCGAGACTGCCGGGCCGGAGCTTGACATCTTCGACGCGGGGATCGTGGTCGAGTTCCGGTACCGCGCCGGGGTCGAGCAACTCGTCGCGGGGCACGTCAGACCCCCGACAACTTGAGCAGGGCCCGCTTCAGCAGCTGGCCGGAATCTTCATCGGGGGTGATCTCGGATCCGAGAGCGGCGATGGCGGAGCGGATCTCGGCCTGTGAATAGCCCAGGCTGACGAGCGCCTCCCGAACGTCGACCAGCGGGGAGTCGACGCCGGCGGCCGATCCAGTGAGAACGGCCGGCTGACCGTCGACGTCGAGGACCGGCAGCACGACCGTGGATTTCAACTCGACCAGCAGCCGTTGTGCCGTCTTCTTGCCGACACCGGGAACCTCACACAGGGCGGCCAGGTCGTCGTCGGCCAGAATTCGGGCCAGCCGGCCGACAGGATGGGTGGCCAGCACGGCCAGCGCCAGCGCCGGACCGACACCATGGGCCGACAACAGCGCCTCGAACGCCACACGTTCGTCCTTGGTCAGAAATCCGAACAGACGCTGGTTGTCCTCCCAGAAATGGTGATGGATATGGACCATCACCTCGTTCTCCGACGACAGCCTCGACAGGGTTGCCGGGGTGGACGTGACCCGGTAGCCGACACCGGCCACCTCGATGGTGAACTCGGCGGTGGCCGCGCCGTCGAGTGCGACATCTCGATCGACGATCGTTCCCCGGAGTGTTCCGATCATCCTTCACCTCCACGGCGATCCTGGGCTTGCGTCGGCTCGAGGGGACCGGACGGCGCCGTCCGGGCCGTCATCGGGCCGGCACCGAGCCTAGCGCCCCGGCCGCCGCCAGCTTCAGATGCGGGTCGTGGGCGAGGTGGCACAGAGCCAGCGCAGCGGCATCGGCCGCGTCGGCAGGACGGGGCGGTTGCGCCAGTCCGAGGAGGCTCTGGACCATCACCTGCACCTGCTTCTTGTCGGCCCGGCCGTCTCCGGCCACCACCGACTTCACTTCCGACGGCGAGTACTGGGTCACGGTGATCCCCCGCTCGGCGCCGAGTACCAGCGCCAGGCCCGATGCCTGGGCCACCCCGACGGCGGTGCGGATGTTGTTCTGGAAGAAGATCCGCTCGACCGCGATCACGACGGGCCGGTATTCATCGATCAGATCGGTCAGCTCGTGCTTCAGCTCGGCCAGACGCTGGGGCGTCTCCTGGTCGGGTGAGGTGCGGATCACGCCGAGGGCACGGGCGGCACCGCGACCGCGACGGCCGGGGGCCACCACGGCATAGCCGCAGCGGGACAAACCGGGGTCGACACCTAACACGAACACTCGTACGAGCCTAGCGGAATCAATCACGACAGGCGTCGATGCCCTCGGTGGGCCGGCCGACCCATGCCGTCCGGCCCCTCCCGACAACCTGATTGAGTTCCGCCATGGAGTGCCGATAAAGCGAACGTGCAGAGGTACCAATCGACGGACATCGAAACCGCGGACGCGCCCCTGGCCCCTGATCCCCGGCCGGCGGACACACCGCCCGCCTCGCCGGACAAGGATCGCCGGGCCGGAACACCGGAGGGGTCTCGGTCCACCGGACTGGAGCGAGCGGGCGACGCGCGTATCGGGGCCGACTCCGAACCGGCCGTCGCCGTCATCGACGGGGTCACCAAGAGCTTCGGCGAGGTCGACGCCCTCGGGTCGCTCAGCCTCACGGTGCCCAAGGGCCGGATCACCGTGCTGCTCGGCCCCAACGGAGCCGGCAAGACGACGGCCATCCGCCTCATCACCGGAGCGCTGGTGCCCGATGAGGGCACGGTGTCGGTGTTCGGGATCGATCCCGGCGGGCCCGACGGCCAGGAGGTTCGCACCCGCTGTGGCGTGGTGTCGGCGAAACCGTCGCTCTACGATCGGCTCACCGGCATGGACAACCTGCGCTATGCCGCCGAACTCTACGGCCTCGGCCGAGGCCCGGCGGTCGACGAACGTGTCGTCGAGGCGGCCGACCAGTTCGGCATCGCCGCCGACCTCGAACAGCGGGTCGGGGGCTATTCGACCGGTATGAAGACCAGACTCGCCCTGGCTCGAGCGGTGCTCCACCGACCCACCCTGATGCTGCTCGACGAACCCACCTCCGGGCTCGATCCCGAATCGGCCGTCGCCGTGCTCGCCATGGTCCGGGAGATGACCGCCGAGGGAAAGACCGTGTTCATGTGCACCCACCTGCTGCTCGAAGCCGAGCGGCTGGCCGACCAGATCGTCGTCATGGACAAGGGCGCCCACCTTCTGTCGGGCGACCCGGAGTCTCTCGCCGCCCGGTTCTGGCCCCATCCGACCGTGTCGATCACCACCGCAGGTGGCGTCGGGCTTGACGACCTGGCCCGGGCCCCGGGCGTGGCCGACTACCAGCGCGCCGGCGACACGGCCTCGGTCCGGATCGACGTGGCCGAACGGATACCCCACCTCGTCGCCGCCCTGGCCGAGGCCGGAGCCCCGATCGAATCGGTGGTCCCGTTCACACCATCGCTCGAGGATCTCTACTTCGCCATCCGAGCCCAGCACGGCCGCAACGTGATCGACCCGTCCCAGTACGTGGCCTGGCGTCGCCGGACCACCGCCCAGGCGGCCCAGGCGGCCGACGCGGCCACCGAGACCACCGACTCCGAGGAGGCACTCCGATGAACTACCGACGTGTGGTCACCGTGGCCCGAACCGATCTTCGCCAGCTGATCCAGGCCAAGGACTTCTGGGTGCCGATGAGCCTCCTCGGCGGGGCGTTCTTCGTGGTCGTGCCCACCATCCTGCTGTTGACGATCACCACCATCGGCGACGTCAACGTCGTCGACCAGATGGCCCAGGCGCTCGAGGTGCTGCCCGACTCGGCCATGGCCCAGGTCGCGGATGTCAACCCGCAGGGCCAGACCGGCTACGCGCTCGCCGTGTTCCTGTTCGCACCGGTGGCGGTCATCGTCCCGCTCACCATCTCCACCGCGGTCGGCGCGTCGTCGATCGTCGGCGAGCGGGAGCGGGGCACCGGCGAGTTCCTGGCCCACTCCCCCGCCAGCGCCCGCGAGATCTACATCGGCAAGCTGGTGGCGTCGATCATCCCCGGCTACTTCACCGTCATCGTCGGGTTCACCATCTACTCGCTCATCGTGAACCTCCTCGTCGGACCCGACGTCGGCGGTTGGTTCTTCCCCACCAGGGAGTGGTGGATCATGATCCTGTGGGTCCTGCCGCCGTTCCTGGCCCTGTGCCTGTCACTCGTGCTGCGGCTCTCGGCCCGGGTCAGCTCCACCGCCGCGGCTCAGCAGGCGTCCGGTCTCATCAGCCTCCCGTTGATCATGACGGCCTACAGCCAGGCCACCGGTGCGCTCGTCGGCGGCGGCTGGGTGCCGGTGGCGATCGGCGGGCTGGCCTGGATCGTGGCGCTCGTGTCGCTCACCCGCGGTGTGCGCAGCGTGACCCGTTCCCGTCTGCTTGGCGTGGCCGGAGCCTGACCCCGACCGCTCCCAACCGGCGGCCCCAGCCCACCGAAGCGGTGGGTCACAGCCGCCAGAATGCTCACTCGTCGACGAGAGCGTCAGGTCAGCGTCTGGAGTACGTCGTCGTCGATGTCGACGTTGGAGTGCACGTCCTGAACGTCGTCCGAGTCGTCGAGAATCTCGACCAGGTTCATGATCGACTTCACCGCCGACACGTCGGACAGCGGCACCGTGTTGGTCGGCATCATGGTGGTGTCGGACTCGACGACCTCCAGGCCCGCCTCCTCCAGCGCCGCTCGCAGCGGGTTGACATCGGTCGGCTCACACGTCACCTGCCAGACCTCCTCGAGGTCTTCCAGGTCCTCGGCGCCGTTGTCGAGCCCGACCATCATCACGTCGTCCTCGTCGGCCGACTTGGCCACCTTGACGATCCCCTTGCGCTCGAATTGCCACGCCACGGCCCCGGGCTCGGCCAGCGAACCACCGTTCTTCGTCAGCAGTGACCGGATCTCCGATCCGGTTCGGTTCCGGTTGTCGGTGAGCGTGTCGATGAGCAGCGCGACCCCACCGGGCCCGTAGCCCTCATAGGTGATCGGCTCGTAGTTGACCCCCTCGAGCTCACCGGTGCCTCGTTTGACCGCCCGTTCGATCGTGTCGAGCGGCACCGAGTTGTCGCGGGCCTTCTGGAACATGGTCCGCAGTGTCGGGTTGGCGTCGGGGTCGCCGCCCCCCTGACGAGCCGCGACCTCGACCTGCTTGATCAGCTTGGCGAAGAGTTTTCCCCGCTTGGCGTCGGCCGCGCCCTTCTTGTGCTTGATCGTTGCCCACTTGGAATGGCCTGACACGGACGATCTCCTGATGGTCGAGAACTACGCAGGGCCAATTGTACGGGCACCGGGGGGCGACCGTCAGCCGATGTCGAAGCCGGCCACCTGCTCGACGAAATACCGGTGCAGTCTCACGTCGTCGGTGAGTTCCGGGTGGAACGACGTGACGAGAACCGATCCCTGGCGACACACGATCGGTGAGCCTTCGACCGAGGCGATGACGGTGACCGTCTCGCTGTGGCGTTCCACCACCGGGGCCCGGATGAACACCGCGGTGAACGGTTCGGGGCCGAGCGCTTCGATGGTGATGTCGGCCTCGAACGAGTCGATCTGACGCCCGTAGCCGTTGCGGCGGACACCGATGTCGATGGCCCCGAAGGCGTGCTGATCCGGCCTGCCGTCGCTGACCGTGGCGGCCAGCAGAATCATCCCGGCGCAGGTGCCGAAGGTCGGCAGCCCGTCATGGACCAGTTTCTCGAGCGGCTCGGCCAGCTCGAAGGTGTCGAGAAGTTTCGACATCGTGGTGGACTCGCCGCCGGGCAGGACGATCGCCTCGCAGCGATCGAGCTGGGCGCGGTTCCGCACCTCGAACGCATCGACCCCGAGCGTGTTCAGGACCTCGACGTGGCGGGCGAAGGCACCCTGGAGCGCCAGCACCCCGATGCTCCGGAGTCGGCTCATGCTGCGAGCCCGTGCCAGCGAACCCGAGGCGACACGAAGCGGAGCCTCGATCGCACGTCTACCAGCCGCGATCGGCCAAGCGGATGTCGACGTCGTCCATACCGATGCCGGTCATGGGGGCACCGAGGCCGCGGCTTACCTTGGCCAGGATGTCGGCGTCGTTGAAGTTGGTGGTGGCCTCGACGATGGCCTTGGCCCGCGGCGCCGGGTTGTCGCTCTTGAAGATGCCGGAGCCGACGAACACGGCCTCCGCGCCAAGCTGCATGGCCAGGGCGGCATCGGCCGGGGTGGCCAGGCCGCCGGCGCAGAACAGCGGCACCTGGAGTTTCCCGGTCTCGGCGATCTCCTGGACGAGTGGCAGCGGGGCCTGGAGATCCTTGGCCCAACCGAACAGCTCAGCCTGGTCGGCCTGGGTGATCCGGCGGATGTCGCCGGTGATCGACCGGAGGTGACGGACCGCCTCGACGACATTGCCGGTGCCGGCCTCGCCCTTGGAGCGGATCATGCACGCCCCCTCACTGATCCGGCGCAGCGCCTCACCGAGGTTCGTGGCCCCACAGACGAACGGAACCGTGAACGCGAACTTGTCGATGTGATGGGCCTCGTCAGCCGGGGTCAGCACCTCGGACTCGTCGACGTAGTCGACGCCGAGTGCCTCCAGGATCTGGGCCTCGACGAAATGGCCGATCCGGGCCTTGGCCATGACCGGGATCGTGACGGCCTCCTTGATGCCCTCGATCATCTCCGGGTCGCTCATGCGGGCGACACCGCCGTCGGCCCGAATGTCTGCCGGAACACGCTCCAGGGCCATCACCGCGACGGCGCCGGCATCCTCGGCCACCTTGGCTTGATCGGGCGTGACCACGTCCATGATCACGCCGCCCTTGAGCATCTCCGCCAAGCCTCGCTTGACCCGAACCGTGCCGTCAGTACGAGCGGTGTTTTCAGCCATGGAGAAAAGTGTACGGCCGCCCCAAACCCCTGACGCGTGGATTTTGGACCGAATCGGGGGTGGTGGACGAGCATATGGCATATGGCTCTTCGGCCAAGGCCTCATCGCTCGAGGGCCGCAGCCGCTGGGCCCTACCTGCTAGCCCTCTAAGCCCGTCCAGCCCGGTGGAGCCTGGCCGTCGGGGAACGTCACCTGCCCGGCCTCGGGCATCAACACCCAGGTTCGGCCCGGTGTCAGGGTGATCACGTTGCCGTCGCCGTCGGTCAGCGTCGGCTTGTCCTCCGCGGTCGGCCGCTCCCAGGTTCCGGCGATGGCCCACCCGTTGGTCAGCACGATCACGGGACCCGAGCCGGTCGAGCGGACCTCGGGGGAGATCGGGTCGGCCGGACTGGTGCTGTAGTCGGTGATCATGATGACCACGTTCTCCGGTGCGAGCTGGTCGCCGCCGGCGGTGGTGTGCGGGTTGCTGTCCTGGGTGCGGAGCCAGCCCTCGACCGACGGATCCCAGGTGTGGGTCACGGTCGGGCTGCCGGTGTAGTCGATGGTCACCGGGCCGGTCACCGTCGCCGCGGTCGACGGCGCTTCGGTCGGGTCGACCACGCCCGGTGATCGGAACTCGAACCACGGCTGGGGTGCCGGGAGGTCGTCGGGCGCGAGCTGGTAGAGGTCGTTGCCGTCGACGTACAGGTTGTGCGGAGCCGGGCGGGAGAAATCGCGGAAGTATTCGGTCCTGGTGAGGTTGGTCAGCTCGACGATCGGTAGTGTCCGAAGCTTGCCGGCCACGTAGTTGTTACCTCCCGACGACGCGTACAGCGGATTGTCGAGGCCGATCAGGATGTCGAAGTCCGACGTGCGACTGGACCGGACCGGGCCGACCGGATCGGGCACCACGGAGTGGAAGACAGCGGCGAACCGCGTGACGCCCTCCGCTCGGACGTCGAACACCATGTCGGCTTGGTCCAGGCCGGTCTGCGGTCGGGCCCGGGGATGGTTGTCGACCTTCACGACCAGGGCCGATCGATTCAGCGCCGCCACCTCCGTTGGCCCATCCGCCGGAACCCCGGTGAACGGGAAGCGGGGTCCGAGGTCCTGCGTCGATTCGTCGTCCTCGGTTGCGGCCAGTTCCGACGGCTGTTCGCCGTCGGCGTCGTCGGTCACGACCTCGGCCGGTGCCGATTGGACGCGGTCGGCCGCCGACGATTCTCCGTTGTCACCCTGGGCGTTGCCGTCGTCGGACCCACATGCAGCGACAATCAATCCGAGGGCGGCGGTGACCACGATCCAGCTGCGGGATCGTGATCGGACGCTCACAGCTCGGTCAGCACGTCGATTCGCAGGTCGAGGGGTGAACGGGTCGGACCCTGGGCGACTTCGGGGTCGGGCTCCACGAGCCACAGCAGGTCGCACTCGTCGCCCAGATCGACCGGGCGGCGAGGTTGATTCTTGATCTTGGTCAGCGCTCCGCGGAGGGCCGGCGGATACCGGGTGAGGGAGACCGCCTGCTGGTCGGCGGCCAGGTCGCGCTCGTCGCCAAGCAGCCCGGCCAGACCGTGGGCGGCCAGCGGACCGATCAGGAGGCTGGACAGCGGGCCGAGCAGAGGAAGCCGGTACAGGGCGGCGCCGATGGTTGCGGCCTCGGCGTCGCCGCTCCGTTGCCGAAGGAGCAGCTCGGCCACGACGGCTTCGAGTTCGACCGGCTCCAGGCGATCGTCGAGACCGCGGGTCACGAACAGGGTAGCGACGTCGCTGCGGGCGACGATCATGGCGTTGACGGCGTCGGAATCGAGGATGAACGCCTCGGGCTCCTCGACGCCGACCGCGAGGGCCAGCGACTGCACCATGTTGGTGAGCCGGACCGAACTCACCGAACCGTGGTGGGCGGCCAATTTGTCGACGACGACATCATGGGCGGTGCGCAGCCGCTGAAACACGAGAAGCCCCGCAGCGGCGAGTGCGGCCAACAGACCGAGCCACCACGGCACGACGGGGATGATGACGGCCAGCACCACGAACAGGATGGCCAGCGGCACCGCCAGTGCGACCACGACGAGGGCCAACGACACGAAACGCGGCGACACCTCAACCGGTGCGTCGGGGCGCACGCGCGCCGTATGGGATCGCTGGGCTGACACGGCGTCCATCGTAGAGCGGATTCGGGTCGGTTCGTTCCACCCGGGCAATGTTCCTGCCCCCGGACCCGACGAAACCCGGAAATGGGTTCGCCGCACAGCGGATCGGCGCTACAGAAGTCGCTGATAACGGGCGATGTAGGCGTCGGCCAATCGGTTCATGGAGTACCGGGCCGCCCGCTCTTTCGCCCGCTCAACACGCCCCGTGACCGCCTCATCACCGTTCAGCGCGGTCAGCAACGCCTTGGCCAACGATGCGGGATCGCCCGTCGCGAACAACTCGGCATTGGCCCCGTTCTCGGCCACCACCCGGTAGGCGGGCAGATCGCTTGCCACCACCGGGGTTCCGGCCGCCATGCCCTCCAACAGCACCACACCGAAGCTCTCACCGCCAAGCGACGGCACACAGAAGGCATGGGCGGCCCGCAACCGATCCCACTTCTCGGCCTCGGTGATCGGCCCGAGCCACTGCAGGCGATCGTCATGACCGTAGCGGCGGCGCAATTCTTCGGTTTCCGGTCCTTGACCGCCGATCCACAGCGTGACGTCGGCCGGAAGCTGCTGGAACGCCTCCAACAAGACGCCGAGCCCCTTGCGGGGTTCGTGGCGGCCGAGGAAGAACACGGTCGGACCGGTCGTGGTCAGCGTCGACGGCCGGCTCGAGAACCGCTCGATCTCGATGCCGTTGAACAGGATCTCGTAGCTCCCGTCGAGATACCGCTTGGCCATACCGGCAGCCTCGGGCGAGACCGCCACCCTGGTGTCGAGCCGGGCCGCAAGCCTTCGAACACCGAATCGGGCCCAGCGGTAGACCGCGATGGATCCGCTGGCGTGGAACGTGCCGATGAGCGGCACCGGTTTGACCATGACCGCCGTGAGCGTCGGCCCCGGAGCCAGCGGCTCGTGGAGGTGGAGCACGTCGAACCGTTCGTCCCAGATGGCGGCCAGGACCCGGAGCTGAGCCGCCGGATCGGGAGCCAGTGGGGCGAACGAGCCGTTCTGCGCGTAGGGAATCGAATTGCCGAGCGGGGTGACCCACGGCTCGGGCGGAGGGCCGTCGCACGGGGCCAGCACCTGGGCCGCCACCCCCTTGGCCCGCAGGCTTCGGGTCAACCCGAGCACCTGGGACTGGACACCACCCCATACCGCCAGGCTGTAGGGGCAAATCATTCCGATTCGCACCGCCCCACCGTAGCGGACGGCTCAACCCAAGGTTTTGTCGCTCTCCGACCCGTTTGGGGGTCGGAGAACCACAAAGCTCAGGGGTTACCGGGTCGGGTTGCGGTCGCTCGGCCAGTTCGGTTCGAGCAGATGCCACTGTTCGGGGGCATCCGCGATCAGTTGCTCGAGTTCCGACGCCATGCGCTGGGTCAACGCCTGGTACCGGTCTCGGCCACGAGGACGGGGACCGTCAGCCGACGAGCCGCTCGCCCGAGCCAGGTCATCGGCGTAGATCGGGGCGCCGACCCGACAGAATCGCTGCCAGCCCGAGAAGAACACGGCGGTTGGCAGGATCGGCGCACCCGTCCTCGATGCGATGACGGCCGGACCGACCGGCATCGTCGTCGTCTCGCCGAAGAACTCGACCTCCACGCCCGTGCCCCCGATGTCGCGGTCGGCGAGAAGACAGACGATATGACGGTCACGCACCGCCCTGACCGTCCGGCCGAACGCATCAGGACCGAGCGGCACCACCTCACAGCCCCACGACGAGCGTAGATCCTCGAACCACTCGAACAGGTCGTCGGGTTCCAGCCGTTCCACGACCGCCGTGACGGGCACCTCGGCCACCCGGCCGAGCCAGGCCGCAGCCCACTCCCATCCACCGAGGTGCGGCAGCACGAGAATGGGGCCGACGCCGGAGGCCCGCACCGCTTCGATGCGGTCATAGTCGACGAAGGAGAAGCCCCGATCGAGCCGGCGGAGGCTCACGGTGGGCAGACGAAACGACTCGACCCAGTATCGGGCATAGCTGCCGAACCCGGCGGCGACATCGGATGCGGCACGATCGGCGGCGGACCGGCCCGATGATCGGCCGAGGTTCGACGAGTGGTCGGCGACCCGTCGAAGGTGACGGTCGAGCATGGCCGCCTTGGCCGGCATAAGCCGGGGGCCGACCAGGCCGCCGACGGCGGCGGCCAGTGGCGCCAGCACCGAGAGCGGCACCGCCCGGACGGCCACCGAGGCCGCCTTCATCATCCGTAGCGGTCGACTCGACAACGGGGACGGAACGACGTCGGTCAGCTACTGCTACGACGGCGGCGGGCCTCGGCCCGGGCCTGAGCCCGCTGACGGAGATCCGACACCGGTCGACGTGTGCGGCGTCGGGTGCGGCCTGCCCGCAATCGAGCCGGAGGCGCTTGCCCGCCGGCCTGCTTCCAGACCTTGACGAATCGGTGGATCGCCGTGGCCGCGGTGAGGATGAACATCACCCAGAGCGTCGGCACGAACAGCGAGCTGAAGACGAGCCCGAATCCCAGGGCGATGAACCGCTCGGCCCGCTCCATGAGGCCGCCCTTGGCCTCGAATCCGAGCGACTCGGCCTTGGCCCGCTGGTACGACACCAGGGAGGCCGAGATGAACAGTGCGAACGGCAGCATGGCCAGGCGTGGGGTGGTGGTCCCCGCCAGGTACCAGCCGGCTCCGGCGAAGAGGAGGCCGTCGCTCAGCCGGTCCGAGACCGAGTCGAGAAACGCTCCCCGAGGGCCGGCCCGACCGCCGGCCTTCGCCACGGCGCCGTCGAGGGCGTCGGGAAGGCCGGTGAGAGCCAACAGGACGGCCGCGGTGAAGAACCGGCCGGTGCCGATGGCCACGCCACAGGCGGCGGCCATGAGCACTCCGACCACCGTGATCACATCGGGTGACACACCGAGCCGCTGAAGGCCCCGGCCCACGGGGGCCACGATCCGGTCGAAAGCGGTACGAAGACTACCGTCGAACATGCTGTTCCCTTCCGTTTGCCGATCGCCCCATTGTATGGCCCTGAGCGAGTAGGCGCTCAGGGGGTCGAGGACTCCGAGTCGACCAGGTCCGACCAGTCCTCAGGATTGGCCTCGACGAAGGATTCGATGACGGCGCCGTCAACACCGTCGACGAGCACGAATCCCCGCTTCGACGGCGGCTCATCGGCCGAATACAGCAGGATGCGCCACACCGGCCTGCTCAGCCAGCCTCTCCAGCCCATCTGCGCTGAAGCGTGGCCGACCGGGAAACCGACCTTGCCGACCGCGGCCACCAGGGCGTCACGCTCGTCGACGTCGAGATTCCAGCCGGCGACCAGGCTGTAGACGCCGAACGCGGCGAGAAGCGCGGCCACTCCCAGGTAGCCGGCGTTCACGAACACGCCATCGCCCCGCAGAACGTAGACCGCCACGAGCACGGCGGCGATTCCGAGATACAGATAGCCGGGGATGCGACGGCGGTTGTTGTTGGGGAAGATGTACTCGTCGTGGTCGACGAGGTCCGGTTGCAGATCCGCGGGAAGCTGGTCGACCGGTTCGTCGACCGGTTCGTCGACCACCTGATCGGCCGGCTCATCGATCGGGTCTCCGCTGGCTTTGTCCTCGCCGCTCATCACCGCCACGCTATCGGCTCGTGATCACCGCTTCGACCCGTTGCCTCGCAGGTCGCCGGATCCATCGTCGGGCCACGCATCGCGCAGTCGATTCCAGCTGTCGCCGAGAGTCATCGGCAGGATCCTGGCATCGGCGATCGAGGTCATGAAGTTGGTGTCCGACGACCAGCGGGGCACCACGTGAACGTGCAGGTGGTCGGGCTGCGACCCGCCGCCGGCCCGTCCCTGGTTGATCCCGACGTTGATTCCCTGCGGGGAGAACGCATCGACGACCGCCTGGGTGGCGGTGCGGACCAGGCGCCACAGGTCGTCGTAGGCCGCCGGATCGAGATCGAGCATGCTCGCCTCGGCCGTGCGAGGGAGAACCATCAGATGACCGGGCGTGTAGGGGTAGACGTTGAGCAGCACGAAGCTCAGCTCGGTGCGGTGCACCACGTAGGTGATGGCGTCATCAAGGCCCGACTGCTCGATCGTTTCGAACAACGACTTGCCCGGCTCCGGTTCGAGGTGCGCATGAGGCAGTCCATCGGCACCGAGTTCGGGCGGGTGGGCGAGACGCCACCCGGAGAACAGGTAGTCCATCGTCTACGCGTGAACGCCCATCTCGGCTGCCAGCCGCTCCAGGAAGGCGTCGAGCGGCACGTCACGTTCGACGTCACCGCCCCGGGGGTTGTCGCCGACCGTCTTGGCCGCGGCGTCGTCGGACCCGACCACCACGACGTGGGGGATCTTCTGGGTCTTGGCGTTGCGGATCCGCTTGCCCAGTGGATCGCCGGCGCCCGTCGTCTCCACCCGGTAGCCGGCGGCCTCCAGCGTGCGGACCACCTCGGCGGCGTAGTCCTCGTGCTCTTGGGCCACCGGAAGGACCTCGACCTGCACCGGGGCGAGCCAGAGCGGCAGGTTGCCCGCATAGTGCTCGAGGAGCACGCCGAAGAACCGCTCGATCGACCCCATGAGCGCCCGGTGCAACATGACCGGTCGCTTACGCTGGCCGTCGGGGGCGACGTACTCGAGGCCGAACCGCTCGGGGTGGTTGAAGTCGACCTGGATCGTCGACAGCTGCCAGGCCCGGCCGATGGCATCCCGAACGTCGATGTCGATCTTCGGGCCGTAGAACGCGGCGTCGCCCTCGTCGATCGAGTACTCCAGGCCGTGCCGTTCGAGCGCCGCCCGAAGGGCCTCCGTGGCGTCGTCCCACATCTGATCGGTACCGACGTACTTGGCCGGATCCTTGGTCGACAGCTTGAACTCGAACTCGTCGAACCCGAACGCCTTGAGCACCGAGATGACGAAGTCCAACAGCCCGGCGATCTCGTCGGCCAGCTGCTCGGTGGTGCAGTAGATGTGGCTGTCGTCCTGTGTGAAGCCCCGTATGCGGAGCAGGCCGTGGAGCGTGCCCGCCCGCTCGTATCGGTAGACCGTGCCGAGCTCGAACAGCCGCAGCGGCAGCTCCCGGTAGGACCGCTGCCGGCTCCGGTAGATCAGGCAGTGCATCGGGCAGTTCATCGGCTTCGGGTAGTACGTGCCGTTGTCCATCTCCATCGGCGGGTACATGCCCTCGGCGTAGAAGTCGAGGTGACCACTGGTCTCGAACAGCCGGCCGTTGGCCAGGTTTGGGCTGACGACGAAGGAGTAGCCGCCGTCGAGGTGGCGCTGACGGGAGTAGTCCTCCATCACCTTGCGGACGATCGCCCCTTTCGGATGCCAGACGGCGAGACCGCCGCCCAGCTCGGAGGGGAACGAGAGGAGATCGAGTTCGTTGGCCAGCTTGCGATGATCCCGTTTGGCCGCTTCCTCGAGACGGTGCAGGTGCTGGGCCAGCTGCTTCTTCGAGGCCCAGGCCGTGCCGTAGATGCGCTGGAGCATCGGCTGGTTCTCGTCGCCCCGCCAGTAGGCGCCGGCCACGCTCATCAGCTTGAAGTGACCGAGACGGCCCGTGGAGGGCACGTGGGGGCCGACGCACATGTCGATGAACGAGTCGCTGTTGCGGTAGAAGCTGATGACGTCTCCCGACGCTTCGTTGGCCAGCTCGGCATCGACGTTCTCGTCGCCGGCGGCGGCCGTGACCCGCTCGATGATGTCGCGCTTGTACCGGTGGTCGGCCATCAGCTCCAGCGCCTCGGCGGCTGGAACCTCGGAGCGGACGAAGGGCTGGTCGGCGGCGACGATCTCACGCATCTTGTCCTCGATACGGGCCAGATCGTCGTCGTTGAACGTCTGCGGCTTGCCGTCGGATCCTTGTGGGAGCGCGAAGTCGTAGTAGAACCCGTTCTCGATCGGCGGGCCGATGGCGAACGTGGCGCCGGGCCACAGTTCGAGAACCGCCTGGGCCAGCACGTGGGCCGTTGAATGGCGCAGGATGTGGAGACCGCGGTCGGAGTCGGGCACCACGACCTCGACCTCCTGACCCTCCTCGAGCGGCGTGTCGAGGTCGACTTCGCTGCCGTCGACGACCCCGGCGATGGCGTCGCGCCCGAGGCGGGAGCCGATGTCGGTCGCCAGGTCACCGACGGTGGCGCCGTCGTGCAGACGACGCTGGGATCCATCGGGCAGGGCTACCGAAATCTCGCTCATGGGGCAAAGTTTAGAGCGCCCGACGACCGATGCGCCGCCCATATTCCGTCCGGACAATCGGCGACTGGCGGGGAAACGGGCAGGCTGCCACCATTTGTCGGTGAGCATCGAGTTGGACGGGTCGGAGGCCGAACTGCATCGACTCCTCGAACACATCAAGATGGCAGTGACGGCTGGAGCAGCCCCGACCGCTCCGGGCCCCGACACAGCCGACGAAGACCGGGCGGTGTTGCTTCGTTTGGCAGCGGCCTTGGCCGATGTCTCCTACGCCGCGCCCGTCACGCCGATCGGCCATCGGGCCGTCGATCGGTGGTTGGCGGCCGCGGCTGCCCTCTCTCCGGATCACCACACCGACTTCGCTGATCGATTCATGTCATGCGCTGCGCTCCTCCACTGGAACACCGCCTACGCCGATCTCCCCGTCGCCGCCGGGATCGAACGCTTCCGATCCAACTACAGCTATGCCGCGCTCGTTGCCCCGGCAGACGGTTTTTGCCCTCCGGGCCCGCTCCGGTCCGATCAACTCGCCTTGTTCCTCGTTGTACAGGGGGCCTCCGTCGACTACCAGCGACACCACCATCCGGCGACGGAGATCTACGGTGTGGTCTCGGGAACAGGTTGGTGGCTACGAGGTGACGAGGGCTACCGACCACGACAGCCGGGCGAGGTGTTCGTTCACCAGCCCGGGGTCGTGCACGCTACCACAACTCGACGGGAGCCGACGATGAGCTGGGTCGCCTGGCTCGACGATCTTCGGACCCCGGCAACGATGGTCTGATCAGCTACGCAGACACGCGGGTTGGCATCAACGTCTGTGCGGTTTTGCGTGGTCGGCACGCGGAATCGCGCAAACCTGAGTGCGGGTCGGCCCTTGGAATAGCTGTCAGCCGGCGAGGAGCTCTGCGAGCGGCCGCAGCGGCCGTGACTCGAGCACCACCGATGCCGGGACGGACTCGGTTACCGGCTCCTCGGTCTGTCGTGGTGGCCTCGGTTTTGCGCCGTTCGAGGCGACCTTTTCTCTCTCCGGCCGGGCAGAAGGTGCCGTGGCACCGGCCGGAGCCTCCGCCTTCGCCTTCGCTCCTGCGTAGGTGTGCTCGTACTCGAGGCCTGTGAGCCGCTGGATCTCGAACATGAGCTCATCGGTCAGCTCGCGGTACATGTTGCGGTCGCCGATCCGATTGCGGTAGCGATCGACGGCGATCGGCTCGCCGAATCGGATCGACACCTTCCGCCCGAACTTGGGCAGGAACGTGTCGGGGGGCTGGATCTCGGCGGTGCCGATCAGCCCGACGGGGACCAGCGGCGCACCGGTCTCGACGGCGAGACGGGCCGCTCCGGTGTGGCCCTTGTGCAGCTTGCCACTGCGGCTTCGGGTGCCCTCCGGGTAGATGCCGAACAGGCCTCCGTCGAACAGTACCTCGCGGGCCGCGTCGAGGGCGGCGGCGGCGTGATCACCACCCCGACGATCGATCGGGATCATTCCGAGGGCGGGAAAGAGATGCTTCGTCTTCCAGTCGTCGAGGTACTCGGCCTTGCCGACGTAGATGAGGTTGCGGTCGAGGACGGCGGGCACGAACAACGAATCGATGAAGGCGGCGTGGTTCGGGCACAGCACGGCCGGCCCGTCAGCCGGCACGTGGTGGAGGCCCTCGACGTCGAAGCTCCACAACCTACTCACCAGCGGTTGCAGGATGCGGCGCGCCGGTGCCTGGTACCGGCCTATCCCTTCAGGAATCATGCAGGAAATCCTCGATTCAGTGCCGCGGCGTGCGGAAGACCCGTGCACACAGTAGCAGATCGAACGATGTCGACCGAAGCGCCGCGTGCGTGCCGACGCGTTCGCAGCATCACGGTTACTCGACGGTCACCGACGGCCGGATCGTGACCGGTCCGGCGGAAAGGTCGATGCCGAGCAGCGCGGCCGCCCGGTCGACGCCGAGGCCCTGCTCGGCGGCCGCGTCGATGGCGGCAACGGCGGCCGGGGTGTCGAGATCGTTGTCGAGAGCGGCGCGGGTCTCGTCGAGTGCGCCGTCGCCGGAGCCGGCAGCCAACCAGCGCTCCAGGCGGGCGGCCGCCGTCGGCATGATGTCGTCGTTCCACTCCCACGGGGTCCGGTAGTGGTGGGCGACGATGCCGAGCCTGATGGCGCGGGTGTCGTACTCCTTGCGCAAGTCGCTGACGAAGACCAGGTTGCCGAGCGACTTCGACATCTTCTCCCCGCCCATGTGGACCATCGCCTGGTGCATCCAGTGGCGCACGAACGGCTCGCCCGTCGCGGCCGACGACTGTGCCGCCTCACACTCGTGATGGGGGAAGATCAGGTCGGCGCCGCCACCGTGCAGATCGATCGTCGTACCCAGTTCCCGGAGGGCGAGGGCCGAGCACTCGATGTGCCAGCCGGGCCGGCCCGGCCCCCACAACGAGTCCCAGGCCGGTTCGCCCTCGGCCGAGGGTTGCCACAGCACGAAGTCGAGTGGGTTCCGTTTGTTGGGGTCGTCGGGGTTGCCGCCCCGCTCGGCGGCGTACTCGAGCATCGTGGCGGTGTCGTAGCCGGAGATGGCACCGAAGTCGGGCCAGGTGCTGATGTCGAAATACACGGCGCCGCCGGCCTCGTAGGCGTGGCCGTTGTCGAGAACCATGCCGATGAAGCCGCGGATATCGGCGATGGCGGAGGTCGCCCGGGGCTCGCTCCATGACGGCAACATGTCGAGCGCCTCCATGTCGTCGTCGAACCGGGCCGTCTCCGCTGCGGCGAGGTCGAGGTAGTGGACGTCGATCTCGCGGGCCTTGGCCAGGATGGAGTCGTCGACGTCGGTGATGTTGCGCACACAGCGGGTCTCGTAGCCGAGATCACGGAGCCGCCGCTGCAGGACGTCGTAGGTCACGTAGGTTGCGGCGTGACCGAGATGGGTGGCGTCGTATGGGGTGATGCCGCAGGTGTACATCGTGACGATCGGGCCCTCGGGCTCGAACGGGACGACGGTACGGGAGGCTGTGTCGTAGAGCTTCAGCACGACATCGAACTTAGCGAACTTACCGGGCGCAGCCCTCGTCGGGTGTAACCGGGGTCGGGCGGTTAGGGTCAGAGACCATATGGCGTTACTGGACGGCAAGAAGATACTCATCACCGGCGTGCTGACCGACGACTCGCTGGCATTCGGTGTCGCTCGACTGGCCCAGCAGGAGGGGGCGGAGGTCGTGTTGACCGGTTTCGGCCGGGCCCTTCGCCTGACCGAGCGGACGGCCCGAAAGCTCGACCCGGTGCCCGACGTCCACGAACTGGATGTGACCGATCCCGAGCACGGGGCGGCGTTGCAGGAGATCCTGTCCGAGAAGTGGGGTCGGGTCGACGGCGTGTTGCACTCGGTCGGCTTCGCTCCCGAGGCGTGCCTCGGCGACGACTTCTTCGCACCGGCCTGGGACGACGTGTCGGTCGCCGTTCACGTGTCGGCGTATTCGCTGCGATCGCTGGCCGACATCACCGTGCCGCTGATGTCGGAGGGCGGGTCGATCGTCGGTCTCACCTTCGACGCCACCGTGGCCTGGCCCGCATACAACTGGATGGGCGTGGCGAAGGCGGCGCTCGAGTCGCTGAACCGCTACCTGGCCAGGGAGTTGGGCCCGCAGCAGATCCGGTCCAATCTCGTGGCCGCCGGGCCCATGAAGACGATCGCGGCCAAGTCGATCCCCGGATTCGTCGCCTTCGAGACCGAATGGGTGAAACGAGCCCCGCTGGGGTGGGACGTGACGGACTCGGCCGGCGTGTCGAAGGCGTGCGTGGCGTTGCTGTCCGACTGGTTCCCCCAAACCACCGGTTCGATCATCCACGTCGACGGCGGCTACCACTCCATCGGCGCATAGCAGCCGGCGCACAGAACCGATAGCCCATCCAACCGTGCGCCCCAGCCCTCGGAACCGAGGCCTACAACGCACAGAATGGCGGAGGGTCTAGCGGGCGCCTGAGCAGACCGCCGCCGAGTCGACGTACGGGTTGATCTGGTTACCCCGTCCACCGGCGTGAATCTCGAAGTGGAGATGCGGGATGCCGGCCGCGTTCCCGTCGTCGCCGACATAGCCGATCACTTCACCGGCGTTGACCTGGCCGGACTTCCCGTACGCCGACATGTGGGTGCCGTAGAAGTAGTTGCCGTACTCGTCACGCAAGTGGAAGGAGCGGCCGCCGACACGGTTCGAACGATGCGACACCTCGCCGCTGACCGGCGCCACGATCGGGGTGCCGGTGGTCGCCAGGATGTCGACGCCCTTGTGCCGTCGCCCGCCCGAACGCGGGAACCCCCACGAGTCGATGAACGAGTGGTTCCCGGCAACCGGGCAGGTGAGCAGATAGAAGCCCGCCTTCCGACCACGGTTCTGGGCGAAGGTCGAAGCCTTGACCGAGTCGCGGCGGGCCAGTTGTTGAATGTTCGCCTCCTCGAGCTCGGCCAGCCACGACTGCTCGGCCTCCAATGCCTCCTGGAGACCTTCGACCCGGGATCCCAACTCGGCGTTGACATCGGCCCGTATCGCCAGTTCCGCCTGCGCGATCTCGAGGTCTTTCTGTTTGGCGTAGTAGCTGGTGAACACCTCGGTATCGGCTACCAGAGCGGCGTCGCCGAGGGCGTTGGCCCTCAGGCCGGCGTTGAGGTCGGTCAGCTCCAGCAGGCTGACGTCGAGCTCGTTGAGGCGATAGGTGTTGATGGCGCTGCGAACGGTGGTATCGGCGATGTCTCGGGCCTCTTCCCTGATCTCCTCGACGCCGGCCTGCGCCGCCGACAGGGACCGGTCGTCGTCACGTTTCTGGAGGGTGACGACTTCGAGTTCGGCCTCGGCGTCGGCCACCCGCTGGCGGGTGTCGGTGAGGCTGACCGCTCGCAGTGGAGCCGCCGGAGCCTGCGCCGACTCCGCCGCCTCGACTGCGGCAATCGACGTGACGACGCCACCGGAGGCCCGCTCGTCGGCCGTCGCCAAACGGGCGGCGCCGTCGCCGACAATCAGCCACAGCAATGGCCCGAGCCCCAGCAGAGCGAGAACTGCGCGTTTCCGCACGGTAGACCAGGTTACAGGAGCATCGGCGGCCGTCCGCACACCCCTCGGCGACGGACCGTCAATTCGACAGGATCCGGCCGAGGAGATCCAACGGGTCGGCGGCGTCGTGTTCGACCCCTGTGTCTGCAACTGTGCCCTGGCCGTCGCCGTCATCAGCGGCTGCCAGCTCGGCGTTCGGTTCGACCAGCGCCCGGATGACCTCCTCGACCGACACAACCGCCGGTTCGGCGTCATCGGAGGCGACGACGGCGAGCTGCAGACGGGCCCGGCGCAGGTCCCTCAGCACCGTGATCAGCGACGTTTCGCCGTCGACCACCGCCGTGCGGCGCACGAGGGCCGCCGGTACCGGGGCGGCACGCCGATCGGCCGGTATCTCCAACAGATCGCGGGCATGCAGATAGCCGATCGGTTTTCGCCGACCGGGCTGGCGGACCAGGATGCGCCGGAACCCGGTACGGGCCACCACGCCCTCGAGTTGCACCGCGGTGGTGCCCAGTACGACGGACGGATAGTCGTCGAGCGGTGTGGCGATCTCCGACACCGCCCGCTCGGCGAATTCGAGCGCACCCTGCAACCGCTCGGCGTCGTCGGCTTCGATGGCGCCGCCCTGCTGGGAGTGGTGCACGATCGCCGAGAGCTCGGATGCCGTGTGAACCGTCATGATCTCATCCCGGGGCTCGATGCCGACCAGGCGGGCCATCCCGTTTGCGATCGCGTTGAGGAACCAGACCACCGGCCGGAAGATCACGAGGTAGAGCCGGTACGGCAGCACCGAATACCGGAGGGTGGTTTCCGGCACCGTCAGGGCGATGTTCTTCGGAACCATCTCACCGAAGATCAGGTGGAGGAACGTGAAGATCGCCAGGGCCACGGCAAAACTCAGATTCTCGGCCCGTTCCACCCCCATCGCCCCTTCGAGGCGGGGAACCAGAATCGCCTCCAGCGCCGGCTCGCCGATGCGAGCCAGTGCGAGGGAGGCCATGGTGATCCCGAGCTGGGCGCCGGCGAGCTGCATCGACAGGTCCGTGAGGCTGGCCCGTGCCGCACGGGCCACCGGACCGTTTCCGGCCTGGTCCTCCTCGAATGCGGAGCGACGGGCGGCGACCACGGCGAACTCGTAGGCGACGAACAGTCCGTTGAGCACGATCAGAAGTGCGCTGGCGGAGAGTGCGATGACGATCGCCGTCGGGCTCATCGCCTCCGCGGCCACGAGCCCCACCGTTCCGATGATGACGGTTCCGACCACCCCCAAACCCATCCCGGTCACGGGCCGCTCCGACCGTGGCCCGGTTCGTCGTCGGCGGACCCGTATTCCTCGCCCTCCGGGGCCTCCAGCCGTAGCGAGGCGATCCGGCGACCGTCCATCTCAACCACCTGGATCTGCCAACCCTCGTGCTCGAGGCTGTCGCCCGGTCCCGGAACACGACCCAGGCGATCGAGCACGAACCCGGCCACCGTCTCGTACTCCCCCTCGGGAACCTCGAACCCACACGCCTCCTCCACCTCGTCGGGGTGGAGGGTGCCGGCAAGCAGAAACAAGCCGGGACCGACACCGGCGGTCAGGCCGACCGGATCGTCGTACTCGTCGTCCACCTCACCGACGATCTCCTCGAGAACGTCCTCGAGGGTGAGGATGCCGGCGGTTCCGCCGTGCTCGTCGACCACCACGGCCATCGGTGACGGCGACGCGAGGGCCCGGAAGTCGGTGAGGATGTCTACCAGGTCCCGGGTTTCGGGGACGACGAACGGCTCTCGCACGATGTCGAGGATCGGCTTGTCCAACCGGTCCTCGACCGCCAGCTCGAACACCGATGCGATCTCGACGATGCCCCGGATGTCGTCGAGATCGCCGTCGAAGACCGGGAACTGGGAGTACGACGAGGCGCGGGCCTGGGTGATGAGATCGGCCACCGTGGCGTCGACGCCGATGGCCTCGACGTGCACCCGCGGCGTCAGTGCGTCGGCCGCCGTCTTGTCGCCGAACCGGATCGTCCGGGTCAGGATGGCGCGGGCCTCCTGGTCGATCGCCCCCGATTCACCGGAGCTGTGGATCAGGTACTCGAGTTCCTCCAGCGAGCGCAGCTCGGCCAGCTCCTCCTGGGGTTCCAACCCGAACCGCCGGACGGTCCAGTTGGCCGCTCCGTTGAACACGCGGATGATCGGGCTGAACAGCCCGTGGACCACCAGGGCGAGAGGAGCGAGGGTCATCGCCACCGCTTCGGGGCGGGAAACGCCAAGGGCCTTGGGGAACAGCTCACCGACGATCATCTGGAACGCCGTGGCGACGGCCAGGGCGATGATCACCGACGTGGTCGGTCCGTTGAGGCCGGGAACAGGCTCCAGGATCGGGTTGATCAGCGGACCGATGAGGTCGTCGACCAGGAAACCGAGAATCAGACTGGTCACGGTGATGCCGAGCTGGGCGGCCGAGAGATGAAACGACAGCCGTTTCCGGGCGCTCATCGCGGCCCGGGCCGCGAACCTGCCCTCCTCGGCCATGGACTGCAGTTTGGACCGGTCGGAGGCCACCAGCGCGAACTCGACCGCCACGAAGAATCCATTGGCCGCCAGGAGGAAGACGATGATCGGGAGACCGACGCTGAGAGGCATGATTGGGTGAAGGCCGGTCACGAATGCCGGGCAGACCACTGTAGCCGGTTGGCGCCGTTCGACCCGGGGCGAGGGAGGTGCAGAAGGGCGACGTGGCGTGTAGCCAGTACAGTTCGAACGATGTCCAAGCCGGTTCTCGAGCTGACTGGTGTTACCGTGGTGATAGACGGGTCGAAGATCCTCGGCCCCCTCGACTGGACGGTTACGCCCGGCCAACGATGGGTCGTCATCGGCCCCAACGGCGGAGGCAAGAGCACGCTGGTGAAGGTGGCTTCGCTGACGTTGCATCCGACCGAGGGTTCGGTACGGGTGCTCGACGGGGAGCTCGGTCGAACCGACCTGCGACAACTCCGCTCACGGGTCGGCTGGGCATCGGCCGCCCTGTTGGATCAGCTCCGGCCGGGGTTGACCGCCAATGAGATCGTTCGCTGCGGCATCCACGGCGCGCTGGAGCCGTGGTGGCACCAGTACACCGACGCCGAGCGCCGTCGGGCCGACGATCTGCTCGAGCGGGTCAGCCTGCCCGATTTCGGCCACCGAAGGCTGAGCGGCCTGTCGAGCGGCGAACGACAGCGGACACTCCTGGCCCGCACCCTGGTCAACGACCCGGAGGTGCTGTTGCTCGACGAGCCCAACGCCGGCCTCGATCTGGCCGGACGAGAGGCGCTCATCGATGCGCTGGACGACCTGGCCGGGACCGGTCCGCCGACGGTGCTCATCACCCATCACGTCGAGGACATTCCACCGACGACGACGCATCTGATGGCGTTGGTCGACGGCGTGGTGACGGCCGTCGGACCGATCGACGACGTGCTCGACGCAGGACTGTTGTCGGCGCTGTTCGGGCTCGAGGTCGAACTCACCCGACGAGACGGTCGCTGGTCGGCTCGGGCCGCCCGCCCCGACTCACACGGCGGTTAACCCCCGCCCGACGAACCCGTGGCGTCGGTTCCCGCCGTCGTGGGTGCGATCGTCGAAGCGGTCGTCTCGGAGGACGGAGTCGGGGGCACACTCGTGGTGGGAGCAGAGCTTGGGCTGGTTTCGGGGGAAGGGGCATGCGTCGTCGCCGGTGGTTCGGTAGGCGGCGGTTCGGCGGCGGGCGGCGGTTCCGTCGAGGTCGTCGTGGTCTCCTCGGGCCGATCGACGACCACGGGCTGGTAACGATGCCCCGGGTGGGTTCCGTCCACGAAGGACTTCAGGTCGAGGTCGGACACGACCTTCAACAGCGGATACGGATTCACCGCTTCTCCCCCACCGGGATGGATCTCGAGGTGCAGATGGGGCGGTGTGCCGACGGCGTTGCCGGTGTTGCCGACGTAACCGAGCAACTCTCCGGCTTCGACCACCTGGCCGTTGTGGAGACCGGGGGCGAAGCCGTCGAGATGGGCGTAGTACCAATCGGCACCGCTCTCGCCCCTCAGCCAGAACTTGAGCCCACCGAGGCGACCGTTGCCGACCCGGCCGATGACTCCTCGTTCGGCGGCCACCAGCGGTGTCCCCCGGGGCGCGAAGATGTCGATTCCCTCGTGCCAGTGGGCGTCCGGTGTTCCCGGCATGCGGGGAAAGCCGAAGCTGTTGATGAGCGGCACCGAATAGGTCCCTGCGATCGGGAACTGGACGCCGCTGATGTAGATGTCGCTTCCGGCCCGGAAGGCCTCCATCTCGATGCGGGCCTGGTCGATGGCCACGTCCAACTCCTCGGCCGCGGTCACCGCCCGGCGCATCGAGGTGTCGATCACACCGGAACGACGCATGAGTTCGAACGCCGAGGTCCCCAGACTGGCTTTCAGCTCGGCCAGTTCGGCCATGCCCGCCTGATCGACATCGACCGCGGCGCCGATGAGCCGGGATTTGCGCCGGCTGACGAGCAGTTCGCGGCTCCTGAACAGCTCGGTTCCCAACGCCTCGCCGGTGGCGTTGCCGCTCGAGGTCTCGACGAATCCCCGAACGGCCCTGGCCTGCAACCGCTCGGTGGCGGCCACGAGCTCGTCGATCGTGAGCTGTGTCTCATCCTCCAACTCCCGTTGCCGGGCGTCGAGTTCCTTGGAGCGCAGCCGCAGCGCCCGAACCTGCACGATTGCCTCGACCTTGGCCGCCTGGGCTTCGGCCCATTTGGCCTCGGCGTCGCGCACGTTGCTCCAGAGGATCGGTACCGGAGCGAGGTCGACGCCGGCGTCGGCTCCGGAGGGTGCAGGAACGGTCACGTTCGGGTCGAGTGGCTCGTCGGCGGGTGCCTCGTCGATCAACGGGTCGGTGGTGTCGGTGGACTCCGGGCCGGTTGTGTCCGTCGTCTCGGACGTCTCGGTCGGAGTGGTGGTGGAGGTCTGATCGGGCGTTTCGGGGGTGGTCTCCGGGGCGGCGGTCGTCGAGGTCGTTTCGCCCGCGGCCGTGGTCGCGGTGGTCTCCGTCGTCTCCGTGGTCTCGGACGGGTCGGCGGTCGTGCTGGTCGACGACGTCTCACCGTCGGGCGGCTGCTGGGCCGCGGCGGGTGCGCCCGCGATCGTGGTCGCGAGAAGCGCGGCTGCGATCACTGCCGAGTTCAAGGCGTTCAGGGGTCGACGGGCCCGGCGGCCCGTCCCAGTGCGGCACGCATCGATCCGATGGAACATCGGATTTCAGTTCGGCACCATGGCCGAAACCTTGAGCGCGAAGCCGAGCTGCTGATATTTTGAGCCGCTACGGCCGACGATGATGGGCGTCGCCGGCCGTCATCGGACGTATCGATCCGTCGGAGGTCTCGACCAGCAGTTCGCCTCCGTCGCCGATCCCGACCGCTCGGCCCGTGATCGGACCTGTGGGCGTGTCCAGTGAGACGTCGCGGCCCACTGTGACGCAGCGATGACGGTAGTCGCCGATCGTCGTGCTTCGACCGCCGGACCCCGCGAGCACGGTCAGTGCGGCATCGAGCGCCACGAGATACCGGCCGAGTAGGTTTCGCCCGATATCGGCCGGCGTCGACCCCGGCCAGGCCTGGCCCATGAGGCCCTCCAGCGTCGCCGCCCGCTCCGCTACATCGGGCGGCGGTTCGGCGGACCACTTGAGGTTCAAACCCATGCCGATGACCACCGCCAAGCCGCCGGCCACCGTGGTCGATTCGACGAGAATGCCCGCCAGTTTGCGCTCGGCGAGCGAGGGGACGATCACGTCGTTCGGCCACTTGAGCGCAACCGCGTCGACGGCATCCCGATCGGCGGCGAGGGAGTCCAGGGAGGAGACGCTGAGGGCATCGACGGCTCGAACCGCCGCCAGCCCGGCGGCCAGTGGCACGAGGTCGGCCCAGTCGGTGGCTGCGGTCAGGAGCACCGACACGAGGAGCGAGTTGCCGGGTGCGTCGAACCAGGCGCGGTCCTGGCGGCCCCGGCCCGCGGTCTGGTGTCCGGTGACGAGCACGGTCGGGCCCCTGAGTCCGTCTCGGGCGGCGGCCAGCAGGTCGGCGTTGGTCGATCCGGTCTCGACCACGTACCGCACATCGGTGAAGCGGGAACCGCGCAATCGCTCCAGGTCACCGTTCGGCAACCAAGGTTCTGCGTTGGCGAGCATAAGTGTCTACATTAGGCGTGTGTTCAGCAAAGTCTTGATTGCAAATCGGGGTGAGATCGCCGTCCGGGTGATCCGGGCCTGCCAGGAGATGGGCATCGGCACCGTCGCCATCTACTCCGAACTCGACCGTGATGCGCTGCATGTGCGTCTGGCCGACGAGGCGTACGCTCTCGGGGGCCGGACGGCCGCGGAGAGCTACCTGAACACCGAGGCGATCCTCGACGCCATCGAGCGCTCGGGCGCCGAGGCGGTGCACCCCGGATACGGATTCTTCTCCGAAAACGCCGACTTCGCCCGGGCCATCACCGAACGAGGGGTGACCTTCATCGGCCCACCTCCGGAGGCGATCGAGGTGATGGGCGACAAGATCAGCGCCCGAGCCGCGGCCGAGAAGGTCGACGTCAGCGGCGTGCCGGGAAACACCGAATTCTTGTCCGACGCGTCGGAGGTCGAGGCCTTCGGCGAGGCCCACGGCTGGCCGGTCGCCATAAAGGCGGCCTTCGGCGGCGGCGGGCGGGGCATGAAGGTCGTCAAGACCGCCGGCGAGGCGGCCGATGCTCTTGAATCGGCCCAGCGTGAGGCCCAGTCGTACTTCGGCCGCAGCGAGTGTTACGTCGAGCGCTACCTGACCAAACCCCGCCACGTCGAGATTCAGGTGCTGTGCGACCAGCACGGCAACGCCGTGTACCTCGGCGCCCGGGACTGCTCGGCGCAACGGCGCCACCAGAAGCTCATCGAGGAGGCTCCGGCCCCCGACATGGCCGACGAGATCTACCACGCCATGGGCGAGGCCGCCGTCGCCGTCGCCCGGGGCTGCGACTACACCAACGCCGGAACCGTGGAGTTCCTCTACGAGGACGGCGACTTCTACTACCTCGAGATGAACACCCGCCTCCAGGTCGAGCATCCGGTGACCGAGATGGTGACCGGCCTGGATCTGGTCAACCTCCAGATCCGGGTGGCGGCCGGCGAGGAGCTGCCGTTCACCCAGGACGACGTCACGATCACCGGTCACGCCATCGAGGTGCGGATCAACGCCGAGGATCCCGCCGGCGGTGCGTTCCTCCCCTCTCCCGGTCGGATCACGGCCCTCACGCCGCCGTCGGGTTTCGGCACCCGCTGGGACGGCGGCTACGAGGCGGGCGACGAGATCAGCCAGTTCTACGACAACCTGGCCGGCAAGCTGATCTGCTGGGGCGCCGATCGGGATCGGGCGATCGCCCGGACCCTGCGGGCGCTGCGTGAGTTCCGCATCGAGGGAGTCAAGACCACGATCCCGGCCGACATCGCCATTCTCGATCACCCCGACTTCGCCGCCGTCACCCATTCGACCAAGTGGGTCGAGGAGCAGCTCGACCTGTCGGGTGTCGGACTCGAGGGTGGCGACGGATCGGGTTCGGCGGCCGACGACGAGGAGGAGCCGGAGGCCAAGGTCCGACGCGACGTCGACGTCGAGGTCAACGGCAAACGATTCAGTGTGTCGATGTGGGTTCCCGAGTCGGCGATGGCAGTGAGCGCCAAACCCGCCGCCCGCAAGCCGAAGCGTCGGGCGTCATCCGGCGGCGGAACGGCCGGCAGCGGCTCCGGCCAGGTGTCCGTGCCGATGCAGGGCACCGTCGTGAAGGTTCTGGTCGAGGTTGGCGACACCGTCGAGGCCGGTCAGACCGTGATCGTGCTCGAAGCCATGAAGATGGAGAACAACGTCACCGCCGAGAAGTCGGGCACCGTGGCCGAGGTTCGGGTGGAGCCGGGGCAGTCGGTCGGGGGCGGCGACGTCGTCGTCGTGATCGAATAACCGCCATTCCGTGCGCCCCAGGCCTCACCTTCGAGGCTCTGAGCGCACGGTTGGATCGGTCAGGCGGGGTCGAGGCCTTCGGCCTCCGCCTCAACCACTGACACCGGGACCGACACCTTGGCCCGCAGCTCGTCGACGAGGCTGTCGATCGACTCGTGGGCCGCCAAGGGCACCGGGGCTCCGACGACGACCTCGGTCTCGCCCATGGCCGATACGACGTCGGCCACCTGCTCGGCGACGTCGCCCCCTCTGATCAGCACTCGAACCGGCAGCTCGTCGACACCGAGTTGGGTCTTCGTGACGTTGAGCTGGGCGTCGAGCAACCACTCGAGTTCGTCCTTCACGACGGCGAGGAATGCGGCGTCGAGATCGGCGAAGCCGGCGTTGTCGAGAATCGCCAAATAGAGCAGACCCTTGCCTTCCTCTGATGCCCGCTCCATCGCGGTCCGCAGTGTTGCGCCCCGACCGGTACCACCCCAGGACACGTACACGAGTTCGTCAGACATCTCCGCCCCCTTCGCCCGCCGTTTCGAACGTCGGAACCGGGTCCGACTCCCACCGCTCCTGCAACAGGTCGAGAGCCGCCATCCGGTTGTCGAGCTCGATCGTCAGGTCGTGGGCCACCTGGGCGTCGATCAGACCGGAGAACAGGATCTCGTTGAGCGCCGAGCGTTCCACCACCAGGGCGTCGCGTCTGGCCTGCAACAGCATCGCCACCTCGAGCTCCGGATGACCGGTTATGTGCTCGCGAAGCCGGTTGGCGTGCGCATTGATGTCGCGCTGATACGTGCGGCCGAGCGAGGTGGCCATGTCGTTGAACAGCACCCCGTCGGCGCCCAGGCGGGCCATCTCGGACTGCCCGGCCCTGGCCATGTAGATCCGGGCCTGGTGGCGCTGCTGGGTGAGTTCGGTGTCGATCTTGTGGGCCAGCCCGAGCCGCTCCATCAGCGCCGAGATGGTCGTGCCCTGGATCAGGAGGGTGAACAGCACGACCCCGTAGGTCATGACCTGCAGGGTGGTGACGGTCTCGCCGTCGAACACCGTGGTGTCGAGGGTCAGCACCAGCGCAAGGGAGATCGCACCCCGTAACCCCGCCCAGACCATCACGTGACGGTACGCCTTCGGCACCAGGCGGTTCGGCTGGGCCCAGGCCGCCACCGACGCCAGAAGGTGAATGAGGACGAAGCGGAGGAGGAGCACCCCGATGATGGCCACGACGAAGGCCACGAAATGTTCGGCCAGATCGTCGAGGCTGATGGCCAACCCGATCACGAGGAACACCATGGAGTTGACGAGGAACGTCAGCAGCTCCCAGAAGTGCTCGAGCGTCAGGCGGGTCGACGGTGACGTATTGTGCATGCCGACGTTGCCAACCATCAGCCCGGCGGTCACCACTGCGAGGATTCCGGAGAAGTGGAGGTCCCGTCCGACGATGATGCCGAACTCCTCGGCCAACAGGAACGATCCGTAGGCCAGGGCCAGGGTGGTCGAGGTTTCGATGAGCGGATCGTCGACCCGGGCCAGGAAGACGGAGCTGACCAGGTAGCCGAGGATCAAACCGATGCCGAGGCCACCGGCGGAGACGACCAGGAAGTCCTCGGCGGCACCCGCGAAGGTGAAGGGCTCGTCGCCGGCGGCGGCCGTAACGGCCAGGCCGAAGGCCACGACGGCCACGGCGTCGTTGAACAGCGATTCCCCTTCGACCAGGACAGCGAGGCGTTTCGGGGCGCCCAAGGTCTTGAACAGGGCGATGACCGCCACCGGGTCGGTGGCCGAGATCAGCGCCCCGAACGCGAATGCGGCGGTCCACGGCACCGCAACCGTCCAGTGGACCAGCGCGCCGATCGCCATCGTGCCGATCGCCGTGCCCAACAGCGCGAACAACAGGATCGGGACCAGGTCGGCCCGCAGTTTCGGCCACGGAAGCTGCAGGGTGGCCTCGAACAGCAAGGGCGGGACCAGGAGGAACAGGATCACGTCGGGTGATATCTCGACCGCCACAAGCTCGCCGAGCACGCTGGCGAACAACCCGACGACCACCAGCGCCACCGTGAACGGGAATCGCAGGCGCTTGGCCACGACGGCCACCAGCGCGGCGATCGCCAGCAGGACCACGACTGCCGACTCCTGGGCGATGAACTCGCTGACCGCCTCGCCCTCTTCGGCCGCCAACAACCCTATTCGATCCACGTCCGCGCCTCCCCCTTCATCCTGTCGAACCTATGCCCGATGTCCATTACCCGATGTCCATACCCGACCAGGCGAGCCGTCACTCGGCGGCTTCACCCAGTACCTCGGCCAACGCCGGGTGCACGAACAGCGACTCCACCAGATCGGTGACGGTGAGGCCGGCGGTCACCGCCAGTGCCAGCACCGAGATCAGTTCGGCGGCATGGCGGCCGACGATGGAGCCGCCCATGACCACACCGGTGGCCGGGTCGGACACGATCTTCACGAACCCTCTGGGATCGTTGTTGATCAACGCCTTGGCCGACACCGAGAACGGCACCTTGGTCACCCGGATCTTGCGGCCCTCGGCGAAGGCGTCGGCTTCGGCCAGGCCCACGTCGGCGATTTCGGGATCGGTGAAGATGGCCGAGGCCGCCTTCTCGTAGTCGAGGTGGCGGTGGGGGGCGGCGTGCAGCCCCATGGCGTGCTCGGCGATCTTGCGGCCCTGCATCGAGGCCACCGACGACAACGGCAGCTTGCCCGACAGATCGCCGGCGGCGTAGATGTGGCCGACGCTCGACTTGCAGTTGTGGTCGACGGTGACATAACCCCACTCGCTGTCTACTCCTGCGTTCTCCAGGCCCAGGCCTTCGGAGTTGGGGATCGATCCGATGGCGAGCAGCACGTGGGAGCCGGCGGCCACCCGACCGTCGTCGCAGATCACCTTGACCTGATCGCCGTCGACCTCGACCGACTCGGCACGAGCGCCCTTGTAGAGCCGCACACCGCGGTCGAGGAAGCTGCGCTCCAGCACCGATGCCACTTCCGGGTCCTTGTCGGGCAGAACCTGCTGGCGGGACACGATCAGGGTCACGTCGGATCCGAAGGAGTTGAACATGTGCACGAACTCCACACCGGTCACACCGGAACCGATGACGACGAGATGCTCGGGGAGTTCGGGCGGCGGATAGGCGTCGCGGGTGGTGAGCACCCGCACCCCGTCGACCGGTGCCCAGTCGGGAATTCGGGGCCGGGAGCCGGTGGACAGGACCACCACATCGGCCTCGAGCGTCTCGGTGCCCTCGGCGGTGACGACCTCGACCTCGTTGGCCGACACGAGGCTGCCGGTTCCCTCGATCAACCGCACCCCCTGGCTGGTGAGCAGCCCGGTCACGGTCGATTCCAGGCGGCCCTCGATGTCGACGATTCGGGCCCGGAGCGCCTCGAAGTCGAGCACGACGTCGACCTTGGCCAGGCCCATCTCGGTGGCGTCCTTCATCATCGACATGGCGCCGCCGGTGGCGATCATGGCCTTCGACGGGATGCAGTCGAGCAGGTGGGCGGCGCCGCCCACGATGTCCTTCTCGACCAGCGTGACGTCGGCACCCAACCGGGCGGCGTGGGTGGCACAGTTGGTGCCCGCCGGTCCCCCACCGATGATGACGAATCGTTTCGTCATCCGGGTCTTCGAATTTCGGTTTACCATGCCTTCGTCCTCACCCGACGACGGGCCCACATCAGCCCGTTGCGATACCGGTTAGAACCCTATCGGCCGACATCGGTCGTTCTGTCGAGACCGGGAGCTCGAATCAGTTCGCCGGGCGTCCCACCCGATCGGCCAGGTCTCGATACAGACCGATCATGGCGTCACCGGTTCGATCCCACGAGTACTCGGTGGCCCGAGCCCGTCCGGCTGCGATCAGAGTCGACCGCCGGCCGGTATCGGTCAGCACGGACCGGATCGCCTCGCCGAGCTCCCCGGGGTCACCGGGAGCGACCAGGGCCGCGGCATCACCGGCGACCTCGGCCACCGCGTCGACCGCCGTGGCCACCACCGGAAGCCCGGCGGCCATCGCCTCGAGAACCGGCAGGCCGAAACCCTCGTAGACCGATGGATAGGCCAGCAACTCGGCGCCTGCGATCAGGTCGGCCTTCTCGGCCTCGGTCACGTAGCCCGGACGGACGATCCTGTCCGCCGATCCCGTGGTCCGGACCACGTCGTTGAACTCGTCGATCCCCCATCCGTCACCGCCGACGATGACGAGGCGGAGATCCTGGTGGTCCTCCCAGACGGCCGTCATGGCTCGGACGAGGCCAACGTAGTCCTTGCGCGGCTCGACGGTTCCGACGGCGAGCACGTAGGGGCCGCCGATTCGAGTTCGGGCGGCAGTGGCGTCGCCGGAGCCGACGGGATCGAATCCGTTGGGGATCACGTGGACCCTGTCGGCCGGAACGCCGAGCTCTTCGATCACCTCCCGTCCGACTGCGTTGGACACGCAATGGATCGACGCACCGCCGGCCACTGCTCGCCCGAACAGAGCCGGGTTGGCTCGACTGTGATGATCGACCAGCGTCGGGAAACGCCAAGCCGTGAGATCGTGGACGGTGAGCAGCCTGGTGCCCCGCCGGGTGGGGGGTACGACATAGTTGGTGCCGTGAACGACGTCGAAGGATCCCCGAAGCCGGGGGTGGTCTGTCCGCTGCCAGAGCCGATGGGTTAGTCGGGCCGGCCATGGCATCCGAAGCGCAGCGACGCCGTCCGGCATCATCTCGCGGTAGCGGTTGCGAGCCCGCCAGCTCACGACGTAGCCGTGGAGATCGATGTCGTCGGACCGCCCGATATGTCGGAACAGCGCCGCAGTCACGGCCCCCACCCCGGTACGACGGTTCATCAGCGGGGTCGCATCGAGCGCGACCCGCAGCGGCGCGCCGGATTCAGCAGCGTGAACCCGCGACAACGTGGCGGTGGGATCGGCGGCGGGGGGACCCATCAGCCGCCATGATAGGCATCGCACCAACAGCTAGCCTGCATGGGATGGAATCCGGGCGATCAGGACCGTCTCGGCCGTTACGGTCAGCTGCGGCGGTGCTGTTGCCGATCGTCTTGACGCTGGGAGCCGCCTGTAGTCCGCCGGAGTCGAGCGATCGCACGGCGCGTGATGGTCTGGCGGTTGCACCCGTCGAGGATGGTGTGTTCTGCGACGGCACCGATCGCACCGCGGCCGTCATCAGCGGAGCCGACCCCGGCGAGACGATCGAGTTCACCTCTCCCCTGCCCATCGACGTTCCTGACGGCACCGCCGACGCCACCGGGAGTTACGAACTCGTGTGGAGCTGTGAGACGGCTGAATCGAGGTTGACCTGGGAGCTGACCGCCACCGGCGTGGAGTCGGATCGGTCCCGGCGCTTCACGATCTCGGGCAGCGATCAGGACCCGACCCTCGAGCGCGTGCTGCTCTACGAGCCGGCGGTGAACGACGTCGTGTGTGACGAGACAACGCATCAGGCCGGAACGCTGACGAACGCTGAACCCGGCGAGATCATCGAGTTCACCTCACCCGACTCCGCCTCGATCTCGCCGTCGACGGCGGGCCTCGACGGTTCCGCTGTCGTCCAATGGACCTGTTCGCCGGCCCAGGACGGACGGGAGTGGCGCATAACGGCGGTCGGGGCCGAGTCGGGGCGGTCCGCCGAGTTCTCCATCAGCGGTCGGGCCCCACAACCGGCCGACGTCGGCGACATCCTGGTCGAGATGATCGAGAACCCGTTCGTGTGCGATCGAGGTCGGCGGCCCGTGGCCCGCCTCACGAACCTGACCCCGAGGGCGGCCGTCGAGTTCAGCGCAACACCCGAGGGTGATCCGTTGCCACCGGCGGAGGTCGGAGCCGACGGGACGCTGACCGTGTTCTGGCAGTGTGATCGCCGTGACGAGGGCACGGCATGGGAATTGACCGTCACCGAGTCCACACCGGCGGCCCGATCGGCCACCGTGGCCTTCGGTTCGACCACGCTCGAGAATCCGGTCACCATCGAGATCAGGGAGGACCCGTTCCTCTGCAACGGCACGACCCGGGAGGTCGGCGTGCTGCGGAACTTCGTGCCGTCCGAAGCCGTGAACTTCGAATCGACGGGAACCGGCCCACTGCGCCAGGGTCGGGCGGACGCCGACGGCACCCTGCCGGTTCGCTGGACGTGCAGCCCCGCCCAGGACGGCACCGTCTGGGAGATCACGGCCACCGGCGAGACGTCCGGCGCCTCGATCTCGTTCGTCATCACCGGACAGCGGCCGTGACCGATCAGCAGCCAGGCTTCGACCTCGGGCTCGACGGCGCCGGCATCCTGGTGACCGGAGGTTCGTCCGGTGTCGGTCTGGCCACGTCTCGGCTGCTCCTCGAGGCGGGATGCCGTGTCACGATCTGTGCCCGCGACCGTGATCGACTTGCCGCTGCAGCCTCCGCACTCGACTCGGACCGGTTGGCCACGGTTTCGGCCGACGTCACCGACCCGGCCGCCGCCGCCAAGGCCGTGGGCGCTGCGGTCGACCACGGAGGCGGCCGCCTCGACGGCGTGGCCGCCATCGCCGGCGAGGGACGTCACGGCAGCGTCCTGGAGCTTTCGATCGGCGAAATCACGGCGGAGATAGCCAGCAAGGTGAGCGGCCTGCTCAACGTGGTGCTGCCCGCTGTGTCGAGTCTCCGGGCGACCGAGGGGCGGATCGTGGCGGTGACCGCTCCGAGCGCGCGGACACCACACCTCTCCATGGGGGCGATCAGCGCCGGTCGGGCCGCCCTCGACAACCTCGTCAAGAGCCTCGCCGCCGAACTGGCGGCGGACAGGGTGCGGGTCAATGCGGTCGGTGTCGGTCTGATCGACACACCCGCCCAGCAGCGCCGTCACCGGGGCCGGGGACCGGATGCCGGATCGTACGAGGAGTGGATGGCCGCCGAGAGCGAACGTCGCCGGATCCCGCTCGGCCGACCGGGAACCGCCGACGAGGTCGCTGCCGCCGTCACCTGGCTCCTCTCGCCGATCAGCAGCTACACCACCGGATCCGTCATCGACGTCACCGGCGGCCTCCCCAGCCGCTGACCGACTCCCGAAATTCTCAACCCAGACGACACCCAGTGACGCTCCTATGTTTGTCAAGGGCTGGGGTTTTCGAGTTGGCGGAAGAGTTGTCTGGTGACGTAGCGTTTGAGGCATCGACGGATTTCGCGGTCGGTTTTGCCTTCGGCTCGTCGTCGCTCGACGTAGGCTCGGGTGTCTGGGTCGGTTCTCATTCGGGTGATGACCACGGTGTGGATGACCTGGTTCAGTCTCCGATCCCCTGACCGGTTGAGACGGTGTCGGATGGTCATGCCTGACGATGCGGGGATTGGTGCGGTACCGGCGAGCATGGCGAATGCTGCCTCGTTGCGGACTCGGCCTGGGTGGGACCAGGCGCACAACACGGTGGCGGCAATGATCGGGCCGACACCGTAGTTGTCGAGTATGTCGGGCCGCCAGGATCGGATGATGGTCAGGATCGCTTTTCGTGTTCGCGGGCCTCTGCGGTCAAGGTGTTCGCTCGCCGTGCGATGCTACGCAACACTAAAGCGATCTCCCGGGTCGAAATGTCCCATTTCGAGTTCACGCGTAGACCCGAGCAGATCTTGAGCATCGCAGCAGTGGTCTTGTCACGCAGCTTGGATCGGAGCTGCTCGGGTGCGGTGACAACCAGTGCTTGGATCTGGCGTTGGGCATCAGCCGCGGCCTCAACAGCCAGTCGTCGAGCGGCCAAACGAGCCGACAAGGCCGCCCGTTCACCGTCGCCCCTGGGAGCGCCAAGATTGTCACGAGTGAGCGCTTTCGCGAGCAGCACGCACCGCATCGATTGGATCCGATTTGGCGCCGTGGCGCCGGGCTGTCCGCTCTGGTCGATCCATCTCGATGACAACCTCGCCCCGCTCGATCAAGAACCGGGCCAGGCCAGCACCATAACTGTTAGCTCCCTCGATAGCCCACGCCCGCAACCCACCGTGGCGATCAGCGAGATCAACCAAAGCGGTGTAGCCGTCAGGATCAGTTGTCGATGTGGCGGTCTCGATCTCTGCTGAGGTCACCGCTGATACCACGGCTGCGGTGTTTGTGTGTTTATGGGTGTCGACACCAATGACGAAGTCAACAACGTCTGCCAAGATGGGCACTGCGTTTCTCCTTAGAACGTGGAACGTGACGTTCCGGTCCGGGACGGAGATCGGCAGGACTGTGACGGGACACGCCAGCATCACCTGGCGGTCAAGCTCCTGATCAGGCCAGTTCCTCCAGCCCGGGCCGGGGCTGATGACCTAGAACGGACGAGTCACTGGCAAGACACCCAAGCGGGTCAGTCGCCTCAAGAGTCACGAACCAGGCCATCAACCACAGCACACCACATCCAGTGGGGCCGCCCACCCATACTCACAGTCACCTGAGCTGCGCAGAATGGGAGAGGTTCGTCTACGTTGAGATCATGGACGAACAGCCGCTGGACAGCTGGGCCGCCATGGCCGCCAAGGAGCTGCGGGGCGAACCGCTCGACGATCTGACGGTCGAGACGCCGGAGAAGATCGACGTCAAACCGCTCTACACGGCGGCCGACCTCGACGGCATCGATCACCTCGACTCGTTGCCCGGCCAGCCGCCCTTCGTGCGCGGCCCGAGAGCCACGATGTACACCAACCGGCCCTGGACGATCCGTCAGTACGCCGGATCGC
>CBDCGP010000032.1:0-7949 GCA_965216655.1 Acidimicrobiales bacterium
CCCTTGTCGGTAGTGCGAACCTTGTTACGCCTACGACCCACCACGCCGAACTCTGTGACGCTGACGACCCCCATCGGGGGTCGTCAGGTGCACAAAGTTCCGGGGCGTGCGGGTGGCAACACGTCGGGTGGCCGCCTAGTCGACGATCGGAGCCATGCGACGGCGGGTTGCCGTCATGGCGGCGGCGACACCGGCGACGCCGAGCCCGGCCAGGGCCAGATTGGTGCCGGTCTGATCGGTGTCGGCCAGACCACCGGCGCCGGTCTGGATCTCACCCTGAGCGCTGATCGTCATGGTGCCGCACAGGGCGGGAGCGGTGCCTTCACGGGGAAGGTCGTCGGTCAACGACGAGCGCTCGTCCTGATCGAGATCCAGTTCGCCGTTGTCGTTCTCGTCGATGCCGTGGACCACGAAGTGGAGTTTGCCGACATTCGGCTTGAGCACATCGGGGATCGGGATTCCGTCCCGCGAATAGTCGATTTCGGTACCAGCCGGGAAGCGGTCGACGGCGAGGGCCGAATCGGCCGACGTGTCACCGGAGGTCGTCAGGCTGACCTGAACGGCACCGTACTTGGGGGCACCCTCAAGCACCGTGAGCACGCCGTCGCCATCCTCGTCGTCGGCCATCGTCGGACAGGTCGAAGCAAGCACGCTGTCACCGTCCACGATCCCGTGGAGGTGGATGGCGTGGGGTCCATCAAGGTCGAGACCGGTGGCCGAGAGGTCGATGGCCATCGTCTCGCCGTCATCGGAAACGGTGAGCGTCGCTGATCCGGAGCCTCCGGAGTCGTTGAGTTCCTTCAGATCCGCCGTGTAGACGGAGCCTTCGTGGGCGGCGCTGGCGGGAGCGGCGAGCATGAGCGACGCCACGCCGGCCGTGGCCAGGGTCGAGATGACTTTTTTACCAGTGATCTTCATATCCGTGTCGATCCTTTTGTCGGGAGTTGATCGTGGTTCGGAGCGACCGGCCGATCGGATTGGTCGGCAACCAAATAATCGGATCGAGCACGCAATCGAGGCCGCCGGGAGGACCGTTGTGTACTCTGGGACGGCGACGATCCGGGAGGACGATTGGCGGTGTCGGCTGGAATCGAACGAGACGGACTGTTCGCAGCCACCGGGCCCGACACCGCCGGGCGGCTGTCCATCGTGGTCCGATGGCAGTCGGTGGGTTTCGTCCACTGGTCGTACGCCCCCGATGCCGTGGAGCGCTTGCTGCCGCCCGGCGTTTCGGCCGATCTCTACGGCGGGCGGGCGTGGGCCGGCTACCAGTTCCTCACGGTCTCACCGCCCTGGGGTCGCCGACCACATGACCCGACCGAGCTGAATCGCACCCTGGATCGGCGCCGATCGCTCTTTGTGCACCACGAGGTGCGAGCGGTGGCGGCGGTTGTCGATCGGTTCGGCCGGCCGGGCGCCTTCCATCTGTCGGTCGACACCGACGGCAGGCTGATCGCCGCCACCCTTCGACGCCGGTTGAACCTCGCGGCCTACGAGGCCGAGTCCAAGTTCTCGCTGGCCGACCATCGGGCCGACTACTGGACCAAACGTCCCGACGGCACGGCCGCTCGACTGAAACTCACGATCGGCGGCGAAGTGGTGCCGACCGACGTCGACCGATTCCTGACCGCCCGGTGGCGAATCGTGCTCCCGCCCCGCCGGTGGGACCCGCCAGGTGAGAGCCGCACGGTTCCGATCGTCCACGAGCCGTGGACGCTCCATCGCTCGTCGCTCGACTTCTTCGACGACGAGGTTCTGATGGCCGCGGGGCTACCACCGGCTGCCGGTCCCGGTCAGGCGCTGTGGTCACCCGGCCGTTCGGTGCGAATCGGCCGACCCAGCCGGGAGAGCTGATGTTCTTGGCCGTCGGGCCGGTCGGCGCCCGACCCCGATAGCCGGTTGTCAGTCGTCGACGCTGTCGACGAGGAACGAGATGCGCACCAGCGCTCCCCACTCGTCCATGTTGTCGCCGCGCAGGCCGACCGACACCACGTCGAGCGCTTTGACGTCGCGAATGCTCTTGGTCGCTTCGGCCAGTGCGTTCTTCACGGCGGCGTCGGAGCTCTCCGATGACCGTCCGACGACTTCGATGATCTTTGTCACTGCCATGGCTGTTGCCTCTCGTGGTGGAGCTCGCCCGTCACCCGACTGTACCTGCCGGGATTGGCCCGTACCAGGGGCTCTTGGACCCCATCAGCCACCATGGGCTTTGAACTACCACCGTGTTTGGCCACAATGGAAGGGTGCTGACCGTTCTCTCCCCCGCCAAGTCACTCGACTACGAATCACCGCTGGCCACCTCGAAGTCCTCGGAGCCCCGAATGCTCGAGCAGGCATCGCAACTGGTCGACATCATGGCCACCAAGTCACCCCGCTCGCTGGCGCGCATGATGGGCATCTCGTCCGACCTGGCCGAGCTGAATCATGAGCGATTCCAGGAGTGGGAGGTCCCGTTCCCCGACGGTTCGGCCCGACCATCGGTACTCGCCTTCAACGGCGACGTCTACATCGGGCTCGATGCCAAATCGTTCAACCAGCGCGACTTCACCCACTCACAGAAGGTGCTGCGGATCCTCTCGGGCCTCTACGGCGTGCTTCGCCCGCTCGACCTGATGATGCCGTATCGCCTGGAGATGGGCTCGAAGCTGAAGACGAAGAAGGGCAAGGACCTCTACGCGTTCTGGGGTTCGACGATCACCGAAACGCTCAACGACGATCTCGCCGCCAGCCCCGGAGAACGGGTCCTCGTCAACCTCGCGTCCAACGAGTATTTCAAGTCGGTTCGCGCCGACGAACTCGACGCCCCGATCGTGGCGCCGGCATTCCTCGACGCCAAAGGCGACGGCGACTACCGCACGGTCAGCTTCTTCGCCAAGAAGGCCCGGGGGGCGATGGCGGCCTGGATGGTCAAGGATCGGGTCACCGACGTCGACCAGCTCGCCAAGTTCGACGGCATGGGTTACGCCCACGATCCAGATCGGTCGACCGCAGAGCGCCCCGTCTTCACCCGTCGGAACCCGGCTTAGCTTGCCCGCCCGTTCCGTCCTGCTGCTCGGCGGGGTGCGCAGCGGCAAGAGCTCACTCGCGGTTGCGATCGGGCGCGCCTGGGCGGGCCCGGTGACGTTCGTCGCCACCGCCCAACCGATCGACGACGACATGACCGCCCGCATCGACCGCCACCGCCGGGAGCGTCCTCCCGACTGGAGCGTGCTGGAGCGCCCGGAGCTGCGGGCCGACGATCTACCCGTGACACCAGGTGGCCTGGTCGTCGTCGACTGCATCACTGTCCTCGTGGCCAACCTCATGGTCGCCGAGCTCGGAGATGATGCAATTCTCGATCGGATGACCGGCATCGGCGAGACGCTGTCGGACGGGCCGGCGGTCGTGGTGAGCAACGAGGTTGGGATGGGCGTGCACCCTCCAAGCGAGCTCGGGCGCAAGTACCGCGATCTGCTCGGCGCCGCCAACCGACTACTCGCCGCCCGCCTCGATGCAACCTACCTGGTCGTGGCCGGGCGAGCCCTCCGCCTGGATGACAGCGACGATATTCTGCACGCCATGGGAGTCACCCGATGACCGAAGGGCGCGGCCGGTGGGAGGAACGCCTTCTGGCCGATCTGGCCGCCGCCCCGATCCCCGACGGGGCGAGCAGGGCCGCGGTGGCCGAGCGAGTGGCCGACATCCTTCGGCCGTCGGGCGCGCTGGCCCGCCTCGACGAGGTGGCGGTGTGGCTGGCCGGATGGCAGCGGACGGCGACCCCGGCGGTCCAGCGACCGGCTGCCGTCATCTTCGCCGGCGACCACGGCGTGGCCCAGCTGAGCGCCTACCCGGCCGAGGTGACCGGCGCCATGGTCGAGGCGTTCGAGAAGAACCAGGCATCGATCTCGGCCATGGCCGCCGTGGCCGGCGCATCGGTCGCCGTCGTCGACGTCGGGGTCGGTGAACCGACCGGTGACATCAGAACCGAACCGGCGATGGACGAAGCGCGATGTCAGACGTCATTCGACCGGGGGCGGCAGGCGGTACACGGCCTCGTCGAACGCAACGTGGTCGACCTGCTCATCGTCGGCGAGATGGGAATCGGCAACACCACCGCGGCCGCCGCCGTCGTGTGTGCGCTCCTCGACAGACCCGCCGACGCGATCGTCGGACGGGGAACCGGCGTCGACGACGAAGGGCTGGCCCGCAAGATCGAGGCCGTCTCCGTGGCGGTCGCCCGCTACCATCACGCGGCCCCGTTCGAGGAGGTCGGTGAAGCGACGGCCGCGCTGGAGGCGCTCCGCCATCTCGGCGGTACCGAGCTGGCGGCGATGGCGGGAGCGCTGGTCGAGGCCCGCTGCCGATCGGTCCCGGTATTGCTGGACGGATTCGTCGTCGGCGCGTCGGCGCTGGCCGTCCACCGCCTTCACCCCGATGCGTCGGGCCACCTCTGGGCCGGGCACAGGTCGGCCGAGCGCGGCCACGGCGCGGTACTCGACCACCTCGGACTCCGACCACTGCTCGATCTCGATCTGCGGCTCGGGGAAGCGTCCGGGGCCATGGCCGCCGTGCCGCTGGTGCGGATGGCGTGCGCTCTCGTGACCGAGGTTCCGACCTTCGCCGAGTGGTTCGGCCACCGTTCGCCCGGCGGCGCCTGAGATACCGTGCCGGCCGGGCTGCGTACCGCCGTCGGGTTCCTGACCCGCATCCCGATGGGCGAGACCGAGGGGGTGCTCTCGAGAGCGGTCGGCTGGTTCCCGATGGTCGGCGCCGCGATCGGCCTCGCCCAGGGGGCGGTACTGATCGGCGTCGGTCAGGTCGTCGACCCGCTGCTGGCAGCGGCGCTGTCGGTCGCCGTTTCGACGTTGATCACCGGCGCCTTCCACCTCGACGGGATCGCCGATGTGGCCGACGCCTTCGGCGGCGGGTGGACCCGCGCCCAGCGCATGGACATCCTGAAGGACTCCCGTCTGGGCACCTACGGGACCGCAACGGTGGTGCTGGTGCTGGTCATCGAGGTCGCCGCTCTGGCGACAATCGTCGAACAGCGGCCGATCGAGGCACTCGCCGCCGTGGTGTGTGCCCACGCCGTGTCGCGGGCGGCGGCCGTGGTCACGATGAAGGTGGCCCGTCCGGCAACCGTTGACGGGCTGGCTGCGGCCTATGTGGCCCAGGTCGGACCGACGGCGCTTGCTCTGGCCCTGTCGGTCGCCGGAACCGTCGTCGCCTCCACGGCCCTCGTGATGCACGGCGACGCCGTCGCAGTCGTCGTGACCGGGGCGGCCGTGGTCGTCGCCGTGGCCATCGCAACCGCAGCCATGATCGCGCTCGCCAATCGTAAGATCGGCGGTATCACCGGCGACGTCCTCGGTTCGGTCCAGCAGCTTGGCGCCTTGGCCTCGTTGGTGATGCTCGCCGCGCGATGACAGATCTCACCGTCCACCAATTCTCGATCCCACCAGTTCTTGACCCCAACTTTCGACCCCAGCTTTTGACCCCAACTTTTGACAGTGTCCAGAATTGGCCACTATGGTGTAGTTCGTGCCCGACGAACCGACACCCGATCCTGCAGCTGTTCTGCGGGCCCACGGTGTCCAGGTGACCGCACAGCGCCTCGCCGTGCTTCGCGCCGTATCGGCCCATCCGCACATCAGTGCCAATGCAGTGGCCGAGAAGGTCCGTGAACACATCGGGGCGATCTCCCGGCAGTCGGTCTATGATTCGTTGACCGTACTGACCGACAACGACATCATCCGCCGGATCCAGCCCGCAGGCTCACCCACCAGGTACGAGGATCGAGTTGGCGACAACCATCACCACCTCATCTGCCGGAGCTGTGACCGTCTGGTCGATGTCGACTGTGCAGTGGGGGACACACCTTGCCTGACGCCGGTCGACGACTGGCGATTCGACGTGCACGAGGCCGAAGTCATCTACTGGGGCGTCTGCCCCGACTGCCAGGCTTCGGCCGCCTGAATGTTCTGAGGACTCCGCCAGGGGGACTCGTCCACAATCCACGACCATCCATCGACCTGACCACAGGAGACTTGATGTCCGACAGCCCAACCCAGACACCCGAATGGGGCGCTCTCACCTCCGGAGAGGCCCAGTCAAACGAGAAGTGGTGGCCGAACCAGCTGAATCTGGGGATCCTCCACCAGGGTCATCCTCAGTCGAATCCGCTCGGCGCCGACTTCGATTACGCCGAGGCCGTGTCGGAGATCGACTTCGACGAGTTGACCCGTGACGTCGATGCCCTGATGACCGACTCCCAGGACTGGTGGCCCGCCGACTGGGGTCACTACGGCGGCTTCTTCATCCGCATGAGCTGGCACGCCGCCGGCACCTACCGGGTCCACGACGGCCGAGGCGGCGCCGGAACAGGCGCCCAGCGTTTCGCCCCGCTCAACTCGTGGCCCGACAACGGCAACCTCGACAAGGCCCGCCGCCTCCTCCTGCCCATCAAGAAGAAGTACGGCAAGGCCATCTCGAACGCCGACCTGTTCGTCTTCGCCGGCAACCGTGCCCTCGAGACAATGGGCTTCAAGACCTTCGGATTCGCCTTCGGCCGCGCCGACATCTGGGCTCCCGAGGACGACATCTACTGGGGTCCCGAAAACGTCTGGCTCGACGACAAGGACGAGCGCTACACCGGTTCGTTCGAAACCGACGATCGGAAGCTCGACTCGCCGCTCGCCGCCGTGCAGATGGGCCTGATCTACGTGAACCCCGAGGGCCCCAACGGCGTGGCGGACGCCATGAAGTCGGCCCAGGACATCCGCGAGACGTTCAGCCGGATGGCCATGAACGACGAGGAGACCGTTGCCCTCACCGTCGGTGGTCACACCTTCGGCAAGATGCACGGGAACGGTCCGGCCGACGCCGTCGGTGCCGAACCCGAGGCCGCCGGCATCGCCGACCAGGCCTTCGGGTGGGTCAACTCCAACGAGACCGGCCTCGGCGAGTTCGCCGTCACGTCGGGCCTCGAAGGGGCCTGGACGCCGACCCCCACCCAGTGGGACAACAAGTACCTCGACACGATCTTCGCCCACGAGTGGGAGCTGGTGATGTCACCGGCCGGCGCCCAGCAGTGGCAGCCGGTGGAGGTCAAGGAGGGCTTCATGGTGCCTCCGGCGCACCCGGGCGCTTCGGAGACCAAGCCGACCATGTCGACCGCCGACATGGCCATGATCACCGATCCCGCCTACCTGGAGATCTCGAAGCGGTTCCACGAGAATCCGGATCAGCTGGCCGACGCGTTCGCCCGAGCCTGGTTCAAGCTGTTGCACCGTGACATGGGTCCGGCCATCCGCTACGTCGGCCCCCAAGTGCCCGACGAGAAGATGGACTGGCAGGACAACGTTCCCGCCCACGAGGGTCCGATGATCGGCGATGCCGAGATCGCAGAACTCAAGTCGACGCTCCTCGATTCGGGTCTCACCACCGAGCAGCTGGTCTCCACCGCCTGGGCTTCGGCCTCGACGTACCGCAAGACCGACTTCCGCGGTGGCGCCAACGGCGCCCGGATCCGTCTGTCGCCACAGGCCGACTGGGACGTCAACATCCAGGCCGGGGTCAACACCGTGCTGGCGAAGCTGGGCGAGATCCAGAGCGACTTCAACGCCAAGGGAGGCCCACAGGTTTCGCTGGCCGACCTCATCGTGCTGGGCGGCACCGCGGCCGTGGAGGCGGCGGCCAAAGCCGCCGGCCACGACCTCAGCGTGCCGTTCACGCCGGGTCGCACCGACGCCGACCAGGAGAACACCGATGTCGAGTCGTTCTCCTACCTCGAACCGGCGGCCGACGGCTTCCGCAACTATGTGGCCAAGGAGGGCCCGGTCCCGACCGAGCACATGCTCATCGACAAGGCCTTCATGCTCAACCTCTCGGCTCCGGAGATGACCGCCCTGGTCGGCGGTCTCCGCGTGCTCGGGGCCAACGCCGGCGACGAAGGTCATGGTGTGCTCACC
>CBDCGP010000033.1:0-68867 GCA_965216655.1 Acidimicrobiales bacterium
GCCACTGCGCCACCACGTTCGCGCTCGGCTACGACCGCAGCATGATCCCGGCCCCCGGGGCCTACCTGCTCGAAGGGCTCATCGACGTGCACGCCACCCACGATCCCGAGTCGGTGCGGCCCGGTTGGGAGGATGACATAACCGGCGTTGCGGTGGGCCACCTCGACCTCCACGGCTCTCCCTACACCTTTGCGTCCCGCCATGTGCTCCAGACCGCCGTGGCCGCCTGGCAGGAGCAGGGTCTCAGCCCCAAGGTCGGGATCGAACTGGAGTCCTACCTCCTCGAAGCCGACGACGACGGCGGGTGGCGCCGCTACCGGAATCCTCGGGCGCTCGTGTACGGCACGGGCCCCTCCAATGACCCCGCCGGCGTGATCGACGACATCATGACCGCCGCGGCCGAGTGCGGGTTCCGGATCGAGTCGATCAACGCCGAGTTCGACGAGTCGCAGTACGAGCTCACGCTCGAGTACGACGACGCTGTGGCCGCGGCCGATGACATCTTCCTGTTCCGGGTCATGGCCCGTGAGATCGCGTTGATGAACGGCCTCGACATGACCTTCATGGGCAAGCCGTTCGACGATCTGAGCGGCAGCGGGGTGCACGTCAACTTCTCCCTGGTCGATGGTGACGGTGCGAACGCATTGTTCGACGAATCGGCCGACGACGGGCTGTCGACGCTGGCCCGGCAGTGCCTCGGCGGATTGTGTGCCCACCATCAGGCCCTGGTCGCCCTGACCGCTCCCACGGTCAACGCCTACCGCCGTCTGCAGCCTGCGTCACTGGCCGGGTACTGGGCCAACTGGGGCTACGACCACCGGATGGTGGCCAACCGGGTGCCGGCCGCCCGAGGACAGGGCTCCCGGATCGAGTCCCGAGTCGCCGACGGTGCCGTGTCGGTGCACCTGGCGGTGGCCGCGGTCCTGACCGCTGCCCGCCTCGGCGTCGTCAACGAACTCGACTGTCCGGATCCCGAGACCGGCGACGGGATGGACGAGGTCAACACCGACGTGGCCGCAGCCGCCAACCTCTCCGAGGCGCTCGACCACCTGGAGGCAGACGAGGAGTTCGTCACCGCACTCGGCGCCGACCTGGTCGCCAACTTCGTCGCCAACAAGCGGGCCGAGTGGGACCGCTTCACCGATGCCGAGGGTGCATTCGACCTCGAATCCGGCGTCACCGCCTGGGAACTGAACGAATACCTGCCCTACCACTGATCACCTGCACGCAACCGTGGGCCTCCGCCGATCCGTTTTCGGGTCGTGGCAGGCCCAAAGTTCCGCTGGGGGGAGCTGGGCTCGAACGCTACAGGTCGAACCAGATGTGGGCCTGGCCGGTGCCGGCCACCGACTCGTAGTCGCCGAACTGCACACCTTCGGCCACGCAGCCGGCTCCACCGAGTGACCCCACCATCGTCAGGTAGTGACCGAAGAAGCCCTCGGGGGAGAACGACCGGTACTCGGGCACGAAGTCGATGATGCCCGCATGGTCACCGGCCTTCATCATGGCGATGACCCGACGGTCGGCGGCCGCGGCCTCTGGCGTGCGAATGTGCAGATTGGGATCGGCGGCCTCGTGATCCCGGAACTGGCGCAACGGCCAGAATCGGTGGCTGAGTCCGCCCGACGCCAGCACCACCACCCGACGATCCTCGACCGCGGCCACCGCCTCGGCCAGTAGTTGGCCGTGGAGCAGGAAATCCTCCGGTGTGGCGGTCTGGCAGACGCCGGTCGACACCCAACGTTCGTCTCGCTGCAGGAACGGCAGCAGGTTGAGGGTGGGGTAGTGGACGGGCAGATAGGGGTCGTCGATGGCGGTGATCCAGGTGTCGTCACGGTCCTCCGACAGGTCGGCCCAGGCCTCGGCCAGCGCACGGTCGCCACGAAACGAGTACGGCATCTGACACATGCCCCGCGGTAGCTCCTCCGAGGTGTAGACACCCTCCCGTTTGTCGTGGGAGGCCACGATGTGTTCGATCGTTGTGAACCAGTGGGTGTCGATGACGACGACCGTGTCGACGTTCAGCGGATCCAGCTTCTCTCTGCGGAGATCGTGCAGCCCACCGAAGAGTGTCGTGTCGTCACCGTGGTTCAGCTCTCGCCGATCGGTCTCGGGCAGCACCAATGGCGGCACGTGTGACACCAGCGCCGCTCCGACTATCGCTCCCATCAGCGCACTCCCTGACCGATTGGCGTCATCCGACCACCCGGACCGGTAGATGTTTGATGCCGGAGATGAAGTTCGACCGCAGCCGGTCGATCGGTCCGGCCGGTTCGAAGTGGTCGATGCGCTTCATCAGCTCCTCGAACACGAGCCGCACCTCCATTCGGGCCAGCCACGCCCCGAGGCACAGGTGGGGGCCGTTGCGGCCGAAGGCCATGTGGTCGTTGGGGTCGCGGGCCAGGTCGAAACGGTACGGATTTGGGAATCCGTCCGGGTCGTGGTTGGCGGCGATATACCAGATCACGACTTTGTCACCCGCTTTGATCTCCGATCCCCGCAACCCCACGTCCCGGGTTGCGGTGCGGCGGAAGTGCATCGTGACCGAACCCGTGCGCAGGATCTCCTCCACGGCCGTCGGCGTCAGTTCGGGGTGCGCCTTCCAGGCCGCCCACAGCTCGGGATGATTGAGCATCGTCCACAAACCGTGGGTCATGGTATAGCGGGTCGTGTCGTTGCCGGCCGCCACCAGAAGAGTGAAGAAGTTGTTGAACTCCAGATCGGTGAGCGGCTCGCCATCCGACATCGGCGCCAACAGCTGGGTGATGATGTCGTCGCGGGGGTTGGCCCGCCGGTCGGCCGCCTGCTGCTGGGCGTACCGGAAGATCTGTATCGACGCCGGCGACCGGAAGGGGACCATGCGGAACTCCTCGGTATCGGTCAGGTCGACGGGGTGATCGGTGAACTCGGGATCGGTGTTCCCCAGCAGGGCGTCGCCCCAGGCCACCAGCTTGTGCCCGTCGTCGTCGGATGTGCCGAGCAGGCGACCCAGCATGCGCATCGGAAGCTGCTCGGCGATCTCGGTCACGAAGTCGAACTCGCCTTTCGGCAACGCGGCATCGATGACCTCGGCGGCGAGAAGTCGAATCGAATCCTCGTAGGCCTCGACGGTTCGACGGGTGAACCCCCGGTTGACGAGACGGCGGTAGCGGGTGTGCTCCGGCGGATCCATTTCCATCATCGTCAGTCGGGCCTCGGTCTCCTCCGGGTCCATCTCTTCGAGGCGTATGCCTTTGGATGAGGTGAAGGTGGCCACGTCGCGGCTGACGGCCAGCGCGTCGTCGTAGCGGAGGATCGACCAGAACCCCGAGCCGTCCTGCTCGTCGGTCCAGTGGACAGGGTCGGCGGCCCGCAGCCGGGAGAAGGTGGCGTGCGGTACGCCGTCGACGTAGGTGTCGTGGCTGGTCAGATCGGCGTCGTCGGGGCCGAGATCGGCAAGGTAGTCGTCGACGTGGGTCACCGTCGATCACCGCCTTCGTCGGCGGCCAACGGGTTGGGCGCCGCCCACAGTGTCGTGCCCGGGCCCATCGACGTGCCGACCTGGCGGTACCAGGCCCCGATCGGCTCGAGAACGGGTAGCCGGGTCAGCTCTTCGGTCGGGTTGTCGGGAAGGCGGAGTTCAGCCTCACCGGCATACACCGGACCGACATCGTGATCGAAGCCGCGCATGGTCACGAGCTCGTCGAGCGAATCCCGACCGTCCATCTCGATGGCCGGCATCTGGCGGGAGTGGAGCATTGGATGACCGTTGACGAATCCGGGCGACTCGGCGGTGCCGGTGATGGTGAAGGTGGCCTCGGCGATACGGCGACCCCACGTGCTGAGCGTGGCCCCGAACCGGCCGCCGGATTCGAGGCGGGGACCGGCCCTGCCGTGGGTGACCGGCCGGGTCATCCAGATCTCCGCCATCTTCTTCGGGTACCCCTGCAGGTGGCCCCGAGCCATGGCGAAGTCCTTGTCGACCCAGATGAAGGCCGCTCGGCTGTAGGTCTGGTCGCGGTACCGGCAGCGGACCACCACGAACACCTCTTTGTACTGGGCCCGAGCGGGATCGAGCAGCTCGTCGAACGAGTCGCTGCACGATTGCCAGTCGGCCCAGATGACGGCGACCGCCCCGGGATCCTCGGCCGCCGGCTCGAGGGGGGAGGGTAGGAGTTCGGCGACCCGCTCCGGATCGGTTCGGTACTCGATCGTGAGCATTTCGCCCGAGTAGTGCCACGGGGGATCGGGGAGGATTGTGCCCCTACCGGTCGGGGTGCGAGGGTACAGGAGGCCCTTCAGTTCGGACCCGGCGGTGGAGGGCGACGAATCGCTCATACGGCAACCTTAATTGTTCGGTACCGAACTAATCAAGGTCGGCGTCTCAGGCCTCGGCGTCGGAGTCGGGGTTTGCATTGGTGACGACCAGTCGTAGCAGTCGGGCCAGCTCGGCCTGGTCGGATGGGGAAAGGCCGTCGACCATCGCCGATTCGAAGCGATTGAAGGTCGGAAAGACCCGGCTGATCAGCCGTCCGCCCTTCGGCGTGAGCCCCACCTCGACCCGACGACGATCGGCGGCGACGCGCTTGCGGGTCACCAGATTCTGATTCTCGAGCGTGGTGACCATACCGGTGAGCGTTCCCTTGGCCAGGTCGCACTCGGCCGCCAGCCGACCGGTCTCCATAGCCCCCCAGACCCACAACACCCAAAGGATCGTGAAGCCACCCCAACTGAGGTTGTGGTCGGCCAACACCTCCCGTTCAGCCTGCCGGCGCACGGCAGCGGCCGCCCGGTAGATGTTCGAGATCGCTCGCATGGCCGTGAAGTCGAAGGGCCGGTCGCCCAGCTTTTTCTGGACTTCCTGCTCGGCCGCCAGCAGACGGTTCTCGTGGTCGTCGGTCATGATCCCGGTGGCGTCTCCGACCCGAGCGTACCGGCGCGCTCGTCGAACGTCTTGCGCCGGTCGGCGATCCGATTTAGTTTGGTACCGAACAAACATCGGATTCGAGCAGTCATGAGCCCTGGCAGCAGCGACAAACCCAGCGAGCGGAGACGTATTCTTCTCGACGGCTATCCGACCGAGGTCGCCGTGGATGTCGACGGCGAGCAACTCGTGGCCGGCGATGGCCGGCGGGTCGCGATCGGTGACGCCTTACATCTTCCGCCGGTCACCCCGACCAAGATCATCTGCGTACACCTCAACTACGTCAGCCGTGTCGACGAGTTCATGGCCAAACTGCCGCCGGCCCCGACCTACTTCCACAAACCGGTGTCGGCGCTGAACAGTCACGGCGCCGACGTTGTGCGGCCCGAGGGCTGCCGGTGGCTCAACTTCGAAGGTGAGATCGCCATTGTGATCGGCCGGACCTGTCGCAACATCGCCCCTGACGAGGCCGGCGGCTACATCGCCGGCTACACCGTGGCCAACGACTACGGCCTTCACGACTTCCGGGACACCGACGCCGGTTCCATGCTGCGGGTAAAAGGGAGCGACACTCTGTGTCCGATCGGTCCGGGCCTGGTGACCGGTTGGGATTTCCGCAACAAGCGCATCCGCACCCTGGTCAACGGCGAGGTCCGCCAGGACGGCAACACCGACGAGATGGAGTGGGACATGCACTATCTCGTGGCCGACATCGCCCGCACCATATCCCTGGTTCCCGGCGATCTGATTCTCTCGGGCACTCCGGCCAACTCGCGCACGGTCTTCCCCGGTGATGTCGTCACCGTCGAGGTTGAGGGGCTGGGAGCGCTCACCAACACGATCGTGGCCGGACCGACGGCGGTTCGGAGTGATGTGGGCGCCCAGCCGTCGAACTCCGAGGAGGTGCAGTCGACGGCCAAGGGCGGCGACTGGGAGTTCCGCGGGATCCGCCCACCCCGAAAGGGATCATGACGTGACCGAGGAGCCGGTGCGGCGGGCCGAGATCGACGGCGTTCCCGTGCCGCTCGGACACCTCATCGGTGGTCGCTGGATCGATTCGGCGTCGCGGTTCGAGACCAGGTCACCACTGAACTGGAACGCCGGGCCGCTGGCCGAGGTGGCCCGGGGTGACGAGACCACGGCGGCGGCTGCGGTCGACGCCGCTCGCGCCGGATTCGATCACTGGTCAGGGTTCACACCGGCGGAACGGGCCGAGGTCATGTATCGCCTGGCCGATCTTCTGGTGGCCAACACCGATGCCATCGCCACCGTCGAGACCCACGACATGGGCTTCATGTTCGAATCGATGCGGGAACGTCTGGTGGCCCGGGGAGCGCAGAACTTCCGGCTCTACGCCGATCTCGTCGCCGGGCACAAAGAACCGACCTGGCAGGCCAAGAACCTCGACCACACCGTGCAACGGATGCCGGCGGGCCCCGCGGTCGTCATCACCCCGTGGAACGCCCCGTTCATGCTCGCCACCTGGAAACTGGCGCCGGCACTGGCCGCCGGCAACAGCGTGATACACAAGCCGGCCGAGTGGTCACCACTGTCAGCGGCGCTGCTGGCTGAGCTGGCTGTCGAGGCCGGCTTCCCCGCCGGAGCCTGGAACCTGGTGCAGGGCATCGGCTCCGAGGTGGGAGCCGCGCTGGTGGCCAATCCCGGCGTGCGTCGGATCACCTTCACCGGATCCCCGGAGACCGCCCGTCACATCGGCCGGGCCGCGGCCGCCAACATCGTGCCCTTCACCGCGGAACTCGGGGGCAAGGGCCCGCTGCTGGTGTTCGCCGACGCCGATCTCGACGCCGCCGCCCATCGAGCGGCGTGGCAATACGACGATTCCGGCCAGGTCTGTCTGGCCGGTACCAGGTTGCTGGTGGAGGAGTCGGTGGCCGACGAGTTTCTCGACCGGTTCCACCGCCACGTCGACGAGTTGGTCTTGGGCGACAGCCGGGATCCGTCGACCGACATCGCTCCCATGGTCCACCCCGATCATCGGGATCGGGTGCATGGCTTCGTCGAGCGGGCCCGGGCCGACGGCGACGTGATCGTGCGGGGCGGACACCCGGTCGACGGCAGCCTCCACTATGAGCCGACCCTCATCGAGCCACGGTCGAACGATTCCGAAGTCGTGCAACGCGAGATCTTCGGCCCCGTGCTGACCTTCCAGAGGTTCGGGACGGAGGCCGAGGCCGTGGCGCTTGCCAACTCGACCGACTACGGGCTGTCGGCCATCGTCTTCACCGGCGAGCGGGAGCGGGCCGAGCGTGTCGGACGGTCGATCAGGGCCGGCGTCGTGTGGGTCAACAGCTTCCTCGTCCGCGACCTCAATGCCCCCTTCGGCGGCGCGGCGATCAGCGGTATCGGTCGCGAGGGCGGGCAGTACGCGCTCGACTTCCACTCGGACATCAAAACCGTCCTGGTGCGGGAGGGTTCGGTCTCGTGAGCGGAACCGCGGCGCGCACGTGCGACACGAACGATACTTGAGACCAAACAATCAACAAGGGGAGTAGCCGCCATGTCCGATCAACGCACCGTCGACCTCGAAACCGAGATGGCTCCGGAGCAGCTCGAAGCGCTCCTGGACCGCAACGGCGTGCATACCGTGGAGCTGGCGATCGTCGATACACAGGGCCACCTCCGGGGCAAACGGATTCCGGTTCGCACCTTCCTCGAGTCGACGGTTCGCTCGGGAGCGAACATCGCCGATGCCATCTTCGTGTTCGACATCGCCAACGATCTCCCGGACAACGAGTTCATCAACATGGACACCGGCTACCTCGACACCCACCTCACGCCCGATCTCTCGACGCTGCGGATGTTCTCCCACCGCCCTGGCTACGCGTTGGTGTTCGCCGATGCCACCGACGAACACGGTGAACTCCATCCACTGGCCCCTCGGAGTGTTCTTGCCAACCAGATCGCGCGGTGCTCCGACCTCGGTCTCGACGTGGTCGTCGCCACCGAGATGGAGTTCTACCTCGTCGACCAGGACCATCAGCCGGTGATGGACTACATCCAGTACAGCTCGCTGACGTGCGGCGACGAGGTCGAGGTCGCGCTCCGTCAGATGCGTGACGCGCTGGCCGGTGCGGGCATGACCGTGGAGTCGTCGAACCTTGAATACGGCACCGGCCAGATCGAGGTCAATGTCGGCCCGGCCGACGCCATGCGCACCGCCGACAACACCGTGCTGTTCAAGTCGATCGTCAAGCAGGTGGCCGCCGATCACGGTTGGCTGGCCACCTTCATGCCAAAGCCGTTCGCCGACCAGTCCGGTTCCGGCATGCACATCCACACCAGCCTGAACGTCGACGGCACCAACGCGTTCTCCGATTCCGACGGAGCGCCCAACGAGTTGATGCGGCACTGGTTGGCCGGGCTGCTCGACCACGCCGGGCCGATGACTCTGCTCGGCGCCCCCAACGTCAACTCCACCAAACGGATCCGGCCCTACACCTTCGCCCCGACCCACATCCACTGGGGCGGCGACAACCGCACGGTCCTGGCCCGCTGCATCACCGAGGCCGGCTCAGCGGCCAATCGAGTCGAGTTCCGATCGGCCGGGGCCAACGCCAACCCCTACCTGATCATCGCCGCCGTTCTCGCGGCCGGCGCCGACGGCATCGAGAACAAGCTCGAACCGCCGGAGCGCAGCGACGGTGACATGTACACGAACCCGGGCGGTTGCACGGAGCTGCCGACCGACGTCGAAGGAGCGGCGGCCGAGTTCAGTGGCAGCAGGCTCGCCGCTCAGCTCGGCGACATGTTCTCCCGCAGCTTCGTCAGCCTGGTAGCGGCCGATGCGGAGCTGGCCACCGAGTCCGCCGCGGAGGGCGACGACGTCAACGACTGGGAGCGGCAACGTTACCTGGAGCATTCCTGACGTGACGACGACCGACATCACCGACCCCGCCCTCTACGCCGAGGGGATCCCTCATGAGGCGTTCGCGGCCATGCGGGGCGAACCGGGTCTCGTGTGGCACCCGTATGAGGAGTCGGGATTCTGGGCCGTCACCCGCCACGCCGATGTCAAGGAGGTATCCAAGCGGCCCGATGTCTTCTCGTCCGCCGCCGGGCACACGAACCTCTGGGATCTCGAGGCCGATGCGCTGGAGGCTCGTCGATCGATCATCGACACCGACGCCCCCGACCACACCCGCCTGCGCAGGCTGGTGAGCCGGGCGTTCACCCCGCGCAACCTGCTGGTCTGGGAGGACACGACGCGTACGATTGCCGCCGAGCTGCTCGACGAGTTCGTGATGGCCGGCGGTGGCGATTGGGTCGACATGGTGGCGGCACCACTGCCGATCCGGGTCATCCTGTCGATCCTCGGTGTGCCCCTGTCAGACGCCGATCACCTGGTCGAGCTGTCGAACTATCTCGTCGAGGGCACGGGCGACCGGCCGTCGCTTCCCGACGACGCGTTCGGGAACACCACGCCGGTGCGCCTTCTGCCGTTCGGCAGCCCGGCCAGTCACGCCCTCTACGAGTACGGCGAGCAGATCGGCGATGCCCGCCGTCGCGAGCCCGCCGACGATCTCGTCACCCAGCTGGTCGAGGCATCCGACGGCGGCGACCGACTCAGCCGGGCCGAGTACCGGAACTTCTTCCACGTGCTCGTTTTCGCCGGCAATGAGACGACGAGAACGGCGATCACCCACGGAGCGGTGGCCCTGGCCGACCATCCGGATCAGTGGGAGCGATTGAAGGCCGACCCGACCCTGGTCGACTCGGCCATCGAGGAGATACTCCGGTGGGCGACTCCGGTTCTGCACATGCGGCGCACCGCCATCGACGACACGGAGCTGGCCGGAACCTCGATCTCGTCGGGCGACAAGGTGGTGATGTGGTACGCGTCGTCAAATCGCGACGAGGCGGTGTTCGACGAACCCGACCGGTTCGACGTCGGCCGAGCCGACAACCCGCACCAGGCGTTCGGTGGCGGCGGACCGCACTTCTGTCTCGGCGCGTTCCTGGCCCGGATGGAGATCAGGGTGCTCCTCGAGGAGATGCTTCGTCGGGGGATGGACCTCACCCGCACCGGCGAGCTGGTGCGAGCGCGATCCAACTTCGTACACGGGGTACTTGAAGTGCCACTGGCCCCAGGGGGTGGGCCATGAGCGGGTCCGAACTCGTGAAGATGGTGGTCGACCAGGAGCTGTGCATCGGTGTCGGCCAGTGCGAGGCCGCCGAGTCGGCGGTGTTCCGCCTCGACGACTCGAGCGGCCTCTCGGAGGTGGTGGGCGACGGCAGGCTGCCGCTCGACAGGGCCCGGGCTGTCGCCGAAGCGTGCCCGAGCGGCGCGATCTCGGTGTCTCATGACCAGTGACCTCATCGAGTGTCTGATAAATCAGTCAACCAACAGGGGGTAACCAAGATGACTGACACGCAAGCAGGAAGCGATGTGCGATTGGAGAAATCCATCGGCACGTGGGAGGTGTTCGTCGCCGGCGTTGCTCTGGTGGTGGCTTCGAGCACACTCGTCAGCGACTTCCAAGGCTACTTCTTCCTCGGCGGTGCGTTCGCCATCGCCATCATCATCTCGTTCATCATCAACCTCTTGCTCGGACTGTCGGCGGCCGAGTTGTCGGTCAGCCACCCACGGGCCGGTGCATTGTTCGAATACGCCCGGAGCGTCTTCGGCGGCGACGTCGGCCGGTTCCTGGGTGTGTTTCTGGCTCTCACCTTCATCGGCATGTTCGTCTTCGCCGGTGCGGGGGAGACGGCGGCCGGGGCGTTCGGGCTGCAGGAGCTGTTCGGGGCTACCACCGGGCTGAACTGGTTCATTGTGGCCATGACCATTCTGGCCGTGATCCCCAACATCTTCGGTCTACGGACGGCGGCATGGGTCAGTGCCTTCCTCCTGGTCGCCATGCTCGGGATCCGTCTGCTGTTCGGCATCGCCGGGTTCCTCGGGATCGGTGATCAAGGGCCGTGGGATTCCGCCAATCTCGATCTCGGGGCCCCCGGCCTGGGTCAGCTCTTCGGCTCGGAGGGCCTCCTGGCCGCCAGCTTCGTGCTCGCCTTCTGGACCTTCGTCGGCATCGAGTTCGTGACGCCGCTGGCCGAGGAGGCCCGCAATCCCCGCCGAAACATCACCTACGGTGTGGTCACCGGCCTGGTCGTCGTGCTGTTCACCTCGTTGGTCATGGGCCTCGGTGTCAGTGGTACGACACCTCCCGGCGGTGGAAGCTGGGCCGAGCTGATCAGCGGCGAGGCCGGCTGCAACGAGTCGTGTCCACAGTTGGCGGTCGGCGACGGGTTCTTCGGCACGTTCGGTATCAAGTTGATGGCCGTGGCCTCCGTGGCCTCCACGCTCGGTTCGCTCACCATCGCCTTCGCCGCGGTGCCCCGGATCATCTACAGCCTCGCCCGGGAGGGCAACTTCTTCGGTCCGGCGATCAGCCGCACGTTCGCCCGGCTCCATCCGACCTACCACACTCCGATCTGGGCCACGATCCTGTTCGTGATTCCGGCAACCACGGCCGCGCTTCTCTCCGCCAACGTCGTCGAGTGGGTGTTCGCCGGTGCGTATGTGTGGATCCTGCTGTACGCCGTGTACCACCTGCTGTCGGTGGTCAACCGGTTCCGAAATCCCGACACCGAGACGGTCCTCGGAACGGGCGTGGCCACGGTGGTCGGCGTGGTCGGGTTCGTGGCCACGCTGGTCGGCCTGTACTACGCGTTCAGCCCGCCGGCAGCCCTACTCGATCCCGAAGCCACCGGTTCTCTGCACGATTTCTTCCGGTCTCGCATGCTGGCCGTGATCGGCATCGGTCTGGTCGGAGCCATCATCGCCCACCTGCTCGGTCGGGGCGAGGGGTCGGGCCCCGATCCTGTGGCCACGACCGACGCAGTGGCCGCCTGACGGTCGCCATCCCTCGCATCCTGTGCCTGTCAGCTCCAGGTTCCTGGAGCTGACAGGCACAGAAAGGCCCTTTTGGGGTCAGTCGAAGCTGCCGACCTGGAATCCGTCGTCGGTGAACTCCACCACGTTGCCCCGATTGATGCTCACCCAGTCTCGGGCGTCGAGATAGGTCTCGAACGATTGGGCGATGCGCTGCTCGTGGTATTTCGTCTTCGGTTGCTGAAGCTCGTAGACGTCACCGAACTCGAGCCAGGCGGTCACGGCATGCCACAGGCGAAGGGCGGCATCGCCCTCGGGCGGGTTGATGAGGACCGGGCCGAAGAGGCAGTGGTCGTCGAACTCGGGGAAGAACAGGGTCGGCACGCCGTAGCCGCCGGCGTCGACCACCCGCTGGTGGTCCGACAACACATCGTCGTGCGTGGTCGGATCCTCGATGGCCTCCCGGACGATCCCCCCGTCGAGTCCGATCCCCACCAAGAGCGCCGCCGCGGTCTCCGGGTCGTGAGCCTTGCGGCCGTCCTCGTGCAGGGCTCGACCGGCGGCCTCGTACCAGCGGTCGACCAGCTCCGGATCGCGACGGCCGAGACAGGCGGCGATTCGCAGCAGCGACCAGCCGTAGCTCCAGTCCCGCTCCCACGGATGTTTCTTGCCGTCGCGCCGGTTGATCTCCTCGAGGCTGAAGAACCGCCAGCTGACTGCGAGATCGGTCTGGTCCCGCACCCTGCGGATCCAGAGCGACGTTTGGTACGCATAGGGGCACATCACGTCGAAGTGGAAGTCGACCCTGGTCACGACCGGAGTTGCCATGCCTCCAGTTAACACGGCGTCTCCTCGACCGGGAAAGTCAGCCTCGCGCGGCAACTTGACTTAAATATTACTTTAAGTTGTATAACGGGGTACATGAGACCAGCAACGAATGTGACATCATCATCCGTGCAGCGTTTCGATGAAGCCTTGGACCGTCTGCTCGACTACGGCCCCACCTATGAGGGTGGGCTCAGCAACCACGGACCGATGGCGCTTGAAGCCCTCGCCTCCCAAGGACGGGAGGATCTCTTCGTTCCGTTCGTCGATCACTATGCCGGTCAGCTGGAGCCTGGAGAGAACCGCGCCGTCGTCGAACCCGACTGGCAGGGCACATTGGCCGGCCGACTCCCGGAACTGGTGGCCGTCGGGGCGTCCCAGGCCGGTCATGGTCTCCTGCGGGTGGCACACGCCACCCGTTCGCTCGAGCGGGCCAACACGCCAACCCGTCGTCGCGAGCTGGCCGCCGCCATCGACTATTGGGCCTCGGGCCGGCCCCTGTCCGCGCCGTCGGCCCTGTCGGGTTCACGGCCATTGGATGACGTCGTACGAGAGCTGCCGAGACTCGAGAACGCCCCGGACGGACTCCTCACGCACCCCCTGACGGAGGCCCTGGCCCGCGACGATGTGGTCGCCCACCTGACCAGCATCGAGCCGGCCGACGATCCCGCCGCCCGGTTCGATGAGCTGGCTCTGCTGGCGGCCGAAGCCATGACGTCAAATCGTGGACTCCCGGCGTTCGGGCTGCTGCACGGGGTAACCGTTTCGACCATGGCTCGCCACCTGCTCGATCACCTCGACGAGGAAGGTGTACGGGCACTCGAGGCCGCTGTCACCGCCTTCGTTGTCGCTGCTGTGGTCGGACTCGACCGTAGTTTCGAGACAGATCCGCCCGAACTCGACCGCAGCGCCGACAGCGGGTTTGACGAGCTGCTCGACCGCCTCGTTCGGCGACTCGGTGATCACGACATCAAGTTCGCCGACGCCGCCTCCGGACTGTACCGACGGACCGGTTCGCCGACGGTGATCGATGCGGTGCGCGCCCGGCTGGTGGCGGAGTACTGAGTCGAGAACATTTGCCCGATGGGAATATCAGGCAGCTTCATGGGTGATACTGAACTCGTGACAGACTCGCTGACCAAAGCCAACCCGACAACGGAAACGGAAGCCGACGGTGTCTCGTATGACATCGAGTTCTTCTGGGATCCCGTCTGCCCCTTCTCCTGGATCACCTCGCGGTGGGTGGAGCAGGTAGCCGCACAGAAGGACTTTTCCGTGGACTGGCGTTTCATCTCCCTGCGCCTCCTCAACAAGGACAAGGACTACGCCACCGAGTTCCCGCCGGAATACGAGAAGGGCCACACCGCAGGGCTCCGCATGCTACGGGTGGCGGCCGCTATTCGGGAGAAGGAGGGTCGCAGTGCGGTGGGGCCGGTGGTCACCGCCTACGGTGAGAGCTACTGGAACCGGGAGCCGGGCTCCGGCACGCTCGAGTACCTGAGCACTCCCGAACACGTGACCGAGGTCTTGACGACGGTCGGACTGTCGACCGACTACGTCTCGTCACTGGACGACACGTCGTGGGACGAGCAACTCGACGCCGAAACCGAGCTGGCCATCAGCCGAACCGGACGTGATGTCGGCACACCGATCATCACCTTCCGGCCGGACACGCCGGAGGCGATGTCGTTCTTCGGGCCGGTGATCTCCCGAGTACCGTCGGATGAGGATGCGGTGAAACTGTGGGACGCGGTGACGACGCTCGCCACCTTCCCCGGATTCGCCGAACTCAAGCGGAGCATGCGGGAGGTGCCGCAACTGGCGATCCTCGGCCAGCTCAGCGACGCTCCGGAACAGGAGGACTGGCAGGGCGGCCACCGCCGGGGCCATCTCCCCGGCGACCAGGACTGACCTCGGACTTCGACGCCGACTGACGCTCGCTGACCCGCCCCTGGAACTTTGTGCGGCTGACGTCCCCCTCCGATCGAACTTTGTTACGGGCACGACCCACCCGGGTGGTCGCCAGTGTCACAAAGTTGCATCGAGGGGGGTCAGGGGAGACCGGTGAGGGCGCGGTCGATCTCGGCGATACCGGGCTCCGACGCCAGCTTCTCGGCCGAATGGAGTAGCGCAAGCTTGGTGCGCCGCCGCAGCAGGTCGTCGAGCTCGACGACCATCTCCCGCTCCAGGTACAACGGAATCTCGGCGGCCAGGATGTCGGACTCGGGCATCACCGGCTCGGCCAACTCGGGCTGTGAGCGGATGGCGGCCACCACCTCGTGCGCCGCGTCACCGTGCCGGCGCCACAGCACCTCGGCCATCGAGCGGGCCCGCTCCACCTCCGGAGGGCGGTCGAGGCCGACCGTGGCCGCGGCGGCCAGGAAGTCGACACGGTCCTCAGCCGACGACTCCCCATACCAGGCCAGCTCCGGACCCGGTTCGAGCCCGAGTTTCTCCACCGCCTCGACCACCTCGTCGCCGACGTTCAGGCAGTCGGTCAGCTTGCCGCCGAAGATCGTGACCACCTGGCGGCTGCGGTCGAACTCGATCTCGTGTTTGCGGCTGAGGGCCGTCCAGTCGGTCTCCTCGTGGTCATCGTCACCCCGCTCGACCACCAGTGGCCGGACTCCGTTGCGCTCGGCGATGATGTCGTCGGTCGTCAGCGGCTCCGCCAGGTTCAGCCGGGCGTTGATCTGGTCGAGCAGGAATCGACGGTCGTCGTCGGTGATCGGCTCCCTGGGGTTGTCGGTGCGGGTGTCGGTGGTGCCGATCACGGAGCGGTGGGCCATCGGAATAACGTAGAAGAGGCGTTGGGTGTCGTCGAAGAACGCCAGGACCCGCTCATTCGGGGTCAGCTGGCGGACGACGAGATGAATACCTTTCGAGAAGACCACCTTGTGTTTGGTGGAGATGCCGAGATCGCGGTTGAGCTTGTTGCTGAGCGGGCCGGCGGCATTGACCAGCACCCGGGCCCGGGTCTGCATCATCCGGCCGGTGATCGAGTCGCGCAGGTCGACGACCCAGCCACCGCCGGGCTCCTGCCGGGCTCCGGTCACGGTCACGTAGTTGGCGGCCGCCGCGTCGAGATCCAGGGCTGACCGGATGAAGTTCCAGACGAACCGGGCGTCGTTGTCCTTCAGGTAGCCGTCGGCGTACTCGATGGCGGCATCCGCAGTCGCCGTGTTGACGATGGGTTCGATGTCGTTGATCGCCCCGGCCCGGTGGAATCGTGGCGGCCGGGTCTGGGCGAACCCGAGACCCCAGTAGGCAACGCTTCCTGCCCCGGCCAGCCAGGACGGGAATGGTGACGAGTCGTCGAGCGTGGCGAAAAACGGGATCTCGCTGACCACGGTGGGGTACGCGTCCATCAGCTTGTTGCGTGACCGACTGAGTTTGAAGACGAGCGGGATCTCGTAGTTTTTGAGGTACGTGAATCCGCCCCAGACCAGGTTCGACGACTCCTGACTCGTGAAGCTGCCGAAGTCACCCTGCTCGGCCAGCGCCACGGAGAGGCCACGCCCGGCCAGAGCAGCGGCGCTCACGGCCCCGTTTATACCGCCCCCGATCACGAAGGCGTCAAAAGCGCCGCCGTCGAGGCGTTCCATCTGTCGTTGCCGGAGACTCTGGGTGGCCACCACTTCATCCTAGTGAACCGACCCGGCAGCCTGACCAATGCGGTGACCGACGGCTCGCCCGAGTCGGACACAGCGGGTAGTCTCAACGGAGTCCGATTCGCTGCAGGAGGTCACATGGGAGAGTTCGTTCGACTGGAGGATTCGTCGGTCGACGGCGTTGCCGTCATCCGACTGGATCGCCCGAAGGTGAATGCTCTCAACACCCAGCTGTGTGCCGAGCTGGGCGAGGTGGTGGCCGAGCTCGGCGACCGACGTGACGTGCGGGCGGCCGTCGTGTGGGGTGGCCCGAAGTTCTTCGCAGCCGGGGCCGACATCTCGGAGTTCCCCACCAACGACGGCCACCGGGATCCGTCACCGCTCGTTGCGGTGATGAACGACGCCTACAACGCACTCGAACGACTGCCTCAGATCACCGTGGCGGCCGTGAACGGCTTCGCATTGGGAGGTGGTTGCGAACTGGCGATGACAACCGATTTCCGGGTTTGCGGTGAGTCGGCCCAGTTCGGTCAACCCGAGGTCCTCCTGGGTCTGATCCCCGGGGCCGGCGGCACCCAGCGGCTGACCCGTCTGGTCGGCATGACGAAGTCGAAAGAACTCAACTACTCGGGGCGGATGGTGCCCGCCGACGAGGCGCTCGAGATCGGGCTGGTATCGGCCGTGCATGCCGATGAGGATGTCTTCGACCGTGCGCTGGAGGTGGCGGCCCGGTACGCGACCGGCCCGGCCGCGTTGGCCAACATGAAAGCGTCGATCCAGAACGGAGCCGACCTCACGATCCAGGCCGCGCTCGACGTGGAGCAGCGCGAGTTCGTCAACTGCTTCCAGACCGACGACGCGGTGATCGGCATCACCAGCTTCCTCGAGTCGGGCCCCGGCAACGCCGATTTCACCGGCCGGTAGCCGTGAGCTCCCAATCGCCGTACCCGCCGGAGCACGAGGTGGGGGAGGTGCTGGTCACCGAAGCGGAGATCGTGCAACGGACCCACGAAATCGGCTCACAGATCACCGCCGATCTCGCCGGCGAGATCCCCCTCCTGATCGGCGTCCTCAAGGGCAGCGTGATCTTCATCGCCGATCTGATGCGGGCCGTCAGCGGTCCGGTCGAGATCGACTTCCTGGCCGTCTCGTCGTACGGCACGGAGACCACCAGCACCGGCGTCGTGAAGATCCTCAAAGACCTCGACAACGAGATCGCCGGAAGGCACGTGGTGCTGGTCGAGGACATCGTCGATTCGGGTCTCACGCTGCGGTACCTGATGGGCTATCTGGAGGCCAAACAGCCGGCGAGTGTTCGTACCTGCACGCTGTTGTTGCGCCAGGGCGATCACAACAACGACCTCGACATCGACTACGTCGGCTTCAGTCTTCCCCCGTCGTTCGTCGTCGGCTACGGGCTCGATGCCCGACAGAAGTACCGCAACCTGCCCTACATCGCCACGTACACGGGTGACTAGGTGCGACGGGACGGAGCCCGTCGCCTCGAGTTTGTGTGCCGCAAACTCCTCGCTGACCGGGGGTGCCCTGGAGATCGATTCGTTTCACATCGGAGTGCGACGGGACGGAGCCCGTCGCCTCGAGTTTGTGTGCCGCAAACTCCTCGCTGACCGGGGGTGCCCTGGAGATCGATTCGTTTCACATCCAAGGCGCTAGGGTTGGCCGTTCGATTCCACCAAGGAGAATGACGTGCCCGAGTGCCCCGCAGCCGACGGATCCAGCCCTCGCCAGACCACCTTCGACGGCGAGTTTCCCATGTGCATCGACCCGTCGAAGACCTACACGGCCGAGATGAAGACCAGCATGGGTGACCTCACGATCGCTCTCGACCCGGTTGCTGCGCCGAAGACCGTCAACAACTTCGTGTCGCTCGCCCGGTACCACTACTACGACGGCCTCACCTTCCACCGGATCATCCAGGGTTTCGTGTGCCAGGGTGGCTGCCCGGAGGGCAGCGGGCGGGGCGGTCCGGGCTACCGGTTCGAAGACGAGCTGCCGAAGGCCGGTCGCTACGAGCTCGGCTCGTTGGCCATGGCCAACGCCGGCCCGAACACCAACGGCAGCCAGTTCTTCATCATCAGCGGACCGAGCGGTCAGGGTCTGCCGCCCCAATACTCACTCTTCGGGAAGGTCGTCAGCGGCCTCGACGTGGTCGACGCCATGGAGAAGGTGCCCACGGGCCCCGGTGACCGGCCGAAGACCGACGTCGTCATCGAGTCGGTCACGATCACCGAAAGCTAGAGACACTTCTTTACCATTCTCGTCGCGTCGTTCGCGGGCGTAAACGGTCACTTCTGGTCGTTTGCACCCGCGAACACCCGCCGGAGCAGAGCGCACCTGCCTGCCCAACACCGCCTGGGCCGTTCGGCCCGATGGTGAGCACGACATGACCCATGGCTTGATCCGGAATGGGATCCCACCATGGGTCTTGTCATGTCGTATCCACCGCCCGATCACCGCAGGTCCAACCCGGTTCCACCTCGTCGGCCCTCACCCGTGCCCCCGTCGCCCGAGCCGTATCGCTCGTCGCGTCTCCGAACGGCCACCCGGAGCGGCGATGACGGAGGTGGTGTGCTGGAGCCGACCGTCCGCCGTGACTACGGAGCCATCCACGGCAGCGAGGGTGAGACCACACCGACCCGACCCGAATGGATTTTGTTGCTGCGAGCCGCCCTCGACCGGGAGCGGACGGCGTTGGCAGTGGCCGTGACTGCGGTCGTCGTGGCCGCGTTGATCATCGTGGTGATCCCCGTGATGGCCGGTCAGATGGGCTGAAAAGCTACCCTTGGTGCCATGAGTGGCATCCTCGACGTGGACCTGTTGGCCTTCGAGAACGGCACCGGCGTGCAGCGAAAGGCGGTGGTCGAAGCGGTCAGCTCGAGTCTCGCCACCGGGTTCGTCTACACCAGCCATGATCTGAGCCCCACCATGCTCGATGAGGCGTACGGCATGTTGGAGCAGTTCTTCAGCCTCCCGGCCGAGGAGAAGGCGAACGCCGTGGTGCCGGGATCGCACGGACAGGCCGGCTACACCGGTCTCCTGGTGGAGACGGCGGCGATCAGTGACACTCCCGACTGGAAGGAGATGCTGAACTGGGGCGCCGATATCCCGGCGGGCCATCCGCTCCAGAAGATGTATCCCCACCGCTACCTCGGTCCGCATCTGCCGGAGGAGCAGGTGCCCGGCATCACGAAGGTGTTGACCCACTTCTACGACCGCGTGCTCGACCTCCAGCGGCGATTCCTGCGCATCATTGCGGTCGGCATCGGCTGCCACGAGTCGTTCTTCGACCGGATGATCACCGACGGCACGACCCTCACCAGGGCCATCCACTATCCGTCGATGGAGCTGGCGCCGGGGGAGGATCATGTGTGGGCCGCCGAGCATGGTGACATCAACCTCATCACCGCCCTGCCGAGGGCGACCAGCCGTGGTCTGCAGGTCAAGACCGATGACGGTTGGGTCGACGCCATACCGCCCGACGACGGCGTGATCATCAACACCGGCATCATGCTCGAACACATCACCAACGGGGTGATCACCCAGGGCATCCACCGGGTGGTGGCCGATCCCGATCAGCCGGGCGAGCGGTACTCGGTCGTCCAGTTCTGTCACCCGACTCCGTGGACGATCCTCTCGCCGGTGCCCTCGTGCATCACCGACGACAATCCGCAGCGTTTCGCCCCGATCGAGGCGGGGAATCTTCTCGACCAGGTGCTGTATGACATCAACCTCGTCGAAGACGCCCGGCGGGTGGGTGAATCCGGCTGAATCAGCCGATAAACACTCGCGAAACACAGGAATGGCACCCCGACATGCCGTGTTTCAACGATCGTCCAGAACGCATCGACAAGACCATCTGCCCAGAACGTACTGAAAGGCAACCATGGCCAAGAAGACCTTCACCGAAGCCGAACTCCGCGACCGACTCACCCCCGAACAGTACGACGTCACCCAGAACGCCGGTACCGAGCGGGCGTTCACCGGCATTTACGCCAACACGAAGACCCCCGGTGTCTACCACTGCATCGTCTGCGATGAGCCGCTGTTCTCCAGTGAAACGAAGTACGACTCGGGATCGGGGTGGCCCAGCTTCTACCAGCCCATCAGCGCCGATTCCGTCGTCACCGAAACGGACCGGTCCTACGGCATGGTCCGCACGGAGGTGAAGTGCGCCACCTGTGATGCCCACCTGGGCCACGTGTTTCCCGACGGGCCTCAGCCCACGGGCGACCGGTTCTGCATGAACTCGGCCTCGCTGAACCTGGCCGAGGTCTCCGCCGACGGCGACGCGTAGCCGGCCAACAGAACGTTCGTGGTTCCGCGTCCCGTCAACGGGGCGCGGGGCCACAAAACCTTCGCCTCGCTTTCCGTATATCGCGGTGACGGGCGGCGCTGCGCAATACCCTGTGGGGTGACTTGATCGCCACCCCACTCTGGAGTTGAACCCATGGCCGCTGGTCGTATTTCCACCCGTGTCGCCGCCATCGCCCCGTCCGCGACCCTGGCCGTGACCAACAAGGCCAAGGCGCTCAAGGCGGCCGGCGAGCCGGTCGTCGGGTTCGGGGCGGGCGAACCCGACTTCCCGACCCCCGACTACATTGTCGAGGCTGCCGTGGAGGCGTGTCGCGACCCCAAGAATCACCGCTACACGCCAGCCGGCGGGCTGCCGGAGCTGAAGGACGCGATCGCGGTCAAGACGAAGCGCGACTCCGGCTACGAGGTCGACCCGGCGCAGATCGTCGTCACCAACGGCGGCAAACACGCGGTGTTCAACGCGATCGCCGGGGTCGTCGACGAAGGCGACGAGGTGCTGATCCCGACCCCCTACTGGACCACGTACCCCGAGCCGGTGGCGCTCGCGGGCGGCGTGGCCGTTCCGGTGCCGACGAGCATCGAATCCGGCTTCAAGGCCTCAGTCGAAGACCTCGAGGCCGCTCGTACCGACCGCACGAAGGCGCTGATCTTCGTCAGCCCCTCCAACCCGTCGGGCGGTGTCTACAGCCGGGAGCAGATCGAATCGATCGGCCGCTGGGCCGCCGAGCACGGAATCTGGGTGCTGACCGACGAGATCTACGAACACCTCGTCTACGACGACCACGAATTCCACTCGATCGCCACGGTCGTTCCCGAGCTGGCCGACCGCTGCATCGTGTTGAACGGGGTGGCCAAAACCTACGCCATGACCGGGTGGCGGGTCGGCTGGCTCATCGCCCCGCCCGATATGGCCAAAGCGCTGACCAGCCTCCAATCGCACCAGACCTCCAACGTGGCCAACGTGTCGCAGCGGGCGGCGCTGGCGGCGGTGTCCGGTGACCTGTCCGCCGTGCACACCATGCGGGACGCGTTCGACCGCCGCCGCCTGGCCATGCACAAGATGCTGTCTGAGATGCGGGGCGTCGAGTGCCTCGCTCCTGAGGGCGCCTTCTACGCGTTCCCGTCCTTCGAGGGTCTGATCGGCCGGTCCGTCGGCGGCGAGCGAATCGAGTCCACACTCCAACTGGCCGACCTGGCCCTGGAGAACGCCAAGGTCGCCTTCGTGCCCGGCGAGGCCTTCGGCAGCCCCGGCTATGTGCGGTTCTCGTTCGCGCTGGGCGACGACGACCTGGGCGCCGGCCTGCAACGGCTTGGCGACTACCTGGCCACCGACTGAGCACGCGCCAAGGGGGCGAACGACATGGTTGACATCGCCGAGAACAGCCGCGGATGCGGCTCATGGTCGTCGCCGATCTCCGCCGACCTGGTGGCGGCGGGAGGCGTGAAGGTCGACGCCGTCGCCGTGGTCGGCGACGACGTGTGGTGGCAGGAGATCCGACCGGCCGAGCAGGGCCGATCCGTGCTGGTATCGGCCGCCTCCGGCGACCGGCTGGCCCCGCCGTGGTCGGCCCGCTCCCGAGTCCACGAATACGGTGGGGGAGCGTGGTGGCTCGGCACCGAGCACGTCTACTTCGTCGACGGAGCCGATCAGGCTGTGTACCGCATGGTCGACGGCCACTCCTCCGCACGGGCCATCGAACCTTATCGGCTGTCGGCGCCGGCGCCCGACGGGTCGGAATGGCGGTTCGCCGACGGTCGCGAGCACCCCGACGGGTCGGCGGTGGTCTGTGTACGGGAGATCCACGCCGTCGCCGATGACGGGCATTCGGAGCCGGCCAACGAGATCGTCGCCATACCGACCGACCCCGATCTCGACGGTCGCCCCCAGGTGCTGGTCGACGGCCCGGACTTCGTGGCCGAGCCCAGGATGTCACCCGACGGCCGCTACCTGAGCTGGGTGCAGTGGAACCATCCGAACATGCCGTGGAACGAGACCGAACTCATGGTGGCCCCGATCGAGTCCAACGGGCGTGATGGGGCCGTTCTCGCCTTGGGCCCGGCGACCACAGTCGTCGACGGCGTCTCGGTCTGTGGCGCCGATTGGACGTCGGATGGGCGACTCGTGCATTCCGACGATCGCAGCGGTTTCTGGAATCTCCGCTGGTGGCGGCCCGACGGAACCAGCGGTCCGCTGACGGGGCTCGTCGACGCCGAGATCGGGGCGCCGTCATGGGTGATCGGCAACCGGCGCTGGGTCGAGTTGGGTGACGGCCGACTGGCCGCCGTGGTGACCCGGGACGCGGTCGACACCCTCTCGGTCATCGAACCCGACGGCACACCGCGGGCGGTGCCCGGGTTCGAGCTGACAGACGATCTCAAACCCGATTCACCGGCCGCGGTCGGCGCGCTGACCGCAGCCGGAGCGGCCGCTCCGGCCGACGTCATCGCCGTCATCGCCACGCCGACAGGCTTGCCCACCATCGTGAGGATCAACGTCGACTCAGGCCATACCGATGTGGTCCGCCCGCCGGCCGACCTGGGTGTCGCCGTCGACCGTTTGTCGACCCCGGAGTCGATCTGGTTCGACTCTAACGGCCGGGCGACGCAGCTCTTCTACTATCCGCCCGCCGCCGCCGACCCGCCCACCGAATCGAGTGAACGGCCGCCGCTCATCGTCATCGGTCACGGCGGTCCGACCGCCCACAACGGACCGCAGCTGAGCCTGAAAATCCAGTACTGGACCAGCCGGGGATTCGCCGTGGCCGATGTGAATTACGGCGGTTCCACCGGATTCGGCCGCGACTACAGGGACCGCCTGTATCAGGCCTGGGGTGAGGTGGATGTCGACGACTGCATCAACGCGGCCCGCCACTTGGCGGAAACCGGACTGGTCGATGGGGACCGGTTGGCCATTCGCGGCAGCTCCTCGGGTGGACTGACGGTGCTGGCTGCGCTGATCAGATCGGACCGCTTCGCCGCCGGTGTGAGCCTGTATGGCGTCGCCGACCTCAACGCTCTGGTCGCTGATACCCACAAGTTCGAGAGCCGTTACCTCGACTGGTTGATCGGTCCACTGCCGGAGCAATCCGAACGCTACGAGGCTCGATCCCCGGTGAACAGTGCCCACGCGATCGCCACGCCGATGCTCTTGATGCAGGGGACGGACGACAAGGTTGTGCCGCCCAGCCAGTCGGAGGCCGTCGTGGCTGCGCTGGCCGCAAACGAGGTCGACCACGTGTACGTCATCTTCGACGGCGAGTCCCACGGATTCCGGCGAGCCGAGAGCATCGTCTCGTCGATGGAGGTGGAGCTGTGGTTCTACGGTCAGGTGTTCGGATTCGAGCCGGCCGACGACGTGTCGGCCCCCATCGGTGCCATCGGTCGAGGCTTCGGTCTCGACGCGCGCTCCGATGGCGACGCTGACGAGTCCGCGGTGGGTCCGTGACGGAGGCGACGATCCACAGGATCTCCTCCAGCGACGGCGTCACCGTCGCGCTCCACGACTTCGGCGGCGACGGCCCACCCCTGCTGTTCTGTCACGCCACCGGCTTCTGCGGTCCCGTCTGGCAACCGCTGGCCGAATCGCTGACCGACCGGTTTCACTGTTACGCGCTCGACTTTCGGGCCCACGGAGCGAGCACCCCGCCGGATCACGGAAACATGCGGTGGTCCGGCATGGTCGACGACCTGCTGGCCGTGACCCGCTCGGTCTCACCGACCGAGCCGATCCGCGCGGTCGGACACTCGCTCGGCGGAGGAGTCATCGTGCTGGCCGAGGCGACCTCGCCGGGCACGATCAGCAGCGCCTGGACGTTCGAGCCGATCCTGTTCGCGCTGCCGCCGCCGCCCGAACCACCGGACGCACCCCATGACTCGATGATCGCCCAGACCGCTCGTAACCGGCGTCGACGGTTCGACAGCCGCGACGAGGTTCTGGAGCGCTACGGCGCCCGCCCGCCACTCGACATTCTCGATGACCGTTGTCTCGAGGCCTACGTCGAGCACGGCTTTCGAGATCTACCCGACGGAACCATCGAACTCGCCTGCTCACCCGAGTACGAGGCCCGGACGTTCGAACAGCACCGCACCGGCGCAAACGACCGGGCCGCGGAACTCGACGTACCGGTGGCGCTGGCGGTGGGCGGTGAGGACACCGGCCCCGTTGAGGCCGTGGTCGAGGTGGCGAAGCGCAACCCACGCCTTCACCTGCTTCGCTACCCCGACCTGACCCACTTCGGACCGTTGGAGGACCCCGAGCGGATTGCATCCGACATCGCCCGGTGGTTCACCTCGGTCTGAAGGCCTCAGGAGACCTACCTCTCAGTTGTTGGATACAACCAGCTTGAGATGGGACCGCTGTTCCAGGTCGATGATCCGAGGGCGATAGAGCGACTGAGGAAGAACCCGGCGGAACCGGGTCAAGACCTCCTCTGCGTCCGGCCGATCGGCCGGATCGTCGGCCAGCATACGATCGACGACCTCGGTCAACGAAACGGGAGAGGAATCCATCAGCGACGAGAACGGCGTCAATCGCTGCCCCCATGGCGTGAGCTCGGAACGAACCGCTCCGGCCGCCAGATAGTGCATCAGCGCACCCAGCGAGTAGACGTCCATCTTGGAGTGCGCCGTGGCTCCGGCCCGTTGCTCCGGCGCGACCGCCCGATGCTCTCCTCGACGGCCGTTGCCGCTCCCCAGTGAGGCGGGCAACGTCGAACCGATCGAGCGACTATGGGTGAAATCGGCGATGACGATGGTGTCGGCCCGAGTTCTGACGTGTCTGGTGCGGAGGTCGAGATGTACCCGGCCCCGCTGATGCAGGTAGTTGAGTGCACCGGCCAGCTCGAACCCGACGTAGAGCACGTCGAGCGGATCGAGTCCGGTTCCCAGCCGCTGCACGAGTGAATCGAGTGAGGGACTGTCGAAGTACTCGAACACGGCGTACGGCATCTCGGCCTCGAGATCGACCTCGTGGGCGGCCGCCAGACCGGGGTGGCGTAGGCCTTTGACGATCTGGAACTCGCGCTGAATCTGCTCGTAGGCGTGATAGGTGACGGGCGCGTAGGCCGGGATCTTTATCCGGACCGGGCCTTCCCGCTCGGTGCTCCACGCGGCCCAGACGTCGGTGTGCTCGGTGCGCTGCAGCAAACCTGAGGCCACGTAGCCAGGGGTGATCTCACCGCCGATGCTGATGCCCCACGGGGCCGTCGCCGGATTCCGGTTGGGACGCACCAGCCGGACGGTCTGACGGACCGGTGGCGGCTCCGGTCGGGACCGCTCGATCCCGACGGTCCTGGTTCCGTGGTCGATGTTCGCCCCGTTGGCTCGGGCCGCGGCGTCGGCCTCTGCGGCCGCCTCCGACGGTGCCCTCGTGTCCCACAGTCGTGAGTGGTCGCAGAGGGCGCCTCGGGTTGACGCCTCGTCATAGCGGACCAGCTGCCCTTCGCTCAAGACGAGCACCTCGTCGGCTCGTCGGGCGACGACGAGTCGATGAGAGAACACGATCAGTGTTCTGCCGGCCACCATGCGGTCGAGCGAGCGGAGGAAGCGCTGCTCCTCGGCTCCGCCGAGATCGGTCGTCGGTTCTTCGAGAACGAGGATCGACGGGTTGCACAGGAGTGCCCTGGCCAGCGCCACCTTTCTCCGCTGACCCGCGGACAGAACGATCGTGGCGGGTGCGTCGTCGGTACCCGACCCGTTGCTGATGACGGTGTCGAGCCCGTTCGGCAGGAAGCGGCTGAACGTTTCGATGTCGGCCTGATCGATGGCCCAATCGAGTTGGAAGCTGGACACCCCCTCGAGGCCTGCGGTGATGTTCTCGCGGATGGTGCCGTGGCGGCTCGCCGGCTCCCGGGGGATGAGAACCAGACTCCGATCGATATCGGCGGGCGCCAACTCGCCGATATCGGTTCCGTTCACCCGGATTGCACCGGAGGCGATCTTCGTCTCACCGGTCAGGCACGACAGGAGAACGGTCTGTGTGTGCTCGTCGTCACCGACGATGCAGGTTTTGGTACCCGGTTCGAGTTCGAGCGACAAACCATCGAGCACGACCGAGTTGTCATCGGCGGTGACGGTGATGTCTTGAATCTCAAGCGAACAGGTGCGGCGGTCACGGGGCTTCCGGAATCGGAAGAGCCGTGAGGTCTGTTCAGTTGTTGTCATTCCATCTTCAGTTGTTGTGTATACCGCGTCGGAGGACCGCGCCTGGCCCCTTTGACGTGTGCCGTGGTGACGGCACCAGCCGAACATATTCGATGACGGGCGGTCCGTAAAGGGGTCGATCTCTCCAGCGGTGGGCTGTCGGCGAGCGGCGCAGCGACGTTCGACGAGCGTGGCGACCGGTGAGATCGACGACACGATCCCTGCCGCTGAATCGAAGCCATGAATCGACAAACAGCAGCATCGATTCGCTACCTGGGCAAACAGCGTTATCCGCCCGCGGCCAGCGGGAGTTCAACGTCGAGACGGCACCGTCGGGAGCGTTTCATGCCCCGTGACGGAACGACGTCCGCGGGTCGGGCAGGTCTGCCCACCGGCCCGAGAAAATCTTTCTCTTTCCGCAGCCGGCTGGTTCGACGGCGTGTCAGGCGATGGCGCTCAGAACGGTTTCGGCTGCCGCCCGGCCGGAAAGAAACGCCCCCTCGATCTTCGAGCCGGCGAACCCGTCGCCCGCCACGACCAGTGGTCCCGGGGCTTCGGCGACCACCACACACGCGTCGCCGCGGGGCTCAACCGGACCGGCGTAACGCCACCGCTTGATCTGGACGTCGGTGACCGAAGCACCGCCCAGGTAGCGGCGCATGTTGTCGTGGACGTGGGCGAGGACGTTCCCGTCGTCGAGGCTCCACAGCGTGGCGGACAGTCCGTGAGCGCAGTGGAAGGTCACCGCCGGAACATCGCTGACCCCCTTGGCCTGGTTGTCGGCCACGAACGTGAATGTCGGGTCGTCGGGCTGTTGCACCGCGCCGGGCTCCGGCAGATCGGGCGACCGATCCAGCGTGACCATGATGGCGATCACCCGGTTGTATTCGATGGCGGCCAGCTCATCGCGCTCGGCCGAGGTCACGACGCCGGATCGAAGCAGGTCCACACTTTGAGGGACCGGCGGGGTGAGGATCACGGCGCCGGATTCGTCGGGTTCGCGGTGCCCTGCGCTGTAGGTGACCGACCAGCTGTCGGGCCCGGCGATGACCGCGTTCGCCTCCACTCGGGAAGCGAGGATCGGTGGACGGATCAGTTCGGACTGCAGCCGCTCGGCGAGATATCGGGCGATCCCGGACATGCCCTCGACGGCGCGGTATCGGGGATAGCCGTCGTCGGCCGAGAAGCCGTGGCACCACACGTCGACCACACCGTCCTCCAGCCAGGTCTCGATTTCGGTTGCGAACTCGTCACTGCGAACGGTGAAGAACTGCGCGCCGTGGTCGAGCACCGCCGCTCCGATTCGGCGGGTGGCGAGGCGACCGCCGGCCGACTTCGCCTTGTCGACGATGAGGACACGTGACCCGGCGGACGCCAAACGCCGGGCGGCCGTGAGACCGGCCATCCCGGCGCCGACAATCAGACAATCGACTCGATCAACATCGCTCTCGGAATTGGATTGGGTGCTTGGTGTCGCCTGGCCGCCGCTCACAGTCCTTCAAACGGTATCCAGTCGAGGCGAGAACCGCTGTCGAAGTCGTGCACCCCGACTCCGTTGTTGGCCACGGTGTAGAGGGTGTCGCCGATCACGACGGTTCGGGTGATCTCCGGCGACCACGTCCAGCAGAACTGGTCGGGGCCGGGCAGGACCTCGGCCGGTGCCTCCACGATCGGCTCCTCCTCGGGATCGTCGACGAACGAGGCCTCGGCGTCACCCGACCCGGTGTCGACCGTCGTGGTGTCGGTGGTGGAGTCGTCGTCGCCGTCGGTATCGAGATCGGGGTCGAGTCCACCGGAAACCGTGTCGCCGTCGACGTCGCCGGCCAGGATCGCATCGAGGTCGTCGGGCTCGACGTAGGTGATCTCCGGGTTGGGGCCCTCGCACTCACGGCGCATGGGATGGGCCACCCGGTCGACCTCCACGAGGCGATCGTCGTCGACCGTCACCAGCACCGCCTCGGTACCGTTGACCTCCATCCACTGGCCGTCGGTCTCCCGCGACAGCCACCAGCCGACGGGGATGATCGCCGTGTCGTCGAAGTAGGTGAACGCCCGAGGATCGCCGTCGACCGGGCTGTAGGTGTGGCCGAAGACGTCGTTGGCCTCGTCGGTCACGAAGTCGGCGAGCGGCAGTTTGTCGATCAGCCGTGGGTCGGTCGAGTCGGAAACATCGAACAGCGACACGACCGAGCCGCCGGTGTTTCCCTCCTCGTCGCCGTCGACGCCGACCGCCATCAGAAGGTCGTCGTCGAGTGGGTGGAGATAGGTGGAGAAGCCGGGGATCTTGAGTTCACCCTCGACCGTCGGGTCGGTCGGATCCGACAGGTCGACGACGTAGAGCGGATCGATCTGTTCGAAGGTGACGACATAGCCCAGGTCGCCCATGAACCGGACCGCGAAGATCCGTTCACCCTCGCCGAGGCCGCCGACCTGGCCGACGGGTACCAGCTCCCGGTCCCGTTCGTCGAGCACCGTCACGAAGCTCTCCGAGTCGACGGAGTTCCAGGGCGTGCCGTCGGTCGTGGCCACCCGGAGGTAGCCGTCGTACTCCGACAGGCTGAAGCGGCTGAGCAGCGTGCCCCTCACCGAACCGGATGCGACGTAATCGGTGCGGTCGAGATCGGTGATGTCGAAGGTGTGGAGGGCGGTTCGGTAGTCGGAGTCCTCCTCGGGTTCGCCGGTGCGGGGGTCGAACTCCGGCCAGCGGGGAGTGGCTACGACCATCCGGTCGGTGGACGAGTAGACGGTCTGACCGTCGGTGAACACCGACACCGAGTCGGTCAGCTCCAGCCCGTCGTCGAGATCGGTGGTGAGCACCACGACGGATCCGAAGCCGGCGAACTCGCCGGGCAGGTACACCCGGTCGCAGTCGACGATCGGGCCCTGATCGATCACGTCACCGTCGGCTCCCTCGACGATGCGGTAGGTGGGAATCCACTGCTCGATGGTCGACTCCTCGACGAGACGGCGGTTGGATTCCTCGGCCGAGTCCTCCGCCCCGGGGTTCGACGGGAAGACGAAAGCGAACCGATTGGCCGACGCCTGCAGGGCGATACGGATGGTGCCCTCGACCTCGCGGGCCGACAGGTACGAGCCCTCGAACTCGAGCGAACGCACGATGCGCCCGTCGTCGAGATCGAGTTCCATGAGGCGACCGGTCGGCATGCCGGGGTACCAGGACAGATCGGCGCTGCGGCCGTCCGCGATCGGCATGAACGGCACGTCGGTCCAGCCGCTGGTCATCAGCAGCGCCGAATCGCCGTCGAGGAACAGCTCGCCGCCCCAGAACTGCTCGGGGAGCTTGATGGTGGACACGAGGCGGGGATTGTCGTCGTCGGACACATCGAGCACGTTGACCCGGTTCTCCGACACGATGACCATACGCTCGCCGTCGGTCTTCACGAGATCGGCCTCGTCGACCGACGACTCCTGGTTGTTGGTGCCGGAGAAGTCCTCACCCTCGCTCAGCGCCCTCCCGCCCGATTCGGACGAGGCCTGGGCGACGTCGGCCGAGGTCGCCTCGAACGCCGCGTCGTCGCCGTCACCGGTGGCCATGTCGACGGCCTCCTCCTCCATGACGTCGTCCTCCATGCCGAAGGCGATGGGATACCCGCCTTCGCCGAAGCCATACGGTCCGACGCGTTCCGAGGCCTCGGCCCGGAGGTGGGTCAGGAGGTCGTCGCAACTGTCGACGGTCTCGAGGGCGGAGGTGAGCACGATCTCGGAGGAATCGATGTCGGTGGCCGGCGTGGCGTCACCGTCGGGATCGAGGCCGCCGGGGGTGCTGCCCGGGCTGCAGGCCGAAGCGGCGAGCGCCACGGTGAGGGCCACCGCAGCCGATCGGGTGAGGAACGAGGAGGGTCGATGAGTCGACATCGGAGGTTTGCTTTCGTGAGGGGATGCAAGCGTGGTCACATTCCCTGTGACGATCGCCAATCGGCCCCTGGTTCCCGTCTCCCGGCTCGATTTCTCACTTTGTCACACGCTCGTAACGCCCGCCTGACCGAACGTTGGGCCTCCCACGACCCGGAAACAGGTCGTCGCCGGCCCGAAGTTCGACGAGGCTTGGGAGGGGTCAGGCGGAGGCGGGCATCCAGGCCGGGCGGCCCGACTCGAACGCGTCGATCTCGTCGGCGTGACGCAGGCTGATCCCGATGTCGTCGAGCCCCTGCAGGAACCGTTCCCGGGTGGCGTCGTCGAGCGGGAACGGCTCGGCGATACCGAGCTCGGGAACCTCGAGCAGCCGCCGTTCGACGTCGATCGTGATCTCGAGCGCGGGGTTGGTCTCCACCTCGGCCAACAGCCGTTGACCCAGCTCCTCCGACACCACCACGGGCACCAGCCCGTTCTTGGTGGAGTTGTTGCGGAAGATGTCGCCGAAGCGGGGGGAGATGACGGCCTCGAATCCACCCTGCTGGATGGCCCACACGGCGTGCTCACGAGACGAGCCGACACCGAAGTTCGATCCGCCGATCAAGATGTTGGCACCGGCGAACCGCTCGTCGTTCAGCACGAACGAGGGATCGTCCCGCCACTCGGAGAAGAGACCCTTCTCGAAACCTGTTCGCTCCACCTGCTTGAGCCAGTCGGACGGGATGATCTGATCGGTGTCGACATCGGACCGATCCAGGGGGACCGCCCGACCGCTCACCACTTGCACTGCTTTCATGGAACGCTCCTAGGAATCCAGGTCGGCCGGGCTGGCGAAGTGGCCCAGAATGGCGCTGGCAGCGGCCACACCGGGTGAGACGAGATGGGTCCGCCCGCCCCGGCCCTGCCGGCCCTCGAAATTGCGGTTGCTGGTGGACGCCGACCGTTCGCCGACGGTCAGCTTGTCGGGATTCATGGCCAGACACATCGAGCAGCCCGGCTCCCGCCAGTCGAAGCCCGCGTTGGTGAAGATCGTGTCGAGACCCTCCGATTCGGCCTGGCGCTTCACCCGGTAGGAACCGGGCACGACCAGCGTGCGCACACCGTCGGCGACCCGACGCCCCTTGGCCACCTCGGCCGCAGCCCGCAGATCCTCGATGCGGCTGTTGGTGCACGACCCGATGAACACGGTGTCGACGGCGACGTCGCGCATCGACGTACCTGCGGTCAGTCCCATGTAGTCGAGCGCCCGTTCGGCGGCCTGTCGGTCACCCTCCGCCGAGAACGACGCAGGGTCGGGGATCGTGGCGTCGAGAGCCATGACCTGGCCGGGGTTGGTGCCCCAGGAGATCTGCGGTCCGATCGTCGAACCGTCGATCACCACCTCGGCATCGAACGTGGCGCCCTCGTCGGTGGGGAGCTGCCGCCACGCTTCCAGCGCCTGCTCCCATGCGGCACCCTTCGGGGCGTGATCACGGCCCTCCAGGTAGGCGAACGTGGTCTCGTCGGGCGCTACGAGGCCGGCACGGGCGCCGGCCTCGATCGACATGTTGCACACGGTCATGCGGCCTTCCATCGACATCGCCCGGAACACATCGCCCCGGTACTCGATGATGTGGCCGATCCCTCCACCGGTGCCGATACGGCCGATAATGGCCAGGATCACGTCCTTCGGTGTCGATCCCGGCGGCAGCTCGCCCTCGACGGTGACGGCCATCGTCTTCGGCCGTACCTGGGGAAGGGTCTGCGTGGCCAGCACGTGCTCGACCTCACTGGTGCCGATGCCGAAGGCGATCGCTCCGAACGCACCGTGGGTGGCGGTGTGCGAGTCGCCGCACACCACCGTCATCCCCGGTTGCGTCAGGCCCTGCTCGGGGCCGATGACGTGCACGATGCCCTGGCCCTCGGAGCCCATCTCGTGATTGGTGATCCCGAATTCGGCCGCGTTGGCCCGCAGGGTGTCGACCTGCTTCCGGCTGATCGGATCGGCGATCGGTTGATCGATGTTCTCCGTGGGGACGTTGTGGTCCTCGGTGGCGACCGTTAGGTCGGGGCGACGGACCTTGCGGCCGGCGAGGCGGAGCCCGTCGAAGGCTTGCGGCGACGTCACCTCGTGAACGAGATGGAGGTCGATGTAGAGCAGATCGGGCTCTCCGTTGGACCCGGCGTGAACGATGTGGTTGTCCCACACCTTTTCGATCAGCGTCTTGGCTTCGGCCACAGTGCCTCCTCGGATTCCGGTCTCAGACCTCGACGTCGTCGACCGGCAGTCTCATACTTCCTCAGATTTCGATATCGACGACGGAGACGTTCATGTCTCCGCTCGGTGCCTCGAACGTTACGGTGTCACCTTTGCCGGCTCCCATCAACGCCTGACCCAGCGGCGATCCAGGCGACATCACGGTCAGCCCCTCCCGGCGCTCCTCGATCGAGCCCAGCAGGTACTTCTCGACGTCGTCGTCGCCCTCGTAGCGGATCGAGACGACACAGCCGGCCTGAACGGTGAGGTCGTCACCGTCGCCGACGATCTCGACGATCTCGGCGTTCTCGATGAGGTTGGCCAGGTGCATGATCCGGCCCTCCATCTTTCCCTGCTCCTCCTTGGCGGCGTGGTAGTCGCCGTTCTCCGAGAGGTCGCCGAGTTCCCGGGCCGCCTCGATCTTCTTGGCGATTTCGATGCGGCCTCTGGTGGTCAGGTCGTCGTGTTCCGTCTTCAGCCGATCGAAGGCCTCACGGGAGAGTTTTTGCGTATCAGCCACCATGGCATCGTAGCCAGCCAACACCGTGATCGGATCGGATACGGCGTTTGGGACGGCCCGGTCTGTGTTAGGTTGCGGGCATGAGAAGACGTTCGACACTTGACCGAGCCGCCGAACAGATCGTCGACGGAGCGGCCGACGCCACCGACCTCGTCACCGATGTGCTCGCCGACGTCGCCCACGGTGCCGTCGAGACGGTCTCCGACCTCGTGTCCGACGGCGGAGAGGCACTGGCCGCCGCCTCGTTGGGCCGATTCGGCCGCACCAGCAGCAGGAAGCCCAAGGCCCTACTCGCGATCCTGATAGCGGCCATTATCGGAGCCTGGTTGTACCGTCGCTTCATGACCGGCGGCAACGACCCGGTCGACGACGCCACCGAAGACGTTTCCAGCCTCCGGGCCTAGCTGAACATAGACCTCCAGGCTGTCCGGCAACGCTCACGAGTTGGCCGGCGGCAAACTCAAAGCGAGGCGCTCCGCGCCGAAGCCTTCGGCACTAACGTCAGTTCATGTCGATGGTGCCCGACTCTCCGACGTCGGGACGCTCGCCGGCGATCTTACCGATGGCCGCGGTGGCCAGGCGCTGGAGCTTTCCGGTAGGCGCATCCCAGTACTCCGCAGTCTGGGGGTCGACGGCCAGTAGGCGCAGGTTCGGGTCGTCCTGCCCGCCCGGAAAGAAGATTGCGGCAGCGGGACTCCACAGGCGATCGACCCGTGCCTTGTCGTCGTGAATCGAGCCCTCGCCGGCGATTGACACCCAGGTTTGGCTGTCGTCGTTGGCCACGGCCACGTTGACCCGGCTCTCGGGTGCCATGCCGGTGACCCAGTCGGCTTCGTTCGATACCAGGAACCACAGACGGCCGTCGTCGGCGACCTCGCACAGGGTGATCGGGCGTCCGTGGATCTCGCCGCTGGGTGCGATCGAACTCAACATCACCACCCGCTGGTCCCCGATGAGCTCTCGTAGTTTGATGATGGCGTCAGCGTTGGTCATGGCCGGTGTCTACCACAGCCCGCACCGATCAAACCAGACGAGGGGCGGGCTCCATCCGCTCGCCCGCTCAGTGCCGCAGCCAGATGCTGGCGAACCAGGTCATGCCCCAACCGAGCACATAGGCCGCCAACTGGTCGACTCCGGTGAAGCGGCGTCGGAAGAGGTTCTGCTCGAGAATGACGACGTCGGCCGTGTTGCCGTAGATCTCGAAGATCTCCCGCCGGGTCAGCAACCCGAGCACGATGAGCAGCGTGATGAGATAGGCGATGCCGCCCACCGTGGCCCGGCCTCCCGGATCCTCACGCCCGCAACCCGCCCGCACGATCAGGGCGATGAGCAGCCCGGCCGGGATCGTCAGCCACGGACTCTCGAAGAGGCCGAGCAGCTCGGCCGCCGACCATGCGGCACCGGTGATGAGTATCGCCACGAGCCCCGACAGGAACAGCGTCGTCGCGTTCACCTTCCGGGGAATGGGGGCGACGGTGTGGTTGACCTTGACCCTCTGCTTCGCCCAAGCCGGATCCTGGGGTGAGTCCCGCTCGGCCTCGAACCACTCCTTCGGGGTCGTTCGCATCGAGAGATCGCGGTCCTCTGCGTCGGCAGCCGCCGGGTCGGCGTGCTGCTGGGGCTTCGACTCCTTGTTGGGAACGGTTGAATGATCGGTCACGAGATGGTCCTTGCTTCTCCATCACATCGGACCGCATCCCGCCATCTTGAGTGGCGGCGATCGATAACCTGGGATCCATGGCTGAAACGACCTATCGAGTGGCCCTTGTCGGCGGCGACGGAATCGGACCGGAGGTGATCGCCCAGGGCCTGCGGGTCATCGAAGCGACGGGGGTGAAGCTCGACACGATCGACTATGACCTCGGAGGCGCCCGGTATCTCCGGGACGGCACGATTCTTCCCGACTCGGTGCTCGATGAGTGGCGCGGTCTCGATGGGATTTACCTGGGTGCCGTCGGCACGCCGGAGGTTCCCCCTGGCGTGATCGAGCGGGGTCTGCTGCTCAAGATGCGATTCGATCTCGACCTCTATGTCAACCAGCGGCCGTTCATGCTGCGCAGCGACCCGGCGGGTGGTTCCGAGGGTCACGACTTCATCGTGATCCGGGAGAACACCGAGGGTTCCTACGCCGGGGAGGGCGGAATCCTCCGCCGGGGTACGCCGCACGAGATCGCCACCCAGGGTTCGGTCAACACCCGGATGGGAGCCGAGCGGGCCATCCGCTACGGATTCGATCTCGCCATGAGCCGCCGCAAACATCTGACCCTGGTCCACAAGACCAACGTGTTGACATTCTCGGGCGATCTCTGGCAGCGGGCGTTCGACGACGTGGCCACCGAGTACCCCGAGGTGGAGACGGCCTACAATCACGTCGATGCCGCCTGCATCTACTTCGTGCAGGATCCGCAACGCTATGACGTGATCGTCACCGACAACCTCTTCGGCGACATCCTCACCGACCTCGGCGGTGCCGTGTCCGGCGGCATCGGGCTCGCCGCGTCGGCCAACCTGAACCCGGCTCGCACCGGCCCATCGATGTTCGAGCCCGTCCATGGCTCGGCCCCCGACATCGCCGGTCAGAACAAGGCCAATCCGATTGCGGCGATCATCTCCGGTGCGCGATGATGCTGCGGTTCCTCGGTGAGACCGACGCCGCCGACCGCATCCAACGCGCCTGTGAGGCCTGCAGCCACGTCGAGGGCTCAACGGTCGAGATCGCCGACGCCGTCCTCGCCAAGTTGTAGCCCGGCCGATGACCGACCAGAACACCCAAGACGCCTCGACCGGGGCGACCGAGATCAGCCGGCGCGGCGTTCGGGATCAGAGCTGGCCCGAAGCCATCGACATCTTCGACACCACTCTCCGCGACGGTTCGCAATTCGAGGGCATCGCCCTCACGGCCGACGACAAACTCAAGATCGCCCACCTTCTCGATGATCTCGGGGTGCACTACATCGAGGGGGCTGGCCGGGTTCCAACCCGCGCGACGACGAGTTCTTCCGGCGGGCGGCCGACGGCGAATTGAAGCTCACGACGTCGACCCTCGTCGCGTTCGGTTCCACCCGCCGCCCGAAAGGCAAGGTCGACGCGGATCCAACGTTGGCCAACCTGCTGGCCGCCCGCACCGACGTGGTCTGCATCGTGGCCAAGTCGTGGGACTACCACGTCACCCAGGCCCTGCGGACCACCCTCGACGAGGGTGTGGCGATGATCGGCGATTCGGTCCGCTACCTCATCGACCAGGGCAAGCGGGTGTTCGTCGACTTCGAGCACTTCTTCGACGGCTACAAGCGGAATCCCGAGTTCACCTTTCGGGCGGTGGAGGCGGCTGCGATGGCCGGAGCCGAGGCGCTCGTACTCTGCGACACCAACGGCGGTTCACTGCCCCACGAGGTCGAATCGGCGACCGCAGCCATCGTCTCGGCCTTCGGTGATCTCACCGTCGGCATGCACACCCAGAACGACACCGGTTGTGCCGTGGCCAATGCGGTGGCGGGCGTGCGGGCCGGCGCCACCCACGTGCAGGGCACGATCAACGGTTACGGCGAGCGCACCGGAAACTGCGACCTCACCACGTTCATCCCCAACATGACGCTCAAGATGGGCATCGCCACCGTGGCCGAGGAGCGAATGGCCCGGCTCACCTCGATCAGCCACCACGTGGCCGAGCTGGTGAATCTCCCGCCGATGCCCCAGCAGCCGTATGTCGGTCAGTCCGCGTTCGCCCACAAGGCCGGCCTGCACACGTCCGCCATTGCCCGCCGTCCGGACGCCTACGAGCATGTCGATCCGGTCGAGGTCGGGAACGGAACCCGGTTCCTGGTGTCCGATCTGTCCGGCCGGTCGACCCTCGAACTGAAGGCCCAGGAGTTGGGTCTCGACGTCGACGGCGGGCAGCTCGGTGTGATCCTCGACGAGCTCAAGAAGCTGGAGCACGCCGGCTATCACTTCGAGGCGGCCGACGCATCGCTCGAGCTGCTGATGCGGCGGGCGACCGGCTGGCACAATCGATTCTTCGAACTCGAGTCGTTCCGGGTGATGGTCGAACACCGGCCCGGTCTGCCCATGGCGGCCGAACAGAATCCGCTCGGCCACTACGATGGTGTCGAGACCGAGGCCACCATCAAGCTGCTCATCGGTGACGAGCGGGTGGTTGCCACCGGCGAGGGCAACGGCCCTGTCAACGCGCTCGACGCCGCGTTCCGCTTGGCGGTCGCCCGCGTCGACTCACCCGAGTTCGCGGTTCTCGATCGAGTTCGCCTCACCGACTACAAGGTGCGCATCATCGACTCGGCCGAGGGAACCGGGGCCATCACCCGGGTGTTGATCGACGCCACCGACGGCGAGCGCCACTGGAGCACGCTCGGTGTCAGCGAGAACATCATCGAGGCGTCCTGGCAGGCGTTGGCCGACTCGATGATCTATGCCCTGATGGGCTGACAGCGCTCACAATCCCCACGACGTCACCCGGTCCGGGTGGAGGACGATGGCGCGGCGCACTTCGTCGACGGCGGCCCGGCCTCGGACCACGAGGGCCCAGGGCGCCCACGGACCGTCGGTGGCGACACCGTCGATCGTGATTGCGGCCAGCCCTGTGCGACTCACGTGGGCGGCCCGTATGGTCGACGGCACCTCTCGTCCGCCGAGAACGAAGACCTGGTCGCGTGAATCCCAGCTCCAACCGCCGGGTACGACGTGAGGGAGTCCGTCGACATCGACAGTGGCGATCCGGGCAAGGGCCCCCGGCGGCGGATCGGTCACGAAGCGGTACTCGACCTCGGAGAGGCCCTCATGGCTACTCACGACGTCGCCCGATCAGATGCGCGCCGCACGGTCATCCACCACAGGAGACCGACCACCAAGTGCATGAGCGACAGCGCTACTCGGGTGCCGACATCGGTCTCCATGAAGATCGGCATGGTGACAATGGAAACAAGGAGCCCCAGCCAGGCAAACCTCGGCCACCATACATCCGCTCGATCTCCGGTGATGGTGAGAACGAGTCCACCGACGAGCGGAGACAGCACGGAGAGTGCGGCAACGGACAGAGGTGACACGGCTTGGGTGGTGGTCGCCTGTGGCATCGCCACCTCGAAGGTGGTTCCGGCCAGGGTGGCGACTCCCCAGATGGCGAGGTTGGCGACGAGTGAGCCGCTTGCGGTGGCCACGAGCGGCCGAAGCACGGGTCTCCAGCCTGAGTGGTTGAAGCGAGCGGTGTGAGCAGATCGGGCGGGTGCATCGAGCGTCCTGGACATCGTTGTTTCTCCAATAGTTGATTTACCAATTATTTGCCACACTACAATTCAGATGGTTTGATAGTCAATAGTTGTCTAGAAAAGTTTCGGCAGCCTATGCTCTGTGCCATGACGAGTCTCGATAGCCGCCGTCACATGTCGATGTTGTTGATCAGAGCGGCCGACGCAACCAAGCAATCTTTTGCTCGGGCGGTCGACAAACGTGGACTCAACGCCACTCAGGCTCGGGTCGTACTCGCCTTGTACGAGCCGCGTCGAATGGGTGATCTGGCCCGCGAGATCGCATGCGACGGATCACACATCACGGCGATCGCCGATCATCTTGGCGACCTCGGCTACGTCGAGCGGGTGCAGGGAACCGACCGACGGGTGAAGTTGCTGTCGCTCACCGAATCCGGCAGGAAGGCTCGAGCGGATCTCGGTCGTTTGATCGCTGACCAGGAGTATCCATGGGACCGGCTGTCCCAAACCGAACGCCGGAAGCTGGAGCAGTTACTGGTCAAGTTGTTGGGCGACGACTGAACCCCGTGCTCAACCGGGCGGCAGTCGAGGTCTGTGGCTAGGCTCGGGCTGGTGAGTCGTGACGCCAGCGATGTGCCGTGCTGCCTTGTCAGCGATCCGGCCCGGTTGGTTGAGCTGGAGAAGGCCTCTTGGCGACGCCGACCGTGTGGTGATCGACACCGAGGTCCCGGTCAGTGGTGAGGGCGCCGGCGAGCTCCGGGTGATGTCGGTGGCCGTGCGGGCCGCCGATGGGACCGAGGCGGCGTTCGTCGTCGACGCACGCGACGTCGAACCTGCACTGCTGGCACCCCTGTTGACCGACGTGACCGCGGATGCCTGGAACGCCCACTTCGACGCCCGGGTGCTCGACGCCGCCGTTTGGAAGACAACCGACACGACCAGTGCCATCACGTGGTGGGATGCCCAGCTGGCCGACGCGCTGCTCTGGCAGGGTCGCAGCGGGTTCACGTGGTACCACGGCCTGGCCTGGGCCACCCGCCATTACCTGGGAGTCGAGATCGACGGCAAGGGCACCGTGCAGCTCTCCTATGACGCCACGAGTGATCTGACCGCCGAACAGGTGGCGTACGCCGCGGCCGATGCCGTCTACACCATGTGGGTCGGCGACCGTCTCCGAGCCGAGGTGGCGGCGGCCGGGCTGGGGACCGTCTGTGAGATCGAGCAGGCCGCCCGGCCGTTCCTCGACCAAATGCAACGCAGCGGACTGCCCTTCGACTGGCCGGGATGGAAGGCCGAACTCGATCGCCTGGAGGTCGAGCGGAGCGAGGTGTTGACCCGGCTGGCCATGATGACCGGCGGTGGACAGGCGTCGCTGTTCGAGCCCACGGTCGAGCCGAGCTGGAATCCGGCGTCGGACCACCAGGTGCGTGACGCCCTCAACCGCTGGGCTCCCGATGAGGTGGCGGCGTGGACGACTCTGCGGTTCGGCCGTCCCCGGGCGCTGACCAAGTTCGACTCGGTCACGGCCACTGTGCTCCGGGAGATCGGGGGAGCCGTGTGCGACACGCTGCTCGAGTTCCGGAACCTGTCGAAGACGCTGACCACGTACGGCGAATCGATCCACGAACATCTCCACGACGACGGCCGCCTCCGGCCCCAGTACCTCCAGGTGGTCGGCACCAACACCGGGCGGCTGGCCAGTCGATTCCCGAACGCCCAGAATCTCACCCCGAAGATGAAGCCGTTCATCCGCCCCCATGAATCCGACCGGGTCTTCGTCTACGCCGACTTGAGCCAGGCCGAGCTCCGTTACCTGGCCCAGGTCGCCGGCGACGAAGCCCTGCGGGCCGCCTTCGCCCGGGGCGACGACGTGCACGTCTCGACGGCGGCCACGATGTTCGGGTTCGAACCGGCGGCATTGGCCGCGGATGACCCCGACCGGTTCAAACATCTCCGCCAGATCGCCAAGGCGCTCAATTTCGGCATCGCGTACGGCTCCGGAGCGGCTGCCCTGGCCCGGTCACTGAGCGCTGAGGGCAACCCCACGTCGGTTCGGGAGGCCGAGGAGTTGCTCGACCAGTATCGCCGGACCTACCCGGGGGTCGCGGCGTGGGCCCGGCAACGGATCGCCGAGATCGACCGGCTGCGATCCACCACCGGCACCATCGACTGGCCGCTGACCATGCGGCTGGCCCGGGGCTACCGGCGGCTGGCCGATCGACGACGGGCGCTGAGAGCCGACAACGACCGCTGGCCGACCCCGGCGGAACTGGTCGAATCCGACCCCGACCGTTTCACCTCCGATCCGGGTGAGCTGCTGGCCGAGATCGAATGGCTGCTGCAGTATCCGGCGCCGGTGGCGTTGAAGGCCGGCGGTGAACCGTTCACCTTCGCCAGCCGCACGCTGTCGGGCCGCCGCCAGCAGTTCAACCTCCACCTCGACCGCTTGTTCCTCGTGGCCACACTCGATGGACTTCGGTCATCGGCGTCGGGGCTGGTCGGAGTTCGGCATGCGTTTGCCCGCGAGCATGGTTTGCAGCTGGAGCCCGACCCGTCGGATCCTGCGGACACCGAGACCCGTCTGGCCCGGCAGTTCGACGACCGCTCGCTGCGGCGTCTCTTCATCGAGGCGGTGACGGCCGAACTGGGGGAGCAGGTGGCCAACGGCCTGTTGGACCGGGCGGCCAAGGAGCGGGTCTCGGCCATGGTCAACGCATGGCGCAACGCGCCGATCCAGGGTGGGGTGGCCGACATCATGCTGGTGGCCTACGCCGATCTGCACTCCCGCCTCGCCGCCTTCGATCGGGCCGTACCGGTTCAGACGGTGCACGATTCGGTGACGGTGGAGTGTCGGGCCACCGATGCGAAGGCCGTCGTGGCGGAGGTGACCGAAGCACTCGAGGCGGCGGCGCGCCGCTTCCATCCCGATGTCGTGCCCAAGGCCGACGTCGACATCCGCACGGTCGTTGGCCGAGTCGGACTCGCTCCGGTGAGGAGGCTTCTCCCAGAACGCGTCGCGCGGTCGTTCTCGGGTGATAACGACCACTTTTGACCGTTTTCGCCCGCGAATGACATTGGACGGACGGATCCTCGGCGGGATCGGCTAGCTCCGGCGGGGGCGTTTCGTGATGTAGTGGCCCCGGATTCGGCGATTGCCGCCGGTTGCCGGGTGGTTGGTGCCGTCGCTGAGGAACTCGTGTATCCGCTGGGCCGTTTCGACCGGTTTGGTGTAGAGGAACAGGTGGCCGCCGTCGACGATCTCCAACTGCGAATTCGGGATCTCCCGAGCCATCGCCTCGGCGTTCGCCGCCGGGATGATCGGGTCGTCGTCGCCGGCCATGATCAGCGTCGGTTGGGTCAGGTCCTTCAGCCACGGCCAGCTGGTCCAGCGCCGTAGTGCGAGCAGCTGCCAGGTGTAGCCGAGAGTCGACGGCGGCCGGCTGGCCCGGATCTGGGCGTGCTCGCGGATGAGCTGACGGTTGTTGCGGATGGCACCGCCGTAGAGGGTCGGCGCCACCTGGTAGAGGTACTGCGGCGAGTAGTAGCGGGTTGGCGACAACAGGATCGACATGGCGGCCGGCCGGCCGGGGGTCGATGTCCAGCCGTGCATGGTGGCCGTCAGTACCAGTCGTCCCACCTTCTCCGGATACCGGTACGCCAGCTCCTGGGCCAGGGCGCCGCCCCAGGACAGGCCGAGCACGTCGACCTGCCGGTGTTCGAGCGCATCGATCATGTCGGCGACGATTCGGGCCAGCTGTCGGATCGTCGGCGGATACAGCGGAGTGGACGAGAACCCCACGCCGGGTGCGTCGAACGTGATGACCTCCCGGGTGCTCAAGACCTCGATGGCATCGACGAACGGCTCGAACAGTTCCCCGGTGGCCCCGATCCCGTTGATCAGGAGCAGGGGGCGGGGTCCGTCGGGCGTCGAGAAGCCCCGCTGCTTGACGGCTATCCGGAGCCCACTGATCGTGAGCATCCTCCGACCGAGCTGATCGCCGGGGTTGGAGACGGCCTCCGCCGCCGAGTCGGTGATGCCGTCAGGCCTGTTCGTGGACGTAGGTGCCGGGGGCCGGTCCGAGGCTCGGGTAATCCTTGTTGTCGAGGCGCTTTGGCGCGTTGACGAGGCCATCAGAGCGCTTGTCGAGCCATTCGAACCAGTGAGTCCACCACGATCCATTATGTTCAGTGGCTTCGGCAAGCCACGAATCAGGGTTGAACTGTTGCTTCTTGGCCTTCTTCCGGCCGGCCGGCTTGTCAATGGCGAGATACTTCGCCTTCGGGTTGTCGAGAGGGCAGACGAGCGTCTGCACGTGTCCGGAGGTGCAGAGCACGAACTCGGCGTCGCCGCCGACCATGTTGATGGTGTTGAGACAGCCCTCCCACGGGGTGATGTGGTCGGTCTTGCCGCCCACCACGTAGGTGTCGGTCTTGATCTGACGGAGATCGATCTTCTCACCCAACACCTCGGTGGCGCCCGGGATCGTGAGCGTGTTCTGCGAGGAGATGGTCATGAAGTCGGCGTGGAGCCCGGCCGGCATGTTCGCCGAGTCGACGTTCCAGGCGAGTACGTCCCAGGCCGGCGGCTTGCGGCCCATCAGATAGTTGTTGACCCAGTAGTTCCACACCAGGTCGTTGGGGCGAAGGAAGGCGAACATCTGGCCGAGGTCACGCCCGGACAGCACGCCCGCGGCCTGTGACCGCTGCACGACGGCGCCGGTGTTGGCCCCCGAGATCATCGAGGCCAGAAGGGTGGGATTGCCCCAGTCGAGCCCCGTCACCAGGTAGCTGGTGGAGTTGATGCGCTCATCGCCGATGGCCTGGAGGTAGCCGTTGAGCACCGCGGTGGTGATGCCTCCTGCGCAGACACCGAGCACGTTGAGGGTGTCCTGCTTGGTCAGCGAGCCGATGGCGTCCATCGCCTCGATGAGCGACACGACGTAGAAGTCCATGTCCCAGTGCCGCTGCTCGGGGGTGGCGTTGCGCCACGACACCATGAACACCTGCTGACCTTCGGCCACCGCAGCCTCGGCCAGGCTGCGACCGGGGGCGAGATCGAGCACATAGTATTTGTTGATCTGGGGCGGAACGACCATCAACGGCCGCTTGCGGACCTTGGTGGTGGTCGGCTCGTATCGCAGCAGTTCGAGGACCTCGTTGCGGAACACGACCTCGCCCGGGGTGACGGCAATGGTCTCGCCGATCCTGAACGGCTCGGTGTCGACCATGGCGGGAAGGCCGCCGTTGTTGGCCTGGTCGTCGAGCCAGTTCCGGAAGCCTTTCTGAAGACTCTTGCCCCTGGTGGCGATTGCCTCCTCCATGGCCTTCGGATTGCCGATGAGTGTGTTGGAGGGGGCCACGGCTTCGGTGACGAAGTCGGCCATGAAGTGACCCTGCTCGGTCGTGCCCTCGCCGAGTTCGAGGTCGTCGATGTAGCCGTGTACGGTCTCGCGCCAGGCGAGGTACTGCTGGCCGAGGCGGCGGAGGATCGGGTTCGACTCGTACTGATTGTGGTCGAAGCGGCGATCGTCGGTCGGCTCGATGTCGCTGACGCCGAGCATGATTCTCGCCGACTCGGTGGCGAGACCGGCCATCCGGCGAAGTGCGACCGCCGGCTTGGTGACCATGGCCGCGCCGATCTGCTGGAAGGCGCTCGGTTCGGACTCGACGTCGGCCAGAGGAGCAGGCCCGAAGAACGGGTTGAAGGATCGAATCGCCTCGAAGGCGGCGTCGAAGATCTCCTCGTCGGATTGAACCGGATCGCCGGTGGCGGGATCAGTGTCGGAACCCTTGGTACTCATGATGTCGTTCTCCGTCTTGGGCCGCAGCTCGTCGGTGCACCGAGCGCAGCCGAAGGAAATATTCCCCTTTCAGCTACTAAAGACAATACGTCATCGATTGTCAAATTCGATCTCTAGATGCTCGGCCATCTTGATAATAGATTCTCCGGTCTCCCTGCGACCCTGTCATTGGGGGCGAAGGTCCGTCGGCACCGTCGGCGACATGTGTCATGATTGACCTATCCCCAACGTAGGGTGAACCCACTCAAACGTTACCGAGGAGGCATGACCATGTCACAGGATCGCTGGCAGGATGTGAAGGCGAAGGTTGAAGGCCTCGGCCTCAAGCTGAAGCTTCATCTGGAGCAGGAGGACGAGGCCGCAACCGAGGAGGGAACGGCCACTACCGGTCAAGCCCAGGCGGCCATCGAGGAGATGGGGGCAAAGCTGCACGACGCGGTCAATTCCCTGGGGAATGCGGCGAAGGACCCCGCGATTCGAGCCGATCTCCGGGATCTCGGCGAGCTGCTTCGCGACGCCATGAACGAGACCTTCAGCACCGTCAGCACCGAGGTCGGCGACATCCTCAAGAAGACGAAAGGCCAGATGGCGGCCGAGCAGGAGGATGCGGCTTCGACCACGTCGGCCGGCGAGCAGGCCGGGGTGTCGGCCGAGTCGGTGGAGTCCGCAGCTGACGACGTCGACGTCGAAGTCGACGTCTCGGAGGAGGAATAGAGCGGAGGGTCGTCAGCTCCGGAAGTTGCGGAGCACCTCGAGCAGCGCCCGCTTCTGGGTCTCGGTGAGGTCGGGATCACCGAGTATTCCGGCCTCGGCGGTCAGTGGAGGCGTGTCCTGGTCTGAGTCCGTTTCGTCACCTTCGGCTCCCATGAACCGCAGAAGGTTGTCGACGCCGACGTTCAGCCCACCGGCGATCGACCGCAGTACGCGGATGGAAGGTTCGTGTAGGCCTCGTTCGAGCTGGCTCATGTAGGTGTCGGAAAGGTTGACGAGACCGGCCAATTCCCTCTGTGACATCTCGGCCAGCTTTCGCTGCGACCGGATGTAGTTGCCCAAGGCCTCGAGATTGGCCTGCCAAAGGTCGTCGTCAGAACTCATGATTTCGATCGTACCGGTGCGTCACGGGGGAGTTGAAAAGGGCCGATGCGGTGGCGGGCCGAATGCCCTGCCACCGCATCGGTCGGCACTCTGTAGATGGAGCTGAAGGTGGAGCCGAAGCCGGCGTTACTTCTTGGAGGCCTTGGCCTTGGGGGCCTCGGGCATCCAGGCGGCGACCATGTCCTCGGTGAACTTGCGGGTGTTCTCGAGCCACTCGGCGGTGATGTCGAAGGCCTGGCCGACGAAGTCGGTCTCGGCCATGGCCGGAACCTTGAAGTCCGGGAGGGGCAGGGTGTCGACCATGCCGCCGACCGACTGGGCGAATTCCTTGTTGGCCTTGACCACGCGGTCCTGCATTTCAGTGACCATTTCGAGGCTCTGGCGCTGGGCGTCAATGAGGGTGGATCCGATCATTTCGGTTCTCCTGTTGGATGTTGAGGGGTGAGAAGTCGAGGGGGGCGTCGCCTTCTCAAAGTTTGCTTGTCTATCTGCAAAGTATAGTGCGCATATTGGAAATGTCAACACTGTCATTCGTGACGGTCGCCACATGCAGACCGCAGCCGGCGGGTCAGCCTTGGGTGTCGGCCGAGACGGGCGCCGGGTAGGTGGCCGACAGCTCGACGCCGATGCGGCGGAGATGATCGATGACGCCCGACGAGGCGTCGAGGAGTTGAACCCGATGGCCGAAGCCGGCGACCTGAGCGGCCATCGCCTCCTCACCGTGAGCCGCCAGCCGAACCGTCAGGCGACCGTCGTCGTGGCGATCGAGAATCTCCATTCCCGTACCGAAGTACCACTGGAGCGGACGCACGACCTCGGCCTCGACGACCGCGGTCACGACCGACTTCAACCGCAGCGCCTGCACATCGGCGACCACCTCGTCCCAGGCCTCATCGAGCCGGAATGCGTCCGGACGCTCCACCGGGCCGTCGAGCAGGTCGGCCGAGCGGATGCGGTCGACCCGAAAGGTGCGCTTTCCGTCGTCGGTCAGGGCCATCAGGTACCAGACGCCGCGCTTGGCGACGAGGCCGAGCGGGCTCACGTGACGCGACGACGGGCCGCTGCGAGGGGAGTGATAGTCGATGGCCAGGCGCCGTCCCCCGATGACGGCATCGGTCACCAGGTCGAGGTGCGCGGGCGACTCCGGAGCGTCGGGATCGCTCCAGTTGGCGTCGTCGAATCGAATGGACGTCGAGGCTGATTCCGCCTCTTCCTGAAAGGGCTCCGGCAGCGCCACCGCGAGTTTGCGGAGGGCGGTTCGCAGGTGGGGATGGGCGTCGAGTGATCGGCCGGCGGCGACGAACAGAGCCCGGGCTTCGTTCGACGTGAGCCCGGAGAGATCGGTGGAGCCGCCACCCAACAGTCGCCACCCGCCACCCCGACCGGGCTGCGCATAGACGGGCACGCCGCTGGCCGACAACGCCTCGAAGTCGCGGCGTGCGGTCCGAACGCTCACCTCCAGTTCATCGGCGGCTTCGCGGGCCGTGACCGTGCCTCTGCGTTGGAGGAGAAGGAGGAGTGCGACGAGGCGATCGGCCCGCATGTTCGTCGATTGTACGTCGACATTCTAAAAGTGGCCAGAGGATGACCACTTTCGGGTCTCATGATGGAGCAATGACAGATACACAGACAGGTACACAGTCAGATAAGCAGTCAGACACACTCGAACTCGATCCGACCGACCCGCGATACGGGTTGGCGGCGGCCGTCACCGCCGCCCAGGCCACCATTCGGGCCGCGACCGAGTCCGGCACCGATCTGCTCGGGAAGCCCACGCCGTGCCCGGAGTTCTCCGTGGAGGACCTGGTCGAGCACATGATCTACATCGCCCGGCGTGTCGCCCTGATCGGCAATGGCGGGCATTTCAGCGAGGCATCCGCGGAGCCGGCCGGCTCGGACTGGTCCGGGGCCTTTGCCCGGGAAGCCCAGGCCATGCATGAGGCGTGGGCCGATCCGGCCAAGCTGGGCGGCTCCTACCAGGTCCCGTGGGGTGAAGCGCCGGGAGCGGCGTTGATGCTCGCCTACACCGGCGAGTTCGCCACCCACACGTGGGATCTCGCCCGGGCCGCGGGTCTGCCGCTCGACATCGACGATGAGGCCCTGGGTGGCGCGGCCGAGGCGGTCCGGTTCATCCCGGCCGACGGTCGCGACGACCCGGCCATCCCGTTCGGCCCGGTGGTCGAGGCCCCGGCCGATGCCACCAACCTGGAACGGATCGTGACCTGGGTGGGCCGATCACTCGACTGGTCACCGACCGAGCGGTAGAGGCGGCGCCACGTCACCCGGCCGGGGAGGCGAGTCGCTCGGCCTGCAGCGCCGAACGGCGAACCTTCCCGGCCTCGTCACGCAATGGTTCGGTGGCCCACTCGATGCTGCGGGGCAGTTTGTAGGTCACGAGGCGCTCGGCCAGGAATCGGAGCAGCGTCTGCTCATCGAGGTCACTGCCGGGATCTCGCTGCACGATGGCGTGGATGCGGTTTCCCTTGTCCTCGTCGGGTAGCCCGATCACGGCCGATGACAACACCTCGGGGTGGGCCCCGATCGCAGCTTCGACCTCGGCCGGATATACGTTGGCGCCGCCGACGAGGACCATGTCCTTGCGTCGGTCGCCCAGGTAGAGGTAGCCGTCGTCGTCGACCCAGCCCATGTCGCCCAGCGTCTCCCAGCCGTCGCGGGGTGCCGGCTCGTCGCCGATGTAGCGATAGGTGGGGGTTTCCCGAGCCGGATTTCGCATCCAGACCTCGCCCTCGACGCCGGGCTCCACTTCATTACCGTCGGGGTCGCAGATCTTGATCTCACCCACGAGCGGCCTGCCGACAGAACCGTGGTGGGCGAGCCACTCGTTGCCGTCGATCACGGTGAACATCTGACCTTCGGTACCGCCGTAGAGCTCGAAGAGCACATCGGGCCCGATCCATTTGATCCACTCCGCCTTCAGCCATTTGGGGCATGGTTCGGCCAGGTGGAAGGCGATCCGGAGCGACGACAGGTCGTGGGAGAACCGGGTCTCCTCATCGAGTTTCCAGATGCGCTGCATCATCGTCGGGACGAGATAGATGGCCGTCGCCCGATGCGATGCCACGTGACGCAACGTCTCCTCGGCGTCGAAGCGGGGGAGCAAGGCCACATGGCCGCCGGCCAGGATGGCGAGACAGCTCCAGATGAAGGGGCCGTTGTGGTAGAGCGGTCCCGGCATCACCATCGTCTCGCCCTCTGCGGCCCCGATGACCGCGCTGAGGCCGACAAGCGTCGGACTGTACACCGACGGATCCCCCGACACGATCAACTTGGGCCGCCCGGTCGATCCGCCCGACGTCGGCGCTTTCCAGGCCGGTGAGACGACGTCGGGGAGTGGGCCGGCCTCGAACGATGCGGTGATGGCATCGGTGGCGGCTCCGGCCGAAAGGCAGCAGCGGCCGTCGACGGCGGCGCCGACGACAACCCGCGAGTCGGCCAGTTCGACGATCTGTTCCAGCTCCATCCCCGGTAGTCGGGCTGACACCGGTTGTGGCACCGCCCCGATTTTCCAGCAGGCCATCGTCGACAGGAGGAACTCGGCCGAGTTTGGCTCCGCCACGGTCACGAAGTCGCCTCGGCCGACGCCGAGGTCCGACAAGCGGCGGGCGAACCGGTTGGTCCATTGATCCACGTCGGCGAAGGTGGTGGTCACAGAGCCGATCGTCACGGCCGCCGCGTCGGGGCGCGTTGCGGCCAGGTCCCGGATCCGTTGGGCGAAGGAGGGCTCTGACATCACGGCCAGTGAAGCGGTAGCCACTGTCGCCGGTCAAGTTCTGTCGACGGTCAAGTTCTACTGGCCGGGTTTCCAGATCATGAGGATCAGCGCGCCGACCAGGAGGAGCTGGGTCGTCGCCTCGCCGATCGCCAGGCGGGCCAGCAACGGCTGGGCGTCGGCGTGTTCCGCGAGGTCGGCTTCGCCGTCGGCCGATGTGGCCACCTCGATGAGCCTCGACCGAGCCGGTCTGATGAGGCCGTGGACCAGTCCGACGATGACCATCCAGATGACGAAGGCGGCCGACACCCACGGTGCGCCGTACCGGTAGACGTCGTCACTCAGCGCGACGAGGACGATCCCGAATCCGAGCACCCCGTAGAAGCCGTACTCGGCGAGACGGGCCCCGCGGGCCGTGGCGTCCAGGATCGGCATGGCATCGGGTGGTCGCGAGCGAACGGCTCGGGCGTGGAACGTGCCGTGGGTGATCAGTGCGCCGAATCCGACGATGGCGGATACGATGTGTCCGAGCAGGATGATGCGGTAGATCACGGCGGTGGTTTCCATCTGGTGGCGGCTCCCGAAGGCGGCGGTACGCGGATTTCGTCGACACGGAAACGGGCGTTCATGCGTGCCCGTCTCCCGGTGTGCACAGTAACCTGTTGACCGTGGCTGCACCCGACTTTGTACCCAGTGATCCGACCCGGCGGACCAGGATCTATTCGTCGCCGCCACTTCGTCCCGGCGGTTGGCAGGCCGATCGTCCCGGCGAGATAAACGGCTTGCAGCCCACAGGAGCGGCGCTCGGCACCACGGGCCCCGACCAGGGCTACGCCTACAAGCTCGTTCGCCACCTCGAGGATCGGATGCACCTCGGCGATGTGAAGCGTGATGACGCGGTCGCCGGCTGTGTGGAGCTGGCCATGAAGCGATCCGGTCTCCTCGGGCGGGCCCCGGTCGTCCATGATCTCACGGCGGCCTTCACGGTGTTCGGGTTCCTCGACGCCTCGCCTCCGTCGGAGCTGGCCGACTGGCGGCGGGAACGGTTCGCCGAGATCTCCAGCCACCACCACTATCTCGAGCGGCGTGAGCTGGTCGACTCCGTTCCCGACGATCTGTTGCGCAAGCCTCATGCCGAGATCGAGCGGCTGTATCGCTCGGATTGGCGTCAGCTGCTGTCCGCCGGGGATTCCGACGCGGACGATCACTCGTGACCGTCCGGGTTCGATTCTCGCCCGCGCCGACGGGGTACCTTCATGTCGGCAGCGCCCGCTCCGCCCTGTTCAACTGGCTCTACGCCCGGCGGACCGGCGGCACGTTCATCCTCCGAATCGAGGACACCGATGCCGACCGGTCACGTCCGGAGCTGATCGACAACATCCGTGACAGCCTCCGCTGGCTCGGCCTCGACTGGGACGAGGAGTACCGTCAGTCGGACCGCTTCGATCAGTACCTGGCCGCCATCGACGGATTCCTCGAACGTGGCCAGGCCTACCACTGCGACTGCAGCCAGGACGACGTGAGGGCCCGGGTCGGGGATCGGGGCGGCTACGACGGGTACTGCCGCGACCGCGCCGTGGCCAAGCCCGCCGACGGCTCGGGAGGTGTCGTCGTTCGATTCCGGACTCCCGACGACGGCGTCACCGGCTGGGACGATCTGATCCGGGGTCGGGTCGAGTTCGAAAACGCCGTGTTGGAGGACTTCGTGATCGTGCGGTCCAGCGGTGTGCCGATGTTCCACGTGGCCAACGCTTACGACGATTTCGACATGGGAATCACGCATGTGGTGAGGGGCGAGGATCTCGTCAACACCGTGCCCCGCGTCCTGTTGCTGCTCGATGCCCTCGGCGCCGACCAGCCGCCGCGATACGCCCACCTGCCGCTGATCGTGAACGAGCAGCGAAAGAAGCTGTCGAAGCGACGCGACGACGTGTCGGTCGGCGACTACACCGACCGCGGGTACCTGGCCGAGGCGATGCGCAACTATCTGGTCACGCTCGGCTGGGGAGCGAAGGACGACATCGAGATCCGCCCCATCGACGAGATCATCGAGCGGTTCGATCTGGCCGACATCAACAAGGCTCCGGCGTTCTTCGACGTCAAGAAGCTCGATCACTTCAACGGTGAGTACATTCGCATGCTCGATCTCGACACCTTCGTCGAGAACTCACGACCGTTCGCCGGCGAGGTCGACGACGATCTGTACCGCCGCCTCGCCCCGTTCGTGCAGGAGCGGATCCGGCGCTACGACGAGATCCCGTCGCTGATCGACTGGATCGTGGGCGATCCACCGGAGCCGGACGAGAAGGACTGGCGCAAGGTCATGGGCCGTGACGACGTGCCCAAGGTGCTCGACCTGGTGCTGGAGCGGCTGGAGGCCGCCGACTGGGAGCCCGAGGCCCTCACCGATGCCGTTCTGGGCGCCGGTGAGGTGTTGGGCACCAAATCGCAGCTCCCGGTGCGGATCGCCGTCACCGGGCGGCGTTCGGGGCTGCCGTTGTTCGAACCGATGGCGGAGCTCGATCCGGGGGTCGTGATGGAACGGATACGGAAGGCTCGTGGCCGACTCGACTGACGTCGGCACGGAGGGGCGCTCGGCCCCCCGAGCGGCTCGGGACGGCATGTCCGCCCGGCGTTTGATTCGGTTCGTACTGATCTTCAGCTGCCTCTACATCCTTGTCAGCATCGTCGATGTGGCGTGGACCTCGACCCGGCGAACCGATGCCTCCGCCCCGGCCGCGGTCGTGCTCGGAGCGGCCCAGTACAACGGTGAGCCGTCGGCCGTCTTGAAGGCCCGCCTCGATTCGGCCGCCCGATTGTGGAGCGAGGGCCGGGTCGACCTGATCGTGGTGACCGGGGGACGCCAGGAGACCGACGTGACCACGGAGGCCAAATCGGGCTACGACTACCTGCGCGAGACTCACGGGATTGCGGACGAGGAGTTGCGGTTGGAGGTGCAGGGGTCGTCGACGTACGAGTCGCTGGCGGCCGCGGCCCGGTTCCTGCGGCAAGAGGGAATCGGTGACGTGATCGTCGTTACGGACCCGTACCATGCCCGGCGGTCACAGCTGGTGGCCGAGGAGGTCGGCCTGCAGGCCGAGGTCTATCCGACCGACTTGTCGCCGTCGATCGAGCGGATCGTTCGAGAAGGGGTGGCCGTGGCGATCGGCCGGGTGGTGTCGTTCCGGCGGGTCGACAACTACGTCGCCCAACGCGTTTCGTCCTGACCGCCCGGATTTCGCCTCGTGTGGCGAAATCCGGTGGCCGAATCCTGGCACGGGGCTGTAGCCTGACAGATGCCGTCTTTCGGGGATGGTGTAATTGGCAACACAACTGGTTCTGGTCCAGTCATTGGGGGTTCGAGTCCTCCTCCCCGAGCAAGTTGATCATCGACACCGCCTCCGCCAGGGGTGGAAATCGGTGTATCAACCGGCAAAGCGGTTGGGCGGTGCGTTCGCCCCGCTATCATCCGCTGAGCACTTCCAGCCCCGTTCGTCTAGCGGCCTAGGACGCTGGCTTCTCATGCCAGTAGCACGGGTTCAAATCCCGTACGGGGTGCTCACCTCTGTTTCTTGCCGCCGGTTTGGCTGCGGCTGGCTAACGCAACGACTGCTCATCCGGTTTCAGTGATCGAGTGTGCCGGGAGTGGCGATCCACTCGGTTGGTTGCAAGGTGACCGATCCGATTCGGTCGTAGTCCGAGTCATAGTGGAGAACGGTGAGAGCTGCAGCTTCTGCCGCTGCTGCGATCACCAGATCAACGGGTTTCGCCCCACGATGATCTCCCGAAGCTGCCAACAATCGAGCGACCTGAACGGCGCGACTCAGCACGGCAGAGTCGATAGGTGCGCTTGGCAGCGCCGAACGCTCGCTGGCAATCTCGTCTACGTCTCGGGCTCGGCAACCGTAGATGACTTCGAGATCCACGAGCTGACAACTCCACATTCGGCCCTGTCGCGCGAGTGCGGTGAGTCGCTCTCCGACTGATTCCTGCTGGGCTCGGCCGAGAACGGAGGTATCGACGAGGTAGTGGGCGTCAGCCATCGGTACCGGTACGAGGCCGTCGTGCTTCGTCCAGCTTCGACATGTCGAGCGTTCCGGGTTGGCGCAACCGAGCTATGTGACGCACAGCAGTTTCTTGGTCGACGAGTCGCTTCAGCGCCGCCTCGACGGTGGCCTTGATGGTATCGGTACCGGCTGCGGTGCGGGCGAGTTCGAGGAGTTCGTCGTCGATTTCAACCAGTCGCTTGGTCATGACTGAAGTATATACAAAAAGGCTCCATGGATATACAGTTCATCGGTCATTCGGGGTCAACGAAGCGAGTTCTCGGATGGCAGCGGCAAGCTCCGTGTTCGAATAGTGTCGTACCAGGGGTGCACATCCATCCCACTGCCGGAAACCAGCTCCAGCAGTGGGATTTCTTGTTGCCCGCGGTCGAATTGCTTCGATTCTCGCCGGGCCCCTGGTGCCAGGCTGTACCTGCCCGGGACCAAATGAGGCCGGACCACCACCCGCCAACCTCGAACAATGCGACCGAATCGTCGCCCCTGTCGTTCCGGTGCACCCGTCTCGTAGGACGATCCGTACATGAGAACGGCGAAGTGTTCTCACGACGCTCGCCACCAGTACGGCGCTTCTTTGCTTCGTTCTGTTCGGCTTGGCTGCGGCCGGATCGCTGGTCGGGTAACGCAGACCTGGATGCTGGCGTTGCCCTACGTCACCCGTCGGCTCGGAACACTCACGGTGCGATCTGGCGGTTGGGTGCCGTGGACTCGTCTCTTGCGCACTGAATACGCATAACCAGATCTTGTGGGTAGTTTCCGAAGCCTGCTCCGAACAGATTGACACCTCCGACGTTCACGGCATCGGACGGAACCTCGACACGGACCGAAACGTACTTGTCGCCGTGCAGTTTGAGATCCGACAATACGGTGTCCGACAGCTTGACTCCGTCGACGAAGGATCCGCCGTCGGTAACCTGCCAGACCTTCATCAAGCCGAACTGGGTGTTGGCGGTGCTCCACCATTCGGGTGTGTATGCCCCGCGTTGATCACCGAAGTCGCCAGGACTGGTCCAGGCGCCGAGGGGCCGACCGTTGATAGAAACCACGATGTCGGACGGCCAGTCCTCGTTGTGAAGCGGCGCCTCGGAACAGATCTCCATGCTCAGCTGAAGGCTGATGACTCGATCTCCGGGTTGTAGCCGGTTCGGAAATCGGTACTCCACAAACCCGTGGTGAAACCAGAGAAGCTGAGCTTGAATCCGATCTGGCTCATAGAACGAGCCAACGTCGTCGAACAGCCCGATTGGGCCGTCCGCGCTGAGAAGGCCACACGTCGGCTCGACATCGAAGTCGGTGAACGCGCCAACCGGCATTGAGACTTCGATCAGTCGGCCGGGTGGCGTGCTTGTCTCCGGTAGCCGTACGAGAACGGTGTCGAATGCCCTACCACAAGCCTTTTGCAGACCCCGTGTGCCCGGAATCATCTCCGTCGTGATCAAACCCGCGTCGGACAGGATCTTGATGTGCTCGCTGGTTGCCGACATCGTCGTACCGAGCGTGTCAGCCACCGTACTGACGTTCAACGTGCGCGACTGCAGCAGGTTGAGGATTGCCACCCGGCTCTCCGAAGCTAGAGCGCGGAACACTCGGGCGGCGTGCTCACTTCCCAGCTCGACGTCCAATGTCCTCCCCAGATGGACGGGCTGGTCGGTGGAACTCACGCTTTACGGCTCCCGGGCAGTGGCGATCAACTGGTGCATCAGCCAGTCTGCCATGGGACGGCTCCGGTCCGAGGGATCGATCAGCTGCACCGTGTTGATCAGTACGCTGCCCAGGCCCACGTCGTGTCGAACGATGAGCGCATTCACCTGATGAATCCATCCGACGAAGACTCCCGCATAGACCGCATGCTCGAACCGGGCCGGCGGGACACCGGCGACGACGACGTCGACGGTGAGACCATCAAGCGCCAGATCGAACAGCGGCCCGCCTGGCAGTCGAGCGAACTGACCTGTCCGGCGGAGCCACGAAAACGCTGACACCCAGTGTCCACCGTCGTGCAGGGCCTCATCCCATTGCTCGAGACGGATGCGAGGGAATTCGGCGAATCCACTCCCGAACGAGCCCGTGTCGCGTACGAGTAGCAGAATCCGACCTCCTGACCGCACGTAACGGTGGTCGTCGGCCGTCATCTCGCATACCACCCTGAGACGATCGGAGTTCGAGGGCGGTTGAACGTCGTACCCGAGCTCGGATAGACGGTTGACCAGGACGGGGTCGCTCGTCTCGATGACCGGATCGCTCGTCTTGGGGACACCGGTTGGCAACACGAGAATTGAGACGCAATCGTCGGCCACCGTTCCCCCGTCCATCAACAGGGATGCCTTGAGTTCGGCGGTATGCGGTCGGTCAACGGCGGGCAGATCGACACCGATTGGTTCAAGGTGGCGAACCAGACCATCCGGGCTGCTCGGACCGATGATCGTCCCCTGCGATCCGCCCAACGAACACGACCATTCGACCTTTGCAGGTCCGGGGGATCCTTCGACCGGCCCGACGATTGACACCGGAATCTCTATAGATCCACCGGCCGAAGTTGGCGTCACACCATGACCGACGATCAGCCGCGTGCGGGCATTCAGATCCGGCATTCTGGTTGCGAACCGACGGGGATTGTCCCGCATGTCTAGCAAGCCGTTGGCTTCCCAGTGAACGTCGGTCAGTTCGGTGACGACGAAACCGGCGATCTCGGGTCGTAGTCGAATCGAGTCGATCTGATAGCGGAGCGTCTCGAACTGACGATCCTGGGTCGCCGCACTCAATCCTGCCCAGTCACCGAACACCCTGTCGAAGTGCCACAACGCAAAGCGGCGATCGTAGCCATGAACATACGCCGCGCCACCGGCCCACTCGTGGCCGGACTCGAACCACCACGGCTCCGCTTGCGGGTCGATCCAATCGAGCATCGGGAGGCCCCACATTCCGAACTCCGATACAACCAGCGGCTCCTGACCGCTCGACACGGCGTCGCCGTAGGGTGAGAAAGTCGGAGCCGACCGGGCCGCGAAGGCATCGACAAATTGATCCCACCGCGAACGCATCTCGGGGATGAGTGCATAGAAGTGGTAGTCGTCGATGTCCGTCTGCACGTGGAAGTTGGGCTCGCAGGGCGAGTTGTCAACGACCAGACGATCGCCGTCAGCGGCGCGCAAGCGATCAGCCGTCTCCATCAACCATCGTCGGTGGTCGGGATTATCGACGAGGTCCAAGCCCCAGGACTCGTTGATCACGCTCCGAATGACAAGGCTCGGGTGATGAGAGTCGCGGCGAACCATTCCCTCCAGCGTGTCGATCATCCGCCGCTTCGAGCGCTCGGTCATCCGGCTGGTGCTTGGCAGCTCACACCAGACGAGTATGCCGAGTTCGTCGGCGATGTCGAGGTACGTGGGGTCGGGCACCTTGATGTGGCATCTCACGGTGTTGAATCCCATCGACTTAACGAGAGTCAACCTGTGACGGATTGCGGCCTCGGCGGCAACACCGAACCCGTCGTGGAAGTCCTGGTCGAGTACCCCGAACATGCTCACCGGCTGACCGTTCAGCACGAAACGGCCGTCGACAGTCGTGAACGAACGGAATCCGAACGGCTTCGCCACCTGGTCGGTTATCTCGCCGTTGACATCGATCGTGGCGACAAGCCGATGAAGCGCCGGATCCTCCAGCGACCACCGCCTCGGCTGCTGTCCGAGGTCGATGGTCGTCGTGACGACGGGCGACGGATTGGCGATTCTCTCGACCACGAGCTCGTCGCCGTCCGGGTCCAGGACGGTCAACACGATCGAGCCGCCCTCCGGTAAGTGCCCACCCTTCACGGCGACGGTGACGGTGACGGTGAATGACGCCGACGAAGAATCGGCCCGCACCGACACTTGGTCGATGTGTTGACGGGCCCGGCCGACAAGCTTGACGGATTGCCAGATGCCGCCGGTCGGTCCGTACCAACTCTGCTTGCCGTGCAGTGTTTCGTCGACGGGAAAGTCGGGGTAGAGCAGCCGATTGGAGGATGGGGTCACACATCGTAACCACAGGTCGTTGATTCCGAAGCGAGCCTCCTCGGTGACCGACCAATGAAACGGGAGGTGTCCGCCGTCATGTTCGCCGAGGTAGTACCCGTTGAGCCATACCTGGCTGAAGTGGCTGACAGCCCCGAAATGTAGCGCCAGCGATTCACAGCTGACGACCGGCTCGATCAGGTCGAATCGAAGGTGATACCAGACCGCGCCCGTCGCCCGCTCCAGATCCTTGAACTGAAGCTGCCAGTACCCAGGTACCACGACGGGGCGACCCTCACCCGTGGGACGAGTCGGATCTGTAGGGTTGATTCTCGCTGCACCGTCGAGATCGGGATGAAGACGCCAGCCATCGTTGAGCCTCATGATGAGTGCCATCGAAGTACATACCTCGCCAGGGTCGAAACGGTGGTCGCCCGAAGAGTCGACGGGCAACCGAGGGAATGGACGCGCTGGAACCCGATCGAGTCGGGGTCCCGCCGCCGTTCACCTCGGCAGGACACCCGACCTCGACCGGGAGAGCAGTTGCTAGCCGAGCGCGTCGTTCATGCGAGCCTCGGCGTCGGCCAGGGCGGTGGCCTGGTCCTTGCCGGTGACCCAGGTAGCGTTCAGCTCCTCGGCCAGCGCATCCCAAGCGCCGGCCCAGCCTTCAACGGCCGGTACCAGCCCGGCGATCGACGCTGTCTCGGCATAGTTCGCCCGCTGTGGGGCGTCCGCGACGTCGCCCTCCAGTAACGACGTTCGGGGAGCGATATGTCCGGTTCCTTGGGCCCAGGCCCCAATGTTCTCGTAGAGGAACTCGAGGAATGTCACCGCCGCAGCGCTGACGGCCGGATCCTCGTTGCTCGGTGCGGGCAGGATCCACATGTGCGAGTCGCCCCATGTCGACGCTGAACCGTAGAGATTGGGCACGTTGGTGGCCAGGTAGTTGAATCCCGCTTCACGGTTGTACTGGTCGACGACCCAGGTGCCGTTGTGGAGGATGGCGACATCACCGTTGAGGAACGCAGCCTGTGAGTCGGTGTATCCCTGCTGAGGATCGGAGTGTTCTGCCAGCTGGTTGAGGAAGGCCAACGCTGTCTCACCCTCCGGTGAGTTGGGGGTGGCTGCGCCGTCTGAGCCGGTCAACGTTCCTCCCTGTTGTTGCACGAGGGCCAGGAACAGGCGGGCGCCGACACCGAACTCGAACCAGTCGTGGCCGAAGCACTGGTAGCCGGCGGCCTCGATGGTCTCGCATTGCGAGATCAGCTCGTTGGGTGAGGACGGCATGATCGGAGCTCCGTTGTCGTCCGTCAGCCCGGCTTCTTCGTAGATGTCGACGTTGACGTGCCACAGCGAGGCGTGAAGATCGAACGGCAGAGCATAGGTGGTCCCGTTGAGCTGGGCCGCCTCCTGAGCGGGAGTGGTGTAGTCGGCGAAGTCGATGATGTCGCTGTCGGCGAAGGCGTCGTCCAGCGGCATGAGCAGGTCTCGACCGGCGAAGTCGGGCAGCCGGTGCTGGTGCATCACGCCGACGTTCGGGATCTCGCCGCCAGCGAAGGCCGTACTCAGCTGCGTGTAGTAGTCGCCCCAGGCCTGACCACCGATTTTCTCGATTCTGATGCCGTTGTCCGCCGCGTTGAAGGCGTTCTCGATGATCTGAATCACTTCGCATTCGGATGTCGCCTGACTGACGTCGGTAACGCCTGCGACGTCCTCTGTGCAGTCGCCGAAGAAGCGGGCGAACTGAAGAACGATCTCGTCGGTCGATGCCGCTTCGTCGCCGCCGTCCGACTCGTCGGAGGGCTCGGCGTCGTCATCGCTTGACGCCGAATCTCCACCGTCTTCCTCGGTCGACTCCGCCACGTCGTCGGCTGCGGTGTCTCCGCTGTCCCCGCACGACGCGGCGATAAGGGACAAGACGGCGAGCAGCAACGCGAACCTATGCAAGAGGCCGATTCCTCCAAGCTGATGACTTGTTTGATGTTCTGATCGCATGGGTTTGGCCCCTCCCGGGAACCGGCCACCGGACGGTGGCGTGTCTTGAGTTGTGGATACGGATGCCTCGGCGTCTGTCGACCGATAGCGCTTCATTTCGAGCCACTCCCGACCGAGATACCGCGTATTACCTGACGCTGGAAGATAAAGAACAGAATCAGCAGTGGGGCCGACGCGAATACTCCCTGAGCCATCAGATCGCCGAGCGCGCTGGCCTGAGCGAAGTTCCCCTGTCCGGACGCCAATCCGGTTGTGATGGTGAACATGTCGGGATCGGTCGCCGACACCAGTGGCCAGAGAAAGTCGTTCCACGTGAGAACGAATGTGAAGATGCCGAGGGCGGTAAGCGCCGGCACCGACATAGGCAACATGATTCGGCGAAAGATCGTCCATCGACTGGCACCGTCGATAACGGCCGCTTCTTCGAGCTCCGATGGGATCTCAGAGAAGAACTGGGTCATGATGAACACTCCGAGTGGTGCTGCAACTCGGGGCAGTACTAGAGCCTGATACGTGTTGTGCTGGTCGAAGTCGGCGAAGATCAGGAAGAGCGGAATGAACATCGCCTCTTTTGGAACCATGAGTCCGGCCAGCACCAGCGGGTAGGCCACACGTTTGCCACGGAACGGAATGCGAGCGAACGCGTATCCGGCCAAAGAGGCCAGAATCAGCGTGACGATCGTTGTGGCCAGCGTGACGATCACGCTGTTCAGCAGCCAGCGTGGTGTTCGACCGCTCTGCAGAAGGGTGGTGAAGTTCTCGGTAGTGAATGCGATCGGCAGGAGGTTCGTGGTGTCTCGGGATAGCGCCTCGTTGTCACTGAGACCGAGGGAGAACATCCACACCATCGGAAGCACCCATATGACGGCAAGGACCATGAGGACGCCCGTTCCGACGCCACGTCTAAGGGCACGTCGGGATACGGTGGGCAAGCTTCGATCGGTGATGCGATCTGCTATCGGCTTATGGGCCAAGGTTGCCATTACTCCACCTCCATGAATCGGAACTGCAACGCCGACACGGCGACCATCACCACGAAGAGAAACACCGACATGGCCGAGGCGTAGCCGAGCTGTGCGTCGCGGAATGCGGCCTCATAGATGTGTTGGATCGAGACGCGGGTGGCGCCGTTGGGTCCACCCCGGGTCATGATGAAGACTTGGCCGAAGATCTGGAACGAGGCGACGATCTGTAGCACTGTGATCAGCAGTGTGGTGCGTCGCAGACCCGGAACGGTGATGTGGCGAAAGATCTGCCAGGCATTGGCCCCGTCGAGAGCGGCCGCTTCGTATTGCGAGCGATCGATGTCTTGGAGTCCGGCGAGGAAGAGCACCACGTTGAACCCAACGGTCCACCAGAGGGTCACGGCGACAATCGTCGGCATGGCGAGGTTCGGGTCTGTCAGCCAGCTGACCCGTTCGAGCCCAAGCCAGGCCCATAGTTCACCGATCAGGCCGAGCTGAGGGTTGAGCAGGAAGGCCCAAATGAGCGTGAGCACGGCGACCGACAACACGTAGGGGGCGAAGAACAGGGTTCGTATCAGGCCGATTAGCCGACCTGACCGGTTGAGTGCGATGGCCATAGCCAGACCCACTCCCACGATTGCTGGTGTGGACAGAACCACGAAGACCAGGGTGTTGCCGAACGACGGCCAGAACTGCGAATCGTTCCAGCGGCCGGTTTCACCTGGGTGAATGCCCATCGCCAGTCCGAACACGGCGATAGCTCCCAGAACGATGGCCGCCAGACCGACGGTCGACAGGTTTCCTCGACGATGGGCTCGTACCGCAAGCCCCGCGCCCGCCAAACCGGCGAGACGCCACGGCCACATGGTGGTGGCCTCCCAGCTCAGTCCGTCACCCCAGAACATCCGCCGGTAGTTCTCAAGGCCGGCCCACTCCTGGCGATCGAGGGTCAGGAGATCGCGCTCGTAGAAGCCCATCCAAACCGCTTGGACCACCGGGTACAGCAGGAAGAGCAGGTAGACGACAAGGAATGGAGCGAGAAACGACCACCCCTCCCTAGTCGATTGGTACTTGGCGGCTGCGTAGTTGCTCACCGAGACTCCCCCGTCCTGTGCGTTCAGCCATCACCAGAACGGATCGAGCCGAGCTGGCTTTACTTCGTTATCTAGCGAATATATTCGTCTGACAACGAATGTAACGCGGAGGCGAGTTCCTGTCAACGGATTGTTCCGCACGGACGCCAGCGCGCCAGGTACGGCACTCGCCGGTAGTGGTATCAGGCGACCCGACAGCTCGTAGGTGTTAGGGTCGAGTCGAGGTGTTGCGTCGACCGCCGGAGCGAAGCGGCGCCTGAGAGGGCGTTCATCGGGCCAATTGTCGAGTCGGCTTGCAACGAGGGCGTGCCGCCCGAACAGCCCTGCACCAAAATCCGTCCGCAAACTGGGTTTTCACTGGTCAACAACGGTCAACAGGCATCAGGTGAGATTCCTCTCCCCGAGCGGAGAATCGCTGATTTCCGGGCCTCCCAGGAACGTCGTCTCCGGCCTCCGGACCCGACGGTGCTGGCTTCTCATGCCAGTAGCACGGGCTCAAATCCCGTACGGGGTGCTCGTTCACAGCGAGTTCGCGGAGCGAACTCGAGGCGATCCGCCTCCGGCGGTCGCACGAGCAGCTGACCCCCAGTTCGGCCTTCGGGCCGAACTGTTTTGCTTGGCGTCGGTTGTGTGGGTTATGGGGTTGTCTTGGCGAGTTCGCGGAGCGAACGAACATCTCAGCTGCGAGGTGCGGGAAGCTACCGCAGTTGCCGTTGATCTGGCACATCATGCCCATTTCGTGGCATAGTTGTGGCATGCCTCGAGTACGGGTGAGCACAACGGTTGACGAAGAGCTGCTGACTGCGGCCCGCAACCTGCGTTCCGGCCTCAACGATGCCGCTCTGTTGGACGAGGCTCTCGCTGCGTTACAACGGCAGCATCGGGCAACAGAGATCGACGAGGCGTACGAGGCCTATGACCGGCATCCCCTTGACGAGCGAGATGAGTGGGGCGACCTGGCCACGTTCCGCGAAGCTGCCGGAACTTCGTGAGCGTTCCAGCAAGGGGTGAAATCTGGTGGTGTGAACTGCCAGGTATCTCACGCCGTCCTGTCGTTGTGCTCTCGCGTGATGCCGCAATCCCACGACTTCGCAGAACTCTTGTCGCTCCGTGCACAACGACAGTTCGAGGGATCCCCAGCGAGGTGGTACTCGAGCCGCCGGGGGATCCGGTGCCGAAACATTCGGCGGTGAATCTCGATTCGATCGAAAGTGTTTCCGTTGCTGTCCTCACCGAGCGCCTCGGCAGACTGTCCAGCGACCGGATGCGGGAGATCTGTGATGCACTCGAGGTTGCTGTCAACTGTGACCGCTGAGTGGCCGCAGATCGCCAGGCGGACAGCGAAGATGGTCATGTCTCGGAACATCCACCTTCGAAAACGGCGAGGATGGTCGCATGGACAATGAATCGAGTCTGACCTGGAGCGAGCTTCGCTCAACCTGCACCGAGGCAAGTGATGGCGCCTTCCTGGCGACCGTTCAGCAGGATGGGCGACCGCATCTGGCGTGGGTTGGTGTTGGCTTCACCGACGACGAGCGACTCTGGACCGCCACCTACGCCAGTTCGCAGAAGGCGAAGAACCTCCGCCACGAACGCCGGGTGGCTCTCCACTGGCCCGAGAGTGCTGACAAGCTGATCTTCATGCGGGCGACGGCGCGTTTGTTGACCGATTCCGGCGAGATACAACGCGTCTGGGGTTCCGACGTTCTCCCGTATGACCAGGAGGCCTTTTTCGGGTCGGCGGACAACCCTGAACTGCTCTTCGTGGAACTGTCGCCCACGCTCGCCTCGGTCCATTCGGGTGAACCCGGCGAACGGCCGGTTCGGTGGCGACCGCAGCGGGGTGGCTGACCACTCACAGCGGTACCCCGGTACCGAGTGGGCATAGCATGGGTCCATGAGTCTCGAATGGGAACAAACGACCGTCGCCGCAGGAGATCCGGTGACCTTGGGGAACTGGTGGAGGGATGCACTCGGCTGGGTGGTTGTCAACGATGATCCGGAGGTGTTCGAGATCCGACCGGCGACCGACCGCCTTCCGGGCCTGTTGTTCGTTCGGGTCGACGAGGCCAAGACAACCAAGAACCGTCTCCACTTCGACTTCAGACCAGACGACCAGACCAGTGAGGTCGACCGTCTCCTGGAGCTCGGAGCCTCACGGGTGGACATCGGCCAAGGTGCCCAGACCTGGGTCGTACTCGCCGACCCCGAGGGCAACGAGTTCTGCATCCTGAGCTCACGCGCTCGATAGCGGCATCAGCCGAACCGTCAGGTACGGCCGGCCGAGGCAGTCGGATCTTCCGCCGTACGTCCAGCTGTTCAGCGCCCTACGTTCGAGCGACGAGAATCTCGGTTCGGGGATCATGGGCGACTGCCGCAACCGACGGTGTGCCACACACGACCAACGTCGACCGTTCCCACGGCCGGTCGGCGGCAAGGAAAGGGAGTTCCTGACGATCCCATTCGTCCCAAAAGGATTCGGCCTCCGGGGTGCCGCCGTCACGTGCGATGCCCCGCTGACGTGCCTCGTGGAGATCGGATTGCACCCAAACGGAGGCATGCAACCACGGCCCGAGTGAGCGCCTGCCTGCTCCCACCCCTTCGACCACCAACATCGAGACCGCAGCGGGTACGTCGATAGCGCCGACTCGCCCGCGCTGGTCCCATGCCGGCGGCCGAAACGACACCGCCCTCCCTTGGGAGACCGGACGTAGGACTCCGTCGACCAAGAGGTGATCCCAATCGAAGAACGACTCCCACCATGCAACGTCGTCGGTGTGTACCACCACACAACCCTCGTCGTGACCAGCGAGTCGAGCAGCGAACGTGGACTTCCCACTGCCGGATCGGCCGTCGACGCCAATAACGATTGGTCGACCGTCGGCCTGTTGGGCCCCGTCGCGCAACCGCTCGACGAGAACGGTGAACGGGCACACCTCCCAGACGGCCACGACCGGCTCCACATCGGGAACGATCACCAGGCAGAGGGTAGGCGCGCATGGGGGTCGACTGCGATCGCCGAGTTTCGCAGGTCGACGACCTGATGGGGAGTCGCTGACGGGCGGACGATCAGTGGGGGCGTGAGTGATTGGGCGTGCGGTCGGCACGGCCCGGCCCGCTGTCGGCCGACACTTCGATGACCGGGGCCGCCGGCGTCTCCTCGTAGGCAAAACCGATGCGGGAGAGCTTGGCGGGCGGGATGGCCGAGATGGTGTCGGGCACGATCAGCTCGATGCCACGTCGCTCGGCGTCGCTGCACAGGAGGGTCAGCGCCCGCACGGCTCCGACATCACCGACGCCGGCCTGGTTCACGAGGTCCGGCCACGGTTTGAGATAGGTGATCGGTAGGTCTTGGATGGCGTGCCAGGAGGCCCAACCGCCGTCGAAGTCGGAAACGGTCACCGCTACATTCATCGCCAGCGCATCCTGGACGAACCGTCGGACCGACGGCTGCGACCCGGTCGCCGTCGAGTCGGCCTCGAAGCCGCCATCGGCGATGAGCGCCGCGGCCTCGATCTCGAGGACGAGCCTGCTCGGGGGAATGCGATGACGTTCGAGAATCCGGAAGATCCGCTGGGCGAAGGATCGGGAGCGGCCCGCCTCGGATGTGATGGGGAGTGACACCCGAAGTTGGTCCGACGTCTCGGCGAACAGATCTCCGAGGTGATCGGCGAGCCAGTTCTCGAGTGCGGCCCGTTCCGGTGACGCCATACCGGTCTGATCCACCGGAGTCGCGGAGTCCCCGCCGTCAGTCGACCGAAGGCCAGGTGTGAGGCGTAGCCACAGCCACTCGGGTTCGGGCCGGTCGACCGGCTCCAGCCGATGCGCCATCAGGATCAGGCGGTCCTGATCGCCGTCCTCGGTCGGGGCCGGGTCCGGAGTCTGGCGAGCAGTGATCAACGCTGCTTCGGCATTGAGCCAAACATGGCGGGTCAATCCGTTTGCGACGCCGGTCACGAGCCGGGGTCGTTTGAGCACGTCGGAGACGTCGGAGGTCTCGCACACGTCGGTCGCCGCGGTGAGCTCGGCCGTCAGTGCCGAGGTCATCGGTGCAACCCAGCGGTTGGTCGTGTCGACGGTGCGGGCCAGCACGGCGAGCCTGCCGTCGCCGAGTTGGGCGATATGGGTCGAGGGACTCGAGAAGTCGAGCAGGCGCCGAGCCAGCCGGGCGATCAGTTCCGCATCGGCCGGCGCAAACGGCTCGAGCTCGAACAAGGCAATGGCGAAGGGATCACGGTCGAGATCGGCCTGGTTGACCTGTTGCTCGAAGTACTTGGCGTCACCTGCTTGCACACTGGCTGAATCGGTCTGGAAGCCGGCTGTCTGAAGGCGCTGGGTGCTGTTACCCACCGGGATCCACCGTCCGGGTTCGGGAGCTCTCAACCGCAACCCGGTCCTGAACGTCGGTCCACACCGGGATCGTCGCCGACGCGGGTTCGAACTCCCGAAGCCAGACCTCGTAGAACAGGGGATCGGCGAAATCGCTGGGATGGAAGCCCGGTAGCAGGCTCACGGCCAGATTCCCCAACATCTCGAAGGCGAAGGCAATGCTCCAGCCGACGAGCCGGATCCACGCGATCGGGTGGTGGAGCCGGCGCTCACCGGCCAGCATCACCGTCGTGCCCCACACCACGAACGCGATCACGAGTCCGAGGGCGACGGCCATGGCCGCGACGAGGCGTAGCCGGGCCACCACCGGCCGGCCCTCCACGTCGGCCACATGGGCGTGGATGTCATGGGCCGCCGACTTGTGTTCGACCTCCTCGGCCAGATGCCACAGGAACAGCGACGCTGGAGCCTCGTGGGCGTCGTGAAACAGCTCCCATCGGCGTTCCGCCGCCCATCGGGCCGCCGAGTAGGCCATGGTCTCCGAGGCGGCGGCGAACGCACAGCTGAACTCGAGTGAACGGGTGCGCTCCAACCATCGGTACATGCCGCCCATGGCCCGCTCCGTGCGCCGAAGCGCCGGATATTGGTCGATCAGGAGCCGGTTGAAGACCCGATGTTGCCGTAGATGTTCGGCCTCCTGCTCGAGATACCCCTGGGCCGCCGGAACGAGGTCCGGGGGCAGGATCGGTAGTGAACGTCGGGCCGATCGCACGAAATAGGGTTCGATGATCGGCATCATCAGCGAGACGCTGTTGGCGGCGCACGAGAACTCCGGACGGCTCGGCGTCCAGATGGGCGCAGTCATCGACTCGTAGTCGAAGGTGATCCGGCGGGGAGTGGCCACAGTAATCAAGGTCGGCCGTCAGAGGTGATCTCTGAACTCCTCGGGGCCCTGGCGGCCATTTCGGGGGCTACGGTGGCGCTGGTGACATCGATCGCCGCAACCGCCCGAACCGGACGCTGGTTCCGGACTGCGATGCTCATCGGCTCGTCAGTGGTCGCCGTCGGTCTCCTCGCAGGCTGCGCGTCCGAGGATGCCGTTCCGATCGATCCGGCCAATCCGCCGGTTCTCGACCCCGAGCCCCCGGATGTCACCCACGTCATTCCGCCGACGCCGGAGATGGAGGAGTTCGCCCGGCAGCAGTGTCTCGATGATCCGTCACTCGACGAGGGCTACGTGGAAGCCGTCGACCCGAACACCGACGCCGTGCTCAGCAGCGTCACCGTCGTCTGTGCCGACGTGCGCGCCGACGACTGAGGTCGGTCGACTACAACGCCTGGCCGAGCTGCAACCCGAACCAGGCGAACGTCACACCGCTCAACACGGTCAAGGCGAGATACGCAAGGGCGAGACGGCCCTCCGACCGTCGAGCCATGACGGCCGCCTCATTGGCCGCCGCCGACCAGGTCGACATCGCGCCGAGCGCGCCCGTGGCGACGATCAGCGACATCGAATCGCCGACCTCGGCGCCGACGAGTAGACCGAGCATCGCCGACGCCAACAGGTTGACCAGCAGTGTGCCGATCGGGAAGTCGTCGTTGAGGAGCAACCCCGCCAGGAAACGGACGACGGTGCCGAGCCCGGCGGCGGCGACAAGCCCTGCCATCACCAACGCCGTGGTCATCGGCTGACGACCCCGAGCCGGTAGCCGAGCCCTGCGGCCAGCAACGCACACACCGCCGTTCCGATGCCGTTGGTGGCCGCCTCGACGAACCGGCCGCCGTCGAGCATCTCGGCGACATCGACGGCAAAGGTGGAAAACGTGGTGAGACCCCCGGTGAAGCCGGTTCCCATGGCGAGGAACTGGTTCTCCTTCATGAGATCACGCTGAGCGAGCAACACCCCGAGCAGAAGCGAGCCGAGTACATTGATCGCAAAGAGCGCCAGCTGGGCACCGGACGAGGTGTCCCCGGGGAGCGGATCGGCGCCACCGGTGGCGATCTCGAGAACGCCCCATCGGGCGAGCGCTCCGACGGCGCCGCCACTGGCCACGGTGAGGAGCGTCGGGACGGTTGACATCGCCGCCCAGTGTGACACGCCACCACCCTCAATACCACGACTCACGACCGTTCCCCATCATGGCTTCGGCCAGGACCATGAGCCGGATTCGTCGACGGCGATGCGGCGATTCATTTGGGTAAACCTCCCCATCTGAGCGATGACCAACCGGTAACCTGTTCGGGTGGCAGCTTCAGCGATGACGGTTGAGTTCGACGAGACCCGGGACGGTGAGACTCAACTCGTCCGCCGGTGGAGGGTCGAGGATCCGAGAGCGGTGATGGTGATCGTGCACGGAATCGGCGAGCATTCCGGCCGCTACGTGCACGTTGGGGAATACCTCGCCGACAACGGGATCGACGTAACCGCATTCGACAACCGTGGTTTCGGGCAGAGCGGCGGCCGTCGGGCCCACGTGGATCGGTTCGATCAGTTCCTCGACGACATCGAGGATCAACTTGGCACCAGCGTCGGCAGCTCGGAACGTTCCCGTCGTGCTCATGGGCCACTCACTTGGTGGGCTCATGGTCGTCGGCCTACCTCGTCTCGGAATCGTCCACAACCCGATCTGGCCATCCTCAGTTCCCCGGCCCTGGCCGCTGAGTCGTTCCCCGATGGCAACGGGTGGCCGCCCCGATCCTGGGCCGCTTCGTGCCGTCGCTGTTCATCAAGGGCACACAGATGACCGGTCTGCTGTCTCGAGACGAGGAGGTGGAGAAGGCCTATCACGCCGATCCTCTGGTGATCCTGGGAGCGACCGCCGGCCTCGGCCGGGCCATTTTCGAGACCATGGACGAGACAAGCGCACGGCTCGACCGCATTCGGATTCCCACCTACGTGCTACACGGCGAGGAGGACCAGCTCGTGCCCCAGGCTGCGTCACTACCTCTTCGTGATTTGGCCAACGTGACCTACCGGAGCTGGCCGAATCTCCGCCACGAATGCCTGAACGAACCGGAGCGGTTCGAGGTGCTCGGCGAGATCCGGGACTGGCTCGACGAGGAGCTGGCCACGCGGACGTCCTGATCCGTTCAGGATTCTCTCGATGAACCGGAGAAGAAGGGGGCGACCCGTGCATCGTCGAGGTAGCCGTGACCTTCCATCCAGGCCGCCGACACTCGATCGCTGACGCTCGACGGAGGTCTCGATCCCCGGTTCCCCCTCGGTGCGCCGCCGGTGACGAGGGCCTGGCCGCCTTCCGACCTCGGGAGTCCTCCGGTCCCGTCACCGGTC
>CBDCGP010000034.1:0-21107 GCA_965216655.1 Acidimicrobiales bacterium
ATGGCCATCGTCCCACGGGATCGTCCGGACCGACCAGTCCGAGTAGACGCCCGGTGCCACGAGAACGGTGTCCCCGACCGCCGCGGCGTCGAGACCGGCCTGAAGAGTCCCGTACTCTCCCGGAACCCGGAGCGTGGCCGCGTGAACGACCACCGGCAGGGCCACGCCCAGGAGAGCGAAGATGCACTTCATGGCCGGCCTCCTTTCTGGTGGTGGCTCTTGATGCGCTCGAAGGTCACTGGAGCGACGGACAGGGCGCCGCACCCGACTGGACCGCGCCGATCGGCCCTCGCCCTCAAGGCCGCCCCCCGAGCACCGTGACCTTCTCGGTCTCGTCCACGCCCTCTCCCCGGAGCCGGACGAAGTACATCCCCGCCGCCGCCCTCCGCCCGGCGTTGGTGCGACCGTCCCAGACCACGTGATTCCAGCCGGCGCCCGCAGAGCCGGAGAGGAGATCGCGAACGCGCCGTCCGTCAACGGAGTAGACGCCCACGTCGACACCTGGCTCCACTCCCGGACTGAAGAACTCGATGCGCGTACGATGGGCGAACGGGGTTGGCGCCACGCGCAACGCCCACGACCGGGCGGAAGGCGATCCCTCCGGAGCGTCCACCGCCGGCGCCGTGATCTTCCGTGCGAACACTCCCCGGTACCTCGTCCCGAGCAGAAGCGTCCGCTCGGGAACCAGGAACGTCAGGGCCGTAGGGTGGCGGTTTTCCAGGCCGTCGCTCAGATACCCCTGGGCCGACGCGTAGACGCCTTCGCTGGTGGCCAGGAAGATCTCCCCCGTGGCCGGCCCCCACGCCGCCGCCACCACTTCCGCGCCGATGCCCGCCAGAGACCGGGACCAGGAGAGCCCCGCATCGACGCTCTCCCATGTGCCCGCGCTCGCGTGAACCAGGAGAAGGTGATCCGCGTCGTCGGAGTCCATGAGAAGATCCACCGTTTCCCCCCCGGGAAGCCCCGTCGAGCGTTCCGTCCAGGTTTCTGCCCCGTCCGTACTGAGGTGAACACGACCGTCCGGCTCCGCCACGAAGGTCCGCAGAGGATCCTGCGGATCCACGACGGCCGCACGCGCGACGAAGCCCGGCGAGAAGGAATCGGGCCACACGCCCTCCTGCACCGGAAAGACCTCGCCGTGCGATGAGGAGAGGCGAGCCCAGATGTACGCCCGACTGCCGTCCGCGCTGGCCGCAACCGGCCCCGGGTAGACGAACAGGGAGTGCTGGGGGAGCGGGGCCATCCACCACGTGACACCGCCGTCCGAAGTGATCGCCTGGAGCGGATCGTACGTGTCGAAGGACGCACTGCCCGCGGTCAGGTAGACGCTTCCGATCGCTCCGGGGGCCACATCGACCGCCTCCACGGTTCCGTCGATCCCGAACGCGGGCGCGGATCGACTCCACGGGCCTTCCACGCTCGCCGCGGTGAACAGCCCCGCCCGGTGGGCGGTCTGGACGTAGACCGTACCTGCCGCGTCTCTGCCGAAATCCAGGACCCGCATTCCGCGGAGGTCGTTCAGCCACGAGTTCCAGGTCCGGCCCGCGTCGACACTGCGGATCAGACCCTCCTGGCTGACATCATCGCCCTGACACGTCACGGCCGCGTAGGCGCGAGTGGGGTCCTGCACGTCGAATGCGAACGACCGCAGCTCCCGAACCTCCGACAGGCCCGCGCTTGAGCGGTACGCCAGCGACCACGTGGTCCCGGCATCCGTACTTACCTTGAGCGTGGGGACGTACGACAGCCAGTGGACATCCCTCCCTCCGGCGATCACGCGATCGGGATCCATCGGATCGACGGCGATGAACGTGACGCCACAGACCTCGCTGCCCATGCATGGATCCGTTCCGACCGGAGAGAAACTGACTCCACCGTCGGAGCTCCGGAGCATCTGCTGCGTTCGGCTCGCCCAGACCACCTGGGGCTGGGATTCGCAGAACGAGAACGACCCGACACCGCCGCCGGACGTGCCGGTCGGCACAGCGTTCCAGGACAGCCCCCCATCCGTCGTGCGGAACACGCCGCCCGACACGCCGGCCAGCGCCACGCCGGCGGACGTCGGATCGAACGCCACGTCGTACACCTGCAGCGACGACAGACCGAAGCTGGCGGACGCCCAGGACCGACCCGCATCCGTACTCCGGAAGATCCCGGGATCCGCTCCGGTCCGGGCCGCAAGGAGCGCGAGATCCCCGTTGGACGGATCAAAGCGGATGGCGCTCAGGACGTTCCAGCCGCCTCCCACCGAATGCGCAGTCCAGCTCTCTCCCCCGTCCGTTGAACGCAGAACCTCACGGCTCGATCGATCTGCCAGGAGCACAACGTCCTCGCTCTTGGGCGATACAGCGATCGCCTGGAACTTCGCATCCGGATCCAGTCCGACGTCGACCGGCTTCCAGGTCTCGCCACGGTCCTCGGAGCGGAACACGCCCTGCTTGTACGGAAGGCAGTACAACCGGTCGGGATTCGTGCGGGCCTGGACGAAGGCGTCGACCCGCGCGCCCTCAGGTCCCAGGCTCTCCCAGGACTCCGCCGGGGCGGACGTGGCGAGGGCGAGGAACAGGACGACGAGCCATCGGCAAAACCGATTCAGGGGCACCGTCTCCTCCGCCGAGACACGCGCGGCACGGGCCGAGCACGATCGCTGCGACGTCCGGGCAGACGCCGCGTTGCCGATCAGGAGGAAGGATCCAACAACCCAAGCAGGACACATCGGAGGACTCCAACAAGACGTCTCCCATGGTACCAAGTTGCCGGCCTGAATGCCGCAAGCCGTTGGTCCGGTGCCCTGCACCCCGCGTCTGGCGGTTGAGAGCGGCAGCAGGCCGACGCTGGTCAATCCTCCGGATCCTGCGCATAGTCGACGCACGCTCCCGGGGAGGATTCCATGATCTTGCTCTCCATGGCGACGTTGCTCGCCTCCTGCGCGTGCTGCCCCTCATTCGAACCCGTCGCACCCCACACGACGCGCGACGTACAAAGCGGATGGGGAGAGGCGATCCACGGCGTCTCAACCCTGTTCACAACGGACGCCGACACGGTGGACATGGGCGACGTCGTTCAGGTCGAGCTGTTCTTCCACTTCTGGCCGTTTCTGTCCGACGGTCCGGCCAGGACACTCGCGGACAGTCCCGGCATTCGACCGCGCCTCGTGCTGGTTCCGGTGCAGGACGGTGGCGCCCTCACAAGGAGCCCATACCGGACCGGGATGCCGATGTCTCCCGACCCGTCCTCGCACGTCGACCTCCGCGCCGGCCAGTTCCACAGTCGATCCGAGAGCTTTCCCCTGCTGTCTCGGTCAGGCCAGCAGGTCCCGGCCGGCGATTACCTGGTGCGTGTGGAGTACGAGAACGAGGGGGCTGATTCGAGACCGTACCGGACCGAGGACGGTCGGGTGGATCATGAGCCGTACGCAGCCGGATCGGTCTGGACCGGCCGAGTGGAGACGGCCGCCTTGTCGATGCACATTCGCTCGCGCGAGCCGGAGCGGTTGCCTTGCGAGTTGCCGAAGCGCGTGGACATCACCACGTTCCGGAACGGTCAGCTGATGTGGTCCTGGGATCCCGCGGGATTCGAGCCGGACACCCTGACCGTTCGTCCCGGGTTCATCGTCGGCCTTCGCACCGAGTGCCGGAAGTACCGGAACTCCGGCCTGGTGGAAGCCCCCGACTCCCGCACCGCGGACGACACGGTGGTCCGGAGGTTCCGAGAGACGTATGGCGCAAGCTGGAGCCGCAGCCTCGGCGGACTGCCGAGGCCGGACCGTCCGGGAAGCGGCGGCCTCACGGGCCCCAAGATCGCCGAGATCGTTTCGGACGCGGATCCGCTGGAGGCCAGGTTCGTCGTCACCGTGTTCGAAACCTCCGTGCCCGGAGGTCACAGGTGGAGCCCCGAGCGAGGCGACTACCGCATCCTGCGAGAATATGAGGTACGCGCGTACTGGCCGAACGGGCCCTAGTCCGCAAGCGCCCCCCACCTCGCGGCGGAACTGCCCGGGTCAGTTGCAAAGGATCGTCCTCCCACGCCGGAGATCCTCGTCCGAGCGGACGAGCACCTTCGTTGTAGCGTAGGCCTCACTCGGCAATGATCTCCGGGGGAACCTCCCCCCTTCCGCGTGGATCACCCACTGCACTTCGTAGTCGTCCGGGTCGTCCACGATCCTGCGGTCCGGTCCCAAACGGAACTCCGTTCGACCGAACCGGGGACGGATCACCACCTGCCCGACCCTCGTCAGGTCGAACGCCCGCTCCCGGAGCGCAAAGCGAAGCACTTCCACCAGGGTCCGCTTCGGAACCCGATCGTCCAACCGGGAGAACTCCGCCGCGCCCTCGACGCACTCGGAAGCCGAAACTCCCCCGTCAGCCGGGCCCAGGCAGGACTGGACCCACATCTCGCGGGGCTCGGTGAAGGCCGCCAGGACGCGGGAGCCATCGATGTCCCACGCCACCCAAAGGTTCACTTCGGCGGTGGAGTCGTCCCCGGGCGTCACCAGCACGCCGAAACTCGCAATGCCGACCGGACGGGGCTCCGTCGACTCGCCGAGGCCGACGTCATCCGTCAACTGACCAAGCGAGGGCCCCTCGATCAGCCTCGCCTCCCCGACCCGGGAGAGCACCGCTTCCGGCACGGGGGACCGGAGCAGCCTCTCGAACTCCCAGCGCACGGTCGGATACGGCTCACCCACCGCGGCGAGCGGCACCCGAACCTCCGTGAGCCCGGACGGAGGCACGGCGATCTCCACCGTCTCCTCCAGAAACGCCCCGTGCCGAACGAGAACATGCTGAAAGCCCGGGGCGATCTCGAGAGTGGCGACTCCTCCCTCGTCCGCAATCACCCCTCGTCCGGATTCGACGTGCAGCACGTTGGCGAACGGGACCGGTCGCCCGCCGCTCCCCACGACGCGGACGGTCACGCCGTCACCGGCTTGGGCTGAGGCGACGAGCAGCAGACCGGCCCCGGCGACGACGCGTGCGAAGGCTGACACTCTCGACCCTCCCTATCGTCCGTCGGTCGGGGGCTCAAACCCAGCACGGGCCGATCCTCGCCCGTTTCCACGTCGAGCAGGCGGAGCCGACACTCGACCGGACCCTGCTTGTTGAACTCGTAGATGAGAACGCGGCCCGAGGGACTCCAATCCGATCGGCCGGCCCCGCGCACCTTCTCGTGACACCGAGTCCCGTCCGGCGCCACGAGCCACAGACTCACGGTCCCGGCCGTGTAGGTCCGGTAGGCGATCCAGTCCCCGGTGGGGGACCACCGGGGAGACGTCGGGAGGGAGTCGGAGAGCTCGACGACCACCGCATCCTCACCGGACGCCAGGTTCCTCCGACGCAGAGCTCGTCCATCTCCCGAGACGTAGACGACGTCTTGTCCGTCTGGGCTCCAGTCGGCGGAGAACGTGGAGATCCCCAGCGCCCGCGCGTTCGAGCCGTCGGGTTCCGCGCACCACAGCTCCGCCGAAGGAGTCCACGCGATGAACAGGATGCGGTCCCCTTGCCGGGTCCAGCGGGGTTGGAAGGACCCTTCCGCGAAGGCCTCCAGGGGGAAGGCCTCTTGTGAAGTGAGATCGAGGATCCACAGCCTGGTTCCCACGGCGTACGCGAGCCATCGGGCATCGGGCGACAGGGCGGGCGAGTGCCCGCTCGCGACGACGCGCTCCTCTCCGGTCGCCAGGTCCCGGAGGTGCACCCTCTTGAGGCCCAGCCCCCCATCGACATCGGCCTGAGGACTGTGCGTGTAAGCGATGAGGTCCGTCCCCGCGGACCACGCCGGTTGGGAATCGATGCGCGGGATGTCGTCGGGCACCCAGGAGCCCGTCGGCACGGAGTCCGGCTCACACGTGATGGTCTGCGCCGGTGGGACCTCGGGAGCGACGGGACCGTCCTCGCACCCGGTACCCCCGGCCACTCCGATTCCCACCAGGCCGATGATCCAGCTGCGCCCGCACCACCGATGGCATCTTCGCCGCCGATCGGAGGTCATGCGCGCAGCGAAGAGGCGAGCGGAGTGAGTCGCGGGATCATGCTTCGTCCCCTGGCTGGGCCGGTGCCGGGTCGGGACTCACCGGGCCTACTGCCGATAGAAGCCCTTGATCCGCGCCCAGCTCCGCGGTTCCACGGACGCCGGACCGCACCCCTGCCCGAACGCCCCGATCTGCACGGCGCAGGTGTTGTTGTCCGGCAACATCGGGGAGTTCTGGGCCAACGTGAGATTCCCGGCCTCCGCGGCGCAGTAGAAGGGCGGGGCTGAGAGGTTGCCCTCCACACCGGTCAGGTCCGGCCCACCGATCCAGTCGGCCCCGTTGCCCCAGACGTTGTTGCACGTGACCGTTGCACCGTCCGCATCTGAGAGGTTCAGCCCGCCGTTGCAGCCGGTGATGGCATTCCGGTGGATCGTGGCGCCCTCGAAGCCCGAGAACGTGCTGCCCAGGCCGGTCCTGACGGATCGGGCGATGGTATTGCCGACGATCGCAAGCGAGGCGAGTTCACCTCCCGCCGCGCCGGGCCCCCGGAGTGCCGCGCGATCCACGATCGTGATGGCGCTGTACCCCGCCGCCGGGGCCACGCACTCCAGGAACAGGTTGTTCGAAACGTTGGCCACGAGGGATCCGTAGACCTCCCACCCCACAACGGGAAGGCCCGAGTCGCCCCCACAACCGCGGAACGAGCAATCGGTCACCGTCAGCTCCATGGGCGCCCCGACGAAGGCGAAGACGGTGCTTGCGACGTAGGACACACCGGACTCGAACGTGCAGCCCGAGACCTCCACCGTGCTCGCAGCGCCGGTGTAGAAGTGGATCTCCCCGGCGTCGAACTCGCACCCGATGATCCGGAGTTCTCCCTCGGACCCCTGAATCTGAAAGGGGAACCCCGTGAACCGGCAACTCTCGACGGTGGCGGTTCCGCCGACGAACAGGATCGGCTCGCCGGTCTGTCCATAGCCGGGGTAGGCGCCGATGAGCGTCAGCCCCTCGATGCGACTACCGTAGACGCCGGCGACCATTCCCGGATCCTCCCGGCGGAGCGACACGCCGCCGGAGCCCGACTCCCCCCGCAGCACACGCCCTTCGCCGAGCTGCACGCTTCCCAGGTGCTCTCCGCTGGTGGCCAGGAGCGTGTCCCCGACCGCCGACGAGTCGGACGCCGCCTGCAGCGTCGGGGCGTCGCCCGATCCGTCGGGATGAACCACCCACGTCCGGGACTCCGACGACGGCGGTGTCAACGCGCCGAGCAAAAGCATCGCCCAAAGGCGGAAGGGGGTCCCGCCCGGACGGCCTGTCCTGCTCATCTTGCACCCCCGTAGTTGTAGCTCTCGACTCCCCGAAGGCCATCGGCACGACGGGACTCACCGGGCGCAACGCCCCGGGAGTTCACGCGACGCCGGCGCCACGATCGCCGGAATGCAACCACAGGTATCCAGCGCGTCCGACATCGGACTCGCTGGCCCGGGAAGCAACCCTCGATCGGAACTCCGAGTCATCTTCGATGGCCTGCTGGGCCACGGCAATCGCACGGCGTGGCAGCCGGGCCAGATACAGGAAGCTGCGCATGTCGCCCGGCGGCTCGACGGCCGGGTCGGCCTCCGCGTCTTCACGAGCGACGGCGAACGCCAGTTCACATGCCCGCTGGAGAAGGGCCTCGGATCCCATAGCTTACCTTTCCTCGCTTATCTCGTCCGCCTGGCGTATCACGGCAGACGACAAGCAGGGTCCAGCCACATCCCTACTGCCGTTCAATCCCACACCGGAACGCGCCGATGTTTGCCTGACTAGATTGACGCAATTGCTGTCGTTAGGCAATATCCGGTTCCTCGCTGCGTTTCCGCTGCTGCGTCTGATTCCTGGGATGAGTGACTGACCAAACCTAGCAACGCGTGGTCAATTTCGCCCATCGCCAGTCTAGGTGCGACACAACCCAACTTTCACCCGAATCGCGCTAACCGGGCGACATCACCCGGCCCTCAAGGGGCGAAGGTTCGGAGCTGTTCGAGCTTCTGCTTGGCGGCACCGGAATCGAGCGCCTCGAAGGCCATCGTCACACCCTCGGCCAGGTCGCCGGCCAGCCCGGCGACGACGAGCCCGGCACCGGCGTTGACGGCCACGAGATCACGGTGCGGTCCACCTTCGCCGGCGACCATCCGCTCGAAAATGGCGACATTGTCGGCCGGTGACCCGCCTGCGAGCCGTGACAGTTCGACCCGATCGACGCCGACGTCGTCGAGGTCCACGACGAGACGGTCGACGCCCTCGGGCGACACGTCGAAGATGATCGACGGACCCGATGTCGACACCTCGTCGAGGCCGTCGGCGCCGGCAACGACCCAGGCCCGGTGCGAGCCGAGTTCGGACAGCACGTCGGCCACCGCTCTCGCCTTTTCCTCGGTCGACACTCCCACCAGTTGCCGCTTGATTCGACCGGGATGGGCCAACGGACCAAGGGTGTTGAAGACCGTGGGCACACCGAGTTCGGCCCGTACGGGACCAGCGAAGCGCATGGCCGGGTGGAAACTGCGGGCGAAGGCGAACCCGACGCCGATCTCGGCGACACAACGTTCCAGGTCGGACGGCGAGATCGTGATGTCGATACCAAGCTCCTCCAGGAAGTCGAACGAGCCCGATGTCGATGACGCTCGCCGGTTGCCGTGTTTGCAGACGATCGCCCCGGCCGCACCGGCGACGATGCAGGCCATCGTGGAGGCGTTCACGGCGTGCGACTGGCGGTGTGACGATCCGCCGGTTCCGACGATGTCGATGGCGTTGTCGGGCAGGTTCAACGGCTCGGACGCCGCGAGCATCGACTCCACGAAGCCGGCCATCTCATCGGTCGATTCGCCTTTGACGGCCAGGCCGATCAAAAGGCCGCCGATCTGGCCTTCGGTGGCGTCACCGCGGAGGATCTCGCTCATGACGGCGTTGGCCAGGCTGCGGTCGAGGTCGGCGCCGCCGCTGATCCGCCCGAGCACGGCAGGCCAGCCGCCCGTTTCCACAAACACCGATTCCGTCATGATGTGAACTCCTCCCCCACGGGCTCGTTTGCTGTTGCGCATCTCGTTCGCCGTTGTGCGGTTCACCCTACGATTCCGGACCCGGAACTGCTCGCCTCCGTTGCTGGTTTCGGGTAGCGTTATCCCCGTCGGGTGAGCCCATCGGGTGACCGCGGCCAACGGCTCCGGCCCGAGGTCGAGGAAGGTCGGGGCTCCACAGGACAGGATGCTGGCTAACGGCCAGTCGGGGTGACCCGCAGGAAAGTGCCACAGAAAACAAACCGCCGGCCTCGGCCGGTAAGGGTGAAACGGTGCGGTAAGAGCGCACCAGCGGTCGGGGTGACCCGACCGGCTCGGTAAACCCCATCCGGAGCAAGGTCAAACGAGGTGACGGGCTGTCCGTCCGGCGCCGGAAACGGTGTCACACCTCGGGTGGACCGCATAGATGGATGGTCACCGAACGGAGGTCGGCAACGACCCCGGGAACAGAACCCCGCCTACAGATGGACTCACCCGACACGGCTCCGGTCCATCAACCCGGCAGATCGGCCAGATGTGAGACGTCGTTGAAGCGGTGGAGCGACGGACCGGCGGTGCCGGAACCGATACGGGTGATCGATGCCTGGGCCACGAAGCATCGCCACGAGATGGCGATCGACACACCGAGCGACCACGCGACCGCCGCCTTGACCGGTGACACGTGCGTGACCACCGCGACATCTTCGGCGACCGCTCTCGGCCAGAGCTCGCCGAGGCAGGATCCGACCCGCTCCTCCAGTTCCTCGAGCGTCTCCCCCGACGGTGGACGAAACCCCGTGTCGGCCTGCCAGTCCCGCCACACCTCGTTGGGAACCTCTCGCAGCGGAGTCAAGTCGAGTTCGCCGTAGTCGATCTCGATCAGCCGCTCGTCGACCAGTAGTTCGTCGACCTCGCCGTGTTCGGCCATGAGTTCCGCCGTCTCCCGGCAGCGGGCCAGCGGACTGGTCACCACCAACCGGCATCGGGGCAACGCGGACCCGATGGCGGTGGCCTGCGCCTTCCCGACAGCGTCGAGGGACGGGTCGGCCCGGCCCAGGAGCAGGCCGGAGGCGTTGGCTTCGGTGCGGCCGTGCCGAACGATGTGAAGCGTCACGACCCGAGCATAGGCTGCCGACCCGTCGCCATCAGCCGAGCACCGCCCGATTCAAATGGCCGGAGCGCACGAGGAGCCGGCGGTTTGCGCGCTCATCGAGTCCGTACCGTCGATAGGCCACGGCGGCGGCCACCACTCCTACCAACTCCAGCAGGAGGCGAAACGCCAGCGCCCTGGACTCGGGAAGCGGTTCGTCGGCCAACGACCGGCCGAGAACCGGCCACCAGAAGAGCGATGCGCTGTCCCACGATCCGTCGAGCACCAGATGCAGGAACATGCCGATCGGAATACCGAGCAGCCGCCGGCGGCACAGGCGGCGACCGACCGTCGTGGCCATGACGACGGCCATCACCGCGACCGGTGCAGCCAGGGTGTGCAACGGCGTGGGGCGACCGATCACGACGTCGAGCAGCGGGAGAAGCGAGCCGACGGCCACGAGGCGATAGTCGACGAGCGGGCTGCGGAAGACCTCCGCCACGATGATGGCGGACACGACCGCGAACCAGATCAGCACGACGTTCTCTTACCGGACGAGCAGCCGCCCGCACTCCTCGCAGGTGACGACGTCGTCGTCGGCCATCTTCGCCATCTGGTCGAGGGCAACGGCCGAGAGTCTGATGTGGCAGCCGTCGCAGGCGCCGTTCACGAGCCGGGCGACCGCCACGCCGTCGAACTGGTCCTTGCGCGACTCGTAGTTGGCCAGCAGCGTGTCGTCGGCTCCGGCGACCGCATCAACCCGTTGCCGCTGTAAGTCGACGATCTCGGAGTCGATCTCGGCCAGTGCTGCGTCGAGTTCGGTTTGCACCCCGGCCCGGCGTTCGTCGAGTTCTCTCCGTCGATTCGCGGCCTCGGCCCGCTCGCCGTCGACGCCCTCGAGTGCCTCCATCAGCTCGAGTTCCTGATCCTCGATCTCGGTCTGTTTGGCCAGCAACATGGCCGCCTCGTCCTGCAGCGCGAGCAGCTCCTTGGACGCTGTGACCTCGCCGCCGTAGAGCTTGCCGTCGATGGCGGTTCGCCGGTCGGAGATGATGGCCGCCTCGTCCTCGAGGCGCTTCCGGCCACGCTCGAGGTCGTGGTGGCGCTCCTCGATCGTCGCCGACTCGGCATCGACTGCCGTCAACTCGGCCTCGATCGCGGTCAGCTGCTCGCGGATCGGGTGTGAGCGATGCCGGTGCTCCAGCTGTCGCAGACCGAGATCGAGCGCCTGGATGGCGAGAATCTGCTCGTATGCCGGTGAGGCCATGGCGTGGAAGTCCCCCTGAAGGCGCGTGTGGAGAACCCAGGCTATCAGGGGCCCGGTGGCGCCTCAGCCGCCGGTGGTGGCCGGAGGGCCGAGGGCATCGCCACCGCCGCCGTTCCCTCCGCCGTTTCCGCCACCATTCCCTCCGCCGTTTCCGCCACCATTGTTGTCGGTGGGCGGCGGGGGCTGGGTGGTGGGCGGGGCGGTGGTCGTGGTGACCGGCTGGAAGCAGTCGACGTTGCCGTCGCCGTCGGTGTCTCGGCGCTCGGTTGCGCCCGTCGCCCCCTCGAAGCTCGCTCCGGCGCAGAAGCCCAGCTCGCCCTTGACTCTCAGGCTCCTGCCTCCCCCGTAGGATTCGGGGCGGGCGAACTCGATCGGCTCCAGGTTCTCGTGGATCAGGTTCATGTAGTCGCCCCAGATGGCGGCAGGTACCTCGCCACCGAAGACCGTTCCGTATCCGGGTAGGACGATCGGCGTTCGGGCGTCGTCGGGCTTTCCGAGCCAGACGGCCGTGGTGTAGTACTCGGTGTAGCCGACGAACCAGGCGTCGACGAAGTCGTTGGTGGTACCGGTTTTGCCGGCGGCGAGATGGCCGTTGCCGAGCCGGGCGTTCCGACCGGTTCCTCCCGTGACGTTGCTTTCGAGGATCTGGGTGATCATCCGCGCACTCTGCTGGGAGATCGCACGGGTCCAGTCGGGCGTGTGCTCGTAGATGACGTTGCCGTCGCGATCCTCGATCCGCTCGATGTACCACGGCCGGTTCAGCTTGCCGTCGTTGTTGATGGCGGCGTACGCGGCCGACATCTCCATCGGGTGGACCAGATCCGTTCCCAGCGGAAGCGACATGTACTCACCGGCATCGGCGGCCAGGGTGGTGATGCCGAGGCGCTCCGCGGCCTGCTTGACCTTGTCGGTGCCGACCACCTGCCCGAGACGGACGAACGCGCAGTTGTTGGATGCCCGGGTGGCGGCGGCGAGGCTCAACGGCCGCCGGAGGCTGCCGCCGACGGTGTAGACGCCGTTTCGGGCCGAAGGATTCTTGAACGAGCACGGACCGTCGGCCCGGATGCTGTCGGATGGGGTGTAGCCGGCTTCGAACGCCGCGGCCAGTACGAAGGTCTTCATCGACGAGCCCGGTTGACGGCCGTCGCCGTCGGTGGTGATGTTGAAGTTGTCCCGCTCGAACTCGGGGCCGCCGACCATGGCCCGCACCGCGCCGGTCTTCGAGTCGACGGTGGCGATGGCGGCGGTGAACTCCCCGGTGACGTCGAGATAGTCGTCTCGCGTCGCCACCGCGGCGGCCTGGGCGGCCGGGTCGAAGGTGGTGTAGATCTTCAGCCCGCCCCGGTAGATGGCGTTGAACCGGTCGGTCTGGTCACCGCCGAGGATCGTCGGATCCTTGACCAGAAGCTGCTGGAGTGCCTCCTCGACGAAATAGTCGGTCGGCTTCGTGTCGAAGGGCTGTTGCTGCTCGGCCGGCAACGGCGCGAACTCGTAGGTGGCGGCCTCCTCGGCCGTGATGTGCTCGGTTTCGACCAGACGCTGCAGGGCGACGCTACGACGGGCCCGGGCCACGTTCGGGAAGCGGGTGGGGTTGTACTGGTTCGGATTCCGGATGACGCCGGCGAGCAGTGCGGCCTCGGCCCAACCCAGCTCCGATGCGTCCTCGTAACCCCAGTAGGTTTCCGCCGCGGCCTGCACGCCGTAGGCACCGGATCCGAAGTAGACGGTGTTGAGATAACGCTCGAGGATCTCGTCCTTGGTCATCTGCCGCTCGAGCCGGAGGGCGTAGAACGCCTCGGTGCTCTTGCGGGACAGGTTCTGTTCGGTGCTGAGCAGCGACAGTTTCACCAGCTGCTGGGTGATCGTCGAACCGCCCTGGGAGATACCGCCGGCGTTGATGTTCTCGACGAGCGCCCGGAAGGTTCCCCGCAGGTTCACCCCGTCGTGTTCGTAGAAGTCGGCGTCCTCGATGGTCAGGATGGCATCGATGACCTCCTGCGGGATGTCGTCGAGATCGACCTCCTGACGGTTCTCGGTCTCGGTCAGGAACGTGAGAAAGGTGCCGTCGGAGGCATACATTGACGATCGCTCGGCCAGAGAGCCGAGTTCGAGGTCGGCGGCCGTGCCCTCATGGGACGTGGCGAAGGTGGCCACATGGGGGGCCGATGCGACCACGGCCGTGGACGCGACCGCGGCCACGGCGATGACGACCACGCCAAGCGATGCTATTCGCTTCACCACACGCAAGAGAAGCACGGTGACATGGTACAGGGACCGGCGTCCCCATTCGGTTCACCCCGCGCGGGGAAATCCGCCGGACGACGCGGCGAGGAACACGGCCTCGGCCACGCCGGTGTAATCACCGACCGGCCGCATCGAGACACCGAGCCGGGGTGCGCCGTCGAAGTCGCTGACGATGACGACCGCGATGGTCTGACCGTCGACGTCGGAGGAGCCGGCAAAGTGGACCCGGCACTGGGGATGGCAGGCGTTGGCGGCCGCCCGGGCCACCGCCGTCTCCACGTCAGGTCCCCTGCCGGTGGCGGTGACCGAGGCCAGCCCCGCACCCGGCCCGATCGCCTGTGGTGCGTCATGGACCGTGACCTCGGCGGTTATCGCGTTGCCGGGATCCTGTCCGGCCAGGTCGGCCGACACGGAGACGTCGGATGCGATCCTCGTCTTCAGGCTGTGGGGTTCGGCGCCGTCGGGGTCGGGGGGTGAGACCGCGGTGACCACCGATGCCATCGAGCGGGCCAAGGCGTCGGATTCGCTGTCGTCGAACGGCGTGAGGCGGACGAGGGCCGCCGCAACGGACACCGACTGGTCCTCGATCCGGCAGAACCAGGCCCAATGGGAGTCGACCCGCTCCTGGCGATAGGCCAGCGGACGGTCGGTGGTACCGCACCGTCTGCAATGATGCTGCTCGGCGGTCAACATCTCCCAGAGGTTGCCGTAGACGGCGAACAGGGCAGGCGAAGACACTCCCCAGCTCGGCGGAAGACGCAAGGCGAGGGTTGGGGTGGCCAGACCGTCGGACTCGTCACGGTCGGCGTCCGTGCCGGCTGCCGAACGGTACCGGTAGTGACCGGGCGGCGTCGGCTCCGACCGCTCACGGCTCGCCATCACCACGCCATGTGCGCCGAACGCCTCGGCGATGGCGGCCAGCGCCGTCTCGACCACGAAGGCCCGCACGGTTGCCGCCCTGGTGGAGAATTGTTGGCCGAGTAGCTGATTGAGGCCGGCGCCGGTCGGGGTACCGACGTCGGCCGACGTCCGACCGGTCGGAGGGTCGTCCTCGAGTATCCCGGCCAGGCCTCTGCCGAGACCGCCGAGCTGACTCCGGGAAACCGTGTTGGGAGACATCGTGTCGGTTCTCCGTCGGGGATCTGTCACGGAACTCAGAATCGGCCCGAGGGCCTGACGTTCGGCGTCGGACGTGCGGGCCGGGGTCTGTGGACCCGGTGTCGCATCAGAGGGGGCGGCGGATCGAGCGATCTCGCCACAGTACACCATCTCGCGATAGAGGGGAGCTTCTATAGGGATTAATTACCATTCTACTTCCAAGCCTATTTAGGCTAAATGATCGACATACTTAGACCTATATCATCATTTGGCGACATGGTTCTTGCCGCGTGGATATTGCGGGGATCGGGCAGCTGGCCGACACCAGACGCCATGTAGTACCGTGGTTGTCGGACCATCTCGAGCCGGGGTACACCGTGAAGCCATCGTTCGCCCGATTTCATCTTGAGCACATCTCTCGACGTGATGCGCTCAAGTTCGGGGCGGCGGGAGCGGCCGCCGTGGCTTCAGCCCCGCTGATGGCATCGGCGGCGTCGGCGGACTCTCAGAGCCGCAGTGAAGAAAACCGAAACAATGATGGCAACGGCAGGGCACCTGATTCGGTGCCGGGCAAATACGGGCCCCCGTCAGGATCCTTCGACGACACGATGTTCGACGTGGAGGCAGTGCTCGCCGGCGCATGGGACAGCGGCCCGTACGGACCGGGCGATCAGCGCGGAACGTTCAACGAGCTGAGTCCCAGTCGTACTGCCAAGGCCCTGCGTCTCCTCCATCCGGGTCGTCCGGTCAAGACGTATCAGCTGGGCGAAGAGATGTTCAATGGCTTTCCTGCTTTTCCCAGCGATCCGCCCCGTCTGCACAACATGTTTCTCTATGTGCTGGGGTTCGAGGCACCGCCGGGGTTCGTGGAAGGAGGCGGCATCCAGGCCGGCACGGAGCCGATCGGCCCGAACATGGTGGCGGCCCTCGAGGAACGGTTCGCCGAGAACTTCACCTTCCAGATCGCCACCCAGATCGATGGGCTCAATCACATCGCCGTCGGCGACATCTTCTACAACGGTTTTCGAGGTGCCGACATCGTCACACCGACCGGCACGTCGGCCCTCGGCAACGAGAACATGGGTCCGGTGGCGACGAGGGCCGTCATCTACGACGTCGTCGGTCTCAAGGTGGCCGCGGGCAAGAGCTCCGATCTGATCTCGGTCGACGGTCGGCCGGTGCTGCGCGACGACTATCGCATCACGCTCGATGACCTGCGGGCCTGTCTGCAGCGGCAGGGCGTCGAACAGCCCGGGCCGGGTGATGTGCCGATCCTCCACACCGGATGGACCCATCTCGTCCGTACTGATCCGGGCCGGTATCTGACCCAGGAGCCGGGCATCTATCTGGAGGAGTGCCGGTACTTCGCCGACCGCAAAGTGGCCATGGTGGCCTCCGACACCTGGGCGGTCGAGGTGCTCACACCGGAGGTCACCGGTGAAAACCTGTTCGCCTGTCACCAGCTGCTCATCGTCAAAGAAGGCATTCGGATCGGCGAGTCGTTCGTGACCGACGACGCCATCGCCGATCACTGCTACGAAGGGGTGCTCGTGGCTACCCCGGAGAACGTGCCCGGCGCAACCTGCGGCTCGAGCCCGCCCGTGCTCCTCGGTCAACCCGGCCGCGAACCCCGTGACTGAGCACGCCGGGCTCGACTAGCGTTGGCCGTGTGAACACCTCCGACACCACTCCCCCGGCCGACTCGTCGATCGACATCGCGTCGTACATCGATCACACGGTGCTGACACCGGAAACCAACGCCGCGGAAGTCGAAGCGCTCTGCGCCGAGGCGCTGGCCTACCAGGTCGCGGCGGTCTGCGTGTCACCTTCACTGGTGCCCGTCGCCGTCAAGGCGATCGACCGGCGAATCGGGGTGGCCACCGTCGCCGGATTTCCGTCCGGCGCGCACCCGTCAGCGGCAAAGATCGCCGATGCCGTGTTCGCGGCCGACGCAGGGGCGACGGAGATCGACATGGTGGTCGACCTCGGGCTGGTGGTCGACGGCCGCTGGGATGACGTCGAGGCCGACATCGCCGCCGTTCGCACCGCCGTGCCCCACCCGACGAGGCTCAAGGTGATCATCGAGGCCGCGGCGCTGACCGACGAACAGATCGTGGCCTGCTGTGAGCGGTCCGAGGCGGCGGGAGCCGACTACGTGAAGACGTCGACCGGGTTCCATCCGACGGGAGGCGCGACCGTGGAGGCCGTTGAGCTAATGCGGGCCACCGTCGGCGACCGCCTCGGGGTGAAGGCCAGCGGTGGTATCCGCTCCCGCGACGCGGCATTGGCCATGATCACCGCCGGCGCGAGCCGCCTGGGCACGTCGTCGACGGCCAAGATCCTCACCGGCTGATCGGTCTCGACCCGGCGGGACCGCTACAACAGATCGTCGTCGAACGGGTATGCACTCATCACCTCGATACCGATCTCGGTGACCAGCACCTGCTGTTCGAGCTTCACCCCTTCCGTACCACCGTCGGCCCCGATATAGGACTCGACACACAGGGTCATGTTCGGCACGATCTCGCCGTCGTAGCCGGCGTCGCCATAGTCGGCCCAGTGGTACAGATACGGGTACTCCCCCGTCATGCCGACGCCGTGGGCCGACAGGTAGTAGCGGTTCCGGTGATAGGGCTCGGGGATATTCCACGCCTGCCGGCCGTAGTCGGCGAAGCTCATGCCCGGCTTGATGATCGACAGGTTGTGATGGACCTGCTCGTGGGCGAGCTGGTAGAGGGTGCGTTGCGCCGCAGTCGGTTTGGACGGGCCGACGTGGAAGGTTCGGGAGAAGTCGGCGTAGTAGCCGTGGCAGCCGACGATGTCGGTGTCGAGGGCGATCAGCTCGTTCGCCTCGACCGTTCGTGACGTTGACTCCTGGAACCATGGATTGGTACGGGGGCCGGAATTGAGGAGACGGGTTTCGCAGTAGTCGCCGTTCTCGGCGATGACCCGCTGGTGGAGCACCGACCAGATCTCGTTCTCGGTGAGGCCGGGCCGGATGGCGTCCTCCATGGCGGCGACGGCCCGCTCGGCCATGGCCAGCGACGCTCTGATGCAGGCGATCTCTCCGGGAGACTTGATGGCCCGCGCCCGCTCCAGCGGCTGCTGAGCATCGACCAGGTGCACGCCATGCGCTGCCAGTGCAATGGCTGCGCCGGCGTTCATCCGCTCGATGCCGACGGTGACCCGGTGATCGCCGACGAGCTCCCCGATCAGGTCCGCCATCTCGGCCGCCCATGACTGTTCTCGGGCGCCGATCTCTTCGCCGGCGGCCACGAAGCTGGCGGTGGTGGCCGGGCGAACGTCGTCGATGGTCTCGAGGCCGTCGGCCAGGTGCTCGCAGCCGGTGAACTCGAAGAGGATCGACCGGTCGGCGGTCAAGAGCAGGTAACGAGAGGGCGTGTTGCGGGAGGTGAAGACAGCCATGTTGCGAGCCCCGGTCGTGTACCGGATGTTCACCGGGTCGCTGATGATGAGCGCCGCGATGTCGCGCAAGGCCATCTCGGCCCGCACTCGCTCCTGCCGGTAGCGCCTCACCTCGGCCAGGTCGATCCCTTCGCTCTCGGGCGCGAGATCGGTGAGTCGAACCCAACTCGACTCCGATGTCACGTGACGGCCTGAGCCCGGGATCGCCGGGTCACCGGCGAGGCGGTCGGCCACCGGCGCAACCAGAGTTCGACCACCAGTGCGTTTATCAGGAACCCGGCCCAGAAGGCGACACCGAAGGAGTCGTCGAACGTGAGCACGCCGAACGCCTCACCGAGACCGAGGATGACCCGGATGGTCGCCACTCCGAGAGCCGACACGAGACCGAGCAGTGCCGCCGCTCGGCCGAGCATCCGGTGCCGGCTCAGGCTGTTGCGTCGCACCGTCGTGGATATCTGAAACGGAGCGAGGATGATATAGACCACTCCGGGGACGATGTGAACGTAGGCGACGATGGGATGCCGGGCCCAAGCGCCACGCCCGCTCCAGACGTCGCCCATGGTGACTGCCACGGCGACCGATGGTAGCAGCCCGGTCGATCAGCAGCCAGACGATCTGGGGGCGGAACCTTCCCTTCCCGCCCCCAGATCTCTAGTTTCTCAGGAGCCGATTCTCGGCCGAAGCACGAACAGGCCACGGTCCATGCTGGATGCAGCCACCACCTTCTTCTGATGGAAGTAGGGGTAGTTCGACCAGGATCCGCCGTTGAACGTCGGATTGTCGTTCTCGGGGTACATGTCGAAGTACGCAACCTCGGGGAGCACACCATCGTCGACGCTGGTCGTGCTGTAGATACGCAGACCGGAGGTGTAGTTCGAGGCGAACAGGTAACGGCCCTCGGTGTAGGCGTTGTGCCCGATCGCCGTCGTCGGATGCTGGTATTCGACAAAGGTCGGGGCGTCCAGATCCCGAACGTCCCAGATCCTGGTGGTCGTGAAACCGAGGAACTGGAAGAACTCATCGAGTTCGTCGTTGTGGAGGAAGTACTCCTGGTCCGGGGTGAGCCAACCCTGATGGCTGTAGCCGGCGTTGTTGTAGGTGGATTTGGACAGCCCGACCGGATTCGACTTGTCGGTGACGTCCACGATCGACATCGAGTTCTCGGCGCCTCCCGCCGTGAGGTTGGTGGAGTTGAAGCAGATCTCGTGACCGGTGTAGGCGTCGTCCGTGCCCTCGTAGATCACACACTGGGTGTCATGGATGTATCCGAACTCGTCGAAGCAGCCGGCGAACGACGGGTTGACCGGGTCGTTGATGTCGACCATGTGCAGACCCGCACTACAGGTATTCGTACCGACGATGTAGGCATAACCGGTGTCGGTGTTGATGTTGATGTTGTGGCTGTTGGAGATCTGGTCGTAGTGGGCCGTGTTGCTGAACGTGACCGGATCACCGGTGACGCCACGAACCTCGGTGAGATCGAAGACCTGCATGCCGTGCCCTGAGTGTTCCGACACGACGAACATGTGGTCATCGAACACCTTGAGGTCCCGCCAGAAGACACCGCCGGCCGTGCTGTGCGTCGGCAGTATTCCCACCACGTCAGGACGCTTTGGATCGCTGATGTCGACGATCACGGTGCCCTCAATGCCGCCGATCAAGGCGTAGTCCTTCTTGGTCTGGGGATCGGTCCAACCCCACATGTCGTTCGCGAAGCTGAGCCCCAGGTCGGCCAGCGTCAGGTGGCTCAGCATGTCGACCTTGTGGCACGGGAAGCTGTCGGCTGCCATTCCCCGAATGCACGGGGCGTGACTGTTCGGGGCGTTGCTGTCGTCATTTGCGCTGGCGGCGACGACGTTGTTGAACTCGTGTTCCAGCACGACCAGGGGTGGCGCCTGGACGTTGCCTTTCCCGTCGTCGTGATGGGCGGCAACCGGGCCGGCGGCGAGTGCGGCTATGAAGATGGCCCCAATGAGAGGAGCACTGAATCGTTTGCGCATTGCAGATCATTTCCCCCTGTGTCTGACCCGCCGCGCCCCAACCAACCTAGGCTCTACCGCGCCCTCGTGTCCATCGCTGATCATGCAGTTCTGTCTTGTCATCGCTCGCCGAGGCACCGGTTCTTGGTGTCGTTCACGGGCGAAAACGGTCACTATCGGTCGTTTTCACCCGAATTCGACCTGGACCGAGCGCGAACTCGAGGTCATCTGTCGGGCCCGTCCGTTCCGGGGCCACTCAAGAGCACGACCGAGCAGATGTGACCTCTCCGATGAGGTCGACATCCCCGCGTCGCGCACCCTCCGATGTGCCGCAGCAGCTTTCAGTGTCAGAGGCCCCTCAAGCAGCCGATCTCGTCAACAAGCGAACGGTCTTGAACACCGATGATGTGCGGTGATCTTGCCATCGAACGTGTGATAACGTCCGGCAGAATCGAACCGTGCTAGCCCGCCTTGCGTACCACGGCGTGGCCGTCGCGGACGAGCTTTGCGATGCTCCGATTGGTGCTCAGGCTCTCACCAACACCTACCACCAACTCTTGGCCGACGGCGGCCGCAAGTTTCTCGAGCGTTTCCAAGCTGGGTCGGGTTCCACCACCCTCAATCCGGGCCACTGCTGACTGGGTCGTCCCCATTCGTTCTGCGAGTTCAGCCTGGGTCAGACCGGCCTCCGTGCGCACCCGGTACACGATCCCTCGGAACTCGCTAATTCGAGCCTCGTCGTCATAGGCTCGCCGACCTACGTCAGAGAGGGACTTGGCGGTGTCCTTCCAATTCCTGCGGTCAGTCATGATCCTCCTCGGCGGTGTGTTCCTGAGCGATGCAGCGCTCCATAGCCATCCTTGCTCGCTGAACCTGGCGTCGTTCCTGTCGTTTCGTCTTGACGAAGACGGTCAGCAGAATAATCCGGCGCCCCGGAGCAATCCAATAGGTGATCCGTGTTGCGCGGCCGCCCAAATAGAACCGAAGTTCGCGGAGCTTG
>CBDCGP010000035.1:0-19616 GCA_965216655.1 Acidimicrobiales bacterium
ATCAACAGGAGCTCTGCGGCTTGATGGCGTCACGATCCGACGCCAAGTTCGACGGCATCGACGTCGAGACGGCCGGCAGCGGCGCCCCGATCCTGCCCGACGTGCACGCCGTCATCGACTGCTCGATCCACCAGGTCGTTCCCGCCGGGGACCACAACCTCATCATCGGTCGGGTGCAGCACCTGGCCGTGCACCGCGACACCGAGCCGATGGTCTTCTACAAGGGGCAATACGGATCATTTTCCGACTGACCCCGGGGTAGATCGGCCCCCGCCCCGCCCTCTCCCGCAGTGGTTAGATGGAAAGGCCGGATGGAAGAGGAATCGATTACACGGGTGATCGGTCGGCAGAGGCGGACAGGCGAGGTGGCGGACCATGGCAGTGCGGTTCGAAAGAAGGCGGGTTGGGCGGAAGACGATCACGGACGTGCGCTTCAGCCCGGGCTGGTTCGTCGCCGCTGTCGCCTCCATCGGCTTTCTTGCCGCAGCCGCTCCGAGCGGCCTCTACCTGCTCGGGTTTCTCGGGGTCATCATCGTGACCCACGAGGCCGGGCACCTGCTCGTCGCCCGTTGGGTCGGCATGCGGCCCTCGGAGTTCTTCTGGGGATTCGGGCCGGAGGTGGCGTCGGTGACCATCGGCGACTGCCGATACGGCATCAAGGTCCTGTCGCTGGGCGGCTACGTCAAGATCGAGGGAATGACCCCGACCTCCGAGCTCCCGGAGGGGTTCAATGAGGCCGGGACCTATCGGGCCGCGTCGCACGGGGGTCGCCTGGCCACGATCCTGGCCGGGCCCGTGGTGAACCTGGCCACGGCGGTGTTCGCCTTCGGCGTCGTCGAGTGGCGCAACGGGGCAACGTTCTCCGAGTCGTGGCGGACGGCGCTCATGTTGGTCCAGGGAGTGATCGTCGCCACCGGAGCGTCGCTGGCCCGCCTGTTCGCACAGTTGGGCGGCTACGTGAGCGCGGTTCTCGACCTGTCGGGGGCCACCGAGGCCCCCGTCCGGTTCGTTTCGCCGGTCGGTCAGGCCGTGATCAGCGCCCAGGCCGTCGAGAACGGCGTCGGCGCCAGCCTCCAGTGGTTCGGCATCCTCGCCTGCGCGGTCGGTGCCATCAACCTGCTGCCCCTTCCGCCGCTCGACGGATCGCATGCCGTGGTCGCCGTGTTCGAGGGGATCGTGCAACGTGTTCGCCGCGATCGGACGATCACCTTCAACGTGACCAGGCTCGTGCCGATGGCCTACGCCACGCTCGGAGTCCTCGTCGCCCTCTCGTTCACGGCGCTCATTCTCGATCTGCGCGACCTCACCGCCTCCTGAGGCCGTCGGCTATCTTGAGTCGATGGCTGTCTACGCACTCGGCGGTGCCGAACCGAAGATCGATCCGACGGCGTTCGTGCACCCGCAGGCCACCGTGATCGGCAACGTCGAGATCGGTGCCGAGTCGTCGATCTGGCCCTCCGCGGTGCTGCGAGGCGACGAAGGTCTCATCCGGATCGGCAACCGCACGTCGGTGCAAGACTGCTCGGTCATCCACACCACGGCCGAGCACCCGACGATCGTCGGCGACGAGTGCGTGATCGGCCACATCGTGCACCTGGAGGGCTGCACCGTGGAGGATCGGGCGCTGGTCGGAAACGGGGCCGTCGTACTCCACCGGGCGGTCATCAGCACCTGTTCGCTTGTGGGCTCGAATGCCGTGGTCCCCAACGACATGGTGGTGCCGTACGGCGCCATGGCGCTCGGCGTTCCGGCCAAGATCCGGGAGGGCAAGGTGACACCCGACATGATCTCCGACGGAGTCGAAGCCTACGTCGGCAAGGCGAAGCTCTACCGGGCGCAGTTGCGGCGGCTCGACTGACACACCGGCCGAGCCCGAGGTCGGCGGACCACCCCCGCGAATGGAATGAATGTCGGTGTGCATTGTTACTATGGGCGTAGGGTAAATTACGCGAACCCTCCACTTCCCCCACTATTGGAGCCCACATGACGGTTACACCCGAGAGCCTCGATCTCGATCGATACAAGCTCGGTTGGAGTGATGCCGAAGACTACGTGTTCAAGCCGAAGAAGGGCCTGAACGAGGACATCGTCCGCGAGATGTCGTGGATGAAGGGCGAGCCCGACTGGATGCTCGACATGCGGCTCAAGTCGCTCCGCCACTTCGAACGCCGGCCCATGCCCTCCTGGGGCGGCGACATGTCGGAGATCTATTTCGACGATATCTACTACTACATCAAGCCCACCGAGGGTCAGGTCAACGATTGGGAGGACCTGCCCGACGCGATCAAGGACACCTACGAGAAACTCGGCATCCCCGAGGCGGAGCGGAAGTACCTGGCCGGTGTGACCGCCCAGTACGAGTCCGAGGTGGTCTTCCACCGCAACCGAGAGGACCTCGAGCGTCAGGGCGTCGTCTTCTGCGACATGGACACCGCGCTGCGGGAGTATCCCGAGCTGGTGAAGCCGCACTTCGGCAAGATCATCCCGATGAACGACAACAAGTTCTCGGCCCTCAACACGTCGGTGTGGTCGGGTGGTTCGTTCATCTACGTGCCACCCGGCGTCGAGGTGGAGATGCCGCTGCAGGCCTACTTCCGGATCAACGCCGAGAACATGGGCCAGTTCGAGCGGACCCTGATCATCGCCGACGAGGGCTCGAAGGTGCACTACATCGAGGGCTGCTCGGCCCCGGTCTACACGTCGGATTCGCTGCACTCGGCCGTGGTCGAGATCGTGGTCAAGCCGTCGGCCCACGTCACCTACACCACGATCCAGAACTGGTCGTCGAACGTGTTCAACCTGGTCACCAAGCGGGCCCGGGTGGAAGCCGAGGGCCACATGGAGTGGATCGACGGCAACATCGGTTCCCGCCTCACCATGAAGTACCCGGCCGTCTGGCTGGTCGGCCCGAAGGCCACTGGTGAGGTGCTGTCGGTGGCCTACGCCGGGCCGGGTCAGCACCAGGACACAGGGGCCAAGATGGTGCACGCCGCGCCGGAGACGTCGTCGAAGATCGTGTCGAAGTCGATCTCGAAGGACGGCGGCCGTTCGTCGTATCGCGGCCTGGTTCGGGTGGAGGACGACGCCTACGGCTGCAAGAGCCATGTGCAGTGCGACGCCCTGATCCTCGACGACGAGTCGATCTCCGACACCTACCCCTACATGGAGATCGGTTCCCACGACGCCCAGATCGGCCACGAGGCCACGGTCTCGAAGGTGGCCGACGAGCAGCTGTTCTATCTCATGAGCCGAGGGCTTTCCGAGGAGCAGGCCATCGGCATGGTGGTCAACGGCTTCATCGAACCGGTGACCCGCACGCTGCCGATGGAGTACGCGGTCGAGTGGTCACGCCTGATCGAGCTCCAGATGGAAGGCTCGGTCGGCTAGCGCCTCTTCGCCGGCGCCTCTCCCTCTCGAGGTTGTCGCGGTTTCGCGTCATTGCGACACCGAAGCGCGACAACCGCTGAGCTGAACCCGGTTCGTGACCTTTCGCGGATTGTTAGATGGTGTTTCGAGCGCGTTTGGAGTGGACCTCGACAATCGGACGGTGATGAAAAACACCGACCACAAGAAGTCAACATCTCTTTCCGCCTCCCTTCTCGCCATGCTTCTCGCACTGGTTCTGATCGCCGCAGCCTGCGGGGAGGATTCGACGACCGTCGATTCCGGCGCCGACGGATCCGATTCAACCGAGGAGAGCGACTCGATGGAGGATGACTCCATGGAGGACGACGACTCGATAGAAGACGATTCCATGGAGGACGACTCGATGGAGGAAGAGGAGGGTCACGACGACGACTCGATGGAAGACGATTCCATGGAGGACGACTCGATGGAGGAAGAGGACTCGATGGAGGACGATTCGTAGTCGTCGGGAGTCCAATCGAATACCGAACGCTACAGATCCCGGTCATCGATGACCGGGATCTGTCGAGTTCTGACGACGTTGAACTACTCGGCCGAGCCGCCCACGTCGGGGATCCTGTCGGTGAGCTCGTCGGCCTTGTCGGCCAGCTCCTTGGCCTTGTCGCCCATGTCGCCCGGGAGCTTGTCGCCATGTTCATCGGCGAGGTCCTTGGCCTGGTCGGCAACGTCCTTCGCCTGATCGGCGATGTCCTTGGCCTTGTCGAATATTCCCATGGATATCTCCTCTGGTTGGTCCCACCGGGGCCGGGCACCGGTGTTGGATGCACGCCCGCGGCCGGAGGTGGACGTGTCCCAGGTTAGTGACCGTTGTGACAAATCGATTACAGGGGGAACCAGATTCATGCCGATGACGCCCAAAGAGTCATGAGCACCCCAAAGCGAACCTCACGTCCGGGCCTTCTGGCACTTCTGGTCCTTCTCGTCACCTTCGCCGTGATCGCGTCGTCGTGCGGCGGATCCGACGACAGCGATACGACGAGTATCGGTGAGGAGTCACAGGAGGCATCCGAGGAAGCGGGCTCCGACGCCGACGCCGACCTGGTCGAGACCGACGACGCCGCCGACGACGCCATGGAGGATGTCGAAGCATCCGATGAGGGCGCCGAAGCGGCCGTCGACATGACCCAGGGTGAAGGTGCTGCGACGAGCACGACGACTGCGAGCAGATCGGCGTCGGAGGACGCGGCCGCTCCGGCCGCCGACGGTGGCTTCTTCGCCGCACCTGAGGAGGAGTCGGCCGACACCGAGGCCAACTTCGCCGACTACGGCATACGACCCTTCGTCGAGACCACCCGCGATCCGCTCTCCACCTTCGCCCTCGACGTCGATACCGGCGCCTACACACTCGCCCGCCAATGGCTCGAGTCCGGTCAGCTGCCGCCCCGGGAGTCCGTCCGGGTGGAGGAGTACGTCAACAGCTTCACCTACGACTATCCGGCACCCCGGGAAGGGCTGACCGTGGTGGCCGACGGCGGTCCGTCGCCGTTCAACCAGGACAACGTGATCCTCCGGCTGGGAGTGCAGGCCGAGCAGGTGTCGAACGCCGAACGGCCCGACGCCGCCCTCACCTTCGTGATCGACACGTCCGGATCGATGGACCGCCCCAACCGGCTCGGTCTGGTCAAGGAGTCGCTCGCCGGGCTCACCAGGGAGCTGAGTGACGACGACACGGTCGCCATCGTCACCTACTCGGACTCCGGGCAGGTCGTGCTACCGCCGACCGAGGTTCGGGACCGCAACGAGATCCTCGACGCCATCGACCGGCTGCGTCCCACCGGTTCGACCAACCTCGAGGCCGGCCTGGCGGTCGGCTACGACCTGGCCAACGAGCAGTATCGACGGGGTGGGGTCAACCGGGTGATCCTGGCCTCCGACGGCATCGCCAACGTCGGCCTCACCGATCCCGACGGGCTGTCCAACATGATCCGTGACGACGCGGACGAGGGCATCCAGCTCGTGACCATCGGCGTTGGCATGGACGACTTCAACGACGTCATGATGGAACAGCTCGCCGACCAGGGCGACGGCTTCTACTCCTATGTCGACGACCTGCGGGAAGCCGAGCGCCTCTTCAGCGACGAGCTGGTCTCCACCCTGGTGACAGCGGCCATCGACGGGAAGATCCAGGTCGAGTTCAACCCCGAGACCGTTGAGCAGTACCGCCTCATCGGCTTCGAGAACCGTGCCGTGCTCGACGACGACTTCCGCAACGACTCGGTCGACGCCGGCGAGCTCGGTGCAGGCCACCAGGTCACCGCCATCTACGAGCTGACGCTACGGTCCGGAGCCTCCGGGAGGGATCGGCTGGGAACAGCGCAACTCCGCTGGGAGGACCCCGACGAGCGCTCGGTTCGCGAAACCCGCCTGGAGCTGACGGTCAACACCCTCGAGGATCGCTGGGCCAACACGTCCGACGATTTCCGTCTGGCCGTCACGGTCGCCTCGTTCGCCGAGATCATGCGGGACAGCCCGTACCGGGGCGATATCAGCTTCTCCCAGGTCCAGGCCGAGGCCGAAGCGCTCTCCGGACGCTCGGGCCAGGTTGCCGAGTTCGTCGGTCTGGTCGAACGGGCCCGGGAACTCTCCTGACCCCTTCCAGCATTTGTTGCTCCACGACCCCGAAACGGGTCGCGGAGCAACAAAACCTCAGGGTCCGGAGGCTCGAAGTGTGCCGCCTTTCACGGCAGATTTGTCGCGCTTGCTGTTGCAAGCGCTCGCAAACTATGGCATAGTAGTAGACGTGCGGGAGTGATCCGCTCGAAGATCACCAGCAGATCCGCTCCCAACCGATGGCCAACATCATTTGCACCGGCCATGTACCAACGCCAACGCCCAACAGCCTCTTCAGGAGTGACCACAATGGCTCCCCGTACCCTCTCTCGTGATGCCCTCAAATTCGATCGCAGTCGATTCCCCAAGTTCGACGGTGCCCGGTTCGACATGAGCCGGTTCGACATTCCCAAGTTCGATCGCAGTCGGCTCGAGTCCTTCGACCTCGGTGAGAGCGTCGACAAGTTCGAGAAGACCATGACGGCTCGTCTCGACCAGGTCGAGGATCGTCTGCCGTCGCCGGCCGATCGCATGTTCCACCTTCAGCGGGTGATGGCCGAGACCGGCTACAACCTCACCCGCAATGCCACCGAGACGCTGGTCGAGGCCACCAACTCGGTTCTCGAGCAGGCCCGCACCTCGACCGAGAAGGTCGTCAAGACCTTCCGCAACGAGGCCGACGCGGTCCGCTCCGACGCCGGCCGCATGGCCGCCGCCGCCAAGTCGACGGCAACTGATGTCGCCGGCGAGATCCGCACCGACGTTGCCGAGACCACCGACGCCGTCGCCGATCGCATCGAGTCGCTCGACGCCGAGGCCGCCGATTACAGCGCCTGGACCAAGGAGGACCTGTACGAGCGGGCGCAGGAGCTCGATATCGCCGGCCGTTCGTCGATGAGCAAGGACGAGCTGGTCGCCGCCATCGCCGCTCGCTGAGCGCAGCCCAACCGGAAACAATCCGGTCACAACAGTTCCCGGAAACCCCGCTTCCCCCTCAGCGGGGTTTCCGTTCGTTTTCGGCCGTCCGGCCCCCGGGTCCTCCCCGCTGAACTTTGGGACGCCGACGACCCCCCAAGCCTGAACTTTGGTACGTCCACGACCCTCAAGTGGGTCGTGAGGTGCACAAAGTTCCCGGGGGCGGGGCGGTGATCGGCTGGGACGTCTAACCGAACAGCGCTTCCAGCACCAGCGTGATCATGTTGTCGAAGCTGGACTGCCGGTCGTCGGGACTCATCGCCTCGCCCCGCTTGATCTGGTCCGACACGGTCGCCACGGTCAACGCCTGGGCCCCGTACTCGGCGGCGACGCCATAGAGCCCGGCGGCCTCCATCTCCACGGCGAGGAAACCGTACCGTTCGAGGAGGGCGAAGGTGTCGGACCCTTCGGGCTCGTAGAAGAAGTCGGACGTGAAGATCGACCCGACATGGGTGGTGAACTCATGATCGGCCGCCTCGTTGACCACGGCTTGAATGAGCTCCCAGCTCCCGACGGCGGGGAAGTCACGGCCGCCGAACCGTTTGCGGTTCACCACCGAATCGGTGCCCGCCGCCAGCCCGACGACCAGGTCGCCGAGATTCATGTGGTCCTGGAGCGCACCGCAGGATCCGACCCGGATGACCCGCTCCACGCCGTAGTCCTTGATCAACTCCGTGGCGTAGATCTGGATCGACGGCACCCCCATGCCCGAACCCTGTACCGAGACCGGCTGACCCTTGTAGGTGCCGGTGAAACCCAGCATGTTCCGGATGCTGTTGACTTGGCGGACGTCGTCGAAATAGTTCTCGGCGATGTACTGCGCCCGCAACGGATCGCCGGGCATGAGGACCGTCGGCGCGTAGTCGCCCTCGGCCCCTCCAAGATGCAACGTCCCCATCGTTCTACTCCAATCCGGTTTCGGTGATCGGCGGAGCGCCACTTTAGAGGGCAAACTGGAACCATGGCAATGCGCCAGGATTGCAAACACTTCCAGAGTCGCACCTATCCGAGCGGCGACACCATGCGCAAATGTGTGCTCGACCTCGCGCCGGAGGCACCGTGGAACTGCCCCGCGGAGTGCGATTTCTTCGAGCGACGTATGGCCGACGTCAACTGGCGTCACGGGTCCCTGGTGACGCCGGCCACGCCCGAGCCGCCGCCCAGCGTCGGCTCCGACGACTCGATCGCCGCCCTACTCGACGAGGCCGAGGACATCATCAACGCGGCCGTGCCCACCGTTCGGGCGGAGGTGGATGAGGAGCAGGCGGAGGCCGCTCGTCGGGCCAGGCGAAAGGGCCGCTGGCTGAAGCCGAGGTGGCCCTTCCGGCGATAGCCTGGTCCGTTGTGACCAACCGATTTTCGCCCGACGCACTCGAGTCCGATTCGGGTCTCGAGCCCCGTCCCGGAAGGGTGGAGGCGGCCCGCACCGCAGCCACCCTGGAGCTCCCCAACACCGAAACCGAGGAGTGGCGCTACAGCCCCGTGGCCAAGCTGTCACTGGCCACAATGGGTCCGGTGCTCGAGGCGCCCGCCGGCCCCGATGCGGCCGATGGCGCTCGTGCCCTGGCCGACTCCGTGATCGCACCGGGCGAGCGATCGGCCACGGTGGTGATCATCGACGGCCACGTCGTCGAGATCGACGTCGAGCCGGGCTGTGCGGCCAAGGGCCTCGAGATCAACATCGACCAGCAGCGGGCCTGGACCCCGTCCGACGGCGAGCCGACGATCTTCGACCACTGGCACCAGGCCTTCTCCGCCGGTGCGCTGGTGGTTCGCACCACGGCCGGGCTGGCCGTCGACAGACCCGTGGTCGTGATCAACCATCACGCTCGGGCTGATGCCATCGGTTTTCCGCACATCGTTGTCGACGTCGCCGAGAACTCCGAGCTGCAGGTGCTCGAATGGCAGACCTCGTCGAGCGGGGTCGCAGCAGCCTCGGTACCGGTCGTCGAACTCGACGTGGCAGCGGCGGCGCGGTTGGGATACTCCACCGTCCAGGTCACCGACACCGACTTCACGGTCATCGGCCGTCAGCGCTCGTCGGCCGCCGGCCAGGCCACCCTCAACACCGGTATCGCCGCATTCGGCGGTCGGTACGCCCGCACCAGGGTCGATTCCCGGCTGGTCGGCAGGGGAGGCAGCGCCAACCTCATCACCGCCTACTACGGCGACGGCTCGCAGGTGCACGACTTCCGGATCTTCCAGCATCACGACGCTCGTGACACCCGTTGCGACCTTCTGTTCAAAGGGGCTCAGGACGACGAGTCCGGCTCGATCTACACCGGGCTGATCCACATCCACCCCGATGGCGCCGGCACCAACGCCTTCCAGACCAACCGCAACATCAAGCTCAGCGACGACGCCTGGGCCTGGTCGGTGCCGAACCTCGAGATCGAGAACAACGAGGTGCACTGCTCCCACGCGTCCACCGTCAGCCCCGTCGATGAGGAGCAACGGTTCTACCTCGGTGCCCGTGGCGTGCCACCGGGCCGGGCCGATCGGTTGATCGTGGCCGGGTTCTTCGCCGAGGTCATCGACAGAATGCCGGTCGCCGCCGTCCGGCCGGAGCTGAAACGGCTGATCGCCGCCAAACTCGATCGCCGGGAGGTCGAATCATGAGCGACAATGTCACCGTGCTCGAGATCGGTCCGCTGGCCGACCTCGCCCCCGATTCGGCCCGGAGGGTCGACGTCGACGGTCACCGCCTGGCCGTGATCCGCATCGGCGACGACGTCTACGTCATCGGCGACGAGTGCTCGCACGCCGACTACTCGCTGGCCGAGGGCGAAATCGACACTGACGACAAGACCATCGAGTGTTGGAAGCACGGCTCGGCGTTCTCGGTCGAGACCGGTGAGCCGACCTGTATGCCGGCCATCAAGCCGGTTCCCGTCTACACGGTGAATGTGGTGGACGGTTTGATCACCGTGGAGGTGTCCTCATGACCGGAGATCGTGGCGAGTCGAAGCTGGTGGTCAGCGGCCTGCGGGTCGCCGTCGGCGGCACCGAGATCCTGAAGGGGATCGACCTCGAGATCGCTCCCGGTGAGGTCCACGCCGTCATGGGGCCGAACGGCTCCGGGAAGTCCACCCTGTCACACGTGATCATGGGCAAGCCCGGCTACGAGGTGTTGGCCGGCTCGGTGACACTCGACGGTGTGGAACTGCTCGGCATGCCCACCTGGAAGCGGGCCCAGGCCGGGCTGTTCCTGGCCATGCAGTATCCGACCGAAGTGCCGGGCGTGTCGCTGATCGACGTGCTCTCCGCTGCAGCCGAAGCCGCCGACCGACCTGCCGATGATCTGCAGGCCCGGCTCGAGGCCGAAGCCGACCGCATCGGATTCGACCACGACTTCCTGGTCCGGCCGATGAACGTCGATCTCAGCGGCGGTGAGAAGAAGCGCAACGAGACCCTGCAGCTCGGCGTGATCGAGCCTCGTTACGCCGTGCTGGACGAGCTCGATTCCGGTCTCGACGTCGACGCCTTGCGGATCATCTCCCGCCGGATCGAGGAGGCCACCGAGGAGAACAACCTCGGGATCCTCGTCATCACCCACTACAGCCGGTTGCTCAACGAGCTGAAGCCCGACCGGGTGCACGTGCTGGCCGGCGGGCGGATCGCCGCGTCCGGCGGTCCGGAGCTGGCCGACGAACTCGAGGACAGCGGCTACGCCGGCTACGTCGAAGCCGAGCCTGAGACTGCGGCCGAGACGGCTGCGGTGTCGGGCGGGCCGTCCGACCCGTTCGCCGATCCGTTGGCCTGATCGGGGGCTCACTCGGCAGGGCGTCGGCCGTTCGATCGCGATCGGTACGGTTACCGTGCCGTCGAGTCGAGTGTGGTCAGGACACGATCAGGGGTGAGGGGAAGATGGCGTAGGCGAACCCCGACAGCGTCGAATACAGCGTTGGCGATCGCCGCCGCCATCGGACCTTGAGCGGCCTCACCGCAGCCCACTGGTGGCTGATCCGGCCGGTCGACGAGGATCGTCCGGATCGGGAACGATTCCGAGAACCGCAGAATTGGATAGGTCTCCCAGTCTTCGCTGACGATCCGGTTGTCAACGATCTGCACAGCCTCCTTCAGTGTCCAGCTGGCAGCCTGCACACAGCCACCCTCGAGTTGGTTGCTGACGCCATCGGGACTGATGATCCGACCGCAATCGGCGGCGCCCGTTGCCCGGATCACGGAGATCCGGCCAGTCGACCGCGCAACGGTGACGTCGACGACGACAGCAACGTACGCCTGGGCGTTCTTGTACTGGGCGAAGGCAAGTCCCCGGCCCCGGTCGGCGTCCTCGTCGTCATGGCCAGTGGCGGACTGGCCGGGGGACGGGCCGTTGGCGCCCCAGGCGTCGGCGGCCACTATCTCGATGACCGTCCGAGCCCGTTGGTCGTCGAGATTGGCGAGTCGGAACTCCACCGGATCGATTCCGGCATGGTGTGCCATCTCGTCCACAAAGGACTCCAGCGCGAAGATGTTGGCGAACGCGCCGAGCCCACGCAATGCAGAGGTTCGAACGGCGGTGGTCTGGGCAAGATGGATACGAATCCGGCGGCTCGGGATCGAGTAGAGCGGATCGGCGTTTCGATGCGCACCGACATGACGACCCCGCATCGGCTGGGGGACGGATCTGATCTTCGGCGGGTCGATATGCCACGCGGCCAGCAGGTTGTTAGAACCGTCGCCGCGCAGACGGGGTCGGGTCGAGTGGGTGTAGCTCCAGTTCTCGAAGTCGAGGGCGGCGATGGTGTGGTCGTCGACGGTGGCGGCGAGATCGACGATCATCGCTGGACCGTATGGTTCCCAACGATGTTCGTCCTCCCGGGTCCAAGACGTGAGGACTGGGCGGCCGGGGACCGACAACGCCAGCAGGGCGGCGTCGAGGCTGACGTCGTCGGCGCCATTGTGGCCATAGCAGCCGGCTCCTTCGACATGTCGGACGACCACCCGGTCGACGGGTAACCCGACGGCGTCGGCCAGCGAGTCTCGGAGAACGAACACGCCCTGGGTGGCCGACCACACCGTCAGCACATCACCGTCGAAGCGGGCGACGGCCGCGGACGGACCGAGGGATCCGTGCATCGTGAACGGTTTCGAGTACCGGGCCTCGATGTCGAAGCCGCGTCCAGCCCGACCGGCCGAGTCGACCACGTGGTCGACTGGCGACCCCTCGACGACGTCATAGTCGATGAGAGGCTGATCGAGAAGATCCTCGACACCCGATGGGACCTTGGGTGCTCCGCCCCACGAGGCGAGGAGTCGCAGCGCCTCGATGGCGGCCGAGGCCTCGGCCGCCGACTCCGCCACGACGCCGACGAAGCTGCCGTTTCGCACCACCGACAACACGCCCGGCATCGTTGCTATGGCGGCGGTGTCGAGCGAACCGAGGCCGGCGTCCTGATGCGGTGGCCGCAGTACCCGGCCGTGGACCGTGTCTTCGTCCAACATGTCATGGACGTAGGTGGGGTGTCCGGCGATCTTGGCTGGCAGGTCGATCCTCGAGTTGGCGGCCTCGGACCGGATGTCGTCGCTCAATCGTGTGGCGTTCGGATCGACCCTGACGCCGAACGGTCGGCCTCCTTGGATCTTCCAGTAGGTGGTGGATCGTCCCGAGACCGGTTCGGTGATCGTGCCGTCGTCCAGGACAAGTGACGTTTCCGGCACACCGAGCATTTCGGCCGCTCTGCCGACCATGAGGGAACGGGCGGTCGCAGCGGCCGCGGCGATCGCCTCGCCGGACGTCTGCATCGACAGGCTGCCCGATGTGATGCCCTCGTCGGGCGAGTGGTCGGTTGCGACAGCCGGCAGAACGATTCGGTCAGCGGCGACGCCGAGTTGGGTGGCAGCAACGTGGGCGATTGCGGACCGCAGGCCCTGTCCCAACTCCGACTTACCCGTGTGAACCGTGATCGTCGCCTCGTGGCCGATGCGGATCCACGAGTCGAGTTCGGGGTTGTCGAGCAGTGACGGCGACCGCGACGGCTCGCTCGGCCGCTCGGGATCAAGTGGTTCCTGTGTCCGCAAGTCCCAGATCGGGTCCTCCGGATCCCCCAGGCGAAAACGAATGGCCCGACGGACCCGGTCGTAAACCCCGCAGCGACACAGGTTGGTGTCGAGCGCCTCGCGAATCTGGGCATCGTTCGGATAGCGAATCCGGTTCAACAGTCCTTTGGCGGCCACCAACATCCCGGCGATGCAGAAACCACATTGTCCGACCTGTTCGGCCACGAAGAAGTCGCCGAACTCACCCAGGCTCTCAGCAGTGGTGATGGTGGAGTCGGCCGCAATCCCGACCGGCAGGTTGCAGCTGGGGCTCGTCCGTCCATCAACCAGCACGCAGCACGAGTAGCACTGCTCCTTGTCGCAACCTCGTTTGGCCGCCACCAGCCCGAGCTCGTGACGCAACACATCCAGCAGCGGAGTGGCCTCGTCGACTGCCACGTCGTGAACTTCGCCGTTGACCTCGAGCCTCATCGGCCTGCACCGTCCATGCCGGGGATCAGGATCGGCTGCGGTCGTTGGCCATGTCCAGCGCAACGTCCACGATCATGTCTTCCTGACCGCCGACCATCCGACGACGGCCAAGCTCCATGAGGATGTCGCGCGTATCAAGGTCGTAGAGATCCGCCGCTTTCTCGGCGTGCCGGAGAAAGCTCGAGTAGACCCCGGCGTAACCGAGGCTGAGCGTCTCCTTGTCGACTCGCACCGGGCGGTCCTGCAGGGGGCGGACCAGTTCCTCGGCGGCGTCCATCAACAGGTTCACATCGCAACCATGTTTCCAGCCGAGAAGGTTGGCACAGGCCACGAACGGCTCCAGCGGGGCGTTGCCGGCGCCCGCTCCCATGCCGGCCAGGGATGCGTCGACCCGGAAACAGCCCTCCTCGACGGCGGCAATGGAGTTGGCAACCCCCAGGGTGAGATTGTGGTGGGCATGGATCCCGATCTGGGTCTCGGGTTGGAGAACGTCGCGGTAGGCGCGCATGCGATGGCGGACATCCTCCATGAGCAGTCGTCCGCCGGAGTCGGTGACGTAGACGCAATGGGCTCCCGCCTGCTCCATGATCAATGCCTGCTGGGCGAGGCTCTCGGCGTCGTTCATGTGGCTCATCATCAGGAATCCGGATACGTCCATGCCGAGTTCGCGGGCCTTGCCGATGTGTTGGATGGCGATGTCGGCCTCCGTGCAGTGAGTAGCCACCCGGACCGACTCCACCCCGATCTCATGCGCTCGTTCCAGGTCTTCGATGGTTCCGATCCCCGGGAGCAACAGTGTCGTCAGCGTGCAGGAGGTGAGGACCTCGGCCACCTCCTCCAGCCACTCCCAGTCGGTGTGGGCGCCGAATCCGTAGTTGAAGCTCGACCCGGCGAGGCCGTCGCCGTGAGCAACCTCGATGGCGTCGCAGCCGGCTGCGTCGATGGCCTTGGCGATCTCCCGGACGTGTTCCAGCCCGTATTGGTGACGGATGGCGTGCATCCCGTCGCGTAGCGTCACATCCTGGACGTAGATCTCGGTGACCTCTTGGTCGTCGGTGTCGCTTCGGGGGCCGTAGTCGGTCATGCCGCCTCCCTCATCTCTGCCAGGCGTTCGGCGGTCTTGATCGCCGCACTGGTCATGATGTCGAGGTTGCCTGCATAGGCCGGTAGGTAGTGCGCTGCACCGGCCACTTCCAGGAAGACCGAAACCTTCCACCCGCTGAATTTCTGGTCGAACTCGGGAATACGAACCTCGGCTCCGTCGCCGAGACGCTCGAACTGCACATCCTGCTTCAGCCGGTAGCCGGGAACGTAGGAGGCGACCGTTTCGACCATGGTGTGAATCGACTGCTCGATGTCTTCGGGCTCCCCGGCCTCCACGAGGGAGAAAACCGTGTTGCGCATGATCATCGGAGGCTCCGCCGGATTGAGCACGATGATGGCCTTGCCCAATCGGGCCCCGCCCACCTCTTCGATCGCCTTCGCCGTTGTTTCGGTGAACTCGTCGATGTTGGCCCGGGTTCCGGGGCCTGCCGAGCGTGAGGAGATCGACGAAACGATCTCGCCGTACACCACCGGGGTCACCCGGTGGATGGCCGACACGATCGGCACCGTGGCCTGGCCGCCGCAGGTCACCATGTTCAGATTCGGTTCGCCCAGGTGTTCCTCGAGGTTGACCGGCGGAACGACGTAGGGACCGATGGCGGCCGGCGTCAGATCGAGAATCTGCTTTCTGTGCTCACGCAGGATCTCGTCGTGCCTCGCGTGGGCTCTGGCCGAGGTGGCGTCGAAGACGAGGTCGACCTCGGCGAATTCGTCCATCGCCACCAATCCGTCGATCCCGTCGGCTGTAGCGCCGACGCCCATCTCCTTCGCCCGGGCCAGTCCGTCGGAGTCCGGATCGATGCCGACCATGGCGACGACGTCCACAACGTCAGACGTCCTCGACGACTTGATCATGAGATCAGTTCCGATGTTGCCCGATCCGATGACGGCACACCTCAGTTTTGTTCGACTCATACTTGCCTTCCGAATTGACGCCACGTCGTTTTCATGTCGTTCGGGGTATTCGTCCCGTTCCGTCGATCAAGCATGCCGAGGACCGGGCCTGTTTGACATGTTCGGCGGGTGGGCGACGACATGTTTTGAGCGACCGGCTCCGGTCACGGTGCGGCCGCCGCGGTCATCCGGGCCGCCAGCTCGTCGTCCGGTACGACGACATAGACGCCGCCAGTGATCCGGTCGCTGGCGAAGATGGTGTGGTCGGCGTCGACGTAGAGATCGTTGATCTGGGTGGCGTCCTGACCTGGGGGCGATGCCGGGATCCAGTGGGCGACGTCGGCCGGGTTCTCGGCGTCGCTGATGTCGAAGACGCGAAGGCCCGCGTTGAAATAGGTGACGAACACCAGTTCCTGGCTGACATAACTGCCGGGCAGGTTCTCGTGGAGGTTGTGGGCGCCGAACCGGTGGCCCCGCTTGCAGAAGTCGCCCTCCGGATGCGGGCAGATCGACACGACGTTCGGTTGAAGGTCGTCGGAGACATCTACGATTCGCACCATGTGGGGACTGTCCTCACACCCGTCGTTCACGGCTTCGTCGGTGACGACGACAAGGCCTCGGCCGGGCAGCGGCATGCACGTGTGAGTGTGGCCGCCGATGTCCCATGTGAGGTGGGACAAGAGCCGGGGCGATGACAGATCGGAGATGTCGAGCACTCCCATGCCCGAGCCCCAAAGACCGACATAGGCTCGATCCCCGTCGACGAGCGCATGATGGACGGAACGGTTCTCCGACGGTGGCCAGTCAGCGTGTTCGTCGTCAGCCATCCCGGGCCACCACCACCGTCCGACCTCCACAGGCCGCGATGGATCGCTGACGTCGATGACACACCAGATCCGGGCGGAGAAGCCGTCGGGAGTGGCCGACAGGTAGACGTTCCGCCCGCCGGGATAGTACATGCGGTGGACGCCCAGTCCGGTCGAGTTCCAGAACCCGATCTCGGTCGGGTTGAACGGGTCCGCAGTCTCGTAGATCGCCATGCCCGGCCGCGCCACCATCCCACCCCTGAATCCCTCGTGGTTGATAAGCAGCAAGCCGTCGGCATACACGGCTTTGTGACTATGACCCCCATCGGGCGCCGAGTACTGACGAACAACCGACGGCGCCGCCGGGTCGGAGACGTCGAGAATCGTCGTCCCCATACCGCTCACACCGGTATGACCGACGTAGAGGGCGTCGCCGTTCCTGGCGATCTGCATGCCGTCCCCATAGCCGCTGAGATCGGAATGTCCGACTGTGGCGAGACCGCTGGCGTCAGGGCCGTGGGCCATGCGAGTGCCGCTCTCCTTCCTGCTCTTGATCCCCGTCAACCGGTGACGACGAGGGTCTGCAAACGATTGTAGACGCCATGATCGGGGACGTGAAAGAACGCCCGTAGGGCGAGCCGCCAGCAGTGGCGACGCCGAGACCGGCCGATCTAGGATGGCCCATGGCCCGAATTCCGTACCCGAACCTCGACGAGCTGGAGGATCCGGAGATACTCTCCATCCTCCAACGGGCGGCGGCGGTCGGCACCCCCCCGCCCCGAGAGTCAGGCCCTCCGAGCCCATGTACCGGCGGTGCTCAAGACCTTCACCGCGGCTTGGATGGAGACCTTCGTCGACGGGGTACTCGACCACGAACTGAAGGAACTCTGTCGGGTCTATGTCACCAAGACGGTGCAGTGCGGCTACTGCGCAGCTCAACGTTCGATCGATGCCGCCGTCGACGAGGACCACTACGACGACCTGCTGATGTACAAGACGTCGGATCGATACACGGACCGGGAGAAGGCGGCGCTGGAGTACACCGATGCGGTCGTCTGGGACGCAGGTCTCGCCGGCGACGAACTGTGGGAACGTCTCCACCAGCACTTCACGCCACCGGAGTTGATCGAGCTGGGGTTCTTCATGGCGCTCACGTCGGGACAGCAACGATGGTTGAAGACCCTCGACGTCGGGCATCGTGAGCTGATGAACTCGTCGGACGCCGGGCTTCTGCACGGCGCAGCCGGGTAGCTCGGCCTGCCCGGACTCTCGGCGGGGAGTGGAAGGGGAGTGATGCTCGAATGACTGAGCGGTCAACGGTGGGCAGCGACGATGACGCCGGATCCGAGCTGGGGTTCGCGCCCAGCGAAGATCCCTTCGTGGTGCAGAACGGCGGCTTCTACCGCCGGTGGTTGGCCATGGTCGACGATCTGGACGAGCTCAAGCAGGCGGTTGCGGGGCTCGAAGGCACCACCCAGGACAAGTGGGTGCCGGTCTGGCGCCCGTTGGCCCGACGGCACGAGGACCGGGGCGACGAGTTGGAGGCGGCCGGGGACCACGAAGGGGCGCGCCGGGCCTATCTCCAGGCCAAGACGTACTACGCCATCGGACGGTTCCCGGGTGAGATCACCGAGCTGAAACGGGAGGTGTCCGACGATTGCGCCCGGGCCTACCGCAAAGCCTGTGCGCATCTCGAACCCCCGGTGGAGGTCGTCGAGTTCGAGCATCAGGGTCAGACCGTCCGCGCCCATTTCCGGGCCCCGGCCGCCGATGGTCCGGTGCCGGCCGTGCTGATCATGTGTGGGGCCGACGTGTTCAAGGAGGATCGCGGTTGGGCTCAGGACCTCTGCATCGCCGAGGGTATGGCCGCCCTGGTCATGGACGGCCCGGGTACCGGCGAGAACCCGTTCCCGTGGGCGCCGGAGTCGGTGTCGGCCTGGGAGGCGGCCGTCGACCATCTGGCGTCGCGCCCCGAGGTCGACGGTGACCGAATCGGCGCCTTCGGCATCAGTCGAGGTGGCTACTCGGTCATGCAGCTGGCCGGCACGGCCCCGACCAAGCTGAAGGCCGTCGTGGCCAACGCCGGGCATCCGTTCGGTTACGTGATGGACGACGACGAGCTGGCCACGTTCGTCGCCGTTCGCAACCAGCGGGCGACCTGGCGGTTCGGCGCACCGGACGACGGGCCGTCGTTCGCCCCGACCTCGGTGGAATCGGAGCGGGCCGCATTCGCCCGATGGGCGTTGTCGGAGCAGGGCATTCTGGAGCGGATCACCATGCCGGTCCTCATGATCAACGGAAAGCTCGACCACCTGGCCCCCCATCGGGAACATCTACTTCATGCTCGAACACGGTCCGGCGACCGGCAAGGAGGCCCGGGTCTACGCCGATGCCGGTCACTGCGCCTTCAAATACCAGAGCCATTGGGCTCCGGCCACCTTCGCCTGGCTACGTGAGAAGCTGAGTTCGTAGGTGGGCGGAGCCATCGTGGCCCGGCCGGCCGGATCCACGGTCTGAGTTTGGCGCTACGTCTTCGGCCTGATGTCGGCGTTCTGCTTCGGGGCCGGAGCGGTGCTGTTCCGCGCCGGGCAACGGACCCGTCCCGCCGACGACGGCCACTGGTTGTCGGTGCTGGTCAACACCGCCGTCTTCGCAGTCATGGCGTCGCTCGCCACCTGGCCGGCCTGGAACGCAGCGGGATTCCAGGCGCTGATCCTCGGCGGCGTCCTGGGCATGGTGCTGGGGCGATTCTCTCTGCTACGGGGAATCCGCATGGTGGGTCCCACCCGGGGCAACACCTTCCAGGCCGCCACGCCGGTCACGGCGGCGATCACCGGATGGATCGTCCTGAGCGAATCGATCACACTCGTCGAAGCCCTCGGTGGGGCCATCACCATCGTCGGGCTCCTGCGGATCGTGCGATCGGGCGGCGGTACGTCGGACCGGGAGGCCGCCTCGAGAGCGAGCGTGAAGGGCTACCTGGTGGCCAGTGGAGCGCCTCTGTTCTTCGGCATCGCGTTCGTGGTGAGGAAGTGGGGCCTCGAACGTTTTCCCGGATCGATCACCGGTGCCTTCATCGGATCGGCCGCCGCCATCGTCGTGTTGAGCCTGTGGGAGGCTCGACGGGGGCTTCTCGTCGGTCGGGTGAGGGACGCGATGTCCGATACGGCCTGGCCGTTCGTGTTTGCCGGTGTGGTGACCTCGGCCGCCCTGCTGAGCCAGTTTCTGGCCCTGGAGCGGATCGAGGCCTGGATCGTGGGGATCGTCAACGGCACGGCGGCGATCTTCACCGCCGTTCTCAGCAGGATCTTCCTGCCGGGCGACGAGCGCCTGACGCTCTCGTTGATCCTCAACGTGCTGATCGTCTTCGCCGGCATCTCGGTGATC
>CBDCGP010000036.1:0-83089 GCA_965216655.1 Acidimicrobiales bacterium
TCCCGACCTCGCCACTCCCCCGAGCATGGCGTGACCGCGATGGTCACCGTGATGAATCTGCCGCCACCCCGACGGCTGACCGTCGTGACCGACGAGCGCTGTGAGCTGTGCCGGCGCTGCCGGGGGTGGCTCTCGCACCAGCCGCTGCTGGTCGAGGTCGAGTTCATGGCGGTCGGATCGCCGGAGGCGGTTCGCCGCTACGGGCCGGTCGGTGGCCGCAGGGACGTGCTGATCGTGGCCGACGAGCACGGTCGGATCTGGGCCGGCCCGCACGCCTTCGTCATGTGTCTCTGGGCGACGGCCACCCACCGCAACTGGGCTCATCTCGCCGCTCGCCCAGGGTGGCGGACCGTGGCCCGGATCGTGTTCGGGACGGTCTCGTCGAACCGCCATCGGCTCGCCGAGCTCATGTCGGGCCGATGCGACGACGGCCACTGCGATGTCCACGGCCCGGCCCGGATGGTCACCCTCGGAGGGCAACGGCCGTGAAGTGCGCCAGACTGGAGGTCATGCCCACCCGTCGTCGCCAGTCCTCGGCCGAGACCCGACAGCGAATCATCGACGCCACGATCCAGACCCTCAACACCGAAGGGATGATGGGCGCCACCGCCCGGTCGATCGCCCGGACCGGGGGCTTCAACCAGGCACTCATCTACTACCACTTCGAGTCGCTTGAGGATCTGTTCTTCGAGGTGGTCAACGATGTGAACAGCCGGCGGCTCGAGTACTTCGGGCCTCGGCTGGAGAAGGTGGAGACGCTGACGGAGCTGATCGAGGTGGCCGTCGAACTGCAGAGCGGGGCACCGGAGCCGAGCGACAACTCGGCCGTTGCCCTCTTGGTGGCCGGCTGGTCGCCCGACAGCCCGCTCGGTCCGAAGGTGCTGGCCAACCTTCGCCCCTGGGACGATGCGGTGACCGACGCCATCCACCGGATCACCTCCGGCTCATCCCTCGCCGACCTGTTTCCCGTCGAGGATCTGGCCCACGCCATCTCGGCCCTCTTCCTCGGGCTGCAGCTGCTCAGCCGGCTCGACCCGGACGATCCGACCAACGACCGGATCTATGACGCGCTCGCCCAGAGCGCCGACGTCGCCACCCGCTTGTTGGCGGCGTTTCCCCGGCCGCCCGAGCAGTCAAGATGACGCGCTACGACGGCCGGCGCAGGCGATCCATCACCTTGGTGATGGTCGACAGCTCACGCTCGGAGACCCGCCCGAAGTAGTGGCGGTCCAGGTCGTCGAGATGCACTTCGGCCGCCGCCTCCAATCGTTTCAACCCTTGCGGGGTGAGCTGCGCCCACTGGACTCGACGATCGTTGTCGCAGGCCCGGCGTTCGACCAAACCCGCCTCCGACATGCGATCGACGACGCGGGTGACAGCGCCGCTGGTGACGCCGGTCTGCTCGGCCAGCTCGCTCATCATCAGACGGTGATCGGGTGAGCGGCCGAGCCGAAGCATCACCTCGAACCAGGGGCCCGACAGGTCGCACTGCTCCCGCAGCGAACGTTCGATGGCCCGCATCGTTTGGGAGTAACCCTCGACCAGAACGCCGAAGCGGGTGAAGCGCTCGTCGTCGAGAATCTTGTCGTCGGCCATGGCTTCATGGTACCTCTCTCGGAACTTGATCACTAAAAGGTTGATGTATCAATTAGTTTCGGGTAAGGTAATCGTCGTCCCCAGAAACTTGATTGATCAACCATTGATCAATCACACACCACGTCAGGAAACCTGGTCATGAGCAACCTTCCCGAGTCCGGCCACTACGAGATCGACCCCTCCCACTCCTCCATCGACTTCGTGGTCCGCCACCTGGTCGCGGCCAAAGTGAGGGGCGGCTTCACGGCCTTCACCGGCACGGTCCTGATCGCCGACACGCCGGAGCGGTCGTCGGTGAACGTCGAGATCGACGTCGCCTCCATCGACACGGGCGTCGACGATCGCGACGGCCACCTCCGTTCAGCCGACTTCTTCGACGTCGAGAATCACCCGACGGCCACCTTCACCTCCACCGCCGTCACACCCAAGGATGACGGCTACACGGTCACCGGCGACCTCACGATCGCCGGCACCACCCGGTCGGTCCAGCTCGACCTCGACTACGCCGGCTCGGTCACCGACCCGTGGGGCGGCAACCGCATTGTCTTCAGCGCCACCACCGAGATCAACCGCGAGGACTTCGGCCTCACCTGGAACCAGGTACTCGAGAGCGGCGGCCTGATGGTGTCGAAGAACGCCAAGATCGAGATCGAGGTCCAGGCGGTTCACAAGGTGGACGCTCCAGTCTGATCCCCAAGGACCGGAGCGCCGGCGACGAACCCGTGGCGGGCGGGGTCGGCCGGGAGTAGTGTCGGCGGTATGAAGATCGATTCGCATCCCGTCCACGCCATCTCCTGGGTCGACCTCGCGGCAAGGGACTTCGACGCCCAGGTCGACTTCTACACCGACATGATGGGCTGGGCCACGTTCCAGCTGCCCGACACCGACTACACCATGTTCGTGGTGGGCGACGAGCCGGTGGCCGGCGTTCTCCCGATCAGCGCCGAGATGGGCGACATGCCGTCGGTGTGGTCGACCTACGTCAACGTCGAGGACGCCGCGGCCACATGTGGCCGAGCCAAGGAGGTCGGCGGCAACGTGTTCCAGGAACCGTTCGAGATTCCCGGCGGCGGGAGGATCGCGGTCATCGGCGATCCCGCCAACGCCGCGCTCTGCGTGTTCGAGGGGTCGACCGACACCGGCTTCAAACTGTTCGACGAGCCCGGCGCGCCGTGCTGGTTCGAGGCCATGAGCCACGACGCCAAGGCCTCGGTCGCCTTCTACGAGGCGTTGTTCGGCTGGGGCGCCGAGGCCATGGAGGGGCCGATCGACTACACGATCCTGAAGCTGGGCGACAACCCCGTCGGCGGTTGCATGCAACTCGGTGAGCCGATGCCGGCCGATATCCCCTCCCATTGGCAGGTCTCGTTCTCGATCGACGGCGCGATCCCCGACTTCATGGAGAAGGCATCGGCCAAGGGCGCCAATGTGGTCATGGGCCCGATGGAAACCGAGTACGGCAACGGCGCGGTCATGATGGACCCGGCCGGAGCCACCTTCGTGGCCTTCGACCGTTCCCAGGCCACCGTGTAGTCCTGGTCAGCCGGCGGCGTCCATGGCCGCTTCGATGTCGGCCAGCTCGATCTTCTTCATCGACAGCATTGCCACGGTGGCCCGCTTCGCCCGCTCGGGGTCGTCGTCGCCCAGCAGGTCGTACAACCGGGACGGGATGATCTGCCACGAGACGCCGTACCGATCGCGCAGCCAGCCGCACATGATCTCCCGTCCGCCGTCGGCGGTCAGCGCCGACCAGTAACGGTCGACGTCGGCCTGATCGTCGCAGACGACCGCCAGCGAGATCGCCTCGTTGAACTCCTGATGCGGTCCGCCGTTGAAGGCCGACAGCTGCATCTCACCGATGCGGAAGTCGATGATGTGAACATTGCGATCGCCGTCGGCACCACGGTCGTGGAACGTGACCTCGCGGTAGATCTCGGAGTCGTCGAATACCGATGTGTAGAAGGCGACAGCCTCAGCCGCCTGATGGTCGAACCACAAATGGGCGGACACCGAAGCCATCCGGAGAGTCTAAGAGGGCTAGCGGGTAGGGCCCAGCGGGAGCGGCCCTCGAGCGATGAGACCTTGGCCGAAGAGCCATGTGATCGTAGGGCGTGCGCCTACTGGCGCACGCCCTACGTGCGCCAGAACCAGGCACTCTCCGAGCGAGAGGTTGAGGATCAACAACTCCAACACGGCGACCACCACGGCAACCGTCACCAGGACCCGACGACGACGGGCGGGAGCGATGCCGGCCATGATCATCACGGGCACCACGGCGCCGATCACCAGGATCACCCAACCAGTGGTTCCGAAACCACCGGCCCCGGACAGTTCGGGCACGTCGGGATCGCCGCAGAACAAACCGTTGAAGGCACCGACGACGGCGACCGCCATGACCAGCGAGCCGACGACCGCCACCACCCAGATCCAAAGCGCGGCCTGGGTGGACAGCGGTGATCGATCGCTCATGACCGGGATGCTATCGGCGGTCGGCCACCGCACTCGTGTGCCAGCGCCTGACCTGTTCGGCAAAGAGATCCGGATCGTCGCACATCGGGAAATGGTTGCCCTTCTCCACGACCACACCGTTGTGATCGGGAAAGATCGTGGCCAGTCGCTGCTGGAAGCCGAACGGGTCGTTCTTCTCGCCGAAGATCGTGAGAACCGGCCGGTCGGCCAGGCGCTCGCCGACCAGACCGAGTTCCTCGACGAGGCCGGTGTCGGCGATGGCTGCTCGCATGGTCTCGTGGAATCGACGGCGGGGCGCACGCCGTTGATACGGCCCGAGGAAAGCGGCCTGGGCCCCGGGTTCGAGGTGGCGACCGATCCCACCGCCGCCGGAGGTCAGCTTCGGAACCAGGTTGGTGGCCGAACCGATGGCGGTCATGGCGCCGCTCCCGACCACCCGGAGCATCGTCCGAAGCGCCGTGGTGTCGGCCGGCCAGATGAAGGTGTTGGCCAGAACGAAGGCCCGATATCGGTCGGGGTGGCGGACAGCGGCGGCCATCGTGACCGATCCGCCGAGGTCGTGGGCGACGGCGGTGATGTCGGTCAGGTCCAGGGTCTCGACGAACGATTCCAGTATCGACGCCAGCCACGTGAGCCGACGCTTCGGATCGGGCTCGCCGCCGGAATCGGGATCGGGTGACAGTCCGTAGCCCGGAAAGTCGACGGTGACACACCGATAGTCGTCGCTGAGTCGGGTGATCACATCTCGGAAGATGAAGGACCACATCCCGGCGTGGACGAACAGCAGTGATGGACCGCGACCTTCGTCGATGTAGGTGACGGGCCCGGTCGGGAGATCAACGGTGCGAAGGTCGAACGGGTAGACGTCCTTGCTCAGCCACGACGGTCGCTGGACTGGTCCAGTATTGGCTGGTCCGGTGCTGGCTGGTGAATCGGTGTGGGCGCTCATGCGTGTACTCCTGTTGTCTTCTGGGGGATGTGGGCGAACGGAGAGGGGGGTCCGTGTGCTGAACTCCAGCGATCAGCTCGGCGGTTGGTCGAGACCGGCGGTGGCGAAACTCACGAGGCGACGAACGAGCTCCTCGGCCTCGCCCGGCGACCGACCCGACGGCGGCCATGACGAGAAGGCACCGATGAGCAGCATCACGACCTGGTTCAAGCGCCAGCTCACCTCGCTGTCGGAAAGGGCGGGTTTGGCCGCCTTGATCGCCTGGAGGAATCGCTGCCCGACGGGCCCGAACTGCTCGAGGGCCATGGCCTGGATCCACGGTGTGCGGTCGGTGTAGATCTGACCCATGAAGTGGGCGGTGGTGGGCCCTCGCTGCTGGAGTTCCTGCAACGTCTCGATGTCAGGGCGGATGAACGCCTCGGCGATCGCCTTCATCGTCGGCACGTCTGGTGATGCGGCGGCTTCGGCGAGGTCGAGCATGCGGGCCCGCCGATCGTTCATCGGTGCCACGATCCGGTCGGTCACCGCTCGCAGCACGGCGGTCTTGTCACCGAAGTGGTAGTGGATGGCGGCGACGTTGACATCGGCCAACCGGGTGATCTCTCTCACCGATGCGGCCTGATACCCCTTTTCGGCGAACAGCCGCTCGGCGGCGTCGAGGATGGCGTCTGTGGTGGTGTCGGTCGGCATCTGTTGGTATGGTCCCGGTATTCAATCAATCGTTTTATTTATTCAAACATTCGATTGAAACGTTGTCAAGGCCTCAGCCCGAGGGCAGCTCGCAGTGCCGAACTTTGCGACGCCAGCGTCCCCCTCCGACGGAACTTTGGGACCTCTACGACCCTCTAGGGGGTCGTCAGCTGCACAAAGTTCCGGGGGCGAGCCGAGGGCCAACCTGGAATCGGTCGCCTAGTTCCAGTCGCTGTAGAGCCAGACGCCGACCGAATCGGCGCTGTCCATCGGGTACAGGAACACGCAGGCGACGTCGGCCGAGCCTGGAGTGTCGAAGGTTTGATAACCGGCCTCCGGGATCGCATCCGACGGCCACGGCAGCGACGCCGGTCGGTACCGGGAGTTGCCCGGCGCCGGACTCGAGATCCCGCCGAAGCAGTCGAACTGGCCGAGGGCATCACCGGGGTCGTCGGGATCGAAACCGAACGACATCAACAGCCCCGGAACGTCGGCCCGATCGATCACCAGCAGCGACGACGCCCCACGATCCAGGTTCACGATCGACCACAACGAACCGGAGGCATCGCCGAGAGCCTGAATCTCGCGGGCCGATGCCGGCAGGGTGACCGAGTGCTCGGCCTCGACCCGTTCGGCTGCCGACCGGTCCGGTCGCAGCACCATCAGCACGGCCGCCGCCACGACCAGGATGAGGATGATGGCGGCAACGACCGAAGCCGTCCACCGGCCCCGGACCTCCGACGGGGGTGAGCTTGACGACGCCCGGCTCATCGAATCGACGTCGGCTACGACGAACCGGTGAACAACTGACCGCTGGCGATGTGGCTGGCCTCATGGGCGGCGGCATCCCCGGATGCGATGTCGGCCTGCCGGTTGCGTACCTCGGCCCGGGCGACGACGTGATGGTGAACCTCGTCGGGCCCGTCGGCCAGCCGGAGGGTGCGCTGGCCGTGCCACATGTCGGCCAGCGGGAACCACTGGCTGATGCCGGCCGCGCCGTGGAACTGGATCGCCTCGTCGATGATGTCGCAGCACTTCTCGGGAACCATCGCCTTGACCGCGGAAACCCAGATCCGGGCCTCGGCGTTACCGAGGGTGTCCATGGCCTTGGCCGCCCGCAGCACCATCAGCCGCATGGCCTCGATCTCGATCCGGCAGCGCGACACCACCTCCATGTTCTTGCCGAGGTTGATCAGCTTCTTGCCGAACCCTTCTCGGCTCAGCCCTCGGTCGACCATCATCTCCACCGCCTTCTCGGCCGCCCCGATCGAGCGCATGCAGTGATGGATCCGGCCGGGACCGAGGCGGAGCTGGGAGATCTCGAAACCTCTGCCTTCGCCCCACAGGATGTTGTCCTTCGGGACACGGGCGTCGTTGAAGCGGATGTGCATGTGGCCGTGCGGGGCGTCGTCCTGGCCGAAGACGTGCATCGGCCCGAGGATCTCGACTCCGGGGGCGTCGGTGGGCACGAGGATCTGCGACTGCTGTTTGTAGGTGTCGGCATCGGGATTGGTCTTGACCATGGTGATCATGATCTTGCAGCGGGGATCACCGGCACCCGAGATGTAGAACTTCTCGCCGTTGATGACCCACTCGTCGCCGTCGAGCACCGCCATCGTCTCGATCTGCTTGGCGTCCGAACTCATCACGTGGGGCTCGGTCATGGCGTAGGCCGAGCGGATCTCGCCGTTGAGCAGCGGTTCGAGCCACTGCTTCTTCTGCTCCGGCGTGCCGACCCGTTCCAGCACCTCCATGTTGCCCGTGTCGGGAGCCGAGCAGTTGAGACACTCCGAGGCCAGACGGTTCTTGCCCAGCTCGTTCGCGATGTAGGCGTAGTCGAGGTTGCTCAGCCCCTGCCCGGTCTCGTCGTCGGGAAGGAAGAAGTTCCACAGACCCTGCTCCCGGGCCTTCTGCTTCGCACCCTCCAACAGCTCGAGCTGACCGGGAGCGTGGCTCCACCGATCCTCCCGATTCTCGCCGAGACGGTGGAACTCCTCGGTGATCGGATCGACCTCGTCACGGATGAACGCCTTCACCGCCTCGTACAGGGGCCGGACCTCCTCCGACATCCGCAGATCGAAATCGTCCATGCTGGCACTCTTCAGCGCTCCACCTGTCATCGTCGTCACGTCCTCTCATGGGGGTCGGCCGGCCGGGCCCTCGCTGCCCGATGGTACCTGCCGGGGTGGGGTCGGTCGCCAACTGGGAGGCGAATCAGGCCGACGGAGGCCGAGGTCCGACGCGGACTAGCATCGTCCCAATGCAGACCGGGCGTGTGAGCGACACCAACCTCGTGATCGCCATGTTGTGTCTGGTGGCCATGGTCGGCGTCGCCATCTTCGGCTCGGTTTGGCTCGCCGGCCGCAGCCAGCGGACCGCGCTCGAGGAGGCGCTTGATCGACAGCCCGCCGAGCTGGTTCTGTCGCCTGACGAGTTCGCCACCAACGTCGACCTGAGCGGAGACGGGCAGGCCGCGTGTGCAGGCCCGATCGAGACCCTCGGCATTGACGTCACCGACGGATCGGTGCGGTGGCGGCGGGATCTGCCGGCGATCCAGTCGACCCACCATGCCGCTTTCGCCGTGCTCGACGACGGTGACGGTGGCCATGTGGCCTTGACGGTCGACGAATGGGTCGGTGATCTACCCCCGAGCGTCGTGGCGATCGATCCGGCAACCGGTGAGAGCCGATGGCAGCACTTCGTCGACGCCGACAACATCCACCCGGTACTCATCGGCCCCGACGCCATCGTGCTGTCGGCGGAGCGCTCCGAGCGACTGAACGATGGCAGGGAGGTGCACGAACGACTCGTCGATTTCATCGCGATCGACGGTTCGGGCAGCGTACGCAGCCACCCGTCGATGCCGAGCAACGACGGTTCCACACTGGTTCCGGAGATTCCGACCGAGTACGCCCACCTGTCCGACCAGTACCCCATCTCGCCCCTTCTCGCCGACTGGCCCGGCGTCGAACCGATGATCCGCCCGCTCGAACGAGACGACTTCGGCCACCAATCGATCGACGTGACCGACCCGGTTGGAGGCAACACCATGACGATCGACGATCTGCCGTTCAGCAACGACTTCAACGTGATCGGCAGTGACTCGTCGCCGGGTGAGCCGATCCAGATCGGCTCGAAGCTGATGCTGGTGGTCATGGGTTCGTCGTTTGGCCCAAACACTCGACTCGCGGTCTTCGATCCGACCGACGGCTCCCCGCTGTGGACCCTAGACCACACCAGAGCGGCGGCCGTCGCCGGGCCCAACATCCTCTACGACAAGCGAAACGAGGAGCCGCCCGAGGCCGTCAGCACGCGCGACATCCACCTCGTCTCCGGCCGCGATCCGGAGCGGGAGTTGTGGTCCACGGCGCTGGCCGTCAACGACGACGGTGGCAACGGCTTTCTCGGAACGAGCGACGGCGATCTGATATTCGCAGTGGAAGGAGGCGACGTCGGCCTCGAGTTCCTATCGATCGGCGGGCCGGATGACGTGCCCGATCTCATCGAAGCCGCCGCCGGCTACGGCTCGGGACCCACTGGCCACCATCATGTCGACGGCGAGGTCCTGGCCGCCGCGCTACCGGGGGGAGTGGTGGTGCAACCGGTCGAGCGACAGCCGGTTCTCGTCGAGACCGATCAGCCACCAACACAGGTCACCAGGTCCGGCGACGTGCTGCTCGTCGTCGCCAATCACAACAGCGGCGGCTGCGACTGATGGCCGGTGCACCGTCAGTGGGTGAGCGACCAGGTGCGCAGGGATTCCTGCTGCTCAGGGGTGCCGAGAGCGACGAGGATGTCGCCGCCCTGGAGCACAACATCACCGGTGACATGATGAAGCCACTCGCCGCTCGCCCGGCGGACGGCCAGCACCGTCACCCCCGTCTCCTGACCGAGGTTGCAGTGCCGTAACGTCTGGCCAACGAGGCCGTTTCCGGCCTCGACCAGCACCTCACCGAGACGCAATTCGAGTTCCTGGTCGTGCATCGACTCGCCGAGGAAGTCGGCCACGGTTGGATGGAGCAGGAACGACGCCATCCGACTGCCGCCGATCTCGTGCGGGTTGACCACACGATTGGCGCCGGCCGATCGCAGCTTCGGTCCGGCGGTGGCGCCGTTGGACCGGGCGACGATGAAGATGTCGGGGTTGAGGGCTCGTGCGGTGACGATGGCGTACATGGTGTCGGCGTCGGTGTCGAGGGCGACAACCAGATCGCGGGCGCGTTTGATCCCCGCCTGGATCAGGATGTCATCGCTGGTGGCGTCACCCGCCAGGAAGTGCGCCTGCACCCCTTCCTCATGGTGCTCCTTCTCCTCCTGCAGATCGACGACGACGAGATCCCGGCCCCTGTTCGACAGCATGTGGCCGATGGCCCGGCCGACCTGACCCCAGCCACAGATGATGGTGTGACCCTCGAGTGACTCCAATGTTCTCAACATCCTCGTCCTTTCCAGATGCCCCCGGTAGTGCCCTTCCATCAGCCCGTCCATGGTCACACCGATGGTGTACAGGGCGACCCCGACGCCGAACAGCACCACGAACGACGTGACGATGCGATAGGTCGTGTCGACCCTCCCGCCGACCTCCGTGAAGCCGACGGTCGAGACCGTGATCACGGTTTGGTAGTACGCGTCGACCCATGTCAGACCGATGGCGCGATAGGCCAGGGTTCCGAGGGTCAGCACCAAACCGAGGGCGGCGAGACCAAGGCGGGTTCTGCGCCACGGGTCGATCACGCTTCAAATGGTACTCGCCCACCCCAATCCCACCGCGCCCCGGGACGGATCAAGCACAGCGGCGGGGAGGCCGGCCGGGTTAGACGTGGTGGGTGGCGAACTGGGCCCGCGCCGTCCAGTCGAACATCGAGCTCAGGCTCTCCCCGAAGCTGATCCGGCGGATGGCCTCGCTCAACAGGCCGTCGACCGAGACGGTCTCCACCGGCGCGGTCAACGACGCCGGTTGCGTCTCGATCGAGTCGGTCACGAACAGCTTGGCGATTTTGGATTCGGCCAGCAGATCCATGGCGGTTGGGGTGAACACCCCATGCGAGATGGCCGCGTAGACGTCGGTCGCCCCCATGTCGAGTAGCTCGGCGGCGGTACCGCACAGGGTGCGACAGGAGATCGCGAAGTCGTCGACGATGACCGCCTTCTTGCCCTCGACCGTGCCCAGGATCCCGAGGACCTCGGCCGAGTCGTCGTGGGCGACCCGCATCTTGTCGGCGATGGCGACCGGACAGCCGAGATAGTTGGCGTACTCCCGTGCCTCCTTGGCGAAGCCGGTGTCGGCGGCGACGATGACCATGTCGTCGACCGAGTCGTTCATCTCCTCCATGAGCCGGTCGGCCAGGATGGGCAGGGCCATCAGGTTGTCGACCGGGGACCGAGAAGAAGCCCTGGATCTGGGGCGCGTGCAGATCGATGGTGACCACCCGGTCGACGCCGGCCGCCTCCATCGCATCCGCGCAGACCCGAGCCCGGATCGACACCCGCGGCTCGTCCTTCTTGTCGCCCTTCGCGTAGCTGAAGTACGGGATCACCGCGGTGACCGAACGGGCACTGGCCCGCTTGAGGGCGTCGATGTAGAACAACAGCTCCATGAAGTTGTCATTCGTGGGGTAGACGGTGGTCTGCACGATGAACGTGTCTCGCCCCCGCACGTTCTCACCGATGCGCACGAAGGTGTTGCCCTCGCTGAATGTGATCGTCTCGTTCTGCCCGACGGGTAGGCCGAGGTGGGCGCAGATCCGCTCGGTGAGCTTCCGACTACCCTGCCCGGCAAAGATCGATGTGTTTTCCATTTGGCTCATTGGTAGGAGTTGCCGCCCGGGTCGGTGGCCACCTGGCGGCGGCTGGTGGCTGCCGTATCGACACGAAGTGCGATCACGGCCAACTATAGAGCGACGCTGTGACAGGGTTTCAATTCGCTCGCTACGTTGAGGGGTGATGACCGACCGTGTCCCCCGATGGCGGCAGCTGTCCGACGGTGATCGCGAACAGCAGTACTCGCCCAGCTCGATGCTCGACGGCCCCGCTCGACCCGTACCTCGCCGACTACGCCCGCCACAGCGCGGCGGCGTACACCCGGTTGGAGAGTGTCGTCACCGTTCCCTACGGCGAGGCGCCGTCGAACACGATCGACGTCGCCCTCCCCGCCGGAGCGGGCGACGGGCCGCCAGTGCCCCTCCACGTCTTCATCCACGGCCGGCTACTGGCAACAGTTGTCGAAGCGGGAATCGTTCTTCGCCGCACCCGAATTCGTCGGGCGTGGCACGGCGTTCGCCGCGGTCGACTACACCCTTGCGCCGGCGGCCACGCTCGATCAGATCGTCGACGAGTGTGTGGCCGCGATCGCCACGCTGCGGTTGGTGGGCCCCGACCACGGCATCGATCCTGCTGCCGTTGTCGTGTCGGGTTCGTCGGCCGGCGCACACCTCACGGCGATGACCGCCCTCCGGCTCCCGGTCGACCAGCGGCCGGCGGCCGTGCTACCGGTGTCCGGCATCTTCGAACTCGAACCGCTCATCGGCACGTCGATCAACGACGCAGTCGGCCTCGACGTGGCAGCGGCTTCACCGCAACAGTCCCCTGCTTCACGACCTGGCCGGGTTCCCACCGGCGGTCGTCGCCTGGGGCGACAACGAGCCCGAGGAGTTCAAACGCCAGAGCCGGGCCATGGTCGATCGGTTGCGGGCGGCGGGGCGACCGGTCACCGAGATCGAGGTCACGGGCCGCAACCATTTCGACGTCGTGTACGACATCCCGGCGCTGACCGACCAGATCCCACGAGAGACCGAAACCGATGCCTGATCACAAGCCCGACTTCCCGCTCGTCGTCGACCCCGAGGGCGTGAACGTCTCCGTCGACCCCGGCCGATGGGCGTCAGCACCGACGAGTCCCGGGCTGCGATCGCGGCGACCACCGGCGGCGAACCGGTGGTCGACATCGACGGCACCACCAACGACTACATCGACTACCAGTACATCGACCTTCTGCTCTCGCTGCAGCGCCCCCGATCCGACGGCTACGACGAGATGTGCTTCATCGTGATGGGTCAGATCAAGGAGCTACTGTTCAAGGGCCTCCACTTCGAGCTCCACAACGCCCGCCTGCTCATCGGCGATGATCGGGTCGACGAGGCGCTCGTCGTGCTCGATCGGGCCACGGCCTACCTCGGCTACCTGAGCGACTCATGGAACGTCCTGTCGACGATCACCACCGACGGGTTCAACCAGTTCCGCGACCACCTGGCCACGGCGTCGGGCCAGCTGTCGTTCATGTACCGTCACGTCGAGTTCGTGCTCGGCAACAAGAGTCGCCGGCTGGCCGAGGCCCACCGCAACGTGCCCCACGTGTGGCCGGCGATGGAGGCCGCTCTGAGTGAACCGAGCCTCTACGACGCCGTCATCGCCCTGCTGCACCGTCGTGGCTACCCGATCGATGGCCGGGCACTCGATCGCGACTGGACCGAGCCGTACTCGTCCGACGACTCGGTGCGGGCCGCCTGGGTCACGATCTACGGCGACCCGTCGCCCACCAACACGCTGTTCCGGCTCGGCGAGGCGCTCATCGCCATCGACGAGACGTTCTCCGTCTACCGCTGGCGCCACTTCCGATCGGTGGAGAAGATCATCGGCAACAAGCCGGGTACCGGTGGTTCGGCTGGTGTCGGCTGGCTTCGGCAGGTCACCGATCATCGGTTCTTCCCCGAACTGTGGGAAGCCCGAACCGAGCTGTGAAGGCCCTGGCCAACAGGAACCGAGCCGCCACCGGCCCGCCCAATCCAGGGCCGGTGGCCGAGATCGGACTACTGGATCAGCCAGCGCTGGGTGTCATTGATCTGGCGGGGTCGGGTCACCACCGAGAAATCGGCGCCACTGTGCTCATGGGCGTCCAGATAGCGACGTGAACTGAGCTGGCGCACCGAGTACTCGACACCTCCGAGATAGGTGAGGATCCATCGCTGGGTGTCGTTGTTCTGGCGGGGTCGGGTCACCACCGAGAAATCGGCGCCACTGTGCTCATGGGCGTCGAGGAACCGGTCGCTGCTGAGCTGCTGGATCTCGTAGACCCCGCCGATCGGTGTGAACACCCACCGTTGGGTGTCGTTGTTCTGCGCCGTCCGGGTCACCACCGAGAAATCGGCGCCACCGTGCTCATGGGCGTCCATGTAGCGGCCGTTGACGACCTGTCGGATCGTGAAGGCGCCGCTGTCGAGTTCTGCCATTTTCCACTGCTGGGTGTCGTTGTTCTGCGCCGTTCGGGTCACCACGGAGAAGTCGTTGCCGACCACGTGGGCGTCGGCGAAACGCCTGGTGCTGAGCTGTTGAAGGGTGTAGGTCGACAGCTGACCGGCGACCGGCAGGGCAACCCATCGTTGGGTGTCGTTGTTCTGTGCCGTGCGAGTGACCACCGAGAAGTCGGCGCCACTGTGCTCGTGGGCGTCCATGTACCGGCCGGACGAGACCTGATGGATCGTTCCGACGAGGCCGACCTGCGTGAACCGCCAGCGTTGGGTGTTGTTGTTCTGGGCGGGCCCGCGTGACCACGGAGAAGTCCTCGCCGCTGTGCTCATGGGCATCGACGAAGCGGTCGGAACTCTTCTGACGAATACGGTAGACGCCGTTGTTCAGCGGAAACGAGGCGTGGTCGAGCCGGCGAACGGTGTCCGACTCCTCGCGGATCCGCTCCACCCGAACCCCCTTGTTCGACCCGGTTCCGCTGATGTTGCAGCCACCGTTGGTGTGAATCCCCACGATGCGACCGGTCGGCTCATGCCAGATCGGGGAGCCGGAGTTGCCGCCGAGCGTGTCGATGTCGTTGTAGTGGATCCTGTCACCCATGACGTCGGTGACCGGACCGGCCTCGACTCGTTTGGGCACGCCGGCCGGGTGGCCGATGATGGCCATCATGTCGTCGTCGCGGGCGTCGGACAGGTTGAGGCGACCGATGCCGAAGCGTGAACCGGGGTGACCGGCCAGCCGCACGATGGCCACGTCGAGGCTGCCGACGCGATACTCGATCAGCTCCTCGACGGCGAACTCGACCTCGGTTCGGGGATTGCCGTCGGGGTCGTCCTGGAAGTTGAAGTTGACGTGCATGTGGGGTGCCATCTCCGCGGCCGGGATCGGGTCACCGGTGGTGTTGTCGCGGGGCGTCGTCCAGCCGTTGATGTCGATGTCGAAGCAGTGTCCGGCGGTGATGAAGAGGTTGTCGCTGATGAGACCTCCCGTGCACCACCGCTCGCCGGTGACGTTGCCGGGGTTGGTGAACACCGAACCGAGATTGCTATTCCATTGAAGCTGGCCGACCGACTGTTCTCGGGCCCGGACGAACTCGACACTGACACCGAGCGTTCCGTCGTATTGTTCGACGGCCTGGGAGTCGTCGATGGCTCGCCGCAGATGGATTCGATGATGTCGCCGTAGCCGATCTCCCGATCGGCTGGTTCACCGTTCTCGTTGCCTTCGCTGAGCGACTCCGCTCCACCTGCTGCTCGGCGGTCGGCGACGATGCCGGCGAGCAGGCCCGGCGGGAGCGGATAGGACCCGATGACGTCGTTGTCGAAGTCGGTCGTACGGGTTTCGGGTGAGGCGTTGGTCTCGGGTGTTGCCGTGTCGGTCATGGTCATCCCTCCAGAGTCGGGACCGAATTGTGCTGTCGGATGACTGACGGCGGCGAACGCCGGATGATACAACTCTCTCCATCCGGCCGGGTTGGGACAGCGGGCACCGGTCGGCCATGATGCAAGGAGTGAACAGGAGCGCGATGAGCAACGATGGCGTCCGGGTCATGGTCATGCGCGGGGGCACGTCGAAGGGCGCCTACTTCTTCACCGACGACCTGCCGGCCGAAATCGAGGCTCGCGATCAGCTGTTGTTGCGGATCATGGGAACGCCCGACGCCCGCCAGATCGATGGGATCGGTGGGGCGACACCCCTCACGTCGAAGGTGGCCGTGGTGTCGGTGGTGGCTTCAGGATCGGGAGCCGACGTCGACTACCTCTTTCTCCAGCTCGGCGTCGAGGAGGCGATGGTGACCGACCGTCAGAACTGCGGCAACCTCCTGGCCGGGGTCGGGCCGTTCGCGGTGGAGCGGGGGCTGATCACGGTCCCGCCCGGTTCCAGCGAGGCGGTTGTGCGGATCCACATGGTGAACTCCGATTCGATCGCAACGGCCACCTTCCCGATACACGACGGGCGGCCGGTGTACAGCGGCGACACCACCATCTCCGGGGTTCCGGGCACCGCCGCGGCCATCAGGCTCGACTTCGCCGACATTGCCGGCGGTTCGTGTGGATCGCTCCTACCGACCGGGCGCGTGGTCGACGAGATCGACGGAGTGGCCTGCACGCTGATCGACAACGGCATGCCGGTGGTGGTGATGCTGGCGTCGGACCTTGGCATCACCGGGTACGAGCCGTGCGAGGAGCTGGAGGCCGACGCAGCGCTGCGGCAACGCTTGGAGTCGATCCGCCTGAAGGCGGGGCCGATGATGAACCTCGGCGACGTGGCCGACACGTCGGTGCCGAAGCTCACGATGGTCGCTCCTCCGCATGACGGCGGGCATCTGTGCACCCGCACGTTCATTCCCCACCGTTGCCACGAGGCGATCGGTGTGCTGGGTGCCGTGTCCGTGGCGACAGCGGCGCTCGTCCCGGACTCGCCGGGAGCCATGGTGATGGCCCGGCCGCCGGACGATGGCGGCGTGATCACCGTCGAGCATCCGACCGGCGTGTTCCACGCCACCGTCGACGCCGCAGTGGGTGCCGACGGGATTCCCGAGGTCCGCAGCGCCGGCATCATTCGCACCGCCCGCAAGCTGATGGACGGCATCGTGTTTCCGAGGGAGTACTCGTGATCGAACGCAACGCCCGGCTGATTCCCGGTCCTCACCCCGATCCGCATACGCCCGTGGCGTTCACCCCACCGCCGGGGGCGTGCGACGCCCACTGTCACGTCTTCGGTCCGGCCGATCGCTTTCCGTTCGCTCCCGGCCGCGCGTACACCCCACCCGACTCGGGGATCGAGAAGTTCCAGGCGCTTCAGGAGCGTCTCGGGTTGTCACGGGCGGTGTTCGTGCAGGCGTCGTGTCATGGCACCGACAACTCAGCGATGGTCGACGCGCTGCGGCGGGGCGCCGGTCGCTACGCCGGGGTGGCCATGATCGACGACACATTTTCCACCGACGACATCGCCGAGCTGCACGCGGCCGGGGTGCGGGGTACCCGGTTCAACTTCGTCGCCCACCTTGGTGGCGCCCCCGATCTCGACACCTTTTGGCGGCTGGTCGATCGGGTGCAGCCGTTCGGTTGGCACATCGTGCTGCATTTCGACGCCAAGGATCTGCCCGCCTACGCCGACCTGCTCGACGCCATGCCCTGCCCCTACATCATCGATCACATGGCTCGGGTGCCGGTGACCGACGGCGTCGATCAGGCTCCGTTCCAGGCGCTGTTGTCGTTGCTGTCCGACGAGCGGTGCTGGGTCAAGATCTCGGGCGCCGAACGGTTGACCGCCGACGGTCCGCCTCCCTATGACGATGTCGTCCCGTTCGCCCGGGCCCTGATCGCCGCTGCGCCCGATCGTGTGCTGTGGGGCACCGACTGGCCCCACCCCAACGTGCGCCACATGCCCGACGACGGTGATCTGGTCGACATCCTCGCCGCCTTCGCCCCCGACGAGGCCACGAGGAACCGCATCCTGGTCGACAACCCGGAGCGCCTCTACGACTTCGCCTGACCCCGGTCGCCCGCGACCGCCCCGCCCCGCCCCGCGACGTTTGCACCAAAATGCGCGCCTGCGACACATTTCGGTTCAAACCTCGGGCGAGGCGGGCAAAGACACGGGATCGTGGGCAGGCTGCCGGTGCAGGACGGCGGGTAGCCTCGGAACCGTGATTCTTGTCTCCTGGCGGGAGACGCTGCGTCGGCTGCCCGCTCTCCTGTTCGGTCTCTGGCTCTTCGGCGCCGGCATCGCCGTGATGGTGGCCGCCGACCTCGGGCTCGGACCGTGGGACGTGTTCCATCAAGGCCTGGCGGAACTCACCGGCTGGTCGATCGGTCGCATCATCAACGTGGTCGGTCTGGCCGTCGTGCTCGGGTTCATTCCACTGCGGGAGAAGGTCGGCCTCGGCACGATCCTCAACGCCATCGTGATCGGCGTGTCGGCCGACGCCACCGCCGCCATGTTGCCCGAACTCACCTCCGATCCCGTCCGTTGGGCCGCCATGCTCGGCGGTCCGGTGCTGATCGGTATCGGTTCCGGCTTCTACATCGGCGCCGGTCTGGGCCCCGGTCCCCGCGACGGCGTCATGACGGGTCTGGCCCGCCGGGGAATCGACGTATGGAAAGCCCGGTTCGGCATCGAGCTGACGGTGCTGATTCTTGGTGTGCTGCTGGGCGGTTCGGTCGGCCTGGGCACGATCTGGTTCGTGGTGTCGATCGGGCCGCTGGTGCAGTTCTTCCTCAACCGCCTCGCCATGAACCCGCCCCCAATCGCCGAGGAGCCTCCGTGCCCGACGACATCGCCATCACCATCGACCGCGACCGACTGACGGCCGACATCGCCGCCCTCGGCCGATTCGGCGCCACCGACCGGGGCGGGGTGAACCGTACCGTCTATTCGGAAGCCGACCTGGCGGCCCGAGCCTGGCTGGCCGAGCGTTGCGCCCAGGCTGCGCTTGGTTTCCGGGTCGACGCAATCGGCAACTGCTTTGTCACGCTCGAGGGTCGTGACCCGTCGGCGCCGAAGGTGTGGACCGGCTCCCACATCGACACCGTGCCCGACGGCGGTAGGCTCGACGGCGCCTTCGGCGTGCTCGCCGGACTGGAATGCCTGCGGACGCTGCACGAGGCCGGCTTCACTCCCACAGCCACGCTCGAAGTGGTGGCGTTCGCCGACGAGGAGGGAGCGTACGCCAGCTTCGTCGGCTCCCGAGCCCTGATCGACGGTTGGTCGGCCGACGAGCTCGGCGGGTTGACGGGCCGCCACGGTGAACCCATTGCGGAAGGCCTGGCCCGCATCGACTCGTCGGTCGAGGCGGCGGCCGCCATCCCCACCATCACCGCTGACGACGTGTCGGCGTTCGTCGAGCTGCACATCGAGCAGGGCCCGGTGTTGGAGAACGCCGGACTCGACATCGGCGTGGTCACCGACATCGTCGAGGTCGGGCACGGCACCGTCACCTTCCTCGGTCAGGCCGACCACGCCGGCACGACCCCGATGGACCTTCGCCGGGACGCCACCCGGGCGGCCGGCCAGTTCCTCGCCGGGTTGCCGTCGGTGCCGAGCGAGCACGGTTCGCCGACGGCGGTGGCCACCTGCGGCATGATCTCCGTCGAACCGGGTGCCGCCAACATCGTTGTCGAGGAGATGCGCCTGAGCCTCGACGTGCGCGACCGGGCCGGCGGCGTGCCGGCTCTTCAGCGGGGCGTGGCCTACCTGGCGGATCGATGTTCGGCCGACCACGAGCTCGGGCACCGGCTGGAGTGGGGCAGCGTGACGCCCGGCGTCGCGCTCGACCCCACGATGCAGCAGCGGGTGGCCGCCGCCGCTGATCGAGTCGGCGCCTCCCATCACAGGATGGTGTCGGGCGCCGGCCACGACGCCCAGGTCATGGCCCAGGCGGTGCCGACCGGCATGATCTTCGTACCCAGCGAGAACGGCCGCAGCCACTCCCCCGCCGAGTCCACGTCGGCGGCCCAACTCGAGGTCGGCGCCAACGTCCTCCTCGAGGTGCTGCGAGATCTGGCCACCTGACCGAGCTTCGTAGGCGGCTGGGCCGACGGTCAACCGGCGTCACTCCGCCGAGCAGTATCCCCACTTGTCGACCTCCCTGGTTCCGGCGAGACACTCCGCCATCTGCGCCTCACGCTCGGTCACGGCAAACGGGGGCTGGCCCTCCGGTACGGCCCACCTCCAAGGCGCCCCGAAGTGCCAGATCATCACCGAGACCAATCGGCCGTATCGGTTGTAGCCGGCGCTCAGCGGGAACACCCCGTCGCCGACGGTGTTGGTGAAGACCATGGCGTCGATCGTGCCCTCCTCACTCAGCGCCACGCAGTAGAGTCCGTGCCGGTCGTAGTGATATTCCAGGAAGAGCGCCGGACCCACACGGTCCGACGCCGGGACGGCGCCCTCGGCGATGAAGCCGCCACTCGCACCGTCGGTCACGTACGCCGTTTCGAAATCACCCCAGGTGACCACCGTTTCGCCGATGAGCGTGAACCGAACGCCTGTGAGACTGCCCACCTCGTAGGTCGGGTGGGTCATGACGTAGGCGTCGACGACGACGGTCTTGTTCGAGTCATCGAGGTCGTCAACAGCCTTGTCGTCCGGCAGGAAGTGGAGCGAAACGGAGTCCCCGATTCCGCTGAAGTGTGCTGGGTCGACCTGGAGTGCACCGGCGTCCATGACGAGGAGCGGCCCGTCGCCGGTCTCGGCTTCACCGAGCCGTCGGACCTCGAGCATCTCTTTCGGTCTGAACCCGTCGTCGTAGGGATACCCCGCCAGGTCGAAGCCGATCGACCAGTCGGAAATCTCCTCCGCCCGGCCCGGATAGTGCTGCTCGAGGATCGGTTGCTGTGCCGGTATGGGCCGGCGTTCGAGAATCTGCGTGTCCGGTGGGCGGACACACGGCCGGGTGACGTCGACCGCCCCCGCAGGCGCGAACACCCCCCAGCCCAGAACCAGGACGAGCGCACACACGATCGCGATGTGACGTACCTTGATCGATCGGTGCCATCGCCCCATACGCTCCTATCGAGCAACCGGCGGCGACGCTTGAGAGCGGTCGATCGTCTCGTCGAGACGACCCGTAACCCGGCTATTCGTATTCGACGCCCATGTCGATGATCTTCTGACGCAGGCCGTAGAAGTCGACACCCAGTTCGCCCGCGGCGAGCCGGTCGCGGGTGGCGGCCTCGGTGTCGAGACGGGCCAGCGATCGTTCGAGGGCCCACTGCGCCTCATCACGGGGCACGGCGACCACACCGTCGTCGTCGGCGCACACGACGTCGCCCGGGTTGACGACCACGCCGCCGATCGTGATCGGCACGTTGACCGATCCCGGATTGGACTTGGCCGGGCCTTGACACGACACGAACCGGCTCCACACCGGGAACCCCATCTCCCGAAGATCCGCTGTGTCACGCACACCGGTGTCGATCACCAGACCCCGCACGCCGTGGACCTGCAGCGACGTGGCCAGCAGATCACCGAAGACCCCGTGGGGCGACGGCTGATTGGGGGTGGTGGTGCCGACGACGAGGATGTCGCCCTCGGCGCAGACCTCGATCGCGGCGTGGATCATGATGTTGTCGCCGGGGTGGATCAGCACGGTCACCGCGTTGCCGGCGATGCGGGCCCCAGTCTGGATCGGAGTCAGATCGGCCCCGAGGTAGCCCCGTTTGCCGATCGCCTCATGCACCGAGGCGGTGCCGATCGGGGCCAGGCCGTCGATCACGTCGAGCGGCGAGCGCTCTATCGTTCGACGGATCACGTGTCGGCCCCTGTCGGTCATGTGTCGGCTCCCGGGAGTTGGAGGCGGGGGTAGACCCGCCGGGCGTTGTGTTCGAAGATCCTGGCCCGGTCGTCGTCGTCGAGTGTCGGGGCGTTGTCGATGTAGATCTTGGTGTCGTCGTAGTGGTTGCCGGTGTCGGGGTCGATGCCGCGCACCGCGCCGACCATCTCGGAGGCGAACAGGATGTTGTCGACCGGCACCACGTCGACCAGCAGATCGATGCCGGGCTGATGGTAGACGCAGGTGTCGTACCAGATGTGGTCGGCCAGTCGGTCGAAATCCCATCCCTGATCGGCGGCCATGCCCTTGAACCGACCCCAGTGGTAGGGCACCGCCCCGCCGCCGTGGGGGATGATCCAGCGCAACCCGTCGAAGTCGGCCATGAATCCCGAGGTGAGCGCCTGCATGAACGCCGTGGTGTCGGCCCCGAGGTAGTGGGAGCCGGTGGAGTGGAAGTTGTCGTTGCAGGCGGCCGAGACGTGGATCATGGCCGGCACGTCGAGCTCGCACATCGCCTCCCACAACGGCCACCAGTAGCGGTCGTACAGCGGCGGCCCGGTCCAGAAGCCGCCGGTGGGATCGGGGTTGACGTTGCAGCCGATGAATCCCATGTCCTCGACGCAACGGCGTAGCTCGGTCACCGAGTTGTCGAGTGACGCGCCCGGCGACTGGGGTAGTTGGCACACCGGCGCGAAGTTCTCGGGGTACAGGTCGCACACCCGGCGGATCAGGTTGTTCTGGTGCTGCGACCAGAACTTCGACGTGTGTTCGTTGCCGATGTGATGGGCCATCCACGAAGCCCGGGGGGAGAAGATCGTCAGATCGGCTCCCCGCTCCCGTTGGAGTCGGAGCTGATTCTGCTCGATCGACGTGACGATCTCATCGTCGGTCACGTCCATCTCGCCCAGCTCACCGACGTGGTCGGGATCGGCGGCCACCGCCGCCTTCTGCGCCTCCCGCCATGCGCCGACTCCAGGTGGGGTCGTCGTGTAGTGCCCGTGGCAGTCGATGATCATCGGATCTCACGATAGACGACAAGCCCGATCCCGCTCACCACCAGCGAATGCGACGGGATGGAGATCGGTGACGCCCCGCGGGTACGGTTGGAAGGTGCAAACCGAGATCGCCATCATCGGGGCCGGGCCCGCCGGAACCACACTCGGCCTGATGCTACGCCAGGCCGGCATCGACTGCGTGGTGCTCGAACGCCAGACCAGCGACTACGTCCTGGGGCGGATACGGGCCGGGGTCCTCGAGTGGACGACCGTGGAGATCCTCGACTCGCTCGGTGTCGGCGAACGCCTGCACGCCGAGGGCCACGTCCATTCCGGGGTCGACATCGGCTGGCGCACGAGCGAGATCCAGCGGGTAGCGCTCCAGGAGCACACCGGCACGCCGATGATGGCCTACGGGCAGACCGAGATCCAGAAGGACCTGTACGCAAAGGCCGCCGAGGTCGGTCTGCCGATCATCTTCGAGGCGGCCGACGTCGAACTCCACGATGTGCAAGGCGACGCCCCTCACGTCACCTTCACCGCCGGCGGAGAACAGCAGCGGATCGACTGCACCGCCGTCGCCGGATGCGACGGCTACCACGGGGTCAGCCGGGCCACCATCCCCGACGATGTCAAGACCGAGTATGAGAAGGCGTACCCGTTCGGCTGGCTCGGGATCCTCAGCGAGACCCCGCCGCTGCCCTCGCTCATGTACGTCAACTCCGAGCGGGGTTTCGCTCTGTGCTCGGAGCGCAATCCGATGCTCAGCCGCTACTACCTGCAGTGCCCACTGACCGACACCGTCGACGACTGGCCCGACGATCGCTTCTGGTCCGAGCTCATGGCTCGGGTCCCGGTGGCCACCGCCGAGACGATCGTGACTGGGCCGTCGATCGAGAAGTCGATCGCGCCGATCCGCAGTTACGTGGTGGAACCGATGCAGTGGGGGAACCTGTATCTGGCCGGCGACGCCGCCCACATCGTGCCGCCAACCGGAGCCAAGGGCCTCAACCTGGCCATCGCCGACGTGCGCTACCTGGCCGACGCCTTCATCGCCAGGGCCGGGGGTGATCCGTCGCGATTGGCGGCCTACTCCACCACGGCGCTCGCCCGGGTCTGGGGATCGGTGCGGTTCTCCTGGTGGCTGACCATGCTGCTCCACCGCTTCCCCGACCAGTCCGCCTTCGACCAGCGGGCCCAGGAGCAGGACCTCTACTATCTGGCGTCGTCGAGAGCGGCGCAGGCCTCGATGGCGGAACAGTACGTCGGCCTCCCCCTCTACCCCGACATCTAAACCGGGCCCCTGCACTCCCGAGGTCTGAACCAAAAAGCTCGCTGAGCGCGGGTTTCGGTTCAATGATGCGGTGATTGGAGGATGAGAGACGGGGTTGGGCGATCCGGCGCGTACCCTGGGACCACCTCGAGGCAGGCGCCTCCGACGACACTCCCGGCACCACGAGGTGCAGCTCATGGACGAGTTTCGGCGCTACCTCGCCCAACACCACGGCGTCTTCACCCGCGGTCATGCCCGCACGTTCGGATTCTCCGAGAGCCAGATCCACCGGCGGCTCCAGTCGGGCGAGTGGATCCGGATGGCGGCTCGGGTCTATCGACTGGCCGCATCCCCCGAGACGTGGTTGGCCCGAGCCCGGGCCGGCGCGCTGAGTAGTCGAGGGTTGACGAGTCATACGGCAGGCCTCAGGGTGTGGTCGGTCGACGGCCATCTCGGCAGAACGGCCATCCACGTGACCGTCGAGGCCAGCCGGCGGGCGCGGCCCAACCCACTTGCCACCGTGCACCGGCTGGCTGGGTCGCGTCTCGACGACGGGCGGCTCGTGAACGGGGTACCGGTCACGCGGATCGAACTGGCAGTGATCGACTCCGCGTCGCTGCTCACAGCCGATGAGCTCGACGCCACGATCGACGCCGTCGTTCGTCAGAACCTGACCTCGGTGGCCGACCTCGTGACCGAGATCGATCGCCTGGGCACGAGAGGACGAAAGGGGCTCGGAGTCCTGAGGCGGCTGCTGGCGGATCGGGACGAGTCCGCCCGCGTTCCCGACAGCCGGTTCAATCGCCTCGTCGGCCAGCTCCTGGTGGCGGGCGGACTGCCGCAACCCCACTACGAGTACCTGGTCCGCCGGCAGGGCCGCTTCGCCGGCAGGGCCGACCTCGCCTACCCCGAGGCGTCGCTGCTGATCGAATGCGAGAGCGCCCGATGGCACCACAACCGCAAGTCGTTCGAGGCCGATCCCCGCCGCCGCAACCGTCTGCTCCTGGCCGGCTACCGGGTGGTGAGCTTCACGTGGGACGACTATGCCACCCGGCCCGATGAGCTGGTCGCCGTCGTCAGCGCCGCCTATCACGACGGCCTCCAACGTCTGAACCGAACAGCGCGCTGAGCGCGGGTTTCGGTTCAGAGGTCGATGGGTGGACCGGTCGGCGGCTACTCGTAGTGGTCGATGACCGGCGCTCCCGACGGCATCTGCTCAACCGCCTCGAGCACGTCGCTCACCGCGGCGCGGAGCCGGTCGGCCGCCGCGTCGGGCGACACCCCGAAGTCGATCGAGTCGATCACCGTCTGCAGCCGGTTGCGGGACCGCCAGGCCACATAGCGCGACCACTCGTAGAACAGCAGCTCCCGGTCGTCGACGGCGAGCAGGTCGACCATACGCGACTGCATCTCGGCCTCGGGATCGAGAGACACGTAGCCGTTGACCATGGTGATCCGCTCGGCCTGGGCGGTCAACGGGCCGCCGCGGTGGACCACCATGTCGCCGTGCAGCGCCACTGCCCAGCCCGGTCCGGGCAGCCCCGGGGCCACGACCCGATCAGCCGGCGGACGTTCGCCCGCCGCCTTCAATTCGGCCGCCTCCGCCTTGGTCCCCACGAAGTACTCGAAGCGACCGCCGGGCGTCCGCGTCGGATCGGTGACCGACATCACGTAGTCGAGGGGCAGGGTGTCGTGATGCCACTTGTCGACCGCCGTGTTGACGTCGGACGGCTCGTAGTTGAGGTGGCCCAGGTGCAGCCCCATCGGGTGCGGAGCGACCTCGGTGCCGTAGATGGTCGACAGGTGGGCCGCCACCTCCGGGCTGAGGCACAGATCCCGCAGCCAGCGTGACCGGTAGACCCCGCCCCGCACCATGTTCTCGATCCGGACGTCGGCCCGGCGGCAGAACGCCCGGAGCCGGCGAGCCGTGTCGAGCAGCTGGGCCGCCCCCTCATCGCTGAGGATCCGGAACGGTCCGGTGATGGCGATGGCGGTGGCCTTGCCGATGACGTCGTCGGGCCGGTAGCCGAGGTCGGCCAGTGTGATGATCTCGTCCGGCTCGCCGAGTGCCAGGTGGACGTCGGGGTCGAAGGCGGGCTCGTCGTCGAGCCACTCGTAACCTCGGGGTCGGGCTTCGGGAAAGGTGACCGTTGCGTTCATGCCCTCATTGTCACCGCGACCTATAGTTGTGTCGACTGAATCTTTCACTGCAAACAGATGAGAACTGTGCATCTTTACGATGAGCCTTGACCGCCACCACCTTCAACTGCTGACGGCCATCGCCGACCACGGGCAACTCGGCGCCGCAGCGCGGTCACTCCACCTGAGCCCATCGGCGGCCAGCCACCGAATCCGGGAGGCGGAGCGCCGCCTCGACGTCGCACTGATCGAGATCGAAGGTCGGGTCGCCCGGCTGACCCCGGCAGGCCGTCTTCTCGCCTCCACGGCCCGCGTGACCGAACAGCAACTGACGCGAGCCGAGCAGGCCAGCCGGTGGCTGCACCACGGCCAGAGCGTCGATCGGCTCAGAGTCGGCGTCGGCGCCTTCGACCTTCTCGAGTGGCACCACGATCTGTTCAACTCGGCCGAGGCGCTCGACGTCCACAGCGTCGATCTCCTCTCGGTGGCCAACGGAACCGAAACGACCGCGCTGCGCAACGGCGAGATCGACCTGGTCATCGTGGCATCGATGGACCCCGAGCCGGACGCCGATCAGGCGACCCTGCTGGCGGAGGACCGGCTGGTGGCCGTCGTTCCGTCCGGTTTCGCCGACGACCACTCCGGCCCGTTCGCCGCCACCGACATCGCCGACCACCACTATCTGACGTTCAGTTTCGAGCCGCTCGAGGGCTGGGAACTCGACCGGTTCCTCACGCCGGCCGAGGCTCAACCCCGGTCGCTGCGACAGGTCGACCGGCTGTCGGCCCTGCTCGCCATGATCGGCCGAGGACACGGGCTGTCGATCCAGCCATCGCTGGCCGTCGAAGGAGAAATGACCGACCACGACGTGTCGACCATTGCGCTGGCGGTCGATCTACCGGTGCGGTGGTTCGCACTCACCGGATCCGAACCCGACCCGGCCGCGACCAGAGCCGTGGAACGACTCCGCGCCGCAGCGCCCTGAGCCACCGAACGTCAGGCCGTCAACCCGCCGTCGACAACGAACTCCGAGCCGGTGGAGTACGCGCTGTCGTCGGACGCCAGGAACAGTGCGAGCTTCGCCACGTCGTCGGCCGAGGCCTGATGGCCGACCGGAACCCGTTCCTCCAGTATCGACGGAAGGCCGATGTCGTCGTACTGACGCAGCATCGGCGTGTCGATGATGCCGGGATGGATCGAGTTGACCCGCACCTGGTGCGGGGCCAGTTCACGGGCGGCCGAACGGGTCATGCCCCGCACGGCCCACTTCGACGCGGCGTAGGCGTGGGCGATGGACGCACCCTGGATCCCGGCGATCGACGACACGTTGACAATCGAACCGGAGCGACGCTGGATCATCGCCGGAGCCACGGCCTGCATACCGAACAGCACGCCGGTCTGGTTGACCGCGATCGTGGTGTCCCACAGCTCCCGGTCGGTGTCGAGGAGCCCGCCGAGCCGGAAGATCCCGGCGTTGTTGATCAACACGTCGATCCGACCGTGGGCATCCATCAGCTCGGCGACGACGGCGGTCCAGCGATCGGCGTCACTCACGTCGTGTTCCCGGAAGGTGCCGCCCACCTCGGCGGCAACCGCCTCACCCTCGTCGACCAACACGTCGGTCAACCACACGGCCGCCCCCTCCGCGGCGAACAGTCGGCACTCGGCCGCTCCCTGACCCCGAGCCCCTCCGGTGATCAACGCGACCTTGCCGTCCAGACGTCCCATTGGCCCGACAGTAGGATGCTTCCGGACGCCCCACCACCTTTCGGCGCCAATCGGCGTGGGTGTATGGTGGCCGCATGGCCGACGCCAGACCGACCAAGCCGTACGGCGATGTGCCGGGGACCACGATTTTCGATACCGACCAGTCCCGGATGGGCTACTGGCTGAACCAGTTCTGCATGTCCCTGATGCAACCCGAGAACCGGGAACGGTTCCTGGCCGACGAGCGGGCCTACCTCGACGAGTGGGACATGTCGTCGGAGCAGAAACAGGCGGTGCTCGACCGCGACCTCAACCGCATGATCTCCCTCGGCGGCAACATCTACTTCCTGGCCAAGATCGGCGCCACCGACGGCCACAGCTTCCAGAAGATGGCCGGCTCCATGACCGGCATGCCCGAGGAGGAGTATCGGGCCATGATGGTCGCCGGCGGCCGCTCACCCGACGGCAACCGGTTCACCCACGAGTGGGAGGAGCGAGATCAATGAGTGCCGGGTCGAACGCCACGGTCAGCGCCACCGTCTACTCGTCGCACGTGCCGGCAATCGGTGCGGCCATGGACCTCGGTCGCACCGACGAGGACTACTGGCGACGGCTGTTCGCCGGCTACCGGAAATCGCAGGAGTGGATGGCCGAGAACACACCCGATGTGATCTTCCTCGTCTACAACGACCACGCCACCAGCTTCAGCCTCGACTTCATCCCCACGTTCGCCATCGGCACCGCGGCGAGTTTCCCGGTGGCCGACGAGGGCTGGGGGCCGCGGCCGGTGCCCGAGGTGAAGGGCCACCCGATGCTGGCCTCCCACATCGCCCAGGAGGTGATCCTCCAGGACTTCGACCTCACGATCGTCAACAAACTGGCCGTGGACCATGGCCTGACCGTGCCGCTGTCGCTCATGTTCGGCCAGATCGACGGCGGCGCCGATGGGGAGTGGCCCTGTCCGGTGATTCCGTTCGCGGTGAACGTGGTGCAGTATCCGGTGCCCTCGGGGCGTCGCTGCCTGGCGCTTGGCCGGGCCATCCGCCGGGCCATCGACTCCTACCCCGAGGATCTGAACGTGCAGGTGTGGGGCACGGGCGGCATGAGCCATCAGCTGCAGGGGCCGCGGGCCGGGCTGATCAACTCCGAGTTCGACAACGCCTTCCTCGACGGTTTGATCGCCGACCCCGAGCGGATCGCCGATATTCCCCACATCGAGTACATCCGGGAGGCGGGCTCGGAGGGGATCGAGTTGGTGATGTGGCTGATCGCCCGGGGCGCCATGTCGGATATGAGATCTGATATGAGGTCCGATACCAACGACGGAGGCGGCCGCGCGCCCCGGGTGCATCATCGCTTCTATCACGTGCCGGCCAGCAACACCGCCGTCGGGCATCTCATCCTGGAAGAAGCCGTTTGACAAGGGAGCATTCATGACCATTCGGGTCGCATTGGCCGGAGCCGGCGCGTTCGGGATCAAACATCTCGACGGATTGGCGAAGATCGACGACGTTGAGGTGGTGTCGCTGGTCGGTCGCACGCTCGACAAGACCAGGGCCGTGGCCGACGACTACGGCATCGATCACGTCACCACCGATCTGTCGGAATCGCTGGATCGCGACGACGTCGACGCGGTCATTCTCTGCACCCCGACGCAGATGCACGCCGCCCAGTCGATCCAGTGCCTGGACGCGGGCAAACATGTGGAGGTCGAGATTCCGCTGGCCGACTCGCTGGCCGACGCCCAGGCCGTCGTGGACAAACAGCGTGAGACCGGTCTGGTGGCGATGTGCGGCCACACCCGGCGGTTCAACCCGAGTCATCAGTGGGTTCACAACAAGATCGCGGCCGGCGAGTTCACCATCCAGCACATGGATGTGCAGACCTTCTTCTTCCGCCGGGAGAACACCAACGCCAAGGGCGAGCCACGGTCGTGGACCGATCACCTCCTGTGGCATCACGCCGCCCACACCGTCGACCTGTTCCAGTACCAGACCGGGTCGAGGGTGGTGGCGGCCCAGGCGATGGAGGGCCCGCACCACCCGGAGCTCGGCATCGCCATGGACATGTCGATCCAGCTCAAGACCGAGGCCGGGCAGCTGTGCACGCTGGCGCTGTCGTTCAACAACGACGGTCCACTCGGCACGTTCTTCCGCTACATCGGCGACACCGGCACCTACGTCGCCCGCTACGACGATCTGATCGATGGGTGGGACGAGGCGATCGACGTGTCCGACGTCGACGTGTCCATGAACGGCATCGAGCTGCAGGATCGGGAGTTCCTCGCCGCCATCCGTGAGGGCCGGGAGCCCAATTCGAGCGTCGCCCAGGTGCTGGCCTGCTACGAGGTGCTGCATGACATCGACCAGCAACTCGCAGCCGCTCGTCGGTCGTAGTCAACCAACTGGTTGACAACATCCATCAGTGGCGGCACCGTGTTCAACCGTGGAGTTGAATACCGTGTTCGCCGCGCTGGCCGACCCGACCAGACGTGACATCGTCGCCCGGCTGAGCGCTGGCGACGCCACGGTCACCGAGCTGGCCGAACCCTACGACATGAGCATCCAGGCGGTGTCGAAACACCTGAAGGTGCTCGAGTCGGCGGGTGTGGTCAGCCGCACCCGCCGGGCCCAGGAGCGTCCGGTCCATCTCGAGGCGGAGGTGTTCGACCTCATGGAGGCCTGGATCGAGCGGTACCGACGGCGGGCCGAACAGCGGTATCTCCGCCTCGACGCCGTGCTCGCCGCCATGCCGGACGACACCACCGACACGACCGACACGACCGACACGACCGACCAGGAGGAGAAGGAAGCATGACCACTACGAAGCAAGCGCAGATCGCGGTACACGACGACGTACCGATGATCACGATCACCCGGGAGTTCGACGCCTCGCCGGAGAAGGTCTTCCGGGCTCACACCGATCCGGAACTGTTCATGCAGTGGGTGGGACCGGACGGCCTGACATCGACCGTCGATCGTTGGGACTGCCGAACCGGCGGCGAGTGGCGCTACGTCAGCACCATGGCCCACGATCCCGCCGAGCATTGGTTCCGGGGTTGTTTCCACGACGTGCGTCCATCCGAGCTGATCGTGCAGACGTTCACCTACGAGGGGTTTCCCGACGGCGTGGCACTCGAGCGGCTCGAACTCACCGAACTCGGCGACGGGCGCACCCTGCTCACGGCCACATCGTTGGTCGACAGCTTCGAGGGGCGGGATGCGATGGTCGCCAGCGGGATGGAGGTCGGCGTGCAGGAGGGCTACCGAAAGCTCGACGCCTTGCTGGGAGGCATCGAATGAGCGACCACGCCGAGCGATACGGGAAGCTGGCCGACGAGTTCGGCCGACGGGTCGACGCCGTCGCCGCCGACCGGTGGGATACCCCCACCCCGTGCGACGGCTGGGTGGCGCGTGACATCGTGCGGCATCTCGTCGAGTGGGTGCCGGGATTCATGAGCGCCCACACCGATCTGGCGTCGCCACCGATCCCGGCGGTCGACGACGATCCGGCAGCGGCGTGGAAGGCGCTCGACACCGCCATCCGCTCGTGGCTCGACGATCCGGCCATCGCCGACCGGGAGATCGAGAGCCCCATGGGGACAATGACGGTGGCCGAGGCGATCAACATGATCGTCACGTCCGATGTGCTCATCCACACCTGGGACCTCGCCCGTTCCACCGGTCTCGACGATCGCCTCGATCCGGGCGAGATCGCCGGGATGGTCGATGGTATGGAGCCCTTCGACGCCGAACTACGTGCCTCAGGACACTACGGGCCGCGGGTACCGATCGACGAGAACACAGCCGACGAACAGGACCGGCTCCTCGCCTTCCTCGGCCGGGATCCGAACTGGTCGGCCACATAGCGCTCGAGGTCTTGTCGGCCACCGTCGTCGGATCTACGCTTGGGCGATCGACACCGAACCGCTGGCATCCATCGTCGATCTCGACCGCCATCCGATCGACGACGGTGCCTTCGTTTCGAGCAGCCGCCGGCAACTCGACGCCAGCGGCGCCCTGGTGCTGCCGGGGTTCTTCCGAGCCGACGTCGTCGAGGCCATCCGGGCGGAGTCACTGACGGGAGAAGCCGAGGCGTTCTACAGCGACGCCGAACACAACGTCTACCTGACCCCGCCGGATCCGACCCTGCCCGACGACCATCCCCGAAACCGCCGGGTGGTGAGCACCAAGGGCTGCATCACCGATCGCCAGGTACCGGCCGACTCGCCGCTGCGGACCGTCTACGACTCGGCCCGGTTCCGCTCGTTTCTGGCTGGGGTGGTCGACGTGGACGAGATCCACCCCTACGCCGATGACGTGTCGTCGATCAACGTCCACTTCGCCGGCGAGGGCCGGGAACTCGGCTGGCACTTCGACAACTCGTCGTTTGCGGTCACGATGCTGATTCAGGCGCCGGACGACGGCGGCCGCTTCGAGTACGTTCCCGCCTTACGCCGAAGTGGTGAGGGCGACGACAACCACGACGGCGTCGGCGACGTCCTCGACGGCCGGGTCGAGCCCAACCACCTGACCTTCGACCCCGGCGACCTCGTCTTGTTCCGCGGTCGCGACGCCCTCCATCGGGTGACGCCCACCGGGGGATCGACCACCCGGATCCTGGTCGTGTTCGCCTACAACACCGAGCCCGGTATCGGCCTCTCCAACGAGGCCAAGGCCCTGTTCTACGGCCTGTTCACCGCCGAGGTGTCGTCGGACCGTCGCAGCGTGTCGCTCGTCGCCGGCAAACAGTCGATGACGTTCAACCGGTTCTGGCTGCGTGACAATTGCCCGTCGCTGCCCACCAAGGACTCGGGCATGCGGACGTTCTCGGTGGCCACGCTTCCCGAGGATCTGACCGTTGCCGCCGCGACCGTCGACGGCTTCACACTCACGGTGGATTGGAGTGACGGCCACCGCAGCGAGTTCGACGTCGACCAGCTGGCGACGCTGTCCGAACCCGGTCTGGGTCGACGGCCTCCACTGCCGCCGCCCCGCCGTTTCGATGCGACACATCGGCCGGCACGGTTCGACCTCGAACAACTCGAACCGGGTTCGCTGCCCCACCACGACCTCCTCGACACCGTGGCCAACGACGGTATTGCCCTGGTCGACAACATCGCCGACTCGGACGACGCAACCGAAACCTTGGCCGCACTGTTCGGCCGGATACGGCACACCGACTTCGGGCGGGTGTTCAACATCGTCACCGAACCCGAGGCCTGGACGCTCTCCCAATCGACCCTCGGGCAGGATCCCCACACCGACGACCCTTATCGCTACCACCCCAGCGGGATCACGATCCTCCACTGTCGACGCGCCGCAACCGGAGGCGGCAAGTCGATCCTGGTCGACGGATTCAAGGTCGCCGACGACATCCGCCGCACCGACCCGGAGGCGTTCGAACTGCTGGCCACCGTGTCCATCCCCTACGTTCGCCACCGCACCGCCGCGGTCGACCAGGGCGAGGACGTGCACATGATCGCCTACGCCCCGGTCATCTCGGTCAACGGCCGGGGAGAACTCATGGGCATCCGGTTCCACGAGCGGTCGACCGGCGTGTTCGACCTCGATCCGGCCATCGTCGACCGCTACTACCTGGCCTTCCGGCGCTTTGCCGCCGGCGTGCGCTCGCCGGAGAACCAACTCGTCCACAAGTTGGCCGAGGGTGAGGCCGCGGTCGTCGACAACCAGCGGGTGCTGCACGGCCGAACCGATTTCGGCGATGATGTCGAGGGCCGGCGCCACCTCCGCCTCTGCTCCATCGATCGGGATCAGGTGCACAGCCGCCTCCGGCGCTTGAAGGAGGTCCACGGCGTCGGTCCGGTCGACCAGCGACTGTCTTCGGGCGCGGTTCCCGACTGATCCCAGAGCGCTACGATCAGCGCCATGAGACACGGTTGGGTGGTTCGCGGCGCGTCCGCTGCAGTGGTGCTCGCCATGGCGGTCTGTGCGTGCGGCACCGACGGCTCGCCGGCCGTCGACGGCTACGAGATCGCCGGGGCACCCGACTATCCGCTGTTCGACCACACCCTCACCTGGACCGGTACCGAGATCGTGATCGTCGGCGGAGCCGGCGGCGATCCGACCGACGGTGAGCTGGTCGACGAGCCGTTCATCTGGAATCCGAGCGACGGCCTGCGGGCGATCACATCACCTCCCGGTGAACCCCGCAACCGTCACACCGCGGTGTGGTCCGACGCCACGGCCAAGCTGATCGTCTGGTCGGGCACCACGGTGCCGTTCGGTGTCGCCGACGGGCTGCTGAACGACACGCTGGCCTACGATCCCGCCACCGACACCTGGCGTGAACTGGCCGACGGCCCACCGGAGGTGGCAAGGGTCCGGGGTCGGGGTACTGCGCTCGGGAATCACGTGATCGTGACCGGCGGGACGACCCCTGACGCCGAAGGTGAGGGCACGATCGGCGTCTACGATCTCACCGCCGATTCCTGGGTGGCCACCGCCGTCGACGGCGAGGCCCTCACCGTCGTGGCCACGGAGAATGCCGCGTATGTCCTGTGGGTCGACGGACAACGGGACATCCGCCTGAGCCACCTCGACCCCGGTACCACGGCGTTGACCGACATCGCACTTCCCGGCCTGCCGGAAGGTGCCGACCGCTCGAACGCGGTCGTGGCCGACGGACGGTTGGTCGTCTGGGCGGAGACGGTGCCATCGGGATCCGGAGACGATGAGGATCCAGTGGCCGCCTTCGTGCTCGACGACGACCGCGTGCTGGCCGCCGACCCGACGACCGAGGTGACATGGCGGGAGCTGCCCGTCGAGGTCGAGTTTCCCGGTTCGGCCACCGGATTCAACGAGGTTCGACCGCTGGTCCACACCGACGACTGGCTCGCGTTCATGGAGGGCGCGGAACTGAAGTGGATCAGGGTCGACGACGGGCTCGAGGTTCGTCGCTCGTTGACAACCCCTCAGTCGTGTGCGCTCAACACCGAGGCGGTCGGTGCGCCGGGTTTCATCGTGGCCTGGGGTGGCAACTGTTCACGCATCGACGACGACGGGTCCGAGCAGCAGATCGTCGAGCACTTCGTGTTCGAGCCGCCGGAGACCGATGGCTCGCCGAGCGGGTCCTGACCCGCCCGCGACCAGGATCAGGCTTCGCCCGAGTCGCCGGCGATCATGGCCCGGGGAATGGCGTCGAGAACGAACGGCCGGAGTTCCCAGTCGAACGAGACCCTGGTCGAAGCGGCAATGTCGGTGTCGGCCAGCGTGTCGGCCACATCGAGCGGGGTGAGCAGGAAGCCGTCGGCGTCGCACAACACCACCACGGTGTCGGCGAAGTACTCCCACGGTTCCTCCTCGGGGTAGTAGTCGACGTCGTAGCTCCACACGCTGTTGGCGCACAGGAATGGGCCGTCGGTCACCACCGGGCGGCCGTCGTCGAGGTTGTAGACCAGTACCTGCTCACCGATCCAGACGTAGAGGTAGTCGGTGCCGTGCACGATCTCGACGTCGTAGGGCACGAACGGATCGGCGACATCGATCGACCAGATCTCCTCGCCGGTGGCGGGATCCATGCGAACGATCCGGTCGACGAGGGCCGGGTCGTCGGCCGAAGCGACGCACTTGAGCATCGGTCGATCCTCGGGGTGGTTGTAGAGGCAGTCACCGATACCCGATCGGGCCCAGAGCGTTCGGCCCGTCGCCGGATCGACACCGATGGTGCCCCCGATCAACTCGATGTCGGCGTGGGCGATGGTGAGCGCCACCGCGCCGGAACCTTCGTCGGCATCGGCGTTCCACCCCCAGCCGGGGTCGAGCGGCAGGCCGATCGACTCCGTCAGCTCGGCCGAGGACATGGCCCACTGCTCGGCCCGGCCGTGGTCGCCCAGTCCGACGAGACCGAGGAAGTCGTCGGGGTTGTCGGCGTCACGGGAGATGACGATCAGGTGCTCGCCCTGCGACGCGATGATCGTGCCGGCGTTCGATTCGATCGTGTCGACGTTCTTGCCACTCGACACCGAGAATTGTGATTGCTCGTAGTCGCCGCGGGCACACACCTGCTCATCGCCACAATCGAACAGGGGCGTGCCGCCGACCGGGAAGGCCGTGTCCCACACCTCGTCTCCGCTGTCGAGATCGTAGGCGACGAGAACGGCGAACAGCTCGCCGAGCCGTTCGCTGATCGTGGGGGTGAGGAACACCCCGCGCTCCTCGCTGACGTAGAGCGACGGGGCCAGACCCCGTAGTGCGCCGGCCGGATGGGTGTCGACCCGGTACAACTCGGTCCCGGTCACCAGGTCGAAGGCGACGACCTCCGTACGACCGTCGGAGGCGGTGACGAAGAGCCCCGTTTCCCCGACCTCCCACACTTGTGAGACCGACGGCGGCAACAGCGTGGCTGTTCGACTCGTCCGCTCGCCGTCGGTGGTTTCGCCGTCGGTCGACTCGGAGCCAGCGTCGGACTCCCCGGACCGGGTTCGTGCGTCGTCCCCGTCACCGTCACCGCTGCGCGAAGCGGCCGCCCGGTCACCCGCCTGCCGGGTCGTCGCCGCAGTGTCGACCAGTCCGGCACACGACGCAGGCAGGAGCAACAGGACCGCCGTGATCACCATCACGACTCGCCGACGGAACACCGCCCGTGAACGCCGAATCATCTCACGTAGTATCTCGGTTCGCGGGCCGGTTGGCTTGATCGAAGGCAAACCGCAACCAGGTTGAGGTCAGGCCACGATCAGCCGGCCTCAGCGAGCCGCCGTCGGGCCCGCCGGTCGTGACGGCGCTCACGCCGCCGATCCCTGGCCTCCAACCGGGCGGCGCGGCGGGCGTCCCGCAGCTCCTGTTTCGCCTCCCGGTAGAGGTCGCGGGCCACGGCCACCTCGTCCTCCAGGTATGCGACCGAGGCATCCGGCTCGACCTCGGTCACACGCTCCGGCTCGTCGACCCGGTCATCCTCGGCCGCGTCGTGAGGCTCGACGTCCTCGACATCCTCGACGTCATCGACGTCGGCGGTCTCGGCGGCCTCGACTGGTGCGGTGGGCCGAGGCGGGTCGGCCTGGACATCGACCGCAACCGGTGGAAGGCCCGGCGGTTGCACGACGACGGCCGACGGCGAAGTCTCCGAAGGCTTCGGCAGCGCCGCCGGTGGTGGATGCTCCAACCGAGGCATGTTCGGAACCGGACGATGCCGGGCCTGGTCCGCCTGCCGGCCCTGCTCCTCGATCGATTCCTTCACGTCATCGATCAGGTTCTCGACGGCTTCCCGGAACATGCGGCCAACCATGGCTTCGATTCTAGGACGACGGATCGGCGTCGTCCGGTCGCCTGAGTTACGCTGAGGCGATGGAGCAGATGGTCATCACCATTCTGGGGAACGATCGGGCCGGTCTCGTCGAGGCGCTGTCCGGTGCCATCACGAACAACGGCGGCAATTGGGAACGAAGCGAGATGATCGAGCTGGCCGGGAAGTTCGCCGGCGTCGTGCTCGTCACCGTCTCCCCATCCAAGGCCGAGGCGCTGAAATCCGACCTCGAGAAAATCGAGGCCGCCGGGTTACTCAACATCGAGGTCGCACCGACCACGTCGGCCCCCTCGGCCGCCGGTCCCCGTTACACCGTCGACATCACCGGTCAAGACCACCCCGGTATCGTGCACGAGCTGTCGCATGCGCTGGCTTCCAACGCCTGCAGCATCGACGAGTTCAGCTCCGAGGTCGTACCCGCTCCCATGGGGGGCGAGATGTTCGTGGCCCACGCCGTGGTCGAGGTGCCCGAAGCGATGTCGCTGCGCGATCTTCAGGCCGTCCTCGAAGACGTTGCCACCGACCTCATGGTCGACGTCGGCGTTACCCCGGACTGACGGTTCCGGAAAATTTCCAAGAAATTCCAATCCGGGCCGTCGACGACTCCGAACCAGAGATGAACACTCCCAACTCATCTCTTGGAGGAGACACCATGAAGACCCGAATTCTTTCCACCGTGGCCGCCGCCGGCGCAATCGCCGTGCTCGGCTTCGGCTCGCCTGCGGCCGCCGACTCCAGCGCCGCCGGCTGCTGGGGCACCGTCACCTCGCAGCGGGCCCAGGTCGAGGGCTCCGACTTCGGTGCCCACTCCGCTTCGTTCGACACGCCCCGCGCCGGTATCGGCAATGTGGCCAAGGCGTTCGACGTCAGCGTCGGTGAGCTCGGCCAGTTCCTCGCCTCGGTCGACAACATCGACGAAACCAGCTGTTAGCGGCTTGGGCGCAGGGCGCCTCGCTTGAGGTCGTTTCTTCGACCTGGCGGCCACCATCCGCCACTCCTGGCCACCTTGGGAGGACCATCGGGCACCGTGAGTCAGGCTCCGGTGCCCGATCGGCGTTTTCAGGCGACGCCCCGCTGGTACATGGCGGTCAGCCGCACAACCGATCGCCGGTACCGGCGGCACCCGGCTCGCCAACGCCGACGATGATCGGTCCTTCGGCCGACGGGCCCGTCCGGAACAGCGGCGAATACGGGTCGCCACCAACGGCGGCGCAGGTTCGCTCGCTGTCGAGAGGAACCAGCTTTAGATCCGGGCCCAGCGCGGCCGACGCATCGGCCACCGTCATACCGAACTCGATCGGGCCGTACGACGAGTCGGTGCGACGAAGACCGGCCGTGGGGGCGGACTCGGGGGCCATGACCCACACCAGGAGATCCGGGTAGGGGTCGACGTCGATGTGATTGGGACCGACCGACAGCCGGCGCCCGGTCGACATCAGCTCGATGAAGTCATCGGACACCACCTCCTCTCGTCGCCCGCTCCAGGAGAGGGTCATCGGCTCGAACCCCCGGTTGAATATCTGCAGAACCTGGGTCTCGGCGACGACGATGCAGTCGGTCCGCTCGGCGGCCTCGTCGACCGGCCACCACACCAGCCAGGCCGTCGGACCGTACTGCGTTTCGCATCCCTCCGGTGGAGACTCGAGCCGAACATCGCCCAGGCGTGACCCATCGTCCAGATCGAGATAATACGGACCGAACGGCGACGTCCGCACCCGCATGGTCCACGTGCCGTCGACGGTCTGAGCGGCACCCAGCAACACGCCGGGATTGACCGGACGCGACCACCGGACGTCGCCGCCGGGGAGATCGATGCGGGTCAGGAGACCATGGGTGGTCGTCGACAGGAGGATCGGCTCGTCGTCGAGGGTGAGGATGTTGAGGAGAGCCGTGTCGGACCACACCCCCGCCGGCGCATCCACCGAGACGGTGAAGTCGACGTCGCCGTTGTCGATGTCGTAGGCGTGGATGACACTGCCCTCACCGTCGGCCGAGGACTCCGGGTCGGCGAACACGTCGGCCATGAACACCTGGTCGTCGGTCATGGCGAGGGGATTCCATCCCCAATCGGCTCCGATCCGCCCTTCCGCTCGCCACAGCTCCTCACCGGAGATCGGATCCACCCTGAGAACGGCCGGGGCGCGGTTGTCACCTTCGCTCGTGAACGAGGACCACACGAACCAGGGGCGCCCCGGAGCGCCTCGCACGCCTTCCGCCCGACCCGGAACATCCAGGCGCCACCGCACCCTCCCGGTGTTCGGATCCAGATTCACGAGGCCGCCGTCGGATTGCGCCACCCACACACCGGCGGGATCGTCGTGCACCATGTCGACGAGTCCGAGCGGACCATCCCCTGACGGATCGAGAAGACCGATGTCCTGATGCGACCCCGGCGCCGGGGCGAAGTTCCAGCGCTCCGACAGATCGACGAAGTCGACGGCCGTGACAACCCCCGTTTGGGTGACGTTCACGATCACCGAGTCGAAGCGGATCGGGACCTCGGACCGACGGCGTACCCAGGATGCGGTTGCGGTGCTGGGCGTACACGGGCGCCATCTCCACCGGGCGGAGATCGAAGCGGTCGAGATCGCCGTCGTCGAGATCGACGTCGGTGGTGACGGTGGTGACGAGCAGCTCGTCGGGCCGGCAGACCGTGAAGGTGCCGGGCCGATCCCCGGATCGGCCGACGAGCGATCCGAGTTCGTTCTCGGCCAGCCGGTCCTGATCGTCGCAGAACGTGAAGGCGATGCGCACCTCGGTTCGACCCGGTCCCGTGACCCGGATGACGCCCGGAGGGGTCTGGGGGAACACCGTGTCGAGTTCATCCTGCAAACCCGCCGGGAGGCTGAGCCGGAACCGCTCGCCCGACTCCAGCCGCACGTCGTAGATCGCGGCGCCATCACCAACGGCGGACAGCACCAACGGCTGGGTCGCGACGAACCCGTCGGCTGCACCGGCGTCGAGCGGTGTCACACCCAACGTGGCCGACGGGTCGACCACCCGCCCGTCGTTGCGGCCGAGGCGTTGGCCGGTCGCCCCGTCACGTTCCGCCGATGCCGACGGCACCACGGCTTGGGGCCGCCCCGGCTCGGTCGTGGCACCCGCCAGCCAGAACAGCCCGGCTCCCAGCGCGACCACGAGCACGAGCCGCACCAGCGTCACGGCGCCGGTTCGTGCCGGCCCGTCGGCTGAACCGGCGCGGCGGCGATCGGCGAACCGCGGTCGAAGATCCGGGACATCGATGTCGAGCAACGGTTCGAGCCGACGATCCGGGAAGACCAACAGGTAGCGTTCGATCTCGTCGCCGACGATCTCCGGCGGCATCTCCAACATGGCGGCGATCCGCTCCGGCGCCATGTCGGCCACGAGCCGAAGGACGACGATCATACGCTGGCGATCCGACAACCCGTCGAGCGACTGGAGAACGCCGGCCAGCGCCGGCGCCGAGGCGTCGATGATCGTGACCTCCGGTGGGCCGCCGCCCACCATGACCGCCTGGCGCCGCTCGGCCCGCGCCGCCGTCGCCCCGTCGATGGCCGCCCTCCAGATCGCTTCGTCGAACCGCGACTCGCGTTCGGACACGCCATCCTCGGACACGTCATCCTCGGGCACCTCATCCTCGGACGCCGGTCCGTCGGATGCAGCATCCTCGGATCGTGCGTTGGCAAAGGCCTCGATCTCGACGTCGCTCGCCATCGCCCGATCGCCGCAGTAGGCGACCAGGGTGCGCCACAATCCGGCGTGGAGGCGACGGTACGACTCCTGAACCGGATCCATGGGTACCAATGTCACACCATCTTCGACCGATGTCCATGTCGGCGAGGCGACCGAACCCCTACCGATGTGACCGGTGACGCGGTAGCGGGACTTGGAAGCGCGTCCGGCTCGGCTCTACGATGAACACAAATACTTTGACATGTTAAGAGAATGCCCCTCGCGGGGTTGAGGTGAAAGTCCTGACCGGCGGTGAAAGTCCGCGAACCTTGGACCGGTCCGTTTCGACGGCCCGGTGCTCGGCCGAATCGGTGGAATTCCGATGCCGACGGTGATAGTCCGGATGAGAGCGAGCGGGCGTGTGACTGGCGAGCGCGCTCGCTCCGACGAGCCTGCGCTTCTCTTGGCCATGCGTTCCCGACCGCACCCTTCCAGCGGAACGCAGCCAGATGACCGACACGACCAGCCCGACTCAAAACAGCACCGACCAGACCTCGGTCGATCCAGTGGCGGGTTCCGGTCGACCAACCGCGGTCCCCACCGGCGATGCTGCGCCGGCCCCCGAGGTCCGGGCCGTCGGGTTGGGGCGTGTCTTCGCCACCCGGAGCGACCGACCCCGACCGGCGCTCGACGAGGTGAACCTCATCGTCCCGTCCGCCCAGTTCCTCAGCGTCATCGGTCCGTCGGGCTGCGGCAAGTCGACGCTCCTGCGTCTGATCGGCGGCCTCGACATCCCGTCGCACGGTGCCATCACCGTCGGAGGTGAGGACCCGGGCACGGTACGGGGGCAGGGGGTCATCGGACTGGTCCCCCAATCACCGGCGCTCCTCCCGTGGCGATCGGTGGCCGACAACGTCGCCCTTCTCGACCTGCTCGGACCCTGGAGGGGACGGCGGCTCGACGCCACCACCGTCGACGAGTGGTTGACCCGGGTCGAACTGGCCGACGAGGGCGATCTCCTCCCCCACCAACTGTCCGGCGGAATGCAGCAGCGGGTGGCCTTGGCCCGGGCCTTCGCCATCGAACCATCGCTTCTGTTGATGGACGAGCCGTTCAACGCCCTCGACGAAGTCACCCGCCATCACATGCAGACGCTCCTCGTCGACCTGTGGCGGCTGCGACGACCGACCGTCGTGTTCGTCACCCACTCGATCGACGAGGCCATCAAACTGTCGGATCGTGTCGTGGTGTTGCGGGGTGCGCCCGGGACGATCGCGGCCGACATCACCATCGACCTCGAACGACCCCGTCACAGCGGGATCGAGGACAGCCCGGCGTTCCGGGAGTACGCGGCAACGATTCGCCGGCTCCTGCTCGGCGACGAGGCCCACCCGCCAGCGTCCGACACCTCCGATACTCCGGCCGGCGAACCGGAGCACGCGCAATGACCGCCACCCGACCGAGCACATCCACGGCCCGGGCCGCCGCCCCGCGGGCCCGCCGCTCGGCGGTGCGTCTCGCCGCGCCGGTCGCCGCCGTCGGAGGGCTCCTGGTCTTGTGGGATCTGCTCACCCGGATCTTCGACATCCGAGCCATCGCCCTTCCCCGGCCGAGCGACGTCCTGGCCGCAATCGCGGCCGACCCGGGCTTCTTCGCCGCCAATACCTGGGTCACGCTGGCCGAGGCGGTGCTCGGCCTGGTCATCGGATTCGGCGCCGCCGCCATCGCCGCCTCCCTCATGGCCCACAGTTCGCTGGTCGAGAGGCTCTCGTGGCCGGGCATCATCATCCTGCAGTCGACACCCATCGTGGTGCTCGCCCCCATTCTGCTGATCTGGTTCGGGTTCGGGATCTGGCCGAAGGCGCTGATCGTCGCCCTGTTCGTCTTCGTTCCGTTCACGACCAACATGCTCACCGGCCTGCGGTCGGTCGACCAGGATCTGCTCAACGTGGCCGCGTCGGTCGACGCCTCCCGATTCGAGGTCTACCGCACGCTGCGTATCCCCCATGCCCTGGCCGACACGTTCGCGGCCGGTCGGATCTGTGTGTCGCTGTCGCTGGTCGGGGCGGTCATCAGCGAGTTCTACGGCGGGTCCACCTCGGGGCTGGGTTACCAGTTCCGGCGGGCCCTCGTGAGCATCAACCCCGACATCGCCTGGGCCTGCATCGTCATACTGGCCGGCTTCGGCATCGTCGGAACCTTCATCGTCTTGGCATTGGAGAGCCGGGTGCTGCACTGGCACCCGGCGTTTAGGAGAGAGAATCAATGAGTCATACGAATTCACGTCGCCCTCGGCCCCTGATGGTGGCCATCGCGGTGGCCGTGTTGAGCCTCCTCGCCGCCGGTTGCACCGACGACGCCACCGCCGAGGGCGCAACCGGCGACCCGTGCGAGCGCAACGCTGCGGTCGGCACCATCACCGTGGTCACCGGGTTCGACTTCGCCGCCTCACCCGGCATCCTCGACCCCATCGTGGCCGAGGCCGAGGGCTACTACGACGAGCTCTGCCTCGACGTGGAGATCCAACCCGGCTTCGCCCCGCAGAACCACACGCTCGTCGCGTCGGGTGAGGCCCAGTTCGCCAACGCCGGTTCGTTCGGCGAGGTGGTGAAGGCCAACGTCGACGGCGACGCCGGGCTCGTCACCCTCGCCCACTACGGCAAGACCGCCATCGAGGCGCTGGTCGTGCCCGCCGACTCCGATATCGAATCGCTCGACGACCTGTCGGGGAAGGTGGTCGGCATCAAGGGCGACCTCCCGTTCTCACTGCAGACCATGCTCGGCCAGGCCGGCGTCGAACGGTCGAGCTTCGAGGAACTGCTGCTCGACACCTTCGATCCGCTCGCCGGGTTCGAGCTCGGGATCGACGTTCTTCCCGTGTACAAGAGCAACGAGCCGATCCAGCTCGACAACGCCGGGTTCGACTACCGCGTCTTCGATCCGCTCGAGGCCGACGTGCCGTCTTCGTTCGGCTTGCTGGTGGTGGGCGAGGAGTTCATGGCCGACAATCCGGACGTGGTGTCGGACTTCATGCGGGCCTCGCTGCGGGCGATGGCCTTCTCGGTCGACAACCCCGACGTTGCCGTCCAGCACGCGCTGGACCGGATCGCCACCAATCAGGGGTCGTTCCTCGGTGATTTCACAGAGGTTCCCCGGTGGCAGGTCGAGCGCGAGCTGGTCGTGTCGCTCACCCCGGAGGGTGAGGGCTACGGTCAGATCGACGCCGACCGCCTGGGCGCGGAAGTGGCCGCACTCACCGAGGTCGGTGTGTTCGAGACCGAGCCCGACTGGCGATCGATGATCGCCCCCGACGTCGTCGACGAACTCTACGACGGCGGCACCGAAGTGGCGTGGGAACCGTACCAGGAGGCAACCGATGAGTAGCCAGGCATCGACCATGCCGGCCGTGTTCGTCGGGCACGGGAGCCCCACGAACGCCCTCGAGACCAACCGTTACACCGAGGCGTGGCGGGCGTTCGGTGAGGCGGTGCCGCGACCCCGGGCGATCGTGTCGGTCTCGGCCCACTGGTACATCAACGCCACCGCGGTGACGGCCATGGCCGAGCCGAAGACCATCCATGACTTCTTCGGCTTCCCGCCCGAGTTGTTCGCCATGCAGTATCCGGCGCCGGGTATGCCGGAGCTGGTCGACGAGATCGCCGAGACCGTCAAACCGACCTGGATCGGCGCCGACCACGACAGCTGGGGTCTCGACCACGGAACCTGGTCGGTGCTCGTTCACATGTTCCCCGACGCCGACGTACCGGTGGTCCAGCTCGCCGTCGACGCGTCGAAACCGTTCGACTACCACTTCGACCTCGGCCAACGACTTGCGTCGTTGCGCGACGCGGGGGTGTTGATCGTCGGGAGCGGCAACATCGTGCACAATCTTCCGGCGGTCGACTTCAGCCTGGGTGAAACGGGCTTCGACTGGGCCGAGCGGTTCAACTCCGACGTTCGTGACATTCTCGTCGACGATCCGTCGCGAATCGGAGCCGTGAACGAGTCGGCCGACTACCGACTGGCGGTGCCGACGCCCGATCACTATCTCCCCATGATCTACGTCGCCGGCCTGGCCGCGGCCGCCGGTGAGCCGATGGCTCCGATCGTCGACGGTTATCTCGCCGGCTCCCTGTCGATGGACTCCTACGCCGTCGGGCTCGCCAACGGTGCCGACTGATCGCGACCGCCCGCGTACAAACGTGGGATCGGCCGCTCTACAATCCAGCCGTGGGTTCGGTTCAGGCCACGAGTCTCTCGGTAACCTCCGACGACATCACAACGCTTGCCATCGACGCCATCGTGAACGCCGCCAACTCGTCGCTCATGGGCGGCGGGGGTGTCGATGGCGCCATCCACCGGGCCGGAGGTCCGGCGATCCTGGCCGACTGCAGAGCGATCGTCGCCGCTCAGGGTGAATGCCGGCCGGGCGACGCCGTGGTGACCGGCGCCGGCGAGCTGCCGGCAGGGCTGGTGATCCACACCGTCGGACCGATCTGGGATGAGACCAGATCCGAGGAGATGAAGGCGACGCTGGCCTCGTGCTACCGGCGGAGTCTGCAGCTCGGGTGCGAGCACGGGGCCCGGACCATCGCCTTCCCGAACATCTCGACCGGTGTCTACCGTTTTCCGAAACAGCTGGCGGCGGCCGTGGCGCTCGACGCCGTGGTCCAATGGCTTGAGCACAATCCCGGGCATCAGTACACCGGCGTGCTCTTCGCCTGTTTCGACGCCGAGAACCGTGAAATCTACAACTTGGCCTTGACGTCGCCGGGTTGATCGGCAGGCTTGATCGGCAGGGTTGATCTGATGGCCTGATTCGATCAGCGCTCGACGTCGCGCCGTCTCGGAATGGCGCCGAGGAAGGTGAGGGTCCGCTCGACCATGAGCTCGGTGGCATCCGGGTCGTGGTCGGGGCTGGTCGAATCGGCGATGAGATGGCCGGTGCCGGGGTACTCGAACAACATGGCGCCCGCTGAGCCGACCAGGTCACGGGCGGCCTCGATGTCCTCGTCAGCCCACGGGTCAGCGGGCGATATGTGGATCTGGAGGGGAAGGCCGGTGGGCCACGGTGAACCGAAGACCTCCGGCGGCACCGCACTGTGGTACAGGACGGCTCCGGCGACCGCGCCGTCGCTCTCCTGAGCAACCTTCTGTGCCGGCATCACACCGAGCGAGAATCCGGCCACCACGAACCGCCCCGTCATGTCACCGGCCGCCGCCACTCCACGTTCGATGATCCGGTCGAAACCGATCGACTCGGCATGGGCGACACCCTCGTCGACCGAGTCGAACAACGCGCCGTCGAACAGGTCGGGCACGACGAGCGTGTGACCGGCCGACTCGAGCCGTGCCGCGAAGTCGAGCACGCCGGATGTTCGGCCGAGGGCGTGATGAAACAGGAGGACCGTCGCCATGTAGGCAATGTACTCCAAACGCCGCTCTTCGGGAGCGGGTCCATGGTTGCACGACCTCGCTGTCACACCTCGTCGTCATAATGGACATCACCGCCCTGAAAACGGCCTGCCGGAATTCGGCAAAAGGAGGAGAGCCATGACCACCAATTCCTCGGACTCGGATCGAAGCCGCCGGTCCTGTTGCCACTCCTCCCAGCCAGCCGCCGAGGCGACCGTCCAAGGGTCCGAGCTGCCGGAGCTGTTCCGTCAGTTCCGGCACAGGATCGATCGGGTCCGGTCCGCTGATGCCGAGGAGACGATCCCGCCGTCGGGTCCCGCCGACCTGGCGCTCACCGTCGTCGCCGAGGCGCTCGCCATCGGAGAGGCCATGAGCCGGATCAGGGTCGACGCCACCGACGACGGCCTCGGGACCGGTCAATCGCCCGCCATTTACGCGGAGATCGACAGCAGATTCGTCGAACATCGAACCCGGGCGCTGCGATCGGCACTGCACGGTGTCGACGACTACGTCTGGTGGGGCGGTCTCATCGCCGCACCGGGCTGACGGGGCTGACCGGGCCGGGCCGAGGATGTTCCTGTGGGTGCAGTCCGGTTGATTGGGGGGAAAGGACTGCACCCACAGGAGCGGCGGCAACAGCCACGCTTGGCGGCTGTAAGAGCGGGAGGGATGTCGGCGGAAACATCCCACCCGCTCCTACATTTCTAGTCTTGGCTATCACTGTTTACAACCAATTGGGTGATTTATCTAGTTCGCTATTTGAAGCAATATGCTTGTCGATCCACCTGTCTAAACCAACAAATTTCCTTAACCATTCGCTAACCTAGGCCCACGTGCCGGGCCGCTTGTTCTCCGGGTCCGGTGTCGCCCTGGTGGCAGCCACGACCGAGGGGTCTGAAACCACTTCATCTCCTGCCAGGATGAAGAGGTGATCGACCTGCGCTCCGACACTGTGACCCGCCCGACCGCCGCCATGCGAACGGCCATGGCCGATGCCGAAGTCGGCGACGACGTCTGGGGCGACGATCCAACCGTGAAACGGCTCGAGGAGCAGGTCGCCGATCTCCTCGGCAAGGAGGAGGCCCTCTTCGTCACGTCGGGAACCCAGGGAAACCTGTGCGCGGTCATGGCCCACTGCCGGCGAGGCGACTCGTTCCTCGTCGGTCTTCGAGCCCACACCTACCACTACGAAGCCGGGGGCGCCGCCGTCCTCGGCAGCGTGCAGCCCCATCCGCTCCCCCTTCTCGAGAACGGCCGATTCGACCTCGACCAGCTGGCCGACTCGATCACTCCCGACGATCCGCACTTCGCGCCCATTCGCCTGCTGTGCATCGAGAACACGCACAACGGCATGGCCCTGCCCCTGACCTATCACAAGCAGGTGGCCGACTTCGCCGCCGAGCACGACCTGTCACTTCACCTCGATGGCGCCCGCCTGTGGAATGCGGCAACCGAACTCGAGGTTCAACCCCGCGAGGTGGCCGCTGTGTTCGACAGCGTTTCGGTCTGCCTCTCGAAGGGGCTCGGGGCACCGGTGGGCTCGGTGCTCGCCGGCCCGGCCGAGCTGATCGGCCGGGCGCACCGCATTCGCAAGATGCTCGGAGGAGCGATGCGCCAGACCGGGATCGTCGCCGCCGCAGGTATCCACGCACTCGACCATCATCTGGCCCGGATGACCGACGATCATCGCAACGCCGCCCGGCTGGCCGAGGGTTTGGCCGAGCTACCCGGCGTGGAGGTACAACGCCAGGACACCAATATGGTGTTCGCCGACCTCGGGCCGGCCGCCGAGGCCATCGCTGACGCGGCGGCGGCCAACGACATTCTCCTCGCCATCTGGGGCCGCGAATCGAGAATGGTCACCCACCTCGACATCTCCGACGACGACATCGAACATACGCTCACGGTGCTCGGGGAGGCTGCCCGGGCGTCATGACCGAAGGATCCGCAGCCGACATCGGCCTCGAAACCCTCAGTCGGTCCGCCCTGGAGAGACTGCTCGACCCGTCGTATGAACCGTCGATCCCGTTTGACAGCCCGATCCATCGGGCTGCCGTGGCGGCGATCTTCCGGCCGGGCACCGATGCCACCGAGCTCCTGTTGATCCAGCGGGCCAAACGGCTGGGCGACCCGTGGTCGGGGCAGATGGCCTTCCCCGGCGGTCGCACCGATCCCGACGACCCGACGCCTGAGTCGACCGCGATTCGCGAAACCCGGGAGGAGATCGGGCTCGAACTCGAGCCCGGCCACGCCATCGGCACGCTGGCGGAGGTCGACGGTGGTCGAGCAACCAACCGACTGGTGCTGGTCTCCGCCCACGCATACTGGCTCGAGGGCGAGCGGCCGCTCCTCACTCCCAACCACGAGGTGGCCGACACGGTGTGGGTGCCGCTACCGGAACTCGCCGACCCGGCTCGCCACATCGACTACTACTATCCGGCGGCCGAGGCCTCCTTTCCCGGCATCCAACTCGATGGAGACGGACAGGTTCTCTGGGGTCTGACGTTGCGATTCGTCGGCCACCTGTTCGACCGCCTGGGGGTTCCGTTCCTGGTCTGACCTCACCGTTTCGATTTCAACTGTCTGGCTAACCCTGTTAACGTTTTGGCAACGGTGGAGCGCTTCGACGGAGGGAACCGATGCCGAGGCTGGTGAAGACGAAAGACGGCTATTCCGTGTGGGGCGGCGACTACTGGTGGGCCGAGAAGGTGCCCGCCAAACGGGTCGAAGAGCTCGGCTACACCAAGGGCTTCGACTGGTTGGGCCACAAGAAGATCACCGACGCCCAGTACCGGGTTCTGGTCGGACGCAAGCTCTTCTGACCCCCAGTCCACCCATTCTGAGGCAGTCAGGCGACACTCCGTGTCGCCTCAGCTCCGAATTTGGGGACCACCCCGTTCTGAGCAACCCAGGCGACACTCAGCGTCACCTGAGTTGAGAATTTTAGGGAGGTGGTGCAGTGTTCGGCATTGGTGTACCGTACGGGTGACGGCGACGAGCGTCGCCCAACCCCATCGCGGCTTCCACCCGAGCCGGTGTGCGGGGCAAAGGAGAGTCGTCTCTTCCGCTCAGCTGGTTTCAACATGTCGAACTTCGAGTAGCGGCGCATTGCGTCGCCTCCACACCGAGGTGCAGGTCAGGGGTGGCTGAAGCTGGGCTCCGGTGTGCGAAGCGAACGGAGATCGATCATGACAAAGAACCGCGATTTCAAAGCCGTTGTCCGCCAGCGGATGGCGAAAACCGGCGAACGTTATTCGACCGCCCGAGGCCACGTGCTGGCCGGAACGGCGCCCGCCGAATCACGAGTCCCCGGGCTGCTACCCGGCATCGTCGCCGTCGGCGGCTCGCAGGCCGACATTGCCGCGGCCCGCAATCTGTGTGTCAACGCCGGCCTGACCGGCCCGGACGGCCGGCCGCCAAGCGAGGCGTTGGCCTTCGGATTGGCCGGCGGGGTCGGCTTCCTCTACGGCGTCTTCGAGTACGGCGACGTCCCGACGATGACCATCGTCGCCCGCAACCAGTCGATGCCGGACCCGTTCTGCCAGGCCATGTTCGACCGGATCGGTGTCGCCACGACGGTGTCGGAGACCACCGGCGCGAAGAAGGCGGCGACCGCGCTCGACGACGCGTTGTCCGCAGGACGACCCGCGTTGTGTACCGTCGGGGCCGGTGGACTCCCCCATCTCGGCACGGCGCAGGATGTCTCGGCGATGGCACCGCACATCGTCGGGGTCATTGGGATCGACGGCGAACAGCTGTGGCTCGACGACCGCTCCCCGGAGCCCATCGCCATCGACCGCGGCGCGTTCGACGAGGCCCGCGCCGCCTATCGGGCGGGGAAGCACCGTATGGTCGTTATCGATACGGTGCCCGACGAGCTCGACTGGCCGACCGTGTTGAAGGCGGCCGTGACCGGCGCGGTCGACGGCTACGACCGTCCGCCTGTTCCGCAGTTCAAATCCAACGTCGGCCGCGCCGGGTTGGCCAAGTGGGCGGAGCTGCTGACCTCGGGTGGAAAGAAGGGTTGGCGGTCGGTGTTCGGTTCCGGTCGCCGGGCCGCCATCGGCCTGACCCGGGTCTACGACTGCATCAACAACACCTACACCTCCCCGGCGGCGGGGCGACCCCTGTTCGCCGATTTCCTCGACGAGGCGGCGGACGTGGCCGATCAGCCGGCGTGGCGGGCCGCCGCCGAGCAATGGCGTGCGGCGGGGCAGCGGTGGGACGAGCTGTCGGCGCTCGCCATCGGTGCACACGAGGACATCGGCCACTACGCCGAGCTGGCCGAGGAGCGGGCCGGGTTGCTCGACGGCGCCTCAGACGACTCACCGGTCGAGACGGCGGCGGCGATGCGGGCGATGTACGACGAACAGCAGGCGATCATCGAAGGCTGCGATCTGTCGGCGGACGCGGCGGCCGCCGTCTACGACGCGATGGCTCCGGTCGTCAGCGCCATCGCCGACGTGGAGACGGAGGCCCTGGCCGCCCTCTCCTGACCCGCCCCGCCCGGAACTTTGTGACGCTGGCGACCCCCTCGGTGGGTCGTGCGCGTCACAAAGTTCGACACGGGTGGGTCGTTGGCGACGCTCCTATGTTGTGTCAAGGGGTGGGGGGTGTTCGAGTTGGCGGAAGAGTTGGCGGGTTACGTAGCGTTTGAGGCAGCGCCGGATTTCTCGGTTGGTTTTTCCTTCGGCTCGTCGTCGTTCGACGTAGTCCCGGGTTTCGGGGTCTACACGCATTCGGGTGATGACGATGGTGTGGATGACTTGGTTGAGTCGTCGATCACCGGATCGGTTGAGACGATGCCGCACGGTCTGCCCGGACGAGGCTGGGATGGGGGCGGTGCCGGCGAGCATGGCGAACGCGGCCTCGTTACGGACTCGCCCGGGGTGGGACCAGGCACACAACACGGTGGCGGCAACAATGGGGCCGACCCCGCAGGGGTCGAGCAGGTCGGGGCGCCACGACCGGATGAGTGCCAGAATGGACTGTTCGTGTTCACGGGCTTCGTTGGTGAGAGCGACCACTCGCCGGGCCAGTAGGCGAAGCACCTGGGCGGTCTCTCGGGTTGTGATGTCCCATCGGGGGTTGACACGAAGCCCACAACAGCTTTTGACCAGTTCTCGTGTGGTGGCGCCCCGGAGCTTGCTGCGGAGCGGTTCAGGGGCGGCGACAACCAGGGCGTGGAGTTGGCGTTGGGTATCAGAGGCGGCCCCAACAGCAGACCGGCGGGCCGCTAACCGCACCGAAAGAGCAGCTCGTTCACCGTCTGAGCGTGGCTGGCCGACATGATCTCGGGCCAGTGCTTCGCGTGCGGCTCGAATAGCGTCGACCTCGTCGGACTTGACACCATGACGCCGTTTGGGGCGAGCCGGGCGGTCCACCTCGACCACCATCTCGTTTCGTTCGATCAAGAACCGGGCCAGACCAGCACCATAACTATTCACCCCCTCGATCGCCCAAACCCGTCGACCACTATGGCGGCCGGCCATCTCGACCAGCGCTTCATAGCCATCGGGATCAGTGGCGGTGGTCATCACCTCGACCACTGCGGTGGTGTCTGCTGCGACGACAGCTGCGGTATTGGTGTGTTTATGGGTGTCGACACCGATGACGACGTCGACAACTTCTGCCAATATGGACACTGCGTTTCTCCTTTGAACGTGGGAACGTGACGTTCCGGTCCAGGTCGGAGATCGGCAAGACTGTGATGGGACACGCCAGATTCAGCTGGCGGTCAAGCTCCTGATCAGGCCAGTCACTCCGGCCCGGACCGGGGCCGATGACCAGGCACGGACAAGTCGCTCAACAAGACACCAAACAGGGTCAGTCACAAAGAGAGTCACGCACCAAGCCATCAACCCACAGCACACCACACGGCGGCTGCCCACCCATACTCACAGTCACAAAGTTCGGCTGGAGGTGGGGCTCAGGCTCGGCGGTTGATTCGGCGGAGTGGGGGCACGGTGGTCGGCGGCTGCCTGCGGGGCGGCAGTGCGTTGAGCAGTTCCGCTGTGGCCGCCGTCACCGCCTCAACTGCCGCTTCGAACACCTCGGAGGTGGCTGCCGACGGTTCCCTGATGCCACTGATCTTGCGCACGTACTGTCGAGCCCCGGCGGCGATTTCCTCGTCGGTCGCCGGAGGTTCGAGCCCTCGGAGAATCGTTATGTTGCGACACATTCCTCCAGTGTGCCCGGAACCGAGCCACTCCGCGGAGCCAGTGGACGGTTGAACAGGCAGACCACCATGGCCAGCACCGGGATGACGGCGAGCAGGAGGTTCGCCGACCGGTAGCCACCGGTGGCAGCCCGGGTGACGGCCAACACGACCGGGCCCACCGCCGAGCCCGCCACATTCGCCACGGTGATCATGCCCTGAATCGAACCGATCTCACGGGTGCCGAAGTAGCCGGGCACCATCGTCGACAGCGCGGCCCGCACCGTTCCTCCGACCGAACCGAGAACAACCGCGTACACGAGGATCGTGGCCTGCCCCGACAACCCGGAGGCGATCAGGTGGACCACCACCAGCAACAGCATCGAGAACGCCGGCACGAATCGGGTGCCGACACGATCGAGTACGTAGCCGACGCCGAGGGCCGCCACCGACGAGCCGAGGATCTGCGGCAGGAACATGATCGCCGCCTCACCCGACGAGAGCCCCGCCTCCCCCAGAAGGTCGATCTGATGGAAGTTGAGTCCGGTGATCAGCGAGCCACTGGTGACACCGATGACCACCAGAATCCAGAATTGGGAGGTTCGGATCGCCTCGGCTCTGGTGTAGGAGCCGGATGGAATGACCTCTCGAGCTCCGACGGCGATCTCCGACTCGGTTGGCGTGAGGTCACCGTCGGGGAACTGGCCGATGGTGGACGGACGGTCGACGAGCCCGAACCATCCGGCAGGGACCACGATCAACGCCACCGCAGCGGCGGCCACGAGCCACGCCGCCCGCCAGCCGAACCCCTCGATGACCTGGTTGAGCACGACGGGGACGAGGGTCATCAACGCCCCCGCTGCAGTGGCCAGGATGCCCATCGCCACACCCCGGCGCCGTTCGAACCACAACGCCACCGTCACCGACGAGACCATCGACAGCGAACCCTGGCCGAACATCCGAATCCCGGCGAAGCCGACCATCAGCCACGGCAGGCTGTTGACACCGGCCATCATCACCAGCGCGGCGGCGAAGGCAAGACCGATCAGGGTCTGCGACAGACGAACTCCACGCCGGTCGATGAACCGGCCAACGAACGGCATGGCCGCCGCACCCGTGAGGGTTCCGACGAGATAGGCCGAGCTGACGAGCGACCGGCTGGTATCGAGTGCGCCGACGAGGTGGTCGATGAACACGGAGACGCCGATCGTCTGGCCCGGCCCGGTCATCACGGCCGCGACCACGGCCAGGAACAGCATTCGCCATCCGAGGAACGGGCGAGGCCCAGCGGTGTCTTTCACCGGGTCAAGATAACCACTGGTGTCGACGTCGTGCGCACTCGTAGGATGTGGCGGGTGACCCATCTCGACATCGACGATCTCCGCGAGGCCCTGACCGAGGCCGCCGATCCGTCCGATATCGAGCCGATGGCCGCCTACATGAAGAATCAGTTCGAGTTTCTCGGTCTGCGGTCACCCGGACTTCGGCAGGCGTCCAAGCCCTTCCTCGCCGCGGCGGCCGAGGTCGACGGTGACGACGTGGTCGCCTTCGTGCACCGGTGCTGGGCTCAGCCCGAGCGCGAGTTCCGCTACGTCGGCGCCAACCTGACCCGGAAACACGTGTCCAAACTCGATCCCTCCCATCTTCCCGACGTCGAGCATTTCATCGTCACCGATTCGTGGTGGGACACGGTCGACTCACTGGGCGCCTGGACCGTCGGGCCGCTGGTGGCCGTCAATCCGGCGTTGGTCGAGGTGATGGACCAGTGGATCGACGACGACAACCTGTGGCTCAACCGCACCGCGATCATCCACCAGTTGGGCTACAAGGAATCGACCGACGCCGAGCGCCTCTTCCGCTACTGCCGCCGGCGGGCCGACCACGGCGACTTCTTCGTGCGCAAGGCGATCGGCTGGGCCCTGCGGCAATACGCCCGGGTGGATCCGGACGCCGTTCGGGCCTTCGTGGCCGACCACGATGAGATCTTGTCCGGCTTGTCGAAACGTGAGGCGCTCAAGCACCTGTAAAACCCGCAATAGGCAAACCGATGTTTGCATGTTACGGTACGGCCGTGGATGTCTATCAGGCGCTCGCCGACGAGACCCGACGTCTCATCCTCGACGAGCTCCTGGCTCGAGACGGCCGGTCGCTGTTCGACATCTGCACCACGCTCATGACCGTTCACAGGGTTGGCATGACTCGACAAGCGATCTCGCACCATCTGAAGGCGCTGGAAGAGGCCGGCCTGGTCACGACCGAAAAACGTGGGCGGGTGAAACTGCATTTCATCGACACCAGCCCGCTCAAGCAGATCCAGCACCGCTGGCCGGACCCCAAGGAGACAACATGATGAAAATCACGCTGACAGGCATCTACGTCGACGACCAGCAAGAGGCGCTGGCGTTCTACACCGACGTGCTCGGATTCGAGAAACGCCACGACATTCCGCTCGGCGACTTCTCATGGCTGACCGTGGTGTCGCCGTCGGCCCCCGATGGGCCCGAGCTACTCCTGGAACCGGCCGAGCATCCGGCCGTCAAACCGTACCGGGAGGCACTCGTCGCCGACGGGATCCCGCTCGCCCAGTTCACCGTCGACGACGTCGAGGCGGAGTTCGAACGCCTGGAAGCAGCCGGCGTCACCTTCGTTCAGCCACCCACCGACATGGACACGGTGATGACCGCCGTGTTCGACGATACGTGCGGCAACCTCATTCAACTCGCCTCGCCCGCCCCCGAGGTCACGTGACGCTGAACTCGTAGACCCACCCGTCCGGCCCCATCGTAAGGCGGTTGCGGGAACCGTCGATGGCGATCACCTCGTCGTGTTCGGGGTCGAGGTCATAGGCAGCATCACCACCCCAGGCGAGCGTCAACGGCTTGCGCCGCAGCGGTTTGGTCTGGAAGAACCGAGGCTTGTTCTGCCGAGCCCAGGAGAGCGCCGATCCGACCGAGTCGTGACGCGACAGCTGCCACAGCGAAATCCAGGTCGGCGGCGCGAGCTCGATCTCACCGGCGTGGTGTTTGGTGAGCGCACCGGCCGGAGTCAGCCACTCGTCGTCGTGGATCTCCCCGTGGTCGATCGCCACCTCGCCGCCCGGAGCATTCGCCGCGAAGAACCACGTGGCGAACCGGCGCCGGGGGCCGTTGCGGGCCATGATCGCCATCGGCGGCGGAACCCAGAACGACCACGGAACCAGCTCGCCGGGGTCGAGATCGAGCGCCGTCTCCTCCTTGACCTCGCGCACGGCGGCCTGTCGAGACACGGCGAGAACCTCACGGGCCTCGCCGCCGGCGGCGGCAACGCCGGGCGTGAGTCCGCACAACTCCAGCCCGTCACCGTTCGACTCGACGGTCGGGGGATCGGCCGCGGCGGCGTCGCCCTCGTCGACCCGCCCGCCGGGAAAGACCCACATACCGCCGAATGCGATCTCGGAGTTGCGACGCAGCATCAGCACCTCGACACCGGACTCACCGTTGCGCAACAGGAGCACGGTGGCCGCCGGTATCAGTTCGGGCGCTTCGCTCATTCCAACACCCTAAATCCCGATACGGGTACAACCCCAACCAAGTTCAGATCGAACGTCAGAATGGTTCCGATTCCCCTCACCGCCGAACAACGAACCGATCCGGACCTGCGGCCGAAGCGACACGCCCGATCCCGGCTCATCCATCGGGCAGTCGCCGGCTGTCTGATCCTGGCGGCCGTGATCGCCGCCATCGCCCTCGCCGTGGCCGGTGGTGCGCTGAGCGCGCCGGGATCCGGCGACCGGTCACAGACCGAGGTGGCCGAAGGAGCTCTGCTGGCCGCACCGCACAGCCCTCCCACCAGCTCGAGCGAGCCCCATTCCGGAGACGTCGACGCCTTCATCGCGGCCTGGGAACGGTCGCTCGGCGACGACCATGCGCTGATCGGCACAGTCACCCGCCTGGCGCTGGGCGACGAGTCGCTGTACAGCTCGGCCTGGCCGGAACCGACGACCGCCCCCGGCGCCTCAACCGTGTTTTCCTTCCGTCAGGCCCAGACCGACGGGCGCCGCATCACCCAGATCGGTGACGTGGCCACGCTCACCCACCCGGCACTCAGCCGTCGGACGTGCCTGCGACAGACCCAGGGTTTCGCCTGCTCGACCGACATCGAACCCGGCCATTCGACCACCGGACCCTCGATCGACGCGGCCGCCGTTGCCGCGGTCGAGCAGACGGTGAGCGGACCGGCGGCCACCTACCGCGTCACCGCCGTCGATCCCGCATCGATCACCATCGAGTTTCCCCAACTACAGCCCGACGTCGACTGCTGGGAGGCCCGATCGCTGACCGACGGGCAGCTGCACCGCTGGGGCCGTCGGGCCCAGTTCTGCTTCGATGACTCCACCGGCGGTCCGGTCTTTCGACGCGTGCTCAGCACCACCCGACTGGAGATTCTCGTCGTCGACTCCGTGTCCGGCACGGTGTCGGTCGGCGACCTCGATCCGGTGTGAGTCAGGGAGTGCCGGCGACCCGGACCGGGGCGGTCGAAACAAACCTTGGGCCCTGAGTGGAAGACGCCGGGCGTCGGCTCCGAGGAGCCGTGGCGATGCGTGTGGAGGAGTGACGCCTCCCACCCAGTTGCCCTAGTTTCCGGTGAGGGTGATGGCCACCGGTGCTACATGCATCGTCGGATACGCTCGAAGACTTGAGCGAATTTTTGGGTGAGGACATCCTCGTGTGGTTGATGCTGGCGGTCGGCGGTGCGTTGACGATCGGCACCGCCACCGCGCTGATCAACCCCAAGGAGGAGATCGGTGAGGACGAACTCGATCGGCCGCCGCTCGTACGCTCCCTGATCCAGATCGGGATCGGTCTGGTCGTCGTCGTCTGGGCCGCCGTTTCACTGTTCACCTGAGCCTGCGTTCAGCGGGATCAACCGACGACGATCTCGCCCCGCATGGTCGGGTGGATCTCGCAGAAGAACGAGAAGGTACCGGGCTCGTCGAATGCGACTTCGAAGACGTCGTCCTCGCCCATGTCCCCCGAATCGAACTCCACCGTCGACTCGTCGGTTGCGGTGACGGTGTGGGCGAACGGGTCGGTGTTGACGAACCGGACGACGCCGCCCGCGTCCACGGTGATCTGCTTGGGATCGAACCGGGACAGGGCGATCGTCACCTCCGAATCCCCGGCCTCGGCTGATCCGTCGGATCCGGAGCATCCGGCGACGACGAGGCAGCCCATGAGGGCGAGCGAGGTGAGGCGGATGGGGTTGAGAAGATTGTGGGTCCAGGCGGTCATGGGCGATCTATCGACGCCGATCGGGTACCGATGAGCGGATCGGGGGCATCCCCTTGTCGCGCAACTCAATTGAGTACAATCGTTCAAGTCTCCCAACTGGTGGCCGAAAGGGGCATGTTGCCCTGAATCGGGGGAGCACCACCTATTGAGGAGAGTATTCATGAGCCAATCTCTGGCCAAGCTTTTTGCGCTGCTTCTTGCAGCGTCGCTCATTGCCGCGTCGTGCGGTGATGACGCATCCGGAGTCGACAGCCTGCCGGCTGCCGACGACGAAACCGAATCCGACGACGCCATGGACGACGACGATGCCATGGATGACGACGCCATGGACGACGATCACTCGGATGATGCCATGGATGACGACGAGGCGATGGACGACGACGCCATGGACGAAGACGCCATGGCCCCGACCACGACCGACGGCGCATCGACGCTTCGAGCCGGGCTGACCAGCCTCCTGCAGGAACACCTGTATCTGGCCGCCATCACGATCGAAACCGCCCTCGACGCAGGCGGCGACATGGAGGATCCGACCGTCGCCGCGGCGGCCGCGACCCTCGACGAGAACTCCGTCGCCCTCGCCGATGCCGTCGGTTCGATCGCCGGTGAGGAGAACGGTGAGGCGTTCCTCGGTCTGTGGCGTGAACACATCGGCTTCTTCGTCGACTACACCCTCGGCAAAGCCACCGGCGACGATGCCGCCGTCGAACAGGCCATGACCGACCTCGACGGCTACAAGCAGGCATCCGCCGCGTTCTTCGAGGAGATCACCGGTGGAGCCGTGACCGCGGCCCAGGTCGAAGAAGCCCTGGCCCCCCACGCCGTGACCACCTTCGCCGCCATCGACGCCCTCGTGGCCGGCGAGACCGAAGCCTTCACCCTGACCCGCGCCGCCGGCCAGGAGATGCCGGGTATCGCCACTGCACTCTCGGGTGCCGTCGTGGCCGCACTGCCGGACCAGTTCGACGGTGACGTGAACAGCGCCCCGGCCGAAACCCGGGCAGTGCTGACCCACCTGCTGCAGGAGCACGTCTACCTGGCCGGTATCGCCCTGGAACAGGCCGTCGAAGCCGGCGGCGATCTCGAGAACCCGGCCGTCGTGGCCGCGGTCGAGACGCTCGATGAGAACTCGGTTGCGCTGTCCGAGGTGGTCGGCTCGGTTGCCGGCCCCGAGAACGGCGAGGCCTTCCTCGGTCTGTGGCGTGAGCACATCGGCTTCTTCGTCGAGTACACGTTGGGCCGGGCGACGGGCGATGACGCCCGGGCCGATCAGGCCATGACCGATCTCGACGGCTACAAGCAGGCCGCAGGCGACTTCTTCGAGGAGATCACCGGTGGCGAACTGCCCGCCGATGCCCTGGTCGCCAACCTCGACGGTCACACCAGCACGGTGTTCGCCACGATCGACTCGCTCGTCGCCGGCGAGGCCGACACGTTCAGCAACCTGCGCACCGCCGCCCAGCACATGCCGGGCTCGGCCGAGGCGCTGTCGACCGCCATCGTGGCGGCCACCAGCTGATCGACTGACCGTTCCCGGCCCGAGGCCGGACAATTCATGCCGTAGCGGTGGACCCGCTCCCGATTCGGGGGCGGGTTCGCCGCGTCCGGCGATGATGGCGGCCAACCATGGCCGATGAGGTCCAGGAAAACGGTTCCGCGGAACCGTCTGAGAAGGACGCTGACCATCCGGTGGGCCCGTAGCCCCGGTTCCGGGGGATCATCTCGCGTTGGTCGTGCCACCCATCAAGTTTTACCGGCTTCCGGCCGACCATTGAATCAATGGCTCCCAGCACGGTTTCGACGAAGGCGCCCGCTCGCCCCCGCCGGCATACGAGGCGGTCGTCGTTCGTCGCGGCCGACGAGACCGGAGACCTTGGCCACACCGATGCCACGGTCGAGCAAGCGCTCTCGCTCCCTCGCCCACCCGGGGCGTCCACTCGTAACAGCACCCTGTTGTTCCGGGCCCTGCTGCTCATCGCAGCACTGGTGGCCCTGTCTTTCACCACCGCTGCCCTGCTGGCCGGAGCCGACTCGGCCGACATCGGCCCGACGACGCCCGATGCGCAACCACCGGCCGTTCTCGTGCAACCCGACCGCTAGAGCCGACGTCAGAAGTCGGGCCCCGGATCCCCACCCGTCGCGAAACCGTCGTCGGACGGTGGCGGACCGGTGCCGGGAATCGACCGGGCCATGTTGTCGAACCGGGTGTACTGACCACGGAACGCCAGCCGTACCTTGCCGACCGGACCGTTGCGGTGTTTGGCCACGATCACCTCGGCCACACCCTTGTCGGGCGACTGCTCGTCGTAGACCTCGTCCCTATAAAGGAACATCACGACGTCCGCGTCCTGCTCGAGGCTTCCGGATTCTCTCAGATCGGACAGCATCGGTCGCTTGTCGACCCGCTGCTCCAACTGGCGGTTCAGCTGGGCCAGGGCAACGACGGGGGCCTCCAGTTCACGGGCCAGGATCTTCAGACCACGGCTGATCTCCGACACCTCGACCTGGCGGCTCTCGGCGTTGGACCTGCCGGACATCAGCTGGATGTAGTCGACGATCACCATGCCCAGTTCACCGACCCGGCTCTTGAGCCGGCGAGCCTTGGCCCGAATCTCCATCACCGAGGTGTGGGGGTTGTCGTCGATGAAGATCGGCGACTCGGCCAGGCGGCCGACGGCGTGGCTGATCCGAGTCCACTCCGCCTCCCCGATCTTGCCGGTGCGAACCCGGCTGGAATCCACGAGCGCCTCCGAACACAGGATCCGCTGTGACAGTTCGAGCTGACTCATCTCCAGCGAGAACACGAGGACCGGCTTCTGATCCTTCATCGCCGCGTTGGCCGCCATCCCCAATCCGAATGCGGTGTTGTGCGTCGGTATCATCTCCCGCCCGGCAAGGTACAGATGTTGCGGTGAATCAACGGTGATGCACTGTGTCGAGACCGACGGCACCGGCTTCACATCGACGATGGTCCGCCAGCGACACCGGCTGTTCGGCCGGTCGACGACCTTCTGAAGCGAAGACTTTCGCTCCAGGCGGAACACCGGCTCGGGCGCTGAGAAGTTGAACAGCCAGACTTGCGTGCCGAGATTCGTGGTTTTGGTTCGCACTTGGCCGGCCTTGTATCCAAGCGACAGGGCCAACTCTCGGGCGTCATTGAGAAGCCGCTCGTTCGAAAGGGCCAACTGGCACGTCACTTGACCTCGCACGACACATCCGTCGGTGTCCATCAATCCCTGGAGTAACGCGAGCCGCTGCTTGGCCGATGCGCGTAGGTAGACCGACGGGATGTGCTTCTCCTGCTTCCAGCAACCCAGGCGCCGCAGCGCCTTGGTGAACTCGAGCATCGGGCGACCCCCAGATTGGAGATATGCGCCCGCACCATCGTTGTGATGCCGGATTGTGTAGGTCGTAGCGCGGCCCGAGTTCTGAGTTTTGGTCGGCGTAGGACTCCAGCCGGCTGCTTCGAACTCGGCCACGATGGCCGCGTCCATCGTGGTCATCTGCGGCTTGCCCGTATGACCGTCGCCCAACCAGCAGCCCATGATGTAGGGATCCAGCGGGAGATCCGCATCGGGCATGTCGATCGGCTCCGCCATCTGGATCCGATGGTTCGGCCGCTCGCTGCCGCCGGAATGGACGGTAAGTGAGGACGCAAGTTCGGCGGTCGTTCGAACAGCGGGCCAGCTTCGCTTGTGCGTCTGATTCCTCGACAATCGAGGTTGCCGGGCGGGACCACGGGCGGCCCGATAGGCGGCCTCCCGGCGGGATCGCCAGGCCTTGTTGTCCCAGGTCAGCCATTGGTGGTCGGCGTCGGCGACAATGGTCGACCCATCATCGAACACCACCTCATAGCACTGGTTGCCTACGAACACTGGGCTCTTGTAGGTGACGGTGGTGGGCCGGCCACGATCGTCGAACACCAGATCACCGACGGTCAGGTCACCCATGGTCGACCACCCGTCGGGCGTGGGAATCGGGGTATCCAGCGCGAGAGCTTTGCCCATAGCCGGCCTCGCTCCTACGACGTACAGGGCATTGGGTTGGAGACCGGAGAGCATCTCGTCGAGGTCCACGTAGCCGGTGCTCGAGCCGGTGATGGCGTCGCCCCGTTCGTAGAGCTGCTCGAGACGGTCGAGGTTGGCCGACAGCAGGTCCTTGATCTCGGAGGTGGTGTTGGTGACCCGTCGCTGGGCCACCTCGAACATGCGGGACTCGGCATCGTCGATGGCCTTGACCACGTCGTCGGGCACGCCGTACGCGGTTTCGGCGATCTCGTTCGACACGACGATGAGACGGCGAAGCAGGGCGTGCTCCTCCACGATCTTGGCGTAGTGGGAGGCGTTGCTGATGGCCGGCGTCGACGCCTGCAGATCGAGCAGCAGCGACGGCCCGCCGATCTCCTCCAACAGACCGGCCCGAGCCAGCTCCTCGGCCACGGTGACGGCGTCGACCGGCTGGCCGGCGCCGTAGAGGCCCATGATCGCGTCGTACAGATGGCCGTGAGCCGGTTTGTAGAAGTGGTCGGGGTCGAGCGTCTCGACCACCTCGGCGATCGCCTCCCGTGACAGCAGCATCGCACCGAGGACCGACTCCTCCGCCCGGAGGTTGTTCGGCGGCACCCGTGTTGGTGTTGGGGCATTGGCCCGCTCGGCCATAAGGCTCCTTGCTCGAATGTCTCTGATGATTATCGGTGGGTGGTGTGACCGTTTGGGTCCGCGGCAGGACACATGCGGCCACGACAAGGAGCCCGACACCCGCGCCGAACGATTCCTCGCCCCTTCATCTTCCCCCGCCCGGCCTGTGGATTCCTAGACCAACAACCTATGGATATCCGTGGACCCCGCTGTGCATATCGCGTGGAGATCCATCTCGGAGTCGCGATGCTTGTTCCGTCACCAATCGTCAGGAACGAACGGAAGACGACCGACAATCTGTGAAAATCCTGTGGGCAACCTGAGGGTGAACGGGAGGAACATGTGGACAATCAGCCGGATCCTGTGGAGAACTGGCATCCCGCGACCCCAAGAAACATGGCTGTCGATGTTGGTTCAACATCTATCGACAATCCCTGTGGAGAAGTCGTGGAAAAGCGAAAACGGCTCGACAACTCAGTCTCCGCTCCGAAACCTCCCTATCCAAGATCCCCCTATCCAAGATCCCCCTATCCAAGATCCCCCTATCCAAGATCCCCCTATCCAAGATCCCCCTATCCAAGATCCCCCTATCCAAGATCAAGGATGAAATCGGCCTGGCCGAGAACCTTCGGGCGGTGGGAAACGGCCAGCACGGCGATGCCGGCGTCGGCCACGTTCTCCCAGAGCTCGAACTCGGGGCGACATCGAGAGCCGACGACAAGTCGTCGACGATGAGGAGTTCGGGCCGCTGGACCAACGCTCTCGCCGCCGCCACCCGTTGCCGCTGTCCACCTGACAGCCGCAGGCCTCGCGGGCCGATCACCGTGGCCAACCCCGACGGCATCATCGCCACGTCGTCGGTCATGGCCGCCACCCGTACCGCCTCCGGGAGATGATGGGGCACGTGCCCGGGGGTGGCCGAACCCCGGGCGGGATGCACCCACGAGCCCGGGTTGGGCACGGCGTTCGAACCGAGCAGGATGTTGTCGGCGAGCGAGTCGGACAGCAGCTGCGGGATCTGCGACACGAACGCGCACTGGGGCGGCACGAGGAACGATCCACGGTCGACGACCTCCGATCCGTTCCACTGGACCGAGCCGTCGACCGTGGCCTCGGCCGCCAGCCCGAGCAGCGCCCGTAGCAGGGTCGACTTGCCGCTGCCGATCCGACCGGTGATCACCACGAACGACCGGGCCTCGATCACGAACGACAGATCGGTGATGACCTCGTGGTCGCCATAGCGGACCGAGAGGTTCTCGACCTCGAGACGTTGCAGTGGGGTCCGGACCGCACTCTCACGCACCAGGAGATCGTGATTCCGGGGCTGGTGTTCGTCGGCGACACCCCGATCGTGGCCGAGTTCGAACGGCACCCGCTGTTCCGGGCTTCGCTGCACCGGCAGGTTGTTGTGGCGCACGATCCGGCTGCGATCGCCGTCGGCCACCAACGCCTCCATGCCTTCGAACGCCACCAACGCCTGCCGGTGGCGGGTGATGAAACGCGCCAGCTGGCGGGGGAAGTTCGCGAGCCACGGCAGATAGGCCAGAAAGAGGACGATCTCGGCCAGCTCGAACTCGCCGGAGGCAATGGCACCTGCCGTGACCACCAGTACCAACGCCACGGCCACGTCGCTGGCCCCGAAGGCGAACTGGAACACCGCCTCACTCAGGGTCCGGTCCCGGACCGCGGTGCGCCGGCGGGTGTCGACCAGGGTCTTGAAGCGGGCCATCACCGTCCGGGAGGCGTCATTGACCTTGACCGTCGTGGCACCGGCCATCATGTCACCCAACATCCCGCCGACCGCCCGGGTCGCGGCCCGATCGTCGCGGCGGTACTGCTTGATCCTCGAGTCGAGAAGTAGCACGGCGGCCGCCCCCGCCACCATCGGTACCGCCGCAAGCACGGTGGCGGTCAGGTTGACCTGAGCAAGAATGACAAGCCCGATCACGGTGAAGGCGAGGCTGCCGGCGATATCGAGCCAGAGATCCACGAAGGCCACCACGTCGCTCGTGTCGTCACGGAAGCGAGACACGGCGTCACCGGCGGAGCGGACCGGCGGGCCGGCGTCGGTGCCGCCGCTGACCATCTGGGCCTGCAACATGTTGCCCTGCATGAGCGAGCGCATGAACGTCCAGCTCTTGGTGAACGAAACCGCTCCAATCGAGAAGACCGTCAACCGCAACAACTCGGCCACCAGCAGCATCCCGGCCACGACGTACAGGCGCCGGATCTCGGAACCGGTCAGGGCGGCGAATGCCTCTGCGGTCAGCCAGCCCGTGAGTGCCGGCAGCACCAGGAAGGTCACGAACGCGGCGAACCCGACCCAGAACTCGAACGGCCGCTCCTGGCTGACCCGCCACCCGAGGCGCAGCACGGAACGCTCCTCGTGGCCGCTCATGGGTTTCCTCCGGCCGGCACCCCGCGGGCTCTGTGATCGAGGTTGTCGTCGACGGTGTCGACGTCGTTGACGGTCAAATCGGCAGCGGCGAAATCGAGCAATCGACGGTAGTGGCCACCCTCTCGCTGTTCCAGCTCGATGCGGGTTCCGAACTCGACCACCTCACCGTGATCGAACACGGCGATGTCGTCAACCTCCTGGAGGGTCGACAGGCGATGAGCAATGACGATGGAGGTCCGGCCGGCCAACAGCTCGCGGATCGCCTGCCCGACGATCCGCTCGGTGCGAGGGTCGATGCGGGCCGTGGCCTCGTCGAGAACGACCAGATCGGGTTGCCGGAGCCACACCCGGGCCAGGGCCAAAAGCTGCGACTCGCCGGCGGAGAGGCCGATGTCGGCGTCGAACACCGAACGGTGCAGGCTCCCGGTTCCGGACCCGTTGCCGCTCGCATCATCCTCGCCTCGAAGGAGATGGCCGAGGCCGACGTCGATCAGCGTGCGGGCGACCGCATCGTCGCTGTAACGCTCGTCGGAGTCGTCACGGAACAGGGTGACGTTGTCCCGCAACGACCCCTCGTAGAGCTGAACCTCCTGGGGGACGACGGCCACCCGGCGACGCAGCTCCGCCATCGGGATGTCGGCTATCGGCACCCCGCCCAGCCGCACGGTGCCCGAGGTCGACTCCAGGAGACGGGCCACGATCCGAGACATCGTTGTCTTGCCGCTACCGCTGCGGCCGACGACCCCCAGCGACCGCCCCGCCTCCAGCTCGAAGGTCACGCCCCGGAGCACCGGCTCGTTCTCGTAGTAGTGGAAGTCGACCCGGTCGAACTCGAGCGAGAGAGGACCCCGCGGAGGGCTGATCGTGCCGAGATCGGTGATGGTCGGCCGCTCGGCCCGCAGCTTCGCCACCCGGTTGAGGGCGCTCACCGCCTTCTGGGCCACCTCGAACCGCTCGACGATGCTGTCGAGCGGGCGGCGTATCTGCTGGGTGTATTGGAACAGCACGAAGGCCGTACCGATGGTGATGGCCCCGGCCGACACCATGACCGCGCCCAGGACCAGCGAGGCGACGGTGCAGACGACGATGGCCAGGTTCAACCCCCACCACAGTCTGATGAACGCCCCCTCCTCCCGCATCCGGGTGTCGAGGAAGAACGATGCGTCCTCGACGAACCGGGTCATCACGTGAGGTCCGGCTCCGTTGGAGCGGATGTCCTCGGCCGCGTTCAGGCGTTCCTCGATGCCGCCGTAGAGCCTGGCGCGAGCGCTGAGCACACCCTCACTCTCGTTGACCAGGCGACCGCGGTAGCGAAACGCCACCGTGCCGGCGACGGCGATGTAGGCGCCCATGGCCAGCGCCAGCCGCCAGTCGATGACGGCCAGGATCGTGACCGTTCCGACCAGGATGAGGATTGCGGACCCGACGGCGGTCACGACCTGGCTGAGGAAGTCCGACACCGAGGTGATGTCGCCGTCTATCCGCTGGATGAGTGCGCCGGGCGGATTGCGCCGGTGGAACTCCTGATCGAGTCCGAAGACGTGGTCGACCATCTGCATGCGCAGATCGTTTGCGGTTCGCCAGGCCAGGCTGGTCGACGCCCAGGCCACGCCGGCGGCGGTGACCTGCCCGGCCAATGCCAGCGCGAGATACAACAGGCCGAGCTGGACCAGCTCCGACCCGTCGGCGCCCTCTATCGCCCGGTCGACGGCTCGACCCACCAGCAGCGGGCCGAACAGCGGCAGGAGGGCGAGCACGGTCAAGGCGAGGGTCAACCCGCCGTAGGCGAACTTCTGGGGCCGGACCAGCGCCATCAGGGTCGACCACTGGGCTTGCAGGGCTCGGACCTTCGGCGTATCGCCCGGATTCGACGCGGCTGTTGCCGTCGATACTGTTCCCTCCATGGGTTCCAGCATGACCGAAACGGCGACGCGGCACCCAATAATTTCGGGTCATTGCGGCCCGACGCGGAAGGTTTGTGCGGTTTTGCGTTCTCAACACGCAGAACCGCGCAAACCCTCCCGATTGTCGACGACGTACGCCGGGATCAGGCCTGCTCGACCACCGTGATCGTGATCGGGAACTCGACCTCGGGATGGGGTTTGACCATCACGTTGTAGCTGCCGAGCGCCCGGATGGAATCATCGAGGTTGATCATGCGGCGATCGAGTTCGACGCCGGCTTTGGTGTTGACGGCGTCGGCGATGTCGGATGACGTGACCGAACCGAACAGCTTGCCCTCGGCCCCGGCGCGAGCCGGGATCTCGATCGGCATGCTGACCAGCAGCTTGGCCACTTCCTCGGCCGCATCGCGGTCCTTGGCGTTCTTCAGCTGCCAGGCCCGTTTCATGGCATCGGCCTGGGCTTCGACCCCGGCGCTGGCCTGCTGGGCCAGACCCTTGGGGATCAGCGAGTTCCGGGCGTAGCCGTCGGCCACCTCGACGAGGTCGCCGCGGTTGCCCAGCCCGTCGATGGATTCGTGCAGTACAACTCGCATCGCTATGCCTCCACCGTCTCGGCCGCCTCGTTGACCCCGGTGTTCTCGACCTCGACCTCGTCGACATTCGTTGTCTCGTCGACATCGGAGCCGTCGTCGTCGCGGTCGTGGCGATCGTTCCGGTCGCCACGATCCCCGCGATCGCCGCGTGGGCCCCGGTCGTCGCGCCGACCGCCATCGCGGTCATCCCGGCGGCCGCCACGACGCTGGGTGGTGACCCGGCTGGTGTAGGCGAGCAGCCCCATCTCCCGGGCGTTCTTGATGGCCCGAGCCACCTCGCGCTGCTGCTGGGAGTCGTTGCCCGTCACTCGACGGGACCGGATCTTGGCCCGGTCGGACATGAACCGCCGAAGCAGGTCGACGTCCTTGTAGTCGACGTAGGCGACGCTTTCCGATGACAGCGGGCTGATCTTCTTCTTGGTGCGGCGCCCGGAGTCCTTGGGCTTCATCCGCTTGTTGCGGGAATTTCCTTTAGCCATGTTCGTGCTTCCTCGAGTTCTTTAGAACGGTTCTTCGTCGGGGTTGTAGGGCGGGGATGAGGCGTTGCCGCCGCCACCGCCACCGGAGGGACGGCCACCTCCGCCGCCGCCTCCACCATCGGGTCGTTCGTTGCGCATCACGTCGGCGGTGGCCCAGCGCAGGCTGATCGCCACGTCGTCGGCCACGATCTCGACCTTGGATCGTTTGTCGCCGTCCTGGTTCTCCCAGCTTCGCTGGTCGAGCCGACCGGCCACGGTGACACGGGTTCCCTTGGCCACCGACTCGGCGACGTTCTCGGCCAGGGTGGACCAGCAGGTGATGTCGAAGAACGAAACCGACTCCTCCCATTCCTGGGTCTGCCGGTTCTGCCAGCGGCGGTTGACCGCCACTCCGAAGTTGGCGACGGCCTGCCCGGAGGGCGTGAAGCGGAGCTCGGGCTCCCGGGTGGCGTTGCCGGTGATGGTTACTGTGTTGTCGATAGCCATGGAGTTGTTCCCCTTTTAGGCGGTCACGCCGGCCAGGCCCCGACGATGAGCCTCGTCGAGTGGCAGGCGGATGAACTTGTGGCGGATGACGTCATCCGCGAGGCGCAGAACCCGATCGAGCTCGGTCAGCGCGTTGGGAGCCATGAACTCCAAGACGATGTAGAACCCTTCACGGGCCTTGTTGATCTCGTAGGCGAACTCGCGAACGCCCCACTTCTCGGACTTCTCGAGCGATCCCCCGGCCTCTTTGGCCATACTCTCGAGACGGTTGATGAAGGTCTGCACCGCCGACTCTTCCGTGTCGGCGTTGAAAATGACCATGAGTTCGTATGCCCTCATAGGCGGGCTTCTACCTCCCTGTGGACCCGGGGCTTCCGGGGCTCCCGAGACCTTCGAGAGCAGGGTGAGCGGTGGAACTCCGTTGCTCCACCACCTGTGCGGCGTCGCGATCTGCTGATCGTGACGCTGCTTGATGTTGCGCGCTCGTCTGATTCGACGGGGCCGTGTGGCCCGAGGCCGTCCAGAACGGCGGTTCCCCAGCGTACCGGCATCGCCACAGCGCCCCACCTGGCAGCCCCCATCCCACCATTCCGTGCGCTCACGGCACCGCAAACGAGGCCCTGAGCGCACAGAAATCGAGGATCAGGTCAAAGCGGCGTTACTTCTGGTCAGGCGGGGCTCGGGGCGGGCATCCAGCGGCGACCGGGCGCCGTCTGACCACCGGCCGGCCAGCTCAAGGCCAACACGATGGCGAACATGCACAGACCCATGAACCAGTTGCCGACGATCATGTGAGCCAGCGCGAACGGCAGGCAGAAGCCGATGATCAGATCGAGGCTGAACGTACTCGACAGCGCCAGCAGCGGGTGTTCCTGTTGGGTCGCCCTCCGGATCGACGGACGAGCGAGGTGCAGCAGCGGCACGACGATCGTACCCCCGAGCGCGTTGCCGTCGAAGATGGCGATGGCGGCCATCACGATGGCGACCAGGACCGACAGATCGGCCAGCTCCGACCGCGACATCGACGTGCGACTGCGAACATCGGACAGCAGAGGAGCCAGGGCCTCGCGGAAGGCCGCACCGACAGACCGAGCCGAACCGGTGAGCAGGAGAATGATGCCGCCACTGACGAGGGCGAGGGCGGCCATTGCCATTCCGGCTCGAATCAGTTCGGGGTTCATGGTTCACCTCACAGGCGGCTGTGCACACGCCACCCGCGTTAGGTACGTGTACCCATACAATCGGCAACCCGGAGGCGAATGCAAGTCATTCCGCCGAGACGTATTCTTCGACCATGGATTCCCGAGCCAGTGCCTATGTGTTGTGCCACGGTTCGTGGGGTGGCTCCTACGGCTTCAAGCACGTACGGCCACTGCTGTGGCAGGCGGGCCACGAGGTGTACACGCCGTCGCTGACCGGTATCGGCGAGCGGTCCCATCTCGCCCACCCGATGATCGATCTCGACCTTCACGTGCGGGATCTGGTCAATACGATCGTCTACGAGGACCTGTACGACATCGTGCTCCTCGGCTTCTCGTACGGCGGCATGGTGGTGACCGGCGCGCTGGATCACGTCGGTGATCGGGTTCGGCATCTCGTGTATCTGGACGCGTTCGTTCCCGACGACGGGCAGTCGGCCATCGAGCTGCTCGCGCCTGGCCTGGATCCCAACGCTGTCTGGGTGAAACCCGACGGCAGCCCGTCCACCGACTGGCTGATGCCCGCGCTACCCCGGGAGCTCGAGACACCGGAGTTGACGGCGTGGTCCGATGCGCGCCGGGTCGGGCAGCCGCTGGGCACCCTGACGACCCCGGTGCGCCTGTCGAAGCCGCTGGAGGAGTGGCCGTTCCCGCTCACCTACATCAAGGCGACGGCGGATCCGGCCGAGTCCCACGACTCCGCCTTCCACCGGGCCGCGGCCCGGGCCCGTTCATCAGATCGCTGGAGCCACTTCGAGATCGCGGCGACCCACATGATCCCGTTCAGTCACCCTCGGGAGCTGGCCGACCTGCTCCTGGCCCTCGACTGATCCGCCGTGATCGGGCCCTTCAGCGGGCGTCGGCGAACAGTGATCGGACCCGGTTGTCGGGATCCGGCGATGGGCCGTCGACGGCCGTCAGGTCCGAACCGAGCCGACGGGTGTTGGCCGAACCGGTCATGGCGTCGAGACCGAGTCGGTCACGCATGTCGGACGACACAACGATCATGGCGTCGTCGAGTTCGATGCCGGTGCCGTCGGCGACCCGAACCAGGCCGTTGAAAACCGCCACCGTGGCCGCCGCCTCCAGCAATCCGGCCGAGCCGACCGCGGTCTCGAGATCGGCTCGGGCTCGTGTGAGCCCAGCAGTCAGCGTCTGCGGGTCGGCGTCGGTGACCATCGCCGGGTTGGCCGCCCTGTTGGCGGCGGTGGCGAAAGCCAGCAGCTCGGCGGCCGCGGGGAATCCGTAGTCGCCGCCGGCCACGGATCGGCTGCCGTCGACCACCGCGTCGACGTCGACCTCTTGACCCAGGGCCCGGCTGCTCTCACGGAGCAGCACCGCGTGCGCCGTCGTTCAATAGAAGCAGTCGAGCTCCGCCGTGGTTCGGGCGGCCACCGCTTCCACCTGCACCCTGCTGAGGGCACGGCTCCACTCGAGTTCGAGGAACTGGTGGTTGCGGGAGTAGTGCGAGTTGACCAGTCCTCGCCAGGCCCGGTTCGTCTCCGGCACGAGCGACAGCGTCCGGCTGACGTTGGCCAGGGTCTTGTCGGTCGACTGGGCGACCCACGCACCGACGTCACCGACATCGTCGGGGCGAACACGAGCCGGGTCGCCCTGAGCGACCGGTGGCGGCTGATGCGGTTCGTTGCCGAGCGCAATGTCGAAGGCGTCGAGGCAGCGCACGATGGCGGTCAGCCCGACCAGCTCGGTGAAGGTCTCCTCCCCGAGGGCCGCAATGCGTTCCCTCGCCCAGGCCTGTGTGAGCCGACCGGGATCGGTGGCAACCCGATGCACGACGTCGACGGCAGCGGCCGGCAGGTGCGCCGACGCCTCGTGGTTGTCGGGGACGGCGGCCGGGCTGAGGGCGCTTCGCCGTGCTCGGTCCAGCGGATCGGTGTCGGCTCGCCGGGACTCGGTCCAGGCGTCGAGCCGCTGCGACCCGGTCAGCCAATCGCCCGGTTCACCGATGGCGGTGACCGCCTCCCGTCGAGCCTCCGAGATCCAGGTTTCGGCGTCGGTCATCTCCCTTGTATAGCCCGATCGAACCCGGGACGGGAAGGCGGGAATCCCCGGCCGGGCGCCGGATCAGGGCCGGGGCCGTTGCCGGAGGAGAGCGGAGATTCGCTGCCTGGTGACGCCGAACAGATCGGCGATGCGCTCGATCGTCAGCCCTTCGTGGCGGAGAGCAAGTGCCTGTGCCACCCGGAGCTCGGCCCCGGCAGTCTCCAGCGTGACCATGTTGGTGGACAGCAGCTCGACAATGCGAGGCGATTCCTCGGCCGCGACGACATCGGCCAGCGGTTCGCCGTCGGCCAGCCGCCGCCTCAGTTCCGCGGCTCGATGGGCCACGACGATGCTGCGCTCGGCGTTGTCGGCCGCCGCCTGCTCCATGTCGTCGAGCGCGGCGACCAATCGGTCGATGGCCCGTTCCTTGGCGGTCTCGGCATCGGCGGTGGAGCGTGATCGTGCTGCCATGACCTCAGTGAAGTCCAGCCGAGGTATCCTTGTCAATAGTTATTTCTGCAATAGCTATTGACATTCGACCTACTGTCCGATAGATTGAGCGATCAGGAGAAGACCGCCGGATGGGCCGGCGAGTCGAACACACAGACCATGTTGACCCAAGAGCAAGAGAGGCCGGCCGAACCCGGAGGCCACCCCCGGTCCAACGGCAACGACCCGACGCGGGCGATGAACATGCCGCGATTCGGCCGCGAGTCCATCATCACCCGTCTCGCCATCGCCGTGGCGGTGGTGATGGTTCTGATTGCGACCTGGCTGATCCTGTCCGTATTCCTCGTTGCCGGATCCGGTTCCGAAACGATCTCCTCAGACGGTGAACCGGTCGAAACCGACCAGATCGCCGATGATTCCACGCCGGCAAACGCAGAGGTGGCCGACACCGACACCGACGCCGAGTCCGACACCGAATCCGCACCGGTCGACACCGACACCGAATCCGACACGGAATCCGAAGCCGGCCAGGCCGATGCGGCCACCGACGCCACCGGGACCGACCAGGCCGACACCGACACCGATGCCGGCCAATCCGGTGCGGAATCGGGCCTACCGGTGGGCGCCGCCGTGCCTGAGGAGCTCGAGCCTGTCGTCGCTGAGATCTCGGCGTCGCTCCGGCAGCTCGATCCCACGATCAGCGAGGTGCGCATGTCCCAGGACGTGATCGACTACCTCGTCGGCTGGCAGCCGATCGACCCCGAAGCGGTTCTGGTGTCGAGCTGCTCGCCCGGCCGTTGTTCGGTGTGGCTGGACGGTGACTCCTACGAATCGTCGTTCACCTTCCAGCGGGACGGCGGCACGCTGATCTTCCTCTCGGCCAACTAGGAGGAAATGACTGCGGTGCGTCACCCGTGACGACGACCGGTGGGATCATACGGGCGTGAGGAACGACGAGTTCGCCGACTTCTACCACCGCGAGCAGTTTGCGCTCGTGCGGTTTGCCGCCACCATCGTCGGCCCCGATCGGGCCGACGATGTGGTGGCCAACGCCATGGTGTCGGTGATGAATCGGTTTCGGGACAACGCTGAGGGCTCCCGAGCATCGACGTCGCCCGACACCATGCGCCCGTACGTCTACAAGGCCGTCGCCAACGCAGGGGCGAAGGAGTGGCGCACCCTCGGTCGGCGGCAGCGTCGGGAGTCCCTGGCCGCTCGCCTGCATCCGCCAGGCGCCGCCGCTTCGGCCGCCGACGGCAATGACCGGCAGCCGTCTCCCGAGATCGTCGATGCCCTCACCCGGCTGAGCCCCCGCCAGCGGGCCGTGATCCATCTCGCCTACTGGGAGGACCTGACGCCCGCCGACATCGCCGACCGAATCGGGATCTCGGAGGGGTCCGTCCGCCGCCACCTGGCCCGGGCCCGGCAGAACCTGCGCTCGTCGCTGCAGGCCGTGTCGGCCGAGACGGACGGCGACCGCCGCTCCCTGCTTGGAGGTGCACCGTGAGTGAACGGCAGAACGAACGGCCGAACGAGCAGCACCGCCGGGACGGCGGCGGCGACCCCGAAGGCTCGCTCGTCGACACACTCGGCCGTATCGGTGACCGGGCCACGCCGCCGACGTGGAACACGATCGTCGACCGGCTCGAACACGGCGGTCGCCGGCGCCGGCTGCCCTCGCCCCGAGACCGACGCCTGTGGGCGGTGGCGATCGCCGGCCTCGTCGCACTCGCCGTTGTCGGGTCGGCGCTGCGTCTCGGACCGTCGATCTTCGACGGCGACACCACCGAGGTCGACACCATCGACGCACCGGAACCTCCAACCTCGTCGACGGTTCCCTCCGAGGATGCCACCGGTGTCCCCACCGGATGTATCGACCCCGACGTCGTCCTGGCGCAGAGGATCTCACTGGCAAGCGGTATCGGCCGGGCCAACATCGACGGTCTGCTCGATCCGAACGTCTCCCAGGATCAGGGCCCCGGTGACGACAGCGTGTGGATTGCCGGTGCCGTCGTCGACGACGGCGAGGCGGTCGTGCCCACCCACATCGGCGTCGACGTCGGTTTCAACACCGTCATCACCGAACTCGAACCCGGTCGCGCCCCCAGGGTCGACGCTCCCTGGCCGATCGGCTTCGACATCGACGGTGATGGCGCCCAGGAGCTGCTGCTCTACGAACAGGCCAACAATTTCAAACGCGTCGACGTCTACAAGCTCGACGGCTGCGAGGTTCGTCGGGTGCCGATCGAGGGCGACGCCCGAATGGTCGACGGCTTTCCGGTGGAGGCGACGAGTTCGGCGTGTCAGGACTGGTGCAACGTCGGCTTGGTCTGCCTGCCCGACGGCACGCTGACCTCGACCGAGTCCGAGCCCGAGGATCCGGCCGACGGCCGGGGCGACCACCTGTGGACCAGAATGCAGTGGGCGTTCGTCGATGGTGCCCTCGTCTCGATCGACCAGGAGAAGGGGGTGGCGCCGTTCGACGACCTGGCCGATCTGGGCATCACCAATACCGTGACGTGCGATGTCGATCAGGAACCCGCCGATCCGACGGCACTGACCCACGGTGACGAGGCGTTGGCCGTGGCCGCCGAGCTCGGCGTCGATGTGTTGGTCGGCGTGGTCGGCGACGTGCTCGGTCTCCAGGGTGAGGGCTACGTCGTGGTCGATGGTCAGGTGGCGCGCCACGACGACAACTTCTACCGGGTGGTCGGCGTGCAGGGTGACGCGCTGATCACGGCGGGCCGAGGCTCGTCGATCCCCGAAGGACCGCGCTACGACTTCGAGGGTCGCCCCATCGAATGCCCGCCGTACGCCGCGTTCGTGGATGGCACCGTTGCCGATCCGGAGAAGATGCTGGCCGTCGATCCGGTGCTCCAGGACGACGGGGGTTGGGCGCTGCTGATGCCAAACGACGCGTTCAGCGAACCTCCGGCATCGATCGAACCGTTGGGCTTCGATGCGCTGTCGGAGGAGTGGGGCGCGGTGCCGCTGTGGGAGGTCGACTGCGAGACCGGACAGCGGGTGCGGGTTCCTTCGACGAAGGGACGGCTGCTGCCCCCGGCCGCCTGGGGGCCGGAAGTCGAGATCTTCATGACGATCGAGCACCGCGGTGACCGGACCTGGTACTTCACCGGAGGTGAAGGTTTCGTCACCGTCCTCGACGGTGACGGCAACGTGATCATCGACACCGACATGTTGTCGTGGCAGGTCAGCGAGGACGGGTCGATCATCGCGGCCATGGATCTCGATGGCGTGTTGCGGGGCTTCGATGCCGGGACCGGCGAGGTGGTGTGGACCAATGACACGGCGACCGGGGCGTGGGGATTCCGCACCTTCCTGGCCGGCGACCGTATGATCCTCGCCAGTGACATTCAACCGGCGGCGGCCGTTGTCTCCATCACCACCGGCGAGACGCTGGTCGATCTGACGACATTCGAGAACATCCGGGTGCTGCACGCCGGGTAGCAGGTCGCCGTGTCGGGCCGAGGATTCAGCCGGCCAGGCTGTCGAGCATCGTCGGCGGGCCGGACCGGATGTACCACTCATGGCCGTACACGGCGGCGAAGGTGGCGTCGTCGAGCGACAGGACCTCGCAGCCGGGAGGGATCTGACTGGCGTGGGCGGCCATGGCCGACCTCTTGCGGATCAGGACGTCGGATACGTCGATCGTGGTGTCGATCAGCACGGTCGGGGTCCCACCGGCGAGTTTGCCGTCGACCGCCGGTCTGGTGACCATGCCGTCACCCAGAAGACCCTCGGGACGCTCGGCGGCCGATGCGTGCATCAAGGCCTCGACGGCATCACCGACGAGGTGGGTGGCCACGAAGTGGAGGTGCTCCCGATCGACGGTCGACTGGTAGACGGTGCGCACACAAGCCAGCTCGGCAGCTGCCACGCCCACCCGGTGGACGGCCAGGTGGTCAGGATGGCCGTAGATACCGCCCGGGTCGTACACGACGAGGGCACAGGCGTCGACCTCCTGCGCGATGGCGGCCAGGCGTGTCGCCACCACGTTCGTTGACTCGGCGGCGAAACTGCCGGGTTCCGTCTCCGGGCCGAGGCCCGAATCCGGGTAGCCCAGGAACTCCAGTCTGTCGACCTCGAGCACGGCGGCCGCGGCCTTCGCCTCCTGCCGTCGCTCGGCTCCCGAGCAGTCGTCGGTGGCGATGACCACGGTTACCGCCGCCCCGGCGTCGGCCAGTTTGGCGATGGTGCCGCCGGTGAAGATCGACTCGTCGTCGGGGTGGGCGTGGAGGAACAGGAACGAGTTGCGAGATGAGGTGCGGGATGTGGTCGATGTCACGTACAAGTCCGAACAAAAGGCTGGATACTAGGAATAGTCGATCAGCTTAGTCGGGTTTTAGGAGACATGAACGTGAGAAGACATGTGGGACAGGTGTTTGGATTCCCCGATCCCGTCAATGAAACCTCGGCCCGGCTCGTCGCCACGGGTGTCGTCATCATGGCGGCTGCGTACCTGGCAACCGGATGGGGTTTCATCCTGGTGGCGATGACCTACGGGTTCTGGGCCCGGGTTCTCACCGGACCAACTCTCAGCCCGCTCGGGTCGCTCGTCACCAAGGTGATCACCCCTCGGCTCGACTTCGAGCACCGCCTGGTCAGTGGTCCCCCCAAACGGTTCGCCCAGGGTGTCGGCGCCGCCTTCACGACCGCCGCCTCGATCACCCATCTGGCCGGCGCCACCACGGCGGCGGTCGTGATCATCGGTGCGCTCACCGTTGCCGCCTCGCTGGAGGCTTTTGCCGGCTACTGCCTCGGCTGCAAGGTCTACGGCCAACTGATCCGCCTGGGTCTGCGCCCGGCCGATGATTGCCCGGACTGCGCCGACATCGGCGAACGGCTGGAGGCCGCGACCCCGAGGCCTGCCGCCTCCCAAGCCGCCTGAGGCCGGGCACGCCGAAGCACTAGACTACGGAGCATCGACGAGCAGACGACCTCGGTCTACGACCCGGTGGATCCGCCGACGAAGCAGGCGGAAACGGGCCAGGCGCCCGGCCTCGGCATTGCCGGGCTGGAGAACTACGTCGAGATCGGTCGAGGTGGGTTCGCCACCGTCTATTCGGCCGACGACAAAGCGCTCGGCCGCAAGGTGGCCGTCAAGGTGCTCCGTCATCTCGACGACGATGGCGTGCGCCGCTTCCAGCGCGAGGCACAGATCCTGGCCGATCTCGGCAGCCACGAGAACCTGGCCGTCATCTACCGGTTCGCCGAGACCACCAACGGCAACCCGTGTTTCGTGATGGAGTACGTGCCCGGTGGCTCGCTGGCCGACTCCCTGATGCGCAACGGCACGGTCGAGGTGAAAACGGCCGTCTCGTACGCCAGCCAGATCTCCCGGGCCCTGATGCACACCCACGCCCGGGGCATCGTGCACCGTGACATCAAGCCGAGCAACATCCTCCTGGCCACCGATGGTCGGGTGAAGCTGTCGGACTTCGGCATCGCGGTCATCCGCAGTGCATCGGCCACCCTGAACGCCGCCACCTTCGAACACGCGGCGCCCGAGGTGTTCCTCAACGGATCCACCAAAAACGACGAACGGTCCGACCTCTACTCGTTGGCCTCGACGTTGTACACACTGATCGACGGCACCGCCCCCTACCACGTCGCCGGTGAACGATCACACGAAGCCCTCTTGCACCGGGTCCTGAACGCCCGGATCCCGGTCTCCGACCGGGCACCGCAGTTGAAGGGCTTCTGGGCCAAGGCGCTGGCCAAGGATCCGGACGACCGGTTCCAAACCGCCGCCGAACTGCTGGCCGCACTGACCGCACTCGGGAGAGACACGCCGCCATCACCTGGCCCGCAGAAGGCGGTCTCTGCGGCCCCACCGTCGACATCGTCAGTGCAGCCGCCGCCTCCCTCCCCCGGCACCGGGAAGAACGGTGCGGCGAAGGCGAAATCCAAGTCGGTGCCGCCGCCACCCTCCCCCGATTCCAAGCCGGCGGCCCCGGCCACCTCCAACCCAACGATCAGCGTGACCGCGTCGGCCGACGGCCAGCCGCTCTCGCCGCAGGAGGTGGCGGTGGTCGACAGCTTCGCGGCCAGCCCGTCAGCCGCCCAGCGGCGGGAGGTGGCGACGCTCACCCCGACCCAATCGGTGCTGTTCAGCCTGGCTCAGGACCGAGACGACACCGTCGCCACGATCGCCGTGCCTCGGATCACCGACCAGAGTCTGCTCGGCCGGCTCGTCGAACCCGAACGCCCGAAACGGACACGGGTCCTTGCGGCCCGTCGAATCACGAGCGGACCACTCGCCGGGCGCCTGGCCGACGACCCGGATCCGGACGTGCGGGCCGCACTGGCCTCGGGCGTCACCGATCCGGCCATCATCCAAAAGTTGATCGTCGACCAGTCCGAGGCCGTCCGGTCCGCCGTCGTCACCCAGATCCAGAACCCCAAGGTGCTGCGGCTCGTCGCCGGTTCGCAGGATCCCGAGACCCGACGGGCCCTCGCCCGCCACGCCGCGTCCAACGACCTGCTGGCCATTCTCGCCCGCGATGCCGATGCGTCGGTCCGCGAAGTCGCCCTCGGCCGGGTCGATGCCCGCACAGTCCTCGAGCTGGCCGCCAATCACGACGAAGCGGTCAGTCGCTCGGCCATCCGGTTCGTCCACGACCCCGAGGCGCTCTTCCGGCTGAGCAGCCATCCGACGCCGCACGTGCAGCAAAACGCCGTCGCCAACCTCGGTGACCTCGGTGTGCTGACCCGGATCGCCGGCGACGCCGGCCACCCCCGATGGCAGCAGGCATTGGATCGCATCGACGACGAGGCGGCGCTGACCGAGCTGGCCCGCAGTCGGAACGATCGAGTCGCCGAGGCGGCGCTGGCCCGCGTCCCGACCGGCGGCGCGCTGACCGCACTGGCCGCCGATCCGGCCTACCGCTTTCGTCTGACCGCCGCCGGCCGCGTCACCGACCCCGAGGCGCTGCGAACGCTTGCGGCCAACGGCGACGGTGAGGTGGCGGCGAAGGCCCAGGGCGCGCTCGATGAGATGAGCGTGCGCGAGGAACGCCGGGCCACGGCTCGTCTCCTGGCCGCCGGAATCGTCATCGCCGCCATCGCCATCGCCCTCGTGTTCCCCGAGGTGTGGACCGTTGCCGTGTTGGTGATCGGTCTGGTTGTTGTCGCCTATCGGAGCTATGTATCGGGTCAAACCGGTCAATGACGCCCGTTGGTATTACGGAACTGTTACCGTAGTCGCTGAACGTGCTGTCCTGACCCGTGGCCATCGAGCCCGGGTCCGCCCCGATCTGGAGAACGATGCTCAGTACGACACCCGATTCCGCCGAAACAACGCCGCGCCCAGACGTCGAGATCATCGACGACGAACCGATCGCGGTCCACCAGTCCGGAACCAGCGGGGGGCTCAACCGCTCGCAAATCGGTTTCCTGGCCGCGATCGCCCTCACCTTCGTGGCTGTCGCTGCGGGGATCGTGTGGTTCGTGACCTCGACGATGACCGTCGACCTCTCGATCGACGGAACCCCAGAGACGGTCGACACCCGAGCCGACACCGTGGCCGAACTCCTGGCCGCCCAGGGTCTCGAGGTGACGGCCGACGACTTCGTCGAGCCGCCGGTTGGCACCGCGCTCGAAGACGGCACGGCGGTTGAGGTTCGGTTCGCCCGGCCGCTCACCGTCACCGTCGACGGGACCGAGATCACCCATTCCTCGACCGAGCTGACCATCGGCGCCGCGCTCGACGCGGTCGGCGCACCGATAGACGGTGCGGCGATCTCGCTGCCGCTCGAGGATCCGCTGCCCCGTACCGGCGCGTCCGTGGTCATCGTCACCCCCAAGTCAGTGACACTCGACGATGGCGGCCGCACCCGTACCCTCACCTCGACCGATGCCACCGTTGGCGATCTCCTCACCGCCGAGGGAGTGACGATCGGTGAATCCGATCGCCTCGTGCCGCCGGCCGAGACGGCGGTCACCGACGCCATGGCGATCACGGTGACCCGGATCGTGGTCGAGACCGAGGTCCGCACCGAACCGGTTCCCCACGAGACGGTCGAACGCAACGACGGCGACCTGACCGCCGGCACCCGCCGCACCGAAACCGAGGGCGTCGACGGGGAGAAGGAGGTCACCTACGAGGTGACCAGGACCAACGGCGAGATCACGTCGGAGGAGGCGGTCGACTCCGTGGTCACGACCGAGCCCGTCACCGAGGTGATCCGGGTCGGGACCAAGCCTGCTCCGGTACAACCTGCAGCCGATCCCGGGGCCTCCGCCGGTGGTGCGGCGGCCGGCCTCAACTGGGCCGCACTGGCCGAGTGCGAGTCGAGCGGCAATCCCAAAGCCGTCAACCCGGCCGGCTACTACGGCCTCTACCAGTTCAGTCTGAGCACATGGGCCTCGGTCGGCGGCTCGGGCAACCCGGTCGACGCCTCGGTCGCCGAGCAGACCAACCGAGCCCAGATCCTCTACAACAAGGCCGGCGCAGGCCAGTGGCCCACCTGCGGTAAGTACTTGTTCAGCTGATCTTCGGCGTCCGAGCCGAGCCCGCACCGAGGTTTGGAGCAAAATGCGCGCTGACGACACATTTCGCTCCAAACCTCAACGATGGAGGAGGCGAGGGATCAGACCGTCATGGCGTCGGAGAGGGCCTGGTGGTACATGATCAGGGCCGGTTCGTTGGCCCCGAACCGCACACGTTCGATCGCGCCCGAGGCCACGCCCCGCTGCACACCGGCCATGGCCTGGAAGTCCTCGTGTTCGACGGTGTCGATCGTGAGCCGCCAGTTGTTCTCCCAGTGCCGCTCCGACGACTCGGTCTTCGGCGCGGTCGGGATGTAGAAATCGAGGTCGCACCAGCAGCGACCGGGCTCATCGCCCTGCGGCCAGACCCTCCACAGCTCGATGTGATCGATCTGCATCACGAACACCGTGGCCGGGAACAGCACGTAGACCAGCGCGGTGTGGGGCACGATGTCCCACGTTTCGGGTGGTTGATCGGCCAGGTCGAGCAGCGTCCGCCGGGGAATCAGATGGCGTATGAAGGGACCGTGGCGGTCGGCGTAACACAAGTTGGGAAAGAAGATGGGGCCGACGGTGTCGCGGTGCAGTGAGGCGAAGTGGTAGGGCTCGAGGAACGTGTCGACGACCAGCTTCCAGTTCATCGCCAGATCGAACCGGTGACTCCGCCAGTGTTCGTGGCCGCCGATGTCGAAGTGGGCGAAATCCTCCGACGTGACACCTAGATCCGGGGCGGCCAGGGGCGCCTGCGACGAGCCGTTCGGCAACACCCAGATCACGCCATCGGACTCGACGCAAGGCAGCTGTGCCAGCCCCGGCCCCGGAACCTCCACCGAGGGGAACGCTCCCTGGTCGGGCACACCGACCAGGGTGCCCGCCGGGTCGTAGGTCCAGGCGTGATAGGAGCAGGCATGCCGTCGAGCGCACCCCCGGACGGTGCCGGTCTCCAGCCCGCCGACCACCTGGCCACCCCGGTGAGCGCAGACGTTGGCCAAGGCTCGCACCACGCCGTCGGTGCCTCGGGACAGCACGAGCGGCACGTCGAACTGATCCCGGGTCACGTAGGATCCCGGCTCGGGGAGGTCGGCGCTGAGTGCAACCGCGTGCGCTAATCGGTTGAACAGCCGCTCCCGCTCTGCGGCGAGATGGCCGCCATCGGCATAGTGCTTGGCGGGGAACTCGGCGCCGTCGCCGAGCTCCGGATCGCGCCACGATTGCTTCCGTTCGATGTGGTCGAACCAGCGTTTGACGATCGGCTGTATCAGATCGTTTCTCACCACATCACCGCCTCACCGCGTCACCGGCCGAGGTCGGATGACGGCGCCCACGTGGAATGCGTGCCCGACGAGATCCTCTCCGGCAACCGGATCCGGGCGATCGGCCCGTCGCCCACCCGGGTCGCGTCGATGATCCAGCAGTCGGACACATCGTTGACGATGTCGCTGGCGAACGTGACCAGGTAGCCGTCGTCCTCGGCGGTGGACCCGATCCGGGGCGCCATCACGGTCTCGCTCACGAACACGCCGTCGTCGCATTCGAGCAGCTCCTCGGTGCCCGTCGTGGCGTCGTATTTGATCAGGCCGTCGAACGCGAACAGCCCGTGGGTGCATCGGGCCTGGTAGGAGTAGCGATAGGGCCGCCCGGCATGACGGCCGTTGACCATGGGGAACTCGGCGCAACGGTCGCTGAGAGACTCCTCGGTACACTCGCCGGTGACCAGGTTGAAACGCCAGCGGTGATGGCGGGCCTCGAGCACGTTCATGTCGAGCGTCTCGAAGCCCTTCAACTGCCCGCCGAATCGGGGCACTCCCCGGGCGGTCGGGTTGTGCTGGAAGAACCCGTCGAGGATCACCTCATCGCCAGCCTCGTAGGCGTTGGTCCAGTGGAGCACGAAGGTGGGCTCGGCTTCGAACCAGCGGATGTCGTCGGTGGTCCCGTGGCGGGGCACCAGCGCGAACCGGCTCGGCAGGTCGCGATTGAAGGTGTTGGAGTAGTAGCCGTCGGCCAGGGCCTTCGGATCCCAGTAGAGGGGCAGGTCGTTGAGGATCGACCAGTTCGGGGTGAACGCCATGTCGTGGGGTAGGCGGGGCCCGGGCAGTGGAATGTCGATGTAGGTGGTCAGCTCGCCGTTCCGGTCGACGACCCCGTAGTGCATGTAGGGGGCCTCGACCGAGTAGTTGAAGAACAGCATCTCGCCGGTGTGCTCGTCGAGCTTGGGGTGGGCCGACACACCCTCGGCGGGGAACCGTCCGCCCCACGTCTCCTTCCCGAGGTCGTCCAGTGTGATGGGGTCGAGGGCGTAGAGGTCGCCGCACTGGTAGAAGCTGGCCAGCGCCCGGCCCCGGTGCACGATCACGTCGGTCGAGGCGTTGTCCTTCATCATCGACCGGGCACCCCAGCCGTGATCGGCGACCGCGTTCGACGGGTGCTCGGTGATCCCCGCCCACAGCGACTGCTTCGCCTGCTGCTCGGCCAGGAAGCCCTCGGTGCGGACGAACGACGAGCTGTAACGGGCCTCCCCGTTGTCGAAGCTGATCGAATGGAGGAGCGAGTCGCCGTCGAAGGGGTGGTAGCGCTTGATCGGCTCGAACACGGCGGTCTCGGTGTTGCGAATGTAGAGGCCGCTCAGATCGTCGGGGATCTCACCCTCGACCGGCATGTCCCAGGCCTCGTACTCGCGGTGTTGAGGACGCCAGACCCCGGTGCGATACGGGTGATCGTCGTCGGGGGGAAGCCCGGATTCCCAGGTGTTGCGAACCGTGAAGGCCATGGTCAGATAGTAGAGCCTGACCGGTCGTCGGCCCCAACGCCGGACTCAGACGATGGCTCTCCGGCGTCCGGCCACCACGCGCAACCCGAATCCGACGACGACCAACAGCAGCCCGTTGGCGGCGATGCCGGTTGACGAGGATCCCGTTCGGGCCAGGGTGGAGGGCGGGGACGCGTCGGCGTCCGAGTCGCCGCCGCCGGAGTCGGAAGCTGAGGTGGCGGAGGTGGTTGCCAGCGTCACCGTCGGCGGTGCCGTCCCACCGGTCAGCGAGGTCGACTGGGTGACCGTTCGACCGGCGCCGTCGGTACCGGTGACGGTTGCCGCCCCGAGTGCCAGAGGGGCGTCAGCACTTCCCTCGACGACGAACCGCCCTTCCCCGTCGGTCGTGACGACGAACGTGCGGCCCGTGGAATCGGTGACGGTGACCTGGGCGTTCGGCACCGGCTTGCCGTCTGCGTCGGTGAAGACGCCGGACAGCATGGCGTAATTCTGGCCGAAGTCGGCCGCGGCGGTGGCCGTCTGCCCGGCTTCGACGGTCAGCTGATGGTCGCCGTCGTTGGTGT
>CBDCGP010000037.1:0-72743 GCA_965216655.1 Acidimicrobiales bacterium
GAGCCTCACACACGGTCGATATCAGGAGGAGAGACAATGATCTCGGAAACGTCACGGACGGGCACGCCCGTCGGTCCGACCACACGATTGTTGCTGGCCTTGCTCGCCGCGTTTGCCCTCGTGGCCGCAGCGTGTGGCGGTGACGGCGACGACGGCGATGACACAGCGGCGGAGTCCGCCGAGGAAAGCACCGATACGTCGGAGGCAGCGGACGACGAGGAGGCCGACGACGAAGGTGGGGACGACGCAGCGGAGGAGGACGACGCAACCGACGACGGCGACGATGGTGCCGGCGAGGCGTCGGGTGATCCGATCAAGGTGATGACCGTCACCACCCTGAACGCAGCCGGACCCACGTACCAGAACATCGCCAACACCGCCGACGCGTATGCCCAATACATCAACGACCGGGGCGGCATCGCCGGCCGTCCGCTCGAAGTGACGGTCTGCGACGAGCAGTTCGACCCGGCGGTGGCCACGACCTGTGCCCGTCAGGCGGTCGACGAGGGCATGGTTTCGGTCGTCGGCTCGTTCACCTTCTTCGCCGAGAGCATCGTGCCCGTCATCGCCGAGTCGGACATCACCTGGTTCGGCCCGTGCTGCCCGATCACACCATCGGAGCTCACGAGCCCGCACTCGTTCCCCATCGGCAACCAGCCAATGTACGCGGTCGGTGCCGTCAAACGAGCGGTCGAGGACCAATGCCAGGCCATCAACGCCGTGATCATCGATGGTGCCCAGATCTTCATCCCACCGATGGAGAACGCGGCGGCCGCGCTCGGCGTCAGCTTCGGGGAGACGGTGATCCTGCCGCCCACGGCCCAGGACTACTCGGCCGAGGTGGCGCAGGCCACGAGTGGCGGCGCCGACTGCGTCATCACCATCATCTCCGAGACGCCCTACATCACCTGGAACACCGCCTGGGCCCAGTCGGGAACCGAGGCTCGCCAGTACGGCCCTCAAGGCAACCTCAACGAGGTCTCGGCCGCCGGCAACGAGGAAGCCACCGACGGCGACATCATCGCCGGCATGTACCCCGACATCTCAACCGCACCGTGGGACGAGTACCGGAACGCACTCGACGAATACGGCTTCGCCGGCGACGGCAACGACTACAACAGCCTCGGTGGTATGGGCACGTGGGCCGCCTTCGTCGGTTTCACCCAGATAGCCGAGGGCATCGACGGCGACATCACGGCGGCGTCGTTCTTCGAGGCCGCCTCCAACACAGACAGCCTTGATCTCGGCGGCATGGTCCCGGTCCTCGACTTCACGCAGGAGTGGACCGACGGGCTCGAGGGCTACCAGCGGCTGTTCAATCGCAGCGTCGTGTTCAGCACGCTCGACAACGGCGAGGTCGTGCCGCTCACCACCGAGTTCGAGGATGTGGGTGACCTGGCCACCGGCAACGCCGGCTGAGTCGACGTTGTGACGAGACGACGGCCATGAGCATACGTTTCGACTTCTCGGGCCGAACCGTTCTCGTCACCGGCGCCGGACGCGGCATCGGGCTGGCCATGAGCCGGTTCTTCGCCGAGTCCGGTGCCACCGTTGCCATGGCCGACGTCGACGAGACGGCCTTGGCGGAGGCGGCGGTCGACGTTCTGACCGACGCCATACCACTGGTGATCGATGTGGCCGATCCCGATTCGGTGGACCGGGGTGTCGGCCACCTCATCGACACGACGAATCGACTCGACGTGGTGATCAACAACGCAGGGATTCTGCGTGACCGGGTGGTGTGGAAACTCACCGACGACGACTGGCAGGCGGTCCTCGGTGTTCATCTGACCGGCACGTTCAATGTGACCAGAGCCGCCGTTCCGGTGATGCGTGAGCACGGCTACGGCCGGGTCGTGAACGTCACGTCCTACACCGGACTCCACGGCAACATCGGGCAGGCCAACTATGCGGCCGCCAAGGCCGGAATCATCGGTTTCACCCGCACGACGGCGAAGGAGCTGGCCCGCTTCGGCATCACGGTGAACGCCATCTCACCCAACGCCGAGACGGACATGGTGGCCTCGATCCCGGAGGACCGGCGGGCGGAGCTGCAGGCCGAGATCCCAATGGGACGGTTCTCGGATCCGGCGGAGGCTGCACCGGCGGTCGCGTTCCTCGCTTCAGAGGAAGCCGGCTACATCACCGGTGTCGTACTGCCGGTCGACGGGGGTCTGTCGATTTGAGTCTCCGGCCGACCGGCCCAATAATCGATAGCTGAACGACGATCCAGGCCACCAAGGTTTCCGACCGGGCTGGACATCGAAGGGGACATGTGAACGAGGTCATCCGATTCGCCCTGCTGGGCTTGGGTGTTGGGGCGCTCTACGCGTTCGCCTCTCAGGGGCTCATCGCCATCTACCGGGGAACCGGCGTGCTGAACTTCTCCCTCGGGGCCACCGCGATCGCGGGGGTCTTCGCCCAGTGGGAGTTGCAGACCGAACACGGCTGGCCGTTCCTCGCATCCGCGGTTGCCGGCATTCTCTGGGCGGCGTTTCTCGGTGTGATGACCCACTGGCTGATCATGAAACCCCTGCGCCGCGCCAGTTCCCTGGTGCGCGTCATCGCCACGCTCGGCGTGTTGGTGACCGTCCAGGCGGCAACCGTCATCCGCTACGGCTCCCAGCCCCGCCAGATCGACAGCTGGCTGCCGACCGACCGGCTGACCCTCTACGCCGACGTGGGTATCACGATCGACCGGCTGATCCTTCTCCTGATCGCGTCGCTGTCGGCCGCCGGGCTGTGGTTGCTCTACCGTTCCAGCCGGTTCGGCATCGCCACCGAAGCCGTATCGGAGAGTGAGCGGGCCGCCGCCGCCATCGGCCTGAACCCGAACTGGATCGCCACCGGCAACTGGGCGCTCGGCTCGGCGATCGCCACGGTCGCCGGCATTCTCGTGGTACCCATCATCACCTTGCAGATCACCTCGATGACGGGCCTCGTGCTGGCCGCGCTGGCCGCCGCCCTCGTCGCCGACTTCCGGTCGTTCCCACTGGCCACGCTGGCCGGCTTCGCCCTCGGCATCGGCCAGTCGCTGGTGGGGCGCTTCATCGACCAGCAGGGTCTGGCCCCGTCGCTTCCGTTCCTGGTCATCATCGTGTTCCTGGTGTTCCGGGGCCGTTCACTACCGACCAGGGACTACTACCTCCGTAAACAACCCATGCTCGGAAACGGCCGCATGTCGTGGGACTGGACGCTGTTCGGCAGCGGCGTGATCGTGTTCCTCCTGTTGACCAAGGACACCAAATGGCTCGATGCGATCACGGTGTCGCTCGGCGTCGCCATCGTCCTCCTGTCGATCGTGTTGCTCACCGGCTACGCGGGCCAGCTGTCCCTGGCCCAGTTCGCCTTCGCAGGCTTCGGTGCCTTCGTGGCCGGGCGCCTCGTGGCGGTCTACGACATCCCGTTCCTGCTCGGCCTGGTCGCCGGTGTCGTAGCCGCAATCCCGCTCGGTCTGGTGTTCGGACTACCCGCCGTTCGCACCCGGGGCATCAACCTCGCCATCGTGACCCTCGGGTTGGGAACGACGATGGAGTTGATGCTGTTCCGGAACCGCAACTACACCGGCGGCGTTCAGGGAACGCAGGTCGGCGACCCCGATCTGTTCGGCTACGACATCGGCTCGATCCGGTACCCGGCCCGCTACGGCATCTTCGTGCTGGCGCTGGCGCTCCTCACCGTCTGGGTCGTGTCCAACGTGCGGCGAGGCCGCAGCGGGCGGCGCCTGGTTGCCGTGAGGACGAACGAACGGGCGGCCGCCGCACTCGGCATCGACGTCACGATGGCCAAGCTCTACGCATTCTCGCTGTCGGCCGCCATCGCCGCGCTCGGCGGCATTCTCCTGGCCTTCCGCCTGAGCTCGATCAGCTACCAGTCGTTCACCAACTTCACCTCGATCACCTACGTCGGCCTCACACTCGTCGGCGGCGTCGGACACCTCCTGGGCGCCTTCGTCGGTTCGACCATGGCCACGGCCGGGCTCAACCAGGAGATCCTCGAGTCGACGTGGGGTGGAGTCGGACGGTGGATCCAGTTCATCAGTGGCGTCTCGATCCTGTTGATGGTCCTGGCCTATCAGGACGGAGTCGCCGCCGAGTGGGTCAAGATGTTCCGATTCGTCAAGAAACTGCGCAAGTGGGGGCAGGGCTACGCCATCGACCTGGACGCTGTTTCCAGTGCCACGGCCGATGAGGACGGCGATGCGGCCACCACGGTCGCCCCGAGAACGCTGTCCATCGATGGTCTCACCGTCCGCTACGGCGCCGTTGTCGCCGTCTCCGAGGTGTCGGCCCGTCTGGAGCCGGGCACCGTCACCGGGCTGATCGGCCCGAACGGGGCGGGCAAGACGTCGCTGATCGACGCCATCAGTGGCTTCACCCCGGCTCAGGGCGCCGTCGACCTCGACGGCTTGAACCTCACGGGGCTGTCGCCATCGGCCCGAGCGAGGGCCGGGGTGGCTCGTTCGTTCCAGTCGTTGGAGCTGTTCGAGGATTCAACCGTTTTCGAGAACCTCAGCGTGGCCGCCGATCCCCAGGACATCGGCTCGTACGTGCGCGATCTGGTGCGCCCGGTCAACCCTCCCTTCCCACCGGAGGTGGTGCGAGCCATCCGCGAGTTCCAGCTCGATGAGGATCTGCACCGCGATGTGAGAGACCTCTCCTATGGCAAACGCCGGCTGCTGGCCATTGCCAGATCCGTCGCGATGCATCCGAGTGTGCTCCTCCTCGACGAACCGGCGGCCGGTCTGAGTCAGACCGAGAGTGCGGAACTGGCGGTTGTGGTACGGCGACTGGCCGAGCACTGGGGGATGGCGGTGCTGGTCGTCGAGCACGACATCAACTTCGTCACCGACGTGTGCGACAACGTGATCGTGCTCGACTTCGGTCGGCTCATCGCCTCCGGTTCGCCCGCCGAGGTTCGTACCGACCCGGCGGTGATCGCCGCCTACCTCGGTGACGAGCTCACCGACGTCGCGGACGACGCTCCGGAGGATCTGGCCGTCGTGCCGGGAGGTGGGGCCTGATGGCGACCGACCGCCCCTTGCTCCAGACCCGGAACCTGAAGGCCGGCTACCTGGGTCGCGAGGTCGTCAACAAGATCGACATCCACGTGAACCGGGGTGAGGTCGTGTGCCTGCTCGGGCCGAACGGCGCCGGCAAGAGCACCACCTTGTTGACCATTGCCGGGGAACTGGCCCCGGTCGACGGGTTGGTCATGTTCAGCCACGTGCCGACCTGGACGCCGATGCATCAGCGCATCCGCTCGGGAGGGATCGGGCTGGTGACCGAGGAACGACTGGTCTTCACCCGGATGTCGGCCCGCGACAACCTTCGGGCCGGCGGAGGGTCGGTCGAACGGGCCCTGGAGCTGTTCCCAGAGCTCGAGGCGAGGCTGGACGTGCGGGGTGGCATGCTGTCCGGGGGCGAGCAACAGATGCTGGCCCTCGCCCGGGCCCTCAGCCGCGATCCGAAGCTGCTGTTAGCCGACGAGCTGTCGCTCGGCCTCGCCCCCAAGATCGTCGACCGGCTCCTCGGCGCCGTGCGAGACGCGGCGGATCAGCAGGGAACGGGAGCGCTGATCGTCGAGCAACACGCTCGCAAGGCTCTGCGCTACGCCGACCGGATGTACCTCATGGCCCGAGGCCAGATCCGCATGGAACTCCCGGCCGACGAGGCCATGAGCCGCCTCGACGAAATCGAGGAGGCGTACCTGAGTGGCACGTCGGAGACCGAGGAGGACCACCTCGAACGGCAACGCCGCAAGAGTAAACGGAAGGCGTGGAAGCGTCAGCGGGTCAGAGAGCGGGAACTGGCGCGACTCAGCGGAAAGATCATCTCCACCCGGACGGTGGAGGACGACGACTACTACTTCGAACTGGAACGCCACCGGAGAGACACGGGCGAGCGGCTGAGAGGCCGAAGGAGGACCTACTGAACGATGGGCTACCGAACCGCGGAACTTCCCGACGTCGGTCTCGACGAGTTCGCCGAGATCCCGTTCTTCGAGCGGATGAAGATGCTCCAGCTCCACTGGGTGGAGCACGGCTTCGGCACCCCGAAACAGACCGGCACGTTCTACGCGTGGAAGATCTTCTTCTACGGGCTCTTCGGCTGGATCGTGGCCGGGGCGTTCACCGCCGGGCTCGAGTTCAACGACATGGGCGCCTGGTGGAGCGAACCGATCTTCTATCAGAAGCTGATGATCTGGACGATCCTGCTGGAGGTCATCGGCCTGGCCGCGACCTGCGGTCCGCTCGCCTTCCACTTCGACCCTCCGATCGGCGGCATCCTCTACTGGTGGCAGACCGACACGCTCCGGGTTCCGCCCTACCCCAACCATGTGCCGTTCACCGCCGGGGCCCGTCGCACCCCGTGGGACACCGGACTGTACAAGCTCATTCTCGCCAGCCTGGTTCTCCTGTTGTTCCTCTCCGGGCAGCAGGTCGACGGCTTACCGGAGGGATCGGCCGGCATCCTGCCCCAATGGGCGGTGCTGCTCTACTGCGGCCTGATACTCCTCATGGGGTTGCGGGACAAGGTGGTGTTCCTGTCGTCCCGGGCCGAGCAGTACGTGCCGACCTTGCTGTGCTTCGCTCTGTTCGACAACTTCGTCGACATGATCATCGCGGCCAAGATCTTCATCGTGATCATCTGGATGGGGGCCGGGTTCTCGAAGTTCAACCACGGCTTCTCGTCGACCGTGGCCATCATGGTGCAGAACACGCCGTGGGTCGTGTGGGACAGGTTCCGCAAGGCCACGGTGAAGGACTACCCCAACGACATCCGCCCGTCGTACGTGACCCACCTCCTGGCCCACATCGGCGGCACGACCTGTGAGCTGGTGATGCCGCTGATCCTGTTGTTCGCCCCGTGGCGACCGCTGACCTGGGTGGCCATCGTGTCGATCTGGATGCTCCACACCTTCATCATCTCGACCTTCCCGCTGGCCGTACCGCTCGAATGGAACGTGTTCTTCATCTTCTGCGCCGGGTTCCTGTTCCACAATTTCCATCCGTCGGAGGGGTACGCCGTCACCGACATGAATCCGGCGCTCATTCCGGTCGTGCTGGTGATGGGTCTGTCGTTCATCGTCCTCGGGGCGTTCAAACCGCAGTACGTGTCGTTCCTCATCGGGATGAAGCAGTACGCCGGCAATTGGGCGGCGGCCACGTTCTCGTTCCGCGACAAGGAGAAGGAGGATCGCATCAACGAGAAGATCGTGAAGTCGGCCGAGAACCAGATCGACCAACTCGAGCCGCTGTTCGGCAAAGAGATCTCCGAGATCTTCATTCAGAAGGCCGTGGCGTTCCGCATGATGCACCCGATGGGGCGCATGCACATCTCGGCGCTGATGCGCCACGTCGACAGTCTCGACGACCGGGTCCAGCGGGAGGGCGAGTTCGTCAGCAACGTCTTGACGGGCTGGAACTTCGGCGACGGCCACTGCCTCGACGAACGCCTGATAGCGGCCCTCCAGGAGCGGGCACAGTACGAGCCGGGCGATGTGGTGATCGCCTGGACCGAATCACAGCCCGCCTTCTCCAAGAAGGTCCAATACCGGGTGATCGATGCCGCCCTCGGGACCGTCGAGAAGGGCTGGTACCACAACGACGATGCCTACGGGGAGCAGCCGTGGCTGCCCAACGGGCCGATACCCCACACCATCACGTGGAGTCACCCGGACTGGGAGCCCGCCGGGGTGGCCTACCCGGGAACCGGGGGCCGGACCTGACTCGTCGGGTCGGCGGGCCGCGACACCGGTGTGGGCGCTACCGCCCGGCCAGCGCCGCCACGATCGGGGCGAAGTCGTCGGCATCGCGGGTCACGATGTGATGGATGCCGAACTCCTCCCGAAGCCGCTGCAGCTTCTCGACCACCTGATCGTGTGACCCGATCAGGACGAACGGGGTCTCGTCGACGAGTGCCGGATCGGAATCCAACCGCTCGGCCACTTCTCGTCTGGCGGCGTCTGCACCCGTGCCCACCTGGGTCCGCTGGACGAGGACCGACAGTTCGATATCGGCGAACCGGTCGCCGGCGTCGGCCCCGAGCCAGGCGTGGCGCTTGGCAACATCGGCCAGGGCGAATCCACCGGGGGAGGGTTGGCCGGAGCTCGGATCGTGGGTGAGTCCGGTGAACTGGAAGATGTCGGCGGTGGCCGCGGCGAGGCGGACCATCTTTCGCCCGTGTCCACCGACGAGGATCGGAACGTGATCCTGGACCGGGCGCACGCCGAGTCCGTCGATCGAGATCGTGATGTGTTCTCCGGCCGTGGTCGCCGCACCGTCGTCGAGGAGAGCCCGCAGAGCTGCAATCGATTCACCCAGCCTCGCCACCCGCTCGCCCGGTGGCCGGAGGGGAATGTCGGCCGCCTCGTGTTCCGAGCGGGCATAGCCGGTTCCCATGCCGAGCACGAGACGTCCCCCCGACAGGCGATCGAAGGACGCTGCGGTCCGGGCCAGAAGCACCGGATTGTGGAATTCGTTGTTCAGGACGAGGGGTCCGAACCGCAGAGTGGTCGTCGCCTCGGCAGCGACCATCAGCGGGAGGAAGGGATCGACGTTGTTCAGACCGCCGCCGTTGATGTGGTCCGAGCTGAACAGCTCGGCATAGCCGAGGTCCTCTATCCGGCGCGCCTGGTCGCGGAGCGAATCGGCGTCGTCGAACGCACCGGTCTGAATGCCGAATCGGAACGGGTGAGCCATGAAGCGCAATCTATCAGTTGCGCGATGGGGCTGGCCAGCCGGGGCGGTTCGTGCGCCGTCGGGCGCTATTCCTCCTCGGAGTCTTCGGGGTCAGCCGCAGACTCGGTCTCACCAGAATCGTCGGCGACACGGGGATCCGGGGCATCACCGGAGTCTTGGGACCCGGCGGGACCTGTGGCCTCGCGCTCCGGAACAGGCTCGGACTCGACGGCGGCTTCCGGTTCGGGGTCGGACTCGACGGCGGCTTCCGGTTCGGGGTCGGACTCGACGGCGGCTTCCGGTTCGGGGTCGGCGGTCGCCTCGGGTTCAGCTGCGGGCTCGGCTTCGGCGTCAGCCTCGGCCGGCTGCTCGGCCGCGGCCTCCGCTGAATCGTCGGTTTCGGCCGCGGTTTCCGGCTCGGGGTCGGCCGAGGTGTCCGACTCGACGGCCGGTTCGGCCGAAGGCTCCGGTGAGGCCTCGGCTGATGCCTCCACCTCGGGAGCAGGCTCGGAAGCTGACTCCGTTGCCACCTCTGCCACCTCTGCCGCCTCGTCCGATGACGCGTCCGGTTCTGCCGGCGGCTGAGCCTTCTCGGGCGGCTCCACCGGCTGCTTCGGAGGTTCGGGCGCTGATTCAGCCTTAGGCTCCCGTGCCTTCGAGTCCGACGGCTTCTTCGACTTGGGCCTGCGGTCCTGGCCCTTGCCCCGAGAGGAGCGACGACGCTTTGCCTTCTTCGGCACCTGAGCGGGGTCGATGCCGAACAGCCCGGCGATGGCCGGCAGTCGGTCGGAGAGCCGCCGGACCTCGTCCAGAAGCTCCTCGCCAGGTTCGGCGGGAAGGCCGGCCGGCGTCACCGCGCCCCTGACCGGCGAGAAGGCGAGGGCATCGAGCACGATCGCCCATCGGCTTTCATCGACATCTGCGGCAAGTGCGGCCGCGGCTTGCTTCGACAGTTCGCCGGCGAGTTCCGTCGGCAGTGGCGCCCCCGCCTTGACCGGCCGGGATGACAGTCGAAGGGCACGCACCACACGACCGTCGGTGACGGCGGTTCGCAGATCCGACAGCCACTCGTTGTGATCTTTCTCCATCCGCTCGTCGAGCGCCGACTTGAGCTGGTCGGCGAGACCCCGACTTTCGTCGTCACGGGCGACGTCGTTGCCAACGACGACGACGGAACGAAGATCGCGAAGATCGAGATCGTCGATCGTGGACAGGGCGGCGTCGGCCCGGTCGCGCCACTCGGCCAGACGGGCGGCCGCCAGGTTGCGCTCGGCGATGGCCAGGATCGGTGCGGCGTCGACCTCCGGCTTGCCGGCCTCTTTGGCCTCGGTGTTCTGCTTGTCGATCGCGGCCCGCACGCCGGGCATACCATCGCGTACGACCTGTTCGACGATTGGGCGATGCTCCTCGGGCACCGATGCCAACAGTGCGTCCCGATGCTCTCGTTTCGCCCGCAGCCGTTTGGGTTTTGGACGCTGAGGCCGGTCGGGCCTTGGTTCCCGACGGCCGGAGCCGCCGCGCCGGTCACCGCGACCACCTCGGTCGCCGCGGCCAGCGCGATCTCCTCGGCCGGGGCGGTCGCCGCGACGACCACGATCACCGCGGTCCCGACGGGAAACCCGCTGAGTCGTGACCAGCTCGTCGTCGCGAACCGGGCGCGACTTCAGCTCCAGTAGATCGGTTCGTTCCTTCTTCGCCTTGGGCGGAAACACTTCGACGACCTCGATGCCGTCGAGGTGGAAGTCGGCTTCGACCTTCACGACATCGCCGACCTTCGCTCCGCCGTAGAGGAGATCGCCGCTGAGCTCGCCTCTCGGCTGCTTGGCCCCGGCGGCCCGCCATGTCCACGATCCGTCGTCCCGGGTGCTTGTCAGTTCAACTTCGATTCTGCGGCCCACTGTCCCGAACCTACCCTTTTCTTGTGGTGCCGCACCGCTGTATCCGGGCCGCACCTTCGATTCTCACCGACGAACACGCCCAAGGAATTCGCTCGGCTGATGTCAACTTGGATCCGATGAAAGCTGCGTACCGGACCACGGCATCACCTGTCCGGCCTCACAAACGGCGGACGGCTTCAAAGCCTATTGGGCCCGGCAGGAGGTCCACTCCTCCCAAGTCAGGTGAAATGCAGGTGACACAAGCCACAGCCCCTCTCCCGACACACTCCACTTTTGCTTGTCTACGACCCACAACTGGGTCGTAGACAAGCAAAACCTCTCTCACCCGTCCGAAGTCGCCGACTTGGTCGTCTTGCGCAGCGCCCGGTATGCGTCGTTCGATCGGGCCGCCTGTCGTATCTCACGGGCCGTCGCGTCGACGTAACGCTGTGTGGTGGCAAGCGACTCGTGGCCAAGCAACCGCTGCAGCTCGGTACCGGAGGCACCGTTGCGGGCCAGGCTGGTGGCAAACGTGTGACGAAGTGCGTGCACGAGGGCCCCGGCGGGGACCTTGGTACGTATTCCGGCCTCACGGTAAAGCTGGTCGACCAGATACTGGAGTGCGCCCCGTTTCATCGGCTTGCCGCTGTTGGCCACGAAGAGAGCATCCTCGGCACCGATACGGCCGGGAAATCGCCGGAGCCGGCTCTCGATGTAGTCGGCGATGATCTCCTCGACCTCGGGCTCCAGTGGGACTGTTCGCTCCTTGTTGCCCTTGCCTCTGACGCCTATCACCCGGTCGCCGGCCGGGCCGTCGATCGACCGCATCGTGAGATCGAGCAGCTCGGAGAGACGGAGACCACAGGTCAACAGCGTGACGATCACCGCGAAATCCCGTTCCGGCCATGGATCTCGAGCCCCCTGACGACCCTTGGAGGCCGCGAGAATCAGCCGCTCGACGCTGTCGTCACCCACGATGGCCTTCGGCCGGCTCTTGGGCACCCGTGGCTTCTCGACGGCGGCCATCGGATTTCCTGGAACCACCTGTTCAGCCACCAGGAATGAGAACAACTGGTTCCACGTCGACCAGGTCCGCGAAATCGTGGCCGCCGACTGATCGGAGATGCCGGCGAACGCCCGTCGCAGTGTCTTCACATCGAGATCCGACACCGCCAGACCGTCGGCCGACTTGGAGGTCAATCCCTCCAGCTGTCGGATGATCGCAGCGAAGTCTCTCCGATAGGCGTCAAGAGTGTGCCGGGAATGCTTGCGGGGCATCCGGGCCAGGAAGAAGTCGTCGATCGCTTCATCGAGGCCTGTCATCAGAAATCAATGGTAGTCGTTCACCGCGGTCGCGTTATCCATACGGCCCCTCCGGGAGCGCAGCCATTTGCTAGTCTGGCTGGTGTCGGTCGGGCATGACCGACCATCGGCCCCTGCCGCCGTCTCCTCTCCGATCCGGGCTTCAGCAGCGGGTACTGGAGAGAGGGCGATCGGGCGAAGTAATGGAGGTTCAGTGAGTATTTCGGTGCGGCAACTGGCTGCATGGGTCGGGTTGTTCGGGGTCATGACGGTCGGATTGATGCTGGCGGGTCTCGAAACCGCCGGTCAGCTGTTCGCGCTGGTGCAACTGAGTGGTTTCGTCGGCGCCCCTCTGGCCATATTGCTTCTGCCTCAGCTTCGCTCCGGTGCCGTCGCGGTCGTCGTCGGAGTTGCGCTCTCGATGGCCTTGTCCGGTCTGGCGGCGCAATCGCTGATCTGGTTCGACCTGGCCTCCAGCGAACTCGTGGTTCTGGCGGCAACCGCATACGGCGTCGTACTTGCGTGGTTGTTGGACACCACCCAGCCCGGGGTCGAGTCGCTGGCGCCGGACAACTCATGATCGCCCAGACCGACCGCACCGAGGGCCGCTCGGCACAGCGCTTCGGCGACACGGCGAGGATCGGCGTCGCCGGGCTTGTCGTTGGTGCGCTGGCGGCGCTGTGCGCGCTGCTGGGTGCCGCCATGACCGGCACCCAGGACGTCGACGGCTACGGCCTGATCAGAGCCCTGCCACTGCTCTACTGGCTCGGGGTCGTCTTGGCCGTCGCAGCCACGTTCCTGCTGGTGTGGGTCGGGGTGTCCGACGACCGGAACCGACATGCCGCCGCCGCACCGTTGCTGTGGCTCGTCGTCTTGCACTTGGCACCCGGTCTGGCGCACGATCACGTTCGGCACCCGGGTGTCTGGGCCCAGCTCGGCCTGATCAGACGTATCCACGAGACGGGTACGGCCGATGTCGTGATCGATGCCCGTTTCGCGTGGCCGGGCTTCCTCGGCACGTTCATCGCGCCCCTGGCCAACCTCGACGGTCCGTTGTTGGACATTCTTCTCCGCGCCTGGCCGGCGTGCGTCACCGGAGGCACGGCGGTTCTCGTGGCGGCACTGGCCCGGCGGTCGTATCCCACCGTTCCCTTGATCGGTTCGGTGTCGGCTTTGGTTCACGTGCTCCTGGCGTGGATGGGCAACGACTACTTCTCGTCCCAGAGCATCGGGGTTCTGTGGTTCGCGTCCATCCTGGTGATTCTGGAGAGCGGGCCGCTGCAAACGGGTTCGGCGTGGAGCGCGGCGGCACCGGTACTGCCCCGGTTTGCCACCTCCGGCGGTGATCGTCCGGCGTCGCGATCGACCACGGCCTTCGTAGCTCTGGTCGTGCTCAGTTTCGGGGCGATCGTCTCTCATCCGCTCGCACCGTTCTTGATCTGTGCGGCACTTCTCGTGCTCGGCCTGTACGGCCGGTCGCTGGCGTGGCGGCTGCTGTTGTTCGTCGGCATCGCGTATCTCGCCTGGTTCGGTGTTTCGGCCGAACCCTGGTGGTCGAACCCGCTTGGCGAATCGGCCGAGCAGTTCGGCGCCATGATCGACGGGGTCCCGACGGCGACCGACGGTCCACCGTCCACCGAGGGCTCGCCGGAGCGAGCGCTGGTGATCACGGTGCGGACTATTCTCGGCCTGGGGACGGTGGTGGCGGTGCTTGTGGCCGGAGCGTCCATGGCCATTGACCGGTTCCGCCACCTACGGCCGTCGATACCGCTCGTACCGCTGGCCGTCGTCACGGTACTGGCGATTCCACTGGTCGGTTACGGCGAGGCGACCTTGGGCCGGTTGTTGCCGTTCGTGTTGCCGGTGGCAGCGGTTCTCATCGGTCGTGTCCTCACGTCGTTGTCGATTCGCTCGCTGCCGGTGGCCGGTGCCCTCTGCGCAGTCGTGCTCTGTCCCTTGTTGTTGCTGGCCCGCTTCGGCGACGAACGGTTCGAGTTCACAACCGAAGCAGATCGGGCCGCAATCGAAGCGGCCTACGACCGGGCCGACGACGACACCCTGTTCGTGGCCGACAATCCGTTCGTACCGTGGCGGGATCAAACGGTTGGCCTCAACGGATTCATCGAACAGCCGGTTGAGCCGACCGAAGAGTGGGTCAGACGGGTCGAGGCCGAGGCTTCCGAAGCGGGCAAGGAGCGGATCATCGTCGTCCTCACCGACAGTCAGGTCGGCTGGAGCGTCCACGGGGAGGGGCTGTCGGCTGACACGCTCGACGAGTTCGCCGACTGGCTCGTCGCCCGCCCGGGATCAGATCTGGTGTTCCATGCGGAGAGGTCGTGGGCAATTGAGCTGTGACCCGTTGAAGCGCAGCGCGGGGAGCGTGCATCATGCGTGACACGCTGATGCAGCTGCTTGGTCTGATCTTGCTCGTGCTACCGCTGGTGGCGATTCAGTGGAATCTCAGCGGCCGGCGCGATCGACGGGTACCTCTCCTCAGTCCTCGACAGCCCGCCCGCTGGCGGCTGGAGATCTACTCGAATGCCGATGACGTGCAGCATGCGCTGGTCGACCGGGCCGACATTCCGTTCCCGGTCAAACAGGTGAGGTCGGCGAGAGGGGAGCTGGCCCAGACGGCCGGTCCGAACGCCTGGGCGCTACCTCGACTCGAGTTGGAGGTCGACGTCGACGATCCGTACACCGTGGAAGTGGTCACCGGTCTCTTCGGGCCCGACCATTTTGTCCGTTTCGTGTCCGGAAACGAGGCGGTGATCGACGTGCCGGGTCCGGCTCGGCTCCGGGTTCGAGCGTTACCGTATCGATAGTTCCGGTGATCGAGTGACACCCGTCCGGCGGCACTGATCCGAGCGCCGAACTTGGTACTCTTGCTGCTGATGCAAACTCGTGGATCATCGCAAGCGGGCGGGATCGAACTCGACTACGGTGCCTTCCGCCGGCACGGGTTCGACGACGTCGTCACCCACTTCGAGCGATGCGGCTACGTGCCGCTTCCCGGCCTGTTGCCGGCGTCGACGATCACGGCCCTCCGGGCGGAGATCGCAGAGCTGCTACCTCTGTCGAACCGCAAGGACTTCGTGATGGAGTGCATGGACAGCACCCCCCGTCATATGACCACCGTGAGCGGCCTGGCCATCGCCGAACAATCGCCGGCCATCGTTGCCCTGTATCACGATTCCGAGCTGATCGAAAGGATCTCGTCGGTCGTCGGTCGCAGTCTCGAGGCGGCGGGCGACCCGGTCGAGCGGCACGTGCTCAACCTGTTGCACGAGGCCGGAGACACCCACGGCTTCCACACCGACGACTATCCGGTGGCTCTGGTGCTGTTCATCGAGTCGCCGGACTGCCCCGACGGCTGCGGCCGCCTCGAGTTCTGCCCGATCGAGAACGTTCACGACGCGCAGACGAAGGCCCACGCCGTCGGCGACGCATACGTGCTGCGTTCGGATCGCCTCAAGCACCGGGTCCAGCCGATCCACAACGGGTGCCGCCGAACGGTGTTGAACTTTGCCTATTCGGTCGAGGGTGAGGCCGTCGAACACACACCATCTGCGTCCCTGTTGTACACCTGAGCAGACCCCTGAAATTTGGGTTGATGACTGGCGTTGGCCTTCGATCCGACATAGGGTTCCTGTATCGACGAACGACGGCTTGACGAGCGAACGACCTTTGTCCTGGACACGTCGGTCCTCCTAAGCGCACCGACCGCACTCGACGCCTTCGGCAACAACGACGTGGTCCTCCCGATCATCGTTCTCACCGAACTCGAGGCCAAGCGCCACCACCCGGAACTCGGTTGGGCCGCCCGCAGCGTGCTGCGCAGCCTGGAGGCCGTTCGCGAGGACAACGGCGGGTTGTCCAACCCGTCGATCGTCAACGACGACGGCGGTACGGTCCGGGTCGAGCTCAATCACCGATCCGATGGCTTGGTTCCGGAGTCGATGCGTGACGACGGCAGCAACGACCATCGGATTCTGATGGTCGCCCTCAACCTTCAGGCCGACGGGGAAGAGGTGGTACTCGTCACTCAGGACCTGCCGATGCGTCTGCGAGCCGGAGTCCTCGGACTCCCGGCGGTGGAGTACCGCCACCACACCGGCGCCGATCTCGAATGGCGTGGTGTGGTCGAGCTCGCCGTCCGTGCCGACACGATCGACGAACTCTATGAGCTCGGGGTCAGCGACGTTCCCGAGGCCGGCGATCTACCGGCCAACACCGGGGTGATCCTCGAGAGTTCCAACCAGTCGGCTCTCGGGGTGGCCACGGGCGACGGCAAGGTCAAACTGGCGGCCGAGCGATCGCTGTTCGGAGTTCGGGGACGCAACGCCGAGCAGCGTCTGGCCCTGAATCTTCTGGCCGACGACGACATAGGCATTCTCAGCATCGGCGGCCCGGCCGGCACGGGGAAGTCGGTCCTGGCCCTCGCTGCCGGTCTCGAATCGGTGCTCGAACGCAAGTCGCATCGAAAGGTGATGATCTTTCGACCGCTCTACGCCGTCGGCGGGCAGGATCTTGGCTTTCTTCCGGGCACCGAAGACGAGAAGATGCGCCCATGGACCGACGCCGTCGGTGACGCCCTGAGCGCCATCGCCAACGAACACGTGCGGGAGGAGGTCGAGCGTCAGGAACTGGTCGAGGTCCTTCCTCTCACCTACATCCGAGGGCGGACCCTGACGGACGTGTTCGTCATCATCGACGAGGCCCAGAATCTCGAGCGCAGCGTCCTGCTCACGGCGCTGAGCCGCCTGGGTCCGGGCAGTCGGGTGGTCCTCACCCACGACGTCGCCCAGCGCGACAACCTCCGAGTCGGCCGCCACGACGGCATTGCGTCGGTCGTCGCCAGCCTCCGGGGCCATCGGCTGTTCGCCCACGTCACGCTGAGTCGCAGCGAGCGAAGTGCCATCGCGGCGCTGGTGAGCGAAACCCTCGATTTCGAGTAGGGACTCGACATCGGGTTCAGCCCGGTCAAGTGTCGAACTGTGCCGCCGATAGGTCACTATGGGGCAGCGGCAGGCCAACAAGTGCCTCGAGCACGACAGCGCCGAGAAGGTCTTTCAGCTGGGCTACATCAGCGCAGCAACCACACCTTTCGACCTGCCCGCTCTCATGGAGCTACTGAGCAAGGCCCGTGCGAACAACGCGGCCCTTGGCGTCACCGGGATGCTGTTGTATCACGAAGGCTCCTTCATCCAGGTCCTCGAAGGCGACCAGGCCACGATCGAGGCGCTCTACGCCAAGATCAACGAGGACCCCCGGCATACCGAGGCCATGTTGTTGTTCAAACGCGAGAGAGAACCCCGCAGTTTCGGTGACTGGACGATGGGGTTCCGACTTCTCGACGACAATGCCACCGACACGCCGCCCGGACTCAGCCGGTTCCTTCAGAACGGGGTCACCGGGATCTCGGGCGACGACGGCGAACAGATCCGTTCGGTCCTGCTCGGCTTCCGAAACGGTCGGTGGCGACGCAGCGTCAGTACTTGAACCACGCTTGGCCGCGGGCCAACGGGGCACAGGTTCCGACGAGAAGGCGCGGTCGGGTTGGACGGCGATCGAGCGAAACAGAAAACGGTCGGTGACGGTGCCACCTCGCCCGGACTGGGGCCGGCTCAGTCAGCTGCGGGCGATCTGCTGCCGCCGCGCTCCAGGCGTCGGAAGCGGGAGGGAGTATGTCCGGTGTGTCGAGCGAAAAACTTGGTGAAGTTGGTGGGTTCGGAGAAGCCGAGTCGGGTGGAGACGGCGGCCGCCGGGAGATCAGTGTGGACGAGGAGTCGTTTGGCTTCGAGGACAAGCCGGTCGGTGAGGACACGTTTGGCGGTCAGACCGGTGGCCCGCTGACACGCTCGAGTGATGGTTCGAGCTGAGTAGCCGAGATCGTGAGCGTAGTCGACAACGGTGTGCCGGTGGGTGAGGTCGGCTTCGATGGCGTTGCGGAACGCAACGTACACCTCGGGTAGTTCCGATTCAACGATCTCCGCGCCGGCCTGGTCGAAGACTGCAAGGAGGGCATCGAAGACGGCGATCATGATTCTGCCGGTGGCCCGGTCGCCGTGGAACACAGCTTGGTGGCGACGAAGGAGGTCGATGAGCGCTCGGGCGCTCTCGATCCCCTCGTCGGTCAGATCGCAGTATGACCTGTGTCCGGGGAACCAGGGCTGAATCGATGTCGTCGAGGGTTGGGCCAGGACGATGGTGGCGTCAAGGTCGACCTCGGTGTTCCAGATCTGGACCTGGCCGGGTCTGATCTGAATGAGTCGGCCACGCCGTGCGATGATGGTGGTGAAGTCGACCGTGTGCGAACCCTGGTCCGATTCGAACAGCAGCAGAGCGTGGAACGACGGCCGCTGGGGCACGACCAAACCTCGACGGCCGACGCGAGACACCAGCTCCTGCCAATGGATCACCTCGACTGGCAGCTGTTTGTGCACCGGGCTGTCGAACTTCACCGAACGGATCTGGTTGTGTCCACTTTCGACCATAGATGGTCAGGTTAGAACCTCGACTGCAGCGGTACGCGGGCGCAGAGTGGCTTACACCAACCATGTTCAAGGAGTGGGAATGGGTGAACGACTGGAGAACGCCAAGAGGCTCTACCTCACCGCCATCCGGGACGGGAAGTTCGTCGAGGCGATCAACACCTACGCCGGAGAACGCTACAGACAGCACTCCACGCAGGTGAGAGACGGCAAGGATGGATTCATCGAGTTCTTCACGGATTTCGTGGGTCGCTACCCGGAGCGGGAGATCGACATCGTACGCGGTTTCGAAGACGGCAGCCATGTCTTTCTTCATGTGGTCCAAACCCTCAATGGTGGCGAGTATCGCTATGTGACGGCCGACATCTTCGATACCGACGAACGATGCCGGATGATCGAGCACTGGGACGTCATCGAAGAGTGGGTCGACGACACCGTGTCCGGTCACACCCAGGTCGACGGACCGACTGAGCCGACCGACCTCGACAAGACGGACGAGAACAAGGAATTGGTAACCCGCTTCGTCACCGACGTGCTCTTGAACGGGCAGCTCGACAAGCTGACCGATTACATCTCCACCGAGACCTACATTCAGCACAACCCCCGGATCGGCGATGGACTCGAGGGTCTCGGCGCCTTCGTTCAATCTCTCGCCGAGCAAGGCCAGTCCATGGCCTACGAGGAGATCCACAAGGTCGTCGGCTGCGGCAACTTCGTTGCCGTGCTTTCCAAGATGAATCTCGCCGGCGTCGAGATGGCGGTCATCGACCTGTTCCGGATCGAGGGCGGTTTGATCGTCGAACACTGGGACGTGATGGAGGAGATCCTCCCGTTGGACCAATGGGTCAACTCCGGCAAGTTCTGATGTACGACGAGATCGCCGAGGTGTATCACCTGATCTACCCGGACTGGGAAGAGGCGGTTTCAGCGCAGGGACGAGCCCTGGATGAACTCGTACGCAGGCTCACAGGCGGCCCGGGATCCGTTCTCGATGTGTCGTGCGGTATCGGGACGCAGGCCTTGGGTCTCGCCGCCTTGGGGTACGACGTGACGGCCTCGGATCTGTCGGCGGGTGCTGTTGCCCGTGCTCGGCGTGAAGCCGAGCGTAGGGGCCTGGATATCACCTTCTCGGTGGCCGACATGCGCGACTGCCATCGTCACCACGGTGGCGGCTTCGATGTGGTGCTCACCGCCGACAACTCACTACCTCACCTGTCCGGCAAGGATCTCGAAGCGGCCGTACGCGGCTTCCATGATTGTCTGCGTCCGGGCGGCGTGGCCATCATCGGGCTACGGGATTATCGGATCGATGACGATCGGAGCTCGCCTCAAGTCAGGCCCTATGGATTTCGCGACACCGACGATGGCCGGTACTACATCTTCCAGACCCGGGACTGGTTTGGGGACGTCTACGAGGTGGCGATGTACTTCGTCCGGGAGGTTGCCCCGGACACGCCGGCCAAGGTCATCGCCGGTCGCAGTAGATATTTCGCCTTGCCGATCGACCAGCTGATCTCGCTGCTCGACGACGTTGGCTTCGAGAAGTCAGAGCGCCTCGACGATCTCCTGCCCCAACCCCTCGTGGTCGCCTCGCGACCGTCGATGTCGTAAATCTCCGTGCCTCGGGTCACGACGCTGCGGCGGTTGTCAGCTGGGTCAACCGTTCCAGTGAGAGTCCGCTGATCATGAGCCGCTCCTTGCCGTTGTTGAGCAGCGACTGCGTCCAGTCCACGAGGCCGCCGTCTCCCACCTCGATCACCTCGTCGCCGTCGACGATGCTGAGCTTGAAGCACACGGAATCGTAGTAGCCACGCCCTGACGGCCGATCGGGCCATCGACTCACCGATACTTCACCACCGATCGTTGCCGTGCATGCATCGATCACCGCATCGTTGCCGCCGCCGAAGTCGGTCAGCTGGACGAGCAGCTTCGAACGACCGATCCGCCGGCACACCGCGGCCAAGGATCGCACCTGGGTCGACAGCTCCTCCACCTCGAAGCGGCGGTTTCCGCCGTCGCGCCCGGCCGAAACGAGACCAAGAAGGGCGAAGTGGGCAAACGAGCGAGGTCCATCGAACTGCTGGCCGCGCACGACACGTTGGATCGACGCGAGGCGAACGATCTCGGCCGATTTGGGACTCTGGCGAAGCAATGCCCGGCGCCTCACGGCCGCCTCCAGGGCCAGTGAGTTCGTGGGGTCGGCCGCCACTTCCGTCGAGCGGATGGTCGAGACGACGCGATTCTGCGAGATGCCGGAGACAACGGCGTGTGTTCCGAGCGGCGCGAGCGGCGCGGTTTCGACCAACTCGAAGTCGGTCCCGAGCGATTCGACGGCATCGGCGCTCATCGACAACAGAGCTCTCGGGTCGACCTGGGCCGGACGGGTGAAACGATCCCGCTCGTATTGGCGAAGGATGTCACCGGGGGACCGGAGAGCGGCGCGGCGACTCATCACCTCGAGTAGCAGCGACGTCAGGTCCGATCCGGCGAGACGGTGACCGAGGGCTTCGAACGTAGCTGCGCCGACGGCATCGACGATCCGGCGAACCGCCGGATTTCCTCCTACAGACTCCCGATCATCGGTCACATCCCGACCTCCACAGTCGACCTTGTGAACACGGTACTCGCCGGAGTCGGCGCCGATCCGAGGTTTTGGGGGGTCCTTGGTGCTCAGGAAGAGTTGGTCAGTTGATCACCGACGGTCGGGAACGGAGCCGGCTCGCCACGCTGCACCTCACCGTTCGACGATCCGTTGCTGGACGGAGTTCCCAGGGCGGCAACCGGTCCCGTCTCTTGAGCATCCGCGTCCTGCCCGAGCGGTGTCATGTGCTCGGGATCCTTGACGAAGCACAACTCGGCCACCCGATCGATGAGCGATCGGTCGAGCACCAGGGGGAGACCGTCGTAGTCGCAGATGCTGACCGCCATCTCGCAGAAGTCGATGGCGACGTAGGGCCGCAGCTCACCGAGGTGATTCTGGGTCACCCGATTGAGGTACTTGGCCGCGTCCGCCGTCACCTCGACTCCCTCTCGATCCGCGGCCCGCACCAGGATCCAGTTGAAGGCCGTGTCGGTACACGGCCCGACATAGACCTTGTGCCGTAGCCGTCGGAGGAAGGCGTCGTCGCCCAGCGCATGCGGTTCCAGGTTCGTCGAGACCACCAGTTTCAGAGCGAAGGGCACGGTGAACTTGGTCCCGGAGTTGGGCTTCAGGAAGTCCACGCCACGGGAAAGGGGAATGATCCAGCGGTTGAGGATCTCCTCGGGCGAGGTGACCTGGCGACCGAAGTCGTCGACGACGAGAATCCCGTTGTTGGCCAGCATCTGGATGGGAGCCGAGCTGAGCCCCGAGACCGGGTCGTAGCGCAAATCCATCATCTCGAGATTGAGCTCGCCGCCGACCATGATGAGCGGTCGCTCACACAGCACGTAGCGAGGGTCGAGGCCGGGCGGCTGGTCGGCCACAGCGGTGTGAACAGCCGGGTCGAACACCGAGATGAGCTGACCATCGACCGCGGTGAACTTCGGTATCAGCACCAGGTCGTCGTAGAACCGGCACATCCGCTCGGCGAGGCTCGTCTTGCCGGTTCCGGGCGGTCCGTAGATGAAGATGGCGCCTCCGCTGACGAACGCCGGCCCGATCTGGTCGAGGATGTCGTCCTCGATCACCATGTCGGAGAAGGCCTTCTTCACCAACACCCGGTCGAGGCGGACGTCGCTCTCCTGCAGTTTGACGATCGTCTGATAGTCCTCGATCGGTATGGGCATGCTGGCGACATGTTGCGCCGTTCGCATTCGCTCGGCTGTTGTCCGGAAACCCAGCTCGGTGAGCGTGATTCGATAGTCGCGACCGTCGAGGCCCTGATACTCGAGCAGAGCCTTCTCCCGCAGCGAGGCCGCGATCTCGTTGGCGACGGCGTGGGAGATGCCCAGAGCCGCCGACGCCTTGCCGATCGTGGTGGTTCGCTCGGCCAGGACCCGGCGGGTGAAGAGATCTTCCGCCAAACCGGGGGAGATCCCGAGATCACGAAGCTTGGTCGGTGCCTGCAGTCTTGATAGTGCGTCTGCTCCTAGACCCATACAGGCTCTATCGGACGGAGCACCGATGATCCTGACTAGTTTGTCGGGCGGCCGAATCGCCGGAGCCGACCGTCAGCCGGTCTCGTCGGTAGCGGCCACGGCGAACTGGCTGCCCTGTTGCGATTCGCGGGCTTTGCGCAGCTGCTCGGCGAGTATCTGTTCGGTCGCTCCATCGGACGGCCCTGTGCGGCGATGGAACAGGGCCAGCCGGGCCAGTGCCGAGTGGACCTCGTCGAAGGCCGGCCGCTGACGGCGGGGCAGGCTGCGGCGGGCGGAGAGGACCGATTTCCAGTTGTTGAAAACCGCGACCTCCTGGCTGGACATGCCGTAGCGCTGGGCCAGGTACGGGACCAGTTCCGCAAACCGTCGCTGATCGTTGCGTCGGATCCGAGCGGTGGTGATGGCCGCGGCAACGAAGAGGAGGAAGAACCCGGCGGCCACGATGATGAGCACGGATTCATCGCCGGTGTCACCGGTGTAGGTCAGCGTGGCGTTCCAGGCGGCGTGGCTGGCCACGGCGAGACCGTAGCCCCACAGGGCGTTGACGGCCACGGACTGCTGGTGGGCGACCGCCAATCCGATGGCCATACCGATCCAGGCGGTGAAGAGAGGATGGGCGAAGGGTGTCAGGAGGGCGCGAACGATGAAGACCTCCTGCCACTGTCCGGCCTCGACCGCGGTCGTGAAATAGAGAAAGTCCTCGACCACCGCGAACCCGAGGGCGACCCAGCCGGCATAGACGATCCCGTCGCTCACACCATCGATCTCGCGCCGGCGAAGAGCCCAGTAGACGCCGAGGCCTTTGGTGAACTCCTCGACCAGAGGGGCCGAGACGATGGCGGCCCAAGCCTCGCCGAACCCGAGTGCGACGATGGAATTGACGATGCCCGACACGAACCCGGCCACCGTCGCTCCCCACAACACCGCGTGCAGCCTCGATCGGAAGGGTTCGGGTTCGACGCGGTCGAGCCAGGCGAGAACGGGGAGTACGACGACGAGCGGGACGAGTCCGAGACCGATGCCGAGGAGAGCCGCCTCGGTCTGAACCACGAGCAGACCGACGAGCGACAGAATCGTGGCGATACCGGCGACGGCGACGGGCCAGCTCAGCCACCCGCCGAGCTTCGGCCGATGGTCTGTGGCGTGGCCAAGGTGGGCCGTCCATCGAGACCCGTCCCACCAACGCCACACGGACTGCTGCCACGGATCGGGGTACCACCCGGCCGGAGATGTCGAGTTATGAGCTGGCGCCAGGGGAGTGCCCACAGGTGCCATTCTCGCCGCCCGCCGCCGGATTCGCTACGTGGAACCGGTCGGTGGACGGGCGGTGATCGGCCGTCAGTCGACCAGAACCATCGTGGCCGGGCTCGATGCCTCAGCCCCGTCGATCCACCGGGCCGTGGCGGTGACGATGAGAGGCTGCCCGGGACGAACGCCGGATTGGGAACTCGATGCGACGAGTTCCGGGCTGAGAAGCAGTCGGTAGGGTTCGTCGGACACCTCATCCAGGACCTCCCCGTTGACGGAGAAAACCACGATTGGCGGCGTAGCTACCGGGTCGACGATCTCGGCCTCCAACATCCAGCTGCCCGATGCGGTAGGCAGGGCCTCCGCAGTCAGCGCGAGGCGTTCGTCGGCCGACAGCGCCCGCTGAACCTCGGCGTCGGAATCGGCCGTGACGCCCGAAGTCCGGCCGTCAGGCGACTCGGTGACCTCGGTGGCGGCGGACTCCTCGGTGTCGACCGCCTCACTCAGAAGCGCAGCCTCGGACGAGGCCACGGTGCCGGCCGACAGGCCTTCGGATGTTGGCGGCTGCCCGGGAGCCGATCCCTCATTGATTCCGCCGACGGCAAGGGCACCGGCACAAACCAACGCCACGACAGTGGTGAGGACGAGTGCCCGCCGGCGGGTCGTCGGGGTCAAGAGCCAGCTGATGACCTGATGACGAATCGTGTCTCGGCCGATCTCCGGGCCCGGAGGACCAAAGGCAGTCTCGCCGTCACTGCCATCGTCGACCGGTCCGGCCCAGATCGTGCTCAGTGCCGTCTCCTCGGGTGACAGGCGATCAGCCCATGGGTCGGCGGTGCTTGCCGGTTGCATGGTCGAGGGGGGTTGAGGCACGTTCTCCCTGGGCGTCATACGGCCAGAGTAACAACTGATTCAAAATCAAATAATGATGGTGGGTCACGGTGAGGACATACCGCTGCGCACGACGGACGCGACCGCCCCGGGCCATAGGTCAATTCCCCAGTGCGTAGGACGATGATCAGCTGCTGGACCGGGGCGAACCCCGCCGCAGAGCCGTCTGGAGGCCGTGGGCCGTTCGAACCGGACCTGGGCAATTGCGCCCGCGCGGTCGGATTCGGCCGATTCTCTCAGGATTCAGGTGCCTCAGTCATCTCGGCGTCGCATCGAGTCGGGGGGAAGCGGGGGCGTCGTCCACGCCGGGTCGACATCGCTGTCCAGCCGATGTTCCTCGCCTGGCAGCGGCGGTGGCGACGGCGCTTCTTCGGGGCGGGACTGGAAATGAGCGGGCGGAAGGGGCGGCACCCCGTTGTCGGTCGATTCGGGTTCCGGAGGCATCGGGGGGTCCGACGGCAGCGAAGTCGCCGGTGTTCCGGGTTCCGGAGGCATTGGCGGGACCGACGGCAGCGGGGCCTCCGCCATTCCTGGATCCGGGGGCATCGGCGGACCCGGCGGTAGAGGCGGCGGCGAGGACAGTGGGGGATCCGTCGACAGCGGGGGTCCGGTCGGCGGCGGTGGAGGCAGTGGCGGATCGGCCGCAATCGGCGGCTCGGTAGGCACCGAAGCATCCGTCCGGAACTCATCATCGCCCACGGCAGAATGAACGGCGTCCAACTCCGCGATGTACTCCTCGGCGGGCTCGATCTCGATGGTGCGGGTCGCATCCGCCAGCGTCTGCTCATCGGAGCCGACTGGCATCACACCGAGCAGATCAGGCTCGGCGCCGGTCGAGGCTTGGATTCCCTCCGCGGTGTCGGCGAACAGCGATCCGCCTGCGCCTGATCGGGCGAAGAGGTCCTGTGACCATTCGATCGTCGATTCACCGTCGACACCTTGATCCGCCTCGATGAAGGAGTCCACACGGTCATCTTCTTCGTCAGGGTCGCCTTGCGGCTCGACATCGTCGTCGTCGAAGCCTTCGAATCCGGCGTCGGCCCCGGTCTGGTCGTCTCCTTCAACACCGTCGACGACCTCATCGTCGAAGTCGGCCGTCTCGGGTTCACCATCCGACAGATCAATGAGCGACGACGGTTCGGTCTCGGGAACCGCTGCCGCGGCAGAGCGGGCCGCCACCGACACGGCGTTGACTGCGTCAGCACCGTAGAACCTCGCCAACGACCGGCTGATCCGCTCCGTCTGCATTTCCGTGGTGCCGTCGACATAGCCGAGAATGCGGCTCTCGGCCAGCAACCGGCCGACGACGTGATCCGAACGAAGCCCGTCGGCGCCCATCGCCTGCATACACGTGAGCAGGGACGGTTCGACCATCTCCACTGCGAACTTCTTGGCGTGGGCGGCCGCGAGCGCGCTGAGTCGGACTTTTTCGGCAGTGTCTTCCTCGTGCTCGTGGCCCGTGGTCAGTGGCTCGTAGCGGTCGACGGCGCGAGCGGTCAAGGCCTCGGCGGCCTCCAGTCTGGTTGCGACGTCGGCCAGCGTCCAAGCCAGCCCCTGGTGCTCCAGGAGCGTGCGGTCGAAGCTCATCCGGGTCGACGCATGGTCGACCGCTTGCGCGAGCGCCGTCCGAACGGCTGCGCAGGCCATGGCCGCCACGTAGATTCGAGCCCCGTTGACACCGATGAGCGCTTGGTGGAATCCGGCGCCCGGCTCGATGATCATGTCGTCCTCGACAGCCTCGTAGCCATCGAGCGAGAAGCCGGCCACGCCGATTGTTGCGCCCGCCGCCACGTCGTAGGGGTCGGTCGGGTCGAACCCATCACGCCTCCCGTCGACGACGAAACAGGCGATGCCGTCTCGTCCCAGATCGGGATCGGTCTGGGCGTAACACAGCATCACATCGGCGATGGCCCCATTGGTGATCCAGGCTTTCCTGCCGTGCAAGACCCAGCCGTGGTCGGTACGGGTGGCCATGGTGGTGATGGCGGCAAAGTCGCTCCCCGCCTCCGGTTCCGTAAGGGCCGTCGCTCCGAAACGACGACCGGCAAGGAGATCCGACAGGAACATATCGCGATGTCGCTGGTTTCCGAGCGCCGCGATCCGTTTGGCGACGTTCTGCGTGTTGATCAGGCTGAAGGTGAAGCCGATCGACGACCTGCTGAGGATCTCGGCCACCCGTACCTTCTCCCGGAAGCCCAGGCCGAGGCCCCCCAACTCCCGGTCGACCTCCACACCGGTCATACCGAGGCGGGCGGCTTCCCGTAGCGCGGCCGGGTTCGGGGCGCGGTCGTGGAACTCCCACCTGAACGCCTCGGGCTCGAGGGTGGCGGTCCGGAACCGCTCGGCTCGAGCCAGCAGCGTCTCCGCCTCCGGACTGAAGCCGCCGACATCGATCGACTCTGGTTGCACACTGGCTCCTCTCAACCCGCATAACCCGCAGTTGGGCCTCAGCGGGGTGGGCGCATAGCGCCTGCCCTGGGCCTTGAGTCCATCGAGGCTCGGAGCTTCACACTCCGTTCACCCGCTGAACTCCTTAGGCCACCACACTAGGTCTCCGTGAATCGAGCCTCAACCCCGGAACCGCCCTCGGTGACGGATTTCGGGCAGGCCGCACCAAGGCGATTCGCGCACGGCCCGGTCGACCATGCCGAGTCGGTCGCTTCTAGGGTGGTCGGCGATGTCGATCGCCACGGTGCTTCTCGACGTGCTCGGACCGGTCGTTGCGATCGTCGCCCTCGGTGCACTTGCCGGACCCCGTCTGGCTGTCGACGTGCGAACCCTGTCGCGTCTGGCGTACTGGGTTCTGGGACCGGCGTTCATGTTCGACGTTCTGGCCGACGCCGATCTCGAACGCCAGGTGATCCTCCAGCTGAGCGCTGCCGGGTTGGCCGGAATGGCCGCTGCGGGCGTGTTCGCCTGGGTTGTGCTTCGAACCAGTGGGACAGCGGCTTCACTCGTTGCCGCCGGCACCATGACCGCCGCATACGGCAACGTCGGGAACGCCGGATTGGCCATCTCGGCCTTTGCCTTCGGCGAAGAGCTGTTGCCGGCGGCCGGGGTGTTCATGCTCGCCATCAACACGACCGGAATGATGCTGGGCGTCGGTCTGGCTCACGGACGCAGAGGATCGATCGCAACCGCGGTGATCCAGGCCCTGTCGGCCCCGATGACCGTGGCCAGTATGGTCGCCCTGGTTGCGAACAGCCTGCGGCTGTTGCCCCCACCGATCCTCGAGCGGTCCATCGGCCTCCTGTCGGGTGCACTCATCCCGACCATGCTGGTCACGCTCGGGATCCAGCTTCGGCTCAGTGGCCGCTTTCACGTTCGTTACCCGATCGCCGTTTCCACGTTCGCCAAGCTGGTCATCGCTCCCGTCGCCGCATCCGTGACGGCTCTGGCCGTGGGCCTGACCGGCGACCTGGCGGCCGTCTCAGCCGTCCAGTCGGCCATGCCTCCCGCCGTCTTCTGCATGGTGGTCGCCCTCGAACACGACCTGGAGCCGGATGTCGTGACGTCGACGGTGGCCTTCGCCACCGTGGCCTCCCTCGGTACCGTTCCCGTCGTCCTGCTCCTCACCCCGCTGCTGTCCTGACCGTCGCCCCCGAGAGCCGGCCAAACGGAGCACCTGCTCGCCGCAGGTGTCAGTATGCTCGAAGTGCCGGGTGCGAACCTGGGCACGACACGGCAAATCGGCGACAGGCTAGGCGAAATGGAAGACGGTCACGAGAGGATTCCGAGTTGGGTCGGGCGCGACATCAGCGTGGAGGAGCTCGATCCGGCCGTCGGTCTCGCCGCCGAGGATTCCGACGAGGCTCCGCTCGATGTGGCAGGCGGAAGCGGAAGCCCGAGGCCGCGGTGGCGACCGACGGTGCTCGTTGGAGGAGGCCTGATCATCGCCATCGCCATCGGCATCCTGGCGTTCATCGCCGCACTGCGCCTCGGCAACGACACCGAGAGCGTCGACACTGCCGCCGAGCCGACGCCGGGCGCAGCTCAGGCCGCCCGGGATGAAAACACGGAGTCTTCGGCATCCACCACGTCGTCCGTGGCGTCCACCACCCCGACGACGAGCGTCTCCGACGTGCCGGTGGCAATGGTCGAGGCCTACCAGGGGCAGGCCTGGACCGCGGGTGAGGCGGCCTGGATCGTGCAGTGGAACGGCGCCGTTCATCTCCAGGGGCAGGTTCCCGATCAACGAACCGCCGACGATCTCGAGGAGCGGCTACAGGCCGCGCTGGATCGCGACGACGTCGTGGTCGAGCTGGTCATCGATCCGGTGAGCCCGATGCCCGTCGATCCGCCGTTGTTCATCAGCGGGACGATCGAGTTCGCTCCGAACTCGGCCGACGTCCTACCCGGCGGAAGTCCCGATCTGGTCGATGCGGTGACGCTGATGAACCTGAATACGGCGGCCGCCCTTGGTGTCGTGCTCGACGGATCGCTGTTGGCCGACGGTGGTGCGCCGGCTGACCTGGCCCAACGGCGGATGGCGGCCGTGCTCGAACACCTCGAGGGCCAAGGAATCCACCGGTCGCGTCTGAACACGGAGCACCGCAACCTCGATCGAGGCGGCGTCGGAACGACGGTCGAACCTGTCGAGTTCGTGATGAGAGGCCTGCTGACCCAAACGTGAGGAACTGCACCGTTGCCGATTCCAACGCCACACCACGGCGGAATCTACAGCGAGGAACTCACCATCGGCCAGAGGACCAATCCGATTGCTCCAAGCGCGATGCCCAGGAAGGCCAGCTTCGCCACCCGCCTCACGAGGCCGGACACCACGATGAAGATTCCCAGACCGATCAGAAGCGTCGGCCAGTTGTCGGCAAACCAATCCATAGGCCGAACAGCGTACAGAGGTCCTGGGGTTCAACCGCGGAGGGCGGTCAACCCGATTCGACCAGGATCACCTGGTCGGACGCCTGGATAGCCACGACTTCGCAGCCGACGATGCCCTCCGGGTCGAGCCATGGGTCGGGAAGGACCTCTCTCCGCTCCCCGGGTCTCAGGGCTTCGGCCGAACCGACAACCGTGGAGATCGTACCGTTGTCGCTGCGGACCGAGACACGAGCCTTGTAGTCATCGGTGGCATCGGCCCGGCTCTCGAACACGACGAGAAAGGGGCTTTGGCCATCGACCGGGAGCAGGCAGCCGACCTCCACCTGGCGTCCAGTGCTGCCCACCGAGACCACGACGGTGGTCCGAGGACCGGGTTCCTCGGTCTCGCCGCTACCGACCTCGTCGACGTCGGGGCCACGATTGACGATCGTGAGCGCGGCCACGACGGCCAGGAGGGCAACGATGACAACCGCCAGAACCAGTGCCAGCTGCTTGAGCATCGTCTCCGCCTCCCGATCGGTGTCGATCATCCGGTCGCCGGTCGTGGCGACGGACCCAAGGATTGCTCCCGATCTTAGGAGAGGCCCCTAGGCCGCCACCACCTGTCGGGCGATGAACGCCACCAGATATCCGATCGAGAGGATGATGAGCAGAACGGCGTTGGTGTACTCCTCCGAGGGATCATTGGCGTCACGATGGATGAGGATCACCACGACCTTCACCGCAATCAGCGCCAGAACGCTGGGCACCCCCAACCACACCAGCGTCGAACTGGTGAACAGTGCAGGCCAGCCTCGGAGGTGGCTGCTCAGGGCCGAGAACACGAGTCCGAGACCGCCGACGATCTCCACCATGCCCAGGCCGCGATACAACTCACGACCCAGTTCGAGGTGGTCCATGCGCCGCTGGATCCGGTGTGATCCGGTCAGGTAGACGATCCCATCCGTGATGAAGGCGATCGCCAGGATGAACCCGAGAATCCACAATGCGACGACAAAGAGCACCTTGACGATCTCCCGCGAATGTTGGTGGTGGTAGAAGGAGCGCGCGAGACATTAGTAACATGGTCCCGTGGCCATGGCGAACGTTAGCGGAAGTCAGCCCAGGATCCTGATGGGTCCGACCGGTGCCAACAAGGACATCGTGCAGCTGGCGCGCTCGCTCGAAGGCGACGGCTGCACCGTCCACACCTTCGACTCGATGCCGGTCGAGGTCGCGATGACCAAGTTCGACATGGCCGTCCTGGTTGTCACCGACAACGATCCGCTTTCGATCGAGAGCACCGACCACCGCATCCAGCGCATCCTCCACGCCGCCGGCTTCCTCGAGGCCCGGCTGGCCCGAGACCGTGTCTGTCTCCTCGTCGAAGACGCGGTCAACGAGCTGCAGGCCCCGCCGGTCACCCAGATCAGATATCCCACGGGCGACCCGATGGGAGGCAAAGGTGAGCTGGTCAAGTTCATCCAGGCCCAGTACCCACGGGTCCATCGCGATCTGCACCGCCAGGTTCCGATTCGTGAACAGGCTCAGTCCGATGAGCTGAGGATGCCCTGGGCGATGTTGATCGCCGTGGCGCTGGCGGCACTGATCCCGATCGTCCTTCTGGCTCGTAGCCTCGGCGGCGGCGACGACACCGACACACTGGCCGGTGTTGCCGACTCGCTCGATTCGGGGCAGGTGGCCGCGCCGTCGATCAACGACGATGGCTCCTCGGCCGGGGCGGCGGCCTCGTCCGATGCCGAGGCCGACAGCGAGAGTGGCAACGGGCTCGACGTCGGCGCCGATTCGGGCGTGAGCGGGGGCGCCGGGGGAGCTCAGCTCGGAGAGAGCCAGGGCTCGTCGATCGGCAGCGACGGCGGTTCCGCCGGGCAGGCCGCTGGAACGTCGGCCGGCAGCAACGGCGGTACCGATGGGCAAGCCGCTGGAACAACCGGTGGCGGCAACTCGGGGCTGTCCGCTTCCGAAGCGTCAGGCAACGATCAGTCGTCGACTCCGCCCACACTGTCGAGAGACGGCGGTGCCACCGGCGGCGCCGGGCAGGCCACAGCCTCGAACAACATCCGTCTCCCGGCCGTCTGCACCGTCGATGTTCGCAAGAGTCTCATCCTTCGGGATGCCTACGTGTGCGAGAACGGCGGGATCCTCGTCACCGACGGATTCGACGGCCCGTGGCACAACGAGATCTCCGAGGTTGCCATCAGCACCGGCACCACCGGAAACCTGGTCTACGAGAGGGCGGGGAACCTTCCGCTGCAGGCCGGCAACCTCGTGCTCGACCAGGACGAGGCCCAATACGGCGTCAACACGATCACCGTCGTCTTCAGCGCCGAGGGCCAGCATCTCCACCTCTATCAGCTACCGAGTCGGGGCGGAAACGCCGCCACGATGACTTTCTCCCTGGGCTGAGCCCATCCTCCCAGCGACTCGATGGCCACCATCCTCCCTGGACCCCTCGTCGACGCCGGCTGGCTGGCCGCCCATCGCCATGAGGTCGACATCGCCGACGTTCGATGGTCTCTGGCCGACGGGCCGAAATGGAACGACTACCTCAATGGTCACCTGCCCGGAGCGGTGTTCGTCGACCTCGATACCGACCTGTCCGACCCTCCGGGTCAACAGGGTCGCCATCCGCTGCCGTCGGTCGAGCGTTTTCGCGGAACCATGTCCGAGCTCGGCCTCGGCGCTCGGCCCGTCGTGTGCTACGACGACTCATCCGGGGCGACCGCGGCTCGCCTGTGGTGGATGCTCGACGCCGTCGGTCACCCGGCGGCCGTTCTCGACGGCGGCATCGACTCGTGGAATGGCAACCTGGCGTCCGGCGAACCGGAGGCGGGCATCGAGGTCAATCGAGACACGGTCGGCGAACCGACGATTCGGGAGTGGCCCGGGGATCGTGTCGTCGTCGTCGACCAGATCGTTGATCTCGTCGGCGACGGGACACCGCTGTTGGACGCCCGCAGTGGGGAGCGGTTCCGGGGCGAACCGAATCCTGTCGATCCGGTGCTCGGGCATATCCCGGGGGCAACGTCGCGACCGTGGAACGACAACATCGGTTCCAGCGGGTCGTTCCGTCCCCCGGCCGAGCTGCGACACGCATTTGCCGCTCTAGGGGTGGACGGTGCCGCTGAGTGGATCGCCAGTTGCGGTTCCGGGGTGACCGCCTGCCACAACCTGCTTGCCGCCCGTGTCGCCGGTCTCGGCGACGGACGGCTCTACGCCGGATCGTGGTCGGAGTGGATCAGCGACTCATCACGTCCGGTTGACGTGGGTGCTGGAACACCCTCCGACGGGGGGTGAGAAGAAATCCGGCCTTGATGAGTTCTCTTCCTTCGAGGGGGAGCCGGATGCCCGAACCGTCGGTGAACATCACCTGGTTCTCGATCGAGGCCAGATCGACTGCAACGATCTCCGCCCGTGAGTAGACGCGGGTACGGGATCCACTCGTGATGATCAGCTGGTCGCCGTCGATCACGACCGTTCGTTTACGGGACCGCCAGAGCCACCAGAGGCCGGCAAGGGCGACCAACGCCCCGAGGATCATCGAGAACTGCGCGGCTCCGCCGTCGAGAACCAGCGCCTTGATCGCGAAATAGACGACGAGCACGGCACAGGCCACGGAGAAGAACGGGGTGGATCGGGAATGGATCGCCGCCGGAACTGCTGACATCTGACATCCCTTCTTTGCTTTGCTCTACTTGCCTTCTCTGCTAGCCGTTGGCTTCAGGCCGCCCGGGGTTCGGTGGCCAGCCGGACCAGTTCGTCGACCGCTTCATCGCCGCCGACCGAGACGATGGGGCCGAAACGGTCGATCAGACCCCGCCGCAGCATGCAGCGGGCGGCCGGCGAAAGCCCGACCGCCGCTCCCTGGATGGCGTCGGCCAAGGTGAGGTACAGGGCCGCCGCCTCGTTGATGGCGATGACGGGCGACGCCGAACGGGCGCTCGTTGGTGGCGCCGAGGGCTTTCTCGACATGTTCCCAGTATGAGCCCCCTCAGTGACATTTTCGTGGATCCCGACCAGCTTGGCCGGGGTCCACGAACCTAGACTTGCCGAATTCACCGCACGGACGGCGGTGGCGTGCACGTTGTGGGAGCCGTCATGTTGAATCAACCGGTACGGGAGCTGGCCGACAAACTGGCGGCGAAAACCATCAGGTCCCGTGACCTTGTCGAGGCTGCACTGGCCGTTATCGAGGATCCGGCGGGGGAGGGGAGCCGGGCCTTCATCTCGGTTGCCGCCGATCGGGCCCGAGCCGAGGCCGACGCGTGGGACTCGCTTCGGAGCGCCGGAGCCTGGGTGCCCCCGTTCGCCGGGATACCGGTGGCCGTCAAGGATCTGGCCGATGTAGCCGGCGACGTCACAACCGCAGGCTCGACCGCGCTGGCCGCGAGGGCTCCGGCCGAGTCCGATGCACCGGCCGTCAACCGACTGCGATCGGCCGGTTTCACCGTCATCGGCCGAACCAACATGACCGAATTCGCGTTCTCCGGGCTCGGCCTGAACCCGCACTACGGCACGCCGGCCAGCCCGTGGGATCGGGCCACAGGGAGGATTCCAGGTGGATCGTCGTCCGGTTCGGCCGTGGCCGTGGCCGACGGCATGGTCGCCGTGGGCCTCGGAACCGACACAGGCGGATCGTGTCGGATCCCGGCCGCTTTCTGCAACATCGTCGGCTACAAACCCACCGCCCGGAGAGTGCCTCTCGACGGCATCGTGCCGCTCGCCCCGTCGCTCGACTCGGTCGGCCCGCTGACCAACACCGTCGACTGTGCCGCCATCGTCGACTCGCTGCTGGCCGGCGATCCGCTTCCCCCCGCTGTCGGACCGGTGCCCCCAAACGGAAACCTTCGCCTCGGCCTGTTGACCGATTTCGTACTCGACGACCTGGACGACGTCGTCGCCGCCCGCTACGAGGCCGCGGTGTCTGCCGTGACCGCGGCCGGTGTCTCGGTGACCGACGTCGGGTTCCCCGAACTCAACGAGCTCGGCCACGTCAACCGTGATGGCGGTCTCGCGCCGGCGGAGGCGCTGGAATGGCACCATCGCCTCATCGCCGATCGAGGAGAACAGTACGACCAGCGAGTACGCCGTCGCATCGAGGGCGGATCCCGTGCCTCGGCCGTCTACTACATCGAGGTTCTGAACCACCGTCGACGACTCATCGAACGCTTCACGGAGGTGGCCGCAGGGTTCGACGCCATCCTCGCTCCGACGGTCGCGATCCTCCCGCCACCGATCGCCGGCTTCCCACCCGACGGCGACCCGTCGGATCCCGACGATCGCTACTACAGCACCACCAATCTCAAAGCGCTGCGCAACACGTCGGTAGGCAACTTCCTCGACTGTTGCGCGGTTAGCCTGCCGATGTGCGAACCTGACGCCAGGGCGAACGCGCCGGCTGTCGGTGTCATGGTCATGGCACCGGCCATGAGCGACGAGCGACTACTCGGCGTTGCGGCCACGCTCGAGCCGATCATTCGCCGGGTCTCCCAGCCGGGAACCGCGTGAGTGGAGCCGGCTAACCCAACGTGCCGATGTCGTCGGCGGTGATCGACAGCGCTTGCCATGCCGGCTCGAGGGCCGACCGGACCTCGTCGCCGCCACCGGTGGCGCCGAGCTGGGCGTCGAGATCGAACACGGCATTGATCGAGTCGACATCGCCGCCGTTGTCGGCGATCAACGATTCGATGACCCGGAAGAACGCCAGACCCTCGATGCGGTGTTCGGCCGCTGAATCCAGGTCGTCGCTGTCGACATCCTGGGGGACCAGCGTGGCGTAGCGGATCGCCGCCTGGCTGTAGGTGATGACGAGATTGCGGATGACCTCGTCGGCGGCTGCGGTGGCGGCCTCGGTGTCGCCTTCCAGAAGGGCATCTCGTCCGCGGTTCATGGCGGCGACAATCGCCTCGTTGGCGGCGGCGGTGCCGTCGGCCGATGCCGTCCCGAAGTTCTCGGCTCGACTGTCGGCGGTGGCGTAGGGCGCGCACTCGGGCGCGGCGCCGTGATAGAACGCCCAGGCCTCGTCCCAGTTGTGTGGTGCGCCGTCGTCGGCTCCGATGTCGCCGGCGGCCGCCTTGTCGAGCGCCGTGGCCAGCTCGTGGAGGACCCAGGCCACCATGATCTGGTTCTGGATGCCCTTCTCGGCGGCCTGAACGCGGACCGGGTCGTCGACGTCGCCGAGCGGCGCACTACCCTCGAGGGCTGCAGTGACCCAGTCGTCGAGCGGGACCGCTGTGCCGTAGTAGTCGTCGAGTCCGTGAAGACGGTCTTCGGCGGTGGCGAACCCGGCGAGTGTCCGGACGCTGCCGTCGCTGTTGACCGAATGCTCGCCTTCGGTGTAGACGGCGGCCACGGCGTCGAAGTCGACCGGGTCGGCATCGAGCAGTTCCTTGATCTCACACACATCGAGTGTCACCTGCCGGTGGGCGGTCACGTCGGATGCGTAGGTGTACCCGCCTTCGGCGTCGACGGTCTCTCCGGCGTCGACAGCCGAGCCCTCGGCCGGCGCACTGGCACTCGCACTCGAACTTCCACTGGCGCTTGCGCTGCCACTCGCACTTGCGCTGCCGCTCGAACTGGCACTGGAGCCGTCCGAGGCGTCTTCACCGTCCTCGGCGAGGTTGCGGACGGACGCGCCGTCGTCGCTGGAACAGCCGACGGCGATCAGACACGTTATGACAGCGGCGCCGAGGCCACGGATCCAGCGACGATTTTGCATGGTGGCTCCTCCTGGGAAGCGGTCGAGACAGGTGGGGGATTGAGTTGATGCCATACCGCCGGTACGACATGTCGGAGATAGGTCAGCGGGCGAACGAAGGAACGACCCGAACGGCGGAACGAGTAGTCGATACCGACCTCGTCATAGCCGAAGCCCTTTTCGATGAGATCCATGGTCAGAACCTGCGCGTAGTTGTAGTCGTGGCGGATCTCGGCGAAGGCGATCGCCGACGAGGAGAGCGCACGGAATCCGGACTGGCCGTCGGTCACCGGGGCACCGGTCATGAACCGAACCCAACGGGTGAGCAGATGATTACCGAGGCGGCGATGAGGATACATGCGGCGTATCCGCCCGCCGAATCGGCTCCCGACGACGTAGTGCGATCGGCCGGCAAGGATCGGTTCGACCAGGTCGGGGAGTTGGCCGGGGTCGTACTCGCCGTCCGCATCACAGAATGCGCCGGCCGCCGCGCCGAGGAGACGGCAGTGATCGAGGCCTGTTCTGACCGCCGCCCCCAGACCTCTGTTGGTGTCGTGGCTGATGACCGTCGCACCGGCCGCCATGGCCGCCTCGGCGGTGCGGTCCGTGCTGCCGTCGTCGATAACCACGACCTCGACCGGGCGGTGCCCGATTCGGGTCGGGGCCCGGTCGATGACATCGGCGATCCGGGGCTCCTCGTTGTGCGCCGGCAGGAAGAGCACGATCGGACCGAGTCCCGGCTCGGTGGGCGGGACCGCACGGGCCGGGGTAAGCAACCGAAGCCGGCCGAGGATCGACGGCTCGGGCCGAACGACGGCGACGAGGCCGACCGCGAGGCTGTAGAGCGTTTTGACGGCATGGACGGCCAGCGCGATCGCCAGCGCGGTGGACGGCGCTATGCCAATGGCCACGAGAGCGGCCGCCCCCGCCGCCTCATAGGTCCCGAAGCCTCCCGGAGTGACGGCCACGATCTGAACCGACACCGCGGCCGCCAGCACGGCCACGGCCTCCCGCAGATCCAGCGTGACGTCGAACCACCCCGCCACCCGCCAGACGACGACCGACTCGGCGATCCACGCTGCGAACACGAGCCCCAGGGTGACCAGGTCCGGGAGTCGAACCGACGACGCACCCACGTCGGGTCGAGCTCTGAGCCGGGCGATATGAGCGAGCGCGACGGCTGCGATCAGCGCAATCACGCCGATCACGACGGCGCCGGGAACCCGGAGGTGGCCGGCGGCGAACCGGGGGAGTGCTATCGCCCCGAGAAGAATCAGGCTCAATATGTCGGCGGCCCGCAGTACGACAGTCGTGCTCGTGGCCTCACCGACACCGATCCCAGCCCGACGCGCCACCGACACGACTCGGAGCGGTTCACCCAGCCGGAACGGCAGGACGTGGTTCGCCCCGAGGGCAAGGTGGATCGCAGCCAGTGACTGGGGCCAACCCAACCCCGGCACCAGACGGCACCAGGCGGCGGCCCGAATCGAGAACGCCACCGCCAGCGCCACGGCGATGAGGGCGAAGCCCAGCGGATCGGCGAGGGCATGAGCGATCCCGGTTGTCACTTCGGTCCCGTCGAGTGCCGACATCAGGCCGATCCCCGCCGCGCCGGCAAGCAGGAACCCGGCCAGGATCAACACCGGTGCAGAACGGCCGGCAACTCGGCGCCGAATCACCGACGGACCCGTCGATCGCATGTGAGGGGGTGCTCCACAACACCAGAGGTTAAACATGCTTTACAGGGTGTTACAACCTCTCCTGACACGATATCGTTTCCTTTCGGAATCAGCCCGGACCGAGATGGGTCGAATGAAAGGAACGTGGTGCCGTCAATCAGATCAACTCGGATGTTCACGACGGCCACGATCCTCGCGCTGCTCGGCCTGATCGCTGCTGCCTGCTCCGACGGTGACGACGAGAACGTGGTCCGGATCTACACCGGCCGCCATTACGACCTGGAAACCGCCTTCGTCCAGTTCAGCGAGGAGACCGGCATCTCGGTCGAGTTCCTGCCGGGAAGCGACAGTGAGCTGAGGGAGCGGATCGAAGCCGAGGGGGAGGAGACCCAGGCCGACGTCTACCTGACCGTCGATGCCGGCAATCTCGCCATCGCCGCCGAGCAGGGTATCTTTGCGCCGATCGACTCACCCGAGCTGGAGGCCGCCATCCCCGAGAGCCTGCGCGATCCCGACGGGAACTGGTTCGGCCTCACCGTGCGGGCCCGAACGCTCGTCTACCATCCGGATCGATTGACGACCGACGAGATGCCCGACTCCTACGCCGACCTGGCCGACCCCGAGTGGGAGGGTCGCGTCTGCCTGCGCGACTCCTCCAACGTCTACACCCAGTCGCTCGTGGCCAGCCTCATCGCCCATCACGGCCCCGAGGAGGCCCTCCGGATCGTCACCGGCTGGGCCGACAATGCGGAGATCCTCAACAACGACATCCTCATCCTCGAGTCGATCGCCGACGGGCTGTGCGATGTGGGCATCACCAACCACTACTACCTGGCCAGACTGCTGGCCGACGATCCCGACTTCCCGGTCGAGCTGGCCTGGGTCGACCAGGCCGGCGACGGTGTACACGTGAACATCTCGGGCGGGGGGGTAACCCGCTACGCCGACGATCCGGAGCTGGCGACACAACTCCTCGAATGGCTCGCCACCGACGGGCAGAGCGCCTTCGTCAACGGCAACCACGAGTATCCGGCCAATCCGTCGGTCGCACCCGAACCGCTGATCGCCGCTGAGTTCGGAACCGACTTCGTGCGTGATGACCTCCCGGCGTCGGTATTCGGCGGGCTGAACGCCGACGCGGTGAGGCTCATGGACGAGGCGGGCTACCGCTAGATCGATGGCAGGCGTTGTCACCGACCGACGTCCCGGCTCCGATTCGCCAGGACCCGAAGACAGCGCCACCCGGCGCGTCGAACTCGACCGGGGGGATCGCCTGGCCGTCCTCGCCTGGCCCGGTGCGGCCTGGCTGGCCGCAATCCTCGTGGTCGCCCCCGTGGCGTTCCTCGCCACCAGCATCCTGTCACCTCGGGGTGATGTGTGGCGTCAGCAATGGGACACGAGACTCCCCGGCCAGCTGATCGACACCGTCGTTCTGCTCGTCGGAGTCTCGCTCGGATCGCTGCTGCTCGGCGTGAGCCTGGCCTGGTTGACGTCGGCCTATCGGTTCCCGGGTTCGCGCCTGTTCGGTTGGCTCTTGATCTCGCCGCTGGCCATGCCCAGCTATGTGCTCGGGTTCGTGACCCTGTCGGTCATCGGGTTCACCGGTCCGCTGCAGGGCTGGTGGCGGGAGCAGTTCGGGGCCGACGCCTGGTTCCCCGACGTCCGGTCGATGGGTGGCGCCGTTGCCGTGTTCAGCCTCGTGTTCTACCCCTACGTCTTCCTGCTGGCTCGAGCCGCCCTCCGGGACCAGGCCGGCGCGGCGTTCGAGGCCGCGCGCACTCTGGGAGCGCCCCCGCTCGAGGCCGCGCGCCGGGTCGTCCTGCCTCAGCTACGCCCGGCCGTCGCCGCCGGTGTGGCCGTGGTGATGATGGAGACCCTCACCGACTTCGCCACGGTTCAGTACTTCGACGTCGACACGGTATCGGTCGGCGTGTTCCGCATCTGGAGAGGAACGTTCGACCGGGATGCGGCCAGCGAGATCGCCACCCTGGTTCTCGCGTTCGCGCTTGCCGTCATCGGAATCGAACGGCTGCTGCGAGGTCGGGCCCGCTACGGCGAGGCCGCGGGGCGGGCCGCAGGCATCGTCGCCCGTCCGCTGTCGGGAGCGAAGGCGATGGCCGCCACGGCGCTGTGCGCGTTCGTGTTCGCACTGTCGTTCCTGCTGCCGACGATCCAGCTGGTCATCTGGGCCGTGGCCCGTGTCGGGTCCGACAACGGCACCCCGGTTGTCGACCGGTTCGTCGACTTTCTGTTCCATTCCCTTCTCCTGGCCACCATCTGTGCCGTCATCTGTGCTGTCGTCGCCATGGTGGTCACGAATGCTTCGAGATTCGGCCACCGGCGCTCCACCGGGTTGGCCGCCCGACTCACCGCCGTCGGCTACGCGGTGCCCGGCCCCGTCGTGGCCATCGGTGTGCTCCTGGCCCTGGTGTCGCTCGACAACGGCCTCGAACGTATCGGGCTCGGACTTCCCGGTGTGGCTGCGACCGGATCGTTCCTGGCGCTCGTCTACGCCTACTCTGTGCGGTTCATGGCACCCGCACTGAACGCCGCCGAGGCCGGCCTGGAGCAGGTTTCGGAGGACATGACGGCCTCGGCCCGTACCCTCGGTCATCGACCGTCGAACATCATGGCCCGCATTCACTTCCCCCTGTCCCGAACGAGTCTGGCCACCGCGCTGGTGCTGGTGGCGATCGATGCGTTGAAGGAGCTCCCGATCGTGCTGCTGCTGCGGCCGTTCGGATTCGACACCCTCTCGGTGTGGACCTTCAATCTGGCCTCCGAGTCCCGCTTCGAACAGGCCGCGCTGCCGGCGCTCACGATCGTCGTGTTCGCCCTCATCCCGGTGGCCGTGTTGTCACTGAGTCTCAACAGCCGATCCGATGCCGCCGCGGCGGCCGAGCGGGCCACGGCCGCTGGTGGCGAGGGGTTGCTGTGAGCGACCCGGCCACCGACGTCCCGGCTCTCGTCGTCGAAGGGGCGCTCAAGCGATACGACTCGACGACCGCAATAGACCGGATCTCCATCGAGCTCACCAACTCCGACATCCTGGCGCTGGTCGGCCCCAGCGGTTGTGGCAAATCCACGCTGCTGCGGTCGATCGCCGGACTGACCCACCTCGACGAAGGATCGATTCACATCAACGGCGTCCTGGTGGAGGACTCCAGGCGGCGGGTGCCGCCCGAGAAGCGCAGCGTTGGCCTCGTCTTCCAGGAGCACACGCTGTTTCCCCACCTGTCCGTCATCGACAACGTGATGTTCGGCATTCGCGATACAAGTCGCCGCAGCGCCCGCCAGCGGGCGTCGGAGGCCCTGGCCGTCGTCGAACTCGCCGGGTTCCACGACCGATACCCCCACGAGCTGTCGGGTGGCGAACGCCAGCGGGTGGCGTTGGCCCGGGCGCTGGCCCCCCGACCGGCGCTGATGTTGTTCGATGAGCCGTTCGCCAGCCTCGATCCGAACCTGCGCACCCAACTTCGCCACGACGTCATCGGTGCACTCAGGGCCACTGGTACACCGGCGGTGTTCGTGACCCACGACCAGAGCGAGGCACTGGCTGTCGGCGATCACCTGGCGGTGATGCGGGCCGGTCGCATCGAGCAGGTCGGCGAGCCGCCGATCGTGTTCCACCAGCCGGCCAACCGCTTTGTGGCCGCGTACCTGGGCGAGGCGTCGTTCCTGCCGATCACCAATGGGGGAGAGGGCCCGGTCACCGCTCTCGGCCCCATCGAGCCGGGACCCGATCTCCCGAGCGATGCCATCGAGCTGGCGAGGGGCGCCGAGGTCGCCATGGTCCGGCCCGACGATGTCACGTTCGTTCCCGACCCCGACGGCGACGCCGTGATCTCCGACATCGAGTTCCGTGGCGTTACCTGGAGTTGCTCGATCGAGTTGGCCGACGGAACCAGAGTTGCGTCCAACCGATCGCACATCGACCGGGTCGACGTGGGCCGCAAAGGTCGAGTGGAGATGGTGCCCGGGCACTGCCAGATCCCGATTCCACCGGATCGGTGACCGCGTTCGACTCCGACCTCGACCTCGACCGTGATCGAGGCGGCGGCGTGGAGTCGACCTCGGTCGACGTGCTGGTGGTCGGTGGCGGACCATGCGGTCTGGCCGCCGCCTACGAAGCCGCCCGCCGTGGGCTGTCGGTCGAGCTCGTCGAATCGGCTGTCGACCTGGGCGGTATGGCCGCATCATTTTCGGTGGCCGGGCAGCGGGTCGACCTCGGCAGCCACCGGCTCCATCCCGCGGCCTCGCCCCGAGTGCTCACCCTGCTCACCGAACTGCTCGGTTCCGACCTTCAGGTCAGGCCCCGAAACGGGCGCCTCCGGCTGCGTGATCGGTGGATCCGGTTCCCGCTGCGTCCAATCGACATGGCTCGACGGATGCCCCCGTCGTTCGCCTCGGCCGCGCTGGCCGACGCCGCCACCGGGCCGTTTCGGCGCGCGCAGGACGGCTCCTATTCGGAGGCGGTCAGGGCAGGGCTCGGTCCGGCGGCTCTAGCCGACTTCCACGGTCCGATGGCGGCCAAGCTGTGGGGACTGCCGCCCGAACGGCTGAGCGGCGAGCTCGCCCGCAAGCGGATTTCGCAACGGTCACCCGCCCAGATCGTGGCGAAGATCATGTCGACACCGCGCAATCAGGGCGCAACGTTTCTCTATCCTCGACTCGGCTACGGCCAGATCGTCGAACGGCTGGCAGAGGCGGCGGCCGGGGGAGGGGCGCGACTGCGAACCGGCTGCTCGGTACGCTCGCTGACAGCCGACAGCGACTCCTGCACGGCGATCCTGTCCAGCGGTGATGCCGTGGCCGCCGAACGGGTGCTGTGGACGGCCCCGGTCCAGGCGTTGATCGCCGCCAGTGATGGCGATCCCGCCGCCATGCCGTCAGCACCGATGCGGGGCCTGGTGCTCGTCTATCTTGCGGTCGACCAGCCCCGCTACACGCCGTTCGACGCCCATTACATCCCGACGCCCGAGGTCCCGTTCTCCCGATTCTCCGAGCCGAAGAACTACCGCGACGGGCCGGATCCCGCCGATCGCACGGTCCTGTGCTTCGAGCTGCCGTCGACGGTGGGCGACGGCGTCTGGCGGGCCAATGATCAGGACCTGGCCGGTCTGGTGACCGACGGCCTGGATCGACTCGGTCTACCGGCGGTGCGCGTCCTGGAGACAGCGGTGAAACGGCTGCCGTCGGTGTATCCGTTGTTGACCGTCGACGATCCGGTCCGCCACGCCGCTGATCCGAGCCCGTCCGAGGTCGTTCCCGGGGTCACGGTGTTGGGTCGGCAGGGCCTGTCGGTCGCCGACAACCTGCACCACGTGGTCGACATGGCCTTGAGCGCAATCGACTGCATCGGGCCGGGCGGCGGCTGGTCGAACGCGGCTTGGGCCGATCACCGCCGGCGGTTCGCCGAGTTCGTGGTCGAGGACTGACGTGGCACTCCGCTGGTCCGTTCTCGCCGGCGTCGCCGTCGGCTTGATCGCGGTGGTCGGTATCGACGCCAGGGCCACCTACGGAGCTCGCACGACGGCCGATGAACCGCAGTACCTGTTGACGGCCACATCGATCGCGCTCGACGGTGATGTCGACATCTCGAACCAACTGGCCGACCAGTCGTACCTTCCGTACCACGAGCTTCGAGTCGACACCCAGACCCGCGAACTGGACGCCGCGGGGCGCCGGGTGAGCCCACACGATCCGCTCCTGCCGGTTCTGTTGACGGCGCCGATGGCCGTCGCCGGATGGGTCGGGGCAAAGCTCGCGCTCGTCGTACTGGCGGCGATCACCGCCGGTGTGACCTTCCGGCTCGCCCATCTTCGGTACCGGTCGGACCGTGGTGCCGCGTTGGTTGCGGTTGTCGGCTGCTTCGCGGGGCTTCCCCTGGCCGCCTACGGCACACAGGTCTACCCGGAGATGCCGGCCGCATTGCTCGTGGTGATCGGGCTTGGGGTGCTGACCGGTGAGACCTGGCGGACGAGGACCGCGGCACTTGGGGTGGCAACGATCATCGCCCTGCCGTGGCTTGCCGTGAAATACGTTCCGGTGGCCGCTGTCCTCGGGGTAGCACTCCTGATTCGGCTTCGGCACCGCCGGTATCTCGCCGGTGTTGTGTTGACGGTGGCCGTGTTGGCCGGAGTCGTGTTCCTGTGGGCCCATCAGGTGATCTACGGCGGATGGACGGCGTATGCGGCAGGCGATCACTTCGAGGCGACAGGAGAGTTCAGTGTGGTCGGCACCGACGCCGACGTACTCGGACGGAGCCGCCGCCTCATCGGGCTTCTGGTCGACCGGCGGTTTGGCATCGCAGTCTGGTCCCCGATCTGGTTTCTGCTGCCGCCGGCAATAGCTATTGCGGTTTTTGATGTACGTCGTCGATCGGCGGAGCCGGGATCGATGATTCCGGCCGTGGCCCTGATCGGTACCGGTTGGCTGACCGCCACGTTCGTCGCCCTCACGATGCACGGTTGGTGGGTTCCAGGCCGCCAGCTGGTCGTCGTTCTTCCCGTGGCCGCGATTCTGATCGCGCGGTGGCTGTCGGGCAGCCGTCGACGAGTCGCCGTGGCTGCCGTGCTCGCCGGAGTCGGCGCTGCGAACTGGCTGTGGCTGGGGATCGAGTCGACGATCGGCCGTCGAACGCTGGTGGTCGACTTTGCCGAGACGTCGAGTCCGTTCTACCGGCTGATGTCGCCGCTGTTTCCTGACGGCATCACCGGGGGAGTGGCGAACGACCTCGGCGTCGTCGCCTGGCTGCTGCTCCTGACGATCACGGCGATGGTGGCCTGGCGCCTATCTGATGAGCCGGATGTTGAAGGGGTAGCGGTAATCGACCCCCTCGTTGGCCTTGATCCCGGCGTAGACGGGGAGAATCAACCAGACGAGCGCAACCAGCGGGAGCAGGATGAACCCGATCAAGACGAACACCAGTACGAACGCCACGATGCTGGCCAGTAGTCCGGTAATCCAGAAGTTCAGAGACTCCACGGCCGCCCGGCGCACGAATGTCGACTCGTTGCCTTTCGTCACCATGATGATCAGCGGCACGACGAAGCCGCCGACGCCGGAAATCAGGCCGACCAGTTGCCCGAGATGGGCGAACATCGCCATCTGGTTCTCGTCGATCGACGAGACGGCGGACGACACCTGGGCACCGACCGAGTCGAACGTTCCCGGTGCACCGGTCCCTGGCGGGCTGGGCATGATCTGATCGGTCCAGGCCTCGCCGTCCCAGTATCGGGTTTGGCCGCCGTCGACCGGATACCAACCCGGCGGCGGATTGGCTGCTCCACTCGGTTGTTCGTTGAAAGGTTGTTCCATCACAACACCTGTTCCGGTCGATTCCGGTTGGCCTCCGACCTGTCAAGGGCCTGACTCCAATCGTAGTGGGCCCGAGGGTCGAAGTATGCGTGGGCAGGTCGGGTGAGTCAGCTCTTGTCCGTACACCCAAGTCACGGTATATTCCGGCCTACAGAGGAACAGGGGGAAACAAAAATGGGTGGATGTGCTGGGGCGTTCGGATCCGGTCGGATCGAGATGACGGTTGGGAAGGCGATCGCGTTGGCGGCGCTCGTGTGTGCCTGGTTGTTGGCGTCCGCGTGGACGCTCGATGCAGACGCACAGCAGCCGCCGGCGGGGCTTCAGATTCTGGCTGAGTCCGATGGCGACGACGACTTCGACGACGACATCTATCTCGCCAACTGGCCCTCGGTAGACGACTTTCTGTCCAACACCGGCTTCCAACAACGACGAACAGACTTCGCCATCGCACCCAACTTCAGCACCACCGGCCTGCACATCGCCGACGACGGCACCCTCTACGTCCTGGCTGAGTCCGATGGCGACGACGACTTCGACGACGACATCTATCTCGCCAACTGGCCCTCGGTAGACGACTTTCTGTCCAACACCGGCTTCCAACAACGACGAACAGACTTCGCCATCGCACCCAACTTCAGCACCACCGGCCTGCACATCGCCGACGACGGCACCCTCTACGTCCTGGCTGAGTCCGATGGCGACGACGACTTCGACGACGACATCTATCTCGCCAACTGGCCCTCGGTAGACGACTTTCTGTCCAACACCGGCTTCCAACAACGACGAACAGACTTCGCCATCGCACCCAACTTCAGCACCACCGGCCTGCACATCGCCGACGACGGCACCCTCTACGTCCTGGCTGAGTCCGATGGCGACGACGACTTCGACGACGACATCTATCTCGCCAACTGGCCCTCGGTAGACGACTTTCTGTCCAACACCGGCTTCCAACAACGACGAACAGACTTCGCCATCGCACCCAACTTCAGCACCACCGGCCTCAGTATCGGTCCACTGTCAATCGACTCCGACGGCGACGGCGTTCCCGACGACGAGGATCAGTGCCCGGGTGAAGACGACACGATCGACGTCGACAGCGACGGCATACCAGACTGCATCGACCCACTCATCGACTCCGACGGCGACGGCGTTCCCGACGACGAGGATCAGTGCCCGGGTGAAGACGACACGATCGACGTCGACAGCGACGGCATACCAGACTGCATCGACCCACTCATCGACTCCGACGGCGACGGCGTATCCGATGACGAGGATCAGTGCCCGGGAACGGCGCTGCCCGACGACCCGACCAAGCGCCTGGGTCCGAACCGCTACCGGACGACCACAGACGGATTTGTGGACTCCGATGGTGTGGTGATCGCGACGCTGAGCGAAACGGGGGGTTGTTCGACGTCGCAGATCGTGGCCGCTGCGTCGCTGGGCAAAGGCCATTTACGCTTCGGTATCTCCGCCAGCGCATTGGCCGACTGGATCGAGCAGGTGGGCTGAGGGCGTCAGGTTCCTACCGGCCGACTCAAGCTGATCTCCAGGATGTTTCAGACATAAGCGTCATTATGCAGCAAACCCGCATGGATCAGCACTCCTCTCAAAAGGGCCTGTGTCCGATCTCACGCTAGTTGGCGACAATCTCATCTCTGCGGCGAGCCGTCGCCGATACGTGGCATAAGATCTCATCGATCTGGCGAGACGTCTCCCAGCAGATCGACGGCTTCAGATCCATGTACTGCGGCGAGTCCTCTGTCCAGAGTCGCAAGTCGACCGCGGTGCCTTCTGGCCAGCGCCGCCAAGTACGCGTCAGTTACCTGGCGATGACCTACTACGCCGGTCATGAGGTCGAGCTTGTACGCAAGGTCATCGGGCCAAAACTCGTGCCGGTCGTTGGCCCGCACCCCATCAAGCACGTCGAGCGCCACATCGATCGGTTGGCCCTCTCTCACCAAGAATCGAATCAGCGTGCCCTCAGTGATCGGGCACGTAGCGAACGCTCCCCTGCCCGCTGCGAACCACTCGACCGCTATCTCATGGTGCACGTGGTCGGTCACCACGAGCGCAACCAGGACGTTGCCGTCCAGCAGACGTGTCTCTGTCATGCCTCGTCGTCCAGCGAACGGACATCCTCTTCGGTCACCACACGACCCACGGAGATCGCTGGCAGCCCGACACGGTTGGTGGGTGGCCTCGCCCTCGAGCCGGGTTTTAGGCCGCGTCGCATGAGCTCGGCAACCACCTGACTGAGTGTCTTACCCTCCCGGTGGGCCAGCTCTCTCGCCGCAGCGTGGAGATCAGATGGTAGATCGATCGTCGTTCGCATCACGCCTCAGTGTAGTGCATCTGCATCATGATGCAATGATGCAGAGCCGCGTCCATGGCCTGCAAACACCGCTGAAGTCACGGATCGCCGGATGCCTGGTCGTCACCAGAACAGTGAGCAGCCTCACTCCCCCATCCGGGCTGCGTTATCCGATCTCGTCAATTCCGATGAGATCTTCAGCGGCTCGATCGTCTCATCAATGCGGCGAAGCCCTGGTCGGGGACGCCTCGGTTCGCCACCTTTAGTGAGATCGGACAGTCGGTCCCCTACTCGGAGGAGTAGTCGGCCACGGCTTCGAGGTCTTCGGGCGGTCCAACTCCGACGACCCCAGTGGCAATGAGGCGAGTCGGCATGTTCGTTCAGATCGGTGCGATCTGAACGTTGGGGTAAGGCGAAGCCAGCCGCTGGAGGTCTCGCTCGTCCGCAGTGATAACGACCCCGCCGCCAGCCTCGACGGCGGCGGCGATGCAATGAGCATCAGCAAGATCCTCCGAGCCAGCCCTGGCCGCACTGAGCACACCCCCGACAAGTCGCGCGAACTCGCGATCCGTCTCGCGAACGTCGACGCCCGTCTCCCGACTCAAGCAAGAATCGACGATCTGGTTCTGCTTCGGTCCCCGATACAACTCGGCCAAGATCACCGCTGGCACCAAAACGTCGCGTCGAAGACGCCGAGCAGCCTCTAGCGCCGCCCTCGTTTCCGAGAAGCGCTTACCCTGCCGGTGCGACAGGCTCGACAGCGCCTCGGCGTCCAAAACCAGTGCCCGGCTCACGCCAGAAGATCCATGTACTTTAGAACCAAGGCCTCATCAGGTGGGCCCTCGGTGCGCTCATACTCCTCCAACATCTCGCCAAGAAGGCGTTGCCGTCGCCGCCGAGCGAGCTCGTTCCGAACAGCGTCGTTCACCTGCGACGACAGCGCCTCTCCTCCCGCCTCGAGTTCGGCAACGAGCTCCTCGTCAAGCGACACCGAGACTTTCCGCTTCGTTGTGGTCATACCTTGAGCCTACCAAAGTAGGAAATCGCTGTCTACGGTCCTGACCGAACCGCGACCCGGCTCACTCGTCATTGGCGCTGATGTCCGATCTCGCGGCAGTTGGCGGAAATCACATCGAGGTGGGCTGCCAGAAACGGATCTCTTGCTGAGTCAGTTCCGAACCGGCAGCTCCTTGGATAGTGCGATTCTAAAGCTGCCAGACCGTCGAGTGCCTCAGGGGCCATCACCGAACCCAGGCCGGTTCAGAATCATCGCCTCAGCATCGCGGTCAAGTCAGCTGTTGTGCGGGGCGATTGGGGTGAGGTTGGCGGTGGTCAGTTCAATGACGCGGTGGGCGGCTGTCGCAGGATCCCAGTTGTGGGCCTGTCGCATGTGGAGGTAGGTCCAGGCGACAGCGTTGGCGACGAGGGTTGCGTCGGTTGTCGGGTTGCTGCTGTGGAGTGAGCCGTCGATGTCGCCGTCGCGGAGGAGCCGTTCGAAGGGCTCGATGAACTCGAAGCTGGTGGTGCCGCCGGGCTTGTCGTGCAGAGGCCGGGCCGGTGAGCCGTACATCGCGACCATGACACCAGCGTGGCGATCGCATACCTGACACAGAATCTCGAGGGCGTAACGAAGCCGGACTGCTGCGGTCTCGGGGCCGGTAAGCGCCGGCCAGAGTGAAGCGCGGAGGTCGTCGCTGGCCCGGCGCAGCACGGCGACGATGTAGTCGTCGAGGGTCCAGCCGCGACGGTGCAGGGTCACTCGCGAGACGCCCGCTTCCTCGGCGATGGCCGATATCGAGAGGCCTACAAGGCCCCGGCGGTTCATGATGCGGGCAACAGCCTCGAGCAGGTCCTCACTGATGGCAGCGGTCACATGTCGAGAATACCAGTTGCACTGCAGAAACACGTATGTTTCAATCGTGTTTATATGAAGATACTTAGATGACTCGCAAGTGTTCAAAGGAGGCCTTGCCATGGAAACCATCCGCCGTGCTGACAGCCCTGCCGATCTCGCCCAGGCGACGGCCCTGCTCCACGACTACGCCGACGCGATCCTCATGGAACGCTCACTCGACCGACAGCTAGCAACATGCCCCTGACCAACACTGCCAGACCAGGAGGAAGACACGACCGATGACCAATGCAACGCTCACCCACCGCCTCGCCACCCCCCGATGACCTGCCGGCGCTACATGCATTGATGGACGCGTCGATCGACGAATTGCAGCGCCCGTTCCTCGAGCCCCACCAGATCGCCGCCAGCCACGCCATCATGGGCGTCGACACCCAGCTCATCGACGACGGCACCTACATCGTCGTCGAACACGACGGCCACATCGCCGGCTGCGGCGGCTGGAGCAGGCGGACAACCATGTACGGCGGCGACCATAGCAATGGCCGCAACACCTCCCTCCTGGACCCCTCGGTCGATGCCGCCCGCATCCGGGCCATGTACACCCACCCTCGCTTCACCCGCCGCGGTGTGGGCCGGCGAATCCTCGAAATCTGCGAGCAAGCCGCTCGCAACGAAGGCTTTCGCCGCCTCGAACTCGTCGCCACGGTGTCTGGCCGACCGCTCTATGAACGGTTCGGGTTCGAGACGGTCGAGGCATTCGACGACACTGCCACCGGCGTCCAGATCCCACTGCTCCGGATGATCAAGCACCTCCAATGACCACACGACAATCAGCGTAACGACGCGCCGTCACGCCGTGGCCGCCCCAGGCGGGGGAGCATGAAGTCCTCGGCCCGGAGTGAGGCATCGGCGTGCTCTTCTCGTCAGGTGACTTGTGACGTAGGTCGTGAGGACGTCGACGGATTCGGACGACGGGTGCAGTTGGAGTCCAGTTCCCCTTGCCGACAATTCGGTCCGGGGACGGTGCCGAACAGATGGGTGCCCGCCCAATACCGGACGGTGCAGCGTCAATCGTGTGGGCCGCAACCCTACCGGCCGACGGACCCACCGGAGGGTTCTCCGTGACGGCGAACCACTCCCCTGGTGACGCCGGGTCTTCGCCACCGTCGGCCGACTCGGCTCTATCGCCGGCGGGACCTGAGAACGGCTGTGGTGCTCAACTGGTGCATACGCTCAGCTGGTGCGCAACGCATCGGTTGGTGACAGCCGAGCGGCCCGAATGGCGGGATAGAGTCCGGCGCCAGTTCCGATGAGCAGTGCGGCGCCGATGCCGCCGACGATGGCGATTGGCGGAATGATGGCCTCCCAGCCGCGGATCCGGGCGTAAATGGCGGTCGCCAGGACGCCAAGCCCGACGCCGCCAACACCACCGATGCCGGCCAGGAGTAGCGCCTCGCCCAGGAACTGGAGCGAGACGTGCTTCTTGGTGGCACCGAGCGCCCGGCGTAGCCCGATCTCGCCCCGCCGCTCCAGCACCGAGATGACCATGACATTGGCGATGCCGACGCCGCCGACCAGGAGGGCGACCGCTCCCAGTCCCAGGAACAGGGCGGTGAGCGCGTCACCCGCCGCCTCTCGGGCTTCGAGGGCGTCGGTTGGACGTTCGACCTCGACCTCTTCGGGGTTCTGGGGGTTGGCGGTCGGGGCCAGCACGGCGGTCACGGTGTCGACCTGGTCGGGGTCGACCCGGACCAGGATGCTGGTCGGAATGTTGTCATCGCCGAGATAGTCGGAGGCAGCGTCGAGGCTGACCAGGGCGGCCCTGTCGAGGTCGGGACTGAGCTCGAACTCGTTGAGAATGCCGGCGACGGTGAACCACTCGTTGCCGACAAGCACTTGCTGGGTTCCGGTGACCTCGTGAATGCCGAGTCGCTCGGCGGCGACGGAGCCGAGCACGGTGGTCGGATAGCCGGCGGTGGCATTGCTGAGCCATGCCCCGTCGGCAACCGATCCGGCGAGGGTGTCGATCAGGGTGAGGTCGACGGCCTGGACCGTGATGCCGTTCGTCTGGCCTTCCGGCACGTAATCGGTGCGGTAGACGTTGGCCCCGTCCACCGCGCTGATCGTGGAGGTCACCTCCACCGGTCCGATGCGGGAGATCATCTCGGCTGCGTCTTCGGGTAGCTCGCCGGAGCCGGCCCCGATGCCACCACCGGCCTGGACGGTCAACAGGTTGGTGCCGAGCGAGTCGAGCTGGGCCAACAGCTCGGACTTTGACGACTCGGAGAGTCCCAGCACGCCGACCATGGCGGCGATACCGATCATGATCCCCAGGGCGGACAGCGCCGTTCGCATCTTTCGTGTTCGCATGCCCACGGTGGCGGTGCGGGCCATGTCCACGGGGTTGACACGGCTGGGCTTCAGCACGCTCGCCGTCGCTGCCGCTGGGGTGTCGAGTGTCGTAGTGGTCATTGTCGTCATGGGCTTGTCCTGGCGTCGTATTCGATGCGGCCGTCGCGGATGCCGATCGAGCGGGGAAACAGGGCGGCGATCTCGGGGTTGTGGGTGATCACGACGATGGTGGCCCCGGCCCCGTTGAGGGTTTGGATGAGCTCGACGATGGCGTCGCTGCTCTTCGAGTCGAGGTTTCCGGTCGGCTCGTCGGCAAGGATGATGGATGGGTCGCCGAGGATGGCCCGGGCCACGGCCACCCGCTGACGTTCACCCCCGGACAGCTTGTTGGCTTCGTGGTCGACTCGGTGAGCCAGGCCAACCTTGGTCAAAGCCTCGTAGGCCATCTCCCGGCGGACCTTGAGGGTACCCCCGCTGTAGAGGGCGCCGTCGGCCACGTTGTCCAGGGCGGTGTACCCGTTGAGGAGATGGAACTGCTGGAACACAAAACCGATGTGGCGGGATCGTAGGCCCGACAGCTCGGCGTCGCTGAGCTGCGACACCGGGTGTCCGGCGACGTTCACCTCGCCCGAGGTCGGCCGATCGAGTGTGCCCATGATGTGGAGCAGTGTCGACTTGCCAGATCCGGACGGTCCGACAATCGCCGCCAGCTCCCCTTCGGCCACCTCGAAGCTCACCCCGTCGAGGGCCCGGACGGGCGGCGTCGTCGGGTACTCCTTGACCACCTCGTCGAAGGCCAGGACGGTCGATGCGAGGTGGGTCCCGTTGGACCGGTTGCCGCTGGTGTCGTGCATGTTGACGGTGGCGTTGGTCATGGCAGGGTCACCGTGTCGCCGGCCGACAGCCCGTCGCCGGTGACCGCGACGAGGCCATCGGCGAAGAGGCCTGGTTCAACGGCGATGAGCCGGTAGCCACCGGCATCCTCGACCTCGACCGCGTAGCCGCCTTCACTCAACGCCACCAGCGAGGTGACGGGAACGGCCAGTACACCGCTGACGGTGTCGCCGGGCACATCAACGGTGACCGGTACCTCGTCGAGCCCGGTTGCCGCCGTGGGATCGTCAAGCTCGGCGATGGCCTCGAACAGGGTGTCGCCGTCGGTGTTGACGGTGACCGTGCTCGACACGCTGACCACCGTGGCCCGAGCTTCCTCGAAATCGGGCAGAACCACAGTGACCGCATCACCGACGTCGACAAGGGCCTGATCGACCGCCGGAACGTCCATCCGCACCACCTGTTGAGCCGACGAGACGGCCAGCACCGGTTCGCCGTCGTCGATCGTGGATCCGGTGGTGGCCAGCTGGTCCCCGACCCGGATCGGGCCAGGCAGGAACACCGCCTCACCCAGGTTGACGACCCCGTCCGGGGTCTGACCGATGTCGGCCTGCCACGCCGCGATCGCCGCACTGGTGGCGGCGGTGAACACCGTGTCGACGGTCAGGTCGCCATCGGCGTCGTGGCCAAGGTCGGCCAGAGCCCGTTCCAGTTGCTCGACGTCGGAGCCGGTCAGCGGATCACCGGTGGCCAGGGTCACCACGGGGGTGCCTGGTTGGACGGTCTGCCCGGTGGCAGCGATCGTCTCGGTTATCTGCGAGGGTCCCGGGACAAAGACGATCTCGCTCGGATCGAGCTCGCCGTCGACCTCGATACCGAGATCCTCCTGCCAGAGCTGGACTGCCAGGCTGGTGTAGTAGGTGAACTCGCCGTCGATCCCGAGTGAGCCGTCGAAGTCGAACCCGAGATCGGCCAGCGCCTCCTCCAACTGCAACACGTCGGGACCGGTGATGTTGGGTGACTCGTCCTGCAGCGTGCGGTACACCGGGGTCGTGCCGTACAGCGCGATCACCGGGTGACCGTCGACCCAGTAGACGATGTCGCCTTGTTCGATGATGGTCCCCGGTTCTGCGATGTCGGTGATCACACCGGTGCCGGCGGCAGAAACGGTCATCAGCTCCGAACCGAGGGCGAGGTCCCGGTACGCGGGCGTGTCGCCATAGAGCAGTACGACCGGCTCGTTGTCGACCTGGTACAGGACACCGGCCTCGGTGACCGTCGATCCGGCGGGGGCCACGTCGGTCACGACTCCGGCGGTCGAGGCGACGATCGGATCGCCGGCCACCGAACCGAGTGTGCCGTCGAACGACACCTCTTGGACGAGGTCGGTCAACACCACCTCGGCGGTATTGACCGGCCCGGCTGACTCCTCGGGATCCACCGCACCGTTGCCGCCGGTCCCGAAACCGATCACGGCGATTACCGCAACCGCGGCCACCGCACCGCCGATCAGCCACTTGCGTCCAGGCAGGCGCCGGCGGAGGACTGGCGGCGCCGGCGTCGCACCGCCCCGTTCGTTTGGAGCGTCAGCTGACGGCTTCGCTGCGGGTTTTGTGACGTCGTCTGATTCTGTTGTGGTCATATCCTGTCCTCGTGAACTCGATTCCTGAAGGTGAGCTGGGCTAGTTGCCGCCACGGCCGCCTCCCTGACCGAAGCCACCGAGGATGTCGTCGCATTCGGCGAACGCGGCCTGGTAGGCCGGGTCGTTCTGGTCGACCTCCTGCAACAGCCCTCGGCCGCCCTCCTCGGAGAAGTTGGGATCGGGCAGGTCGTAGCCGTTGTCCCGCATGCAGGTCGCGAACTTCAGCAGCTGGTCCTGTCGCTCGGTCTGGTCACCTTCCCGGAACCCGAGGCTCACCCCGTCGAGGTGCTCGGCGCAGGCGTCGCGGGCTTCGGCGAACCCGGACGGCGGACCCTGCCCGTCGGTGCCGCCGGCCGGTCGGGGCAGGATCACGTTGCCGTCGGCGTCGACGGTCGGATCCGCGAGTTCGAACCCCTCGTTGCGGATGCACTCGGCGAATGCCAGCAGCTGGGCTTCGGTATCAACCTCGTCATCGGCCGGCTCGGCGGCTTGGTCGCTCTCGGTGTCGGTCTCGGTGCCGGCGACCGAGGCGACGCCGTCGCTGCTGTTCAGCGACTCACCACCTCCCGCCGCGTCGGCCGCTCCACAGGCCGACACGGCCAAAACCACGGCCAGGAATAGTGCAACCGTTCGAACGCTCATCGAAAGCTCCTCATAGGGCAAGGGCCGGGCCACCCACGCGGCGACGGCCGATCTCATACCGACCACCATGACGGGCCAGGCTGAGATGACCCTCAAACAACCCTGAGAGTTGGCTGAGAGGTCCGGCCGTCAGCTCTCGGCGGGATCGGGGAGGCTCACAGTGAACCGAGCCCCCCGGCCTGGCTCGTTGCCGGCCCGGACCGTGCCGGGGTAAGCTTCGACGATCGCCGCCACGATGGCGAGGCCGAGTCCCGAGCCACCCGTGCGACGAGCCCGTGAGGGGTCGGCGCGGTGGAATCGGTCAAACAGCTTGTCCAAGTCCCCCTCGGGAATACCTGGGCCGTCATCGACGACGTCGATGAGCACCCTCCCGTCGTTTCGAGACACGATCACGTCGACCGCGGCATCGGCCGGGGTGTGAGCCCGGGTGTTGGCCAACAGGTTGGCCGCAACCTGGGTCAACCGTTGCTCGTCGCCAACGACCTCGAGCTGGATCGGCCCTTTGAAGGTCACCGAACGCCCGGGTTCGATGGCGTTGCTGTCGGCGATGGCGTCTCGCAGGATCGAGGCGATGTCCACGGCGGCGGTCTCGAGCGTGTTGCCGCGATCGAGGCGGGCCAACAGCAGGAGATCATCGACCAGGCGCTGCATTCGCCCGCTCTCCTTACGGATCCGCCCCATGGCGTTTGCCAGCTCGGCCGGATTGTCGAGGGCGCCCTTTCGATACAGCTCGGCGTACCCCTGCAGCGTCGCCAGAGGGGTGCGCAGCTCATGGGAGGCATCAGCCACGAACTGATTCAATCGCTCCTGAGCGGCCCGCTCCTCCTCTATCGCCGCCTCCAGCTGAGCCACCATGTCGTTGAACGCCGTCCCCAATCGACCCAGCTCACTCGAGGGGTCCCGGACGGGTATCCGACGGGTCAGGTCACCGCCGGCGATGGTGGCGGCTGTCTCGACCATGCCCTCGACCGGGCTCAGGCTCGATCGCACCAGCAGCCAGGTGACCAGCGCCCCGAGTGCCGCCGCGCCGATACCGCCGGCCACCAGCCAACGGACCAGCCGGGCGACCGCGGCGTCGATTTCATCTATCGGCACAGCACCGACCTGGAAGCCGCCATCGGCTGCGGGGATCACAACGGCCCGGTATTCCAGCGAGCCGTCGACGCCAGCGAGCGTGACGATCGCACCAGAAGTAACGGTGGCCGCATCAAAGTCGCTGACATCGGGAAGAGGGTCTGGGTCATCGGCGAACCCGGACGGCGTCGACGCCACGACTGTTCCCTCGGCGTCGAGTGAGACCAAGGCGACGCCCCGAGACACGGCGGTGCGATCAGGTGGCCCCGGCTCCACGTTGATGCCGGACCGCCCGGATTGGCGGGCCTCGAACCCTCGGAGAACCTCGTCCGCTTGGGCCAGCAATACCGCTCGGGTCGAGCGGACGGCGACCACACTCAAGGTGGCCAATGCCACCAGTAAGAGGGCCACAAACGCAGCAACCAGACGGGCTCGTAGCGACATGGTCTAGTCGTCGGTGTGGCGGATCACGTAGCCGACACCGCGAACAGTCCTGATCAGCGCGGCGGCCTCGGCGCCCAACTTCTTGCGGAGATAGCTGATGTAGGTCTCGACGATTCGAAAGTCGCCCTCGAAGTCGTACTCCCACACATAGTCGAGGATCTGGGTCTTGGACACGACGCGATGTTGGTTGAGCATCAGGTAGCGCAGCAATCGGAACTCGGTTCAGGACAGTTCGATCGGATCACCATCCCATGTGACCTGATGGGCATCTTCGTCCAAGACAAGACGATCGACATTGATACGGGCCCCGTCGGCCGTTGCGCCACGGCTCCGACGCAGCAACGCCTCGATGCGAAGACCCAACTCCTCGAGACTGAAGGGCTTTGTCAGATAGTCGTCCCCACCCTGTTTGAACCCAGTGCGCAAGTCGTCCGCCTGATCTCGAGCAGTCAAGAAGATGATCGGCATGTCATGACCATCTCTACGCAAAAGGCGGCAGACCTCGAACCCGTCGATGTCGCCCAGGTTCACGTCCAACACCAAAGCGTCGACGGGGCCCGATCGCACGATGCTCAACGCCTCGGCGCCCGAGCTCGCAGTGGTGACCTCATAGCCGGCGAAGCGAAGCGCGCTCGAGACCATGTCGACCAACGATTCCTCGTCGTCGACAACCAGCACCTTGGTGGCCCCCGCCGCAGCGGTAGCACGATCCTGGTGTTCCGGGCGGTCCATCGATTGCTCCCTTCCCCGGCGATCATAGGCCCCGACCCTGAGAGCTTTCCGACAACAACCTGAGAGTTTCCTGGGAACCCGAACCAGGCGGCCTGATCAAGTTGCCACCTCGGATCGGCCTCCCGTGGCTACATCGAGGCCCACTCGGGTGAACACGTCCCCCTCCCTCCGCTGATAGGACAGCACCCCGACGATGTGCATCACGAACGACCCGGTCGCGCGGAGGACGACATTGCCGACGATCCCACCGACAGCATCTGCTTCAATGTCCAGCTCCACGGCTCCGGGTCAGCCGACCAGCGAGGCCGGTACGGGGTCATGGGGCCGGGGCAAGCATGCCTGGTGACCACCTCCGAACCGTTCACCCTCCAATTCAAAGAGGCCTTCGGCCAAACCGCGGTTCACCTACCGCGCGCCCTCATCGGTCTCCACATCCCCGAGCGCGAAGTTGTGGCCGAACCACTCCCTGCATCAAAGCTCACCCAGTTGGCGATCCGTTATGCGGCCATTGCCCGCGAGACACCACTCTCAGGGGAAAGCGCTGCCTATCTCGCACAACATCTCAGCGAGATCATCGCAGCCGTGCTGACCCCGGGCCACGTTCGACCAGACGCCAGGCGACTACCGACACGTGGACCGCTCTCCGAGCGACTAAGCCGTCGCGTCGAACACCGACCTGCGAACCGCGCTGGCCAAGACCCGGCCCGTCGGGCGGAGATCTGTACGTTCCGCCACATTCCTTGAGATCAGACGACTTCAGGTCGATCAACAGAACATGAGCGACGGCGCGCCGATCGACGAGATGGTCACGACTGTGAACAGCGCCGTTTTGGGGCCGCTGGCCGCTGCGGTAACCTCCATCCTCATCACAACGGGCGAGAGCGAGGCGTGGTCGGTTGCCGTCGACGTGCTGGAGGGACTTCTCGACGCTGACAGCGCCATCGGCTTGGAGGTCCTACACGACGACCGTGCGGTCGCGCGGGCCACCGCTTCATTGCCGCTCAGACTCGACGACGAATTCCCGGTCGCCCCGGATTCCCAGCTGGCCTACGTCGCCTCCCGATCCGAGGTCGTCACCTCCCCCGACCTCGACTGGGAAGACCGTTTCGTAGCCGGAGCGGTGCTCACCCGATGCGGCATCCGCAGTTCGATCTCGGCCCGATTCCCGCTCGGCGACGGGTGGGGCGTCCTCGGCACGTACTGGATCACCACCGACGGCTGTGTCTCCGTCGACAGCCAGGTCTTCGAACTGGTCGTCCGCATCGCGGGTTCGCACATCGCTCATCTGCGCCGTCAATCCGGTCTCGAGGTGAGCGCCCGTCGAGATGCGCTGACCGGCGTGTGGAATCGTGAGGCCTCGATGCGCGAGCTGGCGGGCCGCCTCAGCACCGCCCATCCTCCGATCGTGTTGATCATCGACCTCGACGGATTCAAGTCGGTCAACGACGACCTCGGGCATCAGGCCGGGGACATCGTGCTGAAGGCGATTGCGGCACGGATCGAGCGAGGTGTACCCGTCGGCCAACACGTGGGACGACTCGGAGGCGACGAATTCATCGTGCTGCTCGACGACGACCTGTCGTCGACGATGCGTCTGTCGGAACGCCTGGTCGGCGCCATCGAGGAGGCAATCAGCGTCGAAGGTCGCGTAGTCCAGATCTCCGCATCGATCGGCGTGGCCCGCGCCGATGACGATGAGGACGCCACATCGCTCATCGGCCGCGCCGACGCTGCGATGTACGCCGCCAAGTCGTCGGGTCGGGGCCAAGTCAAACTCTCCGAGGACCGGAGGCGACGACGACGACTCCAGGTCGGCCGATCGAATCTTCGACCACGACCGGCTGAGCCCCACACCCCGATGAACCTGGTCGTCGTCGACAAGGCGATCAGCGGTCTTCGAATCGTGGTCCAACCGATCGTGGATGTTCAGACAGGCAGGGTGCGAGGTGTCGAGGCCTTGACCCGAGGTCCGGTCGGTCACCGACTGGAGTATCCCGACCATCTGTTTTCCACCGCCGCAACCTTCGGACGGCTGGCCGAACTCGAACTCGAGGCCAAACGTCGGGCGTTCGCCTTGCCGCTGCCCACCGATGTCGTGCTGTTCATCAACCTCGAGCCGATCCTGATGGCGGACCCGGGCTGGCTCGACTCCATGCAGTCGGTGTGGTCCGCAGCGGCGCTCGACCGGCCGGTGGTGGCCGAGATCACCGAGCGGGCTGTGCTGGCGTCCCCCGGTCGCCTGTTGTCGGCGGTGACGGCGTGCCGCCGGCTGGGTTGGCGAATAGCCTTGGACGACGTGGGGGCTCGGGCCGAGAGCCTGGCCGCCCTGCGTTGGATCCGACCCGATGTCGTGAAGCTGGACACCGGTCTGATACATGGCCAGAACGCCACCCACACAACACAGGTCGCAGCCGCTGTCGCCGCCTACCGCGACGCTGCGCCATCGACCGAGGTCGTAGCCGAAGGGGTGGAGAACGACCGTCATCTCCTCCTCACGAGCCTGCTCGGCGCCGACCTCCTCCAGGGCTATCTGATCGGCCGTCCGAGCCCGGTCGACGAGGTCGATTTCAGTGTCCGGCCGTCGCTTCGCGCGTTTGCCGACAGGTCGGTCGACTCATCCGAGCGGATCGGGACCAAACGAGACCTCCTCGGCCTGTCGCGTCACATCGAGTCGGTGGCATTGACCTCCGACACCGTGCTCCTCGCCGCCCTGCAGCGGGACGAGTTCCTCTCCGTGCCGACGCGGCGGCAGTACGCCGCCATCGCCCGCAGATGCGGCTTCGTCGGGCTTCTCGGCGAGAACCTCACAACCGCAGCGGGATCGAGCATGCCCGGCGCCCACATCGCCGACCTCACCCATGACGACCCGCTTACCCGTCGGTGGCAGGTCGTCGCCATCTCTCCGACGACGTCGATCGCACTGGTGGCCACCGAGCTCGACAACGACGGCGCCGTCGATGACATGGATCGCCTGTTCCGGTACCGGTTCGTGACCGAGCGGGCGGCGGTCGACGAGGCGGCGCGGGAACTCCTCCACTACTTCTGACGCCAGGGCAACCGCCTGTTGACGGCCGGCCCCTCCCCGAGCCACGCCGTCTCGGATACCATGCCATCGATGTGCAGAGAAGTGACCTGTCAAACCTGTGGTCGCCCGGGATGGGCCGGCTGTGGCCGTCACGTGGACCAGGTACTGGCCCACGTCCCGCCGAACGAACGATGCAGCTGCAGCGAGAACGAGCCCGACAAGCCGTCGTCGGAGTCGTGGCTGCGTCGTGTGTTCGGACGCTGAGTATGGTGCGCCCGGAGAAACGACCGTGACCGCTCAGCCGGACGCGGCACCCGATGGCCACTCCCCTGCGGATTTCGTGGCCGTCATGGGCCTGGAGGCGCATGGACCGGACACCTGGATCGGCCTCAGTCCCCGCTACCCCTGGGGCGATCGGATCTACGGTGGACAGGTCGTGGCCCAGGCCCTGTGGGCCGCACTCCACACCGTCGAGGAGCGGTATCGGCCGCACTCGCTCCACGCGTACTTCATTCGGCCCGGCGACAGCCGGGAGCCGGTCCGGTTCGAGGTCGATCGGCTTCGCGACGGTCGCAGCTTCTGCACCCGGGCGGTCGTGGCCCGGCAGAGCGGCGGGGCGATCCTGCATCTGTCGAGTTCATTCCAGATCGCCGAGGATGAAGCCGAGGTCCAAACGGCTCGCATGCCGTTGGTCTCCGAACCCGAGAACGTTCCCACCGGTTTGTGGGAGTGGCCCTGGATCATGACCCGCCGGCAACTGCCCAGCTATGCGGGCTCGGGCCAGGCCATCGGATGGGCCCGGATCGTCGACGAGCTACCCGACGATCCCCGCATCCACTACTGCGGGCTCGCGTTCACCTCCGACACGTTCCAGTTCTCAGCCGCCCGCAGCATCCATCCGCTACAGGTACCACCGGACCAGCATCACGACCGGTTCATGGGCGCCAGCCTCGACCACGCCATCTGGTTCCACCGTCCGTTTCGGGCCGATCACTGGCACCTCTACGACTGGGACTGCCACGGCCTCATCGGGGGCCAGGGGCATGACGGTCGGCAACCTGTTCGGGCCCGACGGAGCCCAGCTGGCCACCGTGGCTCAGGAAATCCTGCTGCGGGAGCGCAAGCCCACGTCCTGACTGTCAGGCCGACACCCCGCCGTCGACACCACCTGGTTCATCGAGGAGGGCTCGCAATCCGTCCGGTTCCTCGAATCGCCCGTCGGGCCCTGGGGGAAGTCGACCACGGCAAGGACGGCAGCGATCGGAATCGGCCCGTACAGATGGGGAAACCGGGTGCCGGACTCGTAGCAGTCCTCATACACGACCTCGGTGTCGAGCAAGGCCGTGTCGATGACGAGCAGCCGCAGATCCTGTCGGCCGGCGAATCGCTCATTGGCCGGAATCAGAATCTGATCGATCGTCGAACAGTGGATGAACCCCTCGTCCTCGAGCGAAGGATCCCGGAACGCACCACTCCCCTGTTGTGCCCGCCACGAGCCGACAGAGGTGATATGGAGGATGAAGCGTGGCCGCCGTCGAGAGCTGTGCGTCGCCCGCTCAGATGTCGATGACAATCCGGACTCGCTTTCTCCGCTCGAGTTGACAGAATGGGTTCATGGCCGAGGGCCGCACCCCGACATACTACGAGATCCTGGGAGTGGCCCCGGACTGCACCTTCGACGACATCCGCCGGGCCTACCGCCGGCTGGCGTGGGAACGTCATCCCGACGTCGCCACCGGCGAGGTGGTGCCGCTGGCGATGGCCCGAATCAACGAAGCGTGGCGGGTTCTGTCCGACGGTAAGCGGCGCGAGGAATACGACCGCACCGTCAGGCCCACAGGGTCGACCGGCGCAGGCATCTTCGTCCGCCCCCAGCGACCGGCGTCGGCGCCCGGCTCGGGAGCACGCCGCCGGCAGGCCTGGGTCGCCGGCATGCAGGCCCAGATGGCCCGCCTGGCCCGGCAGGCGGGGCGCAGCGCCACGCAGACCCTGCTGATCCGCAACCCCCGCGGTCCCCGTTCCGACTACGAGATCGTCGTCGACGGTCTGGTGTTCCTCCTCTCGGCCGACGCCGAGTCCCGGGTCAGGGCGGCGCGAGCAGCAGGTACCGCACCGCTCGACCTGGGCGTGGCGGCCACCCTCGTCGGCATCCGATCGGTGGCCGATTCCATCCGGCGGAAAGCCTCGCTCGACGTGACCAGAGAGCTGCTGATGCAGGCCGAGCTGCTCGACCGGATGTGGGATGTCCTGGCCTACGAACTCCCAGCGCCGCTGACCATCGCTCTGGGCGGCAACCCCTGCGTGGCCAAGGCGGTGCAGCGCAACAGCACCGGCTAGTGTTCAAAAGGGCCGGTGACCCAACGTCGGCACGCAAAGGAGCATCCGCCAATGGACATCGGCGTTTTCATTTTTCCCACCGACCAGACGATGCAGCCGATCGAACTCGGCCGGGCGGTCGAGGAACGCGGCTTCGAATCGCTCTGGTTTCCCGAGCACTCCCATATCCCGGTCTCCCGTAGCACCCCCTGGGGCGGGCGGGAGGGTGCCCCTCCCTTGCCCGACTACTACTGGCGAACCCACGATCAGTTCGTCGCCCTGTCCGCAGTTGCCGCCACCACATCGACACTCAAGATCGGCACCGGGATCTGCCTGCTCGCCCAACGCGATCCGATCTGGACGGCCAAGGAGGTCGCATCGCTCGACCGGATCTCGAACGGCCGGTTCATCTTCGGCATCGGCTACGGCTGGAACGTCGAGGAATACGAGGAGCACGGCCACGTGTTCTCGGAGCGGCGAGCCCGGACCAGGGAGGCGATCCTGGCCATGAAGGAGCTCTGGACACAGGAGGAGGCCTCCTTCGACGGCGAACATGTTTCGTTCTCGCCGAGCTGGTCGTGGCCGAAGCCGGTGCAGAACCCTCATCCGCCGGTGATCCTCGGAGGATCTGTGGGACCCAAGACCGCTGCCCACATCGCCGAATTCTGCGACGGCTGGATGCCTATCGGTGCGTCCAACTTCAAGGGCTTCGACCACATCGAACGAGCTTGCGGGGAGCGAGGCCGAGATCCGAAGTCACTGCACCTGGGCGTATTCCGGGCCCGCCCCGACGCCGAGTCGCTCGACGCCCTGGCCGAGCAGGGAGCCCAACGGGCCCTCCTCGAACTGCCCCAGGGCGGCCCCGACGAGGTGTTGGCCGCTCTCGACGCGTACGCGCCGCTACTCAACCGGTAGCGGCCCGAGGGACACGCCCGCCGCCTCCGATCCGATGTTATTCGCGGGCGAAAACGGTCAAAGCTGGTCGTTTTCGCCCGAGAATGACCAGTCGACATTGAGGGCCGGTCAGCGCCTCCTGGCCCGGCTCGGGGTCGTCCCCGTCCACTCCCGGTAGGCGCGCTGAAATGAGGTTGGGTCCTCGTAGCCCAGAAGAAAGGCGATCTGGGCGGTCGGCAGGTGCTGGTCTTGGAGATAGTGCTGGGCCAGTTGTTCCCGGGTGGTGGCAAGGATTCGTTGGAAGGTGTTCGATTCCTGGTGGAGTCGACGCTGCAGGGTTCGCGTGCTGGTGGCCAGGTGGTGGGCGACGTCATCGATCGAGGACTCACCCCCGGGAAGGAGTTCGAGGAGGGCGACGTGCACGCGGTCGCTGTAGGTGGCCTCCTGATCGAGGTCGACGAGGCGTGCTCGAAGGCTCGGTTCGAACGCTTTCAGCATCTCCGGGTTGGCTGTGAGAAAGGGGGCTGTAGCGGAAGGGCGGTCGAAGCTGATTGAAGTTGTTAGACCGAAGCCGGGCTTGGCGCCGGTGTAGTCGGCGATCTCGTCGACTGCGTCGACTCGAGGTCCGACGACCTTGGTCGGTTCGATGTGGGTGCGGGTGGCGAGACGAGCGATGGCGACCCAGAACAGCAGATCGCTCCAGACCAGGACTGCGGGCGGTGGATCGAGGGCGCCCCAGTCGTAGGTGATGGTCAAGCCACTCGGAGTCGACGAGGTGGTGAGCTTCACCGGTGACACGAGGGGTTTGTAGTCGGCCAGGCGGCGGGCAGCCGACTCCAGATCTCGGGAACACGCAGCGGCAAAGATCGGGACTGCGAAGCTCTCGGTCGTGGTGCGCTTGGCCATCTCCACGGGAAGGAAGCCGGCCTGGAGTTCGACCTCCATGGCCTCCCAGAACCGGTAATAGGAGGTTGGATCCACCATGATCGCTCCTCGTGAGAACAGGTCACGGGGAAGACCTGCTCGACGCAGAACCGCACCGATGGGCAGCTGAAGATCGGCCATGAGAAGTCTGATGGTGGGGTCCATCCAGAACCCGGTCGCCCCTCTCCTGTTCGCGTTCGGGTCGATTGCCACAGCTCGCAGACTAGATCACCACCCTTGAACTCGTCATGGCCAAGCACGCCGTTCTGCTTGCCGTTCACGCCATCGGGATTTGGCGGGCATCGCGTGTCCTTTGGCGTGAATCGCCTTCTTCGCCTCGTGGAGGTGGGCATAGGTTTGCAGGTAGCGAGCCGACAGAAGCATCGGCTGGAAACCGCCCGTCACCAAGGAGGCCATCGATGAAGGCTGCTGTCATTCCCGAACTGAACGGAACCTGGGAGCTGCGTGACATTCCGCAACCCCAAGCCGAAGCGGGGCAGGTGTTGATCCGGGTCCGGGCCTGTGGGATCTGTTTCACCGATGTGTGGACCACCCGAGGCGCCGCTGGTGACCTGTTCCCCAACACACCGGGCCACGAGGTCGTCGGTGAGGTCGTCGAGGTCGGAGAGGGCGTGACCGGGCGTCAGGTCGGCGACCGGGTGGGGACGACCTGGGTTCAGTCGACCTGTGGCCGTTGCGCCTACTGCTCGGAGAACCTACCGTTGTCGGGCCAGGCCGCGGTGAACTGCGCAGGACCGGCCCGGCTGACCGGCTTCACGACCCAGGGCGGTCACGCCGAGTACATCGCCGCCACCGCCACCGGAACGGTGTTGATCCCCGACGAGTTGTCGTTCGAGCACGCTGCGCCGCTCTTCTGCGCCGGCTACACCACCTGGAGCGGGATACGGGCGGCGGACCCTCAACCCAAGGACCGGATCGCCGTGGTCGGTATCGGCGGGCTCGGCCACCTGGCGCTGCAATTCTCAAAGGCCAATGGCTTCGAGACCATCGCGGTGACCCACTCGGCCGACAAACACGATCTGGCCAAGGAGCTGGGCGCCGACCATGTCGTCTCCGATGGAGCCGAACTGCAGGCAACGGGAGGAGCCGACGTGATGTTGCTGTGCAGCAACTCCTACGAGCACGCAGGGGCGGCCTTGCAGGGTCTCCGCCACGACGGCCGAGCCGTTCTCGTAGGGCTGGATCCGTTCGGCGACTTCACCATCCCGACCTATCCGCAACCATTCTTCGCCCAGCGACAGAAGTTCATCGGCGCCACCCACAACGGGCTGCGCTACCTCACCGAGGCACTCGACATGGCCGCTGCCGGCAAGGTGAAGCCCATGATCGAAGTCTTCGACAAGGAGCAGGTGGCCGACGCCGTCGCCAAGGTTGCCGCCGGCGATGTCCGGTTTCGGGCGGTGGTCAGGTACTGACCACACCGCCCACCGTGGCCGGCCCGCCCTCCTCGATTGTCAGAAACAGTCGATGCCGAGATCAGCCAGGGAGGCCCGCAACCCGTCGACCCCTTGGAAGTGGTGGGCGTGCATCCCCAACTGGGCCGCGGCAACCACGTTCTCCTTCCGATCATCGGTGAAGAAGACCCGATCTGCGATCAGATCGAGTTGCTCGAGCACGAACTCGTACACCGCCGGATCCGGCTTCACGATGCCGATCTCGGCCGAGTTGAAGACCGCATCGAAACAGTCACCGATACCCAGGGTCTCCAGTTCGGCCGGGATGGTGTCGGTTCCGTTTGTCAGGATGACCGCAGTGATTCCCTGGCGTCGGAGCTGACCAACGATCCCGATCATGTCGGCGTCGACGGTCCCGATCGAGGTGATGAAGTCGGCGCCTGCGGCCGGCGCACCGACCGCGTCACCGATCATCGATGACCACTCCCTCCGGGTGATCCGACCGGTGGTGAGAGCCAGGAGAAGCTCCGGCTCGAACGCAGCCCTGGACAGAGATCCTGCGTCCAACGAATGGCGTTCCTCGATGGAGCGGGCGAAGCCGGGGTCGAAATGCCGAATCACTCCGTCGAGATCGAAGACCGCGGCATCCACGACGCGACCGTCCGCCGGCACTCCCGACGCTCCTCGCCGATCGTCGGGCCAGGCTCGAAACAGCCGTCGAGCCCGAGGCTCGGCCGTCAACCAGGGCACCGCCCTCGCCGCCGCCTCGCCGGCCTCGACCGCCGACCCGTACACCATCGAGTCGATGCCTCCGACCGCCGTCCAGCGACCTCCGTCCTCCGGATCCAAGCGGAGGTGCCCGAAGCCGAACGTCCCGTCGGGCCTGCGGAAGAAGTCGACGCAGAACAACCCGTCGGCCGACGTGATCGACTCGAGAACGATCCAACCCCGGTGGTTGACCCGCGCCACTACTTGTGGAGTTTCAACTCGGCCATCTGGCGGAACAGGTCCACGATGTTCGTCGGTTCCCGCTCCGGTTCCAGCTCCCGGTAGATGGAGTCGACGTTGATGACGATCCGTTCCCAGTCGAGCCAGTCCTCGTAGACGCCGAGTTCGATGTCGCGGGCCGCGTCGAACGCCGACAACCCGGCCTCATGCCGCGCCACCGTCTCGGAACGCACGTAGCGGAGATAGTCGGCGACGGCGTTGACGCCATCGTGATCGGTCAATGGCCCGTGGCCGGGCACGATCACGTCACACCCGAGCTCGGTGATCAACTCGCAGGCCTTGATCCAGTTCTCGACCGGTCCGTTCCAGATGAGCGGCGTGCCCCCGATGAACAGGATGTCACCGGTGAAGATGGCGTCGGCGTCGGGTACGTGGACGAGGACGTCGCCCGCTGTGTGAGCCGGTCCGACCTCGATCAGATCCACCGCTCGGCCATCGACCTCCAGCGACAGCGACGAGCTGAACGTCGTCGTCGCCCGTGGTGGCTCGATGTCGTCGAAGTCGAAGGCCCCGAACGCCTCGGCCAGGTAGGCGTTTGTCGTCTCACCGAAGTCGGCCGCCATGAGCGCGGCCAGCATGGCCGGCGGCAGCTCCTCCATCTCCGCCGCCGACGCCGCCGAAGCGATCACCTCGGCCCCCGTGACCAGCTGGTTTCCGTAGCAGTGGTCACCGTTCGCATGGGTGTTGACCAGTGTCCGGATCGGACGACTGTCGGTCAGCGACGTCATCTGATCCAACATCGCCGCGGTCAGCTTCAAGTCGAACAACGTGTCGACGAGCAGCGACGTCTCATCACCCAGGATCAACCCGGCATTGCTCCAACCCCAGCCGCCATCGGGTTGCAGGTAGGCGTACAAACCCTCGCCCACCTCACGCAGTCCCTCGTCATAGATCATCCATCATCGACAATACAGCGGCGACCGTCGACGGGCGAGTTGTCCCGGTAGCGGCCGCCGACAACCGACGACGGCCACCGGAGCCGATCAGATGGCGAGGACGTCCGTGCGGTTCCCGCCGGTCACGACGGCCCGGTTGGCAGCCGCTTCGAGAAGGGCCAGAACACGTTCGATCGAGGGCCGATGATGCGTGATCGACGCCACGACGACGCTGGCGGTGAACGACAATAACTTGCCGTCGACCTCGATCGGGAACGCCACCTCATCGCGTAGCCGTTCCGCCACCTCGGTCAGCTGGTCGGCCTTGGAGTCGGTGGTCATCAGCACCAGGAAACCGGCCTGTTCGAATCGCCCGATCATGTCCGGGGCCCGCAGCTTGTGCTGGATCCGGTTCGAGGCTTCCTTGATGATCCGCTCGACGGCACGGTCGCCGTGCTCCTCCGCCAACTGGGCCAGATCATCGACCCACAGACACATGATGGCCATCGGCATCCGCTTGGGGGCGGAGAGCCGCTGGTGCAGCTGGCTCAGCACATGGAAATGGTCGGGAAGACCGGTGACGAGATCATGGGTCAGCGCACCTCCCGACTGGGCCGAGTAGTGATGCTCGGTGGCCATCGAGCGAACCGCGATGATCGTCCGTCCGTCGTCCAGTGCCCTGGCCAACAGCTCGATCGGGATCAGGCCCGCGGCGAGTCGGACGGGCAACGACGTGCTGACGGTGTCCAGATCGGAAAGCATCTGATCGTAGGATTCCACGAACTCCGGCACCAGCAGCTCGGCGAGCGGAACTCCCACCAGCTTGTCGCGGGGTATCGACATCGTGTCGACGGCGGCGTCGTTGCAGGCGGCGATCACGCCGTCGTCGAGCAGCAGACTGCCGACGGGGATCAGGTCCAACGCATCGGTCAGCGCATCAAAATCAGACGGCATGGCAAAACCTCATGAATCCGTTGTACCTCGAATAGCTGATGTTGGATCAGAGACACCTCACCCACACCGATAGGGCTGCCGGTCCAGGTCCGGCCAGGCGTGGGTCAGGGTGCCTCCGGATGGACGTGGATGCGCACACGGCGGCTTCCAGGCTCCCGTCGGCCCGACGACGCTCGGATTTAGGCGGGTATCTTCGCCAGTCCGTCGAGCAGCGCATTCTCGACCACCTCGGTGAGGGCGGGGTGGACGTAATACGGCCCGGTGGCCAGCTCGTCGGCTCGCTGCCCGAACGTCATGGCCTGGGCCACGAGCTGGATCAACGTGGCCGCCTGCGGCCCGAGGATATGGGCCCCGAGAATCCGCTTCGTCGGCGTTTCGATCAGGATCTTGGCGAACGACGACTCGTCTTCCAGCGCCCAGCCGTAGGCCGTACCGCCGTAGTCACGACGGCCCACGACGTAGTCGAATCCACGAGCCTGGACCTCCGCCTCGGTAAGGCCCACCGATCCGACCTGAGGGTGGGAGAACACCGCGTGCGGCAGCGCGGACGTGTCGCTGCGCCGCGGCTGGTCCGGATGAGCCATGTTCCAGAAGGCGATCTCCGCCTCACGATTGGCCAGGTGCTTCAGCTGATGGGGATTGGCCACATCGCCGATGGCCCAAACCCCCGGCGCGGTTGTGGCCATCGTGTCATCGACCTCGATACGTCCATCGGGATGCACTGCTATCCCGGCGGTCTTGGGATGGAGATCCTCGCTGTTGGGACTGCGCCCGGTGGCCACCAGAAGTTGATCGAACCTCTCCACCCGGTCCTCGCCACCGGCCTCGTCGGCCAGCACCAGTTCGAAGCGCGATCCGTCCAGGCCGACGCGACGGGGCAGCTCGGCGAGCCGAAGGTCGACCCGGGCGGCGAACAACTCCGTGAACCGCTCACTGATGTCTTGATCGTGGGACCTGAGGAGACGGTTGGACCGGTTGAACAGCGTGACGTCGGATCCGTAGGCTGAGAACACATGACCGAGTTCGACGGCGATGAAGCCACCACCGATGATGCCCAACCGGGGTGGCAGCTCGTCGATACGCATGATCGTGTCGGAGGTGTGGAACGGCACGTCGGCCAGGCCGGCGATCGGTGGGATCGACGGCCGAGCCCCGGTGGCGACGAGGACCCGGTCGGCCGTCAACGTCCGCCCGTCCACCAGGATGGTTCGCTCGCCGATGAAGGAGGCCGATCCCTCGACGAGGGTGATGTTCGGATTGCCGTTGCGGCGGTAATCGCGACCTCCGGCCGTGATGGGATCGATCCGGCCGAAGACGCGGTCGCGGATGGCCGACCAGTCGACGCCATGGAACTCGGTGTCGATTCCGAGCCGACCGGGGTGTGCGGCGTGCACGGCTCGGTCGGCCGGCAACACGAACATCTTGGAAGGGATGCATCCGACGTTCAGGCAGGTACCGCCGAACGTACCGCGTTCGATGATCGCGATCCGCCACCCGTCGGACAGTTCGGGCGGGATGGCGTTGCCTGATCCGCTGCCGATGATGATCAGGTCGAAGTGCTCGGGTTGTTCCATGGATGAAGAGGTTCGTTTCTCGATGTTCGGTGTCGATGGTCTAGTCGGACTGTGGGTCCGGGGGCTGCTCCGAGACGATCGGACCGTGGCCCCGGGCGTGTTCGAACACCACCGCCCAGTCGACCTCGTCGGGTTCGAGCGGGCGCATGGCGATGTCGATTCCGGTCCACAGCATCCGGCTGAAAGGGTAGAACAGAATCGGCGCAACGATTGCGACCGTCACGTTGATCAGAACCAGCGTGAGCACGGGGAACTCGGGGAACGTCACCACGAGGCTAACCACAATGGTCACCAGGAGAATTCCCAGGCTCATGATGGTGTTCATACCCACGGCGCCGATGAAGTGGCCGTCGATCCGTTCGAAGCGCAGGCCGCACCGGGCACATGACGGCTTCATCCGCACGAGCCAGCGATGCTGGCGGCCGGCGCCGCAGGCCGGACAGCGGCCGGTGGCGCCCCGCCACAGCAGACTCGAGGTCGCCGGCACCTTGACCGGGCGGCGCGGCGGCGACGTCATGGTGTCTACCCTCCCGATTCGCCGACCCAGCGCCCGAGTCGTTCCATCGCCTCCGTGATGGCCTCGGTCGAGGAGGCATAGGAGAAACGGATGAAGTCGTGCCCCCTCCTCTGGTCGAAGTCGATTCCCGGGGTGGCGGCCACGCCCAGTTCCTCGAGCCACAGCCGGGCGAGGTCCTGGGAGGTCGAGCCGGCCCGGGGTGTCAGATGCGACACGTCGGCCCAGACGTAGAACGCTCCGTCGGCCGGTGCAATGCGGTCGATCCCGGCTCTCCCCAGCCCGTCCAGGATGACCTGACGATTCCGCCGGTACCGGTCGACGTTGCGATCAAGCTCGTCGAGGCAGTCGAAGGAGGCGAGGCCGGCGATCTGGCTGACCGTCGGCGGAGCGATCGTGAGACTCTGGGACAAACGCTCGATCACCTCGGCCATCGGCGGTGGCGCCACCACCCAGCCCAGCCGCCAGCCGGTCATCGAGAAGTACTTGGAGAAGCTGTTGAAGACGATCAGGTCGTCGCCGTATACCAGAGCCGTCGGGCACTCGACATCGTAGGTAATGCCGTGGTAGATCTCATCGACGATCAGCGCCACGTCGTTGGCGTCGGCCCAACCCACGATCGCCTCGAGTTCCGCCGGGGGCAGCACCGTCCCCGTCGGGTTGCTGGGAGAGGCGACGATCAGCCCATCGAGGGGCAGGGCCGCATTGAGGCGGTCAGGAGTCGGCCTGAAATCGGTGTCGTGGTCGACCGGGATGGTGACGACCTCGGCCCCGAGAGCATGCAGGTCGTTTCGATAGCAGGGATAGCCGGGCTCGAGCACGCCGACCCGGTCACCGGAATCGAATGCGGCGAGGAACGTCAGCACGCAACTGCCCGAAGCTCCGGTCGTGACCACGATCCGGTCGGAGGGCACGGAGAGATCGTGGCGATCGAGATACCAATGGGCGATCCGATCCCGCAGACTTGGCAGGCCGGCGGCACCGGTGTAGCCGAGCTTGTCCGACCGCATGGCGGCCTCGACGGCGGCAATCGACCCGGCCGGAGCTCCCGTCGACGGCTGCCCGACCTCCAGGTGCAAGACCTCCAGACCGGCTGATTCCCTCTCCTCGGCGGCCCGCATGACCTCCATCACGTAGAACGGAGCGACATCGCTTCGAGCCGACGGCTTCATCATCCTGTGCACCCTATCCGTGGCCCACACGACATCGATGTCGGTTGTCGATCGAGCCGAGGGTTGGGCTACCGTCGGTCCGTGGCACTTTCTCTGGGCGCCCACGTGGGCCCAGCAGGCGTATTCGATGGATGAGATGCGGTCGTTGTGGCGGTGGCTCGACGATCACGGGTTCGACTGGATCTCGGCGTGGGATCACATCTACGAGGCACCGAACGAAGGCGGCATCCAGGCCCACTACGAGGCGGTGGCGACCCTGGCCGGACTTGCTTGCGACACCTCGAACGCCCGACTCGGATGCCTCGTGTTCTACGTCGGCTACCGTAATCCCGGCCTGTTGGCCAAGGCCGCGATCACGATCGACCACCTGTCGGGTGGCCGCTTCGAACTCGGACTGGGCGCCGGGTGGCACCAATGGGAGGCCGATGCCTACGGCTACGACTTCCCGCGTGACGGTGTGCGGCTCGACATGCTGGCCGAGGCGGTCGAGCTGATCGCCGGCCTGGTCAGAACCGGAGACGACGTGGTCGACGCGGGCGGCGACGATCCTCCCCGGACGACGTTCACCGGCAAGCACTTCCGGTTGTCGGACGCCTCGTGTCAGCCACCGCCGGTCTACGGATCGCTGCCCATCTGGATCGGTGGGGTCGGACGCAACCGCACGCTCCCCATGGCGGCGCAATGGGCCGACGGCTGGAACGCGGCCTACATCTCGGCCGACCAGTTCGCTTCGCTCAACAGCCATCTCGACAACCTGTGTGCCGACATCGGCCGCGATCCGAGTGAGATCGAGCGCTCGGTCAACCTGCTGTTCACCTTGGGTGCCGATGAGGCCCGGGCTGCGGCGGCCGAGAAGGCCATCCATCAATCGTGGGGTCCGATGGCCGAGCGGGTGATCGGTGGTGCCCTTCTCGGCACACCGGAACGGGCTGTCGTGCAGATCATGTCCTACATCGAGGCGGGGGCCGACATGGTCAACATCGCCCTGCGTACACCGTTCGACACCGAAGCCCTGGAGGGATACCAGGACGTCGTGATGCCTGCGGTCCGCGCCGAAGTGGGCGCTGTCGAGCGG
>CBDCGP010000038.1:0-265893 GCA_965216655.1 Acidimicrobiales bacterium
CCGTTCGGCAGTTCCAGCCGCCATCGGCCAGCTGGTTGGCCAGGAGCCAATTGAGTGCGGGTTCTACTCGCTGGTGTTCCACCCCGAGGTAGAGGGCCAATGCCAGGTACATCGAGGTTGCGCAGGCTTCCGGTGCGTCAATCGTTACGGCAGGCGTGAGCCCGCCGTCGAGGTAGCGAGCGCCGTCCCAGATGCGTTCCACGCCGCGACGAGCCCGGAGCTCGGACGGATCGAGCCCAAACTGTCGCAAGAGGAGCAGGGTGTAGGTCGTCGACGTCCATTTCGGGCTGTAGAGGCCGCCTCCCCATGTTCCGTCTGCTTCCTGCCGGGAGAGCAGGGCGGCGCCCAATCCCTCGGTTGTGAGCCGCGTCCGTTCATGATCGATGTCTTCCGGTGGAGCGTCGGTCAGATCGCGCAGTGTCTGCCACCGGATGGCAGGGTCACCGTCCAGCAGCCAGGTGATGGCGTTCGTGTCCATATGGGCGGGGCGCTACACCCGGCGGGGAACGTTCCCGGTGAGTTGGAGTATGGGGCGCATGATCCGATGACCGAGGTCGGCAGTCGAGCCGAACATACACGGGCATCCTCCGTCGATCACGGCCAGCCCGTGTTCGCGCCCCATGCTTGCGGCGTCGGGATTGGCGCTGCCTTCACCCGGTCCGCGATGGAACCACACGTGGCCCACACCAAGGTCGATGCATTCCTGCACAGTGGCCGGCGCATGCTCCGGTGCCGTGCCGATGACAACGGCGTCGACGCCGTCGGGTATGGCCTCCAGGTTCGGGTAGGCGGGGTCGCCCTCGACGGTGTCGGCGTGGGGATTGACCGCGAAGACGTCGTAGCCCCGATCCCTCAGCCGGTTGTAGACGGCGTTTGCGGCATGGGCGCTCGGTGTTCGCGACACCCCGGTGACGGCGATACGCCGGTTGGTGAGAAACTCTTCTGCTGCCTGGGAAATGCGGGCCATTGTCGTCCTCCTCAGGATCGATTCCATTCGTGATCTGATGGAGTGCCCGACCGAAGAAGCCGGAGCACCACCACGGCGTACGCCGATAGGGCCAGTGTCATTGCGGCAAACAGCGCAACCTGCCCACGCGAGGCGTACTGATCGTCGTTGACGACCATCGCAATCGACATGGCGCCCACCGCCACCGTCACCAGCAGGTACCACCCGACCAGGCCGACCAGCGCCGGGATCGACCAGTTCGCACCGCGCCACAAGCCGATCATGACGATGATGGCGGCCGGTACGAATACGCCGAGATCCATGAGAAAGATGAGCCAGTACATCGCAAGATCGCCTCGTAGCTCCTCCGGAAGCGGTTCTTGGGCGATGGTGCCCACCAAGCCGGGCACGTAGCGAACTACGACGAAAGCTGTGAGGAGCCCAACGACGACGGAATGGATCACCCGCCGGTTCGGCGGCGGTCGAAGATTTGGGCGAACCAACCAGGCAACACCGGCCAGTAGCCAGGCCAGGACGAAGGCAAAGAGCTGAAGGGGCAGGACGCTCGCATAATCGGCATGGTCGGGACCGGCGATGTATTGCACGAACATGTACGCGGCGTAGATTGTCGGTCCGAGGGCGAGAAATGGGGCCGAGCTGATCCCTCGCAACGCCATCAGGCCTATGACGGCACAGGCAGGGGCCACAACAGCGAGGTTGGTCGCGTCGAGACCGATCGTTTGATTACGCATCGTGGCCGACACCGGGTAGTCGATCAGATCGAGGAGCAGCGGTCCGAACACCGAGTTGGCGACGAGCACTGCGGCGAGGGCGAGCAGGCCGAAGCCGAGAACGACACGTCGCCTCTCCTCGTCCTCCCGCGGTAGCGACGAGTAGCGGTCCACGAAACCTCCTCAGACAAGGTCTCGGCGTTGGAAGAAGAACACGGCCGCGGCCACGGCGGCGCTACACAACCCGACCAGAAGACCGAGGTTCGGCCAGGCCCAACCGTTGAACAGCGGGCTTGTCCCCATCGCGTGGTAGTAGGGCGACAGCACCCGGTACGGCTCGATGACGTCGACGATGCCCGCCAGTGACTGCAGCAGGTATCCGGCCGCGAACACCGCGGTCGCCACACCAACCGCCAGGGACCGGCGCCCGGTCGATGCGGAGACGGCGAGCGCCACGAACCCGTGCAGGAGCACGATCAGGGTCGAGGCCGCCGTTGCCGCCGCAAGCTCGCCGAACCCGATGCCGAGGTCGACGACGGGGCCGAAAACGGCCAGAGTGGCCATCACGGCGCCGGCGAGGACCAGCACGATCACCGTGATGGCCACTGCCCGCTCGACCACCACCCGCCAGCGAGGTACAGGGTTGGCCAGGATCAGGTCGAGCAGTCCGTTTCGCTGGTCGCTGCCGAGGGCGGCCCCGGCACCGATCGCGACGATCGACAACAGGAGCGGCACCATAAACGAGAACAGTTGGGCGTTGATGAATCCCGGACCGGTGGTCAACTGGAAACTGGTTTCGCCCCCGAAGAACTCCTTCAGCGCCTCGGGATAGTCGTCGAGGGCGGCATCGTAGGCCTCCGAGTCCCGGATCGAGGGATAGAAGGCGATGATCAGCGAGCAATAGAGCACCAGGCTCAGCAGCCAGACAGCCAATCCTCGGGCCCGATCGAGGAGAAAGCGTGTGGCGAGATCAATCGACACCGGTCAGCTCCCTCGTCTGCGCCCCTTCGTCGGCAGTACCGTCGGCTGCACCGTCGAACGATTCGAGGAAGACATCCTCCAGCGAGAGCGGTTCGCTGATCAGATCGAGCACCCGGTATCCGGAAAGCTTCTTTATCACACCGTCGACCTCGCCGGTGACATGCAGCTCCAGATGGGTGGGATCGGCCTCGCTCCGACTCGGCAGTTCCTCCACCCGGCTGACTGAGGGCACTCGACCAAGCGCGGCGATGTCCACTCGCCCGTCGATGGTCAGGTGAACGCGGCGACGGGACCACGCCTGGAGATCGGCCACCCGATCGACCCGTCGGAGACGGCCGTCGACGATCATGCCGACCCGATCGCATACGTCTTCGACCTCGGCCAGGACGTGGGAGGAGAGGAAGACGGTTGCTCCCTCGGCCACCACATCGTCGACCAGTTCCCGGAACGACCGACGCACCAGCGGATCGAGGCCGCTGGTGGGTTCGTCCAGAACCAGGAGATCCGGCTTGTGCATGAAGGCTTGGACTATGGCGACTTTTTGTCGGTTGCCGGTCGAGAGATCGCCAATGGTACGGGTCGGGTCGAGCGACAGGCGGTCCGACAACTCGAGCGCCCGATCGGGATCGTGACGGTCCCGAAGGCGGCCGAGCCAGTCGAAGAGTTCCAGCGCCGTCAGCCGCTCGAAAAGCTGGAGGTCGCCCGGCACATACCCGACTCGTTTCCGGATCTCGATCGAGTCCCGCTTGACGTCGAGACCGAACACCTGCGCCGTTCCGGAGGTGGGTCTTACGAAATCGAGCAGGAGACGGATCGTCGTGGTCTTTCCCGCGCCGTTCGGTCCGATGAACCCAAACACCTCGCCCGACCGCACCGACAGATCGAGGTCTGCGACTCCTCGCGTTTCCCCGTAGTACTTCGACAGGGCATCGGTGACGATAACAGCGCTCATGGAGGTCCCTAGGTGCAATTCTTCGCTCTCCGCTCATCGTCCTCCCGTTCCGAGTCGTTCGGCAGAGGCGGAGGTCCCAACCGCCGGACTACGAATCGGACCGGGGAAGGGACCAACGACCCTGAACGAGCGGCGATCGACGGAGCAGAGTGAAGGCGAACCCGACACGGGGAGTCTCATGCCGGCCGGACGTGTGAAACGAATCGACGAGAAGCGGAAGGTGGCCTACCTCGTTCGCCGAGGGCGCACGATCGCTGCGCCGCTGAGCGAGGTCGACCCAAAGGCTCGAGTGCCGAACGCGAGGGTGGAGTTCCGTCTGGTCCGCCACCACGGCGAGGAATCGGCGGCCGAGGTGCGCCTACGTTCGGGCACCCGCACCAGCAGGAGACAGCGCCGGTTCGGGGATCTGACAGGTGCCCGCCGTCCGGGATCGAAGGTGGCGACCTCTACGGCCTCCGAGTACGGGATCGACACCTCGTCGCCACCCTTTCGAGTCGTCGGGGCGTGGTTGGAGGCAATGGGAGATCGAGATCTCGACGGGGCTGTCGCCTTGTATCGCCCAGACGCCACACTCCATGCCCCCGAATCGGATCTGAGTGGATCGCACCGGCTGCGGGCGGCTCTGGAACGTTCCCCGCTGGCCGGCCTCGACGCCGATGCGGCCGAGGTCTACGGTCTCGGCCGCTACGTACGGGTGGACTGTCCGTGCGACGGCCAGGATCACGGTGCCTCGTTCGTCGTGGATCGCGGCGAGATCGTCGAACAGTGGATCGATGTCGATCCGGTCGATGCAGTCGACCGGCCTACTCGACCGGCACCGCCGCTTCAGTTGGTGTTCCGGGGGACCGTGGCCGAAGATACACGCGCCTACGCCCGCACCCGGCTCGACCATCTCATCGACACCGTGGGCCGACAGGTCCGATTCGTTCGCCTCAAGTTGTCTGCCGTCGACAATCCCGCCAACGAACGACCGGCGATGGCCGAGGTGGTTCTCGATCTCGACCGCACGATCATCAGGGCCCACGCTGCGGCTCCGACCTTCACCGAAGCGATCGACCGGGTCGTCGACCGCCTACAAGTTCGCATTCGACACGATCGGAGCCGGCGTCGAGCACGGCAACGAGGCCGCCATTCGATCGGGGGCCCCGAATCGCCCAGGCCGATACCGGCCCGCCGAGACCCGACCGACACGGTCCGTCCACAGATCGTGCGTCACCGGTCGTTCGCACCAGACGAGTTGACGATCGACGAGGCGGCTTGGGACCTGGGAATGCTCGACTACGAGTTCCTGCTGTTCGTCGATGCCGACACCAGCGACGACGCCCTTCTGGTCCGTGACGAGCACGGCGATCTGATCCTGCAGTTCCGCCGCCCAGGCGACCACCATGCCCCCGGCGCCGTGGCCGACGTGGTGACGGCCGACAGCCCGCCACCAATTCTCGATCAGGCGGAGGCAGTGGAGCTGCTCGAGGCCACCGGGGAACGGTTCGCGTTCTTTGTCGACAGGTGGAGCGACCGGGGCAATGTCGTCTACCGCCGGCTCGACGGCGACTACGGCCTCATCACGCCGCCGACCGAGGATTCGGGCTAGGTGATTGGCGATGCTCGTCGGTCTGTCGACGTTCGTCTTTGCCATCCTGGCCGGGTGGATGGTCCTGCGAATGGCCCGGAGTCCTGACGAGGGTGATCGCGATCCGGCGACCATGGTCCGCCGGCTGTTCCTCTACGGGCTCCTGTACGCCGCCGTCGTGCTGGTCGCCCAGGGCGTCATCGAGTCCTCTCGGGAGATTCTGGAGGCCGAGCAACGCTCCAACACGGCTCTGGCTCGGGCCCTGAGTTTCCTGATCGTCGGGCTGCCGGTCACCGCTCTACTCGGCCGCTACGTCGATCGTCGACTCGCTGCCTCGAGCGGCGAACGTCGAGCCCTGGCCTGGACCGTGTATCTCAATGCAGTCCTGGCCACTGCGCTCCTCGGGTTCGTCCTGGAGGGGCACGCAACCCTGCACGGGGCCTTCGCAACCTCGGCGGTGGATCGGGAGTTCGAACCGTCACACCTCGTGGCGGCGGTGGTCTGGGGCGGGTTGTGGGTCACCCACTGGTTCGGGCTCAAACGCCGTCATGGAGCCATCGGTGATCTCCACCTCGCCATCGGTACCATCGTCGGGCTGGTACCCCTGGCCGTGGGGTTTGGCGGGATCACCCGCATCGGAGCCGAGGAGATCTACGATGCCGCCACCAACGACCCGGAGACGGCACGAACCGAGCCCACGTTCGCCTACCTGCTGGCCCTGTTCGTGGTAGGCGCTGTCGTCTGGGCCTGGTATTGGTTGGGCAACTACCGCAAGGCTCAACGCACCGACGTATGGTACGTCACCGTCGTCCCGGTCGGCGCCCTGGCGGGGTTCGTGGCCACCATCGTTGGCCTGACCATGGCGATCAACACCGTCGCCGTCTGGTACGTGGGCGAGCCGGACACCGCCACCGCAGTCCGCCACTTCGATTCGCTCCCCGTTCTAGCCGGCCTCGTGGTCGCCGGACTCGTGTGCTGGCTGTATCACCGCTGGGAGCTCGGACCCGACCCGGAACGGGGGCCGGCGATCCAGGTCTACGACTATCTGCTCGCCTTCGCGGCACTCGTCGCATCCGTCGTCGGTGTGGCGATGCTCCTGGTCGCGCTGTTCGACTCAGGACCGGGATCCATGGTCAATGTAGCTGTCGGCGGGGCGACCATGGTCGTCGTCGCCGGTCCGGTCTGGACGCTGTTCTGGACCCGCATCGGACGGTCGATCAGGGTCGAGCCGGCGCGGGAGACGGCGTCGCCGGTTCGCCGGGTGTACCTGTTCACGCTCTTCGGCGTCGGCGGACTCATGGTGCTGATCAGCTCTCTGGCTGTTCTGTTCACCACCATCGAGGACGCCCTCGACGGCAGTCTTTCCCGCCAGACGATCCACGACGACAGAGTCGGCTTGGCCGTTCTGCTCACCGTCACCGGTGTCGCGTGGTATCACTTCCAGGTCTACCGCGCCGAGCGGCCGGACGTCGAACGGGCGATACGAGATCGATCCGGAGAGCCGACATTTCGTCGCCGGGTGTTCCTGGTTTCAGCCGGCGACGCGGACCTGGCCTGTCATCTGACCGATGTGAGCGGGATGCCGGTTGTCCACTGGCAGCGGACCGACCACGTTGCGACCGGCCCGGTTGACATCGACGATCTTGATCGCCGGCTGGCCGATCAGAGCAGCGACGACGTTCTGGTGTTGCTAGGCCCCGACGGTCCAACCGTCATTCCCTTCGTACACAGCTCCGATCCCAGGCACCGGTGAGCGGCATGGACACTCCGGAAACGAATCGAGCTGCCGCCCGCAGTCCCATGGTCAGTCAGCCGTCGATCCTGCTTGCGGTGGACCCGGTGGATCCCCCGGCCCAGCAGGCGGCCGTCGAAACCCTCGCTTTGGCCACCGGATGGCCGCTCGTCCTGCTCAACGCCGTACCCCACGGCGCGACCGGCGAGACAGTCGACGTCGCCGACCGGCGGCTGGCCGAGTGGGGCGAGACGTTCGCCGGCTCCGGGCTCGATGTGCGGACACAGGTGCTCGTCGGGCCGCCGGTGGACGTGATCATGGCCGAGGCGGAAGCAGTACACGCGGCGGTGATCGTGGTCGGAGGGCACCGCGAACAGGTCAATCGCCGGCCAATACTCGGGAGTGTCGCCTCGGCCCTGCTCAAGGTCACGGACCGTCCGGTTCTGGTGATCCCGAGAGCACCCGGGCCGACGTGCGCCGGCTTCATTGCCGCCGTCGAACGCCTCGTCGATCTCATCGATCGCAGCGACGACTCGGCCCACTGTCTCGCCGATCTCCGCGACGCCGCCGTCCGGGTGCCGTCTGATCCATCGCCGATCAACCACCGGCGCCTCGGTCGGCGACTTCGCAAGACGCTTCACGAATTCGAAACGGACCATCCATCGCTGACGGCGGCCATCAACGATGTCGCCTACCACCTGAGCGGGATGGGTATCTGAAGGAGCATTGTCATGAGCCGGACCCGAACCCTCTCCGATCGACTGAGAAAATTTCCCGTCATCGGTCGAATCGTCCGCCACCGAGAGCCGCGACCACCTGAGAACGAGCCGAGACGAAATCAGCCGTGGATTCGGACGAGTCACTCGGACAGCCAGCGCCGCCGGTTCCGGCGGTGACCGTCACCAGAAGGCTGATCGCCGTGGTGACGCTGCTTGTCGTCTTCGTCGCAGCCGGATGTGGCGACGACGGGCAGGGCGACAACGACCTCGCTCTGACCACGACGAGCCAGGTGACCTCCTCCGCATCGACCACATCGGCGACCTCGATAGCGCCCTCCGAGACGGCGAGTTCCAGCACGACGTCAAGACCGCTGACGACCGTCCAACCGTCGACGAGTGGGTCGACGACGACCGATCCGGGGATCACCGTCGACTTCGTCTGCGGTAGCGGGGAAACAGCAACCATCGATGTGCCCGTCGACGACGTCGAGAAGGTTGACGAGTTCGTGAACACCATTGATCTGTGCGAGTTTCGGGGAGGCCTCGCCCAGATCTCGTTCGTGGCACCGTGTCCGAGCGGTCCGCGGCAGGTCGTCGTCTCCGCGGTCAACGGTGAGATACCCGACATCGCAACCCTCGACCTGTGCGAGGAGGTCTAGTCGGCCACGAACGGGGCAGATGACCTTGTGCTCTGTCGGATCGGAGTGGGAACCACAAGACTGAGTGAAACGGCAGTCAATGAAACGGAAGTCAAGGAGCGTGTGATGCAGAGACCGAGTGCGCTATGTGGATCCTTCGCCGGTCGACGACGGCTGATCCCTGTTGTTGTGGCCGCCGCGATCGCGTCGGCGGCCATTGTTTTCGTCGTTGGGATGCGAACGAAATCACCTCGGGTTCAAGGCGCCGTGCGACGAGTCAACCGGGCCTTCTGGAATCCTCGGGCGATGAAGTCGGCGGGAACGACCGGTGCCGGCGCCTCGGTCATCCATCACACGGGCCGCCGGTCCGGCGCAGCACACCATACGCCCATCGGTCCGGTGCAGGTCGACGACGGTTTCGTCGTGGCCCTCCCGTACGGACAGCACGCCGACTGGGTCCGGAACGTGCTCGTTGCCGGTCGGGCGACGATCACACACGAGGGTCGAACCTACGAGGTCGACCGACCGCAGATCATACCGATCGACAGCGTCGACGCCTCGTTCGGCGCCACGGAGCGGACGGCTCAGCGCCTTCTCAACGTCGATGACGGCCTCCACCTGCGCCATGTCGACATGTCGTCGGAGGATCAAACGGGAGCGTCGGCCGATGAGACGCTCCACCGGGTTCACACCCCGGCCCTCTGACCGGTTGCGACCAGGTCATGCTGATCGACGACTGTCTGCCGCAGTTCGACACCACGATCATCGAACACCTCGTCATCGAGGCGCCGTGCGACGTCGTTCACCGAACCACTCGCAACATGGACTTCCTGCAGATCCATTCGCCGATCGTCGACACCCTCATGTTCGTACGGGGCCTACCCGGGCTGCTACGGCGTCGGATCGGCCGCCGCCCGCCACCGACGCCCCCGCCGGCGATGCGATTGGCCGACATGCTCGACGGTGAGGCGAACGCCGACGGCCTGGAAGGATGGTTGGCCCTCGGCGAGGTGCCGGAACGGGAACTGGCCTTCGGCGCGATCGGCAGGTTCTGGCAACCGGACATCACCTGGAAATCCGTCACTGCCGAGGAGTTTCCGGGGTTCTCCGAACCCGACTTCGCCAAAATTGCCGCCGAGTTCTCGGCCCGCCCCTACGGCCGGAATCGGACTCTGTTGACCTACGAGGCCCGCACCGCAGGCACCGACAAATCGGCCAGCCGGAAATTCCTGCGGTACTGGTGGCTGGTACGGCCCTTCGTGAGGATTGTGATGCGAGCGGCTCTGCTCACCGCCAAGGATCTGGCAGAGAGTGACCACGACTCAATGGGGAAACGCAACCTCGAGCACACCGAACGCGGTGACCAGGCCACCGACGACAATAGCGACTAACACCAAGACCGCCCGTTCCCCGTGCCCGAAAACGGCCACCAGTCCGGTCACCGCAGCGCCGACGGCGGCAGCGAAGGCGAACATGATCGGACCGGTCAGCCACATGTTGTCGAAGAAGCCCTCGCCGCCACGCTGACCGGCGGCCACCCCCAATCCGAACAACGACAGGCCGGCGGCAAAGGCGACGATCAGACCAAGCGACCACCGCCCGAGCTCGGTTTCCGGAACAACCATCGGCTTCTCCTTCGAGGATCGGTGATGACACCTTCGCCGATCCGGCGTGCCGTCTCCAGAGTCGAACGTCCCGCCCGTCGGCGGCGGCCAGGCGGCATGCCTGCGGTCTGCCGGGACCTTCGGCACTGGCGACGGCTCGGCCCGAGTCGCACACTGTGGCTGTGAACGCTGTGACCTGCCACCCGAAGAGTCCGCTCCCGTGAGTCTCTTCCGGAACGCCGTGACCGTTGCGATCAAGGACATCGCCCAGCGGAGTCGAGATAGGTCGGCATACATCATGGGTATTGCCGGTCCGCTCATCTTGGTCTTCGTCCTCAACGCCACGCTGGGTGCAGTCGAGGAGATCGAGGCCTTCGAGTTCGGATTCGTCAACGCCGACGGCGGTCCGGTTGCAGCCGGCTTCGAGAGGATGGTGGCCGAATTGGAGCGTGACGAGGTGGCCGCCATCACCGTTGCCGGCGATCGGGCCGAGCTGGAACGCCTTGTCGATGACGGCGCGGTTTCGGCCGGTTTCGTTGTCCCGGCCGGGTTCGGCGAGGCTGTCGAGCGCGGGGAACCGGCCGCCATCACGATCGTGGGAGACCCCGGGGAATCGATTGCCGTCGACGTCGCCGGGGCGATCGCCGGCACATTTGTCAACGAACTGGACTACGTATCGGTGACGACGGCCTCGGTGATTGCCGCGGAGAGTGGGACCTTCGATCCAGCGCGGGTTCAGCAGCTGACCGACTCTGCCTTGGCACTCGATCCGCCGATATCGGTGGCTGCGGTCGAGGCTGAGGGCCGTGGGTCCGATCTGGCGTCCTACTACGCCGTTTCACTCTCGGTATTCTTCCTCTTCTTCACCGTACAGTTCGGCGTACTGAGCCTGCTGGAGGAGCGGGAGGAGGGAACCCTCGCCCGGATACTGGTCTCACCGATCTCGCCGCTGGCGGTTGTCGTCGGGAAGCTGATGTCGTCGCTGATCGTCGGAGTTGTCAGCATGGTCGTGCTGGTTGCCGCCACATCCCTCGTAGTCGGCGCCACCTGGGGCGATCCTCTGGCCGTGGCGGTCCTGATCGTCGTTGGCGTGGTAGTGGCCATCGCCTTCGCTGCGCTGGTGGCCGCCGTGGCTCGAACCGCCGAACAGGCCGGCGCCTACGCGTCGATCCTTGCGCTGGTGCTCGGCCTGTTGGGCGGTGCGTTCTTCCCGATCAGTCAGGCGCCCGGCCTGCTCGCCGCCGTGAGCCGGCTGTCGCCCCACCGCTGGTTGCTCGACGGGTTCCGTGACATCTCATACGGTGCCGATGTCGGTGATCTCGGCACGACGGTCACAGTGCTTGCCGTGTTCATTGCCATCGTCGGTGGCCCGGGTCTGGCTTTCGCCGGCAGGGGGCTTGTTCGGTCATGACCGTGCTCGTGATCGCCGCCAACAACCTTCGACGGCTCTTCCGGGTCCGGGAGAACCTGTTCTTCGTGTTCGCCCTCCCCCTGCTCCTCATCATCGTCCTTGGCCTGACGACCGCGGGCTTCGAGCCGCTCATCGGGATCCACGTCGAGGACGCCCGAACGCCGGCGGCCGAGAGCTTCATCGACGGTCTCGACCGGATCGAAGGAGCCCGGACCGTCGTCTTCGACGATCTTCAGGAGGCTACCGATCAACTCGAGCGGGAGGACATCACGGCCCTCCTGATCGTCCCGGCCGACTACGAGCAGACGGTGGCCTCCGGCACCGGCTCCGTGCTGGAGTACCAGTCGATTCCGACCGCCGGGGGCTTCGAGCTGCAGGGTTTCGTGCAGGCAGTGGTGTCGGCCGAGAACGCAACGATCCGGGCCACCCGGTTGGTGATCGACCAGACAGGTATGGCCGAGGCCGAGGCGGCGTCCCTCGTGGCCGCGACCGACCAGGAGATTCCCGGCGTGGAAGTGGTAACGGTCGACACCGAGGGCGAACCCTTCCTCGACGCCAACCCTCTTGGGCTTGTCGCCGCTCAAGAGCTGGTGCTGTTCGTCTTCCTGATGGCCATGGTGGCAGCGGCCGCGCTCATCGAGGTGCGGCGACTCGGGGTCACCCGCCGCATGCTGGCCGCACCGACGTCGACGCTCGAGGTGGTGCTCGGCGAGGCACTCGGCCGCTACGGTATCGCCGTCGTGCAGAGCGGTTTCATCGTCGGGGCCACCGTCGTGCTGTTCGGCCTCGACTGGGGTTCGTGGCCGGCCACGCTGACCATCATCGCCTGCTTCTCCCTCGTCGCCACCGCTGCGGCTTTGTTCATCGGAGCCCTTGTCCGCAACGAGAACCAGTCGACCGCCGTCGGGATGTCACTGGGTATGGCGCTGGCAGCGCTGGGCGGCTGCATGGTGCCTCTGGAGGTGTTTCCCGACGGCCTGCGAACTGTGGCGCACATCACCCCGCACGCCTGGGCCGTCGATGCATTCACCGAGGTGGTCCAGCGGGGCGGCGGGCTGGGCGACATCGGCCTCGAACTGCTCGTGCTTCTGGCCTACGGTTCGGTACTGATGGTCGCCGGTGCGGCCACGTTGCGGCGCTCGATCATCGGATAGCGCCTCGAGATCAGTCTCGGAGCGCTCGACCGGTGAGATGGAGGAAGACCCTGCTCCAGATCGGGTTCGACGACCTCGACCGACAAGACCCGGGCACCCACCTCGCTCGCCGCGGCCAGGATGGTGGGCAGAGCGTGGTGGGAGTCAGCGAGGCCCAAGTCGAGCGAATGATCGGTGGACACCGCGGTCACGACCTCGGGCAGTGCGAGGAGGGCGTCGGCAACCCGATCATCGCCGTCCTCGAGACCCAGGCGAACGTGGTCCTGCTCACCGATCAGATCCACCAGCTCCCGTCGTGATCCCTCGGCCACGAGCCGGCCGTGATCGATGATGCCGACCCGGTCGCACAGGCGCTCGGCCTCCTCCATGTAGTGGGTGGTGTAGAGGACGCCGATTCCACTCGCGCCGAGCTGGTCGACGCTGGCCAGGATCGAATCGCGGCTCTGGGGGTCGACGCCGACCGTCGGCTCGTCGAGGACGAGGAGTTGTGGCTCGTGGAGAAGCCCGATGCCGATGTTGAGCCGGCGCTTCATGCCACCTGAGAATTCCGCTGTGCGATCGTGGGCTCGATCGGTCAACCCGACCGTTTCCAGCACCTCATCGGTCCGTGCCGCGAGCGGCTTCCCGCTCATCCCCTGAAGCCGCCCGAAGAAGCGGAGGTTCTCCGCTGCGCTGAGGTCGGGGTAGATCGCCAGGTCCTGGGGCACGTAACCGATGGCCGACTTGACTGCTCGGGCATCCGCGTCGAGACCGCGACCGACGACCGTGACCGTGCCGCCGTCGCGGCGGAGCAGACCGCAGATCATCGAGATGGTGGTGGTCTTCCCCGCCCCGTTCGGTCCGAGCAAGCCGTAGGTCTCACCTCGGGCGATGGAGAAGCCAACGTCGTCGACGACGCACCGGTCGTCGAAGCTCTTCATGAGCCCCCGGCAGCTGAGAACCTGATCGCCGTCCATGACTCAAGAATCGCTGTTCGCCCCCGGCATCGACAGAGCCCAAGGTCCCGCAAACGGTGAGTGACTTTGGACTCTGCCATTCGACGGGAGGATCTGGCGGAATGGAGGTATGAGCAGCTATTCGAGCCTTCTGTTTCGCGACGAGGCCCGGGCCAAGCTCCTCGCCGGCGCTCGCCTGCTGGCCGATGCCGTTCGGCCGACGCTCGGGCCCGAATCGCGCTCGGTCCTGCTGGAGAAGAAGTACGGTCAGCCGGTCGTCTGCGATGATGGCGTCACCATCGCCCGCCAGCTCACCCTTCGAGATCACGATGAGAACCTCGGGGCCCAGATGTTGAAGACCGCCGCCATACAGACCGGCGACGACCTGGGTGACGGTACGACGACATCGACGATACTGGCCTTCGCCATCTTTCAGGAGGGTCTTCGGAACGTGGTCGCCGGTTCATCGGCGATCGGCATACAACGTGGACTTGAACGGGCTACAGAGGTCGTGGTGCGCTCGCTGGGAGAACTGAGTCGTCCGATCAAGGGCATCGACGACACCACCCACGTTGCCACGGTCGCCGCCCACAACGACACTGCGATCGGACGAGTCGTGGCCGAGGCGATCGACCGAGTCGGCCACGACGGCGTCGTCGAGGTCGAAGCGGCCCAGGGGATCGAGACCACGGTCGACGTGGTCGACGGGCTCCAGTTCGACCGCGGTTACCTGTCGCCGTACTTCGTCACCGATGCCGAGGCCATGGAGGCGGTGCTCGACCGCCCGGCCGTCCTCCTGTATGACAAGAAGATCACGACGATGGGGGCCTTGGTCCCCCTCCTGGATGCCGCTGTTCAGGCGCAGCAGCCGTTGGTGATCGTGGCCGAGTCGATCGAAGCCGAAGCGCTGGCCACTCTGGTGGTCAACAAGATCCGGGGCACGCTGTCGGTGGTGGCGGTCAAGGCCCCCGGTTTCGGTGAACGACGACGGGCGATGATGGAGGACATGGCTGTGTTGACCGACGGCATGGTGCTGTCCGAGGACATCGGCCGGACGTTGGAGAGCGTGACGCTGGAGGATCTCGGCCGCGCCCACCGCGTTGTGATCGACTCGGACACAACGACCATCATCGGCGGTTCCGGATCGCCGGACGCGGTTGCCGGGCGGATCGCCGATTTGAGGCGCCAGATCGAGCAGACGACGTCGGACTGGGATCGGGAGAAGCTCGAGGAACGGGTGGCCAAGCTGTCGGGCGGTGTCGGCATCATCAGAGTGGGGGCGACCACCGAAGCGGAGCTGACCCGACGGCAGGAGGCCTTCGACGATGCGATCAGCGCCACCAAAGCCGCTCTCGCCGAAGGTGTCGTCCCGGGTGGTGGGGTTGCCCTCGTGCGGGCCATGGCCGCCGTTGAGCGCGACATGGCGTCGGCCGACGGCGATGAGCTCACAGGAATGCGAGTACTGCACGCCGCACTCGACGTGCCCTGCCGGCAGATCGCGGAGAACGCCGGACTGGATGCCGGCGTGGTCCTTCGCGACGTGGCCGACGGCACCGGGTTCTACGGGCTCGATGCCCGGGACCGAGCCTATAAACAGCTCGACGAGGTCGGCGTACTCGACCCGGCCAAGATCGTGCGGGTTGCTCTGGAGAACGCAGTCGGCGTCGCCGGAACCCTGCTGCTGGCCGAGGCCACGATGACCGAACGAGACGAGGAGAAGCCGGCGCCACCGATGACCGACATCCCCATGATGTAGGCGATTGGTCGAACGAAAACGACGAGAAAGGAATTCCTACAATGTCAAAGACACAATCTGCAGACAGGCTCCAGGCCGAACGCCGAGCCAAGTATCTCACCGGGATGCTTTGGCACGTCGGAGCCTTCGTCATCATCAACGCCTTCTTCTGGATTTTGGATCTGGTGGTTGGCCAGGACGGTATCCAATGGGCGTTCTGGATCACCCTGTTCTGGGGATTCGCACTGCTGTTTCACGTACTCGCCTGGTTCATCGACGGCCGTCAGATCGAACGACGGCAGGTGGATCGGTATCTGGAGAAGGAACAGCACGGCGTCTTGTGACGTCCGACGCTTCGACCACCTACTCCCCCACCGGGTTGAAGTCGTTGTCGTGACGTCGAGGAGATGAACGTGCCCGCACCCGACGCGCTGAGGTTCTATCCGTCGATTGCCGTGTTCGTCGAGCTCGCGCTGCGCCTCGTGCCGACCGCGGTGCTCGTCGCCATCTTCGGGACGCCGACTGGGCTCGATACCGGATTCTGGCCGATAGCGGTCCCCGTCGTCCTCGTGGAGGCCGTACTGCAGGCTGCCTTCGCCACATCCCACGCGACGTCGGTCTTCAGCGGTGTCCATCTCCTCGTGTTCGGTGTGGTTCAGATCTGGATGTTCTGGCGGTTCGGGTTTCTCTGGATGCTCGGATTTCGGTTGCCCTACTACTTCCTGTGGCACGTCGCCTGGGGCGCAACCCGACTCGAGCTGTTGTTCTGACCGTGTCCAGTGCCCAGGGACGTTCGACCCTGGGCGGCGACCGCTGACCGGCGTGCAATGGAAAGGACGATCGAGTGGGCCCAAACACCCACGTTGCCGCCGTCGGGAGCACGCCATGAGCAGGTCGAGAAAGCCCACAACGGATGCGGTCGGCGGTCCCGGTGGCGAGTCGGAGTCTGCGCCTGCGCTCACCGACCTGGTCGCCATCGATCCTTCCATCGGCATCTGGGATCGGGTCTTCACGGTGGCCCCTCTCGTGCTGGTGGGCACGATCGAACCGAGCGGCGATCTCGATCTGGCCCCGAAACACATGGTGGTACCGATGGGCCGAGGGCCGTACGTCGGCTTCGTCTGCACGCCCCGCCACGCCACCTACCGGAACGCCCGGAGGGAGGGATCGTTCACGGTCAGTTACCTCCGGCCCGGCCAGGTGGTTCCGTCGGGACTCACCGCCGCACCCCGGTGCGAGGACGGCTCCAAGCCGGTGGTTCGGCACCTCGAGGTGTTTGCCGCCGGCGACGGTCGCCCGGCCTTTGTCCGAGGCGGCTACCTGTACCTCGAATGCCGAACGCACCGCCTGGTCGACGGCTTCGGCGACGACAGCCTCGTTGTCGGCGAGATCACCGCTGCTCATGCCGACGAACGGGCCCTCCGGATGTCCGACCGAGACGATCAGGATCTCATCGAACAGTTCCCGCTGCTCGCCTACCTGGCACCGGGCCGCTGGAGCGAGATCCGGACGACCTTCTCGTTCCCCTATCCGGCCGGGTTCGAGCGATGAGCGACGATGAGCGATGACGACCCGATGTGCGTAGCCAAAGATCTGGCCGCCGAGCTGGCCGACCGCGTCGAGCAGAACGGGGCCGACCAGATCGAGCTGCTGCATCGGCTGGTCACCGCCGAATCACCGTCCCTCGTCCCCGCTGCCCAGAGGGAGATCATGGACCTCCTGGCCACCGAACTCCGAGGCCTCGAATTTGCGGTCGAGCGCCTCGGTGGTCGGCGAACCGGTGGTCTTCTCGTTGCGGAGGCCGCGAGAATCGGAGGTTCTGCAGCGGGGATCCAACTTCTGGTCGGCCACTGTGACACCGTGTGGCCGCTCGGCACCATCGACCGGCGACCGGTGGTCGTGGCCGACGGCCGTATGAGCGGTCCGGGAGTCTACGACATGAAGGCCGGGCTCACTCAGATCGTGTACGCACTCCGGGCATTGCGGGAGGTTGGGGCGGAGCCGTCGCTTCGTCCCATCGTGGTCGTGAACTCCGACGAGGAGATCGGGAGTCCGGAGTCCCGAAACCACATCCAGCGTCTCGCCCGCGATGCCGATCGGGCGCTGGTACTCGAGCCGTCGCTCGGCCCGTCCGGCCGGCTGAAGACGACCCGCAAGGGATCAGGCCGTTTCACGCTGTCCGTCACCGGCAGAGCCGCCCACGCGGGCCTCGACCCGGATGCCGGCGCGAGTGCCATCCTGGAGCTGTCCTATCTCATTCAGCAACTGTTCGCTCTGAACGACCCCGGAAGGGGCATTACCGTCAATGTCGGGATGGTCGACGGCGGTCTCCGCCCCAACGTCGTGGCTCCCAACAGCTCGGCCACAGTCGACGTTCGGGTCCTCCATCCGGAGGACGTGCCGGTCATCGAAGGCGCGATCCGTGGCATCGAGCCGTCCACACCCGGGGTGAGGGTCGAGGTGGCCGGCGGCATGGGCCGCCCGCCGCTCGCCGCCACCGCACGCAATCAATCGCTGTGGAAGTTGGCCCAGCGTTGTGGAACGGCACTCGGCATGGAGCTGACCGACGCCACCGCAGGCGGCGGGTCCGACGGGAACTACACCAGCCTTCACACCGCCACCTTGGACGGCCTCGGCGCCGTGGGCGATGGGGCCCACGCCGAGCACGAGTACGTCGAGCTTGCGCCGACGCTGCGCCGAACCGCACTGCTGGCACTGCTACTGGCCAGCCCGTCGCCTCAAGGGTCGTTGCAGACATGACGTCCGGTCGTTGGGCATCCACGGGATCGAGGCGTCGATGAACGACAAGATGTTCTTCAGCTCGCTGACCCGCATCACCCCTTTTCAACGGACGGCGCCCGGCATCGACCGTCGACCGCATTCGGTGTGGGCCACGGGTGACTATGTCGTCATCGAACTGCTGGAGGCGGCTCGGGCTCAGCCGGTCGAGCTGACCGACGGTCGCATCGCCGAGGCCTTCGCCGGCGCCAGGATCGTTGGCGCCCTGGGTGAACGGGCCGCCACATTGGAATCGGTCGGCAGCTGGCGGGCCGTGGAGGGCGACGCCGTCAACATGATGACCGCCGCCGGCCTTATCGGCCGTATCACCTCCCGGTCGACACTGCTGCCGCCGGTGGTGCCAGCCCGATACCTGGGCCACGCCACAACCGATGGTCGTCCGGTGGCGATGCGGGATCTGGTTGCCTCGCCGAGTGGCGTACGATTCGAGGTTCCCGTCGTGCTGATCATCGGCACCTCGATGTCATCGGGCAAGACGATCGCCGGCCGCGTCATCGTGCGGCTGCTGAAGGAGCGGGGGCTGAAGGTGATCGGCGCCAAGCTCACCGGTGCAGGACGATACCGCGACGTGCTGAGCCTCAGCGATGCCGGTGCCGACGCCGTGTTCGACTTCGTCGACGGCGGGCTGCCGTCCACCATCTGCGATCCCGACGAATACAGGAGGGGGCTGGGCGTCGTGCTCGATCTCATCGCGGCCGAGGACCCCGATGTCGTCGTCGCCGAGGCAGGCGCATCCCCCCTCGAGCCCTACAACGGGATGACGGCGCTGGACCTGCTTGGCGATGCCGTCGCCTTCACCCTCCTGGCCGCGTCCGACCCGTACGCCGTCAGTGGTGTCACGACCGCCTTCGATGCGCGGCCTGACGTCGTCGCCGGCGTCGCCACCAGCACCAGTGCAGGCATCGAGCTCATCCACAGGCTGACAGGTGTTCCTGCTGTCAACGTTCTCAAGTCCGAGCATCATCGCGAGCTGGATGCGCTGCTGGCCAAACGTCTCCGCCTCTCCGCCAGAGATTGACGCCCGAGAGCCGCCCCGGCGTCGCGGGTGCCATCGGACCGGTCCTGTCGGATTGGCCTTTTGGCCCTGGTGTCGATGTCGTCGGTACCCGATCGTTGGGTCGAGAGGAGGTCATGCCAATGATCGCAGTAGACGTACTCGGCATCCACGTCGACCCGGCCACCGGCTCGTCGATCGTACTGCTCGGACAGAACGGCGAGGCCGTGAGGGTGCTGCCCGTTTTCATCGGGCCGGCCGAAGCGCAGGCCATTCTGCTCGGGATCGAACGGGTCGAACTCCCCAGGCCCGGAACTCACGATCTCATCACCCGATTGCTCGACCGGCTGCAGGCCCGCGTCACATCCATGGTCGTCACAGAGCTCCGGGACAACGCGTTCCACGCCGAGCTCGGCGTCGACGCTCCGGAAGGAGCGTTCACGATGTCGATTCGACCCAGCGACGGGATTGCCATCGCGGTTCGAGCCGGCGTGCCCATCCACGTCGTACCGGATGTGCTCGAGCATGCCGGCGTCGAACTCGCCCACATCCCCGACACGCCGTTCACCGATGAGGAGGTGGAGAACATCGTGTCCGAGTTCCAGGACTTCCTGGCCACCGCCACGCCGGAGGACTTCGACGGCCCCCAAAGCGAGGATCCCGGCCCCGCAGCCGATGATTCCTGACGACATGGCCACTGGGATCGCGAGGCTCAGTTCTCGGACCTGGAATCCCCGTATCCGACAGGACGACTTGTTCCGGGACGTCCCGTCGCGGATTTCCTAGATGTCGGCCAGTGCGGTCGCGGGGACGACCAGCACCGGGGCCGGGCTTCGGCCGATAATGGCCGAGGCTGCGCTGCCGTGGCGGAGTCGGTCGATTCCCTCCTCGGCGCGTGTCGTGAGAGCCACGACGGCTCCGGGCCGGGCTCCGAGGGCGGCGGCGAGGCCGGTGGCCGGGCTGATCGGGTCGTATACGACCTGGCCGTCGAGTGCCAGACCTGGGCGACGATGGCGCTCGACGAGTTGGGTGATATATGTCTTCTCATCACCTGGTGGGCCGTGGCGGCGGCTCGGCATCGCATCGACCCGCGCCGGCGGAGGCGCCGGCTCGACGACCGTCACCAGTTGAAGCTCCACATTGAGGGCGAGGGCCAAGCGGGCGGCCCAGTCGATGATGGCTTCCGATGCGGTTGTCCCATCGACGGGCACGACGATTCGGTCGGTGGGGCCTGCTCGTTCCGGATCGTACGTTCGGCCGACGAAGAGGATGGGCTCAGCCGCGTATCGACTGATCTCGGCAGCCACGGAGCCGACCACCACGTCATAGATCCGCGTGTGACCGTGGCTCGTGAGGCAGAGCAGTCCGTGGCGCCGGTCGGTCACCGCCAGGATGGCGGCTGCGGTCGTGGCGCTTACGACCGTTTGGTGCCACGTCACCGCAGGCCACTCCCGACGGAGCCTCTCGAGATAGTCGTCGGACGCGGCCCTGTCGCCGTCTTCGGTCACGACACGCACCACCCCGATCGGGACCCCGAGCCTAGTGGCCACGGGGGTGGCCGCATGGAGTACACGCTCGGCGTATCGAGACCCGTCGACGGCCACGACGAGTGTCTCGACCTGATTGCCGTCGAAGCGGAGAAGACGGCTGGTCGCGGGGTCGGGCATGGGATCGGGCATGGTCGTCTCCTCGGCTGTAGGCCCCACCAGAGGGGGTTGAATCGAATTCTCATCGGTCATGGCGGACCCTCCGACGGGTTCATGGTGCAACTCGTCGAGCAATCCCGGCACCGTATGGCGGAGGGCATCCTGGATGGCGTGGATCTGATCGATGTCGCCGACACCGGTCCACTCGTCCATGTAGAACTTCTTGAACTCGATCGACAATACGCAGGCCTGTCCAGGGAACCGGTCATGGATCCAGCGAGCCAGGTGGCGGCCTCGGAACTTGACGTTCTCCCTGACATCGAGACGCCTGCCCAGGAAATCGAAGTTGCGAAGATCGTGGATGAACCGGTCGACCAGCCGCCCACAACTCCGACGGTCGAGGGATCCCGTGCCGACATTGACCTCCGGACTTTCGGAGGAGTCGGACGGAGCCGAGTACGGGCCGTCCCGACGGTGGTTGTAGGAGTGCAGGTCGAACACCACGAACGTCTCGAACCGCTCGGCCATGCGGGTCATTAGTCGCTCCAGCTCCTCGTAGAACGCGTCGTACTCCTGCAGCGACCGGTCGATGACGGACGGCTCGGGATCTCCGTTCCAGACCCGAAGACCCCACGCGACCTCCGGGCTGAGGTAGACGGAATCTTCGCGGTCACGGTTGAGGTCCGTTTCGAATCGGGACTGCGTCGGCACGAGCCAGGTCGGCGCCACCCGAGCCCAGTAGTCGGTGTAGGCGTCCTCCTCCCGGGCCCGGTCGATGGCGTCGATGGCCAGGAGGGGCAGGAGATCACCTCTGACTTCGTGACCGGCGTGGATCGCCACGGCCATCAGCGGTCCATCGCCCTCCTGTTCGATCCACAGCGGTGCGGTCATCGAGTGACTCCTTGGGCGAGGCGCCCATGTGGCGGATCTCCTGGCCGGCGTGCCGGTCGGCCAACGCCTCATCCTGATGTTAGGGAGTGACCCATGGGCGGGTGAAGGGTCCAACGTCCGCGATCGGGGTCGTTCGCCTCTGCAAGCACGTTGGCTTGAATACCCAGCCATTCGCGCAACGAGGGGGCGGGACAGAGTCGGCTGGGGGTGCCGACCCCGTCCTCCCCGGTCGAGCTTTAAACGCTGTTGCCGTCTGGTCATCGGGGGACGAACCAGCGCTCGGTCGGAGTATGCAACGGCTGCTCGACGTACTTGAAGGTCCGGCCGGTAGAACGAGAACCAGGTCTCTCGTGTTCGACCGCTGTCGTTGCGTGGTCGAAATCCCTAAGGTCGTCCAGCTTCAACCATCAGCGTTCGATCCACCAGAGTCGAAGGTCCCGGCCTTCCCGTGGGCGCTGGGTCGTACACGTCTGAGAAGGCGGCCGCCTGCGACGATGCATTGCCAGGGTCCGCTACGCCTGACGGTACCGTCAACCGACGACCGTGATGGCGAAGGCGGCTGCCTCCCACACCTCTCCGTCGATACCTCGGGTCACGACGACCAACGTCGCTGTTCCGCTCGACGGCTGCCACCAGCCGGTTTCTCCCTCGATTGGAACAGCCTCCTCGGAGGTGCCGGTCGGTATCGTCGTCGACCCCAGCGGCTGTCGGGACCCGTCGACGTGGATTCGCACCTCGACGATCCCACCCGGCGGCTGCGCCACACCCTCGTATCGCAGAGGGTTGGAGACGACCGTCGCCCGCCGCGGTTGGTCGAGGCGAACGCCGACTGACGAAGCACCGGATACCCACCAACCGGTGTCGGATGCGACCAGTTCGACGACGGTGTCGGGACCGTCAGGGGTCGGTCGAACGTGAACCTCGCCGCGGTCAGGTCCGACGCGTCGAAAGCCGGAGCTGATCACGTCCTCGAACCCGATCAAGTCGATGGCAAACGAATACGCAACCGACTCGGGGTCCAGTCCGCCTAGACGAAGGGACGGACGGGGCCACACAACCGGCCCGGGCAGCGCCGCTCGATCGATCCTTGTCGTTGCCTCACCCGTCTCCGACGCGGGCTCGCCAGGTTGGACGACCAGCGCCGCAACATGTTCCGATCGCAGATCGAGCACGCCTTCTCGCGTGGTGTGGTCGCCGGCTACCGTTTTGGTCAGAGCGAACGAGGCCGCGACGGTCGTGACCGTCACCAGAAGTGCGGCGAGGCGGCCGACGACGGTTCGAAGGCGAAAGCGAGCACCGTTGTCCCGACCCGGGCCGTCATCCAGTGGATCCGATGCCATGATCCTCCGTTTCCATGGGCACGAAAACGAGGTAGCCGACGACGTACCGCCAAGTGGCCGCGCAGCCGACGCAGACGAACAGCACATCGACCTCGACGCCCTGAGCCGAGAACATGTTCCCGCCGCACGCCGGGCACGCGGTGAACGGCCATGGCACCTCTGTCTCATCGGGCGCCGTTGTCGACTCGGCCATGATCACTCGCCTTCCTCCTTGTCGAGAACGTCGGAATCGCCGGCCACCGGGATCAGGACCAAGGGCACGTCGGCATTGCACAACAGGGTGCTGACGACCGGAGCGTGAGTGCCTCCGAGGAGAGCCTTCCATTCGAGAACGATCAGCGTGGCGCCGACGTCGTTCGACGCCGCGAGGATCTGTTGGGCCGCGTCGCCGGCCCGCAGTTCGGTTGCCGTGCCCCCCGGTGCGTACCGCCGGCTGAACTGGTCGGCGTAGAGTTCCGCATCCTCGAATCTGTCCCAGAAAGAAGGGGCGGTCGTTCGATCGAAGACGTGCACGGGTTGCAACCGGGCTCCTGCGGCGACCAAGGCATCCACGATTCGAGCCGTCGTCGTCGAAGGTGCAAGACCTCCCTCCAAAGGAAGCAGTACGCAACTCAACGGATCGTGACCCGGGCCGACCTCCGGCGGTATCACCACGACCGGCACGGCCACGCTGGTGATCAGCTGAAGGGTGACATGACCGACCGGCCGAGGCCCTCCCACCATCGATCGGGCGCCGACAACTAATGCCGTGACATTCTCCGCCGACACCGCGTCGACGAGCGATTCGACCGGATCGCCCATCAGACGGCGCAGTCGATGGCCATTGATGGCTTGATCGAGGACCGGCGTCGACCCGACGGTGACGACCTCGATGCTGTCACCGAGTGCCGGCAGCAGTGCCTCGGCGCCCTTGACCACAGCGGCCGTGACGGGGCCCCCGTCGACCGCTGCGAGAATCCGGCTCACGACCGGACCCAACCGTCGACCGAGTGCACGGCAACGACCCGGGTACTTGGCTCGGGAACAGTTGGATCGTCACCGACGCTGATGGCGACAGGAAGAGAGGACTCCACCTCGAACTGCTGGTGGGTGACGGTGATCGACAGGAGCGACCCCCGATAGCGACATCGGACCTCGATGCCCTCCCAGGCCGTAGGCAGGACCGGGTTGACGACGAGGTGTCGGCCGGTCGCCTTCATACCGATGAATCCGCTGAGCAGGGCCTGCCACACACCACCGATGGTGGCGTAGTGCAGTCCACCGGCAGTGGTGCCGGTCAGGTCGTCGAGATCCATGGCGAGGGCCATCCGGTACCAGCGGAGGGCGTCGTCGGGTCGGCCGGCTTTCGCCAGGACTGCGGCGTGGATCGCCGGCGACAGTGAGCTGCCATGGGCGGTCCGAGGCAGGTAGTGGGCCAGATCCCTGAGGAGTGATCCGTCCGGCATCTCCTCGGGGATCATGTGGTGCGTCATCAGAACATCGGCCTGCTTGATGAGTTGGGATCGACGGACCCGGTCTCTGCCAAGGAGTAGATCGGCTGCGAACGGAGGTGGAGCGACCGAAGCGGCCAATAGGGGCTCGAGTTGGTCGTAGCCCTTGAATTGGATGTGACGACCGGTTGCGGCGTCGAAACCGTCGGCGAGCGACGATGCCGTACGCATCCAATTCTCCCTCTCCAGTGCTGTCGCCGGGGCGTTGCCCGACTCTGCGATCTCGACAGCGGAGCGGAGCGCCCAGATGACCATTCGGTTGGTAAAGGCGTTGTCGTCGACGCCTTCGTGATACTCGTCGGGTCCGATCACACCGGCGATGTGGCCGACGCCCTCGGCATCGAGTTCGACCAACGATGCCAGATACCGAGCGGCGGCGATGGCAAGGGTGGAACCACCGTCCGCCAGGACGGCGTCGTCTCCAACCCACGTTCGATAGGTGGCCAGCGCCCAGGCGACATCGGCGGTGATGTGCTGTTCCATCTGACCGGTCCGGATCGGTACTTCCCGTCCGTCGAGCCCGATTCCCGACCGGGGCGTCACGTCGATCCCGACGGCTGCGCTCTCCCACGGAATCCGCGCTCCGACCGCCCCGGACTCGGTCGCGAACCGGCAGGCGGCATCGAGTCGGCGCAGACGGTACTCCAGCATGGCTCGAGCGGCCGTTGGCACAATGGTGGCCAACGCCGGCAGCACGAAGACATCGGCGTCCCAGAACACATGACCGGCATAGGCCGGACCGGTCAAGCCCCGGGCCCCGAGGGGAAGCTCGGTGTCGTGGTCTCCGAGAGCGAGAAGATGATACAGCGCGTATCGGGTCCGTCGATCATCCTCAGGGTCACCGGCGATCGTCACCGAACTCTCTGCCCAGCGCTTCTTCCACACCAGCTCCTGGTGGCCGCGTAGACCCTCGGGACCCATGGCGAGCAACCGATCGGCGCGGGCTCGAGCCATGGCTGTCAGATCGGTTGTCTCCGTTCCGGTGGCGCTTGCGGCCAGCCTGATCCGCTCATCACCGACGACGTCATCGGCGACCACCACTACCGCCCGACGGCCGTCGGAGCCGGTGAAGGCGATCGGGTTCGGTTGCCCACCGATCTCCTGCTCGGTCCCAGCCGGTGAGATGTGCACCTGACATCCCGGCTCGCCGGCGACGCTCCATCTGCTGGTGGTCACCGGTCGGCCGTCGACATCCATGTCGTGGAGGACCATGCCGGTACGCAGATCGAGCCGCCAGCTTCTGCCGGCAGCACGTCGCCACCCGGTCGGGGTCCACGTCGGTGCCGTCAGGAGCGCCCCCGGTGGTTCGGGACCGTACACGCCGGCGACGCGTACCGTATCGGCCCCTTGACCGTCCTTCGCACCCTCCGACACAGCTCGGGTCCCAAGCAGTCCGTCGGTAACGGCGAAGCGGGCGGCGTTGACCGCTGCTTCGGTCGGGTCATCAGGACGGGCAATCGTCCAAGCCTGAATCACTGCCTTGGATGCGTGCGAGCGCACGACGACTCCCATTCGATGAGTGTTGACCGACACGAAGCGATGGGCCAGAGCACAACGTCCCTGCTGTCGCCCTCTGGCGACCCCATCACGCCTAGATTGGGTCCATGACCGGAACACCGTGGACTCCGGGAATTGCATCTGTCGGCTCACCCACCGGGGTTTCTCTCGTTGATGGCGCAACCTTCGTGGTGAGCGCTCCCAACGGAGACGTCTGCGCAGATCAGCCCGAGGGTTTCTTCACCCGGGACACCCGCTTCCTGTCACGACTGGTGATCACCGTCGACGACCAGCCCCTCACCTTGGTGTCGTCGGTGCCACGGGGCCCGTTCTCGACCTCCATCGTGACCCGCGCCCACCCGTCGGCACATGCCCACATCGAGGACCCGCCGGTCACCGTCATCAGGCATCGCGTGCTGGGACACGGTCTTCGCGAGGAGTTGGATATCCGCAACCATGCGATCCATCCGGTCGACGCGATCCTGACGATCGAGATCGACGCCGATTTCGCAAGCCTGTTCGACGTGAAAAGCGGTGTTCAGGACCCCAGCCGATCGGCCCAAGTGGAGAGTTACCCGGAGGCCGGCGGCGACCTCCGCCTGGCGCCGGATCCGGAGCTCGGCCTGCCCGCAGGGACGGCCACCGACGTTGCCTTCGACCCGCCACCTCTGGAGCTGTCCGGGCATCGTGGCTCGTGGCGGCTGGCTCTGTCGCCTGGGGGTCGGGCGACCATAACGGTCGATGTCACAACCTCCACCGGCCACGGTGACGACGAGATGTCGCCTCCGACACACGATTCGATGGCAGCGGTCGAGGTTCGCGCCGCGGCCAGCTCCGCCTGGTCGGCCGCAACCTTCCAATCGGCCGACCGGCGGATGGACCGGGTCGCGGCACAGTCACTCCACGACCTGGCCGTTCTTCGTATCTTCGATCCCGCTCATGCCGATCGTATGGTGGTGGCGGCAGGCGCTCCGTGGTTCATGGCGCTGTTCGGCCGCGACTCGATCCTCACCGCCTGGATGGCGCTCATCGCCGATCATCGCCTTGCCGCCGGGGTGCTGCAAGCCCTCGCCGAGCTGCAGGGACGAGCCGAGGTGGCGGCGACCGACGAGCAGCCGGGCCGCATCCTTCACGAGGTCCGATACGACCAGCGCAGCGTCGGGCTGCTCGGTGGTTCCAACGTCTACTACGGCACGGTCGACGCCACACCGCTATTCGTCATGTTGGTGGCCGAATACCTCCGCTGGACCGACGATCGGACGTTGGTCGACGAATTGCGGCCCGCCGTTGAGCAGGCGCTCGAATGGATCGACGTCTACGGCGATCGCGACGGCGATGGCTTCGTCGAGTACCAGCGCAGCGTGGAAACCGGCTTGATCAATCAGGGGTGGAAGGATTCGTGGGACGGTGTCCGCTTCGCCGACGGCCGGGTCGCCGAACCACCGATCGCCCTCTGCGAGGTGCAGGGCTATGTGTATGGGGCGTATCGGGCAAAGGCGTACCTCGATCGGATCTGGGGCGATCGAGCGTCGGCCGAGTCGTGGGATCGCCGAGCCGACGAGCTGCGACGAGCGTTCAACAAAGCCTTCTGGCTGGACCGCCGCAACAGCTTCGCCATCGGGCTCGACGGCGAAAAGCGACCGATCGACAGCGTCACCTCCAACGTCGGCCATTGTCTATGGACCGGCATCGTGGCCGACGAGCGAGCGGACCGAGTGGCGAAAACCCTCGCGTCACCGGCCATGTCGACGGGATGGGGTTTGAGGACGCTGACGGTCGAGAACCCGGCGTTCAACCCGCTCTCGTATCACTGCGGTTCCGTGTGGCCTCACGACACCGCCATAGCAGTAGCCGGTCTGGAGCGCTACGGTTTCGCCGAGGAAGCCGAACGACTGCGTAGCGGACTGCTCGATGCCGGCGTTGCCCTCGGCGGGCGCCTGCCCGAGCTGTTCGCCGGATTCGATCGGGCCGAGCTGCCCCACCCTGTGGCCTATCCGGCTTCGTGCGCTCCCCAGGCCTGGGCGGCCGGGGCCGGGCTGCTGCTGATCCGGTCGATGCTTCGGCTCGATCCGGACCTTCCCAACGGGCGGGTCCGGGTGGCTCCCCGACTCGGCACGGAGGCCCAGCTCCTTCGAGCCGAGGGAATTCCGCTCGGCCGTTCAAGCCTCACGGTCAATGCCGACCGTCAGGAGATCCTGGTCACGGGCCTCGATCCGGCGGTCGAGCTCATCCGCAGCTGATACGGCCGGCGGCCGGCTGAGCCCACCGCCGGCGTGCGGCTATCGATCGGGGTCGGACGGTCCACCGACGGCCGAGGCAATCTCGACTCCAGGACGCTCCGGTAGAAGTTTTCGTGGTCGGCCGCCATTCGGGCCATGGTGAACGACCGCTCGACGTGAGCTCGGCAGGCGTCGCGGTCGATCGACTCGACACGGCGGACGCCGTTGACGAGGGCCTCGACATCGTCGCCCAGAAATCCGACGGTACCGTGTTCGACGATCTCGGGTGCGGCCCCGCACGGTGTGGCGACGACGGGTGTGCCACAGGCAAGCGCCTCGGCCATGACCAACCCGAAGGGTTCGGGCCATCTGATCGGGTTGAGGAGGGCGGCCGCACCCTGCAGAAGCTCGACCTTCCGCTCGTGGCCGACCTCACCGACATAATTGAAGCCGTCCCCGAGCATGGGCTCGATCACCTCGGCGAAGTAGCGCTTCTCGGCCGGCTCTCGCATCTTGGCCGCGATGAGCAGCTCCCGGCCGGCTCGCCGGGCCACGTCGATGGCGACTTCGATTCCCTTGTCGGGGTTCATGCGACCCAGGGAGAGCAGGTACTCCCCACCCGTTCCGATCGGGTATCGCTCGAGGTCGAGCCCGTGATGGATCACGGCGCTCACCGGGATGCCGGCAGGCGCTCGCGACGCCTGATCGTGCGAGATGGCGATGATCGGAATCCGGTCGGCGACCCGACCGTAGAAGTCGATGAGATCCTCGTTGAACGGTCCGTGATTCGTAGTCACCACCGGGACGTGAGGATAGAGGCCGGAGTGGAACAGGCCCCCGAGTGTGTGATCATGGACGACGTCATAGCGTTCGAATGCTTCGTAGGCCGCGGCAACGTGCCGGAGTTCAGCGATGGCGGCTCCCATTCGATCCGGGTCGGCGCTCTCGTAGATCCAACGCCGGGGCACGTCGCAGGTCGAGGTTCCGAGTGTGAACAGCTCAACCCGGTTGCCCCGCTGCTGCAAGCCCCGGCACAGGACGTCGAGAACCAGCTCGGTCCCGCCGTAGTTGACGGGGGGCACGGGCAACCAGGGCGGGGCGATCACTCCGATGGACAATGGTGACTTCGTAACCATGTCGTCATCTTCACGCCTTGCTGCGAGGACCGGCAGTGTCGAAGGTCCCGAACTCGGCAGAGGCCCTTCTGTTGCGACAGACCTCGGTCTCGACGAGCGCCTTGAGCGCCTCCAGATCGGACTGTATTCGCCGCTGAATCCGCCGCCGGGACAGGAGATCTGCGCGGCACCGACCCGCTGGCCCTACTCATTCGCACGATCCTGGCCGCCCGGACGGCTCCGGTCGTGAGTGGGGTGCTGGCCAAGCCGACACTCGTGGCCGCCGGTCTTCGCCTGCTGCACAACGACGGGGGCGGAGGCTCGGTTTGTGCACTGCCACCGACTATCGAGTTGGTCGGGCTCGGGCTTCGTTGGTGTGCGACCCGACGGCCACATCGGCTTTCGCCCGGAGCGACCGGATCCAGACGGGCTGGTCAGGTGGCTGGAGTCGATAGGGCTGGAACCCGACTCCTGACGGTCGCCGTCAAGTCGGCCAGGGTCGGTGTCATCTCCACCGGGTAGGGCGCCGCTGGCCCCAGCTCCCGCAGCCTTGGCGGCAGGTCAGCCAATCCGACGTGCAGTCGTCGGCGGGCTGCCACCAGCTGTTCGGCCGCCGGACGAGAGACACCACCGACCCGACGTCCGTCCACCATCACCGGCTCCAGCAGTCCGAGAGCATCGTGCGGGACCGGCTCGGTGCGGGTGGCCAGCCGATCGATCGCCTCATCGAGGTGGCGATGTACCTGCGTTGGGCCGGGTTTGGTTTCCTTGCCCGGAGACAGCTTCATCACGGGCCGGCCATCGTAGGAGACCAGTTTGTAGGCGCTGTCCAGCGACGGCGCGTCCGCCGAAACTCCCATTCTGGTCCCGACACCGAACACGTCGATGGGTGCGCGTGCCGCAAGCAGGCGTGCGATCTCCCACTCATCCAGGCTGCTGCTGGCCACGATCGTGGCGTCGTGGTGCCCGGCGTCGTCGAGCCGGCGGCGGGTGGCACGGGCCAGATGCTCGAGGTCTCCGCTGTCGAGCCGCACCCCGAACCGCAGTGACCGGCCCGTCGCCTCGGTCATCTCGTCGATCACCTCGATCGCCCGGTCGACGCCGGTCAGGGTGTCGTAGGTGTCGACCAGGAGAACAGCATGTTCCGGGAAGTCTGCCGCGAAGGCGGCAAATGCGGACCTCTCGTCGTCAAACGCCTCGATGTAGGAGTGGGCCATCGTGCCAACGGCCGGAATGCCGAATCGGCGGGCCGCCTCCACATTGCTCGTTCCGGCGAAACCGGCGATCGCGGCGGCCCGGGCTACGGCCAGCCCGGCCTCGATGCCGTGCGTCCGACGGAGCGCGAAGTCGATCAGGTCGGCCCGGCCGTCGGCGGCCAGACGGCAGCGGGTTGCCTTCGTGGCGATGGCGGTCTGGTATGTGATCTGGTTGAGGACGACCGATTCGACGAGCTGAGCCTCCGGGAGCGGGGCCGTGACCTCGAGAATCGGTTCCTCCGGAAACACCACCGTGCCTTCCGGAACCGCCCAGACATCACCCGTGAAGCGTAGGCCTGCCAGCAGATCGCATCGTCGCCTGTCGAGGAGACCTTGTTCGACCAGCCAGTCGAGTTGGTTGTGCTGCAGTCGTGATTGCTCGATGGCGGCCAAGGTGTCATCGAGGCCGGCGGCGACAAGGAAGCGACGGTCTCTTGGCAGGCGCCGCACGAAGAGACTGAAGGTGGCCGGTGCGGTCATCTGGCGGTCCAGGTAGCTTGCGGCCATTCGCAGCTGATACATGTCGGTGACGAGGCCCAGCGACTCGTTGCGGCCCTCGGCCACCGGGAAGGGAGGGTCGACGTTGTCGGCCATCTATCGGGCTTCGGTTCCCTCGGTCGGTTGTCCAGTCGTCTCCGATTGGAGCATGCGAATCCGGTCGACGATCGGCGCGATCGTGGAGCGGTCCATGTAGTCGAAGCCTTGTAGCTCCTCCCGCCGGGCTCGAGGATCGCGGTTGAACATCGCGCCGATCTTCAGCATGAGCCGGTCGAACAACGTGAGGTCGGACGGTCGTTGCCGGCCCTGCAGGGCGAAGTGGTCGACCCTTTTCCGCACTTCGGACGGTAGGCTCCTGGCGATCCATCTGTTGAGCTTCGGGCCTGGCGGGCTGCCGGACACCGTGACGAGCAGTGTCGGCCTATCGACCACACTCCAAGCATGACGCTTCACCCACCGGCGGATCGACAGTCGGAAGTAGATGATCGGGCTGGCCAGTACCAGGAAGTCATAGTCGGTGGGCTGAGCACTGTGTTCCTCGATCGAGAACGTCGGCAGCCCGGTCGCGTCGCCAATCCAACGCGAGTAGGTCTGGGTGCTGCCGTATTTGCTTGAGTAGAAGATTGCGCCCTTCATGATCGCTCCTGTTGCCCGCCTGATGACATGCTCTTCGGGCGCACCCGGAATCGCCAGAGCACAAGGTCCCTCGATTGCTCGAGGAGCCGCGTGTCCCAGCCGCGGGGACCTTGGACTCTGGGCGGTGCTCCGCCGTTTTGCTTTGCTGACGACAAGGCTCTCGGCACCAGTCCGGACAATGGAGGAACACGGCGATGACCGACCATCGTGAATCTGCAATCCTGCAGGAAGACCAGGCATGGCGTAGAGCACGGGCCCGGGCCACTGCGCAACGAGACTTCCTTGCGCACCTGGCGATCTATCTCGCCGTCAATTCTCTGCTCGTGGTGATCGACGTTGCCGCCGGCTCATCGGATACAACGTTCCTCGGACTGGACTGGGCGTACTGGCCAATCGGCGGATGGGGACTGGGCCTCGCCATCCACGCCATCTGGGCCTTCGCCGTCGGCAGCAACTGGACGGAGCAGAGAGCCGCCCAGCTCTACGAAGAGGAGCAGCGCCGTGGACTCCGGCGATAGGTCCGACGAGGGAAACGCCCAACACCCCAACGTCGCCGTCGTCACCCAGGTCGGTGCCGTGATGCTCAACCAGTTCACCACTCCGCACGAGCACCTGTTCGCGCCTGACTTCGTCTTCCACTATGTCAATTCCCAGCTACCGGACCTCGATGGCGACTACGCCGGCATCGACGGGCTCCGGCGTTTCTTTGTCGAACTCGCAGGTCGGAGCGAGGGGACGTTCACCGTGAAGCCGATCTCGGTCACATCGTTCGGCGACGAATTCGTCGTCGTGCACAGCACGAACACCCTCACCATCGACACCACCGAGCTGGAACTGGACGCGGTCGTGCTCTGGCGTGTGTTCGACGGGCAGGTTCATGAGGCGTGGGATGTTCCGGCTGTCAACACCGTACGTCAAACGAGACCGCGCCGCAGCCACGACCAATCCGTGACTTCAATTCGCTCCGAGGAGGAGGTCATCCGATGACCGCTGAATCTCAATCACCCAGCCAGACCCCGGCAGCGGCCGCGAGCGACGCCGAGCGGCAGAATTTCGGCCGGTTGACCCGGTGGGGAGGCGTGGCCGGCGTGGCCGGTTTCGTATCTCTGCTCGGTTCGGTCGTGGTCGTGGTTGCACTCGGACTTCCTGACGCATCCGACGTCGAGACGTTGACCGAGTTCGCCGACATCGAGTCTGGTCGAATCGCCGAGCACTTCCTCTATCTGGGGGCCTTGCTGGGATTTGCGGTCCACGCCTCGGCTCTGTATCGGCTACTCCGGCCGGCCCACCTCGCCGCTGCGCTGTTCGGTTCGGTCATGGCGGCGTTCGGCTACGTGATCATGGCCGCCAGCTCGCTGCTGCACGTGTCGACCGCACCCTTGGCCGAGCTCTACACCGCCGCCGGGACAACGCCGGAAGACCTGCGGGCCATCGAGTACGCCTGGCACGCAGCCCAGAGCATCTTCGACACCATGCTCACCACCGGCGTCCTGGTCGTCCCGATCGGTATTGCACTGTTCGGTCTTGGCATGCGCGAGACGCCCACGTTCGGACGCGGCCTCGCCATCCTCACCATCGGCCTCGGAACCCTGGGCCTGATCGGCGGCGCCATAGCCACCATCGACCCCGGTTCCATGTTCTCGGCCCTGAGCGTGCTCGCGATCGCTCTCTTCCACCTGATCAGCGGGGTGCGAATGCTGAGGCCTGGTGCAGCCGTTAGCGCAACGCCTCTCAAGGATCAGTGATGAGCTTCCATAGGTCCGGTTGGCGGGAACGTTATCTCTCGGCCGGGTGGAACAATGTGCTGGTCACGGTGTTGGGACTTCTCTTCGTGGCGTACGCCGCGGCGGTCCTCTCGACGTCGGCCCTCTCCGATCGGGCCGCCTTCATCGGGATGGTGCTCATCGGCTCCATATATTGAATCGTCAACCTGATGCCGTTGGAGCAGGCAATCTCGTCTCCACTACGCTCGCCTTGAGAGCACTGAGGCGCGCACCCATCCAGGGTAGGGATCAGCCGGATGAGATTCTGGTCGGGCGACGGAGGAACGACAACATCTCGGTTCGTGCCAACTCGGCGTAGCCGAGTTGGAGATGGCCGCCCGACTCGAGAGTAATCAGCGTCGAACCCGGGATGCGTTCAGCGGCGGCCGCCGCGGCGTCATAGGACGCCAGTGGGTCGTCCGACGCGTGAATGATCAGCGTGGGAACCTCGATCTGCTCGAGTGGATACTCGACGATTTCGGGGTTCGACACGTAGGCGTCGAAAACGGCACCGTCGACTCGTGGGCCGATGGGGAAGATGCTCTCGGTCATCCGCTCGATCTCCCGGACGTCCTCATCGCCGGCGGGAAAACCCTTCGGAACGCCCATGATGCGTGCGAACATCGACGGCGCGAGGAACCTGACCGTCCACATCGCCCGGTCGGAGTACAGCCACCTGGCCCACTCCGGAGGGGCGGCGGCGGTGGGACTGCCCGGGAAGCTGCCGGAACTGACGATCAAATGGTTGACGCGCTCGGGATGCCGAAGCGCGAATTGCACGGCGGCCCCCGTGCCGGCCGAGATACCGAGAATGTCGACGGTGGCGTGGCCGAGGTGGTCCAGGAGAAACGCGAAGGCGTCGGCCTGGTCGGCGACCGTGGCTCCCGGCGGCATCGTTGATCCGAGGTAACCGAATCGAGAGGGTGCGATGATCCGAACGCTGTCCACCAGTTCGTCCGTTGACAGTAGACCGCCGTCGAATCCGTGGAAGATGCCGTGGCTGACCAGTACGGGTTCACCGGTACCGGCCACCGCATACTCGATCGACCCGAACCTGCTGGTGGTCACCGAACGGTCAAGCGAAGCCAACCGTTTCTCGGCTCGCCGAAGGTCGCGTCGATAGCGACGCTCGAGGAGGCCGGCGCCGGCGGCGGCCGCGGCCGACGTGCCGATGAGTGTTGTGGAAGAGACCATGGTTGAGAGCCTGTCGGGCCGGTCAGCGCTGCCAACCCCGACTAGGAGTTCGGTGCGCTGGTCGTCGAGAAGTACCAGTCGACGGTGTCGTAGCCCTCGGTGGGACGCTCGTCTGCTTCGACCTTGGTGGCCGGAGGTGGAACGATGAGCCGGTCACCGGGTTGCCAGTCGGCCGGGGTTGCCATTCCCGTTTCGCTGTTGGTTTGAAGTGCGTCGATGAGGCGAACGATCTCGTCCATATTGCGACCCGTGGTGAGCGGGTAGTAGATCATGGCCCGCAGAATCTGTTCGGGGTCGATGACGAAGACCGCACGAACGGCGGCGGTTTCGGAGGCGGCCGGTTGGATCATGCCGTATCGCGAGGCAACGGCCATGTCGAGGTCGGCGATGACGGGAAACGGAACCTCGATGTCGAAGTTGTCCTCGATGCTCTTCATCCAGGCGATGTGGCTGTAGACCGAGTCGATCGACAGTCCGATCAGCTGTACGTTTCGGTCCTGAAAGGCCTGCCACCGCTGGGAGAAGCCCACGAATTCGGTGGTGCACACAGGAGTGAAATCGGCTGGGTGGCTGAACAGAACGACCCACCTACCGGCGAAATCGGAGAGACTGAGCCGGCCGCTGGTCGTTTCAGCGGTGAAGGCGGGAGCGGTTTCGTTGATTCGAGGCATCTGCATGGTGGTGGACTCGGTGACAGGGGACTCGGCAACGGGGTTTTCGGCGATGGTCATGGATCGATTCTCCTTGGGACGTAGGTGTTCAACGTGAACGCACCGTGTGATCGTCCGACAACGCACCGGATACGACCAGAGTCCAAAGTCAGCTCGTCAGACCGATCGGGGGTCGGTCGAGCTCTCCGTTGTGAAACACTCGAGGCGCCGGATCGGCAATGGCGGGGGCGTGGGCGCCGGCGCGAGGCGGGCTCGGGCGTCGACGATGAAGGCACCGTCGGGTCGGGCGATGACCGGGTTGAGGTCGAGCTCGGCGAGTTGGGGCACCGAGTCGGCGAGGCGACCGACTCGGAGGACGAGGTCTTCGAGCGCTGCGACGTCGACCGGGTCCGTCCCCCGGTGGCCGAACAGAAGCGCCGAGCTGCGAGGCTCTCGGACGAGGGCGGCCGCATCGAGGTCCGTTACCGGCACGAGCGTGAAAGCCCGGTCGGCGAAGAGTTCGGTTGCGGTGCCGCCGAGCCCGAACATCACGACCGGCCCGAACGTCGGGTCGTCGACGGCACCGATGATCACTTCCACGCCGGGGGCGACCATCGGTTGGATGAGGGCACCCTGCATTGCCGGCCCGAGCCGGGAGGCCATTGCCTCGAATTCGCGCTCGACGTCGTCCGGTCGAACATCGAGTACCACGCCGCCGACATCGGTCTTGTGCTGGATGGTGTCGGACACGACCTTGAGGGCCACCGGCCGGTCGAGCCGCTTGGCCGTTCGCGCTGCGTCTTCGGCTGTGGCCGCAGTCTGCGCGGTCACCATCGTGATCCCGACGGTCGCCAGTAGGTCGGTGAGTTCGGAAGTCGGTAGCCAACGTCCGTCGGGATGGTGGACCAACGCCTGTGACGCCAGCGTTCTGGCCGCCGTGACGTCTATACCGGCTTGTGCCGGGACGGCCCCGACCGGGCGCTGCCGCCAATCCCCGAGTCGGGCGGCGTGGCCGAGGGCGATGGCCGGCGCCTCAGGAAAGCGGAAGATCGGAACCCGACGCGAAGTTCCGTCGGGGGCGGTGGCGGCGATGTCGTGACCGATCTCGCCCGACAGGAAGGATGCGACGATGGGCTTGGTGGTGCCTCCTTCGATCACCCGACTGACGGCGTCGGCGATCGCCAGGGGCGACGTGGTGATGACGTCGGTGTAGATGAGGAGAACGGCGTCGACAGCGTCGTCTTCGATCACGATGCGGAGGGCGGTCTCGTAGTCACGGGCCGAGCCGGAAGCGATCAGGTCGACCGGATTCGACGTGGCCGCCCCGGGTGTGAGCGCCTCCGCCAGCTCGGCCTGAGTGGTCGCGGACAGTTCGGGAACGTCGAGCCCGGCTCCGGCACAGGCGTCGGCGGCCAGGATCCCGGGACCGCCACTGTTGCCGACGATCGCCACCCTGCGCCCGACCGGCAGAGGTTGGTGGGCGAGCAGGCGGGCGACGTCGAACATCTCCTCGAGCGTGTTGGCTCGGATGATGCCGGCCTGCCGGAACAAGGTGTCGGCCAGCACGTCACTGGTGGCGAGGGCCGCAGTGTGCGACGCCGCGGCCCGCCGCCCCGCCGTGCTGCGTCCGCTCTTGACGACGACGATCGGTTTCTTCCGAGTGAACCGGCGGGCGATCCGGCTGAACTTCCGAGGATTGCCGAACGATTCGAGGTACAGGAGGGCGACGTCGGTGGCAGGGTCCTCGGCCCAGTACTGGAGTAGATCATTGCCGGACACGTCGGCCTTGTTTCCCAGGGAGACGAACGACGACAGGCCGAGGCCGAGCTCCCGGGTCACGTCGAGAATGGCGAGACCGAGAGCACCGGATTGGGAGGCGAAACCGACCCGGCCCCGGACCGGCTGGTCGGGAGCGAAGGTGGCGTTCAGCCCGATCTCCTCGGCGGTGTTGATGACGCCAACACAGTTCGGTCCGACGAGACGTACGCCGTACCGATGGGCGGCGCGTACCACCTCGTTCTGGAGTGTTGCGCCCTCGGCACCGATTTCGGCGAATCCTGCGCTGACCACCACGATGCCCTCGACACCGGCCTCGCCCGCCTGTTCGACGACCGTCAAGACGGCGGAGGCGGGTACCACGATGACAGCGAGATCCACAGGTTCGGGGATCGAGCCCAGGTCAGGGTAAGCCCGCACCCCGGCCACGCTGGTGGCGGCCGGGTTGACCGGGTGTACGACACCGGTGAAGCCGCCGGCGATGATGTTGCGGAACACGGTGTTGCCGATCGAGCCCGGCCGTCGACCGGCCCCGACCACGGCAACCGATCGGGGCGCCAGAATTCGCTCGACCGAAGCCGCCTCGGCCGCTCGCTCCCGAGCGAAGATTGCCTCGTTGGCCGATTCGTCGAGTCCGAACTCGATATCCCATACGCCCTTGTCGCGCGATCGGTGAACCTGGTATCCGGCGTTTCGGAATACGTCGAGCATCTTCCTGTTGTCCCACAGGGTGGCGGCGTGAAAGCGGTCGATGCCGTTCGATCGGGCGATCGCGGCCAGGTGCTCCAAAAGGATGGTGCCGATGCCCCGCAGCTGATGACGGTCCTCCACCACGAACGCCACCTCGGCGCTGTTCCGCTCGGCCTCCCACATGTACCGGCCGACGGCCACGACGCTGCCGTCGAGTTCGGCCACGAGCGCAACCCGCTCCCGGTAGTCCAGATCGAGGAAACGACTCACCTCCCTGTCGGAAGAGGGCCGCCAGTGGGTGAAGAACCGGTAGTAGAGAGACTCGTCCGACAGTCGCTGGGCCAATTCCAACAGCCTGGGCCCGTCCTCTGGCCCCAGCGCCCGCAGGCGCACGACACCACCGTCGGCCAGAACCACATCGGCGGCCCAGTCCTGGGGTCGAACCGCACCGGATGGGGTTGAAAGGTCAGGCGTTGATTTGTTCATGGTGCGTGGGTGGTGGCCGGCGAACTCCTTGAGCCCAGGGTCGCTGCAGCGTCCAGACGTGTCCAGGGGCCAACGTCCCACCGACGGGTCGGTCTTGGACCGATCGGCAAAGGGACCGTGGCCTCTGGTGGGGGCGGCGCACCAATGCGACGCTGCAGTCGTGACCGTTCAGATGTTGACCACAGCGCTGGTTCTGACGTTCGTGCTGGCGATGCCGGCGTGCGGGTCCGATGAGAACGTGAGCTCCTCGGTGATCACCGAGACCGTTGCCGACTCCACGATCACCAGTGCCTCGATTCAGCCGACGACGTCGGCGGAGGACACCACGACCGGCTGCACTCCTGGCGAAGAACCGGATTCGACCACGTCCACGTCGGTTCCGGCGACCACGTCCAGCGCCGCCGCACCCTCGACCACCGAGTCGCCGTCCTCGGCACCGTCGACCACCGAGGACGTCGACCGGGAACTTGCCCAGCACCAGGGTCGGCTCGCTGACCTCGGCTACTGGCTCGGCCCGATCGACGGTCGTTGGGGCTCGCTGACCGCCCATGCCACCACGGCGTTCCAGAAGGCCGAGGGCCTGAGCCGCACGGGCAGGCTCGATGCGCCCACTGTGGATCGTCTCGCCATCGCCTCCTCTCCCACTGCACGCAGCACCGCCGGCACCGTCCTCGAGATCGATCTGACCCGTCAAATACTCCTCGTCGTCAATGACGGCGTCGTCGGCCGGGTCTACGACATCGCGACAGGCGCACCGGGCACGCCAACGCCAACCGGCCAGTTCGCGGTCTACCGCGAGATCGACGGCTACCGGCATGCGCCGCTCGGTACCCTCTATCGACCGAAGTACTTCAACGGAGGGATCGCTCTCCACGGCTACACGTCCGTGCCGCCCGAACCGGCGTCCCACGGTTGCGTCCGGCTCATCTACGGGGCCATGGACGACCTGTGGGCCGGCGGGGCCGCGTCCATCGGCACCGCCGTGTGGGTGTACTGAGTCCTCGGTAGGCCGCCGTAGGGACGACCGGGCGTCATTCGCAAGTGACGACGACGGTGGGGCCGGCCGGATGGTGGAGCAGCGAGGTGGTCGCCGAGCCGAGGAGCAGGTGGGGAACGCCGCGGTGGCCTCTGGCGCCGACCACGAGTAGATCAGCGGTTGCCGCCAGGGTCGGTAGCACGAGGCGGGGATCGCCCCGCTGCACCCGCGTCTCCAACGTCGGCCATGACGCAGCGTCGGCGCCGACGACGGCCTTCAGTTCGGCGATCGTGTCCTCGACATGAACAGCCGTCGCCGCCTCGAGCGCCCGATCCCAGTTTGGTGCCTCCACCAGAGGGTTCAGATCCCAGCAACCGACGGCGATCACCCGACCACTCGCATCGACATGGCGCAGCGCCCAGTCGAGGGCTTTGGCCGAGTTGGGTGAACCGTCGACGCCGACCACAGCCTCGTTGATGCCGGAACTGATCTCACAACTTTCGGTGATGACCGCCACCGGAACCGTTGCGTGCTTGGCGCAATACGAACCGACCGAACCGAAAAGCGTCTCTACCAGCGTGCTGCGGCGCCTGGTCCCGACAACCAGCAGCTTCGAGCCGCGTGCCGCGCGCACCAGTGCCGATCCCGGATGGCTCGGCACCACCATGGCCCGGCCCGCCAGCTCGGGGAACCCCTCGACGGCGATCTTCATCCTGGCTTCGGCGGCCTCCTGCATCGCCTGTACCATCTCGGCCTCGATGCTCGGGATTCCCACGCCGTTCGTGAAGGCGGTGATCGGGTACGCCAAGAGAGGCGTCACCGGCCCGAAGAGCTCTTGTTTGGCCATCGCCCACTCGAGTGCGTGCCGGGCCTCGTCGGAGCCGTCGATACCCACGACGACGTCATGTTCTTGCTCGTTCATGACGGCAGTGCTCCAGAGCAGCTACATCCGGAGGGGCTCACGGTCTCCATCGCGTCACCGTTCGATGATCGTACAGTCACGCTGCAGCCAGTTGTAGAACACATCACAATGACCTTTGATCTCGAACCGCACCCGCTCGACCACGGGGAAACGGAACACGGTTGCGGTCAAGTTGGCCAGCAGGGAAGCGCCACCGCAGCTGCTGGATGCTCCCGGGATGGTGGCGCGAATGTCGTCGAAGTCGACGATCAGGAGGCCATCGGAAGTCAGGTTGATGGAACGGATCGACCCGGCGGTGTCGGACGAGAACCAGGAGAACGCCCCCTGTGCCTCCTCCGCCGGGGTGGGCCCGGCCACCAACTCGTCGAGAGCGAATCGGATGGGAGCGATGACGCCGCCGGAATCCCGGAAGTACCCGGTCACCTCTTCGCAGTCGGTGCCGTCGCCGGAGGAAAAGAACACCTTTACGTTGGGCGAAGCCGTCGGGTCGGGATCGATGGGTGGGGTCGGCTCCGGATCCCAACGGTGGGCGACGTCAACCACGAGACGTGATCCGGCACCGGGGCCGGCCAAGGTGAACACTCGGAACGGCAGCCGGGCCCGGACTCCGAGCCCGATCTGGGTATCGCCCTCGAAGGTGCCGAGGAACGCGACCTGACGGAACGTGTCGTATCCTCCGACCGGTAGTGCCTCGTTGCGATCAGCAGGCTGGTAGGTGGCCATCCCCTCGTCGTCGTGGGCGGGACGATGAACCCGGATCTCCAACCGGGCGCCGCCTCGTAGCGGTACCACGTTGCCCCGACCGTCCTCCACGATCTCGTCGACATAGCGAACGGCATACCCGGGGGCCGGACCGTCGAGATCAACGACCAGCCGGTCGAAGCACGGGTGGCGGCCGGAGCGAAGGTTGACGATGCGTGACGACGACGGGTCCGACGACATCGCCTCCTTCGGCAGCGAGCCCCACGGGCTCGAGCAGGTCGTGCCCGTCGTCGGGACCGCCTCCGCCGGCGCCGCCGTCAGGAGCGCAGCGACGACTATCAACACCAGTGCAGCGAATCGGGGGGTCTTTGAACGGGCCATGGACGGTCACCTCCGTTCCTCAGATCGTGCTCAGGAACCGCTTCGATCTGAAGGGCCCAAGGTCCTAATCCGCCGACGGGCCGTTCAGACGCCGTTCCACAACGGCGAGCAGCCCTTGAAGCGCGCCGATCGAGACCATGAGGACCACGATGATGGCGATGGTCGTTCGTAATGGCGGGAGCGACAGCCCGTACAGATCTGAGAAAGGTGAGGGTGCCATGATGGCTGCGAAACCCGTCGTCAGCACACCGAGTAGCCATCGCTCGACGGCGTCGAGCGGCGCGATGAGGCGATAGAGAATCCACAGACCCGTCAGTGTCAGGCTGATCGTGGCCGCCGTCCTCGCCTCCTCGAGATCACCTGAGGTCGGCGGTGATCGAACCGCCCAGAACGCCCCGAGCGTGGCCAAGGCGGCCACCACTCCGGCCGGTATGGAGCGCCGTATCACCCGCCGCAAGTAGCCGGGTCGGCACGGGCGGTCGGCCGGCCGGAAGCTCAGAACGAACGACGGAACGCCGATGGTGAGTGCGGCCACAACGCTGAGATGACGAGGCAGGAACGGAAACGGCACCGCAGCTATCCCGATGGCCAGAACCAGCAGTGACACGTACACCGTCTTGGTGACGAAGAGCGTCGAGACCCGCTCCATGTTGGCCACCACGCGGCGACCCTCGGCCACGACACCGGGCATTCGATCGAATCGGCCGTCGAGTAGCACGAGCTGGGCGGTGGCCTTCGTGGCCGGGCGAGCCGTGTCCATGGCGATCCCGATGTCAGCGGCCTTCAACGCCGGAATGTCGTTCACACCGTCGCCGGTCATCGCCACGGTGTGTCCCTGAGATTGGAGGGCCCGGACGATGTCTCGCTTCTGCTCGGGCTGGACCCGGCCGAACACGGTGGCATCGTGATCGATGTCGTCCGGCGACCCGACGTGGCGAAGATCCACGTAACGGTTGGGGTTCGGGATTCCGATCTCGGAGGCCACCGCCGATACGGTGCGAGGATTGTCACCTGAAATCACCTTGACCGTCACGTGCTGGCCGGCAAACCACTCCATCGTCTCCGCCGCGTCGGGCCTGACCTCCTCCTTCAGGGCAATCAACCCCGTGATGATCAGATCGCCAGGCAATCCGCCACCATCGAACCCGCCATCACTGTGAGCGACCAGGAGCACCCGTCGAGCCTGATCGGCCAGCGCTTGGACGCGCTGCCGGACCGTCGCAACCACGTACCGGTCATCGGCACCGACGGCGTCGATCAGAACTTCGGGGGCGCCGAGGATCCAGGTGCCATGGGGTCCGTAGTCAGCTCCGCTCCACTTGCGTTCGGACGAAAACGGCACCGTTTCGCCGCGTGACCACGCTGGTGGCGGCCCGACCTCGGCCCCGATGGCGTCGATCGTCGCCGTCCTCGCCGATTCGAGGTCGGCCAGCGCAGCGAGCCCGATCACCAGCCGATCGCCCAACCCGTGAGACGGACCAACCGGCTCGATCCGGTCGACCGTGAGGCGGCCGGTGGTGAGCGTGCCGGTCTTGTCGACACAGAGTACGTCGACCCTGGCCAGACCCTCGACCGCAGGCAGTTCCTGAACGATCACGTCACGATCGGCCAGCCGCCGAACGGCGACCGCCATCGCCATGCTCACCAGCAGCACGAGTCCCTGGGGTACGAGCGACACGACGCCGGCGGCGGCCCAGATCAGCCCGTCGGCCAGCGACGACGATGCCCGGAGCTGGCTCCACACGAGGAGGGCTGAGAGGGGCGGCAGCATCCACGTTATGGCGACCAGCAAACGATGAATGCCCACCCGTAGTTCCGACCGGGTCAAGGCGAAGCTGCGGGCCTCGTCCGTCAAGCGACGAGCCCAGCTCTCCCCGCCGACCCGCGTTGATCTCGCCGTGCCGCTACCGGCGACCACGTGGCTACCGCTGCGAATTTCAGCGCCCGAAGGCTTCGGCACCGGCACTGACTCCCCTGTCAGCGCCGACTCGTCCAGTTCAAGCCCCGACGAGTCGAGCACGACGGCGTCGACCGGAACCTGATCGCCGAGCTCGACACGGAACACATCGTCGAGCACCAGTTGTGACGGTGGCAGCGACACCAGCCTCCCGTCGCGGTACACACCGATATCGTCGTCGACCAGAACCCGTAGGGCATCGAGGCTGCGTTTGGCCCGCAGTTCCTGAACGATGCCAATGGTGCTGTTCAGGGCAGCGACGATCGCGAACAGAGCGTCGATCCAGGCGCCGAACACCAGGACGACGGCGGCCAGCGAGCCGATGATCGCGTTGAACCGGGTTGCGACATTGGCCCTCAGGATGTCCGCAACCGACCGTGAGGTGTGTTCCTCGATCGTATTGCCGAGCCCAGAACGGTGGCGGGCGGCGGCCTCGGCCGACGTGAGACCGACCCTGGGGGCTACCAGCGCCTCCACAGCAAGATGGTGGCGCAGACGGCAAGGATCCCGGCCAGTATCTGACCTCGTTCAGCGATTCGGTTGACGTCGACGGTCGGTCGCCAGTCGACGACACCGTCGCGGATCTCGTAGATTCCGACTGGCTGAACGCCCATCCCGAAACCACTCCCGAAGCCGCGTCCCTCGCTGGAGTCATCGGCATCAGTACCCTCGCCGGCACCTCCTCCGGCTCCACCGGCCACCCGGGCAACCGGGATGATCGTCACCCCGTCGACTTCATAGGCATCGCCGAACGCCCTCTTCACCGACAGGGCGTCACGAGTGCCTTTGATGTTGTCGAATACTGAGTCCTTGGTCTCCTCGGCCAAGTCGGTGATGGTCATGGCTAGCTCCTTCTGGTGGTGCGATGTACTGCGATCATCGCGCTCGAGCAGGAGTCAGCGCAGAGGCGAAAGACCTGATCGGCGGCGTTCTTTGCTGCCGTTCCTTGTCAAGGCAAGGCTCAACCGACAGAATGGACAACGGCAGCAGGTGCGGACGGTTCCAGGGCAGTCGTCGTAGGTGGTGGTTTGGCGATGAGGGATACCGAGGCCGAGCAGGAGGCGGTCACCGGCAGCGAGGATGTCGATGCGTTCGACGCCTGGTCGATGATTGAGTCCTCCCCCGACGGCATGCTTCTCGTCGACGAGGAAGGCCGGATCCTCGTGGTGAACACCCGTATCGAGCAGCTGTTCGGTTATGAGCGCATCGATCTTGTCGGGAGAACAATCGAGGATCTGCTTCCGGAACGGCACCGAGGTGCTCACCTGGCCCATCGGACCCGGTACAGGGTGGAGCCGACCGTTCGAGCCATGGGAGAGGGCACTGCGCTGTCCGGGTTGCGTGGGGACGGCACGGAGTTCCCGGTCGAGGTGTCGCTCAGCCCCGTCAACCGCGACGGCCAGATGCGAGTGGTCGCCACCGTCCGTGACATCAGCGACAGGCTGGCCACCGACGCCCACGACCATGCTGTACTCGACACCGTTCACGCTGCCACCGACGGGCTGTTCATGTTCGATCCCGAAACCATGCGTTTCGAGTACGTCAACCGGGGAGCAGTGGAGCAGCTCGGTTACAGCGAGGCCGAGTTGCTGTCGATGACCCCACTCCACATAAAGCCGGAGTTCAACGCGGTGTCCTTCGCCCGCCTGCTGGAACCCCTGTTGGTCGGCACCGTCGATTCACACACGTTCACCACCCTGCATCGTCGCAAGGACGGCACCGACGTGCCCGTCGAAGTCCTCCTCGACTATCCGCCCGCTCGCCGCCCCGGCGACCGACGGCTTCTCGTCGCACTCGTTCGTGACATCTCCGAACGTGTGGCCGCCGAAGTCGAGTATCGGAACACTGTGGAGGCGTTTCGGGCTGCGTTCCACCGAGCGCCGGTGGCGGTGAGCATGGCCACGGTGGACGACGACGGCGTGCGGTTGGCGAGTGTCAACGAGGCCTACGGCGAGCTACTCGGCTACGAACCCGAGAATCTGGTGGGCCGCCTGGTCACGGAACTCGTCGCCGCACCTGACCGAGAGCGGGTCGCCGCCGCCGGCCGTCGCGCCGCCCGGTCGGAGATCCCGGTCGGTGTCTTCGAAGTGGATCTCATCCGGGCCGACGGCTCAACCGTGCCCGTCTGGGCGCACAGTTCCGTTCTCGAGTCGGAGGGTGATGAACCGACGACCGTCTTGACGCATGTGATCGATCTGACCGAGCGCAAGCGGATCGAGTCGGAACGTGAACTGGCCGGTCGCCGGCTGGAAGCCGTCGCCGAGATCAGGGCCGCCGTCTTGGACGAACATCCGCTCGAAGACGTCTTGACCCTGATCTGCGGTTGGGCGGTACATCTGGCCGGATCGGACAACGCCTTCATCACCAGTCCCGACCCGACTTCAGGTCGACACAGTATTGTCGCCGTCGACCGGTCCGAAACGAGCCGAATCCTACCCGACTGCTTTGCCATCGACGGCCCGGCCCGTCGGGTGCTGGCCGGCGACACCTATCACATCCCCGATCTCGATTCGGCCACCGAGGTGGACCCGGCAAACCGCAATGCGGTGAGGAGCCGGTCGGATGAGACGCAAAGCGGCCTCATCGTCCGGATCGCCACCAACCCCGACCCACATCTCTTATTCGTGATCAGTAACGAAAAGCACCGGTTCGACCCCTCGCGTGTCGCCATGGTCGAGGACCTGGCAACACAAGCGGCCACAGCTCTGGAGCTGGCCAGAAGCCGCCGGGAGCGGTCAAGGCTGGCACTGCTCGAAGACCGGGAGCGAATGGCCCACGACTTTCACGACCTGGTCATCCAGCGTCTGTTCGCGGCCGGCATGAGCCTCTATTCGGTACAAGCAATGGTTGACGACGATGCAGTCCTGGAGCGGGTCGGCTCGGTGGTCGGTGAAATCGACCAGGCGATCGCCGAACTGCGATCTGCCATCTTCCACCTGACTGTCGAGCCGCCGGCCACGCCGTCTCGCAGGCTGGCCACCGTCGTGGCCAAGGCCAGACACTGGTTCGGATTCGAGCCCGCGTTCCGGTTCGAAGGCGAGTCCGACAACATCCCGGAGCAGGTGCTCGAGCAGTTGGTCCCAGCCCTGACCGAAGTGCTGTCCAACGCCGCCAGACATGCTTCGGCCGCCGATGTCGACGTTGTCATCGCCTCCGATCACCAGAGGACGGTGCTGACGATCACCGACAACGGGATCGGATTCGACCCTGACACGGTGGACAGGAGCGGTCTGGCCAATCTCGCCGCCAGAGCGGAACGGCTCGCGGGAAGCTGCGTCATCAAGTCCGAACCGGGATCCGGCACCACGATCACCTGGACAGCCTCTCACTGAGCGACGTGAGCCTCCGGTCAGGTGCAGATCTCGCCGCTGGTCCCTCGCATACAGAACATCGTCTGCTCGATCGTCCGGAGTTCAAAGCTCTCGCCGCCTTCACCTTCGACGGCGAAAAGATGGAGGCGGTAGCCGAGAATGGAGTCGTCGCCAAGACCGATCACGTCGTAGGTGATCTCTCCGAGGTCGCCGACGGACGGGGCGACGGAGAGCACGACCTGCGACGGTGGGTCCACCGATGCGTACTCGGCGGCCACCAACTCCCCGAGTTGGACGAGCGTTTCGGCTTCCGGTCTCTCGCCGTAGTCGTCGAGGAAGGCCGACGTCACGTCGTCGGTTCGGGCCACGTGCCCCAGAAATCGGCTGTTGGCCCAGCCGGTGGTTCCATCGTTCGTGACCTCGAACCATATCGATGTTGGGAGGAGGCGGGCCCGACCCGTGGCGATCAGATCGGTTTCCGTCGGATCGGCCGTGACGACAACGGAGTGGTCGGTCCCCGGGAGGGCCCGGATGTTCAGGACGTCATCGTGGCGGACGGCAACCACTCCAAGGATGTCACCTGCGCTCACGTAGCCGATGAACTCCTCGCCCGGCAACGTGATGGCGCCGCTCGTCGTCGTTGTCGAAGTAGTCAATGTCGTCGTCGACGTCTCCGAGGTCGAGCTGGAGGTGGATTCAGTTGTAGACGACTCAGCTGTGGATGTCGTCGTATCGGTGGTCGCTCTCTCTCCCTCCTCGACGCCGCACGCGGCCGTGTGGAGCGCGAGCAAGATGGCGATCAGCGCCAACCATCGTGCGGGAAACCTTCGTCTCGTGGTCACAGCTTCACGATGATACGACGGGCGGGCTTCCGCCAGAGCACAAGGTCCCCGCCGGCCATCAGCGACCGTCTGGGTTGCGCACCCCGTGAACCACGGCGAGACTAGCTCAGTGACCCGGATTCCGGCCACCGACGAAGCCTGGAACGAGCAGCTCTGGCACTCGGTCCTCAGCACCGTTGCCGACCCGATCGTCGTGATCGATGAGACAGGTACCATCCAGTTGGTCAACGCCGCGACGCTCAAGCTGTTCGACTACAACAAAGACGAACTGGTCGGCTCCGATGTGAGCATCCTCATGCCGGAGCCGCACCGAAGTGAACACCGGGAGTACATCCGCCGTTATCTGAACACCGGCGAAGCACGAATCATCGGCCAAGGTCGGGAGGTCGACGCCCGTCGCGCAGATGGAACAACCGTCCCGGTGGCGCTGGCTGTGAGTGAGGTGGTCACTGCCGGCGGTCGGCTGTTCACCGGCGTCCTCCACGACTTGTCCGCCCGTCACGCCATCCAGGAGGAACTGCACCGAGCCAACGAAAACCTCGAAGCACAGGTGGCGGAGCGCACAGCGGACCTCGAGCGGTCGATGTCCGAACTGGCGCGCTCGAACAGGGATTTGGAGCAGTTCGCCTATATCGTGTCGCATGATCTCCAGGCCCCCCTTCGAAACGTTCGGCAGGGTCTCGAGCTCCTCGACTTCCATCTCGAACGCTCGCTCGGGTCCGGATTGGACTCGGAGGCGGTCGAGCTGCAGGGGCTTGTCCTCAGTGCCGTCGACACGATGGACGACTTGATCACGGGGCTTCTGTCATACTCCCGCATCCATCGAACAACCCGTCCACCGACAGCCGTCGACCTGGCTCGGTTGGCCGACGACGTCATAGACCAGCTCCGTCGCGACCTGGACGAAGCCGGTGTCACACTCGAAACCGGGGATCTGCCAACAGTGCTGGGTGACGAAATCCAGCTCCGCCAGCTCCTTCAGAACCTGATCCAGAACGCGGTCAAGTACCGGGCGGCCAACCGCTCGCCGATTATCCGTATCAAGGCCGAGGAGTCCGACGCCGGATGGTTGTTTTCCGTTACCGACAACGGGATCGGCGTCGACCCCCTTCTCCACGAGCGAATCTTCGAACTGTTCCGACGTGGCGATCCCGGGTATGGCGGGGTGGGAATCGGATTGGCCTTGTGTCAGCGGATCGTCGAGCGGCACGGCGGGTCGATCTGGGTCGAGTCCGAACCCGACCGGGGAGCGACGTTCAACTTCACACTGCCCGTTGACGTGGCATGGGCAACCACACTCGAAGACGATGGCTGACCGCGAAAACCACACGGCCCCCTCCTTCGACCGACCATGATCGAGTACCGACAGGTGAAGGTGTTGCTGGTCGAAGACAACGAACTCGACCGGCGAATGGTGCTGCATCATCTGTTGAATCACCCGGATGTCCGGTTCGACGTGGTGAGCGCAGGCACGCTGGACGAGGCCATGGAGAGGCTGACCGTCGACGATTTCGACTGCGTGTTGCTCGATCTGACGCTTCCAGACTCGACCGGGCTGGCTCCGGTGGACGCCATGCTCGATCGCCCCGACGCCGGTCCCGTTATTGTCCTCTCGGGACTGGACGATCCAGGTGTGGCGGTGGAGGCCGTTCAGCGAGGCGTGCAAGATTATCTGACAAAACGCACGCTCGACGGTGAGTTGTTGGCTCGGTCGATTCGCTACGCCATCACCCGGTTTGCGAGTGAATCCGAGCTACACACGACCCGCGAGCTACTGAACCTGATGCACGAACGGGAGCGGATCGCACGAAACCTTCAGGACACCGTCATCCAACAGCTGTTCGCCACCGGACTTGGATTGCAGGCATTGGCGGGACGCACGGCTGAGGAGGCAACGCGCGACAAACTGATCGCGACCTCTGACGAGATCGACGCGGCCATCCGTCAGCTGAGGGAGGCGGTGTTCGATCTCCATCGCGGCGGCGACGAGGTCTCCGTGGCCGATGAACTGGGCCACGTCGTCGGTGCGCTCGAGCCGTCACTCGGCTTCCGACCGACGATTCGAGTCGTGCCCGGCGTCGATGCGATTAGCCAAACAGTTCGCCAACAGCTGATGCATGCGGCCGGTGACGCGCTGGCCAACGTCGCCAAGCACGCCGACGCCGGCGCCGCCCAGGTGATCGTCGAGTTGGTCGGTGGCGAGGTGATGCTGACGGTGGTTGACAACGGGCGGTGGTTTGATGCCGATCTCGAATCCTCCGTCGGCCGACTCGATGGTCGGGCGCTGAACGCAATGGAACGAAGGGCGGCCGACCTGGCCGAAGGAATCGCCATCCGACCGGGGCCTGGCGGCGGCGCCGAATTGACCTGGCGGGCCACCGTCGCCGACTATCGCTGACACACGTCGGCGGCGTGGAGAATGGCGGACAGCAGGTCGTCCATCATTCCGACCTCCTTGAAAACGACCGCACAGATCCCAGCCGTCCGAAGCTCGGCCGCAGTGCGTTCGGGAACGCTGGTCGCATGTATGACGAGGCAGCAGCCGATCGCCGACAGCTCCGGTCCTGGAAACCGATCGACGATCACCACGTCAGGATCCGAATCCTGGATGCCGGCCGCAGCATTCGACCAATCGGAGGCACATCCTACGATCCGAACCAGGTCGGAACCGCCGAGAAAGTCTGCCACCAGGGCGCGGGTCTGCTGCGACGACTCTATGAGAAAAACGGTAGTCGGCTCAGGTTGCACCGGCCCCCCACAAGGTCGAAGAGTGGATTCCACCCGATCGTCCACCCCTTCGGTGACACAGGCCAGGGCACAAGGTCCCTGGCCAGTCCAAAGGACGTGGATAAATGTGGAAGATGGACTTGGAGGTTCGTCATGCGAGTGCTCATCGTCCCCGCCAGTCGCTTCGGTGGGACGGCCGAAATCGGACGGGTCATGGCCAAGACCTTGCGCGCCGAGGGATTCGATGTCGACGTCAGCCAGCCCGACCAGATGTTCAACCTGTCGCCTTACGGCGCCCACATCATCGGCAGCAGCCTCTACTACGGCGACTGGCTCGATACCGCGCTCACCTTCGTCGAGGAGAATGCCGATGCGATCCAGTCAAAGCCCACCTGGTTGTTCAGCAGCGGTCCGTTCGGACCATCGACCCCACCGGAACCGGTACGCCCCGAGGTGGTGGACCGGCTTCTCACGTTGACCGGTGCGGTCGAACATCAGATGTTCGGCGGCCGGCTCGAACTCGATCGCCTCCCGACCAGGGACCGCTTCATGGCCCGCTGGGTCGGCGCCTCCGACAGCGACCACCGGGACTGGTACGAGATCGAGCAATGGACAGTGCGAATCAGCAGAGTTCTGAAAGACACCCCGTGTGAAACCGACGCCGACCTCAGGCCGGTATGACGATGGTCGTCGTGCGTGGGCTGTTCACCAGCGCCGTCGTCACAGACCCGATCAGTAGATCGGCAATCAATCCCCCGCCGCGTGCTCCGAGCACGAGAAGATCGCTCGTCAGCGACAGCTCGCGGAGCACGACACGAGGGTCACCGGCGGCGAGTCGAGCCGTGACGTACGGTGAAGCGGGTTTTCGGTCCGGTAGGCTCGACATGCTTTCGTCGAGCCGCGCTCGGGCCCGGGCCTCGTAGTCGGCCTCATCTCGCCGACGTGGAGAACCCAGTGGTGCCACCGGGGGCATCCAGGCGAGAACCGCCTCGATCACGGAGGTTGCGGGTACGTTGTTCACCGCCCACTCGAGGGCCTTCGCCGAGTTCGACGAACCGTCCACCCCGACGACCACATGTCGGGACCGATCGCCGATCGACACCGATGGAGGTACGACCGCTACCGGAACGGTCGAACGGGCCACGACCGCGGAGGAGACAGAACCCAGGAAGTCGTCGCGCAGGCCGCTTCGCCCTCGGGTGCCGACCACGATCAAACCGGCCGATGCCCCGACCTCGATGAGGGCCGACGCCGCTCGACCTCGTACGACGATCGGCTCGGCGACATGGTGGGGCCGGATGGAGCCGAGCGCCTTCTCGATCTCGGCTCGAGCCTCGGACTCGAACGGTTCGCTCGCCGGAACGGCGGTGCCCAGGTAACTCCACCAGGGATAGTGCCAGGCGATCACCGGCTGCACCGAACCGAAACGTTCGGTCCGCTGAACCGCCCAGTGCAGCGCGTGCAGCGACGGGCCGGAACCGTCGATGCCGACGACCATGCCGGTGGCCGGAGGTTCGAACGACGCGCTGTCAACGAACTCGGTCCCGGTCGATGTCACGTCGAGCCTCCTCCTATCGGCCAGGATCGATTCGCGGCCGGCTGACGAGCACAGGACAGGGGGCGTCGCGGATGACCGACATGGCGACGCTGTCGTGGAGAACACGGTCGACCCCGGAACGACTGTGGGTGGCAAGTGCCAGGATCGCCGCGTCGCTCGTCCGGGCGTAATCGATGATCGCGCCAGCCGGGTCGGAGCCGTGAAGGGCGTCGTAGTTGACGGGTCGATCGGTCAGCTCACGCATCCTGCCTGCGGACCGGGCCATCGCATTGGTCTCGTAGGCCACCGGTAGGCCCGCCGGGACCCTCGTCGAATCCACAACACCGACAATCATCGGGTTGAGCCCAAGTGCATCGGACCATCCGGCAGCCAGCGGCACGATCGTCTCGGCGAAATCGGAGCCGTCGATGCAGACGACCAGATCCCCTGCCGGCCAATCGTCGGCCAGATCCACGGCCGGACCAAGGAGCAACATAGGTTGCCGGACATAACGAAGCACGTCCTCGGCCACATTGGCTGCCAAGCCGGCAACGCGGCCCCGAGCCATGGTGCTCATGATCACGAGCGTGTCGTCCTCCTCCTCGGAGGCGGCTGCTATGTCCTCGGCGATGGAGTAGGACGCAGGTCGAACGTCAATGCGCCGTGCGTGATGGATGCCGGCAACCTGCCGCGCGACGATCTCGTCGAGCCCGAGTTCCTTGCTCTCCTTTGTGATCACCGTCAAGACCGAGAGGTCGGCGTTCCAACGCTCCGCCAAGCGCTCAGCGGCCAGTAGAGCTGACGTGGCGCTTCGGCTGCCGTCGAGTGGTACCAAAAAGCGATCGAACATGCGGTCACCTCCGTTTCCACCAGTGTGTGCTCGACGGCGATCTCGATCCAGGGCCGAAGGTCCCCGGGCAAGGTGGGACTTTCGCCCCTGGCCGCCGGGGGCCGGCGGCGTGGACGATGGCGGTATGGCAGGGGATGCGCACAGGGCGCCGGTTGCGAGACTCTGATGAACCCGACTCAGGTCGAGGACCGCCCGATCCGTGTGTTTCTTCTCGACGACCACGAGATCGTCCGACGTGGCCTCGTCGATCTGCTCGGTAGCTTCTCCGACATCGAGGTTGTCGGGGAGGGAGACTCCGCAGGCGGGGCACTGGCCGCCGTGGCCGCCAGTCAACCGGACGTCGCCGTACTCGATGTCCGCCTCGGCGACGGCACCGGAATCGAGGTGTGCCGCGAGATCCGCTCGGAGAACCCGGACGTCGCCTGTCTGATGTTGACGTCGTTCGCCGACGACCACGCAGCAATCGATGCGGCCATGGCCGGGGCCGCCGGATACGTGCTCAAGAAGGTGACCGGGGACGACCTGGTCGAGTCGATCAGGAAGGTAGCGGCGGGAGCTGTGCTGCTCGACCAGGCGGAGATTCGGATCCGGCTTCAACGGTTGAAGGACAGCGATGAAGGTCTGCTGATGACACTGACGCCGCAGGAGAACCGGATCTTCGAGCTGATCGGCGAAGGACTCTCCAACCGTCAGATCGCCGACCGGATGTTCCTGGCGGAGAAGACGGTCAAGAACTACGTGTCGAATCTGTTCTCCAAGCTCGGCATCTCACGCCGAACGGAGGCGGCAGCTCTCGCCGCCAGAATCGACGAGCGCCAACAGCGCCGTTACAACTGAGCGCCGTGCACACAGTCCCAGCCGTACCACCGACTGGGACGAAAGGGACGTAGTGCTCTGCCGCTCGGCCCGCTGCGAAGCGAGGCTGACCGTATGACGCCCAGCCACAGTCGGACTCGTGCCAACGGCGCGCCGGTGATCGTCGGCATCGACGGGTCGCCTGGGGCCGTACACGCTCTCTGGTGGGCGGTGGCTAAATCCGAGACTCTAGGTCCCGTGTTCCCCGTCCACGTTCTCCAGCAACCGTCCGGAGCCGAGATCGCTGCCCGGTTCGGCAACGAGGCCAACCGGGCAGCAATCCGTTCGGCAGCAAAGGCTCATCTCACCGAAGCGGTCGACGCCATCAGCCCCGCGCTGTTGGACCGGGCTCGGGTCATCGAGGGCCATCCCGGCGCGACACTCTGCGAAATCGCTGGGTCGGCGGCGCTCCTCGTCGTGGGCACCCGCGATCGCGGCACTGCGGCGGAGGGCTTACTCGGATCGGTCGCCATCTACTGTGCGAAACACTCGCCGGTGCCGGTTGCGATCATTCCTGAACACGTCCCGGCCCATGAACCAATTCGCACCGTGGTGGTGGGCGTGGACGGGTCCGGGCACGGAGATCGAGCGCTCCGCTGGGCCATCGATCACGTCGCGGACGACGGCCTGATTCGCGCCGTTGGTGCCCTGTCGACGGCGAGCTTCGTCAACAGCGATTTGCAACCACCCGTCGAAGTTCTGGAGAAGCGGATCCAGAGTCGAGTCGAGGAATCGGTGGCCAGGGTCACCGGCTATCCCTACAACGGCCCGAGGATCGATGTCCACGCGGTGGCCGAAGACGCCCGTGTAGCGCTGCGTGATCTCGCCGGCAACGAAGCCGATCTACTGGTGGTCGGAGCCCGCGGAGTCAGCGCCATCCCCTTTCTGGTTCTCGGCTCGGTGTCCAGTGCCGTGAGCCATCATCCGCAAGTACCGACCGTAGTGGTCCACGAAACAGGAGGACTCGAACGATGAGTGACGGGTTGACGACTCGGAGCCACGACCAACGAACCGATCCGGACCCAACGGCCGACCTCGAAGAGGGCGGCCGCCGAATCCGGTGGTTCGATGAGATCTCCATCGACGACGTCGCCACGGTGGGTGGCAAGAACGCCTCGCTGGGCGAGATGTATCAGCGACTGAGCGAGTCCGGGGTTCGGGTTCCCTACGGATTCGCCACCACCGCAGATGCGTTCCGACGGTTTCTGACGGCCAATGACCTCGAACACCGTATCGCCGCCGAGTTGGACCCGTGGGACGGCGCCGACGTCGACGACCTGGCTGTGCGTGCCCGACGGGTCCGTGATCTCATACTCGCCGCCGACCTCGGTACCGACCTCACCGACGAGATACTGGCCGCCTATCGCCGGCTGTCGTCTGACTCCGGGGTCGACCACATCGAGGTCGCGGTCCGGTCGAGCGCCACGGCGGAGGATCTCCCGGAGGCGTCCTTTGCCGGCCAGCAGGAGTCGTTTCTGATGGTCACGGGGGCCGCCGCCGTGCTGGACTCCGTCCGAGGCTGCTTCGCCAGCCTCTACAACGCCCGGGCCATCAGCTATCGGCGCCACCTCGGAATCGACGAAACGGATATCGCCCTCTCGGCCGGTGTGCAACGTATGGTTCGAGCCGATCAGGCGAGCAGCGGCGTCATCTTCACCCTCGATCCGGACACCGGCCACCGCGGTGTGGTCTCCATCACCGCCACCTGGGGGCTCGGCGAGAACATCGTGCAGGGCCGCGTCGTCCCCGACAGCTTCACGGTGCACAAGGAACGGCTTGGCGCGGGCTACGCCCCGGTGGTCGGCAAGACAATCGGCACCAAGGAAATCAGGATGACCTACGACGAGCACGCAGGACGCATCCGCAACGAGCGAACGGCCGACGCCGACCGCCAGCGGTTCTGCGTGCCCGACGACGACGTGCTGCAGCTGGCCCGCTGGGCCGTCGCCATCGAGGACTACTACAGCACCACCCGGGGAGTCGAGACTCCTATGGACATCGAGTGGGCCAAGGACGGTCGCACCGACGAGCTCTTCGTGGTCCAGGCTCGGCCGGAGACGGTGCACTCCCAGCGAGATACCACTGCTGTGATGGAGGTTCATCGACTGCTCGAGTCGGGGCCGATACTCGGCACCGGGCTTGCGGTCGGCGATCGGGTTGCCTCGGGTTGCACTCGATCAGAGGTCGACCCGTCGGACATGGGTTCGATTCGGGAAGGCGACGTGTTGGTGGCCGAGACCACCGACCCCGACTGGGAACCGGTCATGAAACGGGCGTCGGCTCTCATCACCGAGCGCGGCGGCCGAACGTCGCATGCCGCCATCGTCGCTCGGGAGCTCGGGATCCCGGCGATCGTGGGGATGACAGGCGCCCGCGCCCTGCTCGGTTCGGAACGGATCGTCACCGTAAGCTGTGCCGAAGGGGCGACCGGCCATGTCTACGACGGACACTTGGAACACGAGATCGAACGGATCGACGTCGGTCATCTTCCACAGACATCGACCGACATCATGGTTAACCTCGGCGATCCCGGGCTGGCCTACCAGACGGCGATGCTGCCGGCCGCCGGCGTCGGGCTGGCTCGGATGGAGTTCATCTTCGCCAGCCATGTCGGTATCCACCCCCTTGCGCTCCTTCGCCCCGAGCTGCTCAGCACGAGGATGCGGTCCGACATCGCGCAGCGCACAGTCGGCTACGATCGTCCGGCCGACTTCCTCGTCGACCAGGTTGCGCTCGGTGTCGGTGCGCTCGCTGCCGCCTTCTGGCCGAGGCCGGTGATCCTGCGGTTCAGCGACTTCAAGACGAATGAGTACGCGGGCCTTCTGGGCGGTGAGGCGTTCGAACCGATCGAGGAGAATCCTATGCTCGGATGGCGGGGGGCCAGTCGCTATCGCCATCCCGACTACAGGGCCGGTTTCGAGCTGGAACTGGCCGCCATACGTCGGGTGCGCTCCACGTACGGGTTGACCAATCTCAAGGTCATGGTGCCGTTCTGCCGCACCCCCGACGAAGGCAGGCAGGTCATCGAGGTCATGGCCGAGAACGGGCTGGTGCAGGGCGAGGACGGGCTCGAGATCTACGTGATGACCGAGATCCCGGCCAACGTTCTCCAGGCCGACGAGTTCGCCGCCGTGTTCGACGGTTTCTCCATCGGATCGAATGACCTGACTCAGCTGACACTCGGGGTGGACCGGGACTCCGACATCGTTTCGGACCTGTTCGACGAGCGCAACCCCGCCGTTCAACGGTCGTGCGCCATGGCCATCGCGGCAGCCCGATCGGCCGGTCGAAAGATAGGCATCTGCGGCCAGGCCCCGTCGGACTTCCCGGACTTCACCGCATTCCTCGTCGAAGCGGGCATCGACTCCATCAGCGTGACTCCCGATGCTCTGGTCGGGACAATCGGGGTGGTGGCCGAGGCGGAGCAGCGCCTCGATGAGCGGCCCCCCTCCCGAGTGGCCGAGCCATGACCGTCGAGCACCGATCGAACACCCACCCCCGGGTCGAGCGACCACACACGCTCGGTTGGGTCCTCCGATCGTTGGGTCACGTGCTGGCGATCGCCGTCAACCTCATCATGCTCTTTGTCGTGCGTAACATCGGCGAGTGGGACCTGCTGCCGTTCCTGACCGACGACTACCAACGTGTGATCGGAGCTCTCAGCTTCGGGATCATCGTCACCATCGTCGGTCGAGTCGTGCAGATTCTGCTTCCCGGTCGGCGGGTGAAGATCCTCGTCGACGGGATCGTGACGGCGGTCGGCTTCTTCGTGCTGATCCGCGTGCTCCGGGTCTTTCCGTTCGACTTCGACCCGGACGGCATCCGGTGGGACGTGATCATTCGCTTGTTTCTGATCCTCGGACTCGTCGGATCGGCGATCGCAGTGCTCGTCACGCCGCTCCGTCTCCTACAGCGCGACGTTGGCTCCTGAACGGCTGCCGAAGGATCTCCGGCGGTTCAGCGTTCGAGTTCGGTGTCTGTCGCAGGAACCGCCACCAGCTCCAGTTCGTCGCGAACCTGATCGATCCCTGGTGCGTGTCCGACGGCGCCGATGACGGCCCGCCGTTCCAGCGCCGACGAAACGGTGCCCCGCAGCGTCACCCGGCCGCCGTTGACGACGACATCGAGCTGGGCGGCCTGATGGGCGGCCCGGCGGCGAAGTGCCTTCTCGATGGCGGACCGCACCTCCTCCGGCGACGGACTGGGAGTGCCTACCTTGATGCGGTTGAGAACCCCCCGAACACCGCTCAAGTGGGTGACGGCCCGCTCCGCCTCCCGGGCCTGGGCCTTGGTGGGGCAGGTTCCTGTGAGCGCCACAAGGCCGTCGACCACCGAGACGGTCAGTTTCTGTTCGGGCACCAGCGCATCCCACGCCAGAACCTGTTCGACGATCCCGCTCAGCTCCTCATCCGTCGGATGCAGATCGGCCGGCGGTTTCACGTCGATACTGTTGACCAGATCGTGCACTCCGGCGACCGACTGCGCGGCATGCTCAGCCAGCACCTTCTCGGCATAACTCCCGACGGTGCCGATGAGGGTCACGACGTCGTCGGTCACCTCGACGTCGATCTGGGACTCATCGATGAGAAAATCCCAGGCCAGCTCGTCGGCCACACGTCGGCGAAGTCGGTCGTCTCGCTCATCAATGTCGTTGGACGTCATGGCCCTGATTCTCCACCACGTCTACGGCCCCGAACAGGGCCGAAGGTCGGCTTGGTGGACGCGGGACCTGCGTGATCCGCCCGGCCCCTAGACCACGTCGCGGCGCAGGACCGAGAGCAACCCTGCGAACGCGGGAACCGCGGCCCACGCCACCAAGGCGGCGACGGCCGCAACCGTACCGACCTCGTCGCTGACCCCTGACACCACGTTGTTGAGCGTGTTGGGGACCCATGATGCCGAGTCGCGGGCCAACTGGACCACGAGCGGCGGAGCGACGATGAGCGCCAGCACCGCGCCGGTGACCGCTCCGCCGGTGTTTCGCACCAACGCCCCGATACCGGCGCCCAGGGCGGCCCCGGTGGCGCCGGCGAAGGCGGAGGCGGCCAGGATCTGGGCCACCCCACCGGCCGCCACCATGAAACCGAACTCCGTGGTGGGGAGGGCCAGCGCGACCGCGAGGACGGTCATGCCGGCTCCGGTCAGACCGAGCACAGCCCCTCCGACGGCCACGGCGGCCAGCTGGGCCAAGACCGCGCGGTGGCGACGAGGTGACGCGAGAAACGTGGGGACGACCGTGCCGTGCCCGTACTCCCGGGCGACGGCGATGGCTCCGAAGAGGCCGGCGATCATCATGGCGTTCGCGGCGAAGGCCATCAACGACAGCTGGTCGGCCTCGGTCGATATGAATCCCTTGGTTCCATCGAAGTCCGTGCCCCAGATCACCGCCGAGGCGTTGGTGGCGGCGATGGCAGCCAGCACCACGAAAAAGATCAAGGGCATACGGGTCGTCGTGAGCTTGCGTAGCTCCGCCCGCAACAGGTGCGGCCATTTCATGTGCTCATCACCTCCGCTGCGGGCCCGCCGTCACTGCCGTGAGCCGTAGTCGTCGTCCAATCGAGGAAGAGCTCCTCGAGAGAGCCGGCGTAGGGCGACAGCTCATGCAACATCACCCCCCGGTCATGGGCAAGCCGACCGATCTCGGCCAGGTCGAGGCCCCGGACGACCAGCGCGCCCACGCCCTGGGACTCAACTGCTGCTCCCTGCGCTCGAAGCGCGGCCTCCAGGTCGCCTGCGGCGGGCGTGCGGACCAGCGCAGCACCCTGTCGAAGGTCGGCGATCGATCCTGTCGTGATCAATCGCCCCTTGTCGATCACCACGACGTCATCGGCCAGGTGCTCGATCTCGGCCAGCAGGTGGCTCGAAACCAGCACGGTGCTGCCCCGCTCGGCCCGGGCCCGAAGTAGGTCGCGCAGGGTCCGGATGCCCTGTGGATCGAGACCGTTTGCCGGCTCGTCCAAGACGAGGATCGGGGGGTCACCGAGCAGGGCCGACGCCAAGGACAGCCGCTGCTTCATGCCCAGAGAGTAGGCCCCGACCCGGCGGTCGGCTGCCGCGTCGCCGAGCCCGACCTCATCCAGCATCTCGTTCACCCGGGCCTGGTCGATACCGGCTGTGTCAGCGACGATTCGGAGATGATTTCGCCCGCTCCGACCGGGGTGGAAGGCATTGTGCTCGAGGATGACCCCCACCTCCCGAGCGGGATCAGTGAGGTTCCTGTACTGCCGGCCGCCGATCGTGGCCCTGCCGGCATCAGAGTCGGCCAAGCCCAGGAGAATCTTCATGGTGGTCGACTTACCCGACCCGTTCGGGCCGAGGAAACCGGTCACGCGTCCTGGCTCGACCACGAACGAGAGATCGTCCACGACGGTGTGCCGCCCATACCGCTTGGTCACACCCTCGAACTCGAGCGCGCCGACGGCGCGGCGCGGCAGCCCATCGCCGATCGACGGCGCGAACTGCTCGGTGTCGGTCATCCGCCGCGTCCCATCTCGGCCTCGATGTCCTGCTCGGTGATCGGCCTCCGTACGTAGACCACGTAGGCGTTGAGGGCGAGGCCCACCCCCCAACCGGCCATCGGCCAGATCGGCCAGAAGTACCCCGCTCCCGTGACGGCCCAGATGACGATGAGCAGCGTATTGACGACGGAGTAGACCACTACGTGGGTGCGAAGGTCCTGCCTGGCCTTGAGCCGCTCGATTGCGGCCTTTCGGGGATCGTCGGTTGCGGTCATCGGTCGCTCCTTGGACGCGGGCCGGCGGTCGTCGTCTCGGATCCGGCGAACACGGTGTGCACGGGTTGGAGGTGCCAGCAGGCGGTTCCGGCAACCGTCTGGCGCACTCGACGACAGCTCATAGCGACAGTGTCGTTCGCCGGCCCTCGACCGTACAGAGGCGTAGGTCCCGCCACCTGCGTGTGGAAGCGGCGCTGCGGGTCCGTCGCCTGCCGTGGGACCTCGGCCTCTGGTGACGACCGTGGTGTTGGTCGACGATCGAGAGAAGCACATGGGCCGCCCGTACGTACGTCGTGAGGCGGTCGACGACGATCAAGGAACCCGACCATGGCCAAGACCGGTAACCCGCTCGTAGACATGACCAGCACGATCTCTCCGAGCCTCGGCGACGAGGAGGTGCCCGGTGAGGACTTCGGCGACACCGCCCTTCCTGGGTTCAAGCTGACATTGACGTCCCGGCGATCGATCCGGGTCTTCGACGGCGAGCCGATACCCGAAGACCTGATGAGGGACTGCCTTCGAGATGCCACGCTCGCCCCCAGTTCGTCGAACCTCCAGCCCTACGAGCTGTATTGGGTCCGCGATTCCACGACCCGGGAAAGACTCGTGGAGGCATGTCTCGGCCAACCGGCAGCGGCGACAGCCGGCGAACTCGTCGTGGTCATGGCCCGAAGGGATCAGTGGAAATCCAACCTGGACAAGGTGTGGAACCTCATGACCCGCGGTGGAACGATCACGTTTCCCGAACCGGTCGATGATTACTACCACAAGATCACTCCAAGACTCCGCCGAACCGACGCCCTGGGGTTCGACAACCTGGTGCGCCGCGTCATGTTCTGGATCAGGGGTCGTCAAGGGCCAACGGTGAGGAGCCCGGTGAACACGGGCGACCATCGGGTCTGGGCCCACACCCAGTCCTCGCTGGCAGCCATGACGTTGATGCTGTCGCTGACCGCTCACGGGTATGACACGTGCCCCATCGGCGGGCTTGACAAGCTACGGGTCCGCCGGTTGCTGGGCCTGCCAGAACAGGCCGAGGTCACGATGGTCATCGCAGCGGGCAGGCGGCGTCCCGAAGGCCTCTATGGGGCAAGGGTGCGGCTCCCATACGGGGATCTGGTCAAAGAAGTCTGAGCCCCGCACCCGCAGCGACGGCGGCACCGGCGATGCGGGTCGAGCTGGTCGGCCACGTATGCATCGATCGGAGCTCCATCTTCGAGGAGTCCGTCACCCGGGCGGCCGGACAACCGGCAGCTTCCGTCTTGATGCGGAGGTGAATGCAACCGCTTCGACCGGAGGGCCGAAGCTCCCAGTCGTAGCGGCACCGGTTGAGACGTTAGTCCCTACCAGTCGGAACCTGGAAAGTGGGACGATCGTTGGGTGAACGCTCACTTCGATTGCAGCAGCGGTTTCACTGCTTGAAGATCGCTCCAACGAGAATCGTATGAAGGAGGACTTCGGATGACGCGTGAGAAGGTCGTGGTGTTGGGCAGCAACTTCGGTGGGCTGACCGCAGCTATCGCGGTGAAGCACGAGCTTGACGGTGATGTTGATGTGACGGTCATCTCCCCGTCTGATCAGTTCTTGTTCAACCCATCGCTCATCTGGCTACCGTTCGGGAAGCGAACCGCCGACGACATCACGTTCCCAGTCGCCCCAACGTTCGAGAACAACGACGTCGAGTTCGTCCACGCCCCTGCAACCGAACTCCGCCTCGACGAGCAATCGGTGATCACTCCGGCTGGATCGTACGGCTACGACTACCTTGTCATCGCCACCGGCTACCAGAACAACCACGATGTCATCCCGGGCCTGGGCCCAGGTGGCAACGCCCACAACATCACCACCCTGGAAGAGGCCACCAAAGCAGGTGAGGGCTGGAAGCAGTTCCTGGAGAATCCCGGCCCGATCGTAGTCGGTGCCACCCAAGGCGCCGGCTGCTTCGGGGCCGCCTATGAGTTCCTCTTCAACGTCAGCCACCAGCTGCGCAAGAACGGCATCAAGAAACGCGTCGAGCTGACATACGTCTCACCCGAGCCCGAGCTCGGCCACTTCGGGATTGGTGGCCTGAAGCACGGCGAGACGCTCCTCGAGATGTTTTTGAAGAAGGAACGCATTTCGGCAGTGCTCGATGTCGGTATCGACCACGTCGACGAGGGCCGGATCGTGTTGGCTGACGGTCAGAGCCTCGATTTCAGCTACTCGATGATCATCCCACCATTCGTCGGTCAAGACGTCGTGCGGAACGCGACCGAGATCAGCGATGACAAGGGGTACGTCCCCGTGCGAGATACCTACCAGAGCGAGCCCTACGACAACGTCTACGCCGTCGGCATTGCCGCCGCGGTCGACGCGCCCTGGCAGACCGCCAACCCCGTCGGTATACCCAAGACCGGTTTCCCAACCGAGCAGCAGGCCCACGTCGCAGCCAAGAACATTGCCGCACAGATCCAAGGCCATGAACCGAGCACCCACAAGACCTTCGGCGAGATCGGAGCAGTCTGTGTCATGGACGCGGGCAACAATGGCGTAATCATCCTGGCCGACAAGATGCTGCCACCCCGCAAACACAGCGTCATGATCCCGGGTCCCCAGGCCCACGCCATGAAACTCGCGTTCGAGAAGTACTTCCTCTGGAAGGCCCGTCACGGGTACGTCTCGCTGCCATAGCCGTATAGCGGGCGCCCGAATCTTGAGCCGAGTCGGCCACTTGCAAGTCAACTTGCGACCGACACCCCTGGGAGCTTCGGTACCCACTCTGACCAGGGCTTTCGCGAAAAGTGTCGGAGGGGGGACTTGAACTCACCACCCCAACCCGGCAACTGGCGGCACTACGCGGCAGGGAGCGGCAAACAACGGCAACTGGCGACGGCCCGAGACACTACTTGCCGCTCCCTGCCGCCAGATGCCGCACGCTGCCATTAGCAAACCATTAGCAAAGCGACACCCGATTACTCTCCCACCGTTTCGGCGAACGCCGCGGGCGTGATCGCCGGCGGACGCTGTTCGGGCCACTCGAGCAGATCCTTGTCGCCAGTCACGATGTAATCAGCGCCGTGCTCACGAGCGAGAGCCACGAGGTAGTCGTCATCCGGATCGCGAGTGTGGGAAGAGATTGAACCGCCCTGGGTTTGATGGAGGCTCGTTTTATGTGATTCCAACCCCGGTTGGGGAGGCTTGTTGGGCAGCGTAGTGGGCTGCTTCGAATTCTGCTGGTGGTAGATGCCCGCAGTGGCCATGCAGGCGGTGTTCGTTGAACCAGTGGACCCAGGCGAGGGTCTCGAGTTCGAGCTGGTCGACATCGTCCCAGATCGCCGGCGCGTCGGGTCCTCGGACGCATTCGGTTTTGTAGAGCCCGTTCGTGGTCTCAGCCAACGCGTTGTCATAGGAGTCGGCGACGGTCCCGATCGAGGGTCGGGCGCCGATCTCATCCAGCCGTTCGGTGAATCTCACTGACGTGAACTGCGACCCGGCATCGGAGTGGGCGACCAGGCCGACGAGACGGCGGGGCCCTCGTGACCGCCTGGCCATCTCCAAAGCGTCGAGGACCATGTCGGTTTTCATGTTGGCCGCCACCCGCCACCCGACGATCCGACGGGAGAACGCATCAACGATGAAACACACATAGGCCATCCCGGACCGGGTGGGCACATAGGTCAGGTCGGTGACCCACAGCTGATCCGGGCCAGCAGCGGTGAAGTCCCTGTTGACCAGATCCGGTGCTCGGAGGGCGTCGGGGTCAGCGACAGTGGTGAAGATCTTGCGCCGTCGGGTGACACCCTGAATGCCCATGTGGCGCATCAAACGGGCGACCCGGTCCCGGCCGATCTCATGGCCGGCACGCCGGGCTGCCCGCCACAATTTGTCGGCCCCGTAGACCTTCCGGTTGGCGACCCACAACGTCATCAGGATCGGCATCCACACTGCGTCAGAGATCGCCCTGGCCGACAGTGGCCGGGACTTGCGGGCATAGTACGTGGACGGAGCGATCTTGGCGCCGGCCTCGGCCAGCACCGCGCAGATCGGCTCGACTCCGAACTCGTCACGATGAGCGTCGATGTAGGCGACGATCACTTCTGTGGGCGGTCGAGCTCCGCCGCGAAAAAAGCCGACGCCGACTTCAAAATCGCGTTGGCACGCCGGAGTTCCTTCACCTCCTGGCGAAGTGCCTTCAACTCCTCAGCATCCTCAGTCGACGTCCCCGGCCGGTCACCGGCATCGATCTCGTGCTGTTTCACCCACGACCGCAACGACTCGACCCCGACATCGAGCTGCTCGGCGATTCGTTTCACACTGCCATGCTTCTCACCCGTCTCGGCCCGCAACTGCAACACCAGCCGCACCGCTCGCTCCTTCACCTCCGGTGAGTACCGCCTCGGCGCCTGCTTCGAACCCATAGATGTATTCATAGCTCTCATCCTCTTTCAAAGGTAGAGAGCCTCCACAGATCCCAGGGCGGTTCAGATCGACTTCGGATCGGGCACCACGTCCGCGATCCGCCGAATGGTTGCCAGGTACAACCCGGCGAGTTCAGGTTTGACACGCTTCTGGATCCTCGGCCGGCCCAGCACGCTCGACCTCGGCCAACAACGCCGGGTACATCACGACCTCGAGCGCTCCCCGATCGAGCCAACGGGAAACAAGGCGATACGACGCTCCCTCTGCGATAACCGCAGAAACCTACACGTTCGCGTCGAGCACAACCTTCACGACGCCGGTCAGTGGCTACGACGACGCCGTGCCACCCGGCTCTCTTCGACCGCCAGCTCCATCGCCTCGCCTTCAGAAAGATCCGACTCAGCAACGTTGTCCGCAATCTGCTTGCTCAGCCGCCGGGTGAAATACTCCCACGCCGACTGGCGGCTCACCCCAAGTGCCTCACCAATTGCCGCCCACGAAGCACCAGCGTCTCGAGCGGCCGCAATCTGATTCCAGCGGAGCTCGTCCAGTTCCACCTCTGAGCGCGCCACCTGGCGCAACGCCTCAAGCGGTTCGACTGGAAGTTCGGCAGCGGAAATCAAACCCATTCTGTCATGGTACCCTGACATCGGTCCAAGCGTCAATGCAACCACCACAGCCCAGCTGGCCAATGGCATGTGTTACGGAAAAGCTCCACCGGCACCGCACGGCACGGCGGCTCCACGCATCAGTCTCCCTCGTCGTCCGGTTCGACAAGGGATCGTCCGCCGGTCCAGAACTTGTCCAGGCCCCGCCACCAACGGGCACTTTCGGGCCCGAGGTACGGTACGAACACCGTGGGGTCGATTTGGGCGTGACCGGCTAGGTTCTGGATACCTTCCAGGTAGCCAATCGTTGCGAGTTCTCGAACATAGGGATCACCGTCGGTGTGCATGCGCTCGATGACGTCGAATACGTCCTGCAGCCAGACTCGGTGGTTGGACCGGTGCAGCTCGATGACGTGCCGTGCGAAGAAACCGGCATCGAGATAGTGCAGCCGCCCACCCGGGTTGTCGCGATCGAGATGATCGGCCTCGATGTCGTACCAGGTATCCAGGAACGACGGGGAAGCCGACAACAGCAACGGCATCACGTCCTCGGCCCGCATGGCCCCGTCTGTGTAACCTGCGGGCAGTTCCAGCGCAGCGAGCGCCCGATCGGCGTCGACAACCACCGATCGCGCCGATGCGATAATTCGTTCCTCGGCTCGCTGCCGGGCTTCGCCGACGCTGGCCTCCCACTCCTCGAACAGCTGCAACATGTCCAGCGGATCAGAGCCGGGCACCACACCGCACTGCTCCCACAACGGCCACAACCAGCTCGCCCCCTCGCCCGGAGACACGACACCGTTGATGATGGCCGTCGCGAGATCCCGGGCTCTCCGCCATCCCGCCTCACTCATCGAAGGCACCGGGAGACCAACAACGACACAGCACTCATCAAAGAGTGAGCGGATCTCCTCCTCCCGAAGCATGCTCGGATCGGTCGGCTGGATCGCCAGCGCCACGACAGCCGGCATGACGACACCAGCAGCGACCAAATCGGCCGCCACCGCGACCGCATCAACCGGCCGGAAGCCGCCGACCCATCGGGACGCGACCAGCCCCTCAAGGCGGCCACGAAGCTCCGCTTCGAGCTGACCGAGGTCAATCATCGCTCGTCTTTCGGTTCACCAGCCGAGTGTGCCTCACTCGGCAGCTCAGGTCGTCCCGGGCAATAACAACACTCCGGATCGCCACAAGCCGACTCCAACCAACGGTCACATGCGCGACTGTAGAACCGCGTCGTACTCCTCGCAAAGCACCACAACTTGACCGCATTCACACCGATGGTCACCCACCATGACATCGTCATCGGATGGAGAATGTCGTCGTACAGAAGACATGCAACCAGTATCGGGCAAGCCGTCGTCCCGCTGACGCTAATTCCGGCGCAGATCTTCGGTCGGCCAGCTCATGGTCAGAGACCGAAGTCCAACGCGCGCCGGCAATTCCACTGCGAATACAATCCTGACGGGTTGCTCGGCTGGCCCCCCGTGACGGAGATTCTGCCGGCCAGGCATCCAACCGTCCGGAACGCTGTTCCGGTCGGACTGAAACGAGGCTGACATCGCACTCCCCTCCAGCCGGCACGTCCGGAACATAGAACTCGAAAGCAACTCCGTTTCCACCGGGCTCGACATGGACATACTCAGATGTCTGATGCTCGACTACGTTGCCTGCGACATAGAGCAGCTCGAGTTCCACCGAGTACGTCCCGCCACCGCTGACTGACGACATGGTCAGCACGCCGCCATAGTCGCCCCGAGCACTGCACATACCGTCGATCGAGCGTGTAGTCGACGGCGTCCGCCACGGGGCCGAACCCGCCATATCCCATGATCGCCTCGTTGTTGTAGCCGTTCCGGCACGTCGAGGCGACCTCTCACCAATCGTTGAGGGCTCGTAGCCCTTCTCAACTAGCGCCTCACGCCAAGCCGTTCCGAAGCCGATTGCCTCGATGACTCGTGCGTCTGAATTCTCATCCAGAAACTCCGTGGTGCTATCGCAGACAATCTGTGCGGTCTCTAGATCCACATCAGTGGTTGTAGGCCGCTGCGTCGTCGTCGGACGGATCGTCGGTGGCGGCGTTGTCTCGTTCGGTTCACGGGATTCTTCGTCGACCACCTCGCTTTCGACTGCTGCTGTCTTCGTCGGCCTCATCGGGCTCGGTATCGGGCAGCAGCGCACCGAATGCGCCGAGGGCCACGAACCCTGCCACCCACCACACCCACTTCGGCTTCTTCTTCTGCTCGACTGGCGGGGTGACCTGCTCGTACAGCTGTTGGTTCGGGTACTGCCGATACTGCCGGGTCGGCTCCACCGGCTGAACTACCGTCTGGTCTTAGCCCCCAGCCGGCGGCGAACGATAGCCTCCGGGCTCCGATGGACTCGGAGCCGGTGGAGCTGGGGGCGGTGGCTGCCAGCCCGGCGGCGGCGGCGGATGCGGCGCATCGCACATTGGACCCTTCCGATTCACTGCCCAACACCTCCCGCTGTCGAAGGTGTCGACGGTCGGGCCAGCCCGCCGTGGATTGACCAGACGGAAGTAGATGCGGCGAACATCGACGTTCCAGCAAGATCCGGAGACACCGCCCGAACTCAGTGGACCAACTGTCGGGGCCAAAATGCGATTGTCCCCACCATCCCGTCGGCGCCTACTGACCACCCCGGTTCCACAACCAGATCTACAGTCCCTGTTCCAATTCTTTCGATCCAAGTCGAGCGATCACGTCGACGACGTGGCCTTTCCCTACGGTGCGGCCGTACTCCAGTTGGAACTCGGCTCCCGGCGTCGCGTAGATCTCAGCAAGATCGTGGTAGAAGCAAAGTACAGCGACCATTCGGCGACCCGGTTCACCACCCTCGCACACCCTCTCGACGAGTGCGCCAAAAAGCACTGGCTCACCATTCGGATCGAGGTTCTCAAATCCATATGCGACGCTACGGTGCCCGTCCGTGATTGGCCCTCGCAGACCACCTTTGGACTTCGACTCCAGTGTTGCCTCGATAACGACTCGATGACCTGTCATGGCAGCCTCGGCAGGCTCAGCTCGGCGATAAACGGCCAGAGGTCGTTCGAAACGAACATTGCGTCCATGCCATCCATTGATACCACTTGCATCTGGGCAAGTAGGGACTGCCGCAGCTGCAGTGACCACTCAGATGGCTTGCTCATGGAATGCGCTGCCAGCCGGCTGGTACTTGATCGACCGGCCTCCAGGCCACGAAACGGAACGGGCAACGGCAAAGCATTTGCAGAGCGACACCCTCCAGCTCCGTAGGCCGCTGACCAGGCGTTTCATCGAATCACACCTGTGGGCGTGGGACTTACACCCCTACGCCCGACAGAAGGGTAAAACCCCAGGTCACAGCGTTGCGGCCTCCCGCGACGAAGCCCGACGGACGAGCGCGTAGCGCTTTGACCAGGGCTGTCGCGAAAGTGTCGGAGGGCGACTGTAACCCAAAGCACACACGCGCCATGGAGGGTAGAGCTGGCGTCCAGCTGAGTGGATGCGCTGTCGGCCAAGGATGTCTGGCGCAGCCCAGCCAGGCTCGGCCCGACAAGACCACGCCGCATCACTAGATTGCGGACGCAATCTACAATTCGTATACTGAAACGTATGACAACACCGGTGCCGACCCGATTCAGCAACGAAGAGCTGGCCCTGATCGACGAACTTGTGGAACAGGGAATCGGCGACAGCCGCTCGGCGGTAATCCGCCACGGTGTCCACCACCTCGCCGACACCGTCAAGAGGGCACGGATCGGCGCCGACATCGCGGCGTCGTATCGCGAACAACCACAGACCTCGGTTGACGATGATCTCGCCATGGCCAACGCAATTGCCATGACTGAGGCCGAGTCGTGGTAGCACAGGCCGAGCTGTGGCTCATGGAAACTCCGAACCAGAAGAGAAGACCCGTCCTCGTCGTGTCGCGTAACGAAGTAATCCCGGTTCTCAACAACATCATCGTGGCACCGGTGACGAGCACCGTCCGAACAATCCCCACCTGCATCCCTGTCGGAACCGACGAAGGCATCGACCACGACAGTGTCGCCACGTTCGACAACCTGGGCGCAGTTCCGAAGTCGGTGCTCACCAGGAAACTTGGTCAGCTCGGTGTTGGCGGCCGCCAACAGATCTGTGCAGCCCTCGACGCAATGGCCAACTGCTGAGCCTACGGGGCTCGGAAACCGGCGTTTGGGCGCGTGCCCCAAAAACTCGCGCGTCGGACGCCGACCAGGCCCGATGGACCGCCATCCTGGATCCTCGTGCTTCGCATCCTCTACCAATTCCTGGCCTTCCTGGCACGGCTCGCAGTACGGTCTGGACGCTCGAAAGATCACAATGACGACCGGACCCTTCTCGCAGCGATTGCGGCCGCACTCCGTCGCCCGATTCGCAAAGGCTGGATCGTAACACCCGAAACGCTACTGCGATGGCACCGTCGTCGTATCGCCCGCCACTGGACACAGTCACCAAACCGGCCACGCACCGGCCGTCCGCCAAAAGTGCGGAGCTGCGCCAGCTGATCGTTCGGCTCGGCACCGAGAACCCAACCTGGGGACACCGCCGAATACAGGGCGAACTCGCCCGCCTCGCCGCTCACCATTAACCACCGACCCACCCCGCTCACACAAACGGGGCTGCCGCGATCGCGTTGACATGTGAGCTGGCTACCTCAAGGATGAACTGGGTGGCCCGGGACTGTCGCCCGACCGGCCTCCATGCCGTGAACGGAACGGGCATTTGCAAATCCATTTGCAAACGACACCCAGCGCCGCAAATGGCCACTGATCAGGTATTTCGCCCTCCCACTCGGGAGGGCGTGGGACTGCCACCCCCACGCCCAACACCGAGACAAAACCCCAGGTCACAGCGTTGCGGCCTCTCGCGACGAAGCCCCAGCCGACGAGCGCAAAACGCTCTGACCAGGGCTTTCGCGAAAAGTGTCGGAGGGGGGACTTGAACTCACCACCCCAACACGGCAACCAGCGGCACTACGCGGCAGCAAGCGGCAAACAACGGCAACTGGCGACCGCTCGGAGCGCTACTTGCCGCTACCTGCCGCCAGATGCCGCTCGCTACCATTAGCAAAGCATTAGCAAAGCGACACCCTCGCCCGGGTTGTCAGGCGACCTCGAGGAATTTGCGGAGTGCTTCCCGGATGATCTCGCTGGTCGTTGTGTGATCAGCCTCGGCACGGGCCTCGATCGCAGCCCAGTCAGGCTCACTCTTTCAGAACGCTTGTTCCCGCAACCTTGTCATGCCACGTCTGACGGTTTTTGTCCCAGATCATCCAGAAGTAGCCGAGAAACATAAGCATGGACGAGATCAGCCACGCAAACAACGTTCGCACGACCGCTCGCCCGACCCCGATTGATGTGCCCGACTGCGCGTCGACGACCCGCACGCCAACGATCTTCCGACCGAAGGTCTGCCCCGTCGACCCGAGCGCACGGACATACAGAACAAAAGCCGCAACCACACCGAGAGCGACGAGGGCAACACCGCCGAAGAGAAGAGCTGCCGACTGATCGTCGAGCAAGCAGTCCGGCTCGCTCGACGGACAGTCATTCATCTGGGAAGCGATCAGCGCGACCCCTGGCACCATCAAGACACCGCCAAGGAGACCGTAGATCAGACGGTCGAGCAGAAACCCTCCAAGCCGTCTGCCGAAACTCGCAATCTCACCATTCATTCCGTTTGCCTTTCTTGGATCAACATTGCTCTAGAACCTCGCACTCGACTTTCAACCAGTTCAGTCGGCCTGGACAGCGTCGAGAACATCAAGGCGCGTTGAGCGCCTGGATGGGATGACGGACGCCAACAGGCCGAGCGCGATACCGACAATAAGGATCAGCCCGACCCGGCCGGTCGCCCAGTTCATCGGGATGACGACATCGGACTGGTGCTGGATCGAGCGCAGCAGCGTCCAGCCTGAGAAAAGACCCAGGGCGATACCGACCAGCGTCCCGAGAATCGATATCAGAACCGATTCGAGTCGCACCATACGCTGGACGTCCCGGTCGAGCATGCCGACGACACGGAGTAGGCCGAGCTCGCGGCGGCGCTCGAAGATCGACAGACTCAGGGTGTTGACGATGCCGATCACCGCGACGACGACGCTCATCCCCAGCAGTCCGTTCACTGCGTTGATGACGAAATCGAAGATTCGCCCGACGAGCTTTCCGAAAAAGTTGCCGTCCACCAACTGCAGGTCCGGCCGGGACTCGGTTCGAGCCTCGATCGCCTCGACCGACTCGATTTTGACTCCGCTCGCCACGTCGACAAACGCGACGGTCGGCGCCGTCGGACCAACGAGCCGATCGAAGTCGTCTTCGCCGATCAGGTTCCCGACATACTCCAGATCCTGGGTCAGTTCGAGCAGGGCAACCACCTTCAGATCGATGGCTGGACCCGCCGGAGCGCTCAGGGTTATCGTGTCGCCGATATCGACCCCTAGGAAGACGTCGGCGGCGATCGTTCCGCTCGCCAGATCGTCGACCGAACCAGCGGCCACCTCGATGTCGGTGATGTCGAGCAGCGTGTCGACCTGGGCGGTCGAGACCAGGGCAGCGCTGCCGTCGATGATGACCGATTCCCGGCGGAACGATTCGACCACCTCGACGCCTTCGATTGATCGGACGTCACCAATGAGCTCGTCGTCGAGCGTTCCACCACTGCTGGCCAGGAAGTAGTCCGCCGATTCGATCTTGTCGAGTTCCTCGACGACCCATTCTTTGATCGATGTCCCGGCTACCGAGACGAGCGTGACGAGGAAGACGCCGATCAGGAGGGCGTTCGCCGTGATGGAGGTTCGCTGAGGGTTTCGGGCGGTGTTGTCCGATGCGAGCCGACCTTCCAGACCGATTCGGGACATGACCGGCCTCGTGAGCTTGGCCGTGAGGACCGCCAGGACCGGGCCGGCGGCGATGGTGGCGACGAAGATGCCGAGTAGGCCGGCTCCAATCGCGCGGACACCGGTACCGAACGCGAGCGCCGCGATGGACGCGACCGTCACCGCGACGGTCAGTAGCAAACGTCGCAGGCTGTACGGCGAGTTCTCCACCGCGGCGTCGCGGAGCGCCTCGATCGGTTCGGTTCTGGCCGCCCGACGGGCCGGGACCATCACCGATATCACGGTGACGATCGTGCCGAGCAGTATCGGTTGAATGACCGATGAGGTGCTCAACACGACCCCGCTTCCCGGCAGTTCGACATTGAAGCGACCAAGGATCGCTTCTAGAACGAAGACGAAACCGACGCCGAGGAGAACCCCGAGCACACTGCCGATCAGGCCGACGACAAGACCTTCGAACCCCAGGGCCCGCCTTACTTGGCGGGGGGTCGCGCCGATTGCACGGAGCACCGCAAGCTCCTTGAGCCGCTGCGCGACCAACACGTTGAAGGTGTTGTAGATGACGAACCCACCGACCAGCATTGCCAGCACCGAGAACGCCTGAAGTGCTCGCTTGAGAAGTCGGCCGACTTCGCCGAGCTCGTCGATTCGCTCCTGGAGAAAGACATCGCCCAGTCTGGCCTCGAAGCCGGCGGGGACGAGGGGCTGGACGCGTTCGAGGAGATCCTCCTGGGTTCCAGATCCGCGTAGGTAGAGGCCGTCGTATTCGACACTGCCGCCGGCCAGCCAGCTCGTCGCCGCTGCCGCGGGAACCGAGATCGTGCCGGATCGGTCGATGGAGTCGCTCTCCCCGAAAGCTGTAACCCCGACCACGGTCACCGGGGTTTCGCCGGAGATGTTAAGGACGATGGTCTCGTCGCCGATGGCGAGGTCGAGGTCATCGGCCATCCCGCGATCGATGGCGATCTCGTCGGCCTCCACCGGCCCTCGACCGTCGACCAGTTCAAGCGGGTTGAGCTGTTCGTCTTCGATCCAGAGACGTCCCGTTGCGCCATCGGCTGCGACCTGGCCGGACGAGGCGCGGATGCCAACCTCACCGGCCAGGAGGAGCGCGTACCCGTCAACGCCGTCGACGCGAACGATCTCGTCGGCGATTGAGCCTTGAATGCGGAGAGTCTCGGTCGACAAGAACGCGTCTTGCTCAGCGACGATAGCCAGGTCGACGGCGCCGTACCGGGCCTTGGTGTCACCTTGGAGCGAGTCGACGACGCGGTCGCCAAGGAAACCGGAGGCGGCGAAGAAGGACACGCCGGTGAGGATGGCAACAAGGGTGGCGACGTAGCGTCCAGTGGTGTGTCGCACACCGCGCCAGGCGAGAAGAAACATCGGAATCAGACCTCGAATCGCTTCATCCGGTCGAGAACTCGCTCCGCAGTAGGGGCGGCCATCTCATCGGTGATCTGCCCGTCGGCCAGGAACAGGACGTTGTCGGCATAGGACGCGGCGTGGGGGTCATGGGTGACCATGACGATTGACTGCCCGGTGTCGTTGACAGCCCGTCGCATGAAGCCGAGAATCTCGGTCCCGGTTCTGGAATCGAGAGCGCCGGTTGGCTCGTCGGCAAAGATGATCTCGGGTTTGGGCAGCAGAGCTCTCGCCACAGCCACCCGCTGCTGCTGACCGCCCGACAGCTGGCTCGGGAGGTTGTCCAGACGATCACCGAGCCCGACGGTTTTGACGACCTCGTCGAACCACCCTTGGTCCGGTTTCGTCCCAGCCAGCGTCAGTGGAAGAAGGATGTTCTCCGACGCCTTCAGCGTGCCAATCAAGTTGTACTGCTGAAAGATGAAGCCGAGCCGATCCCTCCGGAGCAATGTCAGCTCGTCCTTGTTCAGCGTCCCGAGATCGGTGTCTCCGATGAAGGCAGACCCCGAGGTGAGCCGGTCGAGCCCGGCGACGCACTGCATCAGCGTGCTCTTCCCAGACCCGGATGGCCCCATGATGGCCGTAAATCGCCCAGTAGGAAAGGCGACGGACACACCGGCGAGGGCGTGGACCGCCGCCTCGCCTTCACCGTAGGTCTTGGTCGCTTCGTCGGCCCGGGCCGCCACATCCTGTTGGTTCGTTTGCATCGTCATCATGGCAGGCCTCCTCGGCACCGGACCATGCTGGTGGATTCGGTGGCCCGCCGACACCACCCGTTCGACTGAACCCACCCCGTACTTTTGGTCATGGATGGACGATCGAAAGACCGGGCGTCCGGCTTCGAGCAGGCCGTACACTTCAGTCATGGCCCTCGCAGAACGACTGGCGGCCTTGACCACGCCAGCGAATGCGGTGCGTCCCTCGAAGCCGCGCCGAGTCGATTGGGTGATCGGCGGCCTCTTCGCCTTCCTGTTGGTCGTCGAGGTCGTTTTCGACGACCTGGCCGGTGTCGCCGCCTCAGCCGTACTCGGATTGATCGCTGTCGGGGCATTCGTCTGGCGTCGGGTCGAGCCGTCCTCTGCGCTGCTGGCGCTTGTCGTCGGGACCTTGGCGGTCGACTTCGGCGCCGGTCTTGCCGACAAAGCGATCGAGCCCGCCGCCGTCTTCAGCGTCCTGTTCTTGACCGTGATGTACAGCTCAGGCCGCTGGGGCTCGGCCGGAACAGCAGTGGCCGCTCTGCTGCTCGGCGCGGTGATCCTTCCTGTGGCCGCACAGGCCAACCCCTACAATGAGCCGGGGCTGCTCTTCGTCGCGTTCAACGCGCTGGGTGTCGTCGTGCTCATCGTCGTTGGGCTGCTGGTCCGAGCACGGGCCGAGTCAAAGGAGCAGCGCGAGTTGGCCGAGTCTCTGGAAGAACGCAACCGCCTGGCCAACGACATCCACGATTCGTTCGCCCATCACATGTCCGCCATCGCGGTTCGTGCTGAAGCCGCCCGCCAGCTCGACGATCCTGTTGCCCTCGACGAAGCGCTGAAGGCAATCAAGCGCAGCGCTTCGACCGGGCTGGCCGACATGCGCCACCTGGTGGCCGGGCTACGCGCCCGTGACGACGATACCAGGCCCCTTCCAGGGTTCGGCGACATGCAGTATCTTGCCAGCGAGCTGAGCAGCGAGTCGCTCCAGGTGGATCTGGCCATCGATGTCGATCCGGAGCTGATCCCGGTGAGCACGTCAGCAACGGCATACTGGATCGCCCGCGAAGCGTTGACAAATGTGAGCCGACATGCCACAGGAGCGACAAGCGCGACCGTACGAGCCAGGGGGAACGATCGCTTCTTGGATCTGACCATCACCGACGATGGGGTGACACCGACTCGTCCTCGGCCCACAAAGGGTCACGGTCTCCGATCGATGGCCGAGCGAGCGCGAGCTCTCGGCGGCGAGCTGTCAGCAGGGCCGATCCCCAATCGCGGCTGGCTGGTCTCTGCTCGGCTCCCGCTGAACCGAGGAGACGGTTGACATGAGCATTGATGTGCTCGTCGCCGATGACCAAGAGATGGTGCGGACCGGCCTCAAGCAGATGATCGACGCCGACCCGAATCTACGGGTGATCGGAGTTGCGCGAGACGGACGAGAAGCACTCGAGTTGGCCAGAGAGCTTCGACCGGATGTGTGCACCCTCGATGTTCGGATGCCAGAGCTGACCGGACTTCAGGTAACCGAATTCTTGGCGGCCGACCCCGAGCCTCCGGCCGTTGTCATCGTCACGACGTACGACCTGGAGGAGTATCTCTTCAAGGCGCTGCAAGCCGGCGCTTCCGGTTTCGTCCTGAAGGACGCTTCAGCGGCCGTCCTGACGGGGGCCATCCACGCTGCGGCAACGGGAGAAACGCTGATCAGCCCTCGGCTCACGAACCGCCTGATCGACACTTATCTGGAGCGGCCGCGCACCTCAACAGCGCTCGATCAGTTCTCCCCGAGGGAGCAGGAGGTGCTCGGTGCCGTCTGCAACGGCCTCACGAATGACGAGATTGCCCGCAACCTCGATATGTCCTTGTCGACGGCCAAGGGTCATATCCGAACACTGATGCAAAAGACCGGCGCCAACAACCGGGTGAAGCTGGTGATCTGGGCCTACCAGCACACGACGATCACCCCACAGCCGGTCGACCGCTGACCTCACTGCAACGCAGGGGACCGTCTTCGCAGACACCGATCTGCGCCTGCGGCTCTTCGACCGCGACGCCGAGTTGACCAGCGACGCCTTCGACGAACGCTACACCTGTTCGTGTCGGAGGGGGGACTTGAACTCACCTCCCCGGAGTGGCAGCTGGCGGCATTAGGTGGCAGGGAGCGGCAAACAACGGCAACTGGCGACCTGCCCGGGGGCTACTTGCCGCTCGCTGCCGCTCGTTGCCGCTTGCTGCCATTTGCAAAGCATTTGCAGAGCGACACCCCTCTCTACTCCCCTACCAGGTCGGCGAACGCAGCCGGCGCGAGTACCGGCGGGCGCTGGTCGGGCCAGTCGAGCAGATCCTTGTCGCCGGTCACGATGTAGTCGGCGCCGTGCTCGCGAGCGAGGGCGACGAGGTAATCGTCGTTGACGTCACGAGTGGTCGCCTCGACCTCGACCGGGTCCGGCACGACCTCAGCCAGGACGCGAAGGGCTTCCACGAAGTGTTGGGCAACGTCGAGGGCGATCCACTTGCGCATCCTCGGCCGCTGGGTGAGGACCTCTTCGACCTCGGCGATCAGGGCCGGGCAGATGACGACCTCGAAGCTTCCGGATGCCGAGAGCCAGGACTGCACGATCCGATGCGCCGGACCCGTGCCGATGGCGGCCGACACCCAGACGTTGGCGTCCAGCACAACCCGCACGCCGAGGCCGGTTCAGCCGGCGCGTCGACGACGCCGCACCGCTCGAACCTCTTCGACCGCGAGGTCCATGGCGTCGTCTTCTGATAGATCGGTGTTGGCGGCAGCGTTCGCTGCGAGTTCATCTCTGGTGCGGGCTGCGTAGTACTCCCACGCCGACTGGCGACTTATCCCGAGCGCCTCACCGACCTGCTCCCAGGTCGCCCCAGCATCCCGCGCCGCTGCGACCTGCTTGCGGCGCAGCTCGTCCAGCTCGGCTTCGGTGCGCGCCAGCGCCCGCAACGCGTCCAGCGGATCCGCTGGCAGCTCATCGGTGACGATCACACCCATGCTGTCAGGATAGCCTGACAACAGGGTCCTCAACAATCAGCGGAATCGAGTGCACATTCTCGAGCACGAGCAACGACCCGATGCCGATCTCGGATGGTCTCGAGCGCGGTTCAGCAGCGTGGTTATCGAGCGGCCTCAGCAACGCTGTGGTGTCGCACGGACGGGCGGGCGCACTCAGCCTGGGCATGTTGGATCTGAGATTCTCAGTGAACTCTCAGCATGCCCTCGCGGAGTTCTCACATTCGAGCTCTACGGTCGGGGTCGTGAGTGGTGATCAGCCGGACCAGGAGTCCAGTGCCCGGGTGCTTGTTGTCGACGACGAGGAGTCGTTGGTGGAGATGGTCGCAAGCGCGCTGCGGTATGGCGGCTTCGAGGTTGCGACCGCGACGTCGGGGGCCGACGCGCTGTCAGCGGTGCGAACTCTGGCGGTTGATCTGGTCGTGTTGGATGTGAACCTCGGCGACATGGATGGTTTCGAGGTCTGCGATCAACTTCGCCGTGATGGCCATCAGATCCCTGTCATCTTCCTAACCGCCCGCGACCAGCCCGAGGATCTGCGGTCGGGTTTTCGCCGTGGAGGCGACGACTATCTGACGAAGCCGTTCAGTTTGGAGGAACTGGGACTACGGATCGAGGCGCTGTTGCGTCGAAGCCGGGCGGCGCACGCTGAGGGTGCGAGGATCGTTGTCGACCGTCTCGTGCTCGATGAAGACGCACACGCGGTGTCGTGGGACGGCCGGGATGTGGATCTGTCGCCGACCGAGTTCCGGTTGCTGCGCTATCTGATGTTGAACGAGGCGCGGGTAGTGTCGAAGATGCAGATCCTCGACTACGTGTGGGAGTACGACTTCGAGGGCGATGCGCGCATCGTGGAGACCTACATCAGCTACCTGCGCAAGAAGCTCGGGTCTGAGGCAGCTGAGCTGATCCGCACGGTGCGCGGTGTCGGCTATGTGCTCCGCCCGCCGGCCTAGGACTGGCGTGTCTCTTCGTCGTCGACTCGTCATCGCCTTCACGGTGCTGCTACTCGTCGCTCTGGCGGCGCTGAGCGTGATCGCGGCCCGATCGACGACGCGAGTGCTGACCGATCAGGCAGACGAGGATCTCCGTGTCATCGAGGAGCGGCTCGGCAGCAGGCTCGTCGGCGACGGGCGAGACCTCGCCGGCGCGCAAGTAGATCGTCGCTTCGCGCTGTTGGTGTTCGACGCCGGCGGTTCGCTCACCGAGTCTGCTCCATCGGGGTTCGCGGACGACCCTGACCCGCTGCCCGACACCGACGAGCTTCACGAACTGTTGGCCGCGCCGGGCTCGATTGGCTCTGTGTCATCTGCAGACGGGCTGGTCGCCTACCGGGCGTTAGCGGTGGACGTGGCGACCGGGGAGATCGCGGTGGTTGCGGTTCCCGTCGACGGCATCGGCGAAGCAACCGACGATCTGGTGTGGTTGCTCGTGTCGGGAGGCGCTCTGGTCGCGGTGGTGGGCGCGGCGGCGACGTGGTGGGTCGTGCGGCGTGGCCTCCGGCCCGTCGACGACATGGTCGACACTGCCGCGGCGATCGCGGCCGGGGATCTCACCCGCCGGGTCCCCGAGGAAGATCCGACGACCGAGCTGGGTCGGCTAGGCGGAGCGTTGAACGACATGTTGACTCAGCTCGACGACGCCTTCGAACGCCAACGGACCTCGCAGGACCAACTGAATCAGTTCGTCGCCGATGCGTCCCACGAGTTGCGGACGCCGCTTGCGGCCCTGCAGGGCTACGCCGACCTCTACCGTCAAGGGGCGCTCGAGGATCGAGCCGAGCTCGATTCGGCAATGGAACGAATTCGCAAGGAGAGCGGGCGCATGCGGCGCCTGGTGGAGGACTTGTTGTTGTTGGCCCGACTCGATCGCGGCCAGCCCCTTGAGGTGAGCGGGGTCAACATCGCCTCGATTGTCAGCGACGCGATCGCCGATAGCCGCGCCATCGAGCCGGACCGCGCCGTCACCTACGAGGGCCCACGACGTCTCTACGTCGAGGGCGACGCTCATCGCCTCGCCCAGGTGTTCGCGAACCTGTTGGCCAACGCACGAGACCACACGCCCGCAGGAACCCCCGTCCGGATCATGGCCACTGAGCAGCGGGCAACGACCACGATCACCGTCACCGACTTCGGACCCGGCATCCCTGACGACCACCTTCAACATGTATTCGACCGGTTCAACCGGGGCGACCCGTCACCGACGCGCCAGAGGGGCGGCGCCGGCCTCGGGCTGGCCATCGTCGCCGCCATCGTCGACGCGCACGACGGCACCATCGAGGCGGCCAACGCGCCCGGGAGAGGCGCAAGCTTCACCATCACCCTCCCGGTGGCCGCGACTCACACGCCAGAGTCGGATCGTCAGCGGTGACTGCGGCACTGCGCCGGGCCATCCGTGTCGACGTCGACCATGTCGACACCGCAGTGGCCGATCTCTACGTGTTCGCCGACACCGACCGTCTCATCCGGTACCTGGCCCTGCACCTGACCGCGTCGGTCATCGCCGCGCTGGCGCTGGCATCAGACCAGGCCGCCGTCGTCATTGGTGCAATGCTGCTCGCGCCGCTCATGACACCCGTTCTGGGGTTGGCCGCGGCGCTCGTTCGCGCCGATACCCGCGACGCAGCTCGGGCGGGCGTGCTCGTCGGCGCTTCGGTCGCGATCACTCTGACGGTCTCTTGGCTCACCGTCGCGTTGGCGCCGTCGTTGGTCAACACGTTCTTCATTCCCGACGAGCTCCTTGCCCGAACCGAACCGAACCTGGCCGACCTTTTCATCGCCCTCGCGGCCGGGGCGGCTGGAGCGTTCGCGACGGTGCGCCCCGACGTTTCCGCGTCCCTGCCCGGCGTGGCCGTGGCGGTGGCGCTTGTGCCGCCGTTGGCGTCAGCCGGGCTCTTGTTCGGCATCGACGAGAGCAAACTCGCGGTCGACGCCTTGTTGTTGTTCGTCACCAACGTGTTGGCCATCGTCGCCGCAGCGGCCGTCGTGTTCGCCGGGGCCGGGATCCGCCCCGGACCCGGGCGGTGGTGGCACAACGTCCGGATCTTCGCCGCATTGACGATAGGTCTCGTGAGTGTCGCCGTTCCCCTGAAGTTCGCGTTCGACCGAGCCGCAGAGGACACAGCGGCCCAAGAAGCACTGCAGGACGCGCTCAGCGAGATCCGGCGCACGCTCGACGACACGGCACGCACCACATCTACGACAGGCCCTGGTCCGACGCCACGTCTCACGATCACTGACGCAAGGCTTGGACGAGGACGTTCTCACGATCCGTGTCGAATCCCCGGTCGAGCCGAAGATCCCTGAGGCGTTGAGCCACGCGATCTCCGAGGATCTGGGCCGAGACATCGAGATCCGTATCGAGTGGGTTCAGCTCAACGTCATCTCTTCACTCGACGCGACTGGCTAGCAGCCGGACGCCCGCGCAGCCCAGCAAGACGCCAACGTCGCATCTGCGCTGGAGCGGTCTGGGCTATTCCGCCGTTGCTGGCGGGAATCGGAAGCCCTGGGTTCCCCGAAGTCTCAGTGAACTCTCAGGGCTGTTTAGGGGTCGTCCCAGCTTGGGTCGTCATGGTGAGCGGATCACCAAGGTTGTGACCAACCCCGGCGCAGCCGCCCAAGCGAGGAGCGAACCCCCGATGAAGATCCAAACCATTGGCCTGCTGATCGTGATCCTGATGGCAGCCGCCGCGTGCGGCGGCGCTGACGCCGCATCGACCGAGCCGTCCGTCAGCGCGAACGGCGGCGTCGCATCACTCGACGACAGCAACGACGCCGACAGCGACACCGAACCATCAGAAGAACTCGACACCGAGACCCAGCTGCTGGCGTTCGCCGAGTGCGTCCGCGCCCAGGGCTACGACATCGACGACCCGACCATCGACTCCGATGGCAATGTCCAACTTCCACGCGGCGAGCGCACCGAGGGGCTTCTCGAGGCCCGCCAGGCCTGCGAAGGGCACCTCGAAGGAGTCGAGCTGGGCTTCCGCGGCGGCGACCAGACCGCCCAGCAGGACCAGTTGCTCGAGTTCGCCGCATGCATGCGAGACAACGGCTTCGACTTCCCCGACCCCGACTTCTCCAGCGAAGGCGGCGGCCGCGGCCTGCTGCAGAACATCGACCAAGACGACCCCGCCTACCAGAGCGCCTTCGAAGCCTGCAGCGACCTCTTTGGCGGCGCCCGCGGCGGCAACTAAACCGCCGCCCCTTCCTGCCGGCAACCACTCGCCTCAACGACCTTGAACAGGACCCCCGTGACATGACAGACACAGCCCCCCAAACCACCTTCAAGACGCCGGAACTCACCGACGCCGACAACAACCACACTGGCTCGTCGCCGCCCTCCACCAGTCAACGACGGCGGATGAACCGGAAGTGGCTCATCGGCGGCGGCGTGGTCGCCGCAGCAGCAATCGGCTACGTCGTATTCGGCGGCGGTGGCTCGAGCAACCAAGCCGAGCCTGTCACCGGGCCGATAAATACCGCCGAGGTCGTCGTGGCCGACTTGGTGCAAGAGGTCTCCTTCGACGGGACCTTGGGCACGGTTGCCACCGACCCCATCGTCGCCGCCACCAACGGAGTCGCCACCGCCGTGGCTTCGCCGGGCGACACCGTCGCCCAGGGCGACATCTTGTACCGGATCGACAACGAGCCAGTGGTGTTGCTCTACGGCGACACTCCGGCCTATCGCGACATCACGCTCGGCTCAGAAACCATGGGTGTTGCTGCGGCCGGCAGCGGTGTCGTCACCGGGCTTGCACCGGCAGGGGCGATCATCGAACAGGGCGACATCTTGTACTGGGTCGACGGCGAGCCGGTCGTTGCGCTCTACGGCACGACACCCATGTACCGCACCCTACGGGACCTCTCGACTGACCTGGTTGGCGAGGATGTCGCCCAGCTCGAAACGGCGCTGTCCGAACTGGGCTTCACGCTCGACGAGAGCCTGACCATCGACGACCAGTTCACCTACGGCACCCAGCTCGCCGTCCAGGCGTGGCAGGAGTCCCTCGGTGTCGAGATCGACGGGATCATCGAACCCGGTGACGTCGTGTTCATCCCCGGCCCCTCCCAGATCGTCGAGTACGCCGTCGAAGTTGGCGCGAACGTCAGCCCCGGTGCCGCGGTCGGCACCTTGTCGACGGGATTCCCGCTGTCGGGCGACGACGTCGCCCAGGTCGAAGCCTCGCTTGCCGAGATGGGGTTCGATGCCGGCGGTGAGATGGACGTCGATGGCGTCTTCACGGCCGAGACACGTGAAGCCGTCGTCGAGTTCCAGACATCGGTTGGCCAGCGACCCGATGGGGTCGTCAACCTCGGAGACATCGTCTTCTTGCCGACATCGGCGAAGATCGCCGAGCAGCTCGCCGCGCCCGGCGCCACGCTCAACGCCGGTGCACCCGTCGTGTCGCTCACTTCGATCGAACAGGTTGTCCGAGTCGATGTTCCCGCCGCCGACCAAGGCCTGATCGACATCGGTGATCAGGTGACGGTGATCCTTCCCGGCTTCGTGGAGGCGCCGGGAACCGTGGTGACCATCTCGACCACGGCCGAGGTCACCCAGGACGGCGAGACGTTCTTCGAAGCCATCGTCGCACTCGATGATCCCGCTGCCGCAGAAGGCCTCGACGAAGCCCCGGTCACCATCGATGTCGTCGGCGACTCCGTCACCGGTGTCACCGCCGTTCCGGTCACCGCGCTCATCGCGCTGGCCGAAGGCGGCTACGCCGTCGAGGTCGACACCGGAGCCGGTTACCAACTCGTCGCCGTCGAACCCGGCTTCTTCGCCGACGGGCTCGTCCAGGTCACCTCCGAGAGCCTCACGGTCGGCGACACCGTGACCCTGCCATGACCATCATCACCCACAACACCAGCCCGCAAGCCACGGCCGACCCGAGTCAGGCGCCAGTTCTCGCGTTCGACGAGGTCGTCAAGGAGTACCCATCCACTCCGCCCGTGCGAGCCCTCGACGGCGTCACCTTCGACATCTCCCAAGGTGAGCTACTGGCGATCGTTGGGCCGTCGGGGTCGGGCAAGTCCACGCTGTTGCACATCATGGGCACCCTGGACCGGCCCACCTCTGGCGAGGTCACCGTGGCCGGGCACCGTGTGTCCCAGCTGTCCGATGCCGACCTGTCAGGGCTGCGGTCCCGCCACATCGGGTTCGTGTTCCAACAATTCCATCTGCTCAACGGTTATACCGCACTGGACAATGTCGCCGACGGCGCCCTCTACACCGGCGCCAGCCTCGCCGATCGTCGCGAACTCGCCCATGAGGCGCTCACCAAGGTCGGACTGGCACACCGAGTCGATCACGAAGCGAACAAGCTCTCCGGCGGTGAGCGCCAACGGGTCGCTGTTGCCCGCGCCATTCTCGGTGATCCGTCGATCATCCTGGCCGACGAGCCCACCGGCAACCTCGACTCCAAAAGCAGCGACGCCGTCGTCGAACTCATCCAGAACCTCAACGACGCCGGAGCGACCATCGTCGTCATCACCCACAACCCCGAGATCGCCGACCTCTTCCCCCGCTCGGTCGGGATCCGCGACGGACAAATCGAATACGACACCAGGGATACCCCATGACCACCACCGCCCCGCTCCAGCCCACCAAGCTCCGGCGTAGCCGCGTCAACGCCATCGACATGGGCCGCACCGCCACCGTCGGCATGCGCACCCGCAAGATGCGAACCGCACTCTCAGCACTCGGGATCATGATCGGCATCGCCGCAATGGTCGGCGTCCTCGGACTCTCCGAATCCTCCAAGTCCGAACTCCTCGCCCAACTCGACTCGCTCGGCACCAACCTCCTCACCGTCCAATCCGGCGAAGGCATCGGCGCCGGCTCAGGTGAACTCCCCGCCGAAGCCGCCGACATGATCTCCCGCATCGGCCCAGTCGAAGTCACCACAACCATCAGCGCCGTCGACGGCGCCAACGTCTACCGAACCGACTACGTCCCCCAAACCCAAACCAACGGCATCACCGTCCAAGCCGTCGACCTCACCCTCATCGACACCCTCGCCGGATCCGTCGCCGACGGCGTATGGCTCAACGAAGCCACCGCCAGCTACCCAACCACGGTACTGGGCTCAGTTGCAGCCGAACGGCTCGGCATCCACGACGTCACCGGCACCCAACAAGTCCTCATCGAAGGCGAGTGGTTCACCGTCACCGGCATCCTCAACGAGTTCGAACTCAGTCCCGACCTCGACCGAGCCGCCCTCGTCAGCCTCGACGCAGCCGCCACCTACCTCGGCGACGACAACATCCCCACCTCCATCCTCGTACGAGTCGACCCCGACCAACTCGACAGCGTCACCGACGTACTCGCCGCCACCGCGAACCCCCAGAACCCCGAAGAAGTCGAAATCGACCGCCCCACCGACGCCCTCCAAGCCAAAGAAGCCGCCGGCGACGCCCTTACCGCACTCTTCCTCGGCCTCGGAGCCGTCGCCCTCCTCGTCGGCGGCGTCGGCATCGCCAACGTCATGGTCATCTCCGTGCTCGAACGCCGCACCGAGATCGGCCTCCGCCGCGCCCTCGGCGCCACCAAGAAACACGTCTCACTCCAATTCCTCGGCGAAGCACTCCTGCTCGCCGGAATCGGCGGCATCGGCGGCGTCGGCCTCGGCGTCCTCGCCACCAAGATCTACGCCAACATCCGCGGCTGGGACATGATCATCCCACCCATCGCCATCGCCGGCGGCGTCGCCGCCGCCCTCCTCATCGGCGCCGGCGCAGGCCTCTACCCAGCCATCCGAGCCGCCCGACTCTCACCCACCGACGCACTCCGCACCGCGGGATGACCACCAAGTGAGACACCACCGAGCGAGATCGGCACAACGATCAAGCCCGGAGCGAGGCCATCGAAAAGGAGCGGCAGCGCCACGACGCCGTCCTCACGGGTGGCGTCGAGGATGACGGGTCGCCGCATCAGCGGTTCCACGTCGAAGTCTACGTCCCGCCCGAGGTAGCCGAACAACGAGTCGCCGCAGGTGGAACCGTCGACGACACCATCTCGCCAGAGCTCACCGTCTTCGCCGATCAGGACGGCACCATCGGAGTCCTGGGCGGCGACACCTCCGCAGGGAACACGACTGACCGGCCAACCCCTGCCCCCAGGAGCCGACCGCCAGTCCGGCTTCGCCCTCGATCCAGTACTCGACAAGCGCGCCGCCGCCACGACGTCGGACCCGTCCTCGAACCGGCAATCTGCGCGCGGCGCAGTGCTCAATAACGACGCAGCTCCGGCGGGCATTAGCAAAGCACTTGCACAACGACACCCCTGAACGCGAACAGCAGGCTGACCAGGGCTTTCGCCGCTCCCATACGAGGGACGCAGGACATCAGCCCCCACCTCCGACATGCCGGCAAAACCCCAGGTCACAGGCCTGGCACGATCGGAGGTCCGACACACCGAAGCCCCGGCCGAGGAGCGCACAACGCCCTGACCAGGGCTTTCGTGAAACGTGTCGGAGGGGCGAGTTTAACCCAAAGTACACGCGCCCCTTGGAGTGCCGAACTCGTCGCTGCCTAGTGGTTTCGCCTGATCAGGTCGCACGTTGCCGGTTCTGGGCGGTTCACCGACGACTGCCAACCCCCGCATCCGCCGTCATTTCCGAGCCTCGGGACGTGCCGGTGAGTTGTGGCCGTATTGGTCGACGTATGCCGTGGTCAGTTCGTTGGTTTCGGTGTTCCGACCTGGCGGATGATGTCCCAGCTGTCCCCGTTGCGGCGGAGCCCCCACATGACCCGCAACGCGAGGGGCTGTGGGTCTCCGTCAGGCTTTCGCGCAGCGGTCCCGGTCGCAGTGGCCATGACCATGGCAATGTCGCCGTCAACGATCAGGTCGTCGACGACGACGTCGACCCGCTGTTCGACCTTGGACAACAACTTGGACAGGAGTGCACCGATCTGGGCCGGTGAGGTGGCATCGGGCATGTTCGGCACCCCCCAGAGCACGTCGTCGCTGTAAAGCCCCACGTAACTCTCCACATCACCGCTGTTCAGGTACTTCGCATACTGCTGCTCCAACAGTTCCTTGATCGTCGCCTCGTCGCTCATCCGTCATCCCCTTCAGCCTGTGCCTGCTCAGCCATCTACTGAACGTTGCAGTAGCAATGCTAGTGAAGTTTTCAGTAGAGTCAAGGGGGCATGGCACAGCGACTCACGACCTCCAGCTACGCGGTACTCGGGCTCCTCTCGCTCCGGCCCTGGTCGGCCTACGATCTCGCTCGACAGGCGGAACGGAGCCTCCGGTTCGCCTGGCCCAAGTCCGAACGTCACCTCTACAGCGAACCCAAGAAGCTCGTGACCCTCGGGTACGCCTCGGTACGCCAGGAACCAGCAGGACCGAAACGACAGCGTCAGATCTATGAGATCACCGACGCCGGCCGTCGAGCCCTGGCCGACTGGACGGCAACCGAGCCCGGGCCGCCAGCATTCGAGGGCGAAGCCATGGTGCGACTCCTGTTCGCCGAACACGGCAGCATCGCCGACCTCGACACCGCGCTGCGCAAGCTCAAGAGAGACGTCCAAGAGCTTCACGCCTGGAGTCTCAGCATCGTCGACGGCTACCAAACCGGTGACGAAGTCCCCTTCCCTGAGCGGTTGCACCTCAGCGTGCTGCTGGCCACGTTCCAGCTCGAGTTCTTCACGCTCATCGAGCGATGGGTTGACTTCGCCACCCACGAGATCAGCCAATGGCACGACACCAGCGCCCCGGGACCAGGCGATCGCACCGAGCTCATCACCAGAATCCTCACAGCCCGAGAAAGCATCCTCGACCACCCCGACCTGATGCCTGGCACCAGCCACTAGGACACCAAACCCACAACTCAACCGGCGCACTGCAGCGAATCCGCCGCTCAGAGACATGCGGTGGTCGCCGACGAGACGCCCGCGCGGGCACCCTGGCGTCGAGCTGCCGCCGCTCGCTTGCCATTCCCTGCCGTCCGTTGCCGCTCGCTGCCATTAGCGAAGCATTTGCACAGCGACACCCCTACCGGCGGTCAGGCGACCTCGAGGAACTTGCGGAGCGCTTCGCGGATGATCTCGCTCGTAGTTGTTCGGTCCGCTTCGGCGCGAGCTTCGATCGCGGCCTTGAGCTCGGGATCGATCCGCACCGGCACGACATCGGCGGGGCCCGAGCCCATCGCCGGGCGGCCGCGGCGGCGGGTCTTGAGCTCTTCGACGTCGTAGTCGGTCGTCTCGACTTCCTCGGCCAGCGCGTCGACGTCGGCGTCAGCGAGGGTCCGTCCGGTCTTGGTCTTGTGGGTGGTCATGGTGTCGGGTCCCCTCCGGTTGGGAGCAGGTCGTAGAACGTCGGTCGCAGTTCCATGGCGTGGATCACCAACTCGGTGTCGACGAGATCGAGCCAGATGACCTCGAGAAGACTCCCGGCGGGGTCGGGGCCAATGGCGAGCACCTTCGGCGGGTCAGCGTCAGGCTCGAGGTCCACGACGACGATCGCGTGCTCGACAGCATGAAGGATGGTCTCCTCGTCGTAGCTGTGCTTGAACGCTGATTGGTGGAACCGCACACCCACTTATCGTAATACGAATTTTCCACCGAGGGAAGCGTACGAAGAACGACCAATGGGTCGGTTCGCTGGCCTTCCTCTTCCCAGAGCGTTGGCTCGACGCGAGCCAGGGGCCGTCACTCCCCGTGGTCCGAGCGGGACCGGGCCCCGTGGCCGGGGGTGCCGTCCTCCTCGGGCGGCCTGAGCGATCGACCGGCACCACTGGGCCTCTCGGCACCACCTAACGTTCGAAGCACACACTCAGGAACGACCGCTCCTGATCGACACTCCTTCGGGCGGCCACTCGCATGAGAATGCGCAAGCCGGTCAGCCAGGAGGACCGGTCAGTAGGGGGCCCGAAGCTCCTGGAAGTAGTAGAGCGCCCGCTCGTTCGTGTCCGGTTGGATCGACGTGTAACCGTTGCGCTCGCAGAAGCGTTGGACGTCCACGTCACCCTCGTCGACGTTGATCTCGATTGCGTCAATCCCCAATGCGAGAGCGTGATGCCGGAGCAGGTGGAGAATCGCCGACCGGTTCCCTCGCCTCGGCGACTCGGATCAACGTGCAGCTCATCGAGAAGACCGACACGGTCTGCATACCAGACGTTCGGCCTGACACTGACGAGCGCCACCGCGAAAGCCGGGCTGCCCGCCAGCATGGAGAACATGGACTCACCGGCGAGGAGCATGGCGATTCGGTCGCTCAACACATCGGCCCCTGGAGATGGCGTCTCGAATTCGGTGTCGAAATCGTGGAGAAGCCGCCCGACCTCGGCGGCGTCCCCCACGTCGGCCAGGCGAGGAGTGTCGTCGCCATCCACAATCATGAGAATAAGGGAAGACAAGAGCCCATCTGGGTCGAAGCGCCAAGGGCGGACCTCGCCGAAGAACGCTCCTGAAGCGCTGAATGACTTGAGTGCTTCCTACCGAGCCAGAACGGCACGTCACGCTCGGTCGGACCCGCTCGGGATGGCTCATCGTGATCGACATTGGCGATACGTGCGAATCGCGTCGATCGGCCGTGCCTGCTCTGCGCTACCGAGTTCTCTGCGGATTCGTGAGCGTTTTGATCGGCCTGGTCGATTGTGGCCGAATAGGTCAGGAGTGGCGGCGGCGGGGGCTCGCGTTTGGTCGGTAAGTTCTGTGTGTGTACTGGTCGCTGCCAACCGCTGCTAGCGCGGTCGAGACACTTTGGATGGGCGACGACGATGTAGTCGCCAGCGTTGGCCACCGGACTGACCCGGTGCTGGGCGCGGATCTTGTCTTCACTCTGATCGCCGGCCGCTGCACCGTGCGTCTGCAGGGTCCGGTCACGCGCCGCCACGTCTACCCGCATGTGCCCGGAGCAGAATACCTCGGTCTCCGCTTTCGTCCAGGAGCGAGTGAGTCGACCGTTGGCGCCGGCCTGCGCGAGCTCTGCAACGACTCGATCGAGACCCGCACATTCGACCGGATCGACCTCGATCGCGTCTGCGATCATCTGCTCAGCGTCGACACCCTTGCTGAACGCGCGAGTCTTGCAGCCCAACTCCTCACGTCCGTTCCAGCTGCTCACAGAACTCCGGAACCCCTGGTCACTGAGGCGCTCCGCCGATTCGCCCTCATCCCAACCCGCGTCGCCGACGTCGCCGACGATCTCGGTGTATCAGAACGGCGCCTGCAGCGAAGCTTCGCCCGTCATGTCGGGATCGGTCCGAAGCACGCTGCTCGCCTGGTGAGGATCAGTCGGCTACTCGAACGCCTTGACGCCGAGGCAGATCCAGATCTCGCGCTCATCGCGGTCGCGTCAGGCTTCTTTGACCAGGCACACATGACGAACGAAGTGGGACGTGTTCTCGACACCACGCCCGCGACGCTGGTCGAAGAACGGGTTCAGAGAAACGACGTCAATGAGTCGAGGTAGTGGACCCACCCCCGGAGATGGTTTTGGCGGCTCGACTCGTCGATGAACCCGGCATGTTCAACCTCGACCACCGTGGCGTTGCCCAGGTCATGGAACCAGACATCGATCACGCTCTCCTCGTCGAAGCCGCCCCATCTCCAGGTGTAGCGGAGGTGCTGCGGACGATCGACAACGAGGAAGCGACCACGAAGATCGGACTCGGGGCCGAGCCCGGTCGAGATGCGTACCGAGCCACCAACCACAGGGTCCATCTCGACGTCGCTGACCGGCGACACCAGGGTCTCTGGCGATACCCACACGTCGAACACGTGCGTTGGTGCCGCTTCAAACGTTCGCAGTACTTGGATCGGTGAAGTCATCACCTCGAGCCAAACATCATTGGCTTGTCAAGTCTTGGACAATTCCGACAGCGATCGCGCAAGGGCCGAGACCAAGAACGGCGACCACCAGTGCTCTCACCGACATCGCTATCGCGCCGACGTCGACCCGACGAAGGAGCGTCTGACAGACCCATCTCGATCGACGAACTACCGCGGGACTGCTCATGATCGGCACATATTCGGCGGCAAATCGCTCTTCAGATTGTGCGGTCTTGCACCGGTCGGCTACTCGCTCAGGTGGCACACCGCTTCGACGTTGTTACCGTCGGGGTCTCGTACGAAACCGCCGTAGTAATTGGGGTGGTACTCGAGCCACAGTCGCGGCGGGTGGACCACCTTGAATCGCCCCGGGTGTTGTGGAGGCATTGATTTCACGGAAAGGTGAAGTTGCCAGCACCAAGGAAGTATCCGCAGGAGTTGCGGGATCGAGCGGTCCGTCTCGTGCTCGAGGCCAGGGAGCAGGAGGAGGGTCTGTCGCTGAATAAGGCCGTTCACAGGATTGGTCCACGGGTTGGGGTGAACCCGGACACGCTGCGGACCTGGGCTAAGCAGGCCGAGATTGACGCCGGTCGACGGCCGGGGAAGTCCTCGGCGGAGATCGCCGAGATCAAGGAGTTGCGCCGTCAGGTTGATGAGTTGAAACGAGCGAACGAGATTCTGTTGGCGGCGTCGAGTTTCTTCGCGAGGGAGCTCGACCCTCGACTGCCGTGTAGTCGCATTCATCGATATCCACCGGGACCGGTTCGGGGTCGAGCCAATCTGTGCCGTGCTCGGTGAGCACGGTTGTGGGATTGCCCCCTCCACCTACTACGCAGCCAAGACCCGGCCTCGGTCGGCCCGGGCGGTGCGGGATGAGGTCGTGTTGGAACACGTCCGTCGGGTTCACACCTCACCGGTGATCGGGCGGCGCCTCTATGGAGCCCGCAAGGTCTATGAGGAACTGTGCCGGGAACAGGGACGGGGTGAGCATCCCGAGCTGGGGCATGTGCCTCGCTACCAGGTCGAACGGCTGATGAGAGCCAACGGGCTGGTCGGCGTGCGTCGAGGCAACCCGGTCAAGACGACCTGCTCCGATGACACCACGTCGCGGCCACCGGATCTCGTCAACCGGGCATTCAAGGCGTCTCGACCGAATCAACTGTGGGTGGTCGACTTCACCTACGTTGCCACCTGGGCCACGATGGCGTTCACCGCGTTCGTGGTCGATGTGTTCTCCCGACGGATCGTCGGGTGGCGGACCAAAGCCACCATGGCGACCGGGCTTCCCCTCGATGCCCTGGAGATGGCGCTGTGGACCCGTGAACAAGCCAACGAGTTGGTGGACGGGCTGGTCCATCACAGCGACGCCGGCAGTCAAGCCAATACTGCGCGATCCGCTACACCGACCGGCTCGCCGATGCGGGCGCTGTCGCTTCGATCGGGACCGTCGGCGATTCCTACGACAATGCCCTCGTCGAATCCGTTGTGGGGCTCTACAAAACCGAATGCGTCCGCCACGAAGGCCCCTGGCGCAACGTCGATGACCTCGAGTTGGCCACCTTGAACTGGGTGTGGTGGTTCAACAACACGAGGCTGCACAGCGCTATCGGCTACATGCCCCCCATCGAGTTCGAGAACCACTACTACCATCACAACAACCCCCAGGACCATCCGATCCCGGGAGAACCAGCCCTCCACTAAACCCGGGGCGATTCACGCCGCCTAAACCAACCTGTCACCGCCAGGCGCGGCAGTCCCGTTCGTCGTTCCGCTCGTTCAGCATCGCGCTCGCAACCGCGCCATCCATGACGGCCCAAACGGGTCTTCCGACCTTGCCGCTCAGCCACCGGAGCTATGGGGTCACATCACCAGCCCAGCCGCGACAACCCGGCATCGACACGGCGCCTCCACCACTTGAGCTGCGTAGCCGCCACAACCGGATCGTCCAGCCCCTGCCCGGTGGCACCGAGCGCGAACCGGAACCCCATCTGCGCGAGCGAGCCAACCATCACTGCGTCAACGACATCGGGCGAAAAGCTCGCACCCGTCACGCGTTCATAGGCCGCGAACATCTGGTCGGCATTCAACCCGCAACGCGCCACCGACTTCACCGCGAACCAACCCACATCGACCGCAGCTGGGCCCACGCCGGTCAGCTCGCCCCAATCGATCGCCACCAGACCCCTGTCGGACAGGCCGAGGTTCTCGGGCTTCGCGTCCCCATGAAGCAGCGTCGCCGGCGCCGCCCCGAGAACGCCCTCGACGCGGCCCGGGTCTGCGTGGACCGCCAGAACGGCATCAGCGACATTGTCATCGACCGCCTCGACGAACATCTCCCAGCCCTCCACGATGCGCGAGGCAACCGGATGGGGATTCGGGCCGACATCGCCCGCAACCGCCGCCGGGGCGAACATCGTGTACCGGTCCCCGATCCGACACCAACCGTCGTCTCGCTCACCCTCGAACCGACGGTGAAGCCCGCCCAGACCCGCCAGCACACGATCGACACTGACCTCATCGAGCACGAGATCGTTGGAGAAGAGCTCAGCCGACACGTCGCGCATCACCACCACGTCTGCCCCACCAAACCGCTGAACGGCCATCACCGCATGGTCCACCGACTCCGAAACCCGCTCGAGCACGCCGCGCTCCCACAGCCGCCGCATCCGTAGCCCACCGCCGGTGGCCCGCGTCAGCCAATCTCCCTCAGGCGCCAGACGCTTGACCACGACCCGCTCACCGCTCCCCAACACCGCCACGGCCAGTGACGCGCCCGAGAATGCCTCCGTCGTCTCAGTCAGCCTCTCCCATGAGACCGCGCCAGCGAGATCCACTTCAACCACACTGATCAACCGTACAACTCACACCCTCAGCGGGCTCGGCTCAGAGACGGAGCCAGCAGGACCCTTGCGGCGGCTGCTCCGCACCAAGGACGAAATCGACGATCCGCGGCATGACCCGTCTCGCTCTGGCCGCTTCGACGCCCTCGAGCCGTTGTGCGTTGTGGTCCACTCGGATGGAGACCTTCGCTGCGCGTGACGACCACTCCGACGCCGCGCAATGGGTGGGGGCCGTTGCCGATCTCCACGACGGGGTACTCGCCGATCGAGGGCGGCGTCCCCGGCTGCCCAACACAAGGCAACTCCTCAAATTCGGGACAGCACCGAGCTCGAGCGACAAGCCGTTGACAGTCAGAGGCTACCGTGTGCTGCTCTGATCCGAGCGACCGAGAGGGGAACTGATGTCTGTGATCGTGCTCACCACCGTCCGGGTGAAAGACGGAATGATCGATCAGGCGGCGAGCTTGTTCGAGGAGACCAACCGTGCGCTGGTCTCTGACCAGCCCGATTGGCTCAGCGCATGGTTCACGGCAAACCGAGAACGTGGCGAGATCACCAACGTCGCCAAATGGAAAAACGCATCATCCTACGAGAAACTCAGAGCCAGTGCAGAATTTCAGGACATGATGCGACAGTTCGCCAAGTTCTTCCTCGGTACGCCCGAGGTGACGATCAACGAGCTGCTCGTCGAAATGGTCCCTTACCGACGAACCTAAGCTCAGCGGCGCCGGCCACGGGCCGGAACTCGAATGAGGAGACGCCTACTCCCCAACCCACCATGGCTCCTCGAGTGGTGATCGGGTGCTCGTGCCGTTGGGCAAAACCACGACCCAAATCGAGATCGCACCGCTGACGCAGCCCGCCCGGCCTGCACGACAGACAGCACCGCCTGACCAACCAGCACGTATCCGCAAGTATCGAGTGCCGACGCCCACGACCGGGTGCTGCTCAAGCCAGGACCGGCGTGCGCGTGTTCCAGGTCGGGAAGGCTCGCACGAGTGAGCGGTTGCCGGTGAAGGTGATCTCGCCGGTGCGGACGGCACGGGACCACGACAAGACCCCACGGTGCCAGTCGACAAACGCAGCCGACCGGGCGACCACCCGAAGCTCGGGTTCACCCCCGGGGTCGGTAGCGCATACCTCGGCGCTGCCCTCTTGAACGAGGAGCCAGAAAAATCGGTCGCCACTCGCTCGTCGGGGAACTCGAAGTGCACGACCACCCGACCCGCAGGCAGGGCGTCACGGTTGAGCTGCACCTGACACCAAGCCCACAGCGCGAACCCTGGATCGGTGTGTTCAGGCAACACCTCGACCCACGCCTCGGCCCACCGCCCCAGACTGTCCACGACGCCGACGAGATCGGCGCCGGCGTCGGTCAAGGCATAGGTCGAGCCCTGCCCGTTGGGCTTCGGCGTCGAGGTGATCACACCGGCCTGCTCGAGCTCTCGCAGGCGTTTCGTCAGCATCGATCGCGACATCGTCGGCACTCCCTGGGCGATCCCTGAGAACGTGGTGGCCCCGAACATCAGGTTGCGCACAATGAGCAGGCTCCACCGTTCGGCCAGGATCTCGGTGGCCCGGGCAATCGGACAGTACTGCCGGTAGCTCGCCATGGCATCAGCCTGGCCCACCAGACACCGACCGTCGAGTTCTTTTCCGCGCTGGATCGACAGCGGACCGGGATTCAGGATGGAGCCATGAACGAACCGGACGCACCACGACCACCCCGGTTACACATACCACGCAACAGTCCCTCTCTTGAGGCTGTGCTCAGTCCGTGGCTAAGCTGGGGGATTGAGGCCGGTGGCGGTTGCAGCGCTCCCAAGCCCTCAGGAATGGCGTCGAGCCCTGATCGTGGGCGGATGGGATAGGAGGTCGGCTGATGGTGGACGTCGATGCAGGTGACGATGGAGGCCCGCGTCAGGGACTCGCCAGACGAGCCCGCGGCCTTGTGTCGCTCATGATCCTCTTGCTTGCGATGTTGGCTTCGGGCACGCCGGCGGTCGGGGCAGCCCAGTTGGCGTCTCAGGTTGACGTGGTGAAGTCGGTGGAGGGGCTGGCGGATGACGAGGGGTGGTCGTTTGATTTCGTGATCTCGCCGGTGCCGCCGGGCGAGGTGGCCACCAAGACAGCTTCAGGGGTTGGTAACGGGGCCGGCGGGGTGAGCTGGGCTGGTTTGGTCCCCGGTGCGACCTACACGATCTCTGAGGTCACCCAAACCGGGTTTGGCCCCATGCTCTGCACTGTCGTGGACGACATCGACGGTGACCCCACCGACGCCAGTGTGCAGTTCGTCGCACCGGGGGGCACCGGCAACGGAACCGACTTCGGTCGTCAACACTGTGCAGTTGGCGTCTCAGGTTGACGTGGTGAGTCGGTGGAGGGGCTGGCGGATGACGAGGGGTGGTCGTTTGATTTCGTGATCTCGCCGGTGCCGCCGGGCGAGGTGGCCACCAAGACAGCTTCAGGGGTTGGTAACGGGGCCGGCGGGGTGAGCTGGGCTGGTTTGGTCCCCGGTGCGACCTACACGATCTCTGAGGTCACCCAAACCGGGTTTGAGGCAGGCCCCATGCTCTGCACTGTCGTGGACGACATCGACGGTGACCCCACCGACGCCAGTGTGCAGTTCGTCGCACCGGGGGGCACCGGCAACGGAACCGACTTCGCATGCTCCATCGTCAACACTGTGCAGTTGCCGTCTCAGGTTGACGTGGTGAAGTCGGTGGAGGGGCTGGCGGATGACGAGGGGTGGTCGTTTGATTTCGTGATCTCGCCGGTGCCGCCGGGCGAGGTGGCCACCAAGACAGCTTCAGGGGTTGGTAACGGGGCCGGCGGGGTGAGCTGGGCTGGTTTGGTCCCCGGTGCGACCTACACGATCTCTGAGGTCACCCAAACCGGGTTTGAGGCCGGCCCCATGCTCTGCACTGTCGTGGACGACATCGACGGTGACCCCACCGACGCCAGTGTGCAGTTCGTCGCACCGGGGGGCACCGGCAACGGAACCGACTTCGCATGCTCCATCGTCAACACTGTGCAGTTGCCGTCTCAGGTTGACGTGGTGAAGTCGGTGGAGGGGCTGGCGGATGACGAGGGGTGGTCGTTTGATTTCGTGATCTCGCCGGTGCCGCCGGGCGAGGTGGCCACCAAGACAGCTTCAGGGGTTGGTAACGGGGCCGGCGGGGTGAGCTGGGCTGGTTTGGTCCCCGGTGCGACCTACACGATCTCTGAGGTCACCCAAACCGGGTTTGAGGCCGGCCCCATGCTCTGCACTGTCGTGGACGACATCGACGGTGACCCCACCGACGCCAGTGTGCAGTTCGTCGCACCGGGGGGCACCGGCAACGGAACCGACTTCGCATGCTCCATCGTCAACACTGTGCAGTTGCCGTCTCAGGTTGACGTGGTGAAGTCGGTGGAGGGGCTGGCGGATGACGAGGGGTGGTCGTTTGATTTCGTGATCTCGCCGGTGCCGCCGGGCGAGGTGGCCACCAAGACAGCTTCAGGGGTTGGTAACGGGGCCGGCGGGGTGAGCTGGGCTGGTTTGGTCCCCGGTGCGACCTACACGATCTCTGAGGTCACCCAAACCGGGTTTGAGGCCGGCCCCATGCTCTGCACTGTCGTGGACGACATCGACGGTGACCCCACCGACGCCAGTGTGCAGTTCGTCGCACCGGGGGGCACCGGCAACGGAACCGACTTCGCATGCTCCATCGTCAACACGTCGGTCAGACCGACGTGGTCAGGATGTAGCCACGGCTACTGGAAGACCCACACCGACTCATGGCCGCACGGATACACGCCTGGCGACAAAGTCGGCGACTACTTCGCAGCGAACTTCGTCAGCGACGCGGCACTCGAGAACGCCCTGGCTCTCAGTGGTGGAGGCGGGGACCGCGGAGCCGAAAGGATCTTGCTCAAACAAGCGGTCGCAGCGTTGCTCAACGTGGCTGACTACGGTGCCGAATTCGGGCGGTACGACAGCAGCATCGATCTCATCAACGCGGTCAACGCCGCCATCGCCGGCGGGCGCGGATCTATGCTCGAACTGGCAAGTGAACTCGACCTGCGGAACAACGGGAACTGCTGGTAGAGCGCATCCACAACCGCTCCACGAGACTCGAGACGTCAACCGCCCGGTATCGAAGCTTCTTTGTGTCAAGCCTTGATTTTGGGGCGTGGTCGGGCGCGGCTAGTAGGTGTGCCGCCCGGAAAGTCACGCGTGGGTGCTGACCAGGGCCGATGGCGCCATCCTGACTCGCCGTGTTTCGCATTCTCGGGACTGCCGCGAGCGCAGTGACATGTGAGATGGCTTGCTCAACGATGAACTGGGTTGCCCGGTGTTGTCTCTGAACCATCCTCCAGGCCGCGAAACAGACCGGGCATTTGCAAATCCATTTGCAAACGACACCCCAGCGCCACAGAAGGCCTCTGATCAGGTCTTTCGCCGTCACCTCGCAGGGACGTGGGACTTCCACCCCCACGTCCAACATTTCGGTATAACCCCTGGTCACAGCGTTGCGGGCCCTCGCGTCGAAGCCCCGGCCGACGAGCGCAAAACGCTGTGACCAGGGCTTTCGCGAAAAGTGTCGGAGGGGCGACCTTAACCCAGAGTACACGCGCGCCGTGGCGTGTCGAGCTGGTCGCAGCGTAGCCGCTTACCTCGTCGGACAAGACAGCCCTGGGCGACTACAGGTAGCCAACCGATGTCATACCAAGTAGCATCATGTATGACAATGCTCAGTTTCCGGGTCGACGATCGTGACGCCGACGAAGTGCAGCGATGGGCCGAAACGCTCGGCATCGACCGTTCCGAACTGCTACGCGAAGCCCTGCGCCGCCACCTCGACCAACTGGCGTCCGAAGGCGACGGCGAACGTTGGGCCGCGTCACCTCTCGACGACGGCGAACGAGCCTTGCTTGAAATAGCTGACTGGGGTCCAGCCGAGGACTGGTCGGATTGGGTAGCCGATGCAGCGGGGTGAAATCTGGTTCGCTGCAACACCTGGCGGTGATCGTCCGGTACTGGTCCTGACCCGCGACCCGGTCGCCAGTCGCATTGGATCCGTCGTTGTCGCCGCACTGACGCGGACACGGCGAGGGCTCGTCTCCGAACTCGAGTTGACTCAAGCTGACGGCGTCCCCACAGATAGCGTGGTCAACTTCGACAACATCCACACGATTCCTCGGCACACATTCCGTCGTAAGGTGATAGCCCTCCCCGCCGCCCGCATGGCCGAGGCCTGTCGAACACTTCAAGCAGCGACCGGCTGCTAGCCACCCCGTAGATCAGCAGCGACGACGACCCTGTCCCGCCCGGAAAGTGCCGCGTGGGTGCTGAACAGGGCTGATGCCGCCATCCGACCGGACCCTGCTCGGCGCCATCGCCGCAGCGCTCCCCCGCCGACTCCGCGACGGTTGGATCGTCACGCCCGAGACCTTGCTGCGATGGCACCGCCAGCGAATCGCCAAGCATTGGACCCAGCCTCCTGCCCGACGCATCGGTCGTCCACCGACCAGTGCCGAGCTACGCCTGCTGGTCATACGCCTTGCCAACGAGAACCCGACGTGGGGACACCGCCGTATCCAGGGCGAACTCACCGGGCTCGGCCACACGATCGCCAAAACGACCGTGTGGCCGATCCTCACCGACAACGGCATCGACCCATTCCCGAACCGATCCGACGTGACCTGGAGCGAGTTCTTGCACTCACAAGCCGCAGTCGCCTGCGACTTCTTCACCGTCGACACCGCACTCTTGCGCCGCTACTACGTGCTGTTCTTCATCAAGGTCGACACTCGCGAAGTGTTCTACGCCGGCACCACCGCGAAACCCACCGGGGCCTGGACCACCCAAGCCGCCCGGAACCTGTTCCTCCGCTATGGGGAGCATCTCGACGGTAGCCGGGCCCTGGTTCGCGACCGCGGGAGCCAGTTCGTTGACGCGTTTGACGATGTCTTCCGCTCCGAGGGGTTCAAGATTCTCCCCACACCGGTCCGGACTCCAGTCGCCAACACGTTCGCTGAGCGCTGGGTCGGCTCGATCCGCCGAGAGCTACTCGACCGCACCATCCTCTGGAACCAACGCCAGCTCGAACGCCTCGTCGTCGATTACATCGCCCACTACAACCAGCACCGGCCCCACCAGTCACTCGGCCAACAACCGCCAACGCCGGTCCACGACCCGCCGGACGCAACCTCGGCGACTGTCACCGTGCTTCGAACCAGCCGATGCGACGGACTCATCCACGAATACCGAAACGCCGCCTGACCAGCCACAACCGACTTTCCGGGCGGCACACGGTCTGTCGGACCGAATCGCCAAGCGCCCCATTCGGAGGTGTTCATCGTTCTCCTGAACCAGCCGCATACAACTGATCGACCCACAACAGGCCGGATTATCGACAGGGCCCTGTCGTCGCGCAAGACAAAGAGCCGTTTGGCCCTGCCTGACGCGCCACAACATGCACAGTATACAAGACATGGGACAGACAGATGTCACGGTCACTCGACCACGGTCGACGGCGTCTGACGCGACGAGGCGTCGGGTCGAGTTCGACTATCTGAAAGCGGCCGTTGTCGTGCTGGTCGTCTGGCACCATGCTGTGCTGGCCTACGTCACCTGGGCCGAACTCAACCTCGACGAACCAATCGAAACCGTCTCCCCCGTCGTCGACGACGCCGGCTGGATCGGCTTCGACCTGCTGGTCGGCCTGAACGACACCTTCTTCATGTCGGTGATGTTTTTCATCTCCGGTCTCTTCGTCTGGGCCAGCCTACGACGCAAGGGTGTCAGGAGGTTCCTCCGGGACCGCCTGGTTCGACTCGGGATACCGTTCGTCGTCGGTGTCTTGGCGCTGATGCCGCTGGCCTACTATCCGGCCCAGCTGACCGTGCAGCGGACCCAAGGCGGTGACGTAAGCCTCTGGACGTTCTGGTCGGACATGGCCGGCTCCGGATTCGGAACCGCCGGCCCACTGTGGTTCGTGTGGGTTCTCATGCTCTTCGCCGGGCTGGCCGCCGCAGTATTCTCGGTGGTCGGCCGCCCCGACCCGGATCACCGCCGACGGCCTGATGACCATCAGACCGACCGACAATGGCGCCACAGGCTGTTCACCAGCCAAACGAGGTTCTTCGGACTCCTGGTGGCCATGACCAGCGTCACCTTCCTGGCCATGGCCATCGTCTTTGACCCGGACGACTGGATCGGTGTCGGCCCATTCGATGCTCAGATCTCCCGCCTGTTGATGTACCTGGCCTACTTCCTCACCGGTACTGCGGCCGGTGCCTACGGGCTGGACCGCGGCCTCCTGGCGCCCCGCAGCGCCCTCGGCCGGCGGTGGTGGCTCTGGCTCGTTGGCGGACTGGTCACCTACGCAGGCCTCATCGTGGTAGCCGAGGAGCAGGTCGAGTCATTGACCGCAGCCCTGCTCTTCATCCTGACCTGTTCGTTGCTAGTGGTCGGCTCCCTGGCCGGGTTCCTTCGCTTCGCCACCCGACCGACGAGGGTCCTCGACAGCCTGGCCGCCAATGCCTACGGCATCTACATCGTCCACTACCTCTTTGTGACCTGGCTCCAATATTGGCTACTTCCCACCGATCTGTCGGCCGTGGCAAAGGCAGCTCTGGTTTTCGTCGGAGCCCTTGTTCTGAGTTGGGGTTCAACAGCGGCGCTGCGAAGGATTCCGCTTGTGTCGAGGGTGATCTGAGCGCCGACGTCTCGGGGCGGTAACGCCGACGGTGCGAACACCGGACGCTACCGGGCCCTATGGTCCAGAGCATGAATCGTCCCCGCCGCTCACGAGCGCACCGCTTTGAACTCAACTTCTTGCTCCCCTACCTGGATCGCTACGGTCCGATTTCGCCAACTCCGACGAGATCTTCAGCCATCCAATCGTGTCAACAAACTGGCGAAGCGCTGGTCAGGAAGGTGTCGACTCGCCACCTTTGCTGAGATCGGACACGTGTTCCCGCAGTCGTGCCAGACCTCCAAGCCGTGGCTTGAGACCTGGATCCGTGACCGCCATCCTCGCCGAGCCCGGTCCTTGGTCGAGGCGGAGCTGGCCGGTGGCGTCGCCGATGACCACGTGATCATCTCCGCCGTCGTTCAGGCATTGCAGGTGGATCGGATCGAACTCGACCCGGTTCGAGAGTACCCCGAGCAGCCGTGGACCCGAGTTCTCGACGCATCGCCAGAGTTGAATCACGCCGAGGTCAGACGAGGCATCTACCCGGGGCAGCGCTACAAGATTGCCTACGACCGCTACCGCCTCCGACTGGTCTCCGGTGCCGACCTGGTGACCCTGGCCGCCAACGGCGGCCCGGCCATGTTGGATTCGACCTTCGTCGGCTGTGTTGATGGCTGCATCGAGATCCGGGCCTCCGATGACCGTCACCGGGATCAGCTCATCGGCTGGGTCGAGACCTACATCGCCGAGGCCAACCGGATCATCGACAAGTGGAACGGCCCCGAGCTGCACCGCCTCGTTGAGCTCGAACTTCGCCGCCAACGCCAACAGCGCCAGGCCGCCGAGCAGCGCAGCACGGTCAAAGAGCAGGCCGGATTCGTTCGAGCCCCCAGCACCTCAGCGGTTCGGCTCCCTCTGCCGGACCGCAAGCGGGCCTCCCCTACCGCTCCCCCGGCCAAGCGACCCGACGGGGTGCGCTACGCCCTCGAAGACGACCAGTTCGAGGCCATCTTGGAGGCCCGGCAGCTGGTGATCTGACAACTTGCCCCTGGGCCGGGCGATCAGAACGGGGCATTAGCAAAGCATTTGCAGAGCGACACCTTTCGGCTCCGTAGGCCGCTCATCAGGCGTTTCATCACCTGACTCCCGAGGGCGTGGGACTTCAACCCCCACGTCCAACACAGGGGCAAAACCCCAGGTCACAGCGTTGCGGCCTCCCGCGACGAAGCCCCAGCCGACGAGCGCAAAACGCCCTGACCAGGACTTTCGCGAAAAGTGTCGGAGGGGGGACTTGAACCCCCACGCCCTTGCGGGCACTAGCCCCTCAAGCTAGCGCGTCTGCCAATTCCGCCACTCCGACGTGACTTGTTGATTTCCGGTGTGAATCCTAACAACTTTTCGGCGCCGTGCACGGCGAATTGAGAGCGAACGACGGCCTCACGGTTGTCGATGATTGGCGCCGATTCGGACGCCTCGTCAGGCGTTGATGACGAAGGCGAGAACCAGCGTGAGGATGCCGAAGATCAGGCCGAACAGCACGGTGAGCCGATCGAGGTTGCGCTCCATTTGGGTCGACCCGGCGGCGGCGCCGCTCAGGCCACCACCGAACATGTCGGACAAGCCGCCGCCCTTGCCGCTGTGAAGCAGCACGAGGGTGAGCGTGACACCACCGACGATGGCATAGACGATTCCGAGAGCAAGGACCACATCGATCAAGGCTACCGCCTCAGGCGGTACGCCCCTCCCATCTCCGGTACCTACTGGAGGGAGAATCCGGCGATGTCGGGGAGCGGCCCTCCGGTCGGGCCGTCGACCACCGCCGGCACTTCGGCCACCCGGTCTGCGTTGTAGACGAGCACCTGCGGGCGCTCGATGAGCGGCACGACGAACAACCCGTTCTCGCCACGATCGAGCGTCGTGACAAAGGTGTCGAGCTCCTGGTAGCAGGAGGACCGCTCGGCGTCGTCGGCCAGGCCGTCGCAGCGACTCGACTCGGTGTCGAACTCCGGATTGGCGTAGCCGTAGGGGTTGGCGCCCGAGCCGGCACGGAACGCACCGGACTGTGAACCCGGCCACGGTCCGCCCGCCCACGGGAACAGAACCATGTCCCAGATGTCGGAGCGTCCGTTGGCACCAGCCGACTGCGACGCCTCCATGGCCTCCTCTGAAAACGGCCCCTCTGTGAGGTACGCCGCGCCCGTCCGCTCTTCGGTCCGGATCTGGAAGCCGGCGGCACCGAGCTGCTCGGCCAGACGCTCCTGCAAGGCGACCCGCACCGAGTCGCCGGAGTTCGTCAGCAGCCGAAGGAACAACGTGCCCCGCTCCGGGTGGCGATAGGAACCGTCGCCGTCGGAAACGTAACCGGCCTGCTCAATGAGCTCCACCGCCGCCGCCCCATCGGCGGCAGCCGCCTCAGGCTGATGGTCCTGGTAGCCCGACTGACCGGGAAGCCAGAACATGTTCCCGACACCGTCAGCGGTCACTACCCCATCCTCGAGGTCATTGAATACCGACGACAGCGCCGAGCGATCAATGGCCTCGACCAGCGCCCGACGGACCAACGGATCGGCGAGATGAGGGTTGAGCAGGTTGAGACCGAGATGCTCGAACTCGACCGCCGGCAGCGCAGTCGCCTCCGTTGTCGAGCCGAGCCCGGCGAACAGCGCCAGATCGGAGCCGATGACCGCAAGGTCGGCCGACCCGTCGCCGACGTCCGCCACCGCGACCTGAGGACTGGGGACGAAGTTGATCTGCACACCGGCGACACCGGAACCGACGTCAGCCTCGGCCTCGGCATCCGTCGCCGCCCCCGTCTCGGTCGATCCGTGGTAGCCGTCGTTGATCTTGAGGCGCATGGAGTGGCCGTCCCAGCTCTGGAACACGAGCGGCCCGGACGACGGCAGCGGACGGGCTCCGGCAGTCCACGTCTCGAGGTTGGCGGCGACGGTCGCCGCATCGTCACCGAACGAGTGAGCAGCGAAGATCTGCGGGTAGAGCGACCGCCAGTCAGGATAGAACGCGGCCATATTCACCGTGAACGTGGTGTCGTCCTCGACGGTGAACGAGGTGACCAGGTCGTAGCCAGTCCGGTCGGCCACGGGATAGACGCATCCGTCGTTCGACACGTCGATCGCCGAGCCGTCGGCCTCGGTCAGACAGCCCTCCAACAGGATGCGATGGGTGTACTCAACGTCGGCGGCGGTCAGGGGCTGTCCGTCGCTCCACGACAACCCCGAACGCAACCGGTAGGTGATGGAAACGGTGCTGTTGTCGTTGACGACGACCGACGCGTCGTCGGCCAACAATTCGGGCACCTGTTCCCACTCGGCGTTGGTCCGATACAGCCCCTCCAGCAAACCCTCCCGAATCCAGGCCGTGGTGTAGAGACCACCGTCGACCGGATCGATGACCGACAAGGCGACCGGTTCGACGGCGTGGGCCCACACCAGGTACCCGTCGGGAGGAGTCGGGAACTCTCCGGGAGTCTCGGCCTCGCCGTCGTCCTCTTGGAGCTCCTCGGTTTCGTCGGCGTTGTCGGCGTCGTCCGCCTGGTCGTCGGACAGCAGATCGGCGTTGGAACCGGTTCCGGAGTCTGCCGATGGGTCGTCGCCATCACCGGTGGCCGACAGCGGAGACTGCGAACAGGACGCAGCCAGCAACGCCACAGTCATCAGCCAAACAACGGCGCTCGGCGGGCGGGGGGCGACCTCACCTCGGGCCGGACGACGGCCCGCCGCAGGCATTACAGGTCGTGGAGGCGGTACTGAACGATCCGAGCGAACGAAGCAGCCTCCAGGCTGGCACCGCCAACCAGCGCTCCGTCGATGTCGGGTTGGTTCATCAGCTCGGCGGCATTGACGGGTTTGACCGAACCGCCGTACTGGATCCGCACCTCGTCGGCTGCGGCCTCACCCCATTTGTCTCGGATCACGGCCCGGACAGCCGCACACATCGCCTGGGCATCCTCTGCCGACGCCGTCCGACCGGTGCCGATGGCCCAGATCGGCTCGTAGGCCACGACCATCGAAGCCACGTCTTCGGACTTGATCCGGGCCAGGCTGCCCTTCAGCTGCGACTCGACCTTGGCCTCCGCCTCACCGGCCTCCCGCTCCTCCAGCGTCTCGCCGACACACAGGATCGGGGTCATCTCGGCGGCGAGCACCGCCTTCACCTTGGCGTTGACGACGTCGTCGGTCTCGCCGAACAGCTCCCGCCGCTCGGAATGCCCGACGATGACATAGGCGACGTTGAGTTTGGCCAGCATCGGCGCCGACACCTCACCGGTGAACGCCCCCGACGCCTCCTGATGGCAGTTCTGGGCCCCGAGGAAGAACGGGATGCGGTCGGTCTCCAACGTCGTCTGCACGGTCCGGATGTCGGTGAACGGCGGGTGGACCGACACGTCGACCGCATCGACGTCATCGCGACTCACCTCGTAGCTCAGCTCCTGCACCAGACGCAGAGCCTCGAAGTGGTTGAGGTTCATCTTCCAGTTCCCGCTGATCAGCGGACGCCGCTCGGTCATCGTGGTTCTCCTGACTTCTCGATCTACCCGCCGGCCACGGACTGCCGGAGCGCCTCGAGCCCGGGTAGATCACCCTGCTCGATCAGCTCCAGCGACGCTCCGCCACCGGTTGACACATGGTCGACGTCGCCGTCGACACCGAACTGTTTGGCCGCAGCGGCGGAATCACCGCCACCGACCACGGTATAGGCCCTGGTTTCACCGATGGCCCCAGCCACCGCCCTGGTGCCGGCCTCGAATCTCGGGTCCTCGAACACTCCCATCGGACCGTTCCACAGAATCGTGCCCGCTTCGGCGATCACGTCGGTGAACACCGCCGCGGTGCCGGGTCCGATGTCGACGCCCATCCAGCCGTCGGGCAGATCGACGCCACTCTGGCGGACCTCTCCCCCGGCCTCGGGCCTGAACAGCTCGCCACCCGGCCCGAGGGCCGTGACGTCCTCGGGCAGATACAGCGGCTTGGGGCCGTCGAGCAGGCGGGCACACGTGTCGACCATGTCGGGCTCCAGCAGCGACGAGCCGACGCTGTGACCCTGCGCCTTCAGGAAGGTGAATGCCATGCCGCCGCCGATGATGATGCCGTCGACGATGGCGAGCAGTGCCTCGATGACGCTCAGCTTGTCGGACACCTTGGCCCCGCCCATCACGGCGATGAATGGGCGACGGGGCTGCTCCCGTAGCCCGAGCAGCACCTTGATCTCCTTGGCCAGGAGCCGCCCGGCGGCCGATGGTAGACGCTTCGGCGGCCCGACGATCGAGGCGTGCGCCCGGTGGGAGGCACCGAACGCGTCGTTGACGTAGAGATCGTGGCCGTCGACCAGGCGCTCGACCATGGCGTCGTCGTTGGCCTCCTCGCCCGGATCGAAACGCAGGTTCTCCAGCAATCGCACGTCGGGCACCAGCTCGGCCAGCCGTTTCCGCACCGGTTCCAGCGAGAACTCAGGCTTCTCCTGCCCCTTGGGCCGGCCGAGGTGGGAGCAGGCGGTGACCTTCGCCCCCCGCTCGGTCAGGTACCGGAGCGTGGGGAGGGCGGCTCTGATCCGCAGGTCGTCAGTGATCTCCCCGCCCGACAGCGGCACGTTGAAATCGACCCGGACGAGCACCGATCGGCCGGCGACGTCACCCAGGTCCTCGAGCTCGGGAACACCGAAGATCATGGAGACGAACGGCTACTGGTTGGCGGCGCCGACGATCACGGCGAGGTCGACGAGCCGGTTGGAATATCCCCACTCGTTGTCGTACCAGCCGCCGATCTTGACGAGCGAACCCTGGGTCATCGTCATCCCGGCGTCCAGCGTGCAGGACGCGGGCGAGGTGACGATGTCGGAGCTGACGATCGGCTCCTCGGTGTACTCGAGCACACCGGCCAAACGTCCGTCGGATGCGGCCTTGGCGAAGGCGGCGTTGACCTCCTCGGCCGACGGTTCGGCGTCGACGACGGCGGTGAAGTCGGTGAGCGAACCCGTTGGCACCGGTACCCGCAGGGCGGCGCCATCGAGCTTGCCCTGCATCGACTGCAGCACCAGGCCGGTGGCCCGGGCGGCGCCGGTGGAGGTGGGGATGATGTTGATGGCCGCGGCCCTGGCCCGGCGCAGGTCCTTGTGCGGTCCGTCGACGAGGGCCTGGTCGCCGGTATAGGCGTGCACCGTGGTCATGAGACCCTGCTTGACCCCGAACGAGTCGTCGAGCACCTGCACCATCGGAACGAAACAGTTGGTGGTGCAGGAGGCGTTCGAGATGACCTTGTGACCGGCCGGATCGAACGTGTCCTCGTTGACCCCGACGACGAACGTGGCGTCGGCGTTGGAGCAGGGGGCCGAGACGATCACGTAGGGCGCACCGCCGTCGAGGTGCTTCCCGGCACCCTCCCGCGAGGTGAACACGCCGGTCGACTCGACGACGACATCGACGCCGAGATCACCCCAGGGCAGCTCCTCGGGATTGCGGACGCTGAGCACCTTGAGCACGTCACCGTCGACGGAGATCCCTCCGTCGACCGCGGCGATGTCGTTCGGCAGCTGCCCGAGCACCGAGTCGTACTTCAACAGGTGGGCCATGGTGTCGAGCGATCCGAGATCGTTCACGGCGACGAAGTCGATATCGGCGCCGGCGGCCTTTGCCGCCCGGAAGAAGTTGCGGCCGATGCGGCCAAATCCATTGATGCCGACGCGTATAGCCATGCTGGATGACGTCCTTTGCTTTCGAAGGTTTCGAGTGCGGGAAACGCCAACCCTAGCGCTTGTCGGCGAACAATCGACCGAGCACTTCGCCAAGCTTTTTGGAGTCGTGACTCCAGCCGTCGGCCGCCGCCACATCGGCGCTTACGATCGGCGGGAATGCCGGCAGATCGGGGCGAATCCGGCCCGGATCGCCGGGGGCGAGGACGACGTCGACGACGAGTCCGTGATCGGCCAGCGCCTCGATGTGCTCCCGGAGGCCGAAGCCCCGGGCATCACCTTTCTCGTTGGCCACGTTGGCCACGAACACCCGCTGGGCGTTCGTCTCCCGGAGTGCGCCCTGAATGTCGGGCATCAGCGCGCAGGCCAGCACCGACGTGTACAGCGAGCCCGGCCCGATGATGATCTGATCCGCCTCGACGACGGCCTTGATGGCACCGGCGGGGCTGTGGGCGCCCGCCGGGTCGAAGCGGAGGTTGGCGATGCCGGTGGCCCGCTCGATCGTGACCTGTCCGGCCAATGTTCCCTGATCGGAGTCGGCGATCAAGGTGACCGGGACCTCGCTGGCCGGGAACACCCGGCCGGCCGCTCCCACCAGGCGCCCGACCTCATCGATCGCCGTTTGCAGATCATCGGCGGCGAAGGCCAGACCGATCAGCAGCAGGTTGCCGATCGGATGGCCGGTCAGCGTGCCGTCGACGAACCGGTGCTCCAACGACCGGGCCAGGAGGGTGTCGTCGTCGGCCAGAGCGGAGAGACAGCGGCGCAGGTCACCGGGCGGGGCAACCCCGAATTCGTCACGAAGTCGGCCGCTCGATCCGCCGTCATCCCCCACCGACACGATGCCCGTGATCGAGCGGGCATACTGTCGCGCCGCCCGCAGCGTGGCGGCCAGGCCGTGGCCGCCGCCCAGTGCCACGATCGCCGGCCCCTCGCTGCGAGCTGGTTCATCGGTGGTCAGACCGGCCATGATAGGTGGCTTACTTGTCGACGTCGCGGTGCACCACCCGGGGATGCCACCCCAGCTCGTTGAGTCGACGGGCCATGATCTCGGTGATCGCCACCGAACGGTGGCGCCCGCCGGTGCAACCGAACGCGATCGTCAGATAGCTCTTGCCCTCCTCCTCATAGGCCGGCAGAAGCGACGTCAGCAGTCTCTCGATGTTGTCGAGGAACTCCTGAGCCGGCTTCCGGTCGGTCACGAACTCCTGGATCTCCGGATCCTTGCCGCTGAGCGGTTTCAACGTCTCGTCCCAGTACGGATTGGGCAGGAAGCGGACGTCGAACACCATGTCGACATCGCGGGGAAGGCCGTGTTTGAAGCCGAACGATTCGAGCGTGATCCTCATCGTGTCGTCGTCGACGCCGTCGTCGCGAAAGTGCCACGACAGGCGTTCCCGAAGCTCGTGAGGGTTGAGATCGCTGGTGTCGATGACCAGATCGGCCGCCGCCCGGGCTCCCTGGAGCAGGTCCCGCTCCTGTTCGATCGCCTCGGTCAACGTCTGATCGGTGACGAGCGGATGACGGCGTTTGGTCGACTCGTAGCGACGCACCAGCACGTCGGTCGACGCCTCTAGGAACACCAGCGTGAGATCCTGGACACCGGCCCGGAGCGCCTGCACCTCGGCCGACATCAGGTCGTCGTAGCCGCCCATCACCAGCGCGACCCGTTCGTAGCCCCCTTTGGCCGACGTCGCGAGTTCGCCGACCTTGGGAACCAGGGCACCGGGCAGGTTGTCGATGACGAACCAGCCCATGTCCTGAAGGGCTCCGGCGGCGACGGATCGGCCGCCACCCGACATGCCGGTTATGACGGTAACTCTGGTCACGGCACCATCTTGGCAGTTCCGTCGCGGCAACGGGGCGACCGCCGTCGGTGTCGAACAATCACCATTTACGGCACCGCAACGCCAAGAGCCGAGGCACGGTGGCGGCCGCATCGTACTGCGGAGCCTGAGCCAGGAATCCGGGCGGAGGCGACGGTTCGACCATGTGCTCCAGATGCAGGCCGCGGGCGGTCAGCGTGTTGATATATCGCGACAGCGGCCGGTGGATGAAGCGGATGAACACATTCTTCTGCACCTCCTCGACAACAGCCGACTCCTCGAGGTAGGGACCGATGCGCCAGTACTGTTCCGGCGGGTCGATCATCTGGTCGTCGATCCAGCCGCTTCCCGGCGTCTGCAGGAGCGGATGATTGAGGAGGAGAACGAAGGTCCCTCCCGGCTCCAGCACCCGAGCCGTCTCGGCGATGGCGGCGTCGACGGCATCGATGTGCTCGTAGACCAGACAGGCGACGGCCGCGGCGAACGACCCCTCGGCGAACGGTAGGCCGTCGGCCATGGCCCGTCCGTAGCAGGGGCCGCCGGCCCGTTCGAGCGCCTCATCGATCTGCGCGGCGGCCGGATCAACGCCGACGACCCCATGGCCCTTCCCGACGAGATATCGGGCCACCTGACCCTCCCCGGTGCCGATGTCGAGGACCAGGCGCGTCGGCCCCTCCACTCCGCCGTCGACCAGCAACCGGGCGACCAACGGAAGGATCTGCTCGGTGTACTCCGGGTCGACGCCGTTCGTGAACTCCGCCTGCCACCAACCGGCATGGGTCTCCCACAACTCGGCGCTCAGTTCCTCGGTCATCGCCGTGATCCGTTGGTCCCGGAGCCGGCTCCCTGTTCGAGACTGAGTCCGTGGGTTCTGGCGTAGACGGCGGTGGCCACGTCGTCGGGGAGCCAGCTGAGCTCCTGGAGCGCGGCCAGATCCGCCTGTCGGACCTTCTTCATACCGCCGAGTTCCTTGACCAGGCGCTTGCGGCGGACGGGACCCAGCCCCTTGATGCCGTCGAGCACCGAGGTGGTCATCCGCTTTTCCCGCAGCTTGCGATGGTAGGTGATGGCGAACCGGTGCGACTCATCCCGAAGGCGTTGGAGCAGGTACAGCGCCTCCGAGCGACGGGGAATGATGATCGGATCGGGTCGGCCGGGCACGTACACCTCCTCCAGGCGTTTGGCCAGGGCGCACACGGCGATCTCGTCGCTCAGACCGAGGTCGTCGAGCACCCGCACGGCAACACCGAGCTGACCCTTGCCGCCGTCGACCATCAGCAGCTGGGGCGGATACTGGAACTTACCCCGCTCGGCCACCGGCTTGGCCCGCTCCTTCAGATAGTTGGTCAGCCGGCGGGTCAGCACCTCCTCCATCGCCGCGTAGTCGTCGTTCTGGTCGACGGTGCGAACCTTGAACCGGCGGTACTCCGACTTTTTGGCCAACCCATCTTCCACCACGACCATCGAGCCGACATAGTCACTGCCCTGAAGGTGGCTCATGTCGAAGCACTCGACCCGCAGCGGCGACTGGTCGAGCTCCAACCACCGTTGCAGCTCTTCGAGGGCTCGGGCCCGGCTGTTGTGATCGGTGGCCCGCTTGAGCCGGTGGCGGGTGAACTCCTCCTCGGCATTACGGGTGACCGTGGCCAACAACTCCCGCTTCGCCCCCCGCTGAGGCACCCGGATCTCCACCTTGGATCCTCGCAGCAGCCCGAGCCACTCGCGATAGAGCTGGGGATCGGTCGGCTCGTGCGGCACCAGCACCCGCTTGGGCATGCCCTGCACCGGTTCCTCGTCGTACAGGCCTTCGAGGACCCGGTCGATGAGCTGGTTGTCGTCGAGGGGTTCGACCTTGTCGACGATGAAGCTGCGGCGGCCCATCACCCGGCCCTTGCGCACGAAGAAGACGAACACGGCGGCTTCGAGGTCGTCGACGGCCAAGCCGATGGCGTCGATGTCCTCGCCCTTGTCCACCACCATCTGCTGCTTCTCGACCGCCTTGCGTACCGTCGCCAACCGATCCCGGAACCGGGCTGCCCGCTCGAATTCGAGCTCGACCGCCGCCTCGGTCATCTCCCGTTCGAGTTTGTCGAGCACTGGTTGGGTGTCGCCATCCAGGAACTCGCACAGATCGTCGACCATGACCTGATAGTCATCGGCCGTCACCTCCCCGACGCAGGGCCCCGAACAACGCTCGATGTGATATTCGAGGCACGGCTTTCCGAGGCGGTGGTAACGGTCGAACTTGTTATCGGAGCAGGTGCGGATCGGGAACGTCCGAAGCAGCTGATCGAGGGTCTCCCGGATGGCGTAGGCGTGGGCGTAGGGTCCGAAGTACCGAGTGCCCTTGCGACGGGCCCCCCGCATGACCCGGGCCCGGGGCCACTCATCGCTCACCGTGACCGCCAGGTACGGATACGACTTGTCGTCGACCAGCCGCACGTTGAACCGCGGCCGGTGCTCCTTGATCAGGTTGTACTCGAGCATCAGCGCTTCGACGTCGTTGTTGACCTGGATCCACTCGACCGACTCCGCAGTGGCGACCATCTGGGCCGTACGAGGATGCAGCCCGATCGGATTCTGGAAGTAGCTGGTAACCCGGGATCGCAGCGATGAGGCCTTGCCAACATAGATGACCCGCCCGTCGGCATCGCGGAACTGGTAGGAGCCGGGGGCGTCGGGGATCTCGCTGGGAGCGGGCCGCTTGAGCACCCCTCCAATCTAGTGTCGCAGCGCCTACCTGCCGTCGGCCCCGACGACGCCCCGCACGGTCCGCCAGATGATCCGACCGTCGAGCGCCAGGCTCTGGCGCCGGAGGTAGTAGAAGTCGAGTTGGAGCTTCTCGAACGCGTCGGACTCATCGGCGGCGTAGCCCTGCTTCACCTGCGCCCAACCGGTCAGACCGGGGCGCACGAGATGGCGTACGTCGTAGAAGGCGAACTTGTCCCGCAGCTCGTCGACATAGTGCGGCTGCTCGGGCCGGGGACCGACGAGGGCCAGGTCGCCGCGCAGGATGTTGAGCACCTGCGGCAGTTCGTCGAGATGGGAGCGACGCAGCAACGCGCCGAGCGGCGTGATCCGGGGATCGCTCTGCGCGGTCCAGGCCGACGGGCCGGCATCGGGCGTCATGGTCCGCAACTTGAGGATCGTGAACTCTCGACCGCCCTGACCGATCCGAGGCTGGCTGTAGAACAGCGGCCCGGGGTTGAACCAACGATTCATGGCGGCGACCACGACGAGCAACGGGACCAGGGCCACGGACCCGACGAGGCCGAACATCACGTCGACCACCCGCTTTGCCCGAACGTACTGCTGACGGTGCAGCTCGCCGATGTCGAACAGCAGCGAGATTCGGGCCAGCTCCCGGTGTGGGAGCTTGCCCATCCATTCCTCGTAGAACAGGGCCAGGCTACGGATCCGGACGCCCTGCTCGTGCAGCAGTGCGGCCTGTTCGATGACACGGTCGCTCGATTGGGCCGCCGTGTCGAGTACCAGCACGGTGCAGTCGGCCCCCGTCACGGCGTTGATCAGCCTCGGCGAACGATCCCCTTGTATGGCGTCGAGGGCCATCCAGCCGGCAACGGTGGCCGGGCGTTCCGGATTCCGGTTGAGGTCGTCACCGACCTGTCCCAGGTCGTCCTCGTTGTCGACCACCAGGAAGATCCGGTCGCGCGCCGCAGCCCAGTCGGTGGTGTCGACCGAGATGTTCCACGACACCACGGCCCACACCGGCAGGATCAGCGCGGTGACCAGCATCGATGAGCGCGGCAACAGCGGGGTGGCCATCGCCGTTTGCGCACCGGCGATGATGGCGAAGGTCGCAGCCGTGGCCAAGACACCCCTCGAGGCGGCCCCCCACCGCGACCGCGCCAGTTCAGGTAGGCCGACCGCGTAGCCGACCACGAGCGCCGCGACCAGAAGCAGCGTCCACCACCAGATGCGGCGGTCGTCGAGCAGCTCGTAGCGTTCCGGGGCCATCACCCGGGCGTGCAGGAACGCGGAGCCGTAGACGGTGGCCGCCGTGCCGGCAACGAAGACGAGTCTGGCCGCTTGCCTCACCCAACTCCATCGGCCGTAGGCCTCGGCCGGTGAGTCCGTGGGCCCGGGTCGATCGGCGACCGCGAGAGCTCGAGAACGTATCGAGGTTCAACGTAATAGCGAAATACGTACGAGCGAGTTCACGACCACGAATGCCACACCGACCTCCGCGGATGATCGGGTTCAACGTCTGTGCGAAATCCGGGGTAGTGACCAGATTGAAGACGGGTGGACGCCTGATGACCGCGAGTTGCGGAGGCGAGGCGGGGGTTGTGTCTGGCAACTGCCAGTACCGCGGCGCGGCGAGCGGAGCGGACCGGATCCATGCAATTCGCTATTACGTTGAACCGGGGTACGGTCAACCCTGGACCGGCGAAGCGGGTCAAACCAACCAGGTCAGAGCAACCGGTTTACGGGGCGACGTGAGCTAAAGGACCTTGGCCAGGAACCGGCCGGTGTGGCTGGCCGAGGTCTCCGCCAGTTCCTCCGGCGTGCCGGTGGCCACAACCGTGCCGCCGGCATCGCCACCGTTGGGACCGAGGTCGATGATCCAGTCCGCGGTCTTGATCACGTCGAGATTGTGCTCGATCACGAGCACCGTGTTGCCCTGATCGACGAGACGCGACAGGACGGTCAGCAGCCGACGGATGTCGTCGAAGTGCAGACCGGTCGTGGGTTCGTCGAGCAGATAGATCGTGTGCCCGGTCGACCGCTTGGCCAGTTCCGACGCCAGCTTCACCCGCTGGGCCTCTCCCCCGCTCAACGTCGGCGCCGGCTGCCCCAACCGCACGTAGCCGAGCCCGACATCGACCAGCGTCTGGAGGTGACGGGCGATCGGTGGCTGATTGGCGAAGAAATCGAGCGCCTCCGAGATCGGCATGTTCAACACATCGGCGATCGTCTTGCCCTTGAACAAGATCTCCAGGGTGTCACGGTTGTAGCGAGCACCCTTGCACACCTCACACGGCACGTAGACGTCGGGGAGGAAGTGCATCTCGATCTTCAGGGTGCCGTCACCGGAGCAGGTCTCGCAGCGGCCGCCCGACACGTTGAAGCTGAACCGACCAGGCTGGTAGCCGCGGACTTTCGACTCGTTGGTCTGGGCGAACAGCTTGCGGATGGCATCGAAGACACCGGTGTAGGTGGCGGGGTTCGACCGGGGGGTGCGGCCGATCGGCGACTGATCGATGTCGATCACCTTGTCGAGGTTCTCGAGCCCTGAGATCGATTTGTGCAGACCCGGGGGTACCTTCGAGCTGTAGATCTTCTGCATCAGGGCCCGCAACAGAATCGCGTTGACCAGCGTGGACTTGCCCGAACCGGACACACCGGTGACCGCCACGAAGCAGCCGAGCGGAATGTCGACATCCAGGTTCTTCAGATTGTTCTCCCGGGCGCCGATGACCGACAGCTTCGCCTCGGTGACCGGTCGGCGCTGCTCGGGGACCGGGATGACCTTCTTCCCGGAGAGATACTTGCCGGTCAGCGACCCGCGCCGCTTGAGAAGACCCTTGACCGGTCCGCTGTAGACAACCTCGCCGCCGTGTTCACCGGCGCCGGGGCCGATGTCGACCACGTGATCAGCCACCCGGATCGTCTCCTCGTCGTGCTCCACCACCAAGACGGTGTTGCCGAGATCCCGAAGCCGGCACAAGGTGCTGATCAGTTTGGCGTTGTCCCGTTGATGGAGGCCGATCGACGGTTCGTCGAGCACGTACAGCACACCCACCAGGCCGGAACCGATTTGGCTGGCCAACCGGATGCGTTGCGCTTCACCGCCGGAAAGGGTGGCGGCCGAACGGCTGAGGCTCAGGTAGTCGAGGCCCACGTCGAGCAGGAAGCTGAGGCGGGCGTTTATCTCCTTGATCACCTGGTCGGCGATGATGTGATCGCGATCCGACAGCTCGAGCGCTTCCAGGGCTTTGGCCGCCTGGCCGATCGACATGGCGCAGATGTCGAAGATACTGTGACCGTCGATGGTGCAGGCCAGCGACAGCGGATTGAGCCGGGCGCCGCCGCACGCAGGACAGGCCACCTCCCGCATGTAGCCCTCGATCTGTTCCCGCTGGGAGTCGGAGTCGGCTTCCCGATGACGGCGTCGGAGGTAGGGCACAACGCCCTCGAAGGTGGCGTTGTAGGTGCGGGACCGGCCGAACCGATTCTTGTAGCTGACCGTGACCTTGACCGCCGGCGTTTTCCCCGACCGCGACCGGGTTCCGGACGAGCGGCCGTACAACAGGATGTTCTGCTGCTTGGCCGGAAGATCCTCCCACGGGATGTCGGACGGGATCGAGAACTTCTCGCACACCCCCAGGGCCAGCCGCTCGAAGTACTGGCTGCGGCGGGAGAACCACGGGTGGATGGCTCCTTCGGCCACCGAGAGTTCGGCGTTGGGGATCACCAGCTCGGGATCGACCTCGAACGTGGTCCCCAAGCCGTCGCACGAGTCGCAGGCCCCGTAGGGCGAGTTGAACGAGAAGTTACGGGGCGCCAGCTCCTGGAAGCTCTTGCCGTCGCTCGGCCGGGAGAGATGCTGGCTGAACACCAGCAGGTCGGGCTCGTCGTCGGAGCCTTTGGGCGGGACGATCTCGATCTCGGCCACGCCCTCGGTGAGACCGAGGGCGGCCTCGATCGAGTCGGTGAGGCGACGCTCGATCCCATCACGGCGGACCAGACGGTCGACGACCACCTTGATGTCATGGGTTTCGTAGCGGGCCAACTCGGGCAGATCGCCACCGAGGTCGATCAGCTCACCATCGACGATGGCTCGGGCGAATCCCTGCTTGCCCATGTCGGCCAACAGCGTCTCGTAGGTGCCTTTGCGGCCCCGGACGATCGGGGCCAGCACCTGGAATCGTGTGCCCTCGGCCAGCGTGAGAACCCGGTCGACGATCTGCTGGGGGGTCTGACGGACCAGCGCCTCGCCCGTCTCGGGATCGTGGGGTTGGCCGACCCGGGCGAACAGCAGCCGGAGGTAGTCGTAGACCTCAGTGATGGTGCCGACGGTGGAGCGGGGGTTGCGGCTGGCCGACTTCTGGTCGATGGAGATCGCGGGCGACAGGCCTTCGATGAAGTCGACATCAGGCTTGTCCATCTGGCCCAGAAACTGGCGGGCGTAGGCCGACAGGGATTCGACGTAGCGGCGCTGGCCCTCGGCGTAGATCGTGTCGAATGCCAGGGAGGATTTGCCGGAGCCGGACAGCCCGGTAAGGACGATCAACTTGTCGCGCGGCAGCTCGAGGTCAACGCCCCGCAAGTTGTGTTCACGGGCACCCCGGACGACGATTTTGTTGGCCACTTCATCCGATCCTATCTGTTGCCACTGACAGCGAAACCGGGACTTGGCGGGCCGATCGACTCAGGAAGAAACCGATTCGATCCGATGAGAGGATGGTGACCAACGCCGAGTTACCTCGATCAGGCCTGAGCAGCGGCGGCTCCCCTGCCCTGGCCGACCCGGTTCCGACCGAATCGTCCTCGTCACAGGCGAATCGGGCGGCCCGGTTCGTCGGCGGGGTGACCGGCTGGCATGGCCCGGCGCTGCTGCTTCTCCTGTTCATGATCTTTCCGCTGGTGGCGGCCGAAAGCGTGTGGTCAGCCGACATCGGCGCCCGCCTCTACCAGGCCAAGACCCTGCTCGACAGCGGCCACTGGACCGCCATCCATCCACTCCCCAGGGTGGATCCGGACGGCCTGTACTTTCCCATTCACCTGTCGGCCGCCACGGATGCAGCCTTCCACTTCATTCCGTACCCCAAACATCCTCTCCTGGTCTGGATCACCGCCGCCGAGTACCAGCTGGCCCTCCGGCTGCCCGGTGACACCGACTCGAACATCGTGGCCGCCGTGGTGGCGGTCAATACGCTGGCCACGTTCGCCACCGCGGTCGGCACCGCTCGCCTCGTTGCGAGATCCCGGCCCCGCCTGGCGGTCCCGGCCATGTGGTTCACCGGGCTCATCAGTCCACTGTTCGTCGACGCATACGTCGGTCACGCCCACAGCCTCGCCGCGGCCATGATCGTCTGGGCCCTCGGACTGCTTCTCCAGTTCACCGAACCGCTGCCGCCGAGAGCAGCCGTCGACTTCACCCGCCTCGTCGGCGCCGGTGTGTTGCTTTCGCTGGCATGCCAGGTCCGCACAGAGTCCTCGCTACTCGGCATCGCCATTGCCGCCGGGCTCGTTGTCGCCGGATGGCACCGGCCGACACGATCGCGATGGTTGTTCGCCGCACTCATGGTGGCGCTGAGCACCGGCGCTTCAACGGTCGCCGACCGGCTCATGACACCGGCGACGAGCGGGCCGGCCAACCCGCTCCATGGCGGGGAGCCCTGGGGCGGACTCGTCGGACGCGTCGAGGGCATCCAACGCACGCTGCTCTCCCCCGGCGGCAACCAGGCCGATCTTCTGATACTGGCCGCCGCCCTGCTCGTCATCATCGCCGGCTACCTCGTTGGCCGCGGGTCGGACCGGTCGTATCCCGAGATTCTTCTCGCCGTGGCGTCGGTCGCGGCCGTCGTCCGGGTTGTCCAGGGCGACATGGTGCTCATCTTCGGCCTGTTCCTGGCCTGTCCGCTGCTGCTGGTCGGCATCATCCGGCTCGGGCGGGGAGCGCTCCAGGGAGCGGAAAACCGGTTCCATTTGACAACGATTGTCCTGTTCGCCGGGGCGGTGGTGGCCACGCAATACCGCTACGGAGGTGGTGCCGAGTGGGGTGGACGATATTTCGCCATCGGGCTTCCGTCGGCCATCGTGCTGGCCGTCCAGGGGCTCGACTCGGCGCTCGAGTCGCTGTCCGGCCCCAGGGTCCGCCGCCTCGTCGTTCTCGCCATCACCCCCGCCATCGCCCTCAACCTCGCCGGCCTGTACGGGATCCGGGAGAGCAGGGCCCGCACGGCCGCGATGGTGGATGTGGTTGCCGAGGAGATGGCCACACTCAGGTTGCGGACAGCCTCGGCCACCGATCAGTCGGCGCTGGCCGAACCGGACGCCACCGAACCGGCGGACCCGATCGTGATCACGACCGTGCCGGCCGCAGGTCGGCTCTCATGGGCCCAGATCGACAACGGACGCTGGCTGCTCGTCGATGAGGGAGAACTGGACACCGTGGCCGAGCGGCTGTCCGAATTCGAGGTCCGCCACTGGATCCTGCTCACCACCGAGCCCACACAGGAGCTGGCCGAGGTCGAGGCCTTCTATCGAGCCGAACCGTGGGAGTCCTCCGACGATGTGCCTGCCGACGTCATCGTCGTGACGACAGTGGACAGCTAACGCGGCCCGTCCCGGGGCCCGCCACTCAGACCATCGATCGCAGCTCGCGCCTGAGATCCTTGATCTCGTCGCGAAGTCGGGCTGCGTACTCGAACCGGAGTTCGGCCGAGGCCTCCATCATCTCGTCTTCCAGGGTGTCGATCAGGCGCTGGAGCTGGTCCTCCGGCAGTTCGGCCAGCTCCTGCATCCGTTTGATCTCCTCCGGACGACGCTTCCGCTGGTCTTTGCCCGGCACCGGCGCCGTTTCCTCCGGGCGGATCAGCGACAGGATGTCGGTGACGGCCTTGCGGATCGTCTGCGGGTTGATGCCGTTGGCCTCGTTGTAGGCGATCTGCAGGCCCCGCCTGCGGTTCGTCTCCGAGATCGCCTTCTGCATCGACGGCGTGAACTCGTCGGCGTACATGATGACCCGGCCGTCGACGTTTCGGGCCGCCCGACCGATGGTCTGGATCAGCGACGTCTCCGATCTGAGAAATCCCTCCTTGTCGGCGTCGAGGATGCAGACGAGTTGGACCTCCGGTAGGTCGAGGCCCTCCCGCAGCAGGTTGATGCCGACGAGGACATCGAACTCGCCGAGCCGAAGCCCCCGCAGGGTTTCGATCCGTTGCACGGTGTCGACCTCGGAGTGCAGATAGCGGACCCGCACCCCCTGTTCGACCAGGTAGTCGGTGAGATCCTCGGCCATCTTCTTGGTGAGTGTTGTGACCAGGACCCGGCCGTCGGCATCCACGACACCGGCGATCTCATCGAGCAGGTTGTCGATCTGACCCTTGGTGGGCCGGACCATGATCTCGGGGTCGATCAGCCCGGTGGGCCGCACGATCTGTTCGACCACCGTGGCCGAGTGCTCCAACTCGTAGGGTCCGGGTGTGGCCGACAGGAACACGACCTGGTTGACCATCTCCCGCCACTCCTCGAACCGCAGCGGCCGGTTGTCGGCAGCCGACGGGAGCCGGAACCCGTGGTCGATGAGCGTCGCCTTGCGGCTGCGGTCGCCTTCGTACTGGCCGTGGAGCTGGGGAATGGTCACGTGGCTCTCGTCGAGCACCATCAGATAGTCGTCCGGGAAGAAGTCGAGGAGCGTGTAGGGCCGCTCCCCTGGAGCCCGGCCGTCGATGTGGCGGCTGTAGTTCTCGATCCCGTTGCAGAAGCCCATCTCGGCGATCATCTCGAGGTCGTAGGAGGTGCGCATCCGCAGCCGCTGGGCCTCGAGGAGCCGCTGCTGGGACTCGAGTTCCGCGAGGCGCTCCTGCAGCTCGGCCTCGATGGTGACGACGGCCCGCTGCATCCGCTCATCGGAGGCCACGTAGTGGGAAGCGGGGAAGATGACCAGCGACTCGAGCGACTCGAGCCGTTCCCCGGTGAGCGGGTCGACCGAGGTCATCGTCTCGATCTCGTCGCCGAACAGCTCGATGCGGACCACGAACTCCTCATAGGCCGGGTGCACCTCGATCGTGTCACCCCGCACCCGGAACCGGCCCCGAACGAGGTTCATGTCGTTGCGCTCGTACTGCATGTCGACAAGGCGCTTCAGGATCGACCGCTGGTCGTATTCCTTGCCCGCTTCCATCACCAGCCAACGGTTGCGGTACTCGTCGGGTGAACCGAGGCCGTAGATGCAGGAGACCGACGCGACCACGATGGTGTCTCGCCGGGTGAGCAACGCCGACGTGGCGGAGTGGCGGAGCCGGTCGATTTCATCGTTGACCGACGAATCCTTCTCGATGTAGGTGTCGGAGGCCGGCATGTAGGCCTCCGGCTGGTAGTAGTCGTAATAGCTGACGAAGTACTCGACCCTGTTGTTGGGGAAGAATTCCTTGAACTCGTTGGCCAGCTGGGCGGCGAGCGACTTGTTGGGGGCGATCACGAGTGTGGGTTTCTGGACCGCCTCGATGGTCCAGGCGATGGTGGCCGATTTACCCGATCCGGTGATGCCGAGCAGCGTCTGCATCGGCTCACCGGCCTCGATCGACGCTGCCAGCCCCTCTATCGCCTTGGGTTGATCCCCGGCCGGTTTGTATTCCGAAACCATCTCAAATCGGGCCATCCCATCCACGCTACCGAGGAGGTGTGACAGTCAGCCCTCGGCCGAGGGCCAGTTGCTGGGTGGCAAGGTGTTGATCCAGGACCAGCAACGGTCGATTTCGAGCTCCAGGTGCTCCAGATCGGCCCCGTTGTCGACGACGAAGTCGGCCATCGCCAGGCGCTCGGACCGGGAGATCTGGGCGGCGACCCGGGCCTCGGCGTCCGCCCGCTCGAACCCACGATGTTCGACGAGTCGTTCGATCGCCACCTCGACCGGGCAGTCCACCACGACGATCGACGATGACGACCGCCTGTCCCCCATCACCTTCTCCAGGAGCGGGACGTCCTGGACGACGACCCGGTCGGTCTTGGAGAGATCGTCGATCCGACGGCCCATCTCGGCCCGAACCGCCGGATGGATCATCTCCTCCAACGCCTCGAGCTCGTCGGCGTCGTTGAAAACGATTGCGGCCACGGCTCCTCGGTCGAGTTCGCCCGACGGGAGCACGATGTCGGCACCCCACCGCTCGACCATGGCCGCGAACACCGGTTGGCCGGGCCGTTGCATCTCCCGCACCATGGCGTCGGCATCGAGCAGTTCCGCTCCCCGATCGGCCAAACCCCTCGCCGCGGTGGACTTGCCCGAGCCGATTCCACCGGTCAACGAGATCAGAATCATGGTCGAATCCTACTGTCCCGCCGCGGTGGACACGGCGGGTCCATGGCCGTGGGTCGATCGGCCCATCACCCGCCGACATTTCACCCACCGGCATGGGTCCAAGTCCTCACATCCCACCCCGAGGAGCCGATTCTCCCAGTAGGCCCGATTCGTGCCGACCACCGGTCGAACAGCGTCGACGGCCTCCCGACAGAACGTGAGCCCGTGGCTCGGTTCGGCATCAAGCACGAGAGGACGTTGACGCAGTGCAACCTCGACCAAACCCGAACAGTCGGCGATCAGGCGATTCCTCGCTGGGGAACGTCGGCGGATCGGCTCGTCGGACCATCAAGGTCCTGCTCGCCGATGATCACCGGATGCTCCGAGAGGGCCTGCGACGCTCACTCACCGAGCTCGGTTTCGATGTCGTGGCCGAGGCCCGAAACGGCGTGGAGGCCGTCGACCTGGCCGCTGCCGTGCGTCCGGATGTCGTGTTGATGGACGTCGGTATGCCCGAACTCGGCGGCATCGAGGCCACGAGTCAGATCAAGGCCCGCCTACCTGGGACCTATGTGGTCATCCTCACCATGCACGCCGACCAGGACGTGCTCACCGAGGCCATCCGGGCCGGTGCCAACGGCTATCTGGTCAAGGACTGCAGCACCGACGAGATCGCATCGGCCATCGACGCTGTCGTGATCGGGGAGACCGCACTGTCGCCTCGTCTCGCCGCATCGATGTTGGCCGAGGTGCGCAACCAGGGATCGTCGTCCAAGACCGAGCGCATCATCACCCCTCGAGAGGAAGAGGTGCTGCAGCTCATCGCCGACGGTTGTTCCACCCCGGAAGTGGCCGAGCAGCTGTTCATCAGCCAGAAGACGGTCAAGAACCACCTGGCGTCCATCTATCAGAAACTCGATGCCAGGGACCGCACGCAGGCCGTACTCCAGGCCGTGCGGATGGGCATCGTCACCATCAACTAGGCCGTCGCCTGGGTCCCGGCCCCGGAACTGTGTGCACCTGACGACCCCCCTGGGGGTCGTAGATGTCGCAAAGTTCAAGCGCACCACCGAGGTTTGGGGGTTTTGGTGTCATAGTGACGCGGTATCGCCCAAACCTTTGGTCGGGCCCGACCGACCGCCGACGTCGAGGTCAGCGGCAGGAATCGGCGGCCCGGCTGCCGGAGCGGCAGGCGACGATCCACTCGTCGTCCCGGAAGGGAAGATCCCAGCCCGGATCGGCGTCGAGCCAGTCGCCCAGATCGGATTCTCGTTCCCACACGACGATGTCGGCCCGATGACGGTCGAGTACCTCCCGGTAGTCACCTCCGTAGACCAGCGTCAGATGGTCGCGGGTTCTGTCGACCGGGTAGAAGTCGAACCGGTCGTCGATGAAGACACCGGCATCCGCCCCGTAGCGGTGGGTGAGATAGTTGCCGACACCCTCGCGATGGATGACCACCGAATCGTCGGCTGGTAGGAGAGCCCTTTCCTCGAGGTAGGTGACGGCGTCGACGGGATAGCGGTCGAGCGACAGCCCGGGACTGCTCATCACGGCGATGGCGCTGACGACCAGTCCCGTGCCACCGGCGACCGCGAGCATGCGGGCCCGCCGCCCCACTTCGTCTCCGATCGTGCGCCCCATCAGACCAGCGAGGGCCGGTGCCGCCATGGTCACCACGACGAGCGATGCGGGGGCCATGTTGCGGATCGCCAGTAGCCCGGTGGCGAAGAACCCGACCGCCGGCAGCAGGTCGGTCCAAGGCAGGCCCCGTCTGGCCGCCAGAACCAGTATCGGCAGCAGGCTCAGGTAGACGAAGTCAACCGGATTCTCGAAGCTCGGCGGGGCCCACTCGACCACCTCGTCGAGGGCCTCACCACGTCCCAGCAGCATCAGGGGGAACCACCACAGACGCGGCCCGACGGGATTCAGTCCGGCGACGAGGATACCGGCCGCCATCCAGCCGGTGAGGCGGAGATGGCGGACCGGGACCTGGCGCCGATCGATCATGTGTCCGACGCCGGCGGCCCCGAGGATCACCAGCGCGAGCGGAAACGAACCGTGGGTGTTGACCCACAGGTACATGGCGGGGATGAGCGCCCACGGCCGTACCTCGCCACGCAGCACCAGGAGTACGACGATGATACCGACCAGGCCGAACATGAACGGGCGCGGCGACCACAACGCACCTCCGACCAGGAGCGGGACGACGACCAGTCCTGCTCGGACGAGAAGCTGGCGGGCAGGGGCGACGAGGCGCCAGACTCCGACCATGACCGCTGCGCCCAATGCACCGTGCAGCAACCGCAGCGCCGACTGGCCACCGAGATCGACCGCCCGCGTGTACAGGAGCGAGGCCAGCCAACTCTGGACGGTCCACGGGCGGCCGGCGAAGTCGTGCGAGTACGGGTCGGCGTCGGGAACCCAACCACGTTCGACGATCAGCTCTCCGGTGGCGAGATGGGTCAGCAGGCTGTTGTCGGAGATGATCTTGCCGCCGATCACGAACCCTGCGACGGCGAGCAGCCAGCCGAATCCGTCCGCCACGGTCAGCCGTGCGAGCAGGCCCGGTTGTGAAGTCGGCGGTTGCACCGGCGGTTCCCCCCTCGACGGGGCCGGACTCAGCTGAAGTTCTCCATGATGTTGATCATGGCCGGTCCGAGGATCACCACAAACAGCGCCGGGAAGATGCAGAACACCATCGGGATCAACATCTTCACCGGGGCCTTCTGCGCCTTCTCCTGGGCCAGCTGGCGGCGTTTGATGCGCATCTCGTCGGCCTGGGCCCGAAGCACACGGCCGATGCTGACACCGAACTTGTCGGCCTGGATCATGGCCAGCACGAACGAGCGGATCTCGGGGACGTCCACCCGTTCCTGCAAACCTCGTAACGCGTCGGACCGGGTGGAGCCGGCGGTCGACTCGCCCAGCACCCGGGCGAACTCGTCGGAGAGCTCACCCGGAACGTTGTGAATGACCCGGTCGACGGCCTGCTCGAAGCCCAAACCGGCCTCGACGGAGATCACCAGCATGTCGAGTACGTCGGGCAACGACCGCTGCACCGACTCCTGCCGGGTCTTGACCTTGTTGTCGAGCCGTGAGTTGGGCACGATGGCCAGGCCGGCCACGCCGACGCCGGCGAGCACGAGGCGCAGAATGCCCGAAAGACCCAGCGGGTTGATGAAGAACACGAAGACAAGCCACACCGGAATGAGTCCGAGACAGATGATGCGGGTGGCGAGGAACCGCTCGACCGCGGTCGGGGTCAGGATGCCGGCCTGCATGTGCTTGCGGCGCACGGCCTCGACGTAGTCGGGTGGATTGAACCGACGGCCGACCCTGGTGAAACCCTTGAAGACAGGGGCGAGCAGCCGCTCGTGCAGCGGGGCCAGCAGCTCCTGTTCCCGCTGGTCCTCGACGTGATAGTCGTCGAGCTGACGGAGGGAGGCGCGGGCGGCATTGCGTTCCTCGAGTTGGTCGAGAACGACGAACGCCAGCAGCACCAGAGCGGCGACCAGGCCGACGGCGTAGACCTCCATCGGTATGGCAGTCAGAAAGTCAGGCATCGATCGTTATCACTTTCTTCATCCAGAGCAGGCCGACGACGCCGCTGACGATGGCCAGCCCGAGCATGATCAGGCCGAGGGTGCGGCTGAACAGCACGCTCACATAATCCGGGTTCATGACGTAGAGAACGGTTCCCAGGCCGGGAGGCAGCAGCGAGAGGATCAACGCGGAGACGCGACCCTCGGCGGTCAACGCGGCCACTTCCCGCTTGAGCCGTTCCCGCTGCACCATCGTGTCGGCCACGGTCATCAGAAGCTCATTGAGGTTGCCGCCCACCTCACGTTGGATCCCGATGGCCATGACCGTCCAGCTGAAGTCGTCGCTGTGGAGACGCTCGGCCACCGACGCCAGCGCATCCTCGAGTTCGCGGCCGAGCTGTGCTTCAGTGACGGCACGGCGGAGCTCTTCGCCCATCGGATCGGCGATCTCGTTCGAGACGGCGTCGATTCCCTGGGGCAGCGAATAGCCCGCTCGCAGCGTGCCGGCGAGCAGCTGAAGCGTGTCGGGGAGTTGACCCTCGAACGCCTTGAGGCGACGATGGGCGAGGAACACGACGGCGCCGTAGGCGACGAAGCCGCAAGCCACGCCGGCGATGAGGGCGACGAGCAGGCTCGTGGTCGCGGACCAGATGAGACCGAACACGATCACGGCGATGCCGACCAGGAAGAACATGCCTTCGCCCGGACGAATCGGCAGATCAGCCCGTTCGAGAAGCTCCTCGATGCGGCTGAGGAAGCCGCGGCGCTGGGCAAAACCTTCGGTGAAGTCGACGGCCCGCTGAAGCAGTTCGGTCTGCACCAGCATCTCCCTGACTTCCTCCTCGTCGACCTCTTTACCCTCCGAGTAACGGGCCAGAACCCGGTCGAGTCGATCGTCGCCGCCCCCGAACATCGAGGCGAGAGCCCAGACCCCGGTCGAGATGCCGAGGAACGCAAGAGCTATCGACAGGTAGAGGAAGATCTCGTTGCCGAGGAAGTCGAAACGACTCGACTCCGCTTCGGTCAGAGGGCCGAGCTGGAGAACGTTGGCCGTCTCCATGTCCCTCGGGTAGCTGAGCGAACGAGTCGTGTCGGCGATCGTGATCTTGACGCTGGCACGGTCGGCCACGGAGTCGGATTCACCTCGCTCGAGCTGGTTGAACGACACGAGCAGCCGATCACCGGCGATCGACACCGCCTGGGCGATCGAGTCCGCCGTGGTCGCGGCGTCGGCGACCGGGACCGTGGTTCCACCGGCAGTGCGGGCCAGTTCGGCCAGCTCCGGCGACGGGGCCGCCAGCTCGACCACCAGGAGCTGGGCGGAGTTCTGAACGAGGCCGGAGGACGCCTCCGCTTGACCACCAGTGGATGTCGTGTCGGGCCCACCGGCGACGACGACCACCGAGCGAACCACCTGGCGGCCCAGGATGGAATCGTCGGCGTCGAACATCCGACCGGCAAGTCCGGCGGCATCGACGAGCGACGATCCCTGATCGACGCTCAGCGTCGACAGGGCCACGTCGAACCGATCGAGCGACGTGGTGAGCGAGAGCTCGACATCGGCAACCCGTCCGGCCGAGACGAGTCCGACCCTCGATCCCTCGGGCAGCGACCTGGCGGCCGCAGCGATCGCCGACGTTGCCCTTGTCAGGCCGCCATCGGCTGCGTTTCGGTTGTCGAGATCGACGACGAACACCATCTCGACCGGCCAGTCGTTCTCCCGAGCCGTGCTCAACGAGGCGACGTCCAGCACCTGACCCGACTGTTCGATCCGGACGTCGGCGGCGGCGACGTCATAGGTCTCGGTGAGCAACCCGACGTCGGCCACCTCGTCGCGAGCATCGACATAGGTGACGGCTGGGAGGTCGTCCTCCGACTGGGCCGACGCCGGTACTGCGAGTCCCAGCGCGACCAGGGCGGCCAGCGCGACCAGAACCACGTGATTCGATAGCCGTCTCATCCCCGCATACGTCCTTTGCCGGCCGGATCGGTGCCGCCGAGCGAGAACATCTCCGGTCCGAGCCGAATGCCGTTGTCGGCCAGCTTCTCCGAGAACTTGGGCCTCACACCGGTGGGCTTGAGCTGACCCCGGAACCGACCCTGGTCGTCGACCCCGGCGCCGAAGTCGAACAGGAAGACGTCCTGCAGCGTGATGATCTCACCTTCCATACCGGCGACCTCGGTGATGTGGGTGATTCGGCGGGTCCCGTCTCGAAGGCGCTGAAGCTGGACGATGCAGTCGACGGCGGAGGAGATCTGCTCTCGAATCGCCCGCACCGGCAGGTCGTAGCCGGCCATCAGCACCAGGGTTTCGAGGCGGGCAAGCGAGTCGCGCGGGGCGTTGGCGTGGAGCGTGGTCAGCGACCCGTCGTGACCGGTGTTCATGGCCTGGAGCATGTCGAGGGCCTCGCCGGAACGGCACTCGCCGACGACGATGCGATCGGGCCGCATACGCAGCGTGTTCTTCACGAGATCGCGAATGGTGATCTCGCCTTTGCCTTCGATGTTGGGCGGCCGGGTTTCCAGCGACAGCACGTGCTGCTGGTTGAGCTGAAGTTCCTTGGCGTCTTCGACCGTGATGATCCGCTCGCCGTCGGGGATGAACGACGACAGCACGTTGAGCGTCGTCGTCTTACCGGTACCGGTACCACCGGACACGATCACGTTGAGTTTGCCGACGATGCAGGCCTGCAGGAATCGGGCTGCGTGCACACTGAGCGTGCCGAAACGGATCAGATCGTCGATCTGGAGCGGATCGGCCGCGAACTTTCGGATGGTGAGGAACGGCCCGCCGATGGCGAGCGGTGAGATGACGGCGTTTACACGTGATCCGTCGGGAAGGCGGGCGTCACAGAGGGGCGACGACTCATCGATGCGGCGTCCGACCTGGGCCACGATCTTGTCGATGATGCGTCGGAGATGGAGTTCGTCGACGAAGGTGACCGCCTCGACCGACAGCTTGCCGCTGCGCTCGACGAAGATCTGATCGGGGCCGTTGCACATGACCTCGGAGACGTCCTCGTCCCGCAGCAGCTTGTCGATCGGTCCGTAGCCGAGAATGTCATCGGAAACGTCCTGGATGATCTGGGCCTTGTCGGCCGCCGAGATCGGAGTGCGCTCCTGGGCCAGTGCGGCCTGAAGGGCGTCACGCACCTTCTTGCGGAGATCCTCCTCGGACAACCGCTTGTCGTAGAGGATCGGTCCGAGTTCCTCGATCAGAGCACCATGGATGCGGTGACGCAGTTCGTCGAGACCACGGTTGCGACCTCCCGTGTCGGAGCCGGTCGGTGCGGCACCGTCATTCAACCGTTCATACAGCGACATCTGGTACTCCTCTGGGGATCAAGCAGGAAAGCGGATTGGGTTCTGAGCGAATACGGACTGGGTCAACCGAAGAACTTGCGGAATCCGCCTGAGCTCGACTCGGATGCGGTTTCGCCGTCGAGGAACTTGGCGGCCAGCTGCTCGAAGGCCCTGGCCACACCGGACTTGGGGGCGGACAGCACAACGGGTGATCCCTTGTTCACCGAGATGGGAACGACGATGTCGGACGGGACGTGGGCGGCGGCGACCACCCCGAGGGTTCGCTCCACCTCACCGAGATCGAGTTTGACCTTCGAGTCGGAGCGGTTGAGCACGATGTGGATGTTCTCGGTCGGGATGTTGAGCAGGGAGAGCGTGGTGAGACCGATCTTGACGTTCTTGATGTTGGGGATGTCGAGGCCGGCGACCAGGACGATCTGGTCACTGGCTTCGAGCACATTGAGCACCACTTCGTTGAAGATCGCCGGCAGATCGATGACGATGTGACCGGCAAAGGTTCGGATCACCTCGATCAGCCGGGCCATGTGCGGACCCGTGATCTGGTCCGCGACGGTCGGCTCGACCGGTGCCGTCAGCACTCGCAGGCCCGTCGGTTCGTGTACGGCCATCATGTTGTTCAACATGTCGGCGTCGAGAACGTCGAGCTGTGCGACCGCGTCGGCGACCGTCGACTCGGGATGGAGTTTGAGCATCACGGCGATGTCGCCGAACTGCAGGTGGCCGTCTATCAGGACGACGGGTTTGTTCGATTGGTTGGCGAGCGCGACGGCGATGTTGCTGGCCGTCACCGACTTGCCGGATCCACCCTTCGTGGAGAAGACCGTGATGACACGACCGAGCTCACCATTGTCGGAATCACCCGGTTCGATTCCCGGGCTGTACCCGATCAGCTGATCGGCACTCGGCAGATTCTCGGCGATCCGGTCGACCGTTTCGATGAGCTGCTCCTGGTCGATCGGGGCCGAGATGACATCCTTGACCCCCACCCGAAGTGCCCGCTGGAGGAGCTGGGTCGTCAGCTCCGATGTCACGAGAACAGCGGCGACGTTGGGATAACGCTTCCCCCACATTGCGATCGTGTCGAGATCCTCCTGCCGTGCGCACGACGGGCCGAGTACCACGACACAGGCGCCGCCCTGCAACTGCCGCTCGAGATCCTCCAGCGACTGGGCGGTGTCGACCGTGCCCTCGAACAGCCCGACCAGGTAGTCCCGGACGGCCTGATCGGAATCGACGATGGCCACCCCCGCACCGGCCACCAGCCGGTGTTCGCTCTCGAAGGTGTTCTCCTCAAAGCTCTCGGCGGCATCGAGGCCGTCGAAGCTCGAGAAGTCGTACTGGGTCATTAGTTACCCTCGCCCTCTTCGCCGTCGGTGGAAGTGCTGTCCTCGGGGATCGTCGTCTCGACCGGCGGATTCGAGTCGGGTTCGACGGTCTCGCCATCGCTCCCGACTCCACCGGATGTGCTGTCGTCGGAACCGCCGCCCGAACTGGGCACGGTCCCAATGCGACTCTCGCCGTCTTCGGCGTTCAACAGCAGGGTGGGATCGACGACATCGTCGAATCCGACATAGGGGGTCAGGCGGGACTCGTCCTCACCGGGCAGAACCTGTCCGGTCGGATCGATCGGCAGAATCGCCCGGGGCTCGTAGTCGTCGGGAACGAGTGAGAGGTAGATGTCGTCTCGTCCGACATTGAGCAGCACCTGGACGGCCTCGGGCGGCACGGCCAGCGTGATCAGACCCCGGACCTGGACCTGTTCATCCTCTTCGGTTCCTTCACCGGTCTCGCCGATGTCGGGGATGAGTGCCTGTCCGACGGCCAGCACCTCGACCTTCTGGTAGGCGTAGCGGGCGTTGACCGGGTACAGGTCGCTGATGATCGGACGAACGGCATCGTTCTCGGTCAGGTTGGCGGCAAGCTCGGCGGTGGCGCTCGGCGTCAGGTCGATCGGCGGGTCGTTCTCGAAGAACGGCGTGTCCCAATCACGTTCGACGAGGACGTTGACGAAGTCGCCCGGTTCGATCAGGTAGGCCGCACCCCTCGTCTGGTCGACGCTGATCGTGACCGTCACCTTGCCCGTCTCCTCGAGCCTGTCCGTTATCCCGGTGTTGACGATCGTGGACGACACGAACGTGCCCGTGACGATCGCCATGTTGGGTTGGATGTCGTGCACGGCGACGAGCCCGGCCAGTTCCGTGCTCGGGTCGACGACGGCCGTCGCCGGTCGGAGTCGCTGGGCCACCAGCTCGGTCCCGATGAGGCCCTGCTCCAGTGCCGCTTCCACCGGGGTTCCCTTCGGGACCAGCGCTTTGGCCACCCACACCTCGACGGGTGCGCCGGCCTCGCCGGCCCCTGTCTCGGCGCTGCGAACATAGCTGAGCAGTCCAACCGCCGCCAGGGCACCAAGGGCCACTGCAACTATCAGAATCACCGTCCGTCGTGCGCTCACGACAATCTCCTCGGTCAGTGGCAGGTCCATGACATGCCGCGCTTACTTGAGGTTCTTGTCGGCTCGATCCGGCTGCTTGCTTAGCAATTCGGATGAAATCAACCGCCCGGTTCGCTTCGGCCGAAACCCGGACCTCGGATCGAGGTGGTCACCCTACGAACGAGCGCTCGAAAACGACGAACGTGGGCCACCTCGAGTTGATGGCCCACGTTCGGGAATCCTTCTTTGTTGCCGGGCGTCTCGGCGACGGCCGGCCGGCGGATCGATCAGGCGTCCTCGGGATCCTGATCGGCTGCCGGAGGCTCCTGACCGCCGTCTTCCGCGGCCGGAGGTGCAGCCGGCGCACCACCCTCGGTGGGAGCTTCGGCGTCGGGATTGCCCCCGTCGAGCTCGGCGTAGTATTCGGCCCAGGCGGCCTCGACGTCCGGGTCGACCTCGCTCGGACCGATGTAGTTGCCCTCGTCATCGAAGGCGTGCTCGCCGAAGTGCTCCTGGTACTCCTGAGCCACGACGCCACCCTCGGCGGCCTGTTTGATCGACAGGCTGATACGCCGACGTTGGAGGTCGATGTCGATGATCTTGACCCACAGCTCCTCGCCGGGGGTGACCACCTGCTCGGGCAGATCGATGTGGTGGGCCGACATCTCGGAGATGTGGACCAGGCCCTCGATGCCGTCGCCCACCTGGACGAACGCACCGAACGGCACCAGCTTGGTGACCCGGCCGTAGACGAGTTCGCCGACCCGGTGGCTGGAGGCGAACTCCTGCCAGGGATCCTGTTGGGTGGCCTTCAGCGACAGGCTGATGCGCTCCCGGTCGAGGTCCACCTCGAGCACCTGCACGGTGACCTCGTCGCCGACCGACACCACGGATCCGGGGTGATCGACGTGCTTCCACGACAGCTCGGAGACGTGGATGAGACCGTCCATACCGCCGAGATCGACGAAGGCGCCGAAGTTGACGACCGACGAGACGACACCGGAACGGACCTCGCCAGGGGTGAGGTTGGTGAGGAAGTCCTCGCGCTGTTCCTTCTGGGTCTCCTCCAGATAGGCCCGGCGGGACAGCACCACGTTGTTGCGGTTCTTGTCGAGCTCGATGATCTTGGCTTCGAGCGAGCGGCCGATGTAGGGCTGCAGGTCCCGCACCCGGCGCAGCTCCACCAGGGAGGCCGGCAGGAAGCCGCGGAGACCGATGTCGAGGATCAGGCCGCCTTTGACGACCTCGATGACGGGGCCGGAGACCATGCCGTCGCGTTCCTTGATGGCCTCGATCGTGCCCCACGCCCGTTCGTACTGAGCCCGCTTCTTCGACAGCAGCAGGCGACCCTCCTTGTCCTCCTTCTGGAGAACGAGGGCTTCGACGTCGTCGCCGACCGAAACCAGCTCGCCAGGCTCGACGTCGTTGCGGATCGACAGCTCGCGGGCGGGGATGACACCCTCGCTCTTGTAGCCGATATCGACCAACACCTCGTCGCGGTCAACCCGCACGACGGTGCCGTTGACCATCTGGCCGTCGTCCACCGTGACCATCGACGCGGCGTAGGCGTCGTCCAACGAACCGTCGAGGTCGTTGGCGGTGATCTGACGAGGGACGTATTCGTTTTCGCCCACAGCATCGCTCATGGTTTCGGGGGCGGAGGCGCCGGCATCGGGTGCGCTCTGCTCCGGTTCTGCTGGGGTATCCGACATGGTTGTTTCTGTACTTACTTCGGCGGTCGACACGTAACTAGGGGACACTTTCCGATAACCGATTCTTTGCCCTGGAAACACGACGTCTCACCGGCTGGGTGACCGGGCCGCCTCTATGGGGCCTGGTCGTTCGCCGATGCGTGAGGGCGTGCAAGCACCTGGGCGCACGAAGCGGGGGCGGGACTCTCCCGACCGCCTTTCAGGCTATCGGCTTCGGCGAAGGATCCTCGGATCCCGGGCGCCTCCTCAGAGTTTCGGTTGAGCCCTCGCTGCGATCAGCAGAAACTCGGGCCGGTCGAGGTCGGGCGGATACGGGCCGTAGTCGCCGGGTGTCACGCCGTGGACCGCCTCGACTCGTAGGTCGACGGCTCGAGCCAGCAGCCGCAACTCCCGGGGGGTGTAGCACGTGGTCCAGAGCTCGGCGGTTCGGGGCCGGCCGTCGGGGTCGAGCACGGTGGTCCATTCGTGATTGACGCCGGTTTCGGCGTCGAACGATTCCGCTGGGAGGTCGGCGGACGGCGCACCGTTGGGTCGATCGGGCTCGGTGTGGCGGACCTGGAAGTAGGCGGAAAAGGCGGATACGACGATGCGTCCTTCGGGGGCCAGGACGGAGGCCATGGCCGTCAGGACCGGCTCGTCGAGTTCGAGTGCCCGGCTGTCCGCCGTCGGGGGATCGGCCGACGGGCCGCCGGTCAAGCCGAAGGCGCCCTGGCACAAGGAAATGACGAGATCGAATGATCCGAGCGCAAGCTCGTGGAGGCGGCGGGCGTCGCCCCGGACGAACCGGCACCGGGCGGTCAGCCCTTCCGCCTCGGCGGCAGCGGCGGCCGAATCGATGAACGCCTGCGAGATGTCGACGCCCACGACCTCGTATCCCCGACGGGCCAGCTCGAGACTGTGCCGCCCGGGCCCGCAGCCGACATCGAGCACCGTGGTGCCCGGCGACAGGTCGAGCATCGCCGTCAGGGCGTCGACCTCCTGAACGGTGCCCTTGGTGAACGAATAGCGCAGATAGGCCGGGCCCATGTGTTCGGCCAGGGGCTCGAACCAGTGCTCGGTGTAATCAGCCGCTCGTTCCGGGGTTCCGCCGCCCCGGCGGACTCGATCGCTCATGACCGGAGAACGGCCTGCACGACGACGATCGACCGCGGGCCGACCTCGTGGTTCGACACCTCGACGTCACCGAACCGCCGGTCGGCGAGGATGGAGGCGAACAGGGCGGACTGATCGGGTGTCCAGCCGTGGCTCGCGTTGCCTTTTGCGCCGGGCTCGGTCCGCTTCTCGATGGCCAGGAACCGGCCGCCCGGGGCGAGGACCCGTTCGACCTCGTCGAGCCCGGCATCGAGATCCTGCCAGTGGTGGACGGAGGCGATCGACCAGCACACCGAAACGGAGTCGGTCGGCACACCGAGATCCTCGGCTGTGCCGACGAGCCAGTCGAGTCGGCCCGCGTTCGACCGCAACGCGCTGATCATGCGGGCCAGGGCCAGCATCGGTGGCGAGGGATCGATGCCGATGACGTCAGCGCCGCGGGAGGCGGCGTGGCGAGCTGCGGTTCCGGGCCCGCAGCCGATGTCGAGGACCCGATCCTGCGGGCCGACGGCGGCCAGGTCGGCCACGAGTCGGGCATCCCGACCGCGACGGAAGATCATCGTCAGGCCGGCCAGATAGCCGGAAACGCCGGTGAACTGCGGGTAGTGGGCGTGGTGATTGGGTACGAGGTCGGACATCTGCCGGTGCCCCCTCTCTCTGGCTCAGCAACCGAGGACGTGAATGCCAAGACTACGGCCGACCTGCGCTTGACGCAGATCGAAGGTCAGCAGTGCCGTCGACGGGCCGGCCCGTCGGACGGCGGCCAGATGGATCGAGTCCAGCGACCGACACAACGTCTGTTCCGCGATCTGAGCCGCCTGGTTGCACGTGGTGGCGTCCAAAGCGACGATGGCAAAGGCATCGAGATCGTTGACGAGTTGCCGTCGAGCGGCCAACAGGTCTGGCCCGGTGAGCATACGCGCCAGATTTCGCCGGACCTCGATCTCCGTCAGCCGGCTACTGACGAGGACTGGATCCTCACCCATGATGCCGGTCGCAACGTCGGAATCGTGCTCGTCGACGTAGCGCTTGAGCAAGGCTGATGAGTCGACATACAGTGTCATCGTTCAGTCATCGTTCAGTCATCGTTCGACGTCAAGGGCCGATGCCGACATCATCACCGGCGGTCAGCCCCGATCCTCGTCGAGCGCGTCCATAACCGACATGTCGGACCGGAAACGCGGGATCGCACTCGGCTCGAGAGAGCGGCGACGGGGAGCTTCGATCCAGCCTTCCTCGAAACCGCGCTCGAGTGTGTCGTCGGAGAATGGAACAAGTCGAGCGACAGGCTTACCCCGGTCGGTGATGACCAGATCCTCGCCCTCCGCGACCCGACCCAGGTATTCCGACAGCTTCGCCTTGAGCTCTCGGATCCCAACGTTCATGTACCTACAGTACCTCGCGTGACCTCAAGTATCCAGCTTGTAGTCACATGCGACCTGAGTCCGGTGGTCGAGGATCAGTCCTCCTGGTACGGCACGTCGAAGCGTTGGAAGATCGTTTCCATGTCGGGGCTGAACTCGACTCCCAGTCGAGTCAGCACGCGCTCGAAGAACGAGGTGTGGGCATCGAGCCAGTAGGCGCGTGTGCGGTCGCCCTCTCCTTCGTCGTGGGCGAATTCTTCGTCAACCGATGACAACGGACCGATTCGAACGTCGGTGATCTGCAGCACGGCACGCGGCTGCATACCGCCGTCGAGGACGATCTCCAGATCACCGACCTGTGGAAGTGCTTCTTCTTCGGCCTCGTATTCGGCCACGGAGCCCGCGGTGGCCCGTTTGGTTCCGTCGAGTACCAGGGCCAGGAGTTCGTCGGCCAGTTCGACGGAGTCGCCGAACGGCCACGCGTCCGGCTGAGGTGTGTCGAGCGGCCGATCCGTCGCCGCCAGGAAGCGCTGCCAGAACTCGGCGATCGCGGCCTCATCGGGGGTGCCGAGAGGTGTCGAGAACGCCATCAGTCCTTGGCATCGGCCCAGGTCGGGCCGAACGCGAGGTTCACCTCGAGGGGAACGCGGAGATCGAAGGCACCCCGCATGTCCTCCAGCACCACCGCTGTCATCGCATCGCGCTCCTCGGGTGGAACCTCGAGGATGACCTCGTCGTGGACCTGGAGGACGAGGCGGCTGGCGTAGCCACCCTCGGTGAGCGATCGGTGGAGGCGGACAAGGGCCACCTTGAAGATATCGGCGGCCAAGCCCTGGATGCCGGCGTTCATGGCCTGCCGCTCCCCCGCCTGACGAAGGTTCCGATTGTCGCTCAACAACTCGGGAATGGCCCGCCGCCGGCCGAACAAGGTCTCGGTGTAGCCCCGGTTGCGGGCCTCGGTGACGGTCCGCTCCATGTACTCCTTCACCGACGGGAACCCCTCGAAGTAGGCGTCGAGGATCTCCCGGGCCTCCGAGGTCGGGATACCGAGACGCTGACCCAGGCCGTAGGCCTCCATCCCGTAGGCCAGGCCGTAGGAGACCATCTTGGCCTTCGACCGCTGCTCGGTGTTGACCTCGGAGGGATCGACGTCGAACACCCGGGCCGCCGTGATGTTGTGGATGTCGTCGCCGTTGGTGAACGCTTCGACCAGCCCCGGATCGTCGGCCAGATGGGCGATACACCGCAGTTCGATCTGGTTGTAGTCGGCGATCAGCAGCTCGTGGCCCTCGGCCGCCACGAACGCGTGCCGGAATGTGCGGCCCAGGTCGGTTCGGACGGGAATGTTGTGGAGGTTCGGATTCTCGCTCGACAGCCGCCCCGTGCGGGCCACCGTCTGATTGAACGTGGCGTGGATCCGCTCATCGGCGGCCACTGCGTCGAGCAACGTCTGCCCGTAGGTCGAGCGCAGCTTCTCGACTTCCCGGTAGGCCAGGAGGTGATCGATGATCGGGTGCTCGCCCGACAGCTTCTCCAGCGTCGCCTGATCGGTCGAATAGCCGGTCTTGGTCTTCTTCTGCGGGGTCAGCTCCAACTTCTCGAACAGGATCTCCCGCAGCTTCTTGGTGGAGTTGACGTTGAACTCCTCACCGGCGTCGTCCTGGATCGCCTGGGCCAGAGCAGACGCCTCGGCCGTCATCGACTCGTTGAGCGCCTCCAACTCCTGGCGGTCGACCGCCACACCGGTGCGCTCCATGTGGGCCAGGACGGCCACCAACGGCACCTCGACCTTCGTGTTCAGCTCGGTGAGCCCGTTCTCCTGGATTTCAGCGGCCAGTCGGGGGCCGAGCACGGCCACGGCGGCCGCCTCGAGCGCCGTCTCCTCGGCCGGGGTGAGCGAATTGTCGCCGAAGTCGAGCTGCCCCTCGGGAACCACCGTGCCCTCCGGCAGCACGAAATCGGTGTAGGCCGGCAGCAGCTCGCCGAACGGGTAGGCGTTGCCCGCCGGGTCGAGCAGGTAGGCGGCGAGTGACGTGTCGAGCTTCAGCCCGCCGAACCCGCAGTCATGCTGCAGCAGGGCCCGGATCAGCGGTTTGGCGTCATGGGCATGGACACCCGGTCCCTCGTCACCGAGGAGCTTTCGCAGCGCCGCGAGCACCTCGTGGTCGACGAGGGTGTCGCCGTCGAGCCACACCACCGTCACCTTGGCCGTCGCGGACTCGGGCGAGGCGGCCACCGCCAGCCCGGCGACGTCCCACCGATGGGCGTCGGTCGACAGCAGCCCAGCCACCGACACCGGGTCGGACCCCGACGCCAGCTTCTCGACGACGGCCGCCGCCTCGGCTCCGCGGGGTGTGGTGATCGCCGTCTGCAGCTCGGCCTTCGACGCCAGCTTGGCCGCGCCGACCGACTGCGAGAACGCCTCCTCCAGGCGAGCCAGCAGGGTGCGGAACTCGAGGAAGTCGAACAACTTCCGCACCTCGTCGGTGTCGTAGGGCTCGATGCCGATCAGATCACTGGGATCCACGCCGAGATCGACGTCGCGCATCAGTTCCATGACGACCGCGTTGATTCGAACGAGCTCCTCCGCGGCCGTGAGGTTCTCCTTCAATTTCGGTGTCTGCTCATCGAGGTGGGCGAAGATGCCGTCGAGGTCGCCGTATTTCTCCAGGAGCTTGGCCGCCGTCTTCTCCCCCACTCCGGGCACGCCGGGAAGATTGTCGCTGTTGTCGCCTCTGAGCGCGGCGTACATCACGTACTTCGACGGGGGGACGCCGGTCCGTTCGAGGATCCCGGCCTCGTCGTAGATGGCGTAGTCACTGACGCCACGTTTGTTGTAGACGACCTTGACCCGGGGATCGGAGACGAGCTGGAAGCTGTCTCGATCACCGGTCACGAGTAGGACGTCGATGTCCTTGGCCGCCGCCTGGGTGGCGAGCGTGGCCAGGATGTCGTCGGCCTCGACCCCGGCGAGCTCCAGCTGACGGAGGTGGAGGGCGTCGAGCACCTCGCGCACGAGCCCCATCTGCTGTTTCAGGATGTCGGGGGCGGCGCTGCGGTTGGCCTTGTAGGTCTCGACCTGCTCGTGGCGGAAGGTGGGCTCCGGCCGATCGAAGGCGACGGCCAGCCCGTCGGGCTGGTGGTCACGCACCAGGTTGATGAGCATGGATGTGAAGCCGAAGACGGCGTTGGTCACCTGGCCCGACGCGGTGGCGAGATCCTGGGGTAACGCATGAAAAGCCCGATAGGTGAGTGAGTTCCCGTCGATCAGCATCAAGGTCGGCATCGATTTCGAGCCTATGGGCCTCAGCGAGTAGGCGCTACACACCTGCCGCCGGCCGCCGATCAAAGCAGCTTTTGCGCGTCTGCGACCCAGCAACGGGTCGTTGACAAGCCAAACCTCGTAGAGGCTAGGGCGTCAGGTCACGGTCGAGGACCTGTTGGGCAACGGCCTTCATCGAGGAGCGTGTGCTCATCGCCGTCTGCTGCAGGAAGCGGAAGGCCGTGCTCTCGCCCATCTCGTGCTCGTCCATGAGCACCCCCTTGGCCCGGTCGACCAGCTTTCGGGTCTCCAACTGATCGGTCAACGACTCCGCCTGCTCGGACAGTGCCACCAGCTCCCGGAATCGGGCGACCGCCAATTCGACGGTCGGGACCAGCTCCGACTGTTTGTACGGCTTGATCAGGTAGGCCAGTGCGCCCGCCTCGGTGGCCTGCTGTATGAGATCGCGCTGCGAGAAGGCGGTGAGTACGACAACCGCGCACAGCCGCTGGTTGACCAGCTGCCGGGCTGCTTCCAGCCCGTCGACATTCGGCATCTTGATGTCGAGGATGGCGACGTCGGGCTGCAGTTCCTGGGCCATGGCGATCGCCTGTTCACCGTCGGCCGCCTCGCCGACCACCTCGTAGCCCTCTTCGCCGAGTGCCTCGGCCAGATCAAGCCGAATCAGGGGCTCGTCTTCGGCGATGATGATTCGTTTGGTTGACACCGGAAACTAACGCGCCTTCGTGAGTTGATCGAGGAGTTCGTCCTGCAGTACCTCGAGCTTCTGCAGTCGACCAGCCATGGCCTCCCGGTTCCGACGCAGAGCGCCTACGGCCTTCGCCGCGTCCCGGTGTTCCGCCGCCGCCAGCGGAGTTTCGGAGACCATCGCCCGAAGCCGGGAATCCTCGGCCTCGTCGCTCACCTGGAGCAGCTGCTCGTCGATTACCCGCAGATCTTCGCGCAACTTGCGCATCTCACCTGAAACCGACGCCAACTTCTTTTCGATCGACGGACGAAACAAGGATCCTCCCCTGGTGCCCGGGGTGGGAGTCGAACCCACACGCCCTTTCGGACAGCGGATTTTGAATCCGCCGCGTCTGCCATTCCGCCACCCGGGCCTGTTCGTGCGGCTTCCTGCATGTCGTATGCCCGGCCGATTCTACATCGCCGCAGACACCATCGTGTGGACTTCGCATCCGAGCGGGACCGGTCTGGTAACGTTCTCGCTCGAGGAAGGGTCAGAAGAGATAATGAGTGCGGTGATGATTGCTTTCACGTTCCCCGGGCAGGGGTCCCAGGCACCCGGCATGGGCGAAGCCTGGACCGATCATCCGAGTTGGGAGTTGGTTGATGAAGCCTCGGAGGCGTCCGGTCGCGACGTCGCCTCCCTGCTGCTCACCGCGGATGCCGACGAGTTGCGTGAGACCCGCAACTCGCAGCTGGCGACCTACATCGTGAGCATGATCGTGCTCGACGCCGTCGAGCGAACAGGCCTGGAGCCGGCGTTCCACGCCGGACACAGCCTCGGCGAGTACTCGGCTCTGACAGCTTCGGGCGCACTCGGTTTTTCGGCCGGTGTCCAGCTGGTCACCGAGCGGGGCGAGGCCATGCAGGCCGCGGCGGACGCCACCAACGGCACCATGGCAGCCGTTCTCGGGCTCGACGACGAGAAGGTGGACCTCGCCTGTCGCCGCACCGACGGCGAGGTCTGGGTCGCCAACTACAACTCCGCCGGCCAGGTCGTGATCGCCGGTGATCCGGACGGGATCGCCAAGGCCGGGGATCTGGCCAAGGAACTGGGCGCCAAACGGGTGATGCCGATCAACGTCGGCGGGGCGTTCCACACTCCGTTCATGTCGTCGGCCCGGGACCGACTGCGCAAGGCGTTGGCCGAGGTCGACTTCCGGTCCTCCGCCCGCCCGGTGTTCGCCAATGTCGACGCCCTCCCCCACGACGACGCCGACGAGTGGCCGGGTCTGCTCGGAGCCCAGCTGACGAGCCCGGTTCTGTGGCGCCACACACTCCACGCGCTCGACGAGGCGGGCGCGACCGTGTTTCTCGAACTCGGGCCGGGCACGACACTGACCGGCCTGGTCAAACGAACCGTCAAAGGCACCACCGCCATATCGGTCAACACGCCGGCCGATGTCGACGCGCTCCTGGAGAGCCTCTCCGGCGCGTCGTCGTCCGGCGGAGGGGCCGAAGGTGAACGACTCTACGCGGTCGAACGGCTCATCGTGAGCCCCACGACCGGCGTCTTCGAACCGATGGCGGGGCTGGCCGACGGCCAGGAGATCAAGCGGGGACAGCCGGTCGGGCGCGTCGGCGAAACCGAGGTCCGCTCCGCATTCGAAGGCTCGCTCCAGGGCCTGCTCGCGCTGGCCGGCGAACGGGTCACCACGTCCCAGCCGCTGGCCTGGCTACGCAGTGCGTCCCTCGGCACGCCCTAGACCCATCCCCATACGGCAGACTGAAGTACCGCCCGCCCCACAAGGACCGTCGACCATGGACGACAACAATTCGGGAAACCAGACATCGGGAAACCAGAAATCGGGAGCCGGCGCAGCACCGCATCCGGCAACCGACGGCGTCACCGCCGCCGGGGTGGGCCCCTGGGGGTTCACCATCACCGGTGTCGGCGCGGCCCTACCCGACAAGGTGCTGACCAACGACGACCTGACGGCCTGGATGGACACCACCGATGAGTGGATCAAGGAACGCACCGGCATCGGCGAGCGACGCATCGGCGGTTCCACCTCCGGTCTGGCCACCGAGGCGGCCCGGATCGCGCTGGCCGAAGCGTCGGTCGATGCGACCGACATCGACCAGGTCATTCTGGCCACCACCTCGCCCGACTACATCTGCCCGGGCACTGCACCCGCGGTGGCCAACGAACTCGGTCTGCAGTGCGGGGCGTTCGACGTCCAGGCCGCCTGCTCGGGCTGGGTCTACGGGCTGACCGTGGCCAACGGCCTGATGTTGCAGGGTATGGACCGCATCCTCGTGATCGGCGCCGAAGCCCTCGACCGCATCACCGACTACCACGACCGCGGCACCGGCATCCTCTTCGGCAACGGTGCGGGCGCCGCCGTTGTCGAGCGCAACGCGCCCGGCGGAGGCGAACTGCTCAGCTGGGACCTCGGCTCGGCCGGCAACTACGTGCACATCCTCTACGCCGAGCACGGCGACGTGCTCAAGATGGACGGCAAGGAGGTGTTCCGCCAAGCGGTCACGGTCATCCAGCATTCGGCGAAGACTTCGCTCGAACGGGCCGGCCTCACCGTCGACGACATCGATCTCGTCATCCCCCACCAGGCCAACATCCGGATTGTCGAATCGGCCTGGCGGAAACTCGGCTTCTCGATGGACAAGACGGCGATGGTTCTCGAGCGCACCGGCAACACCTCGGCGGCCTCGATTCCCCTGGCGCTGAAGGACGCCGAGATCAACGGGCGGGTGAATCCCGGCGACATCGTGATGTTCATAGGATTCGGAGCCGGCATGACGTGGGCGTCAGCGATCGTTCGGTGGGGTGAGCGTTGAGCCGGGTGGCGTTCGTGACCGGGGGAAGTCGGGGTATCGGCCTGGCCGTGGCCCGGTCGCTGGCCGACGACGGTCACCAGGTGGTGGTGGGCTCACGCTCGAAGCCCGATGACCTCGACACCAATCTGACGTGGGTCCAGTGCGACATCACCGACTCCGCCTCGGTCGACGGCGCGTTCGACGAGATCGAGTCGCAGTTCGGCCCGGCCTCGATCGTTGTCGCCAACGCCGGCATCACTCGTGACATGCTCGTGCTGCGGATGTCGGAGAGCGACTTCGCCGATGTGGTCGACGCCAACCTGACCGGGGCGTTTCGGGTCGCCAAACGGGCGGTCCGACCCATGATGAAGAACCGCTGGGGTCGCATCGTCCTCGTGTCGTCGGTGGTCGGCGCGCTGGGTCAGGCCGGGCAGGCAAACTACGCGGCGTCCAAAGCCGGCCTGGTCGGACTCGGCCGGTCGCTGGCCCGGGAGTTCGCTTCCCGTGGAATCACGGTGAACCTCGTCGCCCCCGGCCCGATCGACACCGACATGCTGGCCGCCGCCGGCGACTCGACCGTCGAGGCCATGGTCTCGGCCGTTCCCGTCGGCCGGGTCGGGCAACCGGACGAGGTGGCGGCCGCCGTGTCGTTCCTGGCCTCCGAGCGATCCGGCTACGTCACCGGCGTCACCATTCCCGTCGACGGCGGGTTGGGCATGGGCGGCGGCTTTGGAGGCTAGAAACCACGACGTTACCGTATGGAGTCGAGCCGGTTCCCGAGGGAGGGGATCAAACGGTCCTCCCGGCATCCCGTCAACCGTTGACAGCAACAATCAGTTCCAGGAGGAACACAGTGAGTGATGATTCGAAATTTGCGGCATTCCAGAAGTGCGCCGTCGAGGTGCTCTCGGTCGACGCCGACAAGGTGACGCGTGAGGCCCGGTTCGCCGAGGATCTCGACGCCGACAGCCTCGATCTCGTCGAGCTGGTGATGGCTCTCGAGGAAGAGTTCGGAGTCTCGGTGGAGGAAGAGGAACTCGAAGGCATCGAGACCGTGGGCGCCGCCTATGACCTGGTGGTGGGGAAGATCTGATGAACGAGGCGGTCGCCGTCACCGGCGTCGGGGTCGTCGCGCCGGCCGGAATCGGGTCGGAGGCCTTCTGGCAGGGTCTCCTGCACGCGCCGGCCGACGGCGATCGTGTCATCCCCGACTGGGATCCCTCACCGTGGTTCTCCAACCCCAAAGAGGCCCGCCGGGCTGACCGGTTCACCCAGTTCGCCCTGGCCGCCACCGACATGGCCCTCGAACAGGCGGGCGAGATGACGGCCGATCCGGCCCGCATGGGCGTCATGATCGGAACCGGAATCGGCGGTATTCGCACCAACGAGGAGCAGATCGTCATCCGCCACGAGCGAGGTGATCGCCGGGTCTCCCCGTTCCTCATACCGATGATGATGCCGAATGCGGCCGCGGCCAGCGCCTCGATGCGTTACGGCTTCCAGGGACCGTGTGAGGCGATCGCCACGGCCTGTGCCGCCGGCACCCATTCGATCGGCGCGGCGCTCAACACCATCCGCCTGGGCCGTTGCGACGTGATGCTGGCCGGTGGTAGTGAGGCCCCGACCTGCCCCACCGCCCTGGCCGGATTCGGAAACATGACGGCTCTGTCCTCCACCGGGGAGTCCCGGCCGTTCGACGCGCGACGCAACGGCTTCGTCATCGCCGAGGGGGCGGCCGTGCTCGTGCTGGAGAAGCTCGAACACGCCGAGGCCCGGGGGGCGGAGATCCTCGCCCTCGTCATGGGAGCGGCCAGCACCGCCGACGCCCATCACATCACCGCGCCGGCCCCCGGTGGTTCGGGGGCGGTGCGATGCATGGAGCTGGCGCTCGCCGACGCCGGTATCTCAGCCGGCGACATCGGGCAGATCAACGCCCATGGAACGTCCACCCCGCTGAACGACGCGGCCGAGGCCGACGCGATCTCCAAGGTGTTCGGAACACCCGGTCCGCCGGTCACCTCGACCAAGGGGGTCACCGGCCACGCCCTCGGGGCCGCAGGCGCACTCGAGGCGGCCATTCTGGTGTTGTCGATCCAGAAGGGTCTGATCCCGCCGACGATCGGGTTCGCCGAGCGGGACCCGGAGATGCCCGAGATCGATCTCGTCGTCGACGAACCGCGGCCCTGGACACCGGCGCCGGCCATTTCGAACAGCTTCGGTTTCGGCGGTCACAACGGCTCGGTCATCGTCGGGCCGGTGAGCTGACCGGCGGCCGCCCGACGGCGGCTCCGCAGAAGGACCAGTCCTCCGAACAGAACCAGCAGCACGGTGACGGCGACGCCGACGCGGATCATGCCGGTGCGGGCAAGGGACTCGACGCCGGCGGCGATGTCGCGGCGGGCGTCGGCCACGGCCTCGAAATCACCGGATGTGAAGGCCCCCGCGGCGATGTCGACGTTGGAATCGAGGTCGGCGCCGATGGCGCCGACGCGCTCGAACAATCCAGTCGCGTTGGTCACGAGGCGATTTGCCTCCACCAGCTGATCGGCTGCATTCTCGGCACCGTCGAACGCAGTCTCGATCTCCGCCATCGACGGATCGTCTTCGGCCTCGTAGGCCCCTTCCAGAAGGTCGGGGAGCTCGGCATCGAGGGGCGCGACCGTTTCGGCGAGTGCGTCTCTGCGGTCGAGTAGCGCGTCGGCCATCTCGATCCGCTCGGCGGCGGCGGTGAACGCCCACATCGACATGGCGTTGCGAACGGCCAACGGAGCGGCCCACCCGTCGCCCCGTTCCACCAGTTCGAAGTACTGGTCACGCCGCTCGCTGCGTGTCTCCAGCTTCTCCTGGTCCGGGGCGGCGGCAACCCAATCGGCGAACAGGTCCTGCAGTTCCTCGTTCGACTCACCCGCCCGGTTCTCCAGCAGATCGAGGTACCAGGTCCAGCCACCGGGTGCCGCGCTGAGCTCCGGTTCGCCGTCACCGACGTAGGCGATCTCGTTGGCGGCGGCGGCCTGGATCACTGCGTCCATCGTCTCCCGACCGACCTCGTCGACGATGGCCTCAGTGACGGTCCAACTGGCGGCGTACGCCCACTGCTCCAGCTCCGGCTCGACGCCTCCGACGGTCGGCCAGCGGCTCAGGGGAATCGCCTCGGAATCGAGCAGTGAGACCGACTCGGGCTCGGGCCGATCACCGTCCATGTCGGCCACGATGTCGGCGGCGTAGGTCTCGGCCAGACCCTCGGTTATCCAACGGTCGCTGAACAGTTCGTTGTGGAACCACAGGTGGCTCAGCTCGTGCAGGATCAGGTGATCGTCGGGCACGTCGCCCAGCGATATCTCGGCACCGATGCTGTCGTACCAGCCCCCGTAGCCGGCTAACAGCGGATCGTAGGACTCGGTGACCGTCAGCTCGTTGTCGATCGGCCAGTCGAGATCGATGGCATCGATGAGCAACGGGAGACCCTCCTCGATGGTGGCACCGGCCGAAGCCGCCCACGCATCGTCGCCCGGCCACGACTGAAGCACGATCTCATGGCCGTCGACCTCCAGAGCCTGCTTCACCAACCGATCCGGGCGTTCGAGTGACAGCACCGTGTAGAACACCTCCGGATCGATGTCGTCTGCGACGAACCGCACATCTCCATCTCCGTCGGTGGCTGTGAACTCGTCCGTGGCGAACGCGAACTGGTTCCCGAACTCGAATCCGGGCGGCGTCACCACCTCGACCGCGGCGTCCTCCAGCAGCGGGTCGGGCCACACGTACACCGCTATGTAGGCGTCGTTGACACGGGTGATGGCCGACTCATCGCCACGATCCTCGACGAGGTCGTAGGTGACGATGACGGTGGCCGTCTGCCGATAGAAGATGTTTCGGCCGAACCCGAACGCGAGGGTCTGGAACCAGTCGTCCTCGTACACGACCTCGTAGTCGAGCGAAGCGCCCGACGCGGTGGTGATCGCCACATCCCGGGCCGAGACGGGGATGGTGAGCGCGTAGCCCTCCAGATAATACTGGTAGACACCTCCGGCCACCGTCTGATTCGGTTTGTCGGCGGTGACCTCCAGCGTGATGGTGACGCCGATGATTCCGGTCTCGGTATCGGCCCGGTATTCGTAGTGGGCAAACGTGTCGGCGTCCTCGTTCTCCTCACGGGCAGCCGCCGGCGCCGCCAGTACCGGGACCGACACGACCACGATGACAAGCGCCGCCGCCGACGCCTTCGACCACAGGGATCTGAGCGCACTCCACCTGGTCACGACGTCGTTCGCCCGTTTCGGTCCATACCCGTCTTACGTCGCGAACACCATGTTCGGATTCCGATTCGCCATCATGTGTCCGCCAGTACGAACATCAGCTCGGCCTGGCAGGCGGTTTCACCGTTCACCGATGCGACGCCCTCGCCCTTTCCGGCCCGCCCCGTCAGGCGGGTCAATTCAACGTTCAGGTCCAGTGTGTCACCGGGTACGACCTGCCGCCGGAACTTGACCTTCGACGTACCCGCGAGGAGCGGAATCTTACCGGTGAACCGGGGATCGGACAGTACCCCGCACGCCCCGATCTGGGCCAACGACTCGATCATGAGCACACCGGGCAGGGTCGGACGGCCCGGAAAGTGACCTGGAAAGAACCACTCGTCGCCCGTCAAATGCCAGCTGCCGGTCGCCGACTCCCCGGGCACCAGCTTGCTGATGGCGTCCAGCAGGAGAAACGGAGGCCGGTGCGGCAACAGATCGGTGGGGTCGGGAATCTCGCCGGAGCTCATAGACGCCCAGCGTATCCGGCGACCACCGGGCGGGCGGGACCGATCTGACCGAAACGACGACCCTCAGGAGGCCCACGACGGCCGAAAACGACGATGGACGCCCCGGATAGGGCGTCCATCGCTTCAAAGGTTGGAGGCCGGCCTCCGGACGAGACTTGTCGGTCAACGCCGGTGGGCGACCTCAGTCCCCGCTACTGGGCGGCGGGTCCAGCTGACAGCGGCTTGTAGTGAACCTGCGAGCCGAATCAGGCTCCCTTGCCGGCGGCCTTGAGCTTGGTCAAGGCGCTCACCTTGGTGGCGGTGGACGCCGGGATCTGCATCTTCTCGCCTGTCTGGGGGTTGTGACCCATGCGAGCCTTGCGGTTCACCCGCTCGACCTTGAGCCACCCTTGGATCGTCACGTCGCCGCCATCGGAAACGGCGTCGGCCATGACGTCGAACATTCCGGAGATGGAAGCCTCGACGTCCTTCTTGCTGACGCCGGTGCGATCGGCGACGTTGTCAATTAGCTCTGATTTGTTCATGCGAACTCCTTTTGGTTTCGGCCCGCCAATGCGGGGGACTCCCGAAAGTGGAGCCTCCGCGAATCACAATGTCAAGGATTTAGCCATCATTCACCAGGCTGAAACCCGCGTCATCACTACTGAATCGGGCCGTCTGTGCAAATCACAAGGTGCCAGCAAGACTACCGAATTTGCAACCTTCGTCGTCGGATGGCCGAACTTTTGGCCGTCGAGCCAAGCGCGGGGGTGCATGCCCGATCGGCCCCGCAATGCCATATCCTGTGGACTGACGGGACCCTGATTGCCACCCGGGACCGTTGACGACCGCCCGATCGCCGCCGGTTCGGGAATAGATCAGGTTTCAGGCCAGTTCCGAAGTGGATGGTGACTTTGGTGGATTCCCCAAAGACGACGAAGGACAGCCGGTTCGACGAGTACATCCTCCCGGAACTGGAGGTTCTATATCGCACGGCCTGGTCACTGACTCGATCGGACGCCGATGCCCAGGATCTGGTCCAGGACACCCTGCTGCGGGCCTACCGGTCGCTCGACCGGTTCGACGGCCGCTATCCGCGGGCCTGGCTGCTGACCATCATGCGCAACGCGAACATCAACCGGGTACGCAAGAAGAAACCGGACCTGTTGAACGACCCCGATCTCACCTTCGAGCGCTCGCAGGAGTTCGCCGACCACGACGACCCCGAGGCCCTGGTGGTGTCACCGGTTCTCGACGCCGCGATCGAGGACGCGTTCGGTGAACTGTCCGACGACTTCCGGGAGGTTGTCGAGCTCGTCGATCTCGACGGCCTGGCCTACCAGGAGGCCGCCAACGTGCTCGACGTACCCGTCGGCACGGTGATGAGCCGTCTCCACCGGGCGCGCAGACGGATACGGGATCATCTGGAGCGCACCGGCCTGGACAAGGAGGTAGGAACCCGATGAGAAGACTTCTCGACCGCCTTCGTGGCTCGATGTCGTGCGGCGACGTGCTCAAGGTGATCCAGTCCTACATCGACGGGGAGATCGACGCGGAAACCGCTCGAAAGGTGGCGGCTCACCTCGATCAGTGCCATCCGTGCACCGAGGAGGAGCTCATCTATCAGCAGATCAAGTCGTCGCTGAGCAGGCGCCGCCGCCACGTCGACATGGAGGTGCTCGAGCAGCTCATGTCGTTCGGCGAGCGGCTCAAGTCCGATCCGGGGCTGGCCGACTGAACCACCCACCGATGGTGGCGTTCCGCTGAGGCCGATGCTACGATCATCATCGTGTTGTTTCTGCTCGACCTTCGACTTCTGAACCCGGCCGCTTAGTCAAGCGCGTCGGGTTTCAACACGTCGAAGTTCAAGCGTCGCAATCGCTCTGGGAACTTCCTTCCTGTGGGCGCCGTCTCGAGCGCCTCGCCTCGCACCACGACCGGTCGTCGACCGGCGCTGATGCATACCACCCCCACCCCCGTCCGAACCAGCCCCGGCGCCAACCCGCCCGGCCACCGGCCGAATCCAACCCGGGGCCCCGCAAGGAGTTACCAGCAGTGAACCCGAATCGAATGCCCATCGAGAAGTACCAGTCCTTCACGCCGATCGACCTGAGCGAGCGCACCTGGCCGAACGCCGTCACCACCAAGGCCCCACTCTGGTGCAGCGTCGACCTGCGCGACGGCAATCAGGCGCTCATCGAACCCATGGATCCGGACCGCAAGCGGTTGATGTTCGAGACCCTGGTCGACGTCGGCTTCAAGGAGATCGAAGTCGGATTCCCGGCGGCCTCCGAGACCGATTTCGACTTCGTCCGCCAGATCATCACCGACAACGCCATCCCCGACGATGTCACCATCCAGGTCCTGACCCAGGCCCGCGACGAGCTGATCGACCGGACCTACGAGTCGCTCGTCGGGGCCAAGCAGGCCATCGTCCACCTCTACAACTCGACCTCCACGGTGCAGCGGCGGGTGGTCTTCGGCCTCGACGAGGCGGGAATCATCGAGATCGCGGTCAACGGGGCCCGGCGATGCGTGGCCAACGAGGCCAACGTCTCGGGCACCAGCATCCGCTACGAGTATTCGCCGGAGTCGTTCACCGGCACCGAGCTTCCCTTCGCCCGCGACATCTGCGAGGCCGTCATGGACGTCTTCGAGCCGACGGCGGCCAACCCGCTGATTCTCAACCTGCCGGCCACGGTCGAGATGAGCACCGCCAACATCTACGGTGACCAGATCGAATGGTTCCACCGCAACATCTCCGACCGCGAGTCGATCGTGTTGTCGCTGCACCCCCACAACGATCGGGGCACTGCGGTGGCCGCCGCCGAATTCGGGGTGATGGCCGGCGCCGACCGGGTCGAGGGCACGCTGTTCGGCAACGGCGAACGCACCGGCAACGTCGACGTCGTGACCTTGGCCCTGAACCTGTTCAGCCAGGGCGTCGATCCCGAGCTTGACCTCACCGAGATCAACGAACTGCGGCGGGTGGCCGAGCACTGCAATCAGCTGCCCGTGCACCCCCGCCATCCCTACGTCGGCGATCTCGTCTACACGGCCTTCTCCGGCTCCCACCAGGACGCCATCAAGAAGGGGTTCGAGGCGATGGAGCGCACGGGGCAGACCCTGTGGGAGGTCCCCTATCTGCCCATCGACCCGCAGGATGTCGGCCGCTCCTACGAGGACGTCATCCGGGTCAACTCCCAGTCCGGCAAGGGCGGTGTGGCCTATCTACTCAAGACCGAGCAGGAGTTGGACCTGCCCCGTCGTCTGCAGATCGAATTCACCCGTGTGATCCAGCAGATCACCGACACGACGGGCAAGGAGATCACGGGCAACGAGATCTGGGAGGAGTTCCGGAATCACTATCTGTCGCCGTCGAAACCCTACGAGCTTGTGTCGTTCAAGACCACCCAGAACGTGAAGGGGGCCGATCGCAGCACCGTGAAAGCCAAGGTCACGGTCGACGGTGAGCAGGTTCGGGTCGAGGGTGAGGGCGGCGGTGCCGTCGAAGCCTTCACCAACGCATTTCGCGACCACTTCGATCTCCAACTGCGGGTTCTCGACTATCACGAGCACGCCATTGGAGCCGGGGCCGACGCCCAAGCCGTGTGCTACATGGAACTGAAGGTCGGCGACAAGGAGCTGTGGGGTGTCGGCATGCACGGCGACATCGTCACCGCGTCGCTCCGGGCGATCGTCTCCGGTGTCAACCGGGCCAAGGAGTCCGGGGTCAAGCTGTAGACGGCTTCGCGCCGGTCGCCAGGAGAGTCATTGGCGACCGGCGCTGACGCCTATTCCACCTCCGCCCCAGCCATCAGCCTTCGATGATGAGGGTGTCGGGGTGATACGTCGACCAGGCGAACCAGAACGTGTTCAGATGGCCGACCGGCGCCAGTTCCTCCCCGGCCAGCGGGCCGTCGAGTGCCTCTCCGGTCACCGCCCAGGTCGTGCCCGTCTGGTCATCGACGATCGAGTCGCCGTCGGCCGAGAAGGTCAGCGCCTCCCCGTCGGCGGATTCCGGCACGAAGACGCCGGTCTGTCCGACGTCGCGCCCGGTGGCGACCGAGGCTCGGTCGAGGGCCGACGCCAGGCCGGGCTGCTGGAAGATCACCACGGTGCCGTCACCGGCGGCGACCTCGTGAACCGTCGGCTCCTCCTGCACCTCGATGGTGACGGCGTGGGCCGTGTCGTCTCGAACGAAGCCGACGACTCTCGTCTTCGGCTCCAGCCGGGGGTCGACGTCGCCCTGGAAGAAACCGCCGATCGGGCCCGAGCTCTCCTCGTCGTAGGAGATGTACGGGTTGGTGCCGTAGTCCCGCGATGCTCCGGTGTCCCGGTTCAACACGAGGGCATCAGGGTGCTGGGCGGCCAGTTGCTCGAACGACAGCGTCTGAACCGAGATCGGTTGCAGCTTGGCGCCGGCGTAGTGCCCGACCACCCCCTCGCCCGTGAAGTGCGCCCACAGCGACTCGGTCTGACGGTCGTACATCACCAGCGCCGACTGGTACAGCGATCCTGATGTGCCGAAGTCGAGAACCCGGTCGCCCACTCGACGGTCGAAGGCCAGCGCCGAGTTGCACAACGGGCAGTAGGTGACGCTGACGGGCACACCGCCGACCTCGTCGTTGACGATTTCGTGCCAGGTCATGATCTGGATTGGATAGGCGCGGACGTCGTCGTCGATATCCACCACGACGACCGCTTCCTCGGGTTCGACGAAGTCGATCTCGTCGACCGGCTGGTACTGCGGATTGTCGATGGCCGGGATGGCGTCGGGGGCGATGACCGACACGATGTCGGACGGAGGGATGACCGGCGGCGGAAACTCGTCTCGATTTCGATCACCCTGCAGGGCCGAACCGGCGGCGTCGGCGTCGTAGTCGACATCGGTGTAGGCGACCCCGACCACCTCGAATCCGTCGTCGTTCACCAGCGGGCCTCCCGCTCGAGGGTCATCGGCACTGTCGTCCGCGCCATCGTCCTCCGACGCAGTGTCGGTTTGCGGCTGTTCGGCCTCGGTCACCTCGCTGGACGACTCATCGGCCGACTCGGCGGCGGACTCGTCGTCGGAGGTCGAGCACGCGGCCACGAGTAGCGCCATCGTCAGTGTGACGGCGGCGATCCTGAATCGGGAACGACGTTCGATCATGATGACGCAACCCGCGGCCGGCACCGAAACTTCCCGTCTCATGTCGCGTTCGCGGGTGATTTCGGCCAAAAGTGACCGCTTTCGCCCGTGAACGACCGGGGCTACGTCCTGGTCGCCCGGTCGCTGCCCACGCCCGTGTAGACCGACATCGGCCGACTCCAGCGCTTCTCCCACCATCCGACATCGCGGGCATGGGCGTGGAAGTGATCGGGAACCTGGCGCATTTCGTGGTCAACCGTCCAGGCTCCCGGACCGAAGCGGTCGTCGGCGGCGTCGGCGAGGAGGGCGAGCAGCCGGTCGAGGATCCCCTCGTCGGGAGCGACGCCGTGGCGCCACCATACGACCATCGGGACCGAGCAGACCTCGCAGTCGGCCACCCAGCCGTCGTCGGACTCCGCATACCAATGGGTGTACCGAACGGCTGCGCAGAGCTCGCAGTCGGGGTCGTCAGGTGGGAAGGGACGAGGGCCGATCGTCGGCTGCACCCGGATGGCCCTGCGTCGATCCGGTCAGGCGCCGGATACCGAATCGAGACCGGCTCGAAGCTCGGCGAGGAACTCGACGGCGGGCTCGATGGAGCCGGAATCGATGATCTTGCGGATGAGGGCCGAACCGACCACCACCCCGTCGGCCACCTCGGCGACCTCGGCGGCCTGCTCCGGCGTGGACACACCGATGCCCACCAGAACCGGTTTGTCGGTGATGTCCTTCAGCCGGCGGGCGATCTCGGCGGCGCTGGACGCCAGCTCCCGCCGCTCACCGGTGATGCCGACGAGCCCCACGCCGTACACGAACCCGCGTGACCGCTCGACGATGGCCGGGAGCCGGGTGTCAGGAGCCGTCGGAGCCGCCAAGAGCACCGTTTCGATACCGGCGTCGTCGGCCGCCCGGGCCCACGGCTCGACCTCCTCCAGCGGCAAATCGGGCAGGATCGCGGCGCAGATACCGGCCTTGTGCAACTCGGCCGCAAACCGACGATGGCCCATGCGGTAGCACAGGTTGTAGTAGGTCATCACCACCAGGGGGATCTGGGGATTGAGTTCACCGAGCGTGGCCAACGCAGCCTCGGGTGTGATACCGGCGTCGAGGGCGGCCGACGACGACTCCTGGATCGTGGGACCGTCCATGACGGGGTCGCTGAACGGCACACCGATCTCCATGGCGTCGGCCCCTGCCGCCGTGAGTCCTTCGACCAGGAGGTGCCAGGTGTCGACCGGGTAGCCGGCGGTGATATAGGGAACCAGCAGTTTACGTCCCTCATCCCGCAACGTCCGAAGGTGGGTTTCGAGTCGCCCTGGGACGGGCTCGGTATCGGCAACGGGGGTTTGGGTGTTGGTCATTCGCCGCCCTCCCGCACGTCTGATCGCACCGGCATCTCCGGGTTGAAATCGACGGTCTCCAACGCCACCGGATCACCGGCCCGAATGGCCTGAACCTGGGCCACGTCCTTGTCACCCCGACCAGAGAGGTTCAACAGAACAGTTTGGCCCTGCAACGCCTCGGCGTTCTGGACGATCCACGCGAGCGCGTGCGAGGGTTCGAGCGCCGGGATGATGCCTTCGCTCCTCGACAAGAGCTCGAAGGCATCGAGCACCTGGCCATCGGTGACCGCCTCGTAGCGGGCCCGGCCGATGTCGGCCAGGTGTGCGTGCTCGGGGCCGACGCCGGGATAATCGAGCCCGGCCGAGACCGATTGGGCCTCGAGCACCTGCCCGGCCTCGTCCTGCATCAGGTACGACATCGAGCCGTGCACCACGCCGACCACCCCGCGGCCAACGGCGGCGCCGCCGGCCGGTTCCACACCGACGAGCTCGGCGTCGGTGTCGACGAATCCGGAGAAGATGGCGATGGCGTTCGATCCGCCGCCGACCGCGGCGACCACGACGTCGGGCAGGTCACCGTCGAGCAGCTCGATGCACTGGGCGTGCGCCTCCCGCCCCAGCACCCGGTGGAACTCGCGCACCATGTAGGGATACGGGTGAGGGCCCATGACGGAGCCGAGAAGGTAGTAGGTGTCGTCGACGGAGGCCACCCAGTCCCGCAGCGCCTCGTTGACCGCATCCTTCAGCGTTCGACTGCCGGACAGGGCCGGACGGACCTCGGCGCCGAGCAGTTCCATGCGGTAGACATTGAGGGCCTGCCGGCGAACGTCGACCTCGCCCATGTACACCACGCAGTCCTGCCCGAGCAGAGCAGCCGCCGTGGCAGTGGCCACCCCGTGCTGGCCGGCGCCGGTCTCGGCCACGATCCGGGTCTTGCCCATACGCTTGGCCAGGAGCGCCTGCCCCAGGACGTTGTTGATCTTGTGGGATCCGGTGTGGTTCAGATCCTCACGTTTGAGAAGGATACGAATCCCGAGTTCGGACGACAGATTGTGGCATTCCGTGAGCGGCGACGGGCGACCGGCGTACCCCGTGAGCAGTTCGTCGAACTCGGCGTGGAACGAGGGATCGGCCCAAGCCTCGCGGAAGGCCGCCTCCAACTCCTGGCAGGCCGGCACCAGGGTCTCGGGCACGAAGAGGCCGCCGAACCGGCCGAAGCGTCCGGTCGGACCGGGATCGTCCATCAGCGTTCCCGCGCTCTCGACTGTGTCTACCATGTGGTCTCCTCGTGGTGCTGATCCGGACCGGACTCGTCGATGCCGAACAGTCCGACGGCCGGTCGCGGCATCGGCCCGAGATCGGCGGCGGCGGTACGGGCATTGGTGATGAATCGCCGGACCTTCGACGGGTCGTGTCGCCCCGGTTCGGATTCCACCCCACTGGCCACGTCGACGCCCCACGGGCGAGCCACGTCGATGGCCTCCGCGACATTCTCGGGATTGAGCCCTCCCGCCAGGATGAAGGGTCGGCCGCTCAACACATGCTCCAGATTCGACCAGTCGAAGACCTGACCGCTACCCGGTTGTGGTGAGTCGATGAGGAGGCGATGCGCTCCGTAGTCGGCCCCGCCGGTGAGCGCCGGATCGGCGATGGCGAAGGCCCGGATCATGCCGGGAACCCGCTCGGCCACCCACCGACAGTCCTCGGGCGTTTCGCTGCCGTGGAGCTGCACGGCCCGAAGCCCCAGCGATCCAGCGGTGGCCACGACCTCCTCGCGGCTCTGGTTCCGGAAGACGCCGACGGCGAGCACACCGGGTGGCAGCCGTTCGACGATCTGCCGTGCGACGTCCATCTCGACGTGACGCGGCGAAACGGCGAAGTTCAGGCCGATCGCATCGGCTCCGAGACCCGCCGCCAGGAGGGCATCGTCGAGGTTGGTGACGCCACAGATCTTCACGAACACTGACATGCACGGTAGCGGCTCGACGGGGCCGTCGAGCCCGAATTGTGACCCGTCGGCGCGGCTCGATCCCGAGGTTGTCGCGCTTCGGTGTCACTCTGACACCCGGGCGCGACGACCTGGCCGGCCCGCCCTTTTCGATCAGCCGACGACGGCGCCCCGCATCGCGGCGACGGCCGCCGTCGGATCACCGCTCCGTACCAGCGACTCGCCGATGAGCGCCGCCTTGTAGCCGGCCGCCGCCAGCGGCGGCAGATCGTCGGGGCCGGCGATACCGGACTCGGCCACGGCCACAACGTGGTCGGGGATGGCGGCCGCCACCGCCACGGCCCGCCGTTGATCAACCTCGAAGGTGACCAGATCCCGCTGGTTCACGCCGACGAGCGTGGCCCCGACGGCAAGCGCCCGCTCGACCTCCGCCTCGTCATGGGTCTCGACCAGGGCATCGAGCCCGAGGTCAACCGCCAGTGCGTGGAAATCGCGAAGCTCGGCGTCGTCGAGAGCGGCTGCGATGAGGAGGACGGCGTCGGCCCCCATCAGGCGGGCGTCGGCCACGTCATGGGTGCTGACCGTGAAGTCCTTGCGCAGCACGGGCAGTTCGACGGCGCCGCGGGCCCGCTGCAGGTCATCGACGGAGCCGCCGAAGAACTTCTCGTCGGTCAGCACCGAGAGGCAGGTGGCGCCTCCCGCAGCGTAGGCTCCAGCGAGTTCGTCCGGTTCGAGATCGGGCGCCAGATCACCCTTCGAGGGCGACCGCCGCTTGATCTCGCTTATCACGGCCATGCCCTCTGCTGCTTCGAGAGCGGCTCGGAATCCCCTCGGAGGGCTGTCGACCGTGCGTGCCCGTTCGATCAGTGCGTCCAGTGTGCGAGCATCGGCGGCCGCCGCCTCCCGGTGAGCCACCAGGATCCGATCGAGATAGGTCGCGGTCACGGTTTCTGTATACCCGAAGTGGCGGCATACCCGAACCGACCGCATACCCGAACCGACCAGTGGGCGGCGATCCTGATCCGGTCGATCATTCACACCGTCCTAACATTGCCGTCCTAACCTGGGGGGTCATGCCGGCCGGCCACATCCGCCTCCCCGGGGAACCGGGAGGAACCCGTTGACCTCGATCGTCGTCGTCGAGGACGAACCGGACATCGGCGATCTTCTGGTCCTGTACTTCCGTCAGGAGGGCTGGACGGTGCACCTGGCGGCAAGCGGGGCCGACGGGCTGGAGGCCATCAGGGCCCGGCGGCCCGACTTCATCGTGCTCGACGTTGGGCTGCCGGGCGATGTCGACGGTTTCGACGTGTGCCGGGAGGTTCGGCGAGACGCCAATACGCCGATCCTGTTCCTGACCGCCCGAGACGATGAGATCGACCGGATCCTGGGCCTGGAGATCGGGGCCGACGACTACGTGACGAAACCGTTCTCGCCCCGGGAGATCGTGGCCCGGGTGAAAGCGATCCTGCGACGGGGCCGCCAAGACGCCGACCGGTCCACGGTCGCGTTCGATTCGATCGTGATCAACCTCGACCGGCACGAAGTCACGGCCGACGGCGAGCCGGTGGCGCTGGCCACCCAGGAGTGGGCGCTGCTGGCGGCGCTGGCCCAGCACCTGGGATCGGTTCTCAGCAGGCAGCAGCTGCTGGATCTGGCCTGGGGTGTCGACTGGATCGGCGATCCCCGAACCGTGGACGTCCACGTCCGACAGCTTCGGCGCAAGCTCGGCCCGGACCTGCCGCTGGCCACGGTGCGGGGTGCCGGATACCGGCTCGGATAGCCCGACGACCATGCAACGTCGACTCGCTCTCGCCTTGGCGCTCACCGCTCTGGCCGCTGTGGTACTCGTTGGTCTCGGCGTGGTCCTCCAGGCCAACCGAGGTGCTCGCAGCGATGCGACGGCGAGCGTCATCGAGGAAGTCCAGGCCATCGCCGATCTGGCCTCGGGCACCCGGCCCCTCGGAGAGTTCGGGCGGCAGCTGGCCCAGTCGCAGCAGGCGTTCGACTTCGAGTCTCTCGGCGTCGTGTGGATCGACGACGACGGCGAGGTTCTCGGGGTCCGCACCCGGGGCGTGCGTGGTCGTTTCGACCCCCGGACACTGAACTCCGAGGGTGTACTGGGCGATCTTCCGCCGGCGCTCGACGCCGATCAGCTTGCTGCCCTCGGTGATGGCGACCCGGTCGTGTTCGACGGCGACCGCGTCGTAGTGGTGATGGTGGCCCTGGACATCGAAACGCCGGACCTGGCGGGCGGTGACGGAACGTTCGGTCTGGTCGCCGCCGAACGGGTTCTGGCACTCCCCCGCCGGGCCATGGGTTGGTTCCTGTGGTCGAGCGTGATCGTCCTGGCGGGTGCATCGGCGGCCGGCGTCGTCCTCGCCCGCAGGCTGGTCGGGCCGATCCGGGACATACAGCGGACGACAACGGCGCTGGCCTCCGGCGATCTTCGAGCCCGCACCGACGTGGTCGGCGACGACGAACTCGCCGAGCTCGGCCGCTCGGTGAACATCATGGCCGCCGAGCTGGAGCGTTCGAAGCAGCTCGACCAGCAGTTCCTGATGTCGATCTCGCATGATCTGCGAACACCGTTGACCGCCATCGGCGGCTACGCGGAGGCCCTCGTCGACGGTACGGCCACCGACGGACGGGCGACCGGCTCGGTGATCGGACAGCAGGCACGGCGCCTGGAACGCCTTGTCCAGGACCTGCTCGACCTGGCCCACCTCGACGCCAACCGGTTCCAACTCAACTCGTCCAGGGTGGACCTGGCGGTCGTCACCGGCCGCACGGTGGCGGGGCTGGCGGCCACCGCAGCCGAGCGAGGGGTCGAGCTGCGGTTCGAGCGGCCGGACGGGCAAGCACTTGCGGTCCACGCCGATCCGGACCGGGTGGCCCAGATCGTCGCCAACCTGGTCGACAACGCCACCAAGTTCGCCCGTCGAACGGTCGAGGTCCAGGTACGGGCCGATGACCGTGATGGCGTGGTGTCGGTGGTCGATGACGGCCCGGGTGTCGACGAGGCCGATCTGCCTCACATCTTCGATCGCCTCTACTCGGGTCGAAACGCCGACACCCGTGGCCGGCCGGGGGCTGGCGACTCGACCGGTCTCGGCCTCACGATCGTCAGGGAGCTGACCACGGCGATGGGCGGAGCGGTCACGGTCTCCGGCGATCCTGGCCGAGGAACCCGGTTCGAGGTTCGCCTGCCGCTGCTGACCGGCTCAGATGGCGTCGACTGACGAGTCCGACGGATCCGACGGTCCGAGCGGGTGCAGGTTGACGGTCACCGACGATCCAGCGGTATCGACAACCGCTGTCGAGGGAACCTCCACGGCTCGTTTGATGTAGGCCAGGCCGACGAACCCCTCTGTGGATGCGGCGGCGCTGGTGAGCGTCCCGACCTCGGCATCGTCGACAACAAGCGCCACCGGTACCGTCGGAGCCACATCGGACGTGCCGATCACTCCGACCAGCCGGGTCGGCGTGTTCCCGCCCCGGGAATCGATGCGGGCGACCAGCTCCTGGCCGACGTAGCAACCCTTCGTGAAGTCGACCGACCCGTCGACAACGCCGGCTGCGTTCGGGATCGTGGAGGAGTCGAGCTCACGGCCCATCAGCGGGCGACCCTGGAGGACTCTGACCAGCTCCAGCGCGGTGTCGTCGGCGGCCACAACACCGTCTGGAACTTCGCCGTGGTCGACCGCAGCGTCGACGCCGACGACGTCGATACCCGGAATCGGACCCCAGGACGCATCGACGGCCACCGAACGATCGTCGGCGAGATCTTTGGCCAGGTCAACCGCTCCGGCACCTCGCAGGGCCAGCACCGGGCGATGGTCGAGGCTCATATCGACGTCGACCCGCAGCTTGAACCGCTCGAGACGATCCAGCGCGGTTTCGCCGTGGCCGGGATCGACCAGCAGCCACAGTCGATCGGCGTCCAGGCGGTGTATCCGCATCCAGGCGTCGACCTTTCCCTGCGGTTGCAACAGGAGCGTCCACCGGGTGTCGCCTGGGCGCAGGCCGGTGACATCCTGGCTCAGCTGACCCTGCAGGTAGTCGTCGGCGTCGTCGCCGGTCACGGAGATGACGTCGAGTTCGGTCCTCCCGACGACAACGCCGTCGGCCAGGGCCGCCTCGACGTCCGCCGGGCTTGCCGTTTCACTCATCAACGCCTCCGTTCCGTCCGTTCTTTCGGTCGGCCGACATCCGGCGGGCCGGACCCACCGCGGCCAGGAGCGCGCGGGCCTTGTTCCAGCACTCCTTGTTCTCGAGTTCGGGAACGCTGTCGGCCACCACCCCGGCGCCAGCCTGGACCGACGCGCCGTCGGGGCCGCAGACCATCGTGCGGATGGCGATGGCCGTGTCGAGGTTCCCGGAAAAGCTGAGGTAGCCGACCACACCGGAATAGGGGCCCCGTTTGGTCGGCTCGAGCTCGTCGATGATCTCCATCGCTCTCACCTTGGGTGCGCCCGACACCGTGCCCGCGGGGAGAGTGGCTCGCAGCACGTCGATGACCGACCGGCCCTCGGCCAGCTCGCCGGAGACCTCGGAGGTCAGATGCATGACGTGGCTGTACCGCTCGAGCGTCATCATTTCGTCGACGGACAGCGAGCCGTAGTTCACGACCCGGCCGACGTCGTTACGGGCCAGGTCGACGAGCATCACGTGTTCTGCCCGTTCCTTGGGATCCTCGGCCAGCTCGGCCGCCATCATCCGGTCGTGCTGCTCGGTGCGGCCCCGGCGTCGGGTGCCGGCGATCGGCCGGGAGATGACCCGGCCGTCCTGGACCTGGACCAGCGGCTCCGGCGAACAGCCGACCAGGGTCAGCTCGGGACGGCGGATGAAGTACATGTAGGGGCTGGGGTTGATCTGCCGCAACACGCGGTAGACGTCGATCGGGTCGGCGTCGAGGTCGAACGAGAACCGCTTGGCCAGGACGACCTGGAAGATGTCGCCCGCCCGGATGTACTCCTTGGCCGCCTCGACCGACTTCTCGTACAGATCACCGGACAGCGACTCGGCGACGGCGAGCGCGTCGACGTCGGCCGACTGCGACTCCTCGGACTCGTCGGGCGGCCGCACCATCGGCTCGTCGATCGGGCGGGCTCCGTCGATGGCCAGCTGATTGAGCCGCTCGATGGCATCGTCATAGGCCGCATCGATGTCGGCCGTGGTGGCGTCGGGCCCGAGCAGGGCCACGGCCACCACGGTGACCCGCTGCCGCCAATGGTCGAACACCGCGAGCTCACCGATCACGTCGATGATCGCGTCGGGGTAGCCGGTGTCGTCGATCGTCGTCTCACCGATGTGCTCGATCTCGCGGATCACGTCGTAGCCCAGATAACCGACCATGCCGGCGACGAGGGGTGGCAGGTCGACCAGTTCGGGGGCCCGGTAGCGTTCGAGAAGCAGCTCGAGCGGAGCGAGAATGCCCTGGTCGAGGGGCAGGTCATCGTCGGGGAGGTTGCCGGTGATCTCGATGTTGCGGCCCCGGGCGACGAGCGTGGCGTGGGGCCGGCGGCCGACGAAGCTGAACCGACTCCACCGTTCACCGTTCTCGACCGATTCGAGGCAGAATCCGGCCTCGTCGCCGACACACCGCATGAACGCAGCCACCGGCGTGGTCAGATCGGCGAGTACCTGCCGGTGGACGGGAACGGCCCGGTAGGTCCGGGCCAGCTCATGGAACTCGGATCGGCTGGTGGTCATCGGCGACGTCAGGAGCCGAAGTCACGGAAGAAGCAGGAGTACTCGCCGGTGTGGCACGCTCCTGCACCTTCCTGCCGTACCCGGAACAGCAGGGTGTCGGCATCGCAATCGTAGGAGGCCTGCTGGATCCACTGGCGGTCACCGGAGGTGTCCCCCTTGCGCCACACCTCTGAGCGGGACCGGCTCCAGAACACCGTGCGACCCTCAGCGAGCGACAGGGCCAGCGTCTCGGCGTTCATCCACGCCATCATCAGCACGGCGCCGGTGTCGACATCCTGCACGATGGCGGGAACGAGGCCGTTGGCGTCGTACTTGACGGCGGTCAGCTGCTCGGCCGTCGGCTCGATGACACGACCCTGATTGGTGGCGGTGGAGGCAGGACCATTGGCTTCAGACATGACTCCGAGGCTACTGAACTTTCGTGGCTCTACGTCCCGCTGGCGGGACGCGGACGAGCAAAACCTCGAAGGGGTTACAGGTAGAGGCCCATCGGTGAGTCGTCGAGGCGCTCCGAGGCGACGGCGTGGATGTCGCGCTCCCGGAGAATGATGTAGTCCTTGCCGCCGACCTCCACCTCGTAGCGATCCTCGGGGTTGAACAGCACCCGGTCGCCGAGCTCCATCGAACGCACGCTCGGGCCGGTGGCGACGATCTCGGCCCATGTCAACCGTTTGCCGACCTGGGCTGTGGCCGGGATCAGGATTCCGCCGGACGACTTGCGATCGCCGTCGGGGCCTTCCAGCTGGACGAGGATACGGTCGTGCAGCATCTTGATCGGCAGGCCCTCGCTGGACCGGCTCGACCGCGGCGGAGTGGTCGATGCCCCCGAGGTCGGTTTGGCCGACGCGGCGTCACCCGCGTCGTCAGCTCGTTCAGCGCCATCGTCGGGTTGATCGGCCCGATCCTCGGCGGCCACCGCCGGGGCTTCGGCCGGCAGGCCGGTGGCGTCGTCGTCGGTTTTCAATGTTTCGTCGTGGGTCACCGGGGTCTCCATGGAGCGGTCAGCCCGTCCGGGGCATCGGTCCAAGATACCGTGGTTGTGAATGTCCAACCCCTTCGCCGACGTCGAACGACTTGCCATCCACACCAGTGACGGTCTCGCCCTTCGGGCGGAACTGCTCGGTGCCGACGCCGCCGACGAAAGCGGCGACGGCAGCGGCCGGCCACCCCGGGCGGTGGCCGTGCTCTGTCATCCGCATCCGCTCCACGGCGGCAACATGCACAACCACGTGGTGAGCGGCTTGTTCACCGCGCTACCGGCGGTCGGCGTGCCGACGATCCGGTTCAACTTCCGCGGAACATCCGGGTCGGAGGGCCGCCACGGCGGGGGTGTCCCGGAGCGGCTGGACGTTGCCGCCGCGATCGAGGCGATCACGACCCGGTACACCGGCACCGATGGCGCGCCACCCCCACTGCTCCTCGTCGGGTACTCGTTCGGCGCCCTCGTTGCCCTGTCCGTCGACCATCCGGCCATCTCCGGCCGGATGGCGATCGCCCCTCCGCTGACCCGGAGTCGATTGGACGACGCCGGTACCGAGCCGGTCGCGGCCACCGACGCCAGGCCCACCGTCATCCTCGCTGGAACCGTCGACGACTTCGCGCCGGCCGACGACGTGAGCGCGCTGACCGACGGATGGACGGCCACCACCGTCGTCGCGCTACCCGGCGAGGACCACTTCCTGTCCGGTGCGTCCGCCCGCATGAGGGCCGAGGCCGAACGGTTCCTCGAAGATCTGGTCGGAGGCTGACCCGAATCGCTCGGCTCCGACCCTGGCGGTGTGGTCTACGCGAGTGACTCGAGGATGTGCGGCACGGCTTCTTCGACGGTCAGTATCGGCGTCGTCTCGAGATCGAGCCACTCCTGGTAGGCGAGCGTCGCCTGATAGCCGGTGGCGGCATCGTCCAACTCCTGGATGACGAGCCCGAAGCTCCCGTCGACCGCGGTGTAGTGCGCCACCGTGCCCGGGATCTCGCCGCGCTCGCCGAACACCGTCATCAACGCCCCGATCCTTTCCTTGGTCCGCTCGCCCCGAATGCTGTACTTGGTGACAAACAACATGGTCCGTTCCCCTCAGTCGGTTGTTGATCCACCATGTTGTCACACCGTTAGCCAGTGCGCTGGCGAAACTACCCGTCGGCAGGCCGAACGGTCAGCCCCGCGGCCGTGAGGGCGGCCTTGGCGTCGGCCACGGTCGCCTCGCCGAAGTGGAAGATGGTGGCCGCCAGCACGGCATCGGCTCCGCCGTCGATCACCCCCGGCGCCAAGTGCTCGACACCGCCGACTCCGCCGGAGGCGATCACGGGAACCGACACGGCGTCGGCCACCGCCCGGGTCATCTCGTGGTCGAAGCCGTCACCCGTACCGTCGCGGTCCATGGACGTCATCAGGATCTCCCCCGCCCCGAGGTCCACGACGCTTCTGGCCCAGGCGACCACATCGAGCCCGGTCGGCGTGCGGCCACCGTTGACGTGGACCTCGAATCCGGACGGCAGCGACGGTTCGTCGGCGTCGGAATCGTCGGCCCGGCGACGCCCGTCGATGGCCACCACACAACACTGGGAACCGAACTCGGCGGCGATCTCCGCAACCAACTCGGGACGAGCCACCGCGGCCGAGTTGACCGACACCTTGTCGGCTCCGGCCCTCAGGAGCCGGCGGGCGTCGTCGACGGACCGGACCCCTCCTCCAATGGTGAACGGGATGAAGACCTGCTCGGCGACCGCGGCGGCCATGGCCACCGTCGTCTCCCGTTTCTCGTGGCTGGCGCCGATGTCGAGGAACACCAGCTCGTCGGCCCCCTGGCGATCGTAGAGCGCGGCGAGTTCGACCGGATCGCCGGCGTCGCGCAGGTTGACAAAGTTCACGCCCTTGACCACTCGACCCTCGGCGACATCGAGGCAGGGAATGACGCGGATCGCCCGCATTACGGCGCCCGCTCCGCCACGTCCACCGAGTCGGCGGCTGACTTTGCGTCGGCGATGGCCCGCCTCGCCTCGGTCACCGTGAATCGATTCTCGTACAGTGCCCGGCCGACGATCGCCCCTTCGAAGCGGCGCGGTGTACCTCTGTCGCGGTTGTCCGCGACGGTCACTGCGGCGAGCGTTCGCAGGTGGTCGAGTGTGCCGACGCCACCGGAGGCGACCACCGGAATGGCGGTTGCGGCGAGCAGGGCCCGCAGTCCGGCCTCATCGGGACCCTCGAGCGTGCCGTCACGGGATATCTCGGTGACGACGAGCGCCTCGACCCCGCTGTCGGCGAACTGGTCGGCAAGTTCGGTCACGGTGCGGCCGGTTCGTTCGGTCCAGCCGTGGGTGGCCACCTCGTCGCCCCTGGCATCGAGGCCGACGGCGACCCGTCCACCGGCGTCGACGACGTCGGCCACCAGCTGCGGGTTCTCCAGGGCCGCCGTGCCGATGACGACCCGGTGGACTCCGGCGTCGAACAGGGCGTCGGCCGCCGCCGCCGTCCGCACCCCGCCGCCGACCTGTACCGGAACGGGCAGGGCGGCGCAGATTCGGGTGATGACCGGCCGGTTGACCGGCTCGCCGGTCAGGGCGGCGTCGAGGTCGACGACATGGACGACCTCGGCTCCCTCGGCCACGAACGCCTCGGCCTGGGCCACTGGGTCGTCGCCGTAGACCGTTTCCCGGTCGTAGTCGCCCTGGTAGAGCCGAACACAGCGGCCGGAGCGCAGGTCGATGGCCGGATAGAGCTTCATCCGGCCGACGCTGTGACGCCGGTGCCCGTTCGGGCATCGGACCGTCCGGCCTCGCGGCAGGCGTCGACGAACCGGCTCAGAAGGGCCAGGCCGGGACGGGCGGACTTCTCCGGATGGAACTGGGTGGCGAAGACGTTGTCGCGACCGGCGGCGGCCACCGCCGGGCCGCCGTAGTCGATCGTGGCCACCGTCTCGTCGCCAATCTCGGCGGCCAGGCTGTGGACGAAATACATCCAGGTGCCGTCGAGCCCGTCGAGCATCCGCGCCACGTAGGGGCTCACGCGGTCGGAGTCGGCCGTGACCGACAGGAGATTCCACTGCATCTGCGGACGCTTGACGGAATCGGGGAGCCATCGGATCATGCCGTCCAGCACACCGAGGCCGGCCACCCCTCGCGACTCCTCGGACCCCTCGAACAACATCTGCATTCCCACGCAGATCCCGAGGAACGGGACACCCGACTCGATGGCGCGAACCGCCTGATGATCCAGCTCGCTCGCCCGCAGGGCGTCCATACAGGCCCCGAACGCACCGACGCCCGGCAGCACCACACCGTCGGCGGATTCGATGAGCTCCGGATCGGCCGTCAGGTGGGCGTCGGCTCCCACCTTCTGCAGGGCCTTCTGGGCCGAGCGCAGATTGCCGATCCCGTAGTCGAGCACGGCGATCGTCGGCGCCGACGCATCCTCAGCGCCGGTACCTACCCGGCTGCCGGCTTCGCTCCGATCGGTCACAATGACCCTTTGGTCGACGGCACACCGCCGCCGTCGATACGCACGGCGTCGCGCAACGAACGGGCGAGTCCTTTGAACGTGGCTTCGATGATGTGATGCACGTTGCGGCCCCGCTTCAGAGTGACGTGGAGCGTGATAGCGGCACTGGTGGCGAAGCTGCCGACGGCATGCTCGGCCATCGACGGGTCGAACGGTGGATTGCCGAGCGGGATGGCCTCGGGCATGTCGACGTGCCACTCCACGTGGGGCCGGCCCGACAGGTCGAGGGCGACCTCGACCAGCGCCTCGTCGAGCGGATACAGGCCGCTGGCGAACCGTCGAACCCCCGACTTGTCGCCCAGTGCCTCGGCGAAGGCCTCACCGAGCACGATCGAGGTGTCCTCGATGGTGTGATGGGCGTCGATCTCCAGATCACCGATCGCCTTCACGGTGAGGTCGAAGCCGCCGTGACGGCCGAGCTGGTCGAGCATGTGGTCGAAGAACGGCACGCCGGTCGAGACGTCGGTGACACCCGTGCCGTCGAGATCGATCGACACGTCGATCGACGTCTCCTTCGTGGTCCGGCTGCGACTGGCGGCGCGTGCGCTCGGGGCGGCACCAGTGGGGCCGGCTTGGGAACTGGGTTCAGGGCTCATCGGTCTTCAAGTATGTCAGTGAGAGCATCCAGGAACCGACCGTTTTCCGCCGATGTTCCCACGGTCACACGCAGGCAGCCGCCGAGGCGGTCCCAGCTCGATGTGTCACGGACGAGAATCGATCGGTCGACCAGCCGTTGCCAGACCGACCGGCCGGCTTCGGGACCGGCCGCGGGGACCGGTCGAAACAACACGAAGTTGGCGCCCGAGGGCCACACCTCGCAGCCGAGTTCCCGCAGTCGGGAGTCGATCCGGTCCCGCTCGGACACGATGTGCGAGACGCGGGCCTCCATCTCGTCGACGAGCTCGAGTGCAGCCACGCCGGCCGCCTGTTTGAGGCTGTCCAGGTGGTACGGCAGCACCACCATCTCCAGGGCCGAAACCAGCCACGTCGGGCCGAAGAGATAGCCGAGCCGGGCGCCGGCCATGGCCCACGTCTTGGAAAACGTCTTGGACACGACCAGCGAACGGTCCTCGGAAACGAGATCGGCCGCCGACCAGGTCGAGAACTCGCCGTAGGCCTCGTCGACGACGAGGAGCCCGCCGACCGATTCGACGGCGGTCAGCACGGCTTCGATGGTCTCAGGCGGTTCGACCATGCCGGTCGGGTTGTTGGGTGAGCACAGGAACGTGACAGCGGGACGGTGGCGGGCCACGGCCTCGACGGCCACGGCCGGGTCGAGTCGGAAGTCGTCGGCCCGATCGGCCACCAGCGGCTCGGAACCGGTCACCCGGGCCAGGTGGCGGTGCAAGGCGTAGGTCGGCTCGAACGTGAGGGTTCGCCGGCCCGGGCCGGCGTAGGTCAGGAGTAGCGTCTGGAGCACCTCGTTGGAACCGTTGGCGCAGAAGATCATGTCCGGGGCCAGGCCGAACCGGTTGCCGAGCGCGGCTCGCAGCGATGTCGCCGATCGGTCGGGATACCGGTGCCAGTCGAGGTCGAGGGCGGCGTTGGCGACCGCCTTGGCGAACGCCTCGGGTGGCGCTTCCGGGGCCTCGTTGGTGTTGAGTCTGATGTCGACCGCCACCTGGGGTGAGTGATACCCGGTCATGGCGACCAGATCGTCGCGCACCTGCGGGCGACGTCGCTCGTCACCGGACCGCTCAACCATCGCCGTCTCCTCTCTGGGAGAGGTTCTCGAGTTCGGCGAGTCGGAGTCGGACACAATCGGCGTGGGCGGCCAGCCCTTCCGCCTCCGCCAGTGCGATCACGTGCGGCCCGACGGCCGCCAGGCCCTGCGGGGACGCCGTCACCACATGGTGGTCCTTCAAGAAGTCGTCGACGGTCAGTGCGCTGGCGAATCGGGCCGACCCGTGGGTGGGCAGGACGTGACTCGGTCCGGCGATGTAATCGCCGAGCGCGGCCGGGGAATACGATCCGCAGAAGATGGCCCCGGCGTTGTCGACCTTTGCCGCCATCGCCTCGGCATCGTGGCACATGAGCTCGAGATGCTCGGGGGCTATGGCGTCGACGACCTTGAGCGCCTCCGCCCGGGAATCCACGAGCGCCACGTACCCGCCCTCGGCCAGCGTCGATCGGACGTCGTCGACCCGTGGTGACTCCGACAGCAATTTCTCGCCGACGTCGCAGATCTCGCGGGCGACCGCCTCGTCCCAGGTGACGAGCCAGGCGAGTCCGTCCGGGCCGTGCTCGGCCTGGACGATGAGATCGATGGCCGCGTAGCGGGGATCGGCCGAATCGTCGGCCACAACCACCACCTCCGACGGTCCCGCGAAGGCGGCGGCGATCCCGACGTCGCCGGACACGAGCTGCTTGGCCAGTGCAACGTAGACGTTGCCGGGTCCGGCGATGACGTCGACCGGGTCGATCGATTCGGTTCCGTAGGCCATCGCGGCAATGGCCTGAGCTCCGCCGACGGCATGGACCTCATCGACCCCGGCCAGCCTGGCCGCGGCGAGGACAGACATGGCCACCCCGGGCTCCGGTCCCGATGCCGGCGGCACACAGAGCACGACGTGATCAACGCCTGCGACTCTTGCCGGAACGGCGGTCATCAGAACCGTCGACGGATACTCGGCCCGGCCTCCCGGGACGTACAGTCCGGCCCGGCGTACCGGCCGTTGGAACGCGTTGATGGTGATCCCGTTGCGGGTCAGCGTCTCCGGAGGGCGAAGCTGGTGCCGATGAAACACCCCTATCGCTTCGATGGCCTCTTCCATCGCCACCCGCAACTCCGGCCGGATCCCTTCGACGGCGGCGTCGAGCTTCTCGGCCGGAACCCGGAGTTCGTCGAGATCGACACCATCGAATCGGGCCGTCAGCTCTCGGAGCACACGATCGCCGCCGGCCCGTACGTCCTCGATGATCTGCGTGACGACCTGCCGTGGTTCGTCGCCGGTGATCGCCGGTCGAGGCAGTAGTCGGGTCGGATCGGTGTCGAGATCACGACCTCGCAGATCGAGCGTCGCTAGCATGTCGGGCCTCACAGGTTCGGGTTCGGTCGTGCCGGAGCGTGCCGGGACGGACCGACGGGCCGCCGATACGGAACGGTCGGCACCTCGAACGGTAGCGTGTCAGGCAGCGACCGGTTGCCCCTTCCGGCCCGACACCCTCGACCGCCAGGAGACCACGATGGCCATCGACTATCACCTTCTCAGCTCGCTCTCGGCAACCTTGGAGGACGTCGTCCGTCGGCTGGGCGACGTGGCCCGATCGGCCGACGACGAGAGCGACCCGGTGATCGATCTGCTCGAGGTCGAGCGGCAGCTGACAACGGCCAGTCGCCGGCTGGCCAAAATCAGCCGCCCGAGGTGACACGGCACTCGACACCAAGCATGATGGTGGACGAATAAGAATAAATGATCAGCGATCTTCAGGTCGACGGACCGTCGAATATCGCTTGTCGAATCGCCTCGAATCCTCTGAATCGGGCAACGTTCTCATCGCCGTCCTCGGACGAGGTCGTCGACCACAATCTGCTGAAAAAGAGCGATTTTGGGGCAAAAAAAACGTCAGCGCCCTCAGACGAGGGCGCTGACGGCGCGATACGGGGCGGCGGATCCCCGATCTCGCTGCTACCAGGTGGCGGGAACCTGGTAGCAGTAAGACTATTCAACCTCGATCAACCATTGGTGGATATTCGGGAAAGTTTTTCCGCAGCTATTCATCGAGTGGGAGTAGCCGGTCACAGTTGGACCGACGGGCAAAAATCATTCAGGACACAGTCGGCGCAGTTGGGGCGACGGGCGACACAGATGCGCCTTCCGTGAAGGATCACCCGGAGGCTGAACAGACCTCGCTCATCAGCCGGAATCATCGGGTTGAGTTCGTACTCGACCTTGACGGGATCGGTTTCCGTGGTCAGCTCGAGCAGGCGGCTCAAGCGAAGCACATGGGTGTCAACGGGCAGACCGGGTAGATCGAGTGCAACGCTTCGGACGACGTTCGCCGTCTTACGCCCCACTCCGGCCAGCGCAGTCAGGTCCTTCATGGAGGTCGGCACCTGGCCGTCGTGACGCTCGACGAGTTGGTTGGCGCACTTGATGATGCTCTTGGTCTTGTTCCGGAAGAGTCCGAGTGACCCGATGAGCTGCTCGACCTCCTCGTGGGCCGCGCCGGCCAGCGACTCGGCGTCGGGAAAGCGAGCAAACAGTCCGGGCGTCACCTTATTGACCCCGACGTCGGTGGCCTGCGCGGACAGAATCGTGGCGATCAGGAGCTGAAACGGATTGTCGTGGTCGAGTTCACACTCGGCGTCCGGATACTCGCCCGCCAGCCGCTCATGCGCCCGCCTGGCCCGGCCTTTCGGCGATCGTGGCTTCGCCATCTGGTCTCCTCCCACAGATTCCGGCCCTCAAGCCTAGGCGGGGGCGATCGCCCATCAACCAAGGCAGCTTTTGTCCGTCTGCGACCCACCAACGGGTCGTAGAGCCGCAAATCCTGGATTCGATGAGGGTCGACCCACGTCCACCGCCGCCCCAGTGGCCTGCGGTGACGAGACGGCTACGTTGGTCGGGGTGATCGTGGAACAGTCAGACGGCCGATCGAGCCGCTTCGACGTCTCCGTCGTCGACGGCACCCGGCCGGCCGAGCGGGCGGCCGGACGGAACGAGGCGGCGGATGTGTTGCTTCGCGCCGTCGGACCGGATCTCGTCGACGACCGTTTCGAGCCCAACGACACAACCGACGACGGATCCGTACTGGTGCTGGCCCACCACGACGGCCTCGCCGTCGCCTACGTGACCGCCGCGTCGTCTCGGGGCCGGCTGCAACTCGACACCGTGGCCGATCGACGACTCGTCGGCGAGATCGAAGATTCGGATGCGACCGATCGCGCCGTTCACGATCTGATCAACCCGATGATCCAAGAAGCAACCACCGAGTTCGATCGGCGTTCGGCGGTTCCCTCCACCGAGTTGGTGTTCGAACTCTGGGGACGACCCGCACAGGCCTGGCACCACTCGCTGGCCGGCGAACTCGAGCTCGAACCGAAGCGGTCCCTGTACCAGATGCGGTCCCCACTGCCGATCGCTCCCGATCGGACGAAGCACGAGGACCGGACACGGGCGATCGACCCAGGAACCGACACCGAGGCACTCCTGGCGATCAACAACCGGGCGTTCTCGTATCACCCCGATCAGAGTGATCAGAAGATCGACGATCTTCACGCGGCGTTCTCGGCACCCTCGTTCCGACCCGCTTCGGTGCGCATTCTCGATCCGCAGCCCGATGATCCGCGAGCCTCCGCCAACCCCATGGTCGGCTTCTGCTGGACGAAGATCCATCCTGAGCGCCCAGGCCGCGAGGCCCTGGGTGAGATCTACGTGATCGCCGTCGATCCCGAGTATCACGGGGAAGGGCACGGGATAGGGCTGACAACGGCCGGGCTTCGATGGCTCACCGATCAGGGCCTCCGCCGGGCCATGCTGTACGTCGAGTCCGACAACGCAGCCGCGGTCGCCACCTACCGGAAACTCGGATTCACCATTCATGCGACCTACACGGCGTGGGGCCACCGGTGACCGGCGGCCACCAACCGGAACCGGGCAACGTCGACAAGTTGACCGGGGCCCGCACCCGTTCACCGTGGACGCCCGGTCGAGACGAGTGGGCGATCGAGCTCGGGCACGTGCCGGCGTACCGACTCGAGCAGCTGTGGCTTGGGCTTCACGATCAAGGGCTCCCGCCTGACGACATCACGACGTTGCCCAAGGCGCTCCGGTCCGAACTCGGCCGCCGGTTCCAACCCGCCCTGCGCCTCATGACCGAGCAGCGAACCTCCGACGGGGCGACCGTCAAATGGCTGTGGGAAACCACCGACGGGGCCCGGATCGAAACCGTGCTCATGCACTACGATCGGCGGTCGACCGTCTGCATCTCGTCCCAGGCCGGATGCGCGATGGACTGCGGCTTCTGTGCCACCGGTCAGGCCGGGTTCAAGCGCCATCTCTCGGTTGGCGAGATCCTGGAGCAGGTGGTGGCCGCTCGCCGTCGATGCCAGGATGACACCGAGACGCCCACGGCCGGCCGCCGCCTGTCGAACGTGGTGTTCATGGGGATGGGCGAGCCGTTCGCCAACTACGATCGTGTCATCGAGGCGACCAGGAGAATGGTCGACGACTTCGGCATCGGGGCCCGCCACATCACGATCTCGACCGTCGGGCTGGTGCCTCAGATGCGGCGGTTCGCCGACGAGGGCATGCAGGTCGGATTGGCCCTGTCGCTGCACGCCGCCAACGACGCCCTTCGCAACGAGCTGGTGCCGCTCAACCGTCGCCATCCGATTGCCGAGCTGGTCGCCGCCTGCCGCCATTTCCGGGAGCGGACCGGACGGCGGGTGTCGATCGAGTGGGCGATGATCGACGGGGTGAACGACACCGACGGCGACGCCGACGAACTCGTGGCCGTGGCCACCGACGCTCGAGCCCATGTCAACCTCATCCCACTCAACCCGACACCGGGGTGGCCGACGGTCGGGTCTCCGGCCGACCGAATCGAGCGGTTCGCCAACCGCCTTCGGACCGCCGGCGTGAACGTCACCGTGCGCCGAAACCGCGGCACCGACATCGACGCCGCCTGCGGTCAATTGGCCGGGTCAGACGGACGTCCCGGCCGAGCCGTCACCGAATCGGGTCAAGCGCCGGTGCAACTCCGTCCCCGCCGCTGACCAGACACCGCTTTTCATCGCCGGGCGGCCATACTGGTGGAGCTATGAATCAGTGGTTGAACCGATCCCACCCGATGACCCTGCAGGCCGGCGTGATCCTCGGATATATCAGTGCGGTGTTCGGCCTTCTCCAGCCGCAGTTGTTCTTCGTCCTCTACATCGGGATCGGTGCCGGTGCCTTCGTCACCGCCAACAACAAACGCTGGGGCTACTACCTCCTCGCCGTCTGCTCCACGATCATCGCCGTGCTTCTGGCCGTCATTCTCGTGGCCAACGTTCTGAGCTTCTCGATCATCGGCGTTCTGTTGAGCCTCAATCGGATGGTGTTTCCCACGGCGCTGGCCGCTGCGGTGATCCACAGCCAGTCACGGGAGTACCAGAAGATCTGGTTCGACTAGGTGCGACCCCTCCGGTGACAGTGGTCAGCGAGGTACCTGGATGCGACGAGCCTCGGTCATTGCGGTCCTGACGGCCGCTCTGTGCCTGGTCGCCGCGTGTTCGGCGTTCACCGACGATGCCGCCGATTCGGGTCCTGAGAGTGGGAATCCGGCGACCACGGCGACCACTGCGGCTCCGACCAACGGGACGGCTGATGACGATGCCTCGTCGGACTCGACGGCCACCGGGCAAACCACCCGACAGCCGGTGGAATCCGACATCGGCCCGCCCGTCGAGGCGATCACATGGACCGACTGCGGTTCCCTGCAATGCGGCACCGTCGCCGTCCCTCTCGACTACGACGAGCCGTCGGGTCCGATGTTGGACATCGAGTTGGTCCGCGTGCCGGCCGGCGGTGAGCGGATCGGTTCGATCTTCGTCAACCCCGGCGGCCCGGGGGCGTCCGGTATCGAGTTCGTCGAAGGTGGGTTCCGCTTTGATGAGAACACGTCGCAGCGCTACGACCTGATCGGATTCGATCCTCGCGGAATCGGCCGTTCGGCGCCGCTCACGTGCACGGTCGACCGAGCCGATCAGCCGCTCCCGGACCTGTCGCCGGATTCGCAGGCGGAGGCGGCGCAACTCGATGATGAGGCAGTCAGCATCGTGACCGCCTGTGCCGCGGCCGACGGCGAGGTGCTGCCCCACCTGACCACGATCAATGTCGCCCGCGATCTGGAGCGGATGCGGCAGGCGGTCGGCGACGAGGCCCTGCACTACTACGGTTTGAGCTACGGAACGCTGCTCGCCGTCGAGTACGGCCGTCTCTTTCCCGACCGTGTCGGCCACCTGGCACTCGACGGAGTCGTCGATCCGGGCGCCGGGCTGAGCGAGCTGCTTCGCCAGCAGGCCATCGCCTTCGAGACCCAGTTCGCCCGGCTCGACAGGCGCTGCGACGACGGACCCTGCCCGCCGGGCGGTATCACCGCGGCCTTCGACCGGGTCCATGATCGGCTCGAGGCTGACGGGCCGGTCGGCGGCGTCGGGTCCACCGAGCTGGTCATCGCATCGCTGCTGCCCGCCTACTCCCCCTCTGTGTTCGCCGCCTACGCCACGGCACTCGATCAGGCTGACGGCGGCAACTTCACCGCCATCGAGGCACTCAGCGACTTCTTCGTGAACGCCGTCTCCTTCACCGCCTACGCGGCGTTCGCCTGCGCCGACGGCGAGCCACCGTCCGGACCCGACGCCTGGGACGACTTCGCAGCCGATCTCGCCGACGTGGCTCCACGCTTCGGTGCGGTGGTGGCCAACGAGCTGCGGGTATGCGCCCATTGGCCCTCGCCGAACGAGGACGTGGCGTCGGTCGAGCCGACTGCCGGGAACCTCGATCAGCTCACCCGGACGGTCCTGGTCATCGGCAACACCAACGACGCCGCCACTCCCCTGGAGAACGCCGAGCGGGTCGCCGAGCTGCTACCGATGGCCCACCTGGTGGTCGTCGACTCAGAGCGTCACACCGCCTACAACGGGAGCGCCTGTGTCAGGGACCTGGTGGCCGACTACTTCGCCGATCGACTCACGGCCGGTGAGTCGCGCTGCGAAGCCGAGTAGTGCGGCCCCTACAGTGGACCCCGATGTCCAACGAGAACAACCGACAGCTGCCGGAGGGCGATGACAAGCGGGCGGCGGTTCGAACCATGTTCGACACGATCGCCCCCCGCTACGACCTCGTCAACCGGCTGATGACCTTTCGCATGGACGTCGGCTGGCGTCGGGCCACCCAGCAGTCCATGGATCTCACCACCGGCTCCGTCGTGCTCGACCTGGCCGCCGGAACCGGCGACTTCAGCGTCGAGCTGGCGCGAGCCGGCCACAATCCGATCGCCATCGACCTTTCCCACGGCATGTTGGCGGCCGCCAGAACCGCGGAGCCCCGGGTGCAGGGCGATCTGCTGTCATTACCCGTCGCCACCTCCGCGGTCGACGGTGCGGTGTGCGGGTTCGCCCTGCGAAACCTGGTCGCCCTCGATCCGTTCTTCTCCGAGCTGCACCGGGTGCTACGGCCGGGAGGCGCCGTTGCCCTCCTCGACGTCTCGGAACCCGACAATCGGATCATGCGATGGGGTCACGGCGTCTACTTCAACAAGATCGTGCCGGTGATCGGCGGGGTGCTGTCGGACCGCGACGCCTATTCCTACCTGCCTCGATCGGTGTCGTACCTTCCCGAGCCCGAGGTCATGGTGGCCAAGCTCGAGTCGGCTGGGCTCGTCGACGTGACCCGGCGCCAGCTGTCGGGCGGTATCGCCCAGTTGCTCACGGCACGCCGTCCCTGAGAGCGATCCGACCCCTCCGGACATCCGGCGGGGTTCGAGGTTCAACTTCACCGCGGATCATCCGATTGGCTCATGATGTTCGGGCCTCCACCATCGTCGACCCGATAGCGCCGCCGTGTCGACCGACCGTCCCTTTTCACGAGACGCCTCGACAGCTGTCGTCGCCGACACCTCCACCGCGCCGAACCCCTCGGATCCGGCCGACGCACCCGTCAGCCGGCCCGCCCGCTACGACCGGAGGCGTAGTTCCGGCCCGACGGTGTCGGTCATCGTGCCGACGTTCAACGAAGCCGAGAACATCCCGCTGCTGATCCCCCGGCTGAGGGAGGCGCTCGCCGACTTCGACTACGAGGTGATTATCGTCGACGACGACTCACCCGATCTGACCTGGAGCGTCGCCGAACACCTGACGGTCGACGAGCCGCGCTTCTCGGTCATCCGCCGCACGACGGACAAGGGTCTTTCCGCCGCCGTACTGACGGGGATGAACGTGGCCGGGGGCTCGGTGTTCGTCGTCATGGATGGAGATCTCCAGCATGACCCCGATGCCATCCCCGCCCTGGTGTCGAAGGTCATCGACGACGGGGTACCGGTCGCCGTGGCGTCACGGGCCCACGACGACGGCAGCTACGGCGACTTCAGCCCAACCCGGCGCTTCATCTCCTGGGTCGGCGCACAAACGGCCCATCTGCTCCTCCAAGTGCCGGTGTCCGATCCGATGAGCGGCTACTTCGCCCTCGATCGAGCGAGGTACGAGGAGGTCGTCGACAAGGTCAACCCGCGGGGTTTCAAGATTCTCCTGGAGTTCCTGGCTCGAGGCCCCCGACCCGAGGTCGCGGAGGTCGGGTACCGGTTCGGGATCCGGATGCACGGGGAGACCAAGCTGACCGGCTCGGTTGTCGTCGCCTACCTGCTGGCCATGATCGAACTCACGGTCGGTCGGTTCATCTCGGCCACGTTCACCGCCTACTCGCTCGTCGGGATGACCGGTCTGGCGGTACGGGCGATCTCGGAACGGGCGATGGCACACGCCTCCGTGGGGATATCGCTCGCGGACCACTGGGCGATTCTGGCCGCGATCGAGTTCAGCATCATCACGAACTACGCGATGAACAACGTGTTCACGTTCACCACACGACGCCATCGAGGCCTCCGACGGCTCAAGGGGATCATCGTGTTCCACCTCGTCAGCCTCTATGGGCTCCTGGTCCATGCCGGAGCCACCGTGCTGCTGGGTGACGGTGGCCGTGAGGATGGGCCCTGGGGCCTCGCCAACCTATGGGCCGTCGACCTCTCACCGCCGTTCATCGCAGCGATGATGATGGCGCTGATCGGCAACTATCATCTGAACGCCACCTTGACATGGCCCCGCCGGTCGGGCTGACCGCAAGCCGGTCGGCCGCGATCCGCCCGCATCAGCTCAGCCGACCGAACACCGAGTCGACGAGATCGCCGATTTCGCCGACCGACCGTCGATAGACCCGGAGGCTGCGCCCGTAGGGATCGTCGACATCCCAGGCGTCGGTCAGATAGGTGGTGGGGTCCCGCCGACTCCCGATGGCCTCGAGCAGCTCCTCGATCGTGGTCACGCCATCGGTCAGGTCATCGAGGATCGCATCGGCTTCGCGCAGCGGAACCATCTTGGCGTAGGCGGCGGGATCGACCTCGGTTGCCCGGCGCACATGGGATCCTTCCATGGTGAGGACCAGGTCTGCCGCCTTCAAGCTCGCCTGGTCGATCCGGTAGCTCCGGTGGGGGCGAACGTCGACAGCACGCTCGTCGAGGGCTTGAATCAACGTGTCGCTGGAGGGGCGGCCACTCTCCAGGAATCCAACGGAGCGGAAACGCCAGGCGGACTCGTCGAACCGATCGCGGGCCAGATACTCCGCAGTCGGGCTGCGGCAGATGTTCGCGGTGCAGACGAACAGGATTCGTCGCACCGCTGGTTGGTTCAAGGCCTCCGGCCGAGTAGAACCCCGATGGTCTTGACCAGGATGGCCATGTCGCGGGCGAAGCGCACGTCGGCAACGTAGGCAACGTCGAGATGCAGACCTGCCGCGATCTTGTTGGTCGAGCGGAACGGCGACACCTGGAACATTCCGGTGATGCCGGGGCGCTCCTGATGGCGGGGATGGCCGGTCAGGCCGGTCCGTTCAGCGACGTCGACCAGCTCGGGCCTCGGCCCCACGAGGCTCATGTCGCCCTTGAGGACGTTCACCAGTTGAGGAAGCTCGTCGAGGCTGTTGGCGCGTAGGAACCGACCGAACGGCGTGTGGCGTGGATCGGAGTCGCACTTGTGGGTGACCCGGCGATCGAGGCCCACGAACGAGCGGGCCTCCTGGCGGCGGTCGGGCAGCATCGAACGGAACTTGTAGATGTGGAAGGAGCGCCCGTCGCGGCCGACACGGGCCTGGCGATAGATGACGCCGCCAGGACCGAGGTTGATCCGCACGATTGCAGCGAGGATGGCGAACACCGGCAGAAGCAGGACCAAGATCAGCCCGGCGAGAACAACGTCGACCATCCGCTTTCCGTACTCGGTGTACCACGTGGTCCGGGACGGAAAAACCGAGGGAAACGCCAGGTCGGCGTTGAGAACGGCAGGCTTGGCCTCGACCCGATACCTCGGTTGTACATCAACGCTTGCCACGCTCACCTACCCTTTGCGGCGTTGTTTGCGTACTGACCGGCGATCAGGCTACTCGCATCGGGCCCGGGAGTGGTGCATGCACGCCCTCATGTTGGGGTTGCCTCCGCACCATTCCGAATCCACCTGCGAGTGTCCGGATCCACCGACGAGGCAGCTTATAACGAACTGCACAAGGGCGCATCCATCTGAACCAAAAACTAGGACTTGGGTTCAGCACCCCATCCGAACGGCATTGGCGAACAATGTTATCGCCCGTTCCCGAACCGTTGCCGGCCTCCACCGCCAGCACCGCTGAATCAGAAGATTTCGGCAGTTTCCGTCGTTGAAAAGTGACCGACGAGCCGGTTTCAGACAGCCATCGAGCGCCCCTCGAACACCGTGCTCGCAGGACGACGTCGATAGGTATTCTCACCTATCGACGGTCAGGCGCACCGAAACGATGTCTCGAGGTCGATCGCCGCGGTTGAACGGCTCCATCGGCGACCCGAACATCAATCGGCATCCGGGAGGGCAGACGTCATCGGGACGAGTAGTATTACGATTCTGTGATGTACCAGCCCAACGCGCCGATGGCCGAGGCGGCCACCCTGGAGGACTACCTGCGCGCGATCCAGCTGCGCAAGTGGCTGGTTCTGGCGTTGGCCCTGCTCGGCCTCATCGGCGCGTACCTGTTCGCCACCAGCCGCACGGCGACCTACACCGCAGATGCCACGGTGCTGTTGCGGAACTCGCCGTTCGGGGCACGTGTCGAAGGGCAGGACGCGGCACCGAACCTCGAAACCGAGCGCGAGGTCATGCTGTCCGACCGCACGAGCGATGCGGTCATCCAGGCGCTCGGCATCCAGGCCACCGGCGGGCAGCTCCGTCGCAATCTGGAGGTTGAGTTCCGACCCGACTCCGACGTGCTGACGGTCGGCTACACCTCCAACGACCCTCAGGCCGCGGCGACCACGGCCAACGCATTCGCCGAGCAGTACACCCTGAACCGGGAGGGCGATGCGCAGACCTTCCTGAACGACAACGTCGAGTCGCTGCAAGCCGATATCACGGCGCTCCAGGCCAGTCTCGACGCGGCCCAGGGCGAGCTCAACGAGCTGCGCACGCAACGATCTCAGCAGCAGCTGACCAATGCCAGCACCGCCGGTATCGACGCCGCCCTCTCGGCTGCCAGCACCGATGTTTCGAACCTGACAACGCAGCTCCGCAACACCGAAACGGAACTGCGGAGCACGCTGCAGAAGATCGAGTCCCGACCCGCGGCGGCCGAGGTTCTGCGGCCGGCCACGACGCCGGAGACACCGGACGGCCTCGGGCTCGGGCCGATCCTCGTCGGCGGACTGATGCTCGGCCTCATCATGGGGGTCGTCGGCGCCTTCCTCCTCGAGCGTCTCGACACCACCGCCCGTGACGAGGACGACGTGGCGCTCGCCCTCGGAACCAGCGTGATCGGTTCCATCCCCACGCTCGGCATCGGCCACCGGGGCGGCTCGGGCAGCCTCATCATGCTCTCGTCCGGGGGCTCGAACCGGTTCGCAGCGGCGAGAGAGGCCTTCCGGCGCCTGCGGAGTTCGGTTCAGTTCCTCAACACGTCGAGCGGCGTCAGCTCGATAATCGTCACCAGCTCGACGCCGGCCGAGGGTAAGAGCCTGACCGCGGCCAACCTGTCGATCGCCTTGGCCCAGAACGGCTCCCGTGTCGTCCTGGTCAGCGCGGATCTTCGCCGCCCGACCCTCGAGCGGATGTTCGGGATGGAGGCCAACCGCCCCGGCCTCTCCGACTACCTGGCCCATGCGGCCGAACTCAACGCCGAGAAGGTGCCTGGCATCGACAACCTGTGGCTGATCCGCTCCGGTACCGCTCCGGAGAATCCCGGCGAGCTGCTCAACTCCGATCGCTTCGAGCAGATGGTCAAGGAGTTGGAGCGGGAGGATGTCGAGTACATCGTCGTCGACACGCCGCCGGTCATCAACACCGCCGATGCGGTCTCGGCAGCCCGATATGTGGACGGCGTGATCGTCGTCGTCGACACCGAACGAACGGCGACCGCCGACCTGCTCCAGGTACGCGCCGATCTGGAACGTTCAGGGTCGAAGCTGTTGGGTGCGGTCATGAACCGCCAGCAGCCGGCCCGGGGCCGATCACGGCGTGATCGGTACGCCTACTGAGCGGACTGGATCAAAGAATCTCCAGCACGTCGGCGGCAATCTCGGGGTGCGGCCGATCGACCGACGATTTCGGCTTGAACCGGTTTCGGGTGTCGAACACATAGTCGGCGTTGGCGGCGATGAGATCGTAGTCGAAGCAGTCGTGGTCGGTTACCAGAACCACGACGTCGGCGGCGGCAACCGTCTCGGCGTCGAGGTCGACCTCTTCCACCCGGTCCATCAGCTCGAAGTCCACCACGTGGGGATCGTGGATCTTCACGTCGGCTCCCAAACGCAGAAGCTCGTGGATCAGCGGTGTGGCCGGCGTTTCCCGGGCGTCACCACTGTTGCGCTTGTAGGCGACGCCGAGCACGAGCACCGTCGAACCGTTGACCGCCTTGCGGCGATCGTTGAGCCCGGCTTGGATTCGCCGGACCACATAGCTCGGCATGTTGTTGTTGACGTCGTCGGCGATCTTGACGAAACGCGACACCACGCCGAGACGGCGTTCGAAACGCCACGAGAGGAAGGACGGATCGACGGGCAGGCAGTGTCCGCCAACACCGGGACCGGGATGGAACGGCATGAAACCGAATGGTTTGGTCGACGCGGCGGCGATGACCTCCCAGATGTCCATGTCGAGCGCCCGTGCGTGGATCGCCATCTCGTTGACCAGCGCAATGTTGACGTGACGAAAGGTGTTCTCGAGCAACTTGGTGAGTTCGGCCTCCCGGGTGCCGGAAACCTCGACGACGGTGTCGACCAGAGACGAGTAGAACTCGGTGATCGCGTTCAGCGACTCCGGATTGACGCCGGCAACGACCTTCGGTGTCTCCTGGAATCCCCAGACCGGGTTGCCGGGATCGATCCGCTCCGGGGAGTAGCCGACGAGGAAATCCGTTCCGGCGGCGAGACCGGAGCCGGCTTCCAGACGGGGGCACACGACCTCGTCGGTGGTTCCGGGATACGTCGTCGATTCGAGCACCACGAGGCAGCCGGCGCTCACGTGCCGACCGACCATGTCGGCGGCGGCCTCCACGTACGAGATGTCCGGCACGCCGTCGCGCAACGGGGTCGGTACGGAGATGACCGCGATGTCGAAGTCCTCCAGATCGCGGGGGCTCTCGGTCGGCCGGTACCGACCAGTGGCGAGCGCATGCGCAACCTCGTCGTCACCGATGTCCTCGATGTGGGACCGACCAGCCGCCAGCCCGGATATCTTGACCTTGTCGAGATCGAATCCGACGACGTCGTAGCCGACCTCGACGGCCCGCATCGCCACGGGTAGACCGACGTACCCTTGACCGACCACGACGACACGTCGGTCACGGCCCATCTGACCCTCGCTACTCGAGCTGTGCATAACTGATCCTCCAGAGCAACGATCGCCGCTGTCTGCAGGGTACCCACCGTTCAGCGGGGCATCGATGGAGAACCGGACAAGAACCGGATAAGCAGATCCGCCCAAGATGTCGCCCGCTGACACGCCGTCGGTACGAATGGCTGCTAGAAATGAGAGGTTGGTGTGGAATCCGCGGTTTCAACCAGGGAGTTGGCGAACGGGCCATGGTTGCGATAACTACCAAAAACAGGCGGGTCCCTTCCCCGTCGGTCATTCAGTTCGTAGCTGATGTCGCCGTGTTCGGGGCCGTGTGGATCATCGCGCTTCTGGTCACGAACATCACCATCCCCGATGTCCGGTCCGACGCCCGTTCCTTCGCCCTCGCCGTCGCCGCCACCGCCGTGACGATGACGATCATGGAACGACGCGGCCTCTACGACGGCCGGCCGTCGCTGCCACGCACCGACGAGATCTCGCGGCTCTTCGTCGCCGTACTCGGTGGCTCGGCCTCGGTTGCCGTCGCCGCCGCGTTCCTCGACTGGCACATCGGGGCGTGGGAGATCGTCGTCGGGGGCACGCTGGCGTTCGCCGTCCGCACACTGTCCAGAGGTCTGGTGCGCTCACTCGGCACGGAACTCCCGAGCACGGCGGTGCCGACCAGGGTCGTCATCGTGGGCACCGGTCATGAGGCCAAGGAGCTGGCCGAACTGGTGACCGACCACCCGGAAGCCCGGTTCAAGCTCGCCGGTGTCGTCGGCAATCTCGGGGTTGCCGAACGCAACGGCCTGGCCAACCACTGGATCGGCCCGACCGGCCGTCTCATCGAGCTCATGCACCAGCACGAGGTGAGCGCGGCCGTGGTGACGGCCACCGGTTTCCGGGGGGAGCAGTTCCGCAACATCACCCGCGAGCTCTTCGGCTCCGGCTACGACGTGCATCTCACCACCGGGGTCAGCCGCATGTGGGAGGGGCGCTTCGACGTTCGCTCGCTTTCCCACGAGCCGCTGATCGTCATGGGGCGAAACAACCCGCCTCAATGGCAACGGGCGGGGAAGCGGGCGGTCGACATCATCGGATCGGCGGTCGCCCTCCTGGTGGCGTCGCCCATCATGGCCGCCGCGGCAGCCTGCATCTGGCTGGAGGACCGGGGACCGGTCACCTACACGGCCCGCAGGGCGGGCCACAAGGGCACCTTCTTCAACATGTACAAGTTCCGCTCGATGGTCACCAACGCCGACGAGCTGAAGGAGGAGATGGCCGAGCAGAACGAGCGCTCGGGCCCGTTGTTCAAGATCTCCGACGACCCCCGAATCACCCGCGTCGGCAAGTTCATCCGGGAGACGTCGATCGACGAACTGCCCCAGCTGTTCAATGTGCTTCGAGGGGACATGAGCCTGGTCGGGCCCCGGCCTGCGCTCCCCGAGGAGGAGGAGGCGTTCGACGAGGAGCTGCGCGAGCGGTTCAAGGTGCGGCCCGGGATCACCGGTCTGTGGCAGGTCGAGGCCCGTTCCAACGCCGCGTTCAACGCCTATCGCCGGCTCGACCTCCACTATGTCGAGAACTGGAACCTCGGGCTCGATCTGCGCATTCTGCTGGCCACGGCCGAGCAGGTGGTCGTCACGATCGCCCTGCTGCCGTTGCGATTTCTCCGTCGCCGCTCGTCCAACCTCGTCGACGGCGTCGTCGGTGCCGAGACCGAGGTCGACCACGGGCCGCTGCCCACGGTCAGCCCCGACGATGTCGTCATCGACCTGCGAGTGCGTAATCGGGCTCGGCTGTTGGCGGCGGCCAACGCCGCCGACGAGGCCGAGCGCTCCGGTGGCCCGCTCGTCGACGTGTCGACGGTCACGATCGATGAGGCCCACGGCCAGCCGCAGCACACACCCGCCGACATCGCCGGATCCTGAGGCCCCTCTACCCGAGGCCCTTATAGTCGAATGAATGGACCCTGGGCCGGCCAGAATCCTCAGTATGCTCCGCTCCTCGCTCCGCCGCCTCCCGTTGCCGTCTCTGACGCTGATCAGCGTCCTGATCCTCGGCGCCTGCGTTCCGTGGGGAACCATCGAATCGAAAGCGGCCGGCAGGAGCGAGGCCGCCGCCAGACCGGGAACGCAGATCAGTTCTCAGCACCTCGACCCCGGCCGGGTCGAGGTGATCCCGACCCAGGATCCAACGGTCGGCGTGGTCGAGAACATCGACGCCTTCATCGAGGCCGAGTCGGCCTCATGCCAAATCGACGATCCCGTACCGCTGCCGGTCGAGCCCGGTTGCATCGACCTCACGGTGCCCGAGAACTGGGCGGATCCGGAATCCGGTGCAACCGTCACGCTTCACGTGGCGGTCTTCAGAGCCGACGGCGGGGAGGACGACGCCATCATCTACCTCGACGGCGGCCCGGGCGGGCACACCCTGGCCAATCTGGCGTTCAGTTTCTCCAGCCTCGTCGAACCGTTCCTCACTGATCGAGACTTCATCGTCTACGACCAACGGGGCGTCGGGACCTCCGACCCGGAACTCGGCTGCCCCGAGCTGACCAGAACGACCATCGCCGACATGACCGGTGCGATCGCCTCCGAGGATGTTCTCGATGCGACCCTGGAGGCCCAGGCGAGTTGTGCCACGCGCCTGCAGAGCGAAGGGGTCGATCTGACGGCGTACAACAGCATCGCCAGCGCCAACGATCTCGAGGCCATCAGAATCGCCCTCGGCTATACGCAGCTGAATCCGATCGGTATCTCCTACGGGACCAGACTTGGTCAGACCTATCTTCGTATGTATCCCGAATCGGTCCGAACGCTCACGCTCGACTCCGTCTTCCCGACCGCAGCCAACCTGTGGTCCGATTTCGACCCTGGCGTGGAACGGTCGTTCCGGCAACTGTTCGACGGGTGCGCGGCCTCTCCCGAGTGCTCCGACACCTACCCGAACTTCGAGGATGACTACTTCCGACTTCTCGATCAGCTCGACACCGATCCGGCGACGGTGACCTTCACGAACTACCGCACCGGATCGAGCACCGATTCCCGGCTCACCGGTGACGATGTGCTGGCGTTCACGTTCCAGGCCCTCTACAGCCAGTCGGCCTTCGCCCTGCTCCCGCAGATGACCGTCGATGCACTCGAAGGTGACTATCGGGTTCTCGAGGCGTTGGGATCATCGGTCGTCACCTCCCTCGGCTTCTTCTCCGTCGGCATGCAGCTTTCCGTCGAGTGCAACGAGGAGATCCCGTTCGAGGCCGGATCGACGCGGGCCCCCATCGAGTCGAACGACCCTCGGTTCCAGCGCATCGAACAGCTCAGTGAGACCGGCGACTTCTTCGAGCTCTGTCCGTCGTGGCCCTCCGGTCAGGCTCCACCGGTCGAGAACGAAACCGTGGTCAGCGACGTTCCAACCCTCCTGCTGGCCGGTCAGTACGATCCGATCACCCCGCCATCGGGCATGGATGCCGTGGCGAGCGGCCTCACCACCTCGTACCAGTACGTGTTCCCCCACGAAGGCCACGGAATCGTGCCGACCGTGTGCGGAGCGCGGATCACCGCTCAGTTCATCGCCGACCCGACGTCCGAGCCGGAAACATCGTGCATCGAGGTCAGCCCGGAGCCGGAGTGGATTCCACGGGCCACCACCGATGTCACCCTCGTGGAGTTCGAGACCGACGGACTGACCGGCGTCCGGGGTCTCCGCCCCGAGGGTTGGACCGACACCGGTTTCGGATCATTCGCCCGGCTGGCGAACGCCGTCGACCAGACCGCGGTGATTTTCCAGCCCACCCAGGGTCTCGACGCCGGGTTCATGGCCGAGACATTCGGTCGTCAGATCGACATCGAGATGACCGAGCGGGATCCGCTCACGATCGACGGCGAGCCGTGGCGACGGTTTCAGGGATCCAGCTCGATCGGGGCGCTCGAAGTGATCGTGTCGGCGGGGACCGACGGGGTGATCGCGGCACTGATCGCCCAGCCCGAGGAACTGGACACCCTTCGTGACCTGGTGCTCATCCCCGGAGCCCGGGCGGCCGAGCCGTCCTGACTACCAGATCTTCCAGGGCGCCTCGTCCTGCTCCCACATCTCGTTGAGCGCCGTGTACTCCCGGAACGTGTCCATGCCCATCCAGAACCCGGTATGCGGGTAGAGGCCGAGGCATCCCTCATGGGTGATGGCCTGCACCGGTGCATGTTCGAAGAAGTGCTCGGGCTGATCCGACGGGACATAGGACAGGAACTCCCGTCGGAAGGCGAAGAAGCCGCCCGAGACCCAGCCCTCCGAGGGTGGCTTCTCGGCGAAGCTGGTGACCTTGCCGTCGGATTCGAGCAGCTCGCCGTAGCGGGAGGTCGGGTGGATACCGGTGACGGTTCCGATCAGATCCGATTCATGGAGGGCCTGCAGCTGGCGCGAGACATCGACGTCACCGAGGCCGTCGCCATAGGTCAACATGAAGTACTCGGTGTCGATCAGATGGGCCACCTTGGCCACGCGACCGCCGGTTCCCGTATCGAGACCGGTGTCGATCAGTGTGACCTCCCAGTCGTCCAACGACTCGAGGTGGACGAATTCGGTGTTGCGACGGCCGACGTTGATCGTCAGGTCGGACATCATCTCCTCATAGCGCAGAAAGTACTGCTTGATGTCCCAGGCCTTGTATCCCATGCACAGGATGAACCGCCGGAATCCGTGAGCTCCGTACAGCTTCATGATGTGCCACAGGATCGGCTGGGTCCCGATCTTGATGAGTGGCTTCGGTAGCTTCTCCGACGCCTCCCTGATTCGCGTCCCCTGACCCCCGCAGAGGATCACCACCGGAATGTTCGCCGGATCGATGGTTGTCATGACTTGGCTCCCTCAAATTCTCAGCTGGCCAACCCGCTCTTGTCACCTGCTCGGCCCGATCGGACCCGCGGCGCCGCTCACCCCAGTCCGGTCACGAGCGACCGGAACCGCCGCAATCGCCCAACCTACACCGGACCGGTGGGCGGCGCCGGGTTGGCGGTCGATGTCCGTGTGGCTCCGTTTCCGGCCGCTGGCGGGGCGCCTCCGATCACCGAGGTTTCGGCGGGAGGGGGCGGGGTCTTCGTCGCCGTGAGATCGATCGGCTCGTTGGTGGGCCAGCCACCGGCGGGACTGGACGGACCGCCGGTACCGATCGTGCCGTCCGCACTGAGCACGTCGCCGCGGGCCGGGCGGCGGGACGGCGAGGTCACCACCGGCAGGAGTTTGTCGCGAACGGTGTCCAGCTGCCGTGACAGGTCGCTCAACCCGTCGGATTTCTGCCGTGACAACGGCACGGCCAGAACGACCGCATCGGCCATCGCGGTCAATTGCAGCGTCGAGGCGAGATCCAGCGCCGGTCCGCCGTCGACCACCACGATCTGGGCCTTTCGTCGAGCCGCCTCCAGCACCGATGCCACCGTGTCACGGCGAAGTGACGCCGCGCCCCGATTCGACCCGAGACCGAGCACGCTGACCTCCGGATCCATGGTGCGGGTGAACACCGAGCGGCCCCGTTGGTCGATGAGGGCGCCGTCGTTCAACACCACCGCCGGCACACCGCCGTCCTGGCCGGCGTTGAACAGGGCGGTGATCCGGGGATCGCGGACATCTGCATCGATCAGCACGACCGAGGACCCGGCACTGGCGAACCGCTCGGCCATGGCGAGGGCAAGCGTCGTGGCGCCTGCGCTCCGCTGGGCACCGACCACGGCCACGGTGAGTGGCTCGTTGATCCTGGCCTTCGCTTCGGCCCGGACACAGAGCTGGTCGATGACCGGCACGGCCGATCGCGGCAACGACTGGAACGCGGCGAGCGGTTGACGGGCCAGCGAACGGTAGTGGGGCAGCTCCGAGACGACGGGCGCACCGAGGATCTCGGATGCCGTGTCGACATCGAGCACCTTGGTGGAGAAGCGGGCCCAGGCCAGTGCCGCGACGACACCCATCATGGCACCGGCGAACAAACCGCCGGCGAAGAGGAACTGTCCACCCGGCGGCTCGGGCTCGAGCGGCACGGTCGCTTTCTGGATGACCCGCGTGTTGACCCTGAGACGGGACGAGGAGATGATGTCGTTCCGCTGCTGGATAAGCCCGGTCAGCTCCGATTTGGCGACGTCGCGTTCGGTAACCTGGGCCGGAACGATCTGATCCGGTGACGGTAGCGGACGGGGGTTGACGCTGCGGTAGGAGGCTTCGACGTACTCCTCCATGGCTTCGGCGATGGTGGTGTTGAGACCGCTCAACGTGGTCCGAAGCGTGGCGATGTCGTTGTCGAGGCGGGTCAACTCCTCGCTGTCGTTGCGTTCCGTCTCGAGATCGTCGGTGTAGGTGTCGACATAGGTCTGGGCCAGAAGCTGTGCCGTCTCCGGATTGCTCGCGGTGGCGATGACATCGACGATGTCGGTTCCCGGCTCGTGCTCGATCTTGACGGCGTCGCGTACGTCGGTGATCGACATGTCCAACGCGAACGCCACGTCATTCACCAGGTTGGCACCCTCGAGCACTCCCAGCTGGCCAAGCACATAGCGGTCCGGGTCGCCGCTGAGGAAGGTGACGTTGCCAACGGTCGGCTGCACGACGCTCAGCTTCGCCACCGACACGAACTCGTTGTTGACCGGCGGGTCGCTCATCACGGCCGGCAGAATACCGAGGACGCCGAAGACCGCCACCAGCCAGAGACGGCGCCGCAGGGCGGATAGTACGAATGCAAGTTCCATGAAGAGACCTCTCGGGCCGCCTGGATGTCAACGATTGTCGGGACTGGACGAAAATGGTCGTCGGGAAACGGGCAGGGACCGAAACCAGCCTAGCGGGACCCCTGTTGCCGGAGTACTCGCTCCGACACCAGGCCCACAACCCGGCCCGCGGCAATAGAGCCCCGACGGAGGTAGTACGGGAAGGATTTCCTATCAACAGCCTGGCCGTTCGGCTTGAGTGCGGAGAGCCCGGTGGCACCTCCGGATGTGCCCGGTGTGCCCCGTCGGGCCAGAATCTGGCTGAAGCCGCGTCCGTACAGGTAATGCTGCTGCATCATGGCCGACAGGCCCTTCCGGTGCCGGTAGTACATGATGGCCTCCGCGCAGAACCCCAGTTCGACCCCCCGTTCCAACAGATCCCAGGAGAACGCAATGTCCTCACCCCGGATCAGTCCGGTGTCGAACCCTCCGACCGCGGCGAAATTCGATCGGATCACCCCCATATTGGCCGACACCAGAAACGGGTGCCCGAGGAACGTCGGCAGATCGCCCGGTGTCGCCGGTGGACGCCAGTGCTCCTGCCCGGGCACCGACAGCACGTCCTCATCGAGAAAGCCGCCGACCGCTCCGTAGAAATCGAGGGCCGCCGACAACTGCTCGACCCACTCGGAATGGGCGATGTCGTCGCTGTCGCAGAACAACAGCAGATCGCCGTCGGCCGCCCGAGCCCCGATGTTACGAGCGTGCGAGGCGCTGCGGTGATCCGACGAGTCGACGACCCGTACCGACAGTTCGTCGGCGTTGGGCTCGAGCAGCTCGTCGAGGGCGTTTCGCTGTGCCTGATCCGGGGTGTTCAGCGAGACGATGAGCTCCCACGGCCCCGGATGGCTCTGACCGGCCAAAGCCGTGACCTGTTCCGACAGTTCGGCATCGACCCGGCCCACCGGCATCACCACCGAAACGCTGGGCCCGGACGGCGAGCCCACGGTGTCGGAACCGTTGCCGTCGGTCATGGCCGACGCCAGTGGCGCCAGACGAGCTTGATGAACGCCATGTCACGCACGAAATAACGATGAAACAGACGGCGAGGCTCCTGCAGGAAGCGATAGAACCACTCCATTCCGATCCGTTGCACCCACTCCGGAGCCCGCCGGGTGATGCCGACATACATCGACGCCGAACCGCCGAGCGCCAAGATCGTCGGCGGGCGCCCGAGTTCGGACGGCCACATTCGCACGATCGCGTCGGCGATACGGGCGTCCTTCGGGTTGCCGATGCCGAGGATCACGTAGTCGAGAGACTCGACCGAGGCGGACTCGATCACCGCCTTGGCCAGCTGCTCGATGGTTTCCGTGTCGTCGGCATCGAACATCGGGGCCACGGTCGACCGCAGGTCCTCGTATTCGGCCAGCAGCCGGTCGACGATCACCTCCGAGGACGCCACCATGAACACCGCCCGTCGGTCGGTGACCAGGCGGGGCCACAGCAGGGCGAACAGGCCGCTGCCGGTCAGACGGGCGCCGAGCGGTCTGCCGAGGAGGCGGGACGCCAGCACGATCGGCTGCCCGTCGGGCAGGCAATACTGGCTCCGCTGGAACATCCGCCATTCGATGCTGCGCTCGGCCCCGGGTTGGGTGAGATGCACCATGATGTCGACGTTGGGGGTCAAGACGGTCTCCAGCATCTGATCATCAACAGGCCGTCGTCGGCTCAACAGCGATGAGAGCACCGGTTCGAGGCTTTCGGCGTCGACGAAGTCGAGGCCGAAGAGCCTTCGGCGTCGCAGCTGGTCGACACCACCCTCGACCTCGCTCCCGGCGCCCACCGCCGCGGTGTCGCCGACGGAGATCACCGGCTCACTCGAGGTCAGATCGATCGTGTGGTCGGCGTCCGGGGAACGATCAAGCGTCGGTTCGACGTCAGACATAGGAGATCCTGGCCCCTCCACGGGCTGTGCAGAACGGAGGTCCCACCTCGTTCGACAGCAATGCTATCCCGTCGAAGCGACCCCGAGTTCCCCGCCGGCCGAAACGTTGACAGCGAACAGGATTCTCGCTGCAGGATCCTGAGGCGGGCAGCAGACGATGGCACCTAGACTGACCCCATCATGAACAGATCCCCTCGAACCTCCGGATCGCCGCTCCGCGCCGCCGTCGTCGGGTCCGGGGCCATTTCCAGAGAACACCTGACGTTCCTGTCGGGGCGAAGCCGCGTCGCCGGCGACGTCTCGGCGCGCGTCCAACTGCGGGCGGTTTGCGATCTGTCGCCGGTGACCGCAACCTACGCCGTGGAGCAGTACGGCCTCGGCAGGGCCTACACCGACATCGCCACCATGCTGGCCACAGAGGAACTCGACGTCGTCCACATCCTCACGCCGCCGGCCGGCCACGTGCCACTGGCCACGATGAGCCTGGAGGCGGGCGCCGACGTGATCTGTGAAAAGCCCATCACCGCGTCGGCCGCGGAGCTGGAACGGCTGCTGGCGGTGGCCGAGCGATGCGACCGCCGAATCATGGAAAGCCACAACTACCGCTTCAACGACGAATACCTCGCCGTCAGGAACGCCCTCGACGACGGCACGCTCGGGCGGCTGACCGAGGTCGAGATCCGCATCTGCCTACCGGTGACCGATCCGGCCGGCCGATTCGGCGATCCCAACCTGCCCAGCCCGATCCACCGCATGCCTGCCGGCGTGCTGCACGACTTCACCACCCATTTCGCCTACCTGCTCCTGGACCTTACCGGCGACGTCAAGTTCGGCCGCATCGCCGCCGTCTGGAGCAATCACAGCGGCCACACCCACTTCCGCTACGACGATCTCGACGCACTGCTGGTGACCGATGCGGCGGACGGCCCGATCCACGCCCGGCTTCGATTCGACGCCGGTTCGGCCCCCGACGCATTCACGTTGACCGTCCGCGGCACCCGAGGTTGGATGGAGACCGACTTCTTCCAGCCCCACCTGCGCACGGTTGTGCCACGGCCCGGCGGTGCCCAGCTGAGCCCCATTGTCAACCACGTGGCCAACGGACTCGGACTGGCCCGGGACGGGGTCGCCAACTTCGGCCGCAAGCTCCTGCAGCACTCGCCGTACCACGGTCTGCACCGGATGCTGGACCAGGCCTATACGGCTTTGAGCGCTGGAACCCCGCTCCCGGTCACCACCGGTGACATGCTGGGGGCGGCCCGGCTCGTCGATCAGCTACTCGAGAGCGAGGTTCGACCGTGAGGCTCTACATCACCGGCGCCACCGGGTTCGTCGGCGATGCGGTCGTGGCCGAGGCGCTCGCCCGTGGCCATGAGGTGGTGGCCGTCGTTCGCCCCGCGTCGCGCCGGTCACCGGCAGAGTCGGCCGACCCCGGCGCGGTCATCACCGAGGCCAGGGTCGACCTACGATCGGCCGACGGTCTGGCTGAATCGCTCGAAGGAGTCGACTCCGTCATCCACCTGGCCGCGGCCAAGGCAGGCGACTTCCACACCCAGTTCGCCGGCACGGTCGTCGCCACCGAAAACCTGTTGACGGCCATGGCCCGGGCCGGTGTCGGTCAGCTGGTCGCCATCAGCACCTTCTCCGTGTACGACTATCTGGCCCTGTCCCCCGGTGCGCTGCTGACCGAGGAGAGCCCGGTCGACACCGATCCCGGCCTGAGGGACGAATACGCCCGCACGAAACTGGTCCAGGAGCGCCTGTACCGGGAGTTCAGCGTCATCGACGGGCGCGAGGTGACGATTCTGCGACCCGGCATGATCTATGGCGCCGACAACCTGTGGCACGCCCTCCTGGGGGCCGAGCTGGGACCCCGCTTTCTGCGCATCGGCTCCCGGGCCACGCTGCCGCTCACCTACGTCGAGAACTGCGCCCAGGCCATTCTCGACACCGCCGAAGCCCTCGCCGCGAGACCCGACGAGTTGGCCGGGCAGACCATCAACGTCGTCGACGACGACCTTCCGACACAGGCGGACTACGCCGAACAGGTGGCATCAAGGATCGAGACCCCGCCCACGATCACGATTCCGTGGCCGGCGATGAACGCAGCCACCACCGTGCTCAAGGAGGCCAACGCCCGGCTCCTGGGCGGAAGAGCCAAATTCCCCGGGATCGCCGTGCCCGACAGGCTGCACGCCCGCTTCAAACCATTGCGCTACAGCAACGAGAAGGCGAGGCGGCTCCTGGGTTGGTCACCCCGCTACTCCTTGAGCGAAGCGCTCGACCGCAGCGTCGAGGCCGAACAGGCAAAGACGGCCGAACAGGCAAAGGCAGCCGTGCGGGCGGCCACATGAGCGGCCTACGCATCGCCTACCTCACCGGCGAATACCCTCGGGCCACCGACACCTGGATACAGCGCGAGATAGCGGCGTTGCGTCGTGCCGACATCGAGGTCACGACCTTCTCGATCCGCCGCCCGGGAGCGGAGCACCTCGTCGGGCCGGAGCAGGAGGACGGCCAGGCCACCACCGTGTACGTTCTCGAGCGGACCCGACCGGGCCGCCTGCTGTTCGACCATATGCGGTGGCTGGTGCGGTCACCCCGCCGGTACATCGACACCCTCCGTCTGGCGTGGCGGACAAGACGCCCTGGCCTTCGCGGCGGTGTCTACCAGCTGTTCTACTTCGCCGAAGCCGGGGTGTTGGCCGCCGATGTGCAACGACGCCGCATCAACCATCTGCACAATCATTTCGGGGACTCGAGCTGTACCGTCGCAATGCTGGCGGCCGAGCTGGGACGCTTTCCATTCAGCTTCACGCTGCACGGACATGCGATCTTCTTCGAGCCGTACACCTGGCGACTCGACGAGAAGATCAAGCGGGCGGCGTTCACCGCCTGCATCAGTCATTTCTGCCGGAGCCAGGCGGCGATCTTCGCGCCGGAACACACCGACAAGCTCCACATCATCCACTGCGGTATCGAACCGGAGCGACTGACACCGGTCGAGCACCGTGACCGCGGGGCCCGCCTTCTGTTCGTCGGCCGGATCACGAGCGGCAAGGGCATCGATGTCCTGATCGACGCCCTCCCCCGGCTCCGTGATCGTCACCCGGACGTGACGCTGACGATCGTCGGCGACGGACCGCAACGGGCGACGCTCGAGCAACAGTGCCGCCGAATGGACCTCACCGAATCCGTCACCTTCGCCGGCTCGCGGAACCAGGACGAGGTGGCCAAACTCCTCACCGATCACGACATCTTCGTGCTGCCCAGCTTCGCCGAGGGTGTTCCGGTTGTCCTCATGGAGGCGATGGGCGCCGGTCTACCCGTCGTCGCCACCCAGGTCGGCGGCATGACCGAGCTGGTCGACGACGGTCATTCCGGCTTCCTGGTCCGTCCCTTCGACGGTGAACAACTGGCTTCCCGCATCGAAGAGCTGATCGACGACCCGTCACTCCGCTCCCGGATGGGACAGGCCGGCCGGGCCCGCGTACTGGCCGACTTCGTCTCGAACGACGAGGCCCAGCGGCTGGCGCGGCTGATCACGAACCATCGCCTCGGCGCCGTCTCGGCCGTGCGCCCGCAGCTACCGGCCGTCAGGTCAGTGAGTCGAGAATCCGAATGAGACTGCGGCCCGCGGCCTCATCGGTGCAGTTGTCCTCGGCAAAGCGCAGCGCGGCGGAATCGAGTTCCGCCCGGTAGCGGTCATCGGTCCACATCGTCTCGACGGCATCGGCCATCGAACGGGCATCGAACAGCCGGGGGCAGAGCGCGTTCTTGCCCTCGAACACGTAGTCCTCGAGTCCGGGGCGATCGGTGATCACGAGAGCCCGCCCGTGGCGGAACGTCTCGACGATCGTGACGAGCCCGGCGGTGGTGCCCGTGTCGTTCAACGGGACCACGTTGACGCGGGCGTGTCGAACCAACCGGCGGATCTCGGGCCGGGTGATCTGTTCGAGGATCTCGACGTTGTCCGGGATGGTCACGCCCTCCAAGGCTCGGTCGGAGGCCAACACGACCGTGCGGTACCCGAGTTTGGCCATCGCCTCGAAGAACGTGGCGTAGTCGCGGTAGCCGGAGCCGGTGGCGAAGACGTAGGGTTCGTGCTGTCCGTCGGGCTCCTCCGTCTCGACCTGCGCCCCATACTGCAGTGGAACGTACACAAACCGTTCCGACGGCAGGCCGAGGACCTCCGCGTAATTCTCGATCTCCCGGGTGCTGTGGACCACGAAGCGGTCGACGGGCGACAGCGCGAAGCGAGCCATGGCCCGTCGGCCGGGCGATGTCAGATTCTCGGTGTTGAAGAACCAGGAGACGAGCGGCCGTTTGTCACGGGTGGCGGCCAGCATCGTGCCGGTCGCAGCCGCCAGCTGGGGGAAGACGGTGATGATGCCATCGGACCCGTGGCCGGTGGCCCAGCGGGCTTGCCGCATCCGGTGGGCCCATTCCATCGCTCCGGCCCGCGGCTTCCGGATCTGATGCCAGTTCCTGTCCTGGCCGGACCGTGGTATCAGTGTGAAGGAATGCCGACCCGGATCGACGGCGTCGGCGATCCAGCGATCGTCGGTACCTTCGAAGTACGGCGACGCGACTACCCATTTCATGATTGAGCGAACATGCCTCCCTCGGTCCGACGCCACGGACGGACCTCCCTGCACTGCCGGTCAATGCTACCGCAGCGAACAACACACGCGAGGGACCTTGTCGAAATGACCGCCATGGTGGGCGGCGAAGCACGTCGCTGTCACGCGTGCGGTACCAATTCGGCGCGCCGCTCATCTTCGGTACGGTCGGCGAGGCGTTGGTAGTAGATCATCGCCGCCCAGCTGGCCACTGCCAGGTAGGCCTCGCTGCCGAGGGTGGCCATCACGGCACCCTGCCAGCCGCGTCCAGGGATCAACGTCAGGTACAGGGTGATGGACACGAGTGCGGAGGAAACGTAGACCGCGGCCCGTTCCGTGGCCCTCCCCAGGCCCAGCAGGCCGTTCATCGGGGTCCCGCTCAGCGCCAGCAGTGGAAGGAACAGCAGGAGCCACGGCACCATGTCGGCGGCCTGCTCGAACTCACCCCGCAACAGGAGTACCTCCAGCACAGGGAGGGCCAGATACAGCGCCCCGGCGGTGCACACGGCCACGAAGAACATGAATCCGGTGAGTTTCGCCGCCCGGCGCAGGTGATAGTTGTTCCTACCGTCGGCCCCTTCGGGCAGGAACCGGTGAAACGCCGCCTGGCCGATCACATTGAGCGGCAGCGAACCGAAGAACACCAGCCGGTACGCGGCGGCGTAGAGGCCGGCTTGGGCGTCGAAGTTCATGGCGGACAGCGAAACCTTGTCACCGTCGGCCTGAAGGCTGGCGGCGGCCAGCGGCACCGAGAACACCGCGCTCGTCGTCACCGCGTTTCGGGTGGGCCGGCGGAGCCGAATGGTGTAGCCGTCCCGAGGTAGGACGACGAACAGGATCGTCATGGCGTAGCCGCCGTAGAGGACGACGTAGGCCGCAGCCAGGTTGCGGATCGAGAGATTGCCGGTCGGATAGAGGGTGGCGACCGCCAGCAGCTTCAACAGGACGGACCCGAGCTTGGTCTTGATCATGTCCGGATAACGTCCGGCGGCCTGACGAAGCATGGCGCAGACGAAGAGGAATGAGTTGAAGAACAGCTCGCTGATCACGATCAGGGCGATCTCGAGAGTGGTCAGGTCGATGAAGGCAATGGCGAAGGTGACCGCGACGGCGCTGGAGACGATGCCCAGGCCCAACGCCACCGTCAGGAAGGAGCCGACCAGGTCGTCGAGTTGGTCGCCGAACCGGACCCGTCGTTGGATGAGGGCGAGGCCGGGACCGGCGAACGTCATCGACCCGAGTGGACCGACAACGCCGTACATGGCGACGAACGCACCGTAGGTCGGAGAATCATCGCGGTAGACGTAGGTCAGCGCGAGAAAGGAGACCATCGCCGTGATCATGGCCAAGCCGTCGTGGGCCGCCGTCCACAAGGTGTCGTGGGCCAGGCCGTCGAACGCCCGCCAGAGCCGGCGAAGCGATCGCACTACCGGTTCCGCGCGTCGGCGTCCGAGGTGCGGCGCCTCCGAGCGGCCCGAGGCGGCTGCGGCGACGCCGCGTTGGTTGGATACATAGCGGCCCGATTCTACCAGCGCCGGTGGCCGGGAAATGAGCGTGGTCGGAGTCGGGCGGGGCGCTCCGGCCACCCTGGGCCGTTTCACCCACACCCCGCAGATCGGCGTTTCGGTGCCCTGGTAGACTTGCCCTCGGCGCCCCGGCAACCCCCGTTTCGACCCCACGTGCGCCCAGTTTCATGAGCGATCCTTCTCCGGTGGACAATCGACGGACGGGCGACAAACCGCGCTCGGTCGCGGTCTACGTCTGCACGTTCCGGCGCAACGAGGCACTGGCCCGGATGCTCGACTCGCTCGAGGTTGCGGCCGCCAACGCCACGCCGGACACCGAGTTGGCCGTCGTCGTCGTCGACGACAACCCGGACGGCAGGGCCCGCCAGGTCGTCGAGTCATCGACCCGAGAGTTCCCGCTGGGTCTCCACTACCGACACTGCGGCGAGGGAAACATCGCCGCCGCCCGAAACACCGGCGTCTCGGTCGCCATGGAACTCGCCGATTGGGTGGCCATGGTCGACGACGACCAGATCGTGGTCCCCAAATGGCTGACCGAATTGATGCGGGTGCAGATCGAGACGAACGCCGATGCCGTGACCGCCCCGGTCTACGCCCGCTTCGGCGAGGATGCGCCGGCCTGGATCACCGAACAGCCCTTCGCCGAGTTGTGGGGTACGGCGCTGAAGGCCGATGGGGCTCCGGTGACCGATCTGCAGACGGCGAACTCCGTCATTCGTACGTCGTTTCTCGAGGCAAACCCGGAGGTGCGGTTCTCGCCCGACCTCGGCCTCGTCGGCGGTGAGGACATGGTCTTCTACCGGGCCGCCCTCGCTGCCGGGCTGAAAGCCCATTACAGCCGGGAGGCCATCAATTGGGAGCTGGAGCCACCGGAGCGGGCCACGTACCGATATCAGTTGCGTCGCTGCCTGTGGCACGGCAACACCGAGGCCGTGACGAACCTGCGGGCCGGTCGCGACGGCCGGCTCCGTCTTGTGGCCCGAGCCGTGAAACGAGGGGTGCTGGCCCTGGCCCGTCCCGCTCGTCGGTTGGCCGCCGGCGACCCGCCGCAGTTCCGGTACGCATTCGCCTACGCGATGCAGTCGATCGGCATGCTCGCAGGTGTTGCCGGCATCCGGTTGACCCACCACTGACCGCCGGGCCGGACCGCGGCGCGGGAATAGAGGTCGTCGACTGTATGGTTCCTGCCACCATGGACTCCCGCCCTCGAACGCTGACCCGTCGCCGAATGCTGATCCTGGGTGCGGGAACGCTCACCGCCGGGGCCGTCGCCGGCGGGCTGATAGCCGCCAACACGGGGCGCTCGAAGGGAGTCTCGACTGCCGATCCTCGTGACGTCTACGATCCGTTCGCCGCCGGCGAGCAGATGCCAGACGGCTACTTCCAGGTGGTCGGACGGGACTTCATCCGCCCCGTCTACGATCCGACCTTCGTCGATGCCGGCCGGATCGGCTGGCCCGACGACGCCGACGTCATCGGAGTCGAGGTCGACGGTGAGGCCCGGGCCTACCCGGTGAGCTTTCTCACGGGGCGTGAGATGGTGAACGACGAGATTGCCGGTGTCCCACTCCTTGTGACGTGGTGACCCATCTGCGCCACGGCGATGGTCCATCGTCGAACGGTTGAAGGCGAGAAACTCGTCTTCGGCAACCAGGGTGCCCTGTGGCGCAACGCCATGACGTGGTGGGATCACGACACCGGCAGCATCTGGAGTCAGCCGCTGGGTGAGGCGCTGGCCGGGCCCCGCAAGGGCCAGCGGCTCGATCTGCTGTCGGCCCGATTCACGAGCTGGGGATCGTGGCGAACCACGTATCCGGCGACCCTGGCGCTCGACGCACCGGGTGATCCGACCGGATTCGATCTGGCCGACTTCTTCATCGTGGCCGACTTCACCGCCGAGACCCGAGCCTATGCCATCAGCGACCTGCGTATCGTCGGCGTGATCAACGACACCGTTGCCGGGGTCGACGTCGCCGTGGTCGGCGATCCCGATGACCCCGACTGGTGGGCGCTCTACGGCCGGACGGTCGACAACGGGTTCGGTGAGCAGGTCGTCGAGCTCGTGTACGACCATGACACACTGACCGACCGCAAGACGGACTCGACCTTCGACTCGAGGTCGGGCCGCGGTCTATCCGGCCCTCTGGAGGGCGTGACACTGGCCCGGCTTCCGGCCCTCACCTCGTTTCCCGGCGGCGGACCGACCAAGGCGCCGGTCTTCGATGCGTTCTGGCCCGACGGCACCCTCTGGCGCCCGGACGAAAGATAGCAGGACGACCCTATGAACCTCCGGCTCCGGCCGCGAAACCAAGCAACGTCAGCACCAATGCAGCTCCGAGCAGAACAGCAGCACCAATCACGACCACCCCGGGAAACCCCGTTCCTGGCATACGGCGGTATGCCTTTCGTTTCTGCGCTCCGTGGTCGTACAACACGGCTCGGAATCGATCTCCGACAGCCGAGTCCGGTATCCGTAGCGCTCCGGTCCCGGGTAGATGGAGTATCAACCACTGGTCGTTCTCAGACCAGCCCTTCACGTCCTCCCAACTCGACACCCAACTCTTTGGCGGCCAAGTGACCTGGCATCCAACCGATGTGATCACCACTTCCACTTGAACCGTCGTTGAGTCCGGCGCACCTTCGCCTCCGTCGCTGGCACCGACTTTCCGGACGAACGTGCGGCATATCGGTCCGGACACAAGGAGCAACGCCCCGAGCGCAGCGGGTTCCACGAACTGCACTCCCAACAGCAATACCGCAAACCAGATCACCAGATACCGAAGTTGGATTGTGACACCGCGCAGGGCGTGGCCTTCGAAGTAGATGCGCGCCTCGTCACCCAACTCCGGATCGCTTTGTGACGTAGGACTGAAGGGAGGGCGGTCCACTCGTTCTGTATCGGACGGCAGCAGCCGATGCTGGACCCCGGCACCTCAGACGACGACGGCGTACTCCCCGAGCAACACCCGTAGATCGGGCACGAGGCCGTTGGAGGTGTCGACGCAGTACTGATCGGCCAGCCGGACCGCCTTCTCCTCACTCAGGTGGATGTAGACCGGGGCGTCGCCGGGATGATCGACCAGGATGGCCCGGAGTTTGCGGATCATGGCATCGGACAGCTGATCGGGCCGCACCTGTAAACGTAACGGAGGGGCGGAACCGACGAGATCGGCTTCGAACACCTCGACCGATTGGGCCATGAGTTTCGGGGCGTCGTCGCGGTTGTCGACGCGGCCCCGGACGATGACGATCCTGTCGTCCTCCAGTAGGTGCCCGTAGTCGGCGAACGTGCGGGGGAAGATCATCGTCTCCACCGAGTCGGTCAGGTCCTCGAGCGTGAGCACGGCCATCAGGTCGCCCTTGCGGGTCCACTTGCGCTGGAGACCGGTCACCACTCCCCCGACCGTGGCCATCTGACCGTCTTCTGAGTCGGCCAGGTCGGCGATCACATCGCCGGCCTTCCTCTTCAGCGCCGACTCGATCCCCATCAGCGGATGGTCGGACACATACAAGCCGAGCATCTCCTTCTCGAGGGCGAGGCGCTGGGACTTCTCGAACATCGCGTCGGTGATCTGCGGGCGGTCGTCGTAGGTCGGTCCTCCCTCGTCGCCCAACCCACCGAACAGGGTCATGACGCCCATGTCGTGCTGACGGCGAGCGGCCACCGTTTGATCGACGATTCCCTCGAACGCAAGGAGCAGACCCTTGCGGGCGTGGCCGAACGAATCGAACGCCCCCGCTTTGATCAGTGACTCCAACGTGCGTTTGTTGAGTACCTGGTAATCGACCCGTTCGCAGAACTCCGGGAACGACGTGAACGGGCCGTTCTCGTTGCGCTCGGCGATGATCAGCTCGACGAGGCCCTCCCCCACGTTCCGGACCGCGGACAAACCGAAGGCGATGGCGTTCAGTTCGCCGCCGTCGGGATCCGGGATCGACGTGAAGTCGACATCGGAGACGTTCACGTCGGGCACGAGCACGTTGATGCCCAGCTGGCGGCACTCGTTGAGGTAGACACCCGCTTTGTCGAGGTTGTTCTTGACGCTGGTGAGCAGGCAGGCCAGGTACTCGACGGGATAGTTGGCCTTCAGGTAGGCCGTCTGGTAGCTGACGAAGCCGTAGCCGTAGGAGTGGCTCTTGTTGAACGCATAGTCGGCGAACGGTTCGATGATGTCGAACCACTCGTGGCCGAGGTCTTCCCCGTAGCCGTTGGCGTCGCAGCCGGCGACGAACTTGACCCGCTCCTTGGCGATCATCTCCCGGATCTTCTTGCCACACGCCTTTCGCAGGTTGTCGGCGTCGGCCAGCGAGTACCCGGCGAACTTCTGGGCGATCCGCATGACCGATTCCTGGTAGATCATGAGGCCATACGTGCCACCGAGGATCTCCTCGGCGTCGGGATGCAGGTAGCTGATCTCCTGGCGGCCGTTCTTACGATCCGCGTAGTCGTTGTGCATGTTGGCCGCCATCGGCCCCGGCCGGTACAGGGCCACCAGAGCGGCGACGTCCTCGAATGACGTTGGAGCCATCGACCGGATCAGGGCCCGCATCGGACCTGACTCCAGCTGGAAGACGCCGATCGAGCGTCCCTCCTGCAGCATCTCGTAGGTTTTGGCGTCGTCGAGGTCGACGGAGTCGATGTCGATCTCGGTGCCGTGAACCTCACGGATGAGGTCGAGGGTGTCGGTGATGACATCCAGGTTGCGCAACCCCAGGAAGTCCATCTTCAACAGGCCCAGATCCTCGACCCCGTGCATCTCGTACTGGGTGACGACCGGCGCCTCGGTGATGTCCTTGCCCGACTCCGGCTTGCGTTGAATCGGCAGATACGTGGTGAGCGGGTCCTTCGTGATCACCACGGCGGCGGCGTGGATGCCGTCCTGGCGGCGCAGGCCCTCCAGCCCCTTGGCCACCCGCACCACCTCGGCCACGTCGCGGTCGGTGTCGACCATCGACCGCAGCTCGGCAGCCGCCTTGTAGCCGTCTCGGTGCTTGTCGGATTCTTCGAAGCAGTACTTGAGCGGGGTGTCACGGCCCATCACCAGGGGCGGCATGGCCTTGGCCACCTTGTCGCCGACGGCATAGGGGTAGCCGAGCACCCGGGCGGCATCGCGCACGGCGGCCCGGGCCTTGATCTGTGAGAACGTCACGATCTGAGCCACGTGATCGCGGCCGTAGCGCTCGGCCGCGTAGCGGATCATGTCGTCTCGAAAACGCGAGTCGAAGTCCATGTCGATGTCGGGCATCGAGATACGGGACGGGTTGAGGAACCGCTCGAACAGCAGGTCGTATTCGATCGGATCCAGGTCGGTGATCCAGAGGCAGTAGGCGACCGCACACCCGGCGGCCGAGCCACGCCCGGGGCCAACCCGGATGCCGGCCTCCCTGGCGTATCGGATCAGATCCCAGGTGATCAGAAAGTAGGAGCTGAACCCCATGTTCTTGATGACGTCGAGCTCGTAGACCAGGCGGTCGATGACGGGGTCCGGCAGCTGGCGGCCCGGGCCCTTACCCCAGCGGATTTCGGCTCCCTCCATCGTGAGGTGGCGCAGGTAGTCGTCGGCGCCCTCGAACCCTTCCGGGATGGGGAAGTCGGGAAGTTGCGGGTTTCCGAACTCGATCTCCACGTCCGCCCGCTCGGCGATCCAGAGGCTCGAGTCACACGCCTCGGGCAGCTCGGCCCACTGGGCCCGAACCTCGGCCGCCGACTTCAGGTAGTGCTGGTCACCCTCGAACTTGAACCGATCGGGGTCGCTCATCAACGATCCGGTCTGCACACAGAGCAGGGCGTCGTGGGACGTGTGGTCCTCACGCTCGGTGTAGTGGGAGTCGTTGGTGACCAGGATCGGGGCCTTGAGCTTCTTGGCGATCTCCAGCAGCTGCGGGTTCGTCTCCCGCTGGGCCGGGATGCCGTGATCCTGCAGTTCGACGAACAGGTTGTCTCGTCCGAAGATGTCCTGCAGACGGGCCGCCTTCTCCAGCGCGCCCTTCTCGTCGCCGTTCATCAACGACTGGAGGACGTGGCCGCCAAGGCAGCCGGTGGTGGCGATGACACCCTCGGAATGGTCGGACAGGACCTCCCAGTCGACACGAGGCTTGTAGTAGTAGCCCTCCATGAACGCCCGCGACGCCAGCTGGATGAGGTTCTTGTAGCCGGTGTTGGTCTCGGCCAGGGCGATCATGTGGTAGTAGAGCTTCTTGCCGCCGTCGGTGCTCCCGCCGGAGTCATCGACCCGGCCCCGGCGACTCGGCCGCTCGGTGCGGTGCTCGTCGGCCTGGTACAGCTCACAACCGATCACGGGGTTGATGTCATGGCGCTTGCAGGCCCGGTAGAAGTCGAGCACGCCGTACATGTTGCCGTGGTCGGTGATCCCGAGGCCCGGCATGCCGTCGGAGGCGGCCTTGGCCACCAGTTCGTCGAGGCGGGAGGCGCCGTCCAGCATCGAGTACTCGGTGTGCACATGGAGATGTACGAATGACGAGTTCGACGATGCTGGCACAGATCCGACCTTGGTGTCCTTCGAAGGGGTTTGGATCGACCATCGGCCAGGACCGATGCCAAGGGGCCGGCCGCCGTCGATGATCAACGTCCACAGGAGCATCCACAGGGGTTGTCCACATTCTGTGGACAAATCACATGGATGTCATTTCCTCGCCATCGATGCTACAGACCGAGCGACGACCGGCCAAGTACTTGCGCCGATTTCCTGGCTATGGTGCGGGAATGGCGATCCGGTCGACGGCCCCGGAGGAAACCAGCAGCGGCTACGACGCAGCCCGCTGGATGTTCGCGCTGGCGTTCTCCCTCCTGGTGAGCCACGAACTCGACGCGATGATCAGAGCCGAGTGGGAGCTGCTGCCCGGGCTCGAGACGCTCTCCCCCGACCTCGCACCGGACGTTTTCAACCTGCTCCACGTTCCGTTGGTGGCCGCCGCCGTCTGGCTGGTCACGAGTCCGAACGGGCGGACCCGCCGACTCACGATGATCGTCTGCGAGAGCCTGTTCGTCGGACACGCCATCGCCCACACACTCGTCCGGGGAGCCGAGCGTTACCAGTTCGAACCGCCCGTCGAGACCATGACCGTCTATGGTGCCGCCGTCGTCTCGGCCATCCATCTCTCGTTGCTGTGGCTCGACAGCAGACGGGTGCGACCGGACTCGATTCGCCCCTCCCCCCAGGTTCGCTAGAGGTAGACGCCGCTGCCCGGCCCCTCGTTCGGTGTCGGTGTTACCGGTGGAAGGCCCTGCTGCGCCCGCTGCATCTGCTCCAACTGTTGGCGGGCCGCGGCCTGCTGGGCGAACAGCGTGGCCTGGATCCCGTGGAACAGACCCTCCAACCAGCCGACCAGCTGGGCCTGGGCCACCCGAAGCTCGGCGCCGCTGGGCACGTCGCCATCGTCGAAGGGCAGGGCCAGGCGTTCGAGTTCCTCCCGAAGATCCGGTGACAGCGACGACGCCAATTCACTGACGGACGTCTCATAGATCTCTCGGAGCCGATCGCGGCCGGGTTCATCCAGTTCCGTCTGCCGGACCTCCTCCAGAAGCTGCTTGATCATCGTGCCGATCCTCATCACCTTGGCCGGCTCCGACACGCTCGCCTGCTCCTCGGTCGCCTCGTCGACGGCCGGTTCGGGCTTCTCGACGATCTCGGGGGTTTCGGGCTCGGGTAGATCGCTCATGGGTACATCCGCTTCGGTCGTGGAGTCGGCGGGACGCCGATCCCGGCAGGAACTGTCATGGGCGATTCTAGGTTCGGAGACACCGGGCCCCGACGTATTCGGCCCGATCAGCTCCGGACGTGCGGCCTCAGATGACGGACGCGACGCAGGGAACGAGCATTTCGGCGCCGGTGAGTGAGCCGTGGCGGCCCACCAACTCGAAGGGGCCGGTGTCGGCCGGATCGGCGAACCCGATGGGTTCGAACGGCAGCATCGCCACATCGCCGAGCCTGTCGACGACACCCGATGACATTCCGGGGCCGAACCAGCCCTCGTCGAGAATCTGTTCCCTGGTGCGGATCCAGGCCTCGTGCCCGTGGTTGGCGATTGCCGCCTCAGCCACGCGGGCGACGTTACCGGCCGCACAATGCAGCCACCGGAACCGGGCCTCGCCCGAGAACAACGTGACGTCTTCGAGGACCTCGGCACTGACCGGATAGAGCCGGTCACCGCAGTCGACCTGGCCGTGGTCGGCCGTGATCACCAGGGTCGTGCCCGACGGGAGCGCGTTCATCACGTCGCCGACCAGGCGGTCCACGAAGGCGAGCTCCGCCTCGTACTCGGTGCCGAGACCGTACTCGTGGGCCACCTTGTCGACCCCGTCGTAGTAGGCGTACACGACCTCCTCCCCCGAGCGAACCAGGCGGGCGACCTCATGCACCAGCACGGCCGGCGTGCGGTAGCCGGTGAGTCGGCCACCGCGGAGGTGGGCCTGGCTGAAGCCGGTGGTCTGGAACTCGGCCTTGGTTACCAGCGCCATCGGTCGACCCATGAACGGGGCGTATGGCTGGATCAGATCGGGAGGAACCGTGGTGCGGCAGTCGGGTCGTTCCGGACTCCCCCACCGGAGCGAGTTGAACACCATGTCGTCGACCAGCATCCGGTAGCCGACGATCCCGTGTTGTGAGGGCGGCAGTGACGTCGTGATCGAGGTCAGCGCCGACGCCGTGGTGGACGGGGCAACGGTGGTGATCGAATCCCCGGCGAACGTGGTCAGGTTGGGCAGCAGGTGCCGCCAGCGGGCCATCTGCTCCCAACCGAGGCCGTCGAGCACGAGGAGAACCCTCGAACCGGGGCCGAATTCGATCGGCAACGGGCCGGGATCGGCGCTCGTGAGTGCGGGCAACAGATCGGTGAGACAGCCCGCTCCGTAGGCCGGGCGAACCATGTCGGGTGCCGCAACGACACGCTCTGAGCCGACACCGACCGACGCTGGCTCCTGCACAACGGGATCGGGGGTCACGCGGCTGAACCGGGCGTGACGAGATGGTTCTGATCGGGCATTGGATCAATTGTGCCAGCCCGATCGCCGCCCAACAATGACAGGGGGAAAGTTGTTAGCCGGTCAGAGGGTCACACGGACCACTCTCGAAACCGTGCCGAGAACCCGGGGTCCGTCGGTTGGCGCTACCTTTGTTGACGTGAGAGTGTCCACCCGCGGCGATTACGCAAGCCGAGCCTTGTTGTCCCTGGCACTTCATCAGGACGAATCAGGCCCGACCACCGTGCGCGACATCGCGGAGCGGACGGGGTTACCACAGCCCTATCTCGAGCAGATTCTCCTGGCCCTGAAGGGTGCGGGGCTCGTCAGGTCCAAACGGGGTGTCGGCGGGGGCTATGTGCTGGCCCGCCCCCCCGCCGAGATCAACCTGGCGGAGATCCTGAGGGCGGTCGACGGTCCGATCGTGCTCGGTGATTTCGGCGACCCCCACACCGACGGAGCCTGCGACCACGAGGGCCAGTGCGTGCTGCTGGCCATCTGGCACAGTATCGGCAACGAGATGAGGGAACGTCTGGAGACCTTCTCCCTGGCCGATATCGCGGCCATTGCCGGCGGTAGCCGCCCCTGGCCCGCCTCCTCGTGAACCCGGCAACGGGCGGCGTCGACGACGGCGAGCCGCGGCCGGCGGTCACATCCGCCATTCGCCGCCGCCGGATGACCAGGTCCTTCTCCTCGGCGAACCTCGACCCGGAGGTCGTCACCCGACTGCTCGACACCGCCCGCCGGGCACCGTCGGCCGGCAACTGCCAGGCCGCGGGTTTCGTCGTGTTGGACACGCCCGAGCTGGTGGCCCGCTACTGGGACACCACGCTGCCCCCGGATCGGCGCCGATCGTTTCGTTGGCAGCGTCTTCTCGATGCCCCGGTGCTCGTGCTGGTGACCACCGAGCCCGAGCGATATCCGGCCCGCTATCGGGAACCGGACAAGGTGGCAGCCGGACGCACCTCTCTCGACCGGTGGCCGGTCCCCTACTGGTGGGTCGATGCGGGGGCCGTTGTCCAGAACCTGCTGCTGCTTGCGGTCGAGGAGGGTCTGGGTGCGTGCTTGTTCGGGCCGTTCGATCACGAGCCGGCCCTTCGGTCGGAGTTCGGTATCGACGATTCGATGCGGCTCGTCGCCACCGTCGCCCTCGGACACCGGCTCGACCGGGCCGATCACGGGGATCGCGGTCGCTCCGCCGACCGGCCACGCCGGCCGCTCGACGACGTGATCATCCGCCCGACCGTTCGGTCGACGCCGCGTCCAACCGGTTGACGACCGCGGCCAGATCGGGGGGCAGCGAGGACTCGAATGCCATCTCGTCCCCCGAGCGGGGATGCACGAAGCGCAGCTCGGCCGCATGCAGGAACGGCCGGTCCAGCGGCAGTCCGAGACTGCCACCGCCGTAGCGGTCGTCGCCGACGATCGGATGATCGATCGCTGAGAAATGGGCCCTGATCTGATGTGTCCGGCCCGTCTCGAGTCGGCAGTCGACCATCGAGCACCGTGGGTCGCCGTATCTCGTGACCACGCGGTAGTGGGTGCGCGCCTGCTTTCCGTCGTTGACGACAGCCCGCCGCGTCGGGTCACGCGGCGACCTCCCGAGCGGGGCGTCGATCAATCCGGCGTCGGATTCGATGTCACCGACGACGAGCGCTCGGTAGAGACGCCCGACCGTTCGGGCTCGGAACTGCGCGATCAGATGGTCACGTGCCCTCTCGTTCAGGGCCACCACGAGCAGGCCGGATGTTCCTCTGTCGATCCGATGGACCACCCCTGGACGCTCCGATCCGGGCTCGGTGGCCGCCAACTCGACCAGCGGCGGAAACCGGCTGAGAAGCCCCTGGATCAAGGTTGCCTCGGTGACGCCGGAACCCGGGTGTACGACGACGCCGGCCGGCTTGTCAATCACGACGACGTCGTCGTCGTCGTGGACGACGGTGAGTGGGACGGACGGATCGGGCCGAAGGGTGTCATCGCCGTCCACGACCTCGATGACAACGACATCGTCGAGCGAGACCCGCTCCGACGACTTCTCGGGCACCGATCCGCTCACCGTGACATTCCCGGCGTCCAAGAGGGCCACGGCCCGGCTTCGGCTCACCCCGGCGGCCATCGCCACCACCCGGTCGATCCGCTGACCGGCCAACGCGGGCGGAATCGTTTCGGTGATGATCCGCCGGGTCGTCACCCCTGGAGATCCGTGACCGGCTCCTGCCGATCACCCGACGGCGCGTCGTCATCGTCGTCATCGTGGTCGTCGGACGTGTCGTCGGCGGGTTCATCGGTCCACCAGGCGAGGGCGACGAACGCGAGAACGCCGACGACCACGGCCGAGTCGGCCACGTTGAACACCGGCCACCAGCCGAGGTCCACGAAGTCGACCACGGCACCCGAGAGGAATCCGTCCTCAGCCCTGGTGATGCGATCGATGAGATTGCCAACCGCACCCCCGGCCACCAGGCCGAGAAAGATCGGACCGAGTCTGTCCGTGCGGCGAGCCGCGACGACGAGGAGGGCCACCGTGATGATGCTCACCGCCACACCGAGGATTGGTCCGAGACCCTGACCGCGGGCGAACGCGGCACCCGTGTTGAACACCAGGTGGAATCGGGCCCCGGCGATCAGGTCGATGCAGGCGTCAGGTGTGTCACACGATCCCGGGATCAGACGATCGAGCGCCCACCGTTTGGTCAGTTGATCGGCGATGACGACGACCATCGCCACGGGAACGGCCCACCGGAGGCCCCCGAGCGAACGCCGGGCTAGAACATCGACGTCTTGTGCGTCACGCATACCGAGGCTTCGGGAATGGCTTCGAGCCGTTCCTTGGGAATGATGTCGTCACCGGCGATGCACAGCCCGTAGGTGTTGTTGTCGAGCCGTTCGAGGGCGGCATCGATGTCGGCCACCGACTGCCTGGCGGCAGCGGAGAGAGCGAGATCCCGATCGCGTTCGACGGCGATGGTGTCGCCTTCGCCCGACTCCTCGTCGAACTGGACGTCGCCGGGTTCACGGTCGGCCATCAAGGCGGCCGCCTCCGCAGCAAGGCGGTCGGCGCTCGACGTGTAGTTGGCCCGCTCCTCGAGCAGACGTTCCCGTTGCTTGGAGAGCCACTTGGAGTCGTGGAGGTACTTGTAGCTCTTGGGAATCGTTCGTTTTGACGGGTCGGTGGGGGTGGTCGATCTCGTCACCTTGTTCCTCGTGGTCGTGGATTTCGTGGTGGATCGGCGCGAACTCGAGGCCTTCTTCGTGCTCTTGCGAGCGCCCGCCTTCTTCGCCGAGGTCTTCCTGGTCGCTTTCTTCGAGCCGCCCGCTGACTTCGTTGTGCTGCGTGCGGCGGATTTCTTGGCGCCACTCGTCGACGCCTTCTTCGTTGTCTTCTTCGTTGCCTTCTTCGTTGTCTTCTTAGCCGGAGCCTTCTTGGCCGGCGCTTTCTTCGATGCTTTCTTGGCCGAAGCTTTCCTCGCCGTCTTCTTGGCCGGAGCCTTCTTCGCCGAGTTCTTGCCTGCGGACTTCTTGGCCCCTGACTTCGTCGCCGGAGCTTTCTTCGCCGTCTTCTTGGCCGGAGCCTTCTTCGCTGTCGACTTCCTGGTCGACTTCTTGGCTGCGGACTTCTTGGCTGCGGACTTCTTGGCCGCGGCCTTCTTGGAGGAGGCAGCACTCGTACGCGCGGCCGCAGACTTCTTGGTCGACTTCTTGGCTGAAGAGCGTTTCGTTGCCACGTTGCCGTCGCCTTCTCTGCATTGGAGGCCGGGACGGATCTCATCCACTGGGGGCCGGGACCAAACCTCAACCCCCCGACCACCCCATTGGGGCGGCACGGCCAATAGGTCGGCGTATTGTAGAGGCCAGAGCAGACATCCGCAACGACAGGTCGCGACCGGTCGGCGAGCCGTGCACGACACACCGGCCGGGCAGCAGCTTGGTGCCATTGCGGGAGGGCGCTTTCGATGGGAAATTGGCCGATTTCCGGGCTTTGGCAGAGGTATCGTGACCTCATGGTTTCTCGTGACTCGACCCCCTACCCTTCAGTACCCCCTCGGCCGGATTATCCGGAGATCGAGCGGGCGATTCTGAAGCGCTGGGACAACGAGGGCACGTTCGAGGCGTCGGTTGCCCAGCGACCGCCGGCCACCGAGGGTGGGCGGCAGTACGTGTTCAACGACGGGCCCCCGTTCGCCAACGGCCTGCCGCACCACGGCCATCTGCTGACCGGTTACGTCAAGGACGTCGTTCCTCGTTTCCAGACGATGAGGGGCAACCGGGTCGAGCGGGTTTTCGGTTGGGACTGCCACGGTCTTCCCGCCGAGATGGAGACGGAGAAGGAACTCGGCATCAGTGGCCGGCGGGCCATCACCGACTACGGCATAGACCGGTTCAATCAGGCCTGCCGAACCTCGGTGATGCGCTACACGAAGGAGTGGGAGGCCTACGTCACCCGCCAGGCCCGCTGGGTCGACTTCGGCAACGACTACAAGACGATGGACCGCGACTACATGGAGTCGGTCATCTGGGCGTTCAAGCAACTCTGGGACAAGGGTCTGGTCTATGAGGCCTACCGGGTCATGCCGTACTCCTGGGGAGCGGAAACACCGCTGTCGAACTTCGAGATCAGGCTCGACGACGCCACCAGGCCACGTCAGGATCCGGCTCTGACCGTCGGGTTCGAACTGGAGCCGATGGCGGGCGATCCGGGCCCGATGACCATCCTGGCTTGGACCACCACGCCATGGACGCTGCCGTCGAACCTGGCGCTGGCCGTCGGCGCCGACATCGACTACGCCGTGGTCGTCGCCCCCGACACCACGCCGTTCGACGGGTACGTGGTGCTGGCGCAGGCCGCGCTGGAACGTTACGCCGCCGAACTGGGCGAAGGCATCACGCCTGTCGCCGTCCTGAAGGGTGCCGACCTCGTCGACCGGACCTACCGGCCGCTGTTTCCGTACTTCGCAGGCTGGGAGAATGCTTTCCGGGTGCTGGCCGCCGATTTCGTAGACACCAGCGAAGGCACCGGTGTGGTTCACACGGCACCGGGATTCGGTGAGGACGATCAGCGAGTCGGCGAGGCCAACGGAATCGCATTGGTCGTGCCGGTCGACAACGAGGGTCGCTTCACAGCCGAGGTCACCGACTTCGCCGGGCAGAACGTGTTCGACGCCAACCCCGAGGTGATCCGCTGGTTGAAGGATGACGGTCGTGTGCTCCGCCACGAGACGTACGATCACAACTACCCGCACTGCTGGCGAACCGACACACCGATCATCTACCGGGCCATCAACTCGTGGTACGTCAAGGTGACCGACATAGCCGACGATCTGCAGGCGGCCAACCAGAAGATCAATTGGATCCCCTCCCACGTTCGCGACGGCCAGTTCGGCAAGTGGCTCGAAGGCGCTCGGGACTGGTCGATCAGCCGAAACCGGTTCTGGGGGGCTCCGATACCGATCTGGCGTAGCGACGATCCCGCCTATCCTCGGGTCGACGTCTACGGCAGCATCGACGAGATCGAAGCCGACTTCGGGGTGCGCCCCGACGATCTGCACCGTCCCTTCATCGACGACCTCGTACGCCCGAATCCAGACGATCCGACCGGCAAGTCGATGATGCGGCGGGTGCCCGAGGTGCTCGACTGCTGGTTCGAGTCTGGTTCCATGCCGTTCGCCCAGCTCCACTACCCGTTCGAGAACGTCGAGCGCTTCGAAGACCACAATCCGGCCGACTTCATCGTCGAGTACATCGCCCAGACCCGCGGCTGGTTCTACACCATGCACGTGCTGTCGGTGGCGCTGTTCGGCGAACCCGCCTTCGCCAACGTGATCTGCCACGGTGTCGTTCTCGACGCCGAGGGCCAGAAGCTGTCGAAACGACTACGCAACTATCCGGACCCTCTCGAGATCTTCGAGACCGTCGGGTCCGACGCCTTGCGCTGGTATCTGATGAGTTCGCCGATCCTGCGCGGCCTCGACCTGCGGATCGAGAAGGACGGATCCGACGTGCGGGAGGTCGTACGCCAGGTCCTCAACCCGATCTGGAGCGCATACAGCTTCTTCACCCTGTACGCGAACGCCGATGGCTACCGGGCCACGTTCCGGACCGACTCGAACGACGTGCTCGATCGCTACATCCTGGCCAAGACCCGTCAGATGGTGGAGGCAACGACCCGCTGCCTCGACAGCTACGACCTGGCCGGCGCAACCGAATCGATCCAAGGGTTCCTCGACGCACTCACCAACTGGTACATCCGGCGCAGTAGGGAACGGTTCTGGAACACGGCCGAGGGGGCCGAAGCGGGCGCCGTCGACTCCGACGCACTCGACACGCTCTACACAGTGCTGGTCACGCTGACCAAGACCGCTGCTCCGCTGCTCCCCTACATCACCGAGGAGATGTGGAACGGCCTCGTCGGTGAATCGAGTGTGCATCTGCAGGACTGGCCGGACCCGAACGAATTGCCCGCCGATCACGAGCTGGTGTCGGGCATGGACCGGGTACGGAACGCCGCCTCGACCGCCTTGTCGCTGCGCGACTCGCACGGGTTGCGGATACGGCTCCCGTTGGCCAAGGCGGTGGTCGCCGGGGCCGACGCCGACGCCCTCTCGCCCTTCACCGACCTGCTGGCCGACGAGATCAACGTGAAGTCGGTCGAGCTGACCGACGACGTCGCCGAGTTCGGAACGTTTCGGCTGCAGCCGAACGGTCGGGTTCTCGGGCCGCGTCTCGGTCCCGAGGTTCAGAAGGTCATCAAGATGGCGAAGGCGGGCGACTGGTCGGCGAACCCCGACGGCACGGTCACGGTCGGTGACCAGGTGCTCCAGGCCGACGAGTTCGATCTCCAGCTGCAGCCACTGGAAGGGGTCACGGCTGCCGCGCTGAGCGACAACTCGGCCGTGCTCGTGCTCGACACCGATGTCAGCCCGGAACTCGAGGCCGAGGGCCGGGCGCGCGACCTGTCCCGGGCCATTCAGCAGGAGCGAAAGAATCGCGATCTCCAGGTCACCGACCGGATCCGGCTCACGCTCGATCTACCGGATGAACTTGCCGGTTCACTCGAACCCCATCTGGGCTGGCTCCGGAGCCAGGTGTTGGCGGTTGACCTGACCGAGGGCCGCGACCTCACATCGAACGCAACGATCGGTGGGCACAACGTCGGCTTCGACTTCGAAACGGTTGGCTAGCCCGAACTCCGCTGCTAAGCCGCCCCGGGCTGCCGACTCGCTGGACCGCCGGCTCACCCCGCGACGGTTCCGCGGAACCGTTTTCGGTGGAGATCGTTGAACGTCCACGTCACGTCTCGGGCTGGCATCATCGGACAACCAGTCCGCGGACTGTACAGAGCACTCCTCCGGTCGCTAGTCTGATGGAGCGCAACGAGGGCGCTTCCGGTCCGCGGCAAGGATCCTGGGTCCACCTCGACTCGAGTACAACCAGTTCACCGATCGACCTCGGCCGAGATGCGGACACCGGCCTTCAGAGGTGATCGACTGTGGAACGAATCAACGTCAACGTCGAGCGTGCGCGACGAGCGGCCAAGGATCTGCTGGCCGCCGCCCGACGGGGTGAGCCGGACGCCGCCGCCCTGCTTCGGGCGGATCGTGCGCCTCGGCTCGCTGACGCACAGCGCGCCGTAGCCCGCAGCCATGGCTATAGCAGCTGGCCCGAACTCGTCGAAGCGGAGCGCTCATTGGCGGAATCGCTGCGACGGGCCGCCCGCACCGGGGATGATGATCAGCTCTATGCGCTGCTGGAAGCGGGCGCCCCGCCAAACGCACGAGATCGTCGGACCGGTCGAACCCCACTTCACGTTGCCGCGGTCGCAAACCAACTGGACACGGTGAGCGTGCTCGTCACCTGGGTACCGGTCGATCTGCAAGCCCGAGATCGCAGGGGCAACACGGCGCTCGATCTCGCTCGGCCGGGCTCGCCCGTCGCTGCCGTCCTGAGGTCGTGTGCGCCGGACCCTGGTCGGCCGCCGCTCGGTTCGGCGCATGCGCACCTTATCGACGAAGCCGACGTGGCGCTCTTGGATCACCTGTCGCGGGCGAGAGGAGTCGAAAGACGAGAATTCGGCGGTGGCTTCACCTTTCGCTCCGGTCTCCACGACAACACGCGGAACGGTGTCGTGTGTAGTACGCTCCCGGCCGGGCTGGACCTGGAGGATCTTATCGACACCTTCGCAGACGTGCCGGCCACCTGGTACCTCGATCGGGAGACCGAGCCCCCCGATCTGCGCCGCCGTCTGGAGGAAGCCGGATGTGAACCGGAGCGGAACGCGGTCCACATGGCAGCCGACCTCGGCTCGATAGCCCCTTCGGCCGACCCGGCTGTCTGTGAAGTTGACCGACCGGAAGATCTCCTCCACCTCGAACCTGGCGAGGCCAGGCTACTCGCGGCTGCGGGTCGTCCGCTCCGGCACTTCGTGATCCCCCGTGTCGGTGGGATCACGACGTTCGTTGCCGGTCGCGCGCTACTCGTCGTCCACCTCGAGGTACGACGAGCGATGCGACGCCAAGGACACGCTGCGACCCTGGTGAGCCACGCCGCGGCCATCGGAAGCGCCGATGGTTGCACCGACGCGCTTCTCGCCCCGACTGCCGCCACGGTCCCGTTCTATCAGCGACTCGGCTTCGAACTCGAACGATCTCGTCCTGACCACTGGTACTACCTACCGTCCCGACCCAAGGCGTCATGACACCGAGTTATACGTTCGCCAAGACGTAGGACGAACCCCGGGTCAGATACCGGCGGACCAGATTGCGATCAGCGACCGCGACCGCGACCGAACCAGCCGCCGCCGCCTCGATCCTGCTTGTCGTCGAGGAAGTCGGAGATGGCGTCGTCGGACTCGGGGTCCTCGGTGGTCACCCGCCGAAGTTCGTCGAGGAACGGGTCCCCGATCGCGCCGTCGCCGTTGGCACCCGCCTCGGCCTCCGCTGAGGGGGCCGGCGGTGGGGGGATGACCTGGGTGTCCACACCGAGCTGCGGGTCTCCGATCGTCTCGACCTCGCCCTCGGCGGTCAGATCGAGTGGCTCGGCGACCTCTTGCGTGGTGTCGTCGCCGGACCCGTCACCGGCCTCGAGCACCTCGGACCGTTCGAATTCGCCGGTCTGCACGGCGAGGCCGTCGTCAAGATCGACCTCGACACCTTCGTCGACGTCGGCTTCGAGATCAGGAGCCAGGACGTCGAGGTCGGCGGCGCTGATAGGGTCCTCGGCCTTCTCGGTGGCCTCGGCCGAGGTCTGAGCCTCCGCCTCCAACTCATTGAGCGCAACGACCTCGACAGCGATCGGCGGATAGTTGTCGGCGTTGAACTCCTTCAACTGCGCCGGCTCGATGCCGTCATTGGCCCGTAGGCGTTTTGGGTCCTCCAACACCTCCGAGATGTCTTCGAGGGCCGCCTTGACCTGGGCGCTCCTGGCGGCAAGATGCTCCTCGAAGCGCTGCACATCCTGCTGGAGCAGAGCGTGGGTCTCCTCGAGTTCGGTGATCTGGCCGAGCAGACGAGCCCGCTCGGACTCGTGAGCCTGCGACAGCTCGGTCTCCACCGCCTCCAGTCGCTTCCTCGCCTCCTCACGTGCCTCCTCGAGCAGGCGGGCCCGCTCGGCGGCGGCCTCCGACATGAGACGCTCACGGTAGGCCACGGCCTCCGTGGTCATCTCCGCCGACTGGTCACGGGCGTCGGCCAACAGCGCATTGGACTGGAACTCGGCCTCGGTCCGCAGGCGCTCGGCCTCCTCCTTCGCATCACGAATCGTGGTGTCGGCCTGCCGCTGCGCGGAGACGAGTGTGTTCCGCAGCGTCTCGTCGAAGTCCGGCTGTGGGGCCGGCGGCATATCGGGAGCAGCCGCCCGGGCCGGACTACGGGCCTCGACCAGACGGGCCTCGGCCGCAGCCGCTCGATTCTCGGCCTCGGACAGCCGGGTCTGCAGCCGTTCGATCTCGTCAGCGAGTGGTGCCAGGTTGGCAAGGACCCGGTCCACCTGATCCTTGCTGTATCCCCTCGGTTCCTCCTCGAAGCGGATATCGGGGATCCGTCGGAGGAGTCGCAGCTTGTCGCTTTGCAATGGCATCCGTCTAGGTTAACCAACACCCAGCCCAATCGCCCACCGTCGCGACAACACCCATGGATCAGCGCCTGATCCGGGCCACAAGTCGTCAGGACGACATCAGGTCGAACGGTTCGATCAGCAGATGATCTGGGCGATGATCTGAAGGGCGATGAGGATCAGCAGCTCGGCGATGCCGAACCCGGCCATCGCCCCCGGCAGTGGCGGCACCACCCGCCGAACGGGCATGACGACCGGTTCCGTTGCGGCCACCGACGCCGAGCGGATCGCACCCCAGGTCGTGTCGGGTTGGATCGGGAAGAACGACAGCACGAGCCGCATCAGAAACACGAACTCGAACAGAAGAACCGCGATGCAAAGAATCTCTCTGACAGCCATGAGCTATCTAGCGTAACCCCGCTGCTCGATTCGGCGTCGATCATCGTCGGAGACGTCGAGCCCGTCGGGGGTCAGCAGGAACACCTGCGGCGCCAGCTTCTCCATGCTGCCGTCGAGCGCGTAACAGATGCCACTGGCGAAGTCGACGAGCCGGCGTACGAGATCACGGTCGAGATCCTGGAGGTTGACGACGACCGGCGTGCCGCGTTTGAACTCGTCGCCGATCTCCTTGGCGTCCCCGAACGTCTCGGGGGTGATGGTCCTTGGGCGGCTTCGCGCCGAGTCGATAGAACGCACGATGGCTCCTTCCGGTTCCTCGGCATCGTCCGACGAGTGCGATCGATCGGAGGAACCGGCTGGGTGTTGGTCGTCCCGGAGATCGATGTCGGCGCCGTCGAACGGCTCCGGACCGAGCTCATCGAGCAGTTGTTCGTTGCGCTCCAGCCGACGTCGGCGATCGGACACCTGTGCGGTGCGGATGCGGCTGTGGTTGGCCGCGGTCCGGGACCGTCGGTCCGTGCTCCCGTCGGCCCGGCCGGCATCGATGCGGGCCGAGGTGATGTCGACGACTGCATCGGCCTCGTCGTCGCCGGCGCGCCCATCGAACACACGCCTGGGTTCGAGGTCGTCGAGATAACCGCCTCGCCGGTTCGGCCGGGTTCGTTCCGACCGTGCTGCCCGGCGCTCGTCCCGACGGTCCCCGCGACCGCTCATGAGTTCGTCGTATTCATCGTCGGGCCCGAGGCCGACGTATGCTCGCAAAGCACGCAACAGCGACATCACTCTTTCTCCTTGCGCCAGATTCTAGTTCCCCGCCGAGTCTCGGGGGCGCATGGTTGCCGACCGACCCAAACGCTTCATCCAGGCGCTCGGGGACCGAACAGGGCCGAGCCGATACGAACCATGGTCGCGCCGTTGGCCACAGCGATCTCGTAGTCGGCGCTCATCCCCATCGAGAGCTCCGCGAGTTCGTGCTCATCGGCGAGCCGGCGGAGCTGATCGAAGGCCGGGCCCGGGTCGGATCCGTCGGTGGGGCCGATTGTCATGAGTCCCCGCACATCCAGTCCGCGACTGCGGGCGTCGTCGACGAGGGCTGCCAGCTCGGAGGGCGGACATCCGGATTTCTGCGGTTCGTCGGTGGTGTTCACCTGGATGAGCATGCGGGCGCCAGGCTGACGTTTGGCCAGCTCGGCGACGAGTGACGACCGATCGATCGTCTCCCAGAGCGCCACGTGGCCGGCCATGAGCTTGATCTTGTTCCGCTGTAGCCCGCCGATGAAATGCCAGTCGACCCGGTCGGCCAGTTCGGGCGAGTTCCGCCGCAGTTCCTCCGACTTGGCGACCAGCTCCTGGCCGTAGTTCTCACCCAGCGACGTGAGTCCGGCGGCAACGGCCCGTTCCACCAGCTCCGGCCCGAACGTCTTGGTCACGGCGACGATCGAGACCCTCTGATCGGGCCGGCGGGCGGCGTCGACTCGCTCACGGATCTCCGCCAGTCGGGCCGTGATCTCTTCGACCGTCGCCGGCGAGCCACTCATCTCGCGGCCGCCGGTTCGATCCAGGCGACCGTGGTGAGCCGCGCCTCGTCGCCACGGGTGCGGTGGCTGAAGTAGGCGTCCCCGCTGGTGCAGGCCCCGATGTCGGTGACCCTCCATCCCGCGGCCTGACATGCCCGGGCCACCGCGGTCGGCATGTCGAGCGCCGTGGTCCCCCATGCGGTGAGACCTCGCACGTCGTCACCGAATCGTTCGGCGACGGCGGCCAGTTCGTCCGAACCGAATTCGTAGTGGTTGGGATGGATGCACGGCCCGACGAGTGCCTCGATCGGCGTACCCGCCAGCTCCACCAACCTCGCGCCGGCCGACTCGACGATGCCGTCGACCAGTCCACGCCAACCGGCGTGGAGGACGGCCACTCCCCGTTGGGCCACCAAGACGACCGGTGCGCAGTCGGCTGTGGTGACGGCGATCGGGCAGCCGGGTTCGGTGGTGATCAGGCCGTCGGCCGTCGCTCCCGCGTGTTCACCCGGCTGCGACACCTCGAGAACGTCCGTGCCGTGAACCTGATGAATCCACGTCCAGGGCGCATCCACGATCGCCCGCCGACGGGCATCGACATCGGGGGCCGGGTTGCGGATCTGGAAGTCGCCATCGGCACGATCGGTCATGAACGCCCAAACGGTCCCTCCCTGAATCCGAACTCGACGGGAGTACCCCACCGGACCGTCCGATCAGCGAAGGAACGACGGCACGTCGAAGTCGTCCTCGGGATCCTCGTCGGCCTCGAACAGATCGAGCAGCTCCCGAGTGGCCGATCCGTTGGTGTGGCCCCCGTTGCCATTGTGGTGTACGACCTCGTCGTCGAGTTCATGGTCGGTGGTGACCAGACCCGCCTCGTCGTCGACCAGGTCGACCACGAGGTCGGCTCGATCGTCTTCGTAGCTGTCGAAGCCGGCGGCGATGACGGTGACCTGGATCTCCTCGCCCAGGTTCTCGTCGACCACGGTGCCGAAGATGATGTTGGCGTCGGGGTGGGCGACGTCGTGGATGATCTCGGCCGCCTCGCTCACCTCGAACAAGCCGAGGTCGCTCGACCCGGCGATCGTGAGGAGGATGCCTCGGGCACCCTCGATCGACGCCTCGAGCAGCGGACTGGCGATGGCGGCTCTCGACGCGGCCAGGGCTCGACCCTCGCCACCGGCCCGTCCGATACCCATGAGGGCGCTGCCGGCCTCGTGCATGATCATGCGGACATCGGCGAAGTCGGTGTTGATCAAACCGGGTGTGGTGATGAGGTCGGCGATACCGCTGACACCCTGGAGGAGGATCTCGTCGGCCATCCGGAACGCCGAGACCATCGAGGTCTTCTCATCGGCGATCGACAACAGCCGATCGTTGGGGATCACGATCTGGGTGTCGACCTTGTCGCGGAGACGTTTGATGCCGGCCTCGGCCTGGGCGGCCCGGCGGCGACCCTCGAAGCCGAACGGCCGGGTGATCACCGCAATGGTGAGCGCACCCTGACTCTTGGCGATCTCGGCGATGACGGGAGCAGCCCCGGTACCGGTGCCACCTCCCTCGCCGGCGGTGATGAAGACCATGTCGGCCCCGGCCAGGGCCTCGGAGATCTCCTCACGGTGCTCCTCGGCGGCCTGCTGGCCGACGGCGGGGTCGCTACCGGCGCCCAATCCGCGGGTCAGCTCGCGGCCGATGTGGATCTTGGTTTCGGCGTCGCTCATCAAGAGGGCCTGGGCGTCGGTGTTGACCGCGACGAACTCGACACCTCGGAGTCCGGCGTCGATCATCCGGTTGACGGCATTACATCCGCCGCCGCCGACACCGACGACCTTCACTACGGCCACATAATTCTGACTGCTCATTCCAACCTCGTCATTCCAACCTCAAGGCTAGCAAGGGCCCAAGGCGTGATCTGGGATGCTTTCGGGGGTTCGGTGGGTTCCGTCCCACCTGTCGTTCATCGTTCGAGAATCAACTACATGCGCCCTCGGCCGACTCGGCCCGCCGCACGGCGGCGGCCGATGGCACCCGAAGGTCGATAACGGAGACACAGTGGAGGTCGACCCGGGCCAGCACCGTCTGCAGTGCCTGGATCTTCTCACCCAGAACGGAGCTGTCGCCCATGTTGGCCCGGCCGCCGTCGACGAGTTCGAGATACAGGTCGCCGTCGTCGACGGTCATGGCAACAACCTGTCCGTTCAAATCCGAGGGCAGCGACTGGACGAGGCTCAGCACCAGACCCGACTCGGTCGGGGCCGACTCCCCGGGCCGCCCGGAAGCTTCGATGCCGGTTATCGGGAGGTACTCGGCTGGTCGCTCGCCCACGACTTCGAGCTGTTGGCCGAGCTGATCGATGAGAACGAATCGTCCGGCTGCGGCGTTGGCTTCTCCACCGCCGGAGCCGGGGCCGGCGACGGGAAGCGCAAGGACCGGCTTCCGTTCGACGACGCTCACGATGATCTCCCCGTTGAGCCGGCGCACGACCTCCGCCTTCCGCACCCACGGGAGCGCTTCGACGCCGATCTCCGCCCGCCGCAGATCGAGATCCAGGAGCGGCTGTCCGTCGACGATGGCGGTGGCAGCGACGACCTCGCCGGCCGCCGTCCGGTCGTTGCCCACCACGATGACGGTGTCGACATCTGCGAGATCGCTGTTGAGAACACCGATGATCGTGACCGCCAACAGTGAGACCAGTGTCAGGACGAGCACGATGCGCAGGCGACGGGCGCCCTGCTCACGCCGAATCTCCTGGCGACGCCCGACGAACCGGTCCGACGACGATCCGACGCGGGTGGAGTCGGCGTTGTAGCCGACACGACTCGGCCGGCCGGAGGTCGCGACGGCTTGCGGGTGGGTCGGCGGGACGATTCGGAGGGACGCCGCCTCGTGCTCGACGGGGAACCGGAGGCCATCAGCAGCCGACCTCTGTGGGGGCCGAGGCATCGAAACCAATGGCACTGAACCCGATGAGTTTGTTCTCCGGAATCAGGTCGATCCCGGTCTCGGCCAGGACCCTCCGCTTGACCTCCAGGATCAGACGGTAGACGTCGTCTGCGGACCCGTCGGGGTCGGCCTGGATGAAGTTGGCGTGCTTCTCGGACACCTCGGCGGTACCGATACGAAGACCCTTGAGTCCCAACGAGTCGATGAGTCGGCCCGCCGAGTCGCCCTCCGGATTGGCGAACACGCTGCCGGCGTTCTGTCCACCGGGTTGGTTGGCCCGTCGCCAGCGTACGATCTCGCTGATCTCGGCCTCGGATCGGGTCCGGTCCCCCGGCGTGAGTTGCAACTCCGCCGTCACCACGATGTGTCCACGGTCCACCGCCGAGGTGCGGTAGCCGAGAGCCAGATCGTCAAGCGTCCATTCGTCGACTCCGACCCGATCGTGGGCTCGCAGATCGACGATGCCGACCCTTGTGAGCGACGCCGACATGTCGGAGCCGTGACCTCCGGCGTTCATCCGGACGGCGCCGCCGATCGAGCCGGGAACGCCAACCGCCCATTCGAACCCGGTCAGCGCGGCCGCCGCGCTCTTGCGGGCCACGACCGGCAACAAGGCTGCGCCGCCGGCCACAACCGTGGCGGCCTCCGCGTCGATCGTGATCTGCGAGAACTCGTCTCCCAGGTGGACAACGATCCCCGGAAAGCCGGCGTCGGCCACGAGAAGGTTGGAGCCCCGTCCGACTATCAGCACCGGGCAGTCGACCTCGGCGACGGCCCGTCGTACGAGCTCGAGGTCGTCGAGCGAGCCGACCTCCACCCAGAGCGCGGCGTCACCGCCGACGCGGTACGTGCAGTACGGCGCCAAGCTCACGTCGGAGCGAGCCATCGGCCCGAGAACCCGGCGGGCCGGAGCGAGGTCGGGTGCCGAACTCAACGTTTCTGCAACTCCGTCAGGAGCCGGTCGGGGATCCTGGTCAGATCACCGGCACCCAGGGTGAGGCAGAGGTCGCCCGGCCTCAACTCGGCCACCAGCGCGGCCGGCAGGTCATCGAGAGCCTCGACGTAGCGGACGTCGGCGTCGGGGTGGTTCTCGGTGACGACGCGGACGATGAGGTCACCGGTGATGCCGGGGCGGGGCTTCTCGCCGGAGGGGTAGATACCGGTCACGAAGAGGACATCGGCGTTGACAAAGGCGTCACCGAAGGTTGACCACAGCTGCTCGGTGCGGCTGTAGCGATGAGGTTGGAACGCGACGACCAGGCGGTCGGGGCCGAGGCTGCGGGCGGCCGAGATGGCGGCCTCCACCTCGGTCGGAAGGTGGGCGTAGTCATCCACGAGCTGCACGCCGGCCGCCTCACCCCGACGCTCGAAACGACGGCCTACACCACCGAACGACGAGAGTGCATCGGCGGCGGCGCCGAGCTCGGCGCCGAGCTCGACCGCCGTGGTCAGCGCGGCGGTGGCGTTGCGGGCGTTGTGCATCCCCGGTTGCCGGAGGCTGACATCGACCTCGCCGGCAGCGGAAACCACCCGGAAGCTGATGCCGGTCGGTGTCGGCAGGGGGTCGACGATCCGCCAATCGGCTTCGGGGTCGACGCCGTAGGTGACGGTCTTGGTTTCCGCCGCCACCGTACGGGCCAGCTCGGCCGCACCCGGGTCGTCGAGACAGAGAACCCGGGGCCCGGGCGCCTGGGTGACGAATCGGACAAAGGCCTGTTGCAGACCCTCGAAACCGCCGTAGTGCTCGAGATGATCGGGTTCGACGTTGGTGACGACAACGGCCTCGGCGGAAAGCTCGACGAACGTGCCGTCGCTCTCATCGGCCTCGACGACGAGGAGGTCGCCGCTACCAACCGACGCGCCGGAGTCGAGGTCGCGCAGATTGCCACCCACGATGAACGCCGGATCCATTCCGGCGCCCCGCAGGGCTGCGGTCAACATGGCCGATGTGGTCGTCTTCCCGTGGGTCCCGGCCACGGCGACCGTGCGCCACACTTTCGTGAGCTCGGACAGGATCTCGGCCCGACGAAGCACGGGCAGTCCTCGCTCCCGGGCCGCCACGAGCTCCGGGTTCGATGCGGGGATGGCGGTCGAGTGGGTCACCAGATCGGCGGCGCCGAGGTTGGCCGCATCGTGTCCGACGGAGACCTCCACACCGGCGCTGCGCAGCCTGGCCACGACCTTCGAGTCGGCGAGGTCCGAGCCGGAGACGGTATGGCCCCGTCCCTGCAGCACGAGCGCGATCGCACTCATTCCTGCGCCTCCGACGCCGACCACGTGGATGTGGCGGGGATGGCTGATGTCGCTGCTCGTCATCTGAGTCCTCCCGCGTCGAGCACGAGTTGCGCGACCTCGGCCGCGGCGTCCGGTCGGCCCGCCGATCGTGCGGCGTCGGCCATTGCCGATCGGCGCCCGGGGTCTGTGATCATGGGCGAGAGTGCACGTTCGAGTCGTTCGGCCGTTGCGTCGGCATCGTCGACCAGGACGGCCGCACCGGCGGCCGTCAGCTCGGCGGCGTTGGCCCGCTGATGGTCGCGGGTGGCGATGGGTAGAGGGACGAGCACCGCCGGAAGCCCGGCCACGGCGATCTCCGAAACCGTCGATGCACCGGCCCGGCAGACGGCGACGTCGGCGGCCGTCAACACATCGGCCATGTTGTCCTCGTACTCCACGGTCATATACACCAGTCCGCCATGACCCGGAGGTGGTGGATCCCGGTGAAACTCCTCCCAGTCACGACGACCGACGATGTGGTAGATCGCCAGGTCGGCCCGATCAGACCACCGTTCGGCCAGCTCGCGAACAGCCCTGTTGATCCTCGTCGCTCCGAGCGAACCGGCCCACACGGCCAGAACCACTCGACCGTCGAGCGTTCCGGCGTCATGGCCGGGCAGCGCTCGCTCGGCCATCCTCCGACGGGCTTGTGCGGGATCATTGTCGACGACGGCGGACACGATGGCGGCCCGGATCGGGTTGCCGGTCACGACGCCGTTGGGCAGGTCGGTGTCGGGGAACGGAAGCGCACAGACCTTGGCCCACCGGCCGAACAGGCGGTTGACGGCACTGGCCCTCGCGTTCTGCTCGGTCACGACGAGCGGGACCCCGCGGATGACAGCAGCAGCCGACGCGGCGAAGGCGGCGTAACCCCCCAGACACAGCACCACGTCGGGCTTTCGCTTGATCACGATGGCGAGCCCCTTGACGAGCCCCTTGACCAGTCCGAACACCGATCCGATGTTCTCGGTGGTCATCCTGCGCTGGATGCCGCGGCCGGGCAGGAGATCGATGGAGAAGCCGGCGTCGCCGACAAGGGTGGCCTCGTTGCCCCGTTCGCCGCCGACGAAGTGAATGTCGCGACGGGCGACACCGGCCTCGACGAGGGCCTCGGCCACGGCAATCCCGGGATTGGTGTGTCCGGCGGTACCTCCGCCGGTGATGATGATCATCTCGCCCCCTCGGGCGCGGTCGGGTCGATGGCCCGTCGGGAGACCCCGGTGAGCAGACCGGCCGCGGTGAGTGTGACGATCATCGAGGAACGCCCGTATGACAGGAACGGCAACGGCTCACCGGTGGTGGGCAGAACGCCGATCACGATCCCGATGTTCAGGAACGCCTGGAAGACGAGCCAGATGGTGATCCCGGCGGCCAGCAGCATGCCGAACCGGTCCGGGGCACCGAGCGCCGCCCGGACACCGAAGAACGCGATGAGTACGAAGGCCAGGATCACGGCGGAGGCGCCGATCAGGCCGACCTCCTCGGCGACGACGGCGAAGATGAAGTCGGTCTGGGACTCGGGCAGGAAACCCCATTTGGCCCGACTCGCGCCGAGGCCGACACCTCCGACGCCGCCCGATACGATGCCGACCCGACTCTGGATGATCTGATAGCCGATACCGCCTGGATCCTCCCACGGATCGAGGAAGCTGATGAGCCGGTCCTGCTGGTAGCTGACGGCGAGCGCCATCGCCGTGCCGGCGGCGGCCAGACCACCGGCCCAGGCGAACAGACTCGGGAGCCTCGCACCGGCCACGAACAGCATGAGACAGGCGACGGCGGTGAGCACCAGCGGCGTGCCGAGCTTCGGCTGCAGAGCGATGAGGCCGGACAGAGCACAGACGGTCAACATCACCGGACGCACCGTCAACTCGGGCCGGTCCATCCGTCGTTCCCGCCGGGCCAGGAGGTCGGCCGTGAAGATCACGAGCGCCAGCTTGGCCACCTCGGCGGGCTGGATGGCAAAGCCGCCGACACCGATCCAGCGCTGCGAGCCGTTCACGGTCCGTCCCACACCGGGAAGCAGCACGGCGATCAGGAGCAAGACGGAAACGATCATGGCGGGACCGGCGAAACGTCGGACGACGCGGTAGTCGATGCGGGCACCGACGATGAAGCCGATCGCCCCCAGTCCGGCAGCCGTCAGCTGCTTGCGAAACAGACCGAACGGTGAATCCTCACCCAGCAGATGGAAGCCGACGACCGACGACGCCGACAGCACCATGACCAGACCGAAGAGCGTCAGGGAGGTGAACAGTGCCACCAGGAATGCGGAGTTGGCCCGACCGAGGTCGGTCACCTCGAAGCCCGAGCGGCGGCGCGACGGATGGCGCCTCGTCGCCTTGCGGCGGTCCGCAGCCGCGGTCGCCTTGCCGGATCGACTGCTCCTCGACCGGGTGCCGGACGATCGTCTGCTACCTGATCGCGCTGATCGCGCTGTTGTCGATCGCCTCGAACGTGTTGCCGTCATGAACTCAGCACTTTCTCGTTGACCAGTCGGGTGAAGTCCCGACCGCGCTCGACGTAGTTCGGGTACCAGTCGAACGAGGTGCAGGCGGGTGAGAGCAGCACGACGTCGCCCGGCCGGGCCAGCTTGCGAGCCAGGTCGACCGCCTGCTCCATCGAATCGGCCTGTTCAACCGGAACGACCGCCTCGTAGACGGCGGCCACCTCGTCGGCGGCTGCCCCGGTGGCCACAACGGCCCGGACCGGCGGAACCGTCGAGGCAAGTGTCGCCATGTCCAGGCCCTTGTTGCGTCCCCCGGCGATCAGCACCACGGAGTCGAATCCGGAAACGGCCACAGCCGTGGCGTGGGGTACGGTTGCCTTCGAGTCGTTGTACCAGGTGACCCCGTCGGCGGTACCGAGGAGTTCGAGGCGGTGGGGAAGGCCCGAGAACGATGCCAGGGTCTCCGCGATGGCATCCGGATCTGCTCCCCCACCCCTGGCGATGGCGGCCGCGGCGAGTGCGTTCGCCACGTCGTGCGGTTGCGACCGTCGCAGGTCGGACACGGACGCAATAAGGCCTTCGGGGCTTCGAAGGACGTCTTCGCCGGAGGATCGATCGACCCACCACTCGAACTGCCTGGTGAGCGAGAACCGCTCCAGGCGAGCCGGACCTCCCCTGAGGGTGTCGGCGTGGGCCATGACGACGTCGTCGTCGGCGTTGGCCACCGCCACCGCACCGTCGGTCAGGTGGTGCCAGATCCTGGCCTTGGACTGTTCGTAGGCGTCGAGAGAGTGGTGGGCGTCGAGGTGATCCGGGGCGAAGTTGAGCCACGCCCCGACGACCGGTGAGAATCTTCGGCTGTGCCCGAGGCGGAACGACGACGCCTCCACCACGAACACCTCGGTCGTGGGATCGGAGATCGCCTCCACGAGCGGCACGTCGGTATTGCCGACAGCCTCGGACCGGATTCCCGACCGCTCGAGCATCTCGGTGACCATCATGGTCACGGTGGTCTTGCCGTTGGTCCCGGTGATGGCCAGGATCGGCCGGTCGTCCCAGACCCTCGCCAGGTCGAACTCGCTGAGCACGGGGATTCCGTGGGTTCGGGCCAACTCGAACGCATGGTGGTGATCGGGCAGCCCGGGGCTCGGCAACACCGAGGACGCCCCGGTCACTGCTCGTTCGAGATCGTCCCCCGAGGGGGCACCGATGAGATCGAGTCCCAGGTCGGACGCCGCCGCCTCCGCACCCGGATTGGGCCGGTCGTCGACGACGATCGGGGTGATCCCCCGATCCACGAGTGCCCGGGCGACGGCGCGACCGGTCACGCCGAACCCTACGACGATCGGCCTCTCGATGGGCAGGTCCGCACCGATCACGGCATCCGATCCGTCGTCGTGACTCATGGAACGTTCACCGCGCTGACGTAGTCGCCGTAGAACAGACCGAGAGCGAACAGTGTGAGCGCTCCGCCGATCAGCCAGAACCGGATGATGACCTTGGTCTCGGCCCAGCCGAGCAGCTCGAAGTGGTGGTGGATGGGAGCCATGCGGAACAACCGCCGGCCGCGTGTGCCCTTGAAGAACGCCACCTGGAGCATCACCGACGCCGCCTCGGCCACGTAGATGCCGCCGATGATCGGGAGGAGAAGGTGGGTGTTGAGGGTCAGGGCGAGGGTGGCCAGGCCGGTGCCGATGGCCAGTGATCCGGTGTCGCCCATGAAGATCTCGGCCGGTGCGGCGTTGAACCAGAGGAATCCGGCGCACGCCGCCATCATGGCCACGGCCACGATGGCCAGGTCGAGGGCGTGGGGGACGCTGTAGATGTCGTTGAACGTGTCGCCGTCATTGGTCTGGCGGAAGATCCAGAAGCCGATGAGGGTGAACGCCGCGTAGGAGAAGATGCCCGACCCTGCGGCCAGCCCGTCGAGGCCGTCGGTGAGGTTCACCGAGTTCGAGGTGGCGTAGATCAGGACCACGGCCCACACCGTCCAGCCGATCGGCCCGAAGTCGATGCCCAGGAAATCGTGCCGGGTCGACGCGAGGGTCGTGGAGATCGATGTGAGGTTGATGGTGAGAACGGCGAACAAGACCGCCACCAACAACAGTCCGGCCGTCTTCATCTTGGCGTTGAGGCCGAGGTTCCGTTCCCGCGACACCTTGATCCAGTCGTCGAGGAAGCCGACGAACCCGGCCGCGCAGATCGCACCCATCACCAGCAGACCGCTGCGGGTGATGATCGAGGTGCGGCTGGCCGAGAGGCTGAGTATGAGGTCGCTGAGCAGGTAGCCGCCGAGTGAGCCGAGCACGATCCCGATCCCGCCCATGGTCGGGGTGCCGGCCTTGATCATGTGGCCTTGCGGACCGTCCTCGCGGATCGGCTGACCGATCTTGGACCGGGTCAGCACGTCGATGAGCAGCTGGGTCACCAGTGCCGACAGTGAGAAGGCGATTCCCGCGGCGATGAGCAGACGGATCACGTCAGCGCCTCCAGAATCTCGCCGGCCACCTCGGCGTCGTCGAACGGGTGGCGGGTATCCCCGATCTCCTGGTAGGTCTCGTGGCCCTTGCCGGCGATGAGCACGACGTCGCCGGGCCGTGCCCGACCGAGTGCGGCGGCGATGGCCGCTCGACGATCGGGTTCCACGACGGCGGCATCCGGCGCCGCCAGCCCGGCGATCACGGCGTCGATGATGGACGCAGGATCCTCGGAACGAGGGTTGTCAGATGTCACGATCACCACGTCAGCGCCTCTTTCGGCCACCCGGCCCATTTCGGGCCGCTTGTGGACGTCACGGTCACCGCCGCATCCGAACACCACCAGGACACGGTTCGGTCCCGCGACCTGACGGGCGGCGATCAGCGCGAACTGCAGTGCGTCCGGGGTGTGAGCGTAGTCGATGGCGACATGGAAGGGTTGACTGCCGGCCACCAGTTCGAAACGGCCTCTGACCGGCCCGGACTTCTCCAGCGCGGCCACCACCGTGTCGGCATCGACGCCGTTGGCCACGGCCGTCGTGGCCGCCGCCAGCGCGTTCGAGACGTTGTGGGCTCCGGCCAGCGGAAGCACCACCGGCAGGTCGTTCCAGCGGAACAGGCTGATCGGTCCCTCGAAGCGGAGGTCGACGGCCTGGTCGAGGCCGTACTCGTCGATTGTGACGTGAGGTGGTATCCGCTCGATCAGGCGACGACCGTGGGCGTCGTCGACGTTGACGACGGCATGGTCGGTGAACCCGTCGGTGAAGAGTCGGGCCTTGGCCTCGAAGTAGGCGTCGACGGTGTGGTGGTAGTCGAGGTGGTCGCGCCCGAGGTTGGTGAAGATGGCCGAGGCGAACCGGGTTCCGTCGACCCGCCCCATGTCCAGCGCATGAGACGACACCTCGACGGCCACCACCTCGCAACCCGTGTCCCGGGCATCGGCCAACAGACGCTGCAGATCCGTCGCCTCAGGGGTCGTACGGGTTCCGTGGAGGGTGCCGACGATGTCGGTCCGCCGTCCGTCGTGGGAGAAGATGTCGGACAGCAGCTGCACGATGGAGCTCTTGCCGTTGGTCCCGGTCACCCCGATGACGGTGAGGGCCTCGGAAGGATTGTCGTGCACGGCTGCCGCGATCGGGCCCATCGCCTTGCGGCTCGACGGCACCAGAATCTGGGGAACGGCACCGTCCACGTCCAGTTCACGCTCAACCAGAAGCGCCGCCGCCCCGGCCTCGATCGCCATCGGCGCGAAGTCGTGACCGTCGGCGCGGCTACCGGGGACACAGCAGTACAACCATCCGGGGGCGACGGCCCGAGAGTCGTGGGTGACGTCGACGATCGACTCATCGGCGCCGTCGGTCGGCACCAGCACACCGCCGCACACCTCCGCGAGAGCGGCCGCGCCGACCATCACGGGTTCCCTTCGGCGGGCGCGGCCTCGGCCCCCGTGGTCACGAGTCCGGCGACGGCCGAGTCGGCAGGCTCGACCGAGTCAACCGTCTGACCGGCCGTCGGGGACGCCGGGGGCGGCGTGTCACCGATCGCTGCGGTCGGTTCCTCGGTCGGAGGGGTCTCCTCCGCTGCGGCGGCGGTCACCGCCGGGTTGGTCTCGGCGGTGGCCGCCGGCTCGGGATCCGCTCCGTCCGCGGTCGCCGTGTCCGCCTCGCCGACGTTCTCGATGGTGGCGGGGGCCGCTCGAACTCTGGTGTCGGGCGGTGGGATCGAACCGTCGGGCGGAACGGCCAGGATACGCAGGGCGTAGTGGCCGACCTTGGAAAAGACCGGGGCGGCCACCGCGGAGGCGTAGAAGGCGCCCTGAGGTTCATCGACCACGATCACCATCGAGATCTCCGGATCATCAGCAGGTACATATCCGGCAAAAGTAGCCACGTACCGGCGGTTTCCGGCCTCACCATACCCAGTCTTTCCCTCGGCGTCGGTGAACACCTTCCACGCCGTTCCGGTCTTTCCGGCCACCTTGAAGCCCTCGATGGCGGCGCTCTGGCCGGTACCTTCGCTGACCACACCGGACAGGATCCGCGTCATTTCGGCGGCCGCGGTCTCCGACAGGACGGGTTTACCGGGGTCGGCCGAACGGGGGAACTCGGTGCCGTCGGGCGCCCGGAGCGAGCGGACGAGGCTCAGATTCTGATAGAGGCCGTCGTTGGCGAACACGTTGTAGGCGGCCGCCAGCTGACCGGCGGTGACGGTGATGCCCTGACCGAACGAGATCGTGGCCGCCTCCGAGCCCTGCCACGTCTCCGGTTGGCGGACGACGCCGACCTCCTCGCCGCGAACGCCGAGCCCGGTCAGCTGACCGAAGCCGAACCGCCGCTGATAGTCGTGGAGCGAGTCGGATCCCACCTGCTGGGACAGCATGATGGTGCCGACATTCGACGACTGGGCCATGATCCACGAGATCGGGAACGGGGCCGGCGGGTGTTCAGGATGATCGACGAACGTCTGGCCACCGACGACCGTGCGGGACGGCACTTCGACCTGTGTGTCCGCCGTGTAGCCGAGCTGGTCGACGGCGGCCGCCACGGTGATCGGCTTGAGCACCGAGCCGGGCTCGAACGTGTCGAGCAGCGTCTTGTTGTAGATGGGGATGATGCACTCGCCGGACTCGGCCCGGGCCACCGACACCATGGCCAGGATCTCTCCGGTCTTCGGCGCCGATATGACGGCGCTCGCCCCGGCTGCTCCGGTCTCCTCGCAGTGCTCGAGCAACGCCTGCTCGGCCACGAACTGGATGCGATGGTCGATGGTCAGCACCACGTCGTAGCCGGCCGAGGCCGGGTTGACCGACCAGTCACCGACGCTGATGCTGCCGAACGCCCCCTTCTCGAAGACCTCGGAACCGGGGATACCCGTCATCGCCTCGTTGTACTGGGCCTCGATTCCGTAGTAGCCGATCTCGTCCGGATCGACCCTCCCGATCACCGGCCGGGCCAGAAGATCGGCCGGATAGATCCGATCCTCCTCCGGGCTGACGAACACCGCGACCAGATGGTCCCTGACCTGCTCATCGGCCTTCAGGGTCTCGATGGCGGCCGCCGTCTCGTCGGGCAGGGCCCGGCCGAGCAGCTCGTAGCGGTCGTTTCCGGAGCTCGGCGTCAGCCGTTCGGTCAGCTCGGCGGCGTCGATTCCGAGAACCGGGGCCAACAACGCAGCGGTGGCCGGCGGGTCGATGACCTTGGACGGGTCGGCCGTGACCTGCTTGCTCGGCGTCGACGACGCCAGCACGAAGCCGTTGCGATCGACGATCGAGCCTCGATAGGCCGGCAGCGCCTGCTGGCGTGTCCTCTGCGAGACACCGAGGTCGAGATACTCATCCGGTCGGACGACGATAAGGTCGACGAGGACGGCAACGAAACCCAGGCCTACCAGGCAGAAGACCACCAGTACAAGAACGAGCCTGTTGAGCGGATCGCGGGGGTTGGTGGTTCGCCGAAACTTTTTTCGTCGTACCGCCCGACGCTTCTCGTCTCTTTCCGAGGCTCGCCCTCTGGTCATCCGGTTCCGATTCCCGCTGCGACCGCTCTGGTGCCGGCGAGTCCGCCGAGGACGGGCGCGGCCATCTGCTCGGCCACCGAATCGGATTCACCACCGCCGGTCACGGCGGCCGCCGCCTCGACAGTGGCGTCGACGGTGGGCTCGGCAGGCGCAACAGCCGGCGCAGCGACACCCTCGGTCTCGGCAACGGTCGAGGCTGTGACCGCTCCGAGAACCGACACCGGTGCCACGTCGGGGGCGGGCCCGACGGCGGCCAGATACACGGGATCGCTGGACCTCACCATGCCGATGTCGACCGCCCGGTCGATGATCGCAGCCGGGGCCGAAGACTCCTCGACCGCTCGCTCGAGCCGGGCCCGACCAGCCTCGGCCTCGGCGATCTGAGTGCGCAACAGGTCGAGCTCGTGCTGGTTGGCCACCAGCTGGGCCTGGGCCAGCGCCGCGGCGAAGAAGCCGATGATGAGGACGACGAACATCGTCATCGCCACGTTCCTTCTGCGCGCCCGTCGTCGCAGCGCCTGCTGATCGAGCACTCGAAGGTGGGGGCGGACGACGTTGGCGGCCGACGACGGGGCGGACGACCGCACCCGACGGTTTCCGGCCGCGGCGGCGGAACGGCCGGTCCGGCCGGAGCCCGGGTTTGCGGCTCTGCTGCGGGCTGCTGCTGCTGTCATCGTGGAATTCCTGTCGAGTGCGGGGGTCGGGCCCGGGATGAATCGAGTTCGATCCCGGTCCCGGTGTTGTCGGTTGGTGTCCGCCGATCAATGTCCGCCAGTTCGTCTTCCGCCGTTCTGCGCCTTGCTTCGACCGTCAGGCGGCCAGCCGCTCGATCGCTCGTAGTCGGGCGCTGGCGGCTCGGGGGTTGGCGGCCAGTTCAACGTCGTCGGGTTTTCGGGCCGCCGGTCTGAGAAGCTGGAAGTCGGGGGGCGGTTCGGTCCTTGGGAGTCCCCGAGGAAGACCGGACGGCTGATCCGTCGATGTGCGGTCACGGAAGCAGTGTTTGACGATGCGGTCCTCGCCTGAGTGGTAGGTGAGCACCAGACCGCGACCACCGCCGATCAACGAGTCGAGCGCCTGCTCGAGGGCCGGGCGGAGAACACGCAGCTCGTCGTTGACCTCTATCCGGATCGCCTGAAACGTCCGTTTGGCCGGGTGTCCACCACGTCGTCGGGCCGCAGCCGGGATCGCCGACACGACGACATCGGCCAGCTCGGCCGTCGACCGAAGCGGTCGGGCGGCGACGATGGCCGATGCGATTCGAGCGGCGTGACGCTCATCGGAGTTCCTCTTTATGAGGTCGCTGAGCTCCGAGCGGTCGTAGGTGTTCACGACGGTGTCGGCCGATCGGTCGGCCGACTGATCCATTCTCATGTCGAGTGGCCCGTCATTGCGGAAGCTGAACCCGCGATCGGCGTGATCGAGCTGGGGGGAACTGACACCGAGATCGAACAGGAACCCACTGAGTGGCCCGACGTGGCCGAGCTCGGCAAGCACGTCATCGAGTTGATCGAAGCGGGCCCGGCGAAGGGTGACCCGGGAGCCGAAGCGGGCCAGCCGCTCGTTGGCCGCGGCCAGGGCGACGGCGTCGCGGTCGAGACCGAGGATGTCGAGATCCGGGTTGGCGTCGAGTAGAGCGGCGGCGTGTCCTCCCCCGCCGATGGTGGCGTCGAGGAAGGTACCGGGCGGAACGTCGGCGGCGATGGCCACAACCTGGTGGACCATGACCGGCTCGTGAACGAAGCCCTGAGGCGCTCCGTCGAACGGGGTGTCCTGTGGTTGATTCCCAGCCGGTTCCGGTGGTTCTGATCCCTTGTCGGGCCGATGATCAGTCATCGCTCGCAGGGGCAGAGCCAAGCTACTTATCGGCCATCGATAACCCCCCGGACTGCAACGTGTTCCAGGTTTTGTCTCCTGGGTGACACTAAGAGAAGTAGCGGGCGGAGTCGTGGGGCAGAAGCACTTCTCTTCGCCTCCCGGGAGGTAATCGATGAACGATAGTTAGATTCGGTTCGCCCACTCTCCTTTCTTGTCTCTCACGTTTCTGTGGGCGGGCCCCGCCGGGCCCTGCGTCTTCTTCTGTCGATGACTGGAGCTTCTAAAGTCCCAGCCGGGCAACCGCCTCTGCCAATTCATCGGCCGCCTCATCGCTTCCGAGGTCCTCGGCGTAGTTCTCAGCCGGCCAGATCTCGACCCGGTCGTACAGACCGGAGATCACGACCTGGGACTGGAATCCCAATTCGTCGAGGAGTTCCCTTGGCAATGTGATGCGACCGGCGGAGTCGAGTTTCACCTCGCGAACGCTGTTCATCAGTTTGCGGAAGACCCTCATCGAGATCCGGGACGCTGCCGATTCCGCTTTCCACTTCTCGGCGACGTTCCGAAACTCTTCGGCGTTCCACAGGCCTAGACATCCGTCCAGTTGGGTGATGTAACCACGCTCGGCCACAAATGCTCGGAATGGCGCTGGGAGGACAACCCGGCCCTTCTCGTCGACCGCATGTTCGTATTGGCCGACAAACACCGTTTCACCTCACTTCTCCATTCTCGAGCGCCGTATTCAGTTTTCTTGTGAGGGGGACCGACCAGCTTTCCAAGTTCTTGGATCCCGCTGTGCGATATCCAAGTGTTTGAGTTACTGGGCGTGTCCCCCACTGCGTGACAAATTAACCCACTTCGCCCCCTCTTGCAACACTTTTTGCAACTTTCCGCGCGTAAACGCCCACTCAGAGCGAGAACGAGTGTTCGAAATTACAACCATGTAGTGATGGGTCGGCGCACCACCGTTAGCCGAGAACCCCCTTTCTCAGCGGGATTTCGACGGATCGACGAGCGATGGTGGTGACCCGGTGGGGTGGAGTGGGAGACCACGACCGGCGGTGGGGCGAAGTGGGGGATGATCTACCCAAGGTCCACAATGGACCCGTGCCCAGCGCTCCAGACGCTCCGAATCCAGCCGTTCGGTCGCACCGTGGGTGGACCGTTCGAATCTCAGCAGGCTCGGCCTGCCGGTTCCACGACCTCGATCCCGAGGCCGATACGGGCCACGAGATCTGGATTCGTCGGGTGCAGCGGCCTGCGGTCGTCTTCGGAAGCACCCAGCGACCGTCCGGGTTCACCGCCGGCGAGGCCGTCACCTCCAGCGGCACCGAGATCGCGCCGGTCGAGATATGTCGGCGTCGTTCGGGCGGCGGGCTCGTGGTCGTACGTCCGGGTGACGTCTGGATCGACGCCATCGTCCCCGCTCGCTCCCCTCTCCACACCGACGACGTGGGGCGGGCCTTCGCCTGGTTCGGCGACGTGTGGCTTCGTGCCATTGCCACGTTGCTTGCCGATTCGACGCCGCTCGCGGTCCCGCTGCGTTTGGCCGAACCGTCGACGGGACGGCGCGCCACCAACCGGCCCTTCTTCTGCTTTGCCGACGTCGGACACGGCGAGGTCCTGTACGGGGACCGCAAGATCGTCGGACTGTCCCAGCGCCGCACCAGAACCTGGACCCGGTTGCAGTCGCTGTTCGTGCCGTCCTGGTCCCCGGCGGAGGTCAACAGCCTCGTCTCCGCTGCTGCCACACACGTCGGCCCGCTCGACCTGTCCGACCTCGGTGCTCCACCGTTCGACGCTGCCGACGTTCGGGCAGGCTTCCCGGCTGATGTGGCGGCTCCTGCGACGTCGCCCGACACCGTGGTCGACCTCGTGCTGCACAATCTGCCAGGCCACCTGTAGCAATGGCTGGACAAACGGTTCCGCGGAACCGTGCCCGCAGGTGCCTGGCCCGATGTGCACTACCGTTTTGCGATGAGCACAGACCCTCGGCTGGACGAGCAGATTGACTACTATCGAGCGATTGCGGGCGAGTACGAGTCTCACGCCATCGACGAACCGGGAAAGCGACACCTTCTAGCAGCCTTCGCAGACTTCGACATCAGGGGTGATGTGCTCGAACTGGCATGCGGAACGGGACAGTGGACGGTACAGCTGCTCAACAAGGCGGACTCGTTGACAGCGATCGACGCATCACCGGAGATGATCGACCGTGCGCGCTCCCGGATCGGCGACAACTCGGTACGGTTCGTCCGGGCCGACCTGTTCTCCTGGCAGCCTGTTCGCCGCTATGACTCGGTCTTCTTCGGATTCTGGCTCTCGCACGTGCCCTTGGAGCGCTTCGACGGCTTCTGGGCTCTCATTGCTGCATCCCTGAAACCGGATGGTCAAGCGTTCTTCGTCGATGACAACCACCGTACCGAGGCTGAACTGATCGAGGGAGAGCACTCAACGGTGGTCAAACGGCGACTCAACGACGGCACGTCATTCCGCGTCATCAAGGTTCCGCACCAAGCCGGTGACCTCGATCGGCGACTCCGAGCGCTTGGATGGGACGTCGACGTGTCCGCGTCCGGCCCGTTCTACTGGGGCCGAGCCCGTCGCAAGGGCAAGGACAACCGGCTCGACACAAGCTACGCCTCATAGAGCGCCGTCATTCGACATCGCCCGACACCGTGGTCGATCTCGTGCTGCAGCACCTGCCCGACGTCGCCTCGACCGTCGTCAGGAAGCCGCGACGGCCGCCCGTGCCATTCGCACAGACGTTGAACCCCGATCACCATCGCCGACCGCTTTGGCCAATGGTTTGTGCGGTTTTGCGTTGCCGATACGCAAAACCGCACAAACCTGGAAGCAACGGCCCCTCGAACAGGTCGAGGCGCCACATCACCACCGGGTTTGGCGTGCGATCGACGCCCGGTTGCCGCCCGACCACATTTCCGGAATTGCATTCTTGGTCGGCCGACCGTTGAGTTACTGTAGTGCGATGGGTCGGGCCCTTGTACTGAATGCATCGTATGAACCAATCGGCGTGGTATCCGGACGGCGTGCGCTGATCCTCGCCTTGGCGGAGAAGGTCGATGTGCTCGCCGAGTCGGGCGATGTCTGGTCCTCGGCCGCCCTCAACGTGGCCGTACCGTCGGTCGTCCGGCTCCGCTACTACGTGAAGGTTCCATACAAACGGACGGCCCCACTGAGCCGGCGGGCCGTCTTCGCCCGCGACGGCGGCCGCTGCCAGTACTGCGGACGGTCGGCTGAGAGCATCGACCACGTGGTCCCCCGCTCGAAGGGCGGGCCGCACTCCTGGGACAACGTGGTCGCGTGTTGCCGGCGCTGCAACACCTACAAAGGCGACCGTCTGCTGAGAGACTGCTCCCTCACGCTGCGGACCCAACCGACGGTGCCCACCCAGTACGTCTGGGTGAAGGTGGCGGCGGGAACGGTCCCGGAATCCTGGACTCCGTACCTGGCCGCAGCCGCCTGACGGTCGAAGCCCGATCTGAGGTTGCCCGACGTCGGTGATGACGGTGGGGCAACCTCAGAACCGGGGCGCGCCCGCGAACAAACCACTCAGCTTCACGCCACCTGAACGGTGGCAGTAGTCTCGGAAACGTGAAGCCAACGCTCTCCTCCGACGCCGACGCCTTTCGAACGAGGATCAAGGGATTCCTCGACGAGCACCTACCGCCCGGGTGGCAGGGCATCGGCGCGCTCGACGCCGACGATGCCGCCGCCTTCGCGGTCAAGTGGCGGGAGACGTTGCGGGACAATCAGCTGCTGGCGCCGACCTGGCCCACCGAATACGGAGGCGCCGGCCTGTCCGCGCTCGAGTCGGTCGTCATGGCCGAGGAGTTCCAGAAGGCGGGTGTGCCGACCGGCGGACCCAACGACGTCTTCGGCATCCAGATGGTCGGCAACACGATTATCCAGTGGGGCACCGAGGAACAGAAACGCCATTTCCTGCCCCGCATCATCTCCGGCGAGGACCTGTGGTGCCAGGGCTACTCCGAGCCGAACGCCGGGTCCGATCTCGGCAACCTCGGATGCCGGGCGGAGCTCGACGGCGACGAGTGGATCATCAACGGTCAGAAGATCTGGACGTCCGCCGGGCACCTGGCCAACTGGATTTTCGTGCTCACCCGTACCAACTCGGAAGAGGTCAAACACCGGGGTATCACGTTCCTGCTGTGCCCGATGGATCAACCGGGCGTCGAAGTCCGCCCGATCAAGATGATCTCCGGTGAGTCGGAATTCAACGAGGTGTTCTTCTCCGACGCCCGCACCGCGAAGGAGAACGTCGTCGGTGAGGTCAACGGAGGGTGGGCGGTGGCCATGACCCTCCTCGGCTACGAACGCGGTGAGGCCGCGGCCACCAACCCGGTGGCCTTCCAGACCGAGATCGACCGGCTTCTCGCTCTCGCCCGGGAGCGAGGTCGGCACACCGATCCGCTGATCCGGCAACGTCTCGCCTGGTGCTACTCGAAGGTGCAGATCATGCGGTTCCTCGGCATGCGGACCCTCACCCGGTTCCTGGCCGGGGAACACCCCGGTGCCGACGCCTCCATCTTCAAGCTCTACTGGTCCGAATACCACCGCGTCATCACCGAGCTCGCCGTCGACATTCTCGGCGCCGATGGGCTCCACATCGAAGGCAAGTTCCCGAGCAGCGCGTTCTCCACCGACTCCCCGGGCGCCCCCAATGACTCGGGCTCGTGGATCGGCACGTTCCTCAACGCCCGAGCCGGCACGATCTACGCCGGGACCAGCCAGATCCAGCGCAACATCATCGGCGAGATGGTCCTCGGCCTCCCCAAGGAGCCCCGAGCCGACCGAGGCCCCTGGAAGGACATCCCGAAGTGAGCCCGAAGTGAGCGCTGCGGCCACCGCCCGCACGACCCTCGGTGCGGCGGCCGCACTGCGACGCCGACCCGATCTGTGGCCGACCGCGATCGGCACCTACCGATCGCTGGTGCCCAGGCGCTGGTGGCGCAGAGCACCGTTTCTTCCACTGCCCGACGCCGAATGGATGCGATTCCGCCTCACCACCGCGTACGGCGGAGACGGCACGGGCGGACCGAACGGCATCGACCCGGACGATCTGATTCTCTGGCTCGAGTGGCGTCGCGACTGGCCCCGGTGATCGATGCGGTGATCAACGCCGTGATCGGCACCATGGTGCGGCGGGCCCGACCCGACGGCAATCCGGGCTTTTGACGGTCTAATCTGTCCAATCCTGATTCCAAATCCGGTCCGTAGGCCGATAACCTCGGGTTTGGGCACATTTTCCCGGAGGAACCTTGTCAGTGAGCACAACCGAGGCCGCGCTGTTCGACGAGACACGAGCTCACCAATTCGCTTCGGCCTTCACCACGATCAGAGACAACATCCAACAGGTCATCCGTGGCAAGCAGCAGGTCGTCGAGCAGACGCTGCTGTGTCTGATGTCGGGCGGGCACCTGCTGGTCGAGGACGTCCCCGGCGTCGGTAAGACGCTTCTGGCCAAGGCGCTGGCCGCCTCGGTCGGCGCCAAGATCGGCCGGATCCAGTTCACCCCCGATCTGTTGCCGGCCGATGTCACGGGCGTCAACGTCTGGAATCGCAACACGTCCTCGTTCGAATTCCGCCCCGGGCCGGTCTTCACCGAACTCGTCCTCGCCGACGAGATCAACCGGGCGTCGCCAAAGACCCAGTCTGCGCTCCTGGAAGCGATGGCCGAGGCCCAGGTGACCGTCGACGGCGTCACCCACACGCTCAGCTCGCCGTTCATGGTGCTGGCCACTCAAAATCCGATCGAGCAGGAAGGCACCTATCCCCTGCCCGAGGCGCAGCTCGACCGCTTCCAGATGAAGATCTCGGTCGGCTACCCGGCCAGGGCCGACGAGTTGCAGATGCTGCAGACCCACGAGGTCGACGGCATGGTCAACCGGCTCCGGCCGGTGGCCGGCCTCCAAGACATCACCACCATGACTCGTATGGTGACCGCGGTGCAGATCGCCCCTGAACTGCGCAACTATCTGATCGATCTGGCCGACGCCAGTCGTCGCCACCAGGCGGTTGCGCTCGGGCTGTCACCGCGCGGCACGCTCAGCCTACAGCGGGTCGCCCGAGCCCGGGCCGCGTCGCAGGGCCGGGTCTACGTGACCGACGACGACATCAAATCCGTCGCCAGCGCGGTCATGTCACACCGGGTACTGATCAAGCCGGAGGCCGGTCTTCAGGGCGTGACCTCCGCCGATGTGGTCTCCGACGTACTACGGGCGGTACCGATTCCTTACGATCGAAAGTAGCGTCTCCCCGACATGTCTCCGACAAAGGCAGGCACCGCACTTTTCATCACCACCGTGGTGACGGCACTGGCCGGACGCCTGCTGGGCCTCGTGGAGCTGCTGATTCTGGCCTGCATCGGCTTTCTGGCCGTCGTGTTCGCAATCGTCTACACCGCCACCGCCCGCCTGGACATCGGCGTCAGCCGGATCGCCACACCGGCCCGGTTGCGGGCGGGAACGACGGCCCGGATCGATCTCATCCTGCGGAATCGTGGGCGCCGGCGGACGCCGGTGATGTCGGCCCACGACCAGCTCCAGGATGGCCGGGGGGCAACCGTCCATGTCGCGCCAATCGGTCCCGGCACCGAGGCGAGGCTCGCCTACCGGCTACCTGCTCATCGCCGCGGTCGGTTCCGGGTCGGCCCGCTGGATCTCACCCTTTCGGATCCTCTCGGACTCACCAAGGCCACGGTTCGGGCCGCCCGTCAGACCGATCTGATGATCCACCCCAAGCTGATCAACCTGAGTCCACTCACGGCGATCGCCGGCTTCGACCCGACCGCCGACCAGCAACCGCTCCGGGCCATCGCCAATTCCGGCGATGAGTTCTTCGCCTTGCGCCCCTACGTGGTCGGCGACGAGTTGAAGCGGGTCAACTGGCGGGCATCGGCCCACTTCGACGAGTTGATCGTGCGCCAGGACGAACGGCCCCGGACCGGCCGGGTGACCGTGCTGCTCGACCGGCGCTCAGAGGTCTACGACGACGCCGGTTTCGAACGGGCGGTCTCGACGGCCCTCAGCGCGCTCTATGCCGGCTTCCGCGGTGGCGACTCGCTGCGCTTCCTCACCACCGCCGGGGCAGCCGTCACCGACATCCGAACACGCTCGGAGCTCGAGGCCGTCGACGAACAGCTGGCCCTGATCGATGTGGCACCCAACGCGTCGTTGCCCAACAGCCTCGAACAGCTGGGCCGGGTCACCCGTGGCGGCACACTCGTCGTGATCACCGGTTTCGTCACGCCTGAAATCGAGCAGGCGTTGAGGAAGGTTCAACGAACCTTCGGCCTTCTCGTCCCGATCTCGTGCCAGCGGCCTCGACACGAGCCCGCGCCATGGTTGGTCATCCATGACTCCGACGACACGCTGGCCGAGAAGTGGTCCGGGGCGATCTCGAGGCGCCGCTCATCGCAAATGAAGGCAGGCGTCGCCGCCGCCTACGGTCAGGCTGCATCGGCCGGCAACGGCAACGGAGCCGCCGGCATTCGGCCGCGACCGCAGGGCGGCCGGTCCAACGGCGGTGGATCAGCCAATGGCGGCTCGCCGTCGGCGGCCGGCAACGGCGGATCGTCCGTTGCCGGGGACACGGGAGGTCCCCGATGAACGATACCCATCCTCCGTTCTGGCTGGAAGCGGCGGCAGCGCTGCTGGTACCGGCGGCCGCCGTCGGCTTCAGCCGCGTCTTCCAGGACGCCGATGCGGTGATGCCCATCATCGGTGCGGCACTCGTGTCGTCGGCCATCTCGGTGATGTGCCGCCGGCTTCGGCTTCCGCTGCTGGTGACGGCGGTTGTGTCCATGGGCCTTCTGTTGCTGCTGGTCATCAACCGGTATGCACCGGGAACCGCCCGGTTCGGGATCATACCGACCGGTGAGACCGTCGCCGAACTCCGTGGCCTCGTGGAGGCGCTCGTCGTCAACTTCCAGCAGATGAAGTCCCCCGTCACGGCGGAGCCGTCGTTCATCGCACCGGCCATGGTCGGCGCCTGGATCATGGCGTTTCTCACCGACTGGGGGGCGATGCGCCTCAGGTTGGCGTTCGAGCCGGTCTTCCCGAGCGCACTGCTGTTCATTTTCACGTCGATTCCGCCGGTGTCGGCCGGCCAGAATCGCATCAGCTCCACGTTCATCTATGCCACCGCCATCGCGGTCTGGGCGGTCGCTCAACGGGTCCACAAGCTGATGCAGGAGGATCTGTGGCTTCCGAACCACGAGCGCCGCGGTCCGTTCGCCGTCGGCCGTATCGGATCTGCACTCGCCGCGGTCGCGGTTTTCGCCGGAACGATTCTCGGGGCGAACCTGCCGTGGGCCGACGCCGAGCCCGTCTACAGCTTCAGCCCTCAGCAGGATCCGACCCGCGTGGTCGTGAGCCCGTTCGTGAACATCCGAAACCGGCTAGTCGACCAGACCAACGTCGAGCTGTTCACGGTGACGGCCGACGAACCGAGCTACTGGCGCATCGCCGGGCTCGACACCTACGAGGACGACATCTGGAAGGTCGCCGGCAACTTCTCCCCCGAGGACGGCGATCTCCCGGGCCAGGATCTGGGCGGCAACCGCACGGAACTGGCTCAGACATTCAGCATCAGGGCCCTGGCCGCTATCTGGCTGCCGGCGGCGTTCGCCCCGGCCAGCATCAGCGAGGCCAGCACCGACGTCACGTGGAACAGCGAGACCAGTTCGCTGACGGTGGCGAACGACGTCCCGGACAGCGACGGCGTGACCTACACCGTGCTGTCCAAGGTGCCGGCGTTCTCAGCCGACGAGCTGCGGAGCGCACCCAACGAAATCCCCGAGGAGATCGCCGAGCGCTACCTCGATGTTCCGGGTGACATCTCCCCCACCATGGTCCAGCTCGCCCGGGACCTGACTGCCGACTCCACGACCCGCTACGACATGATGCGGGCGTTGCAGGACCACTTCCGGGAGTACCGCTACGAGGTGGAGCTCGGCCCGCGGGGCGATGATCCGATCGAGACGTTCCTGGCCGAGCGGCAGGGCTTCTGCCAGCAGTTCGCCGGAACGTTCGCCCTCATGGCCCGCTCGCTCGGGGTGCCGACCCGGGTGGCGACCGGATTCACCTGGGGTGACCAAGGGGTCGACGACGAGGGCCGCAACACCTACACCGTCACCGGGCGTCACACCCACGCCTGGCCGGAGGTCTACTTCCAGGGTCTCGGCTGGGTACCGTTCGAACCGACGCCCGGCCGGGGTCTACCCGGGGCCGCGCCCTACAGCGGTCACACGCCGGAGCAGGATTCGGCCACCCAACCTTCGATCGAGCAGTCCACCATCACCCCGATCGACCCGAACGAAGTCCAGCCGGGTCTCGGCTTGGATCCCGAAATCAACGATCCGGCCGGCGGAGGGGTCGAGGCAGAACAGCCTCCGATCTGGCAGCGAATCGACTGGCGCTATCTTCTGATTCCCGCTGTCCTGGCCGCCTACGTGGCGGCGGTTCTCGGCCTGCAGGAACTCCGTCGCCGACAGCGCAGGGCTCGTGCGACGTCACCAGACCAGCAGGTGTCCACGGCCTGGTCCGAGGCTGTCGAGGCCATCGATCTGGGATTCGAGAAGCAGCGTGCGCCATCGGAGACCCGAACGGAGTACGCGGGACGCCTGTTGGACACGAGCGTTCCCGGTGCCGAGATGATGCAGCAGTTGGCCGAACTGTCGACCGTCGCCCGTTTCCACCCGTCATCGGTGACCGATGACCAGTCCCGCCGGGCCTCGGTTCTGGCCGCCGAGGTCGAGACGACGATGGGTGAGCACGTCCCGACCCACACGCAGCTGCTGCGGCGCATCGACCCGAGGCGTTGGGCGGGCCAGCTGATCAACCGTGTGGGCACCGCCAACAAGACCGTCACCGCCGAGCGTCAGGTCAGGCGGCCGAGGTCCAGCGATCAGGAACTGATAGACGTCGGTTGACCTGAAACCGACGGCGCTGATCGATCAGTCGAGGTCGGGCTCGTCGGCCCGATCCGGATCCTCATCGGGCTGCGTGGGGTTCGCCGCCCGAAACGCTCGGGTGAACTGATTGATCCCGGCCTTGCCCATCAGGCGCAGATTTCGTTCGAATCCGACGGCGGCCGCCATCATCACCAGGAATCCGGCAAAGGCGAGAAGGTAGTGGATCTGCAGCGTGGCGACCATGGCGAGGATTCCGAGCACAAACCACATGATGGACCACTTGAGTGATCCGAGAGCGTGACGGTACACCGTGGTCTCGCCGACCTCCCGGGCCAGGCGAGGATCACTCTCATGCAGATTCCGCTCGATCTCGGCGAGTATCCTCTGCTCGTCTTCTGACAGTGGCATATGGCGTATCCTTCACCCTTCCGACCAAATGAAGGTTTGAGCGATTGCTACCAGTTTCGCGCAAGTCTGACGGATGGACAACGCACGAAGGCCGGTTCCCCGAAAAATCTTCCGGATTCCTAACGTTTCCGGCGTGTCCACTGGGCAATTGTATTGTGCACCATCATTCTTGCACCATCCTGTCTTCACCGTCGGCTCGGAGGGGAAGGCCTAAAGCCAAACACCTTCAATCGGGGTCCGAATCACCCGACCTGGAGGCGTCGGCGTTGGGCCCCCACTGTGTCGATCCCGGAACTTTCGGCTCGAGGCCCGACTCGCCGAGCAGTCGGGCGGAACCGATGGCGGCCGTGCCGAAGCGTTGGCGGATACGGTCGATCGCCTCGTCGGTGGCTTCGGGAGCGGTCGGCGTCAGATGCTCGTCGCCGTCGGTCCGCCCCTCGGGGGCCGCCAGGAGATCGTCGATCGAGAGTTGTCGGGCCGCCTCCTTCGTCAGCCCCGACACACCGACCCCGAGCAGCCGAATCCCCTCGTCGAGCACCCGTCGCTCCTCCATCAGAACGGCGGCCAGGTCGGTGGCCACTGCACGAATGACCCCTCGGGCCGCCGTCGGTTCGGGAACCGTGCGCGACCGGGTGAGCGTCTCGAAGCTCGACACCCGGACCTTGATCGAGATCGTCCGACCGAACAGTTCGGCGGTTCGGAGCCGGGATGCCACCGCATCCGCCATTCGGGCAATGTGGCGCCTGACGTCGTCGGGGTCGGTGACGTCCAGAGCGAACGTCTCCTCGTGGCTGATCGACTTCGTCGGTCGATCGGGCTCGACCGACCGCTCGTCGATCCCATTCGAAACGGCATGCAGATGACGGCCGTTGGCCTCACCGACGGCCCCGGTCAGCACATCGAGCGGAAGATCGGCCAACTCTCCCACGGTGTTGATGCCGAACCGCTTCAGCTTCTCCGCTGTCTTCGGGCCGACACCCCACATCGCCCGCACGGGCAACGGACGGAGGAAATCGGACTCGCCTCCGACCGGCACCTCGAACACACCCGGCCCATCGACGATCCGCCGACCCTCGATCCGCGGCTTGGCTGCTTCCGAAGCCAGTTTGGCAACGAGTTTCGAGCCGGCCACACCAACCGAACAGGTCAGTTGTTCCTGGGCCAGCACCATGGATCGCAGCCGATGGGCGATCTCGACGGGAGTACCCAGTATCCGCATCGCACCGGAAACATCGAGAAAGGCCTCGTCGAGCGACAGCGGCTCCACCAACGGAGTCACGTCCTTGAAGATCGCCATGATCCGCCCGCTCACTTCGCTGTAGAGGCCGTGGTCGCCGGACACGAAGACGGCGTCGGGGCACAGCGATCGAGCCCGGGTGCTCGGCATGGCCGATCGGACCCCGTAGACCCTGGCCTCGTAGGAGGCCGCGGCCACAACTCCTCGCCGGCCGCTGCCGCCGACCACAACCGGCTTGCCTCGAAGCTCCGGATTCTCGCGAACCTCGATCGACACATAGAACGCATCCATGTCGACATGAAGGATCGAGGCCTCGGTTCGCTCCGGCCTCCCGCTCCGGCCCACCGGCGGTGTCACCCGTCGTGGAGGCGGAGTACGCGCCGCTCGCCCGACGGTCCGCCGGTCAACCGATACCGGAAACGATGCTGGTCGGCCGCGTTCCCGGCCAGGTACTCGACCAGTGGCTCGGCCACCCAAGGGGGCGATCCGTCCATCCAGTCGGCCACGAGCTCGAGCGCAACGTACTCGGCGGCGATGACGATGCCGTCCGGATCGTCGACCACGATGGCTCCGCCGAAGCTCTCGGCCCGGTGGCACCAGACCTCCAGGTGGAAGCCGTGATCCGGGGCCACGACCTCGACCTGGTACACGACGTCGCTCCACGCCGTGACCCCAATCCCCGTCTCCTCGAACACCTCTCGGGTGAGGGCCGAAAGCGCGGTCTCCCCGGGGTCGATGACACCGCCCGGAGTCGACCAGTCGACGTCGCCGTTGCGCCGGCGGTTGGCCACCAGCAGCACGCTGTCGTCGGTCACGATCACCCCACTGGCGACCCGCCACTGCTTGAGCCCGGCGATCTCGTCCATGGCTCCACGCTACCTCCCCCCACCCCCCGAAATTCGCAACCCAGACGACACCCAATGTCACCTGGCGTACTCAGAACGTGCGAAACTCGGCGGTGCGTCTAGCCTGATCACCGTGGACGACGACACACCGGCGCAGCCATCCGAGGCTCCAGACGAACCTCGAATGCAGTCGAAGCCGGTATCGACCCCGGCGACGAGCCCACCATCGGTTCCGACCCCCGGCTTCTCGAACCTGGAGGCACCGCAGCCTGCCGTCGCCGATCCCCCACCCACTGCCCGGGTCATCGCCTTCGCGGCGATTCTGGTCGGCGGGCTGCTGGGCGGGCTGGTGGGCTACGGGATCGGCGACGTCCTCTATCCGGACTCGCTCTGGGCGGCGGGCGGCGCCGTGGCCGGAGCGCTTACCGGCGCAGTCGGACTCGGTGTACTCGTCAACCTGACGTTGCGAGCCATGAATGAATGGGAGAGCGTCAGCCACCCCGAGTCCGACGCCGAGCCGCACGGCGCGCACCGTGGACCGGCGGACCCAACCCGATGACGACCGGGATGACCGAATCGGAGAGGGACCGGTTGTTCGAGCTCGCGGTCGGACTGGCCCGGAAGGCCGGTGGCGCGGCACGAGACATGCGGGAAGGCGCCCTCGACACGGTCACCACCAAGTCCTCCCCCACCGACCTGGTCACCGCCGCCGACAGCGCCGCCGAGCGCATCATCGTGGACGGCATCCGGTCCCAGCGACCGGACGACGCGATCGTCGGCGAGGAGGGGACGAGCACCGACGGAACGAACGGAATCACCTGGCACATCGACCCGATCGACGGCACGACGAACTACGTCTATGGGATCCCGGCGTGGTCGGTGTCAATTGCGGTCACGTCCGACGATCTCGCCGAGGTGGGTGTCGTCTACAACCCGATCAACGATGAGCTGTACACGGCCGCCCGTGGCCGAGGCGCACACCTGAACGACCGTCGGATCACCGTCAGCGACCGGAATGACCTGGCACTGTCGCTCATCGGGACGGGCTTCAGCCCGCACAGCGACATCCGACGCGTGCAGGGCAAGATCGCAACCACGGTGCTGCCGGAGATACGCGACTACCGGCGGTTCGGATCGGCTGCGCTCGACCTGTGTGCCGTGGCCGCCGGCCGGATCGACGGCTTCTACGAGACCGGTCTCAACGTGTGGGACTACGCCGCCGGCAAGCTGATCATCGAGGAGGCCGGCGGTGTCTGCCGGCTTCGCCCGCCCAACGATCACCACGGCCAGTGGCTGGTCGCTGCGCCATCTCAGCTCGTCGACGCGCTGCAGGAACTCGTCGAAAAGGCGCTTGGCGACCTGGATTGAAGGTCGTCGAAGATTATCGGCGGGCCTGCCGCTCTTTTCCTGCCGAGGCAACTAGCGTGGGAGCAGTCGAGAGACGACCTCCGGAGCGATACAGCCCGGTGCGACGGTGGGAGTTTCTCGACATGATCAGTGCACCAGCATCGGCAATCGGGCATCATGCATACCTGTGGGAACTCGAATTCTGACCGTCGAAGACGACGAACGTATTAGACAGGCCGTCACCATGGCCCTCGAGGAAGAGGGCTGGGACGTCACCGAGGCGGGCACCGGTGAGGCCGCGTTGGAATCGTTCTCCGACGACCCGGCCGACGTCGTTTTGATCGACATCATGCTTCCCGGCATCGACGGATTCGAGGTGTGTCGCTCCATTCGCCGGGGTAGCGACGTGCCGATCATCATGGTCACCGCCCGCGCCGACACCCACGACGTGGTCGCCGGTCTCGAAGCGGGAGCCGACGACTACCTGACGAAGCCGTTCGCCCCCAAGGAACTCTCGGCCCGGATCCGGGCCATGCTCCGCCGGGCGCGGAGTTCCGAACCGGGCGACATGGAGCGCATCAAGGTCGGTGAGCTGGAGATCAGCCCCGAGGAGGGCCTCGTCCTGAAGAACGGCGATGAGCTCCACCTCACCAAAACCGAGTTCAAGCTCCTCGTCGAGTTGGCGTCGCAGCCGGGCAAGGTCTTCAGCCGCGAGGTGTTGCTGGAGCGTGTGTGGGGTTACGACTACTTCGGCGACGGCCGCCTCGTTGACGTCCATGTGCGCCGCCTCCGCACCAAGGTGGAGAGTGACCCGGCCAGCCCCCGTTATGTCGTCACCTCGCGAGGCCTCGGCTACAAGTTGCAGCCTTAATATAGGGCCATGGCCGGTACGAGCTGGTGGCGAGGTCTCCTCGCCCGACTGACCCTCGCCTACGCGATCGGCGCCGCGCTGCTGTCGACGATCGTGGCCTTGGCCAGCTTCACCATCGCCCAGGATCGCCTGCTCGAGACCGAGCGGTCGAACGCCCGCGAACAGTTTCGCCGCAACGCGCTCCAGGTTCGTACCGACCTGGCCCGTATCCCGACCACTGCCGATGAGGAGGAACGCGATGCGGCCTACACCAACCTCAACGACAACCTCCGCCGCCCCAATGGCGGCGTTTCGCTTCTCCTGCCACCGACGGGTGCGGGTCGCGGCCTCCTCACCGAGTCCGAGATCCCCGACGTCTTCCAGGCCGCCGTGCTGGAGCAGCCCGTCGTTCGAGAGTGGCTCTACGAGAGTCCTACCAACACCGAGGATCCGAGCGAGGCCGGCGAGCTCACGGCCAACTACATCATCGGGGTCAACATGGCCGAGCTCGATGCCCAGTACTTCGAGGTACTGAACCTGTCGGAGCTGGAGGCGACAACCGCGTCGCTTCGACAGATCCTGTTGGCCACGGCCGTTGTCGCCAGCCTGGCGGGGGCCGGTCTCGGGTACTACTCGGCCCGCCGGGCGCTGGCTCCGGTGTTCCGCGTGTCGAACGCCGCTCAGGCCATCGCCGACGGCGACTTCAGAACACGGCTCGACCCCACGGTCGACCCTGACCTGGCCGTGCTCAGCCGGTCGTTCAACGACATGGTCGACGCGCTCGAGTCCCGCATCCGTCGGGATGAACGGTTCGCGTCCGACGTCAGCCACGAGTTGCGCTCACCGCTCATGACACTGACCGCATCGGTCGAAGTGCTCGAGCGGCGCCGGGGTTCGCTGCCGGAGGTGGCTCAACGGGCGGTGGACCTGTTGCGCCAGGACCTGACCCGCTTCGAGCGGCTCGTCGAGGACCTGCTCGAGATCTCGCGTATGGACGCCGGCGCGGTGCAACTGCAACTCAGCCACTTCAGGCTCAACGAGTTCCTCATCAACGTGATCGCCCAGTCACGTAGCCCCGAGATCGAGCTGTCGCACCCCGACAAGGACAACAACCTCTTCATCACCGCCGACAAACGCCGTCTGGCCCAGGTTCTCACCAATCTGATCGACAACGCGCAGAAGTACGCCGGCGGGGCAACCGCAATCCGCTACCGCCGGGTCGGGGATCGGGTGCTCATCATGGTCGAGGACAACGGCCCCGGGGTGCCCCTTCCCGATCGAGAGCGTATCTTCGACCGCTTCAGCCGCTCCGGCACCGATGCCGGCCGCCGATCGGGTGACTCCGGCGTTGGATTGGGTCTCTCGTTGGTGGCCGAACACGTCCGCCTGCACGGTGGCCGGGTGTGGGTCACCGAGCGGACCGACGGCAAGGACGGGGCTCGATTCGTCGTCGAGCTGCCTGTCGGGGAACACGACGACGACGCCGAGGAGATGGCCATATGACTTCGAGACGACGACAGTGGCTCGGCGCGGTGGCGACGGCGTTCGTCGTTGGAGCGGTGTCGGCGTGCTCCGTTCCCGTGGGCGGCGAGATCAACACGCTCGAGGGGGATGAGTGGGCCGAGGTGGTGTCCGGAATCGACACCACCACGACCACGCAGCCTCTGGCCGATGAGGGAACGACCATCCGGCTGTTCTTCTATGACGAACTCGGGCAGCTGCATCGCGTCTTTCGACCGTTTCTGGCCGAACCGACGATCCCCGAGATTCTGACTGCGCTGCAGGAGGGCCCGAGCGACGCCGAGACGGCCGAGATCCCAACACTGCGCACCGAGCTTCCCGCCGGGTTGAATCCGGACCCCCAGGATCGGGCCGGTCAGGAGACGATCGTCGTGAACGTCGGCGACGAGGGAGGGCTGCGTCCTCTCCTCAACGACAACCCGGCCAAGGCGGAGTTCGTTCTCACCCAGTTGGTCTGCACGCTCACCACGCTCAACCTGAAGAGTGGTATCCCGATCACCGGTGTCGAGTTTCACGACTCCGAGGGGCGCATCCCGATCGTCGACAGCAACCGCACACCGATCGAGGGTCCGGCCCGGGCCTCGAACTTCAACGACTGCATCACGCAGGCCGACCTCGATCAGCTGGCCGGCGACGGCGACGAGGACCAGTCGACGTCAACGACCGAAGGCTGACCTCACCGCCATCGGTTTTCAGTCGAACCCGGTCAGGCGAAGAACTGCTTGGCCGTGTCCCACAGCTCCGGGCTCACCTGTTTGAGTTCGGCGACGGCATCCTCGAGACGGACGGTGACGATCTCGTCGCCCGCGAGTGCCACCATCGAACCCCACTTCTCGTCGTGAACGGCGTCGATGGCAGCCACCCCGAAACGGGTGGACAGCACCCGGTCGAATGCGGTCGGCGTGCCGCCGCGCTGGGTGTGCCCGAGCACGGTGACGCGGGTTTCGTAGCCGGTTCGACTCTCGATTTCACCCGCCACCCGGTAGGCGATCCCACCGAGACGGACGTGTCCGAACTCATCGAACACATCGGGCGGGATGTCCATCGTGCCGGGCAGCGGTTTGGCCCCCTCGGCCACGACCACCACCGAGAAGAATCGACCGCCCTCCTCGTGGCGCTTCTTCAGCGAACGGCAGACGTCGTCGATGTCGAACGCCTCCTCCGGGATGAGGGTGCGGGTCGCTCCGCCGGCGATGCCGGCCCAGGTGGCGATGTGGCCGACGTGACGGCCCATGACCTCGACCACCATGACCCGGTTGTGGCTCTCGGCCGTCGTCCGCAACCGATCGATGGCGTCGGTGGCGATGGTGACCGCAGTGTCGAATCCGAACGTCCGCTCGGTGGCACCGATGTCGTTGTCGATCGTCTTGGGAACACCGACCACGTTCAGGCCCCGCCGATGCAGCTCACGGGTGCACGACAGCGTGCCCTCCCCGCCGATTGCGATGATGGCGTCGAGACGGTGACGTTCGACGGTCTCGAACACGGCCGAGGCATCCGGGTCGTATTTGAACGGGTTGTAGCGGCTCGTGCCGAGCACGGTTCCACCCTGATTGAGCGTGTACTGCATGCGGGCGATGTCGAGCATTTCGTGGACGTCGTCGACAACGCCCTTCCATCCGTCGTGGAAACCGTAGAGCTCGTCGCCGTAGTGTCGGATCCCTTTGCGGACGACGGCCCTGATCACCGCGTTGAGGCCCGGGCAGTCGCCGCCACCGGTCAGCACACCAATTCGCACCGGCTCAGGCTAGCGGAGGTCTTAGACTGCGATGCAACGTCAATCTAGGAGAGCTCATGGGAATCATCGTTGCCCTCGATGCAGGCACCACCGGGGTCCGCGCCCTCGCAGTCGACGCCGACGGCACCGTCAGCGGCATCAGCTATCGGGAGTTCACCCAGCACTTTCCCCGCCCGGGTTGGGTGGAGCACGACCTCGACGAGATCTGGGACGCAATACAAACCGTGATCGCCGAGCTGATGGAGTCGACCGACGAACCGGTATCGGCCATCGGCATAACGAACCAGCGGGAAACCGTTGCGGCCTGGAGCCGGAGTACCGGTGCGCCCCGCCATCGGGCGATCGTGTGGCAGGATCGGCGAACCGCCGCCGTCTGCGACGAGCTGACCGACGCCGGGCACCTGCGGCTCGTCCGCTCGACGACGGGTCTGGTGCTCGACCCGTACTTCTCCGGTACCAAGTTCGGATGGCTGCTGTCGGAGGGAGGTGTGACCGCCGACGACGACCTGGCACTCGGCACCATCGATTCCTGGCTGATCTGGAAACTCACCGGCGGCGAGACCCACGTCACCGAACCGTCCAATGCGTCCCGCACCCTGCTGTTCGACATCGACTCGCTCGGCTGGTCAGAGGAACTGTGCGACCTACTCGGCGTCCCGGTCGACGCACTGCCCGAGGTTCGCCCGTCCAGCGGACGGTTCGGTGTCACCGCCGACACCACGGCTCTCGGGGCCGGAATACCGATCTCCGGTGTGGCCGGTGATCAGCAGGCGGCGCTGTTCGGACAAGCGTGCTTCGAGCCGGGCATGACGAAGAACACCTATGGAACCGGCAGCTTCGTGTTGATGAACGTCGGAACGACATGCCCGGATCCGGTCGACGGCCTGCTCACAACGGTGGCATGGACGCTGGCCGACGATGGACCGGCGACCTACGCCTACGAGGGCGCCATCTTCGTGACCGGCGCGGCCATCCAGTGGCTGCGCGATGGGCTCGGCATCATCGACGATGCCGCCGAGATCGGACCGTTGGCATCGAGCGTCGAAGATTCGGGCGACGTCTATTTCGTTCCCGGATTCGCCGGCCTCGGCAGCCCGTGGTGGGATGCCTACGCCAGGGGCACCATCGTCGGCTTGACCAGGGGTACCGGCCGGGCCGAGCTGGCGCGGGCCACGGTCGAGTCGATGGTCTACCAGACCCGGGATGTGGTCGACGCGATGAGCCGGGCCTCCGGCCAGCCGTTGACCGAGCTCCGTGTCGACGGTGGGGCGTCGGTGATGGATATTCTCCTGCAGTTGCAGGCCGATCAGCTGGGTGTTCCGGTGACACGCCCGGCCAACAGCGAACTGACGGCCCTGGGCGCGGCCTACCTCGCCGGACTGGCCGAGGGGGTGTGGGACTCGCCGTCGACGGTCTCGGACCGGTGGCGGGCCGAGGACACCTTCACCCCGAACGACGATCGAGAGGCAGCCGACCGCGGCTATGACCGATGGCTCCAGGCGGTCGAACGTTCCCGCGGATGGGCCGAGAACTAGACATGTCGGCGGCGAGGCCCGGCGCTACCCGCCTAGATCCGGGAGAGCCCGACGCAGGTTCCGGATGGCCTGCTTGGTCCGCTGCTCGTTCTCGATCAGCGCAAATCGCACGTTGCCCTCTCCCCCGGGCCCGAAGCCGACCCCCGGCGAGGTGGCCACGTCGGCCATCTCGACCAGGTGGGAACTGAATTCGAGGGACGACATGTGGTTGTATGCCTCGGGAATCGGGGCCCAGACGAACATCGTGCCCCGTGGGCGAGGAACATCCCAGCCGATCCGGGACAGCCCGTCGCACAAGGTGTTGCGCCGGCTCTGGTAGATGTCCTTGACCAACTTCGGATGTTCGGCCGCCTCGTTGAGCGTGACGGTGGCGGCGATCTGGATCGGCTGGAACGCACCGTAGTCGAGGTAGCTCTTGAGCTTCGTCAGGGCGGCGATGACGTCGCGGTTGCCCAGAAGGAACGCGACCCGCCAGCCGGCCATCGAGTAGGACTTGGTCATGGAGTACAGCTCCACACAGCAGTCCTTCGCACCGGGTACTTGAAGGATCGACGGCGGCTCGTAGCCGTCGAATCCGAGGTCGGCGTAGGCGTTGTCGTGGACGACGATGACATCACGCTCCTTGGCGAACTCCACGATCCGGCGGAAGAAATCGACGTCGACGCAGACGGTCGTGGGGTTGTGGGGAAACGAGATGACGAGGGTGCGGGGCTTCGGCCAGGAGTACTCCCAGGCCCGCTCCAGGTTGGCGATGAACTCGTCACTCTCGGCCAGCGCCACCTCCCTGATGGCCGCGCCGGCGAAGATCGGACCCCAGATGTGAATCGGGTACGACGGTGCGGGCACCAGGCATGCGTCACCCGGCTGCAGCAGCACCCACATGAGGTGGGTGAAACCCTCCTTGGCTCCGATCACGTTGATCACCTCGGACTCCGGGTCGAGGTCGACGTCGAATCGCCGCTTGTACATGGCGGCCGCCGCCTCCCGCAGCTTCGGGATACCCCGGCTCGAGGAGTAGCGGTGGTTGCGCGGCAGGTGCGCCGCATCGGAGAGTTTGTTGATCGCCACGTCGGGAGACGGCAGATCGGGGTTGCCGAAACCGAAGTCGATCACGTCGTTGCCGGCTCGCCGAGCCTCGATCTTCAGCTCGTTGATGATCGAGAACACGTAGGGCGGTAGCTGGTTGATGCGCCGGAATTCCATGGCCCGAGCCTACCAGGCCGCGGAAACCACAGATCCCCGGCCAGGCCGGTTCGGACGATTGACCCGGGCACTCAGCCGTTGATGACGAAATCTCGAGCTCTGAGCGCCGCGCCGACCGCGCCCGCCTCGGGCCCGAAGTCGGCGGCCACGATCGGGACCACCGGCCGATGCTCGCCGCCGACGACCGATTCGGTGATCTGACGAGACACCCCCTCGATGAAGCCGTCGGCGATCGCCGACAAACCTCCCCCCAGCACCACGACACTCGGATCGAGCAGCGCAATCAGGCTGCCGATCCCCTGGGCGATCCACCAGGAGAACCGCTCGAGCACCTCGACGGCGTCGCCATCACCTTCTCTGAACGCCGCCGAAACGTGCTCCCCCCGGACCTGCGCCGGGTCGCCGCCGGCCGAGGTCAGTATGGCCTGCCCCCGACCCTCGGAGATCAGATCCCGTGCGATGTTGGCCAACCCCGCCCCGGAAGCCACCGACTCCCAGCATCCCGTCCGACCGCAGGCGCAGAGATGTCCGAACCGATTGATCAACATGTGCCCCGGCTCCCCGGCGAACCCGTTGGCCCCTCGCAGCACCTGTCCACCGACGATCAGACCGCCGCCGATACCGGTGCCCTGGGTGATGATCACGGCGTGGTCGTGTCCTCGAGCCGCTCCGAGCCTGTGCTCGGTCAACGCCGTCAGATAGCCGTCGTTCTCGGCCACCGCCGGGACCGGAAACCGTTGCATGAGTTCCCCGGCGATGTCGAGACCGAGCACCCCCTGGACGTTGGGCCCGTAGTGCAGCACGCCGGCGTGGTCGACCAGGCCGGGCACACCCACACCGACACCGGCCACATCCGGGACGGCGGCGATCAACGTCTCGACCACGTCGAGAATGCCGTCGGCGAAAACGGTCGGGTCCTTCGGGGTGGCCGCCAACTCCCGATGCTCGATTGTGGCCGTGATGCCGTCGGTGACGATGCCCAGAATTTTGGTTCCACCGACATCGACACCGATGAATCGTGATCCGGGCCGAGGAGCGGTCGCCGTGTCGGACCCCCCGACGCGAGATCGCCAAACCTTCATCAGACCTCCTCGATGTGTCGCTGATCGACGCTGTTCTGCCAACGGTCAACGAAGCGTAGTTGCTCGTGGCTTGGCCACGCCCACCGGGCCGGGACCGCAGCCTCGCCGTTTGGTTTGCCGTGTTGTCAGGGCGTCTCAGGCGGCGCTGATGACGCCTTTCGACAGGACAGCCCGCCGGAGGCCGACCTCGCCGGCCCAGTTGATCGCTTCGGTCCTGGTGGTCACCACGATCAGCTGGACGACCTGAGCCATCTTCTCGAATTCCGACATGAGGATCTCCATCTCCCGGCCGTTCAGCTCCGACATGGACCCGGTGATGATGACGGGCAGCGATCCCCCGGCGTCGACGGACACCCGATCGATGGTGGGGCGAATGAGTGCGAGCACATCATCGGCGGTGGCGGGACCGGAGCGGGTCTGTCGTTCCGCCAGCTGAAGCTGGAGGCGTTCGAGTCGCTCCGACGACGCTTTCGCCGCCCGTTCCGCCCGCTCGATACGAACGAGGGCCCGACGGTGTCGGAGCAGATGATGCTCGGCGCGCGCCAGCTCCTGTCGGAGCACGTCGATCTCCTCGGCGCTATGACCGACATCCTCGCTTCCGCTCTCCTGCAACCTGGCCTCCGCCTCCAGCCAGGAGGCCGTCCAGCCCAGAATCTCGTCGGGTTCGTAGCCGTAGGGCGGACGCAGATCGTTACTGGCCAGCACATCGCGCAGGTTGTTCAGCGCCGCCAGCCATTCCGGGTTGTCGACCTCGTCGATCAGCCCCCTCAATGCCGCGCCCAGATCCTTTGGAACGACCGCACCGAGGTGCTCGCTCGCCTCCTTGCGGATCCGGTTCAGCGACACGTCGAGTTGGAGATGGATTTCGTCCGACGCCGCGGTCTGCTCGGCCCTCTGCTGCCGCTCGAGCGCGAGTTCCAGGCTCCTCTTGGCTTCGGCGACCGCAGCCTGCTTCTCGGGCGAGGCGGTCGGCGCGAGACGGAACATGGAGTATTCGGTCCAGCTGCTCACACCGACCTTCCTGAGCAGCGCCTGCTTCTCGCTTTCCTCCTCATCGGTGAGCCCTTTTTTCAGCCAGCCCTTTCCGCCGGTGCTGTCGATCTCAGCCAGCGCCTCCAGCCGCAGCTCCTCTTCGACGGTGAGAAGAACGGGTTTGGCCTCGGCCTCGGCCTCCGCCAGTCGGGCCTTCGACTGCTCGACCGTTCGTTTCGCCTGTTCGATCTCGGTCTCGAGGTCCGCCAGGTGGTTCTCGTTGTCCCGGCGGAGGGTCACGTACTCGTCCCACTGTTCGAGCAGGCCGGCGATGGACGGATCGATCTTCCGCACGTAGCGGTCGGTGGCCAGGACCCGCTCGTAGGCAACCCGTGCGGCCGAGTATCGAACCTGCTGGGTCGAGGCCTCCGACAGGTCGTTCTGGCCGACGCTCATCGGATCCACTATGCGACGCAGCTCGGCCACTCTCGCCTTCAGCGAAGGATCGAGGTCGGCCCGTACCTCCTCGACAACGACCGCGTCGATTGCCGCCTGCCGTTCGGACTGGTCGATCTCGGCCTGCAGACCCACCAGTCGGGTGGCGGAGTCGGCTCCATCGACGTAGACAACGGATTCGGCCTTCGTGGTGACGGCCGACAGACGGTCCGTGGCCTGGCCGTCGAGATCGATGAGTTCGCCGTCGTGCTCGATGAGACCCCGTAGACCGGCTGTACTACCGGTAGAGAATCGGCGCACGGCCTCGAACAGCTGTCGCTGATGGTTGATGGACAGACCGGACACAACGGTTACCAGTGGATGGAGATCCAGGCTGTGCAGATCATCTCCGAAGTCGAGACGAAGGAACCTCATACGTTCCTAATCGACCGGTTTGGGACCCAACTCAAGAAATAGTGGGCATATCGTGTCGGATCAGCCGCCGACCGCCACCCGTTCGACCTCGATCTTGAATCGACGGAGCGCAGCCTCCATGATCTTGTCCTCGGCCCGGCGCTTCACGAAACCCGGAAGCGGGACGGCGAGATCGATCGACAGCTCGTAGTCGACCCTGGTGACTGGATCGCCATCGGTCTCGGTGACGTCGCTGAATCGATAGGCGCCCTCGATGGCTCGGGCGAGGTCGCCACTGACCAGTGTCCAGCCCAACACGGTGGGCCGCTCGCTGAGATCGTAGGCGAGCACATAGGAAGCCCTTCGCCCCAGACCGGAAGCCTCGAACCGCACACGATCGGGGTTGCCGTCGGCGTCGGTCGATTCGATCTCGACCAGTGACAAACTCTCGATCCAGTTCGGATAGGAGGTGACATCCACTCCTACCGCGTAACACTCCTCGACGGTGGCCTGCACCGTGGTGGAGGCTGTTCTGCGCTCGATGGAGCTCGTTGTTCGTTCCGACATCGCCTACGATCTTACACCGGCGACGGACGGCCGTCCCTCACCGACGGGCACGGCTCCGAGGCACGGACGCCCGCTCAGACACCGCTTCGTGCACCCCGTTTGAGCTCACATTCCTCGATTGCCGCTCCCAGGCGACGGGCGAGGTGGTCGTAGTCGAAGTGCTCGACCGCTCGTCGTCGGGCGGCTCGACCCATCGCCAGCCGTTCCTCGGGTCGGTCGATCAGCCGACGGATGGTGCCGGCCAAGGCGTCGACATCATCGGGATCATCCAGGATCAGACCGGTTACGCCATGCTCGACCGCTTCGTGGGCTCCGCCGGACCTCCCGGCAATCTGAGCGACCCCACACGACGCCGCCTCGAGGAACGAGATGCCGAAACCCTCCTGCTCCAGTCCGAACCAGCGGCTGTTGCAGGGCATCACCATGAGATCGGCGGCCCCGTAGAGATCGGCGACATCGGAATCAGGGAGCCGTCCCGGGAGCTGCACCGGTAGCCGCAGACCGTCGACCTGGCGCTGGAGACGGCGAAGCTCCCGACCCTTGCCGCCGATGACGGCGTGAACGCGACGCGCCCGTCCCCCGGTGGTGGCCCCACCGTCGACCCGATCGTACAGACGGCCGATGGCGGCGATGAGACGACCCATTCCTTTGCGGGGAACGAGACGATTGACGGACGCGATCAGGATGTCGTCGTCGCTGACTCCCCAGTCGCTCCGCACCTTCTTGCGTCGCGCCTCGGCCAACGGCGTGAACCGGGCGGTGTCGACACCGGGTGGGATCACGACCGACGGCAGTTCCCGGTCGGCACACCGCTCGGCCTCGGCCAGCGGGTAGTGCCCAGCGGCGATGACGAGCGATGACGCCCTCAATGTGCGGGCCATGATCGAACGAAGCAAGGGCGTGCGGCCGGGGATCGTGACCTCGGCGCCGTGGAGAACAACGGCCGTGGGTCGCTGCAGGCCGGGCCCGATGGCGCCGAGCGGGATCGCCGGATCGAGAATCACCAGATCGCTTCCCGTTTCTTCGGCCAGGCGATCGATCCGGCCGCCGAGCCAGGGATACGGGATGAGGAACGGCTCCGGGCACCGGCTGATGGCAAACGGCTGCCGAGCATCGAACTCGTCGCTGCCCGCGTACGGCGTGGTGTAGACCGTGGACCTGGCGGCCGGGAGACGGCGCCAGAGTTCCCACAGGTAGTTCTGTATGCCACCGACCTTCGGGGGGAAGTCGTTCGTGACGAGCACATGCCGTCGTACCCCGTTCCTCTCGCTCATGACCGCCCCTCCGCGCTCTGTCCGGTTGTGGTCCAGGCCGAGTGGTCGAATCGGGCGTCGACCGGCGCCGCCAGCTCGGCGTGCAGCTCCGGATCCTGGCAGACGACGGCGTCATCGGAGCAACAAACCGGCAGGTCGACCGCAGCACCGGCCGCCGCCGAACCGGCGAGCCCGAGGCGGCGAGCCGCCCAGACGGCGTGGTTGCGCAGGAGTGGATGGTCGTCGGCTGCCACGTACCGGGTCACGAGACCGACGACGAGATCGGGGCCCCAGGAGGGTTCGGCGGTGTTGCCGAGCACGACGAGCGCCGTTCGGCGGACGACGTCGACGTTGCGGTCGGCGATGTACCACCGGCCGACCTCGGCGAGGATCTCGTCGTCGGAGGCGGTCAGCACCCAACACGGATCGACTCTCGGTTCCGACTCGGCATACAGCGGATCGCGGGACCGGTTGGGCGGACAGACCTCCTGGCAGTCATCGCATCCGTACATGCGGTCCGCGACAGCGGCCCGAAACTCCACAGGAATTGCCTCACCGGCCTGTACCAGCCACGCGATGCAGCGCCGGGCGTCGACAACCCCGGGAGCGACGATGGCGTCGGTCGGGCAGTCGTCGATGCACCGTTGGCAGGGGCCGCAGCCGTCGTCCAACGGATGGTCGGTTTGTTCGAGCTCGGCTTCGGTGAGAATCGAACCGAGCACGAACCAACTGCCCAGGCCGGGGATCAACAGGTTGGCGTTCTTGCCGTACCAGCCGATGCCGGCTCGCCAGGCCACGTGCCGGTCGACCATGTGATTTGTGTCGATCAGCACCTGACATCGATGGCCGGCGCGCTCCAGGGGCTGGGCCAATTCGGCCAGGATCGCCGCCAGGCGTTCGTAATGGTCGGTCCAGGTGTAGCGGGCGATGCGACCGGCCGAACCCGGTCCCGCGGGTATCGGTGAACGCGCCTCGGTCTCGTACGGCAACGCCGCCACGATGATCGAGCGGGCCGCCGGCATTCGATTCGACGGGTCGGTGGAGCGTTCGGGGTTGCGATAGGTGAACTGCATGGCTCCCGCCAGGCCCGCCTCTTTCCGAAGGCCGAGCACGGTTCGAGCGGGCTCGGCGATCTCCGCCGGGGCCACACCGACCGCAGCGAGTCCGAGTTCAAGCCCGCGGCGACGAACGACGTCGGACGATACAGGATCGTCGAGCAGTCGTCGACCGGTCTCGGCAGCCATCTGTCCATCGTGCCCGACGTTGCGCCGAGCCCCCACCCGTCAGCGACGAAGATCCGTGCGAACACCTACCACATCTTCGACCGGTGCCCGTCATAGGCCGGTGGCCGCATCGAGCCCGCCGCCGTGTGTCTCGCCCCGGCGATCATCGTGCAGGAGATCGGGCACCAGGCCCGCTCGCTGCAACCGGCGGACCGCTGCGTATTCGGCCGCATCGACGACGATCGCATCGTTGGGCTCTCGGCCGACGATGAACGTGACGACACAGTCGTGACAGGTGGCGGTCTCCCGGCGGGAGCACGTCCCGCAATCAATGGTCAACGTCATGGGAACGAACCTACTCAGCACCTGTGACATCCAAGGTCGGCCGTGGCGCCCACCAGCCGTTCGTCGAGCGCGTTCGCCGGTGATTACGGTCGATATTGGTTGTTTTCGCCCGCGAACGCGCACGCTTCCGTGCGTCTCGCTAGCGTTGCTGGGGTGAAGGCGCTCGAGTTCACCCGCAATGAGGTCCGCTACGCCGCTGCCGCCCTCACGGCCCGGCTACGGCCCGGCGGTGGAGCCGGACCCGGTCCTCTCCATCTCGTCGAACGTGAGCCGTTCGACCTTCCGGGCGAGGGCTGGCACCGGGTTTCGACACTGCTCAGCGGGATCTGTGGATCGGACCTGGCCACCGTCGACGGTAAGTCGTCGCGATACTTCGAACCCTGGGTGTCGTTCCCGTTCGTACCGGGCCACGAGGTCGTCGGCCGGCTCGACGACGGATCACGCGTGGTGGTGGAACCGGTGCTCGGACACGAGGCCCGAGGCTTCGATGCCCCGTTCGACGGCGCAGCACCGGGCGACGGGTCCGACTACCGTCATCTGGTCGGGGGTGACCTCGAACCGGGTATCCAGACCGGCTACTGCGCGTCGACCGGTGGTGGCTGGTCGACCGAGTTCGTGGCCCATGAGTCACAGCTCCACCCGGTACCGGAGCACCTGAGCGACGAGGCTGCGGTGATGATCGAGCCAACCGCCGTCGGCGTCCATGCCGCTGTCAAGGCCGGGATCACCGACGGTGACCTGGTGGCCATCATCGGGGCGGGCACGATGGGGCTGACCTCACTGGCGGCGATACGCCACTTCACCCGACCGGCCACGATCATCGTCGGGGCCAAGTACCCGGAGCAGAAAACGATGGCCCGGCAACTCGGAGCCGACCTGGTCGTCGACCCGTCCGAGCTGCAGCGGGCCGTCCGCCGGGCATCGGGCAGCTTCATGATCGGCGACGACCTGTCGGGTGGAGCCGACGTGGTGATCGACGCGGTCGGCACTGCGGCGACGATCGACGCCGCCGTCGGCACGACCCGCCCCCAGGGACGGGTGGTCCTCGTCGGCATGCCGGGCAAGGTGTCGCTCGACCTGACCGCCCTGTGGCACCGGGAGACAGAGCTGGTCGGGGCCTACACCTACGGAACCGAGGAACTCCCCGACGGCTCCCGCCGCCGAACCTTCGACATGGCGACCGAGCTGGTCGACAGCGCCGACCTGGGCCGTATGGTCACCGACGTCTTCGAACTCGAACAGTACGAGAAGGCCATCGAGCAGGCCGCCATGGCCGGCCCGAGAGGCTCCATCAAGGTCTGCTTCGACCTCCGCTGACGTCGATGCCGGCCGGGGCTCCGGCGCCTCGCCTGATCCCGGCTCTCCCCGGTGCGCGGGCAACGACTACGCTGGTGTCAGAGAACCGGGTCACCAGGATCCGGTCCCCCGGCCAAGGATGTTGCGTCGTGTCTGAACCAGTCTCCCCGTCTTCTGCCGTCGAACCCCGCACCTCCGACACCGACGAGGCCGTGGCCGACACCTCGGAGGAGGAACTCGTGATCGAGGATCTGCTCGTGGAAGAGGTCTCCATCGACGGCATGTGCGGTGTCTACTGATCTGAAGCCCAGCGATCCGACCACCGGGCGATGGCGGCTCCACGAGAGGGTGGCGCTCCGACCCGAGCCGTTCGGCGCGCTGGCCTATCACTACGGCAACCGCAAGCTGAACTTTCTGCGTTCCCCGGAGCTGGTCCAACTGGTCGACAGCCTCGAGCAGTTCGATTCGACCCGCGCCGCGTTCGACAGCCTCGATCTCGATGCGGGCCAATGGCCGGCCTACGGTAAGGCGCTCGATGCGCTGGCCCGCTCCGACTTCATCGAACGATCCGATTCCGACCCTGGGAAATTCGAATGACGGCTCTGACCGACGAGCTGAAGCGTGGTCTCGACGCCCCGATCTGCCTCACCTGGGAGCTGACCTACGCCTGCAACCTGGCCTGCGTGCACTGTCTCAGTTCGAGCGGCCGGCGGGATCCAATGGAGTTGTCGACGGTGGAGGCGATGGCCGTCATCGATGAACTCCGCGATCTCCAGGTGTTCTATGTCAACATCGGCGGCGGTGAGCCGACCATCCGCACGGACTTCTTCGAGTTGGTCGACTACGCCACCGGCAACGGTGTCGGTGTCAAGTTCTCCACCAATGGTTCCCGCATCGACCCGGCAACGGCCCGCAGGCTTTCGGCCATGGAGTACACCGACATCCAGATCTCCCTCGACGGAGCGGATGCCGCCACCAACGACCCGGTTCGGGGCGATGGTTCGTTCGCCACCGCGATCGAAGCCATGGACAACCTGGCCGCCGCCGGTTTCGGATCGTTCAAGATCAGCGTGGTCGTCACCCGCCACAACATCGGCCAACTCGACGAGTTCTCCGCGCTGGCCGATCTCTATGGGGCCGAACTGCGGCTCACCCGGCTACGCCCGTCGGGGCGGGGGGCCGACACGTGGCACGAACTGCACCCGACCTCCGAGCAGCAGGTCGAGCTCTACCACTGGCTCCTCGACCGGCCGAACGTCCTCACCGGGGATTCCTTCTTCCACCTGAACGCCCTCGGTTCGGGCAACCTCGAGGGTCTGAACCTGTGCGGAGCGGGCCGCGTGGTGTGTCTGATCGACCCGGTGGGCGATGTCTATGCGTGCCCGTTCGTTCTCCACGACGAGTTCAAGGCGGGTAACGTCCGCTCCCCCGGTGGGTTCCGTTCCATCTGGCGTTCCTCCCCCCTGTTTCTCGAGTTGAGGGAGCCCCAGTCCGCCGGGGCGTGCGCAAGCTGCGGCCAGTTCGATGCCTGCCAGGGAGGTTGTATGGCGGCCAAGTTCTTCACCGGCCTCCCGTTGGACGGCCCTGATCCGGAGTGCGTCAGCGGTCATGGTCAGGACGCGCTGGCCTCCGTTGGTGCCAGCGCCCGACCACTGTCGACATCCGACCATTCGAAACCGGTGCCGGTCCGCTTCCTCTCCCGCGCTGGAGCCACAGAGGCACACAGCCAGGTGGCCCGTTGACCGGCGGCGACGTCGTACGCGGCGAGTTGTCGATCCTGGGCAACACGGTTCGTCACGCCGTCGACCACGTCGAAGTCTTTCCGGCTCCCGAGGGATGTTCGTCGGTTCGCTTCTCGACCGAGGAACTGATGTCGATGTGCCCGGTCACCTCACAGCCCGACATCTCATCGGCGGTGATCGAGTATGAGCCCGATCAATGGTGTGTGGAATCGAAATCGCTGAAGCTCTACCTCTGGTCGTTCCGCGATCGAGCCGTGTTCGCCGAGGCGCTGGCCGTGGAGATCGCGGACGAGATATTCACGACGGCCGAACCCCACCGGGTCACGGTCACGGTCACGCAGCGGCCACGGGGCGGGATCGAGCTGCAGACGGTGAGTGACCGTTCACGATAGACCCTCAGCGAGGGCGCGAGGCCATGCCCATGACGAAGCGGCCTCCGAGACCGGTACGGTTGAGCGGGTACATCAACAACGGGCGATGCGCTTCCCGGGCGCAGCCGGCGATCGCAGATGGGTAGACCCAGGGTCGTCGGCCGGCCGGCTGGCTTCGTTGCTTGAGAAAGGAAACTCATGGCAGGACTGGTGGAAGGAATTCTCGAACAGTTGGGCCCGGCCGGAATGGCACAGATCGCCAGAGGTCTCGGCGCCGACGAGAGCGCGGTGGGCGGCGCGGTCGCCGCTGCCATTCCGGCGATCATCGCCGGCATGGCCAACAACACACGCCAGGATGACGGCGCCGAATCGCTGTCGAACGCACTGGGCGATCACAGCCCGTCGATCTTCGACGATCTGGGCGCACTTCTCGGTGGCGGACCGGCGGCGAACGATGGGGCCAAGATCCTCGGGCACGTGCTCGGCGGACGCCGCCCTGCGGTCGAGCAGAACGTCGCCAAGCAGTCGGGGGTGAGCACCGACCTGATCATGAAGTTGCTCCCGATCCTCGCTCCGCTGGTGATGGGCTACCTGTCGAAGCAGAAGCGGTCACAGGACCTCGACGCCGGTAGTCTCGGCGCCATGTTGAACGCCGAACGGCAACAGGTCGAGACCAGGCAGCCCGGCCTCGGCGGGCTGGCCGCCATCCTCGACGCCGACGGCGACGGATCGGTCATCGACGACATCATCGGCGGGCTGAGCGGCCAGTAGTAGAGACAGCGGATCCGGTGCGTGAGACCAAGGATTCACTCGGTCTCACGCCATCGCCGGCGTGGGACGATGGCGGGCAGCGGATCCGTCATCTCCTGATCCCGCTGGGAGCCACCGAGCAGCACGGGCCACACCTGCCGCTCGCCACCGACACCATCATCGCCACCGCCTGGGCGCGGGCCGCCGCGGCCCAGGTGGGCGGTGCGGTCGTGGCCCCCTCGCTCCCCTACGGATCGTCGGGGGAACACGACGGCTTCGCGGGCACGATGTCGATCGGGCGCGCCGCACTCCGAGCCGTCGTCGTCGAACTCGTCCGGTCGGTGGCCGGATTCTGTGACCAGGTGATGTTGGTGTCGGGCCATGGCGGCAATGTTCCGGTCCTCGGACCGATCGTCGACGTGCTGACGGACGAGGGTCACAGGGTCGGTTGGATAGCACCCCGATGGCCGCCCGACATCGGCGTCGATGCCCACGCGGGACACACCGAGACGTCGCTGATGCTCCATCTCGAACCGGACCTCGTCGGACCCTTCGACACGGCTGACGGCAACACCGAACCTCTCGACACACTGATGCCAACACTCCTCGACCGCGGGGTGATCGCCGTGGCGCCGAACGGCGTGCTCGGCAACCCGTCGGGGGCCACCGCCGAGCACGGGGCCGAGCTGTTCACACACCTCGTCGACGAGCTCGTCGCCCGCCTGACCCAAGCCAGCTGATCTTGGCGCGAGACGTCGAATTCGGTGGCGGACACACCTCATCGCTACTGTGGTCAGCTGGTGGCCGCGGTGAATCGTCGCCCGGCCCCGAAGGAGACACGTGAGCGACGAAACGGCCCGCCACACCGCATTGGGCCCCGAAACGGTCAAGCAGATGGAAGCGCAGGTGATCGGGCGACGACGTGAATGTGAACTGGTCGTGGCGGCGCTGCTCTCGGGTCGCCACCTTCTGCTGGAAGGTCCGCCGGGCACCGGCAAATCGACCATGCTGCGAGCCATTGCCGACGCGACCGGGATCGACATGGACTTCGTCGAGGGCAACGCCGAGCTGACGCCGGCCCGGCTGGTGGGGCACTTCGATCCGGCCCAGGTTCTGGAGCAGGGATACCAACCCGACATCTGGATCGACGGTCCGCTGGCCCGAGCCCTCCGGGGCGGTCATCTGCTGTACATCGAGGAGATCAATCGAGTACCGGAGGAAACGCTGAACCTCCTGGTGACGGTCATGTCCGAACAGGAGCTGACCGTGCCGAGGCTGGGCCGGATCAGGGCCGAGCCCGGTTTCCGGCTGGTGGCGGCTATGAACCCGTACGACGCGATCGGAACAGCACGGATATCCGGCGCCATTTACGATCGGATCTGCCGTCTGGCCGTCGACTATCAGGAGTCACACCAGGAGGTGGCGATCACGGTCGCCCAGACCGAGGCCGCGGTTCCTCAGTCGCTCATCGAGGGAGCGGTCCTCGTCGTCCGGGCCCTCCGGGAGCATCCCGAGGTCCGGATCGGCCCATCGGTTCGGGGTGCCATCGACCTGGTCAGCCTGGCCGAGGGTCTCAGCCTGGTCCGCGGCCGGCCCGTCACCGATCTCGACCTCGGGCTGGACGCCGCGCTCACCGCGCTTTCGGGGCGTCTCCAGCTCCACGACTCCGCGGCCGCCGATGCCGAGGAGATCGTCGCCGAGGTGTGGCTTCGCATCATGTCGAGGTCGGATGCAGCCGGTGACGGCGAGTCGGACGAAGCGGGCACCGAGGGCAACGGGAGCACCGAGGGAAAAGCGACCAGCCGCGAGGCGGCGATCCGGGCCTCGACGATGAGCAGCTAGGAAAGGTCCTCGATGCCGAGGCCTCGGCCGAGGCGCTGGAGGAGGAGGCCCGGCGAACCACGAGCAGACGTCAACTCGAGTACCAGCCCGCGTTCAATCTGCTGTCACCGGATGTAGGGGAGCTCGACGAACAGGCCTTCGATGACCTCTGGGCCGACGACCCGGACAGTGCACTCGAGATCCTGGCCATGATGAGCCACGCCACCGACCGCACCCTTGCCGCGCTGGCTCGCCGGCTGGCCGGGAGGCTTCTGGTCGACCTGACGACGTCCGGCCCATCCCGCTCGGGGGGCGTCGGCCAGCTCGTGACCCGACCGGCCGATCCCGACTCGGGCGACATCGACGTCGACGCCAGTATCGATGCGATACACGGCGCACTGGTCGAGAACCGGCGGCCATCACTCGACGAACTTCAATCGAGGGCCTGGTCGCGTCCTCAGACCGCGATCTGCCTCCTCGTCGACAGGTCGGGTTCGATGGAGGGCTCTCGGCTGGCAACGGCCGCGCTTGCCGCGGCCGCATGCACGTGGCGGGCACCCGGCGAACTCGCCGTGCTGGCGTTCGGCAACGAGGTGTTGACGCTGAAGGATCTGGGTCAGGCGCAGGGTGCGGAGGGTGTGGTCTCGGCCGTCCTTCGGCTGCGGGGCCATGGAACCACCGATGTCGATCTCGCTCTGAGGGCCGCTCGTCGTCAGCTGCTGGCGTCCAACGCCCGTCGCCGGGTTGTCGTTCTGCTCTCCGACGGTGAGTCGACCACCGGCTACGACCCGATCGCGGCCGCGCGGTCACTTGACGAGCTCGCCGTCCTGGCACCGGCCGACGAACCCGATCACGCCCTTCGGCTGGGCCGTGAGTCGGGTGCCCGGGTCGAGCTGATCTCCGGCCCGTTCGACGTCATGACCGCGCTCAACGAGGTACTGAACAATCGCCGCTGACCGCACCGACGACGCCACCCCGCGGGGCGAGACGGCCGTGAACAACCGGTTCCGTCTCCGGCCAAGCCCCGGCCTTCGAATCGACGACGACGGCCGTCGACTCGTCGGTGGTTCGCCGGGACGGATCGTCGGGCTTTCCCGAGCCGGGGCGGATCTCGTGTCCGGTTGGTTCGACGGTCAACCGGTCGGGTCGGGGCCGGCCCATCAGGCGTTGGCCGGTCGACTGATCGAAGCCGACATGGCCACCGCTGCAGCCGTCCTGCCGCCAACGCGGACACCGTCGGTGGCTGTCGTGATCCCGGTCAGAGACGACCCGGCAGGGCTGAAGGCGACGTTGGCGGCACTCGACGCAGGAGCAGGGCGCGGTTCGGGAATCGGAGCACTGAAGCAGATCGTCGTCGTCGACGACGGCTCGGAACCGGCGGTCGACCCGGCGACCGTCACCCTGGCCGGCTCCGCCGACCGCGTCATCCGCCGTTCACGTTCGGCGGGCCCGGGCAACGCTCGGAATGCTGGTTTCTCGCGTATCGACGCTGAGGTCGTCGTGTTCGTCGACGCCGGCGTCGTCATCTCGGTACCGCAGGTGGTCGATCTCGCCGCCGAGCTCCTGATCGGCGACACCGTAGCGGTCGCCCCTCGGGTGCAATCGACGATCGGGCCATCCCGACTGGCCCGTTATGAACGCCGATGGTCGGCGCTCGACATGGGCCCTACGCCCGGCATCGTCGGCCCCGGCCGCCGCATCCCGTACGTTCCCTCGACGTGCCTTGCGATCCGCTCCTCGGCCTTCTCCGTCGCGGCCGGGTTCGATCCCGGACTCCGCTACGGCGAAGACGTCGACCTGACCTGGAGGATGGCTCTGCTCGGTTGGGTCCGCTACGTGCCGCACATCGCCGTCACCCATCCGCCCCGCGGCACCATCGCCGAGTTCGTCGATCAGCGGTATCGCTATGGGACCTCGGCCGGACCGTTGGCG
>CBDCGP010000039.1:0-73768 GCA_965216655.1 Acidimicrobiales bacterium
GCGGCGCTCGGACCAGCACATGACCAATCGGATTGCCGTCGGCGTCGATGATAAGCCGGTGCCACTGCGACCCGCTGTCGAACGCGGCACCAACCAGAGGCTCAAGATTGCGGCCCCATAAGTACAGCATCATCGTCAACGACGGATCGCCGGACTCAACGTCCTGGAAGAGGGTACTGGGGAACGGAGGCGGTGGTGACCCGTTGGCCAGGCTGACCGATGAGATGTTGGCCCTGATTCGGTTCGTGATATGGGCCTGGCCGTGACCGGTGAGCACATGGGGTTCGTCGGGGTCGGGCTGGATCTCGACGTCCACTCGGTAGCGCCCTGGCTGAGTCGGGTTGATGAAACCCAACAACTGAAGATGGACCGTTTTAGGTCCCGGGGCGTCGGAATCGATCGGGAACCAGTCGGCGTTGGCGGTGAGCACGATGGTGTTGGTCGTCTCTTCCCAATGCACGTCCGGGAAAGGAGGCTGCACGCTTTGCGGCCATCCCTGAAGGATGACGGCGGTGCTGCAACTGGAAACCAGAGGCGGTCCGCACCCGGGCAATGTTACATCGCCGGTGACGGGCCGGTCCCCGGTGTTCACGAACTCGTCGGGCAAGGTGATGCGAACCACTCCCCCGGCCTTGAGGCCAATACCGGGGACGTTCGGATCGATATCTTTGAAGCCGACGATGAAATCTGTGGGTGCTCCGGCGGTCAATCCGTCGGGCGCGACCGGTGGGAGCCCGATGTCGATCCGAAGGCGAGACTCTCGATGAGCATCCGTCGGCGGCGACGTTACTATCACCATTCCAGCGGTGGCGACAATGGCAACAAGAACTCGACGCCACATGACAATTCCCCCCTGCCTGTTGGCGATCACCGTGTTCGTGATCCCGTCATTGATTCGCGAGCCGCATTCTATCAGGAAAGGGTCGAACCAAGCTAGACCTAAATGTGGCCAGCGTGTCGGATTCGCCCGCCGGAAACTACCCAACCGCCCAGCAACCTGGAGTGCGGGGGCGAGCCCAACTACAGGTTGCTCGTTGACCAGTAACCGCACCGTTGCGGTGTAAGGCAACGTCGTTGTCGATCGTCCGAACCAGACCCGGCTCCGACATTACGAGTGCCTGAGGCATCCAATATCGCCGGTTGCTAGCGGCTGCGGGTTCGTCGGGCGATACTGGCCTGGTGGCTCCGCACCAGCATCTCGACTGGCTCACTGACAACATCTCTTGGTTCGAGCAGCTACCACTCGACACGCTTGACTCGATCGTTCCGAACTGCCCTGGCTGGACGGTCGAAGAGGTGATCAACCATCTATCGTTCGGCCTCGGCCTCTGTTACCCGGTTGCTCTTTCAAAAGCGCCCGAGACTGCGGCTAGCGATGCGTTCGCGGAGGTGACGTGGCCAGACGAATACCCGACTGGAGAGAACGCCAAAGCGACGTTCTCGACCAACATGCGTCGCTGCCTCGACACGTTCATCGGAATCGAACCGGACGCTTCGTGTTGGACATATGCCGGACCGGGGGACCGCCAGGTTCTGGTACCGTCGAGCGGCCATTGAAACGGCGCTGCATCGGCTCGACGTCGCGGAGGCACTGCAAGACCCGCTCTCGGCGCTGTCCGACGACCGAACAGTCGACGCCATCGCGGAGACTCTGGAGTTCGCACTGCCGTTGGCCGCTGAGATGGTGGGCGTACCCGATGGCCGCTTGATCGTCTGCAGCCCTGAACTCGACGTGAGAGTGGAAGTCGGAGCTGGGCTCCGCCATGCCACAGTTGTCGGCCACGGCCAAGATGTTCTCAACGCTCTCTGGGGCCGACATCGGGAGCGGGTGAGCGTGATCGGCGATCGAGCGGTTGCCGAGGAGTGGCTCTCACGCATCGAGGTTGCCTTCGCGGGCAGGTAGCACAGAACCGGCACCACCCGCGCACGCGATGACACCCGCCCACGGCTACCGGCGATCACGCAACGCGGTCGCCGGGCTTGGCCAAGCTAGTGCGGCACGTTCCGAGCGCCCAGAAATGTGCAGCGGCGCAGGCCCCGGATTCTACGATAGGTGTGTCTGAACCCGTTCGCCCAGTGACTACTGCGGATGACTGAACGGCTCTTAACACGGACGATGCGCAACGTATGTGCCGGGGATGTGCGGACGAGACAATGCAACGGCGGGGCCCGTTATTATCTCGCAACTGCGACATACTCGACTCGCTTAAGTTCGACAATGCCGTTGGAACCCATACGTGCGTCATACATCACCCACTCTGGCCCTGGGAAGGGAGCTCGTGCTGGAATGATCGATCGGCGCCAAGTCGCTTCGTCGGTACCAGGAACCATGAACAGCTCGGACCAATTCTGGACGAAGTCACCCCCGGCCTCATCGTCGTGTCCCTCTCTGGACCAATGCAACTGATCAAGCGTGTCCGGAAGAACAAGCGCCAGCCGCGCCCAAAACGGCGGACCAATTGCGTAGCCAACGGGTTCGACGCTCAATCGTCGTTCAAGAGCGGAAGACCCAACAGGTACTCGACAGCGCAACGGTCCTCCGGTGCCAACGCCCCTACATCTGACGGGCGAAGCGACCTCCTCGATGCAGAGCCTTGAAGCGGGAGCCGCGCCGCCCACCCCTCCTGGCGGGTTCTCGAGTCGTTGGCCACGCACTCACCATAACCTGACGTCGTGCTGGTCGGCCGGACTCTGAGAGCGCCGAGTAATGCCGCACTCTTGGAGGTCCACCGACCTGCAGGCTCGAACCCTGGACACGGCTCACTGCACTACCCCGGATGGGACAGTAGAGTCCGGCACGTGTGCGATCGGCGTGCTGGGACGCGATGGCGTCAGTCGCCCAACCCCCGACCAGGCAAATCTGTGGAGCTAAGGAGAATTGAACTCCTGACCTCTTCCATGCCATGGAAGCGCTCTACCAACTGAGCTATAGCCCCGTGCGTGGTGCGTCGGTCAGTTTACCTCGCTCGACACCGATCGCACCGCCAATTTTGACTTCTCGTGTGACTCCGAGCCTGGCTGTCAGCCCCGATCGACACGGCGGCCTGCCCGTCGGTCAAACGGCTCCGCAATATCACCGCCACCTCGGGGCCGACGATCGCTCGGATCTCCTCGTAGAGCGAGTCGACAACCGGCTCGGAGCCCACGTACGCGCTCGGCTCGGCCGATCGATCGGTGCAGCACCAGGCGACCGGTTCGTCACCCCAGTCCTCGGGCCGCCACCGCCTCAGATGTCGCACGCCGCCGTCGCCGACGTCCACCTTGAGCGGCAGCTGCCAGCAGATCGCCGGCTTCCAGTCGATCGGCGAGTCGCCTTCGTCGAGGGCGGCCAGATGAAGTGCACACCCCTCTCCCCCGTCGAAGCCCGGACGGTTGAGGAAGATACAGGCACCATCGACCACACGAGTGGCCCGCCCATCGTCGACGACACCGCCAGTCGAAGCCTCATCCGCAAACTGGAATCGGGCGGGGTCGAGGCTCAGGCCGAGTGCCTCGACGGTCGTCACCTCGTCGTCGAGCAATTCGGCGCCGACCGAGCAGCAACCCTGACCCAGGACCTCGGCCCGCTCGGGGAGAATCCCCTGGCAACCCCGACCCCAGATGCACTGCCAGCTGGACGACAGGAATTCGCCGTCGACATCCCAGGTGGTCCCGTCGACCGGATCCGTGATCCGGATCGGCTCGACGTCAGTCGATGATGTTGGATCCTGATCGGAGCTGTCGGCCTGAGACATACCCCGCCCAACAGTAGCACCGCCGTGGATGGGCAATTCTTCCAGTCGACGGAGTACGCCGCCCGTGCCTCGCGCGCAGCTGGTTAAATCATGTCTAAGCATATGCAAGGTGATGCACATGATTGGTAAGGGCGAGCGGCGAGCCGGCGTGACGATAGGCGGTTTCGCGATCGCGGTGGTGACCGTTGTGGGAGCGATCGCGCTTGGGGGGCAATGGGCCGGTGCACAACCCGGTGACGATGTCGATCCTGAACACGGCGACCACTACCACGCTGCCGATCTGGCCAACCAGAACCGCTTCACCGGCCAAGGCGAGGTCTGGCCTCCAAGACCCGACGGGGCGGGCGCCCCCCGGTCGCTGCCGATCGCCGAACCCCGCTACGACGATGACCCGATCATCGCCGACATCGCTACCGACGGTCGAGTGGCCGAACTACTCGGCGAACAGTGGACCGTACTGGCGATAGGGCCGGCGGCCGTCAACGGGAAAGGGGCGGGCGCCGCGGCGGGCCAGGGCCGAATCCAGATCACCTTCTTCTCCCGCTCGACCAACCAGTCGGTCATCGTCGATGTCACCGGCCGTCGTGTCGCCGACGTCGCAACCGTCGATCCCGCTGTCGAACAACTTCCGCTCAACCCCGAGGAGAAGGCCGACGCGGTCGACATCGCCCGCCGCTATTGGCTCGACGCCGGTGAGACATCGGTCGACAACCTCGAAGGGTTCGCCATTCAGGCCTACCAGCCCGGCGGATCGCTCTACGACGTCCGGATGGCCTACGTGAGCTTCCACGTCGACGCCGACTCCCGCCCCGAACTTCTGGCCTGGGTCGACCTCACCAATGAAGTCGTGACCGAGGCCCGGGAGGAGCGATGATGCAGACACCGCGACCCCAACGCCGCAGCGCACGTTCGGCCGCCGCCCTCTTTGCAATCCTCATCGCCCTCGGCGTCTCCGCCGTCTTGGCCACCCCGGCATCCAGTCAGGTCGACGGCGTCGGCAACGGCAGCGCCAACTGGAACGGCTGGGTCTTCGACTACGGCGTCGAATCGGGCTTCGACGGCTTGAGCCTGACCGACGTCACCTACGACGGCACCCAACTGGCCCACCGCATCTCGCTCCCCGTGATGAACGTCTACTACCAGAACAACGCGTGTGGTCCGTACGCCGACCGTCTCGGCGGCACCATCGAGGGTCTGTACACCAACGAGTTCGTCCTCAACGGCGAGCGCTGGCTGGAGCTGGCCATCGAAGACCACATCGGCGCTTACGTCATCTACCAGAGCTACTACTTCAGCGAGTCGGGCACGCTCGACGCCCACATGTTCTCCAAGGGCCTCCAGTGCTACGTCTACCACGAGCATCTCCCCTACTGGCGGTTCGACTTCGACGTCGAAGGCGCGGCCGACGATCAGATCCTCCGCCGGCTCGACGACGGCACCCTCCAGGTCGAATCAACCGAATTCAACCTCGAAGCCACCGATGCCGCCAACCATGAGTGGTACGTGCGCGACGAACCGACCGGAACCACCGTTCGGCTCAACTTCGACGACGGCACCTACAACCAGTCGGGCGACATCGTGCCGGAGACGGCGTACCCGTTCAACAACGTCTACGGCCGCCAGTACCGGTCGGGCGAGGTGACCTGGTCGGGTGGCCCGTCACGGACGTTGGGCTTCAACAACGGCGAGACGATCGACGACGTCGTGTTGTGGTACACCGGCTACATGCCCCACTCGGCCGATGAGGGCACCGAGCTGTGGCACTCCACGGGCGTTCGACTCGACATCGTGCCCGACCCCACGATCGAACCGCCGAACGAGTGTGACGGCCTGACCAGGGAGGCTGAGGATGGTGCCCTGTTCGGGGCCATGACCACCGGCAACGACCCCAACGCCTCCGGCGGATCCTACATCCACGTCCCCGACGGCACCGGCAACGCCTGGTCCTTCGGCTCAGCCAACAAAGCCGAATACTGCATCACCATCACCGAACCGGGCGACTACACCATCGAAACCCAAGCCAACGCCATCGACAACCGCTCCGACAGCTTCTACGTCACCATCAACGACCAACCAACAAACGGCCACCTCTGGGACATCCGCCCCGTCACCGGCACCTACATCACCGACAACATCGCCGACCGCAACGGCAACGACCCCATCGTCGTCAACCTCACCCAAGGCCAACACACCATCACCATCCACCAACGAGAAGACGGCGCCCGCCTCGACAAACTCACCCTCGTCCCCTACGGCACCGGCAACGCATCCTGCGACGGCGGATTGACCCGAGAGGCTGAGGATGGTGCCCTGTTCGGGGCCATGACCACCGGCAACGACCCCAACGCCTCCGGCGGATCCTACATCCACGTCCCCGACGGCACCGGCAACGCCTGGTCCTTCGGCTCAGCCAACAAAGCCGAATACTGCATCACCATCACCGAACCGGGCGACTACACCATCGAAACCCAAGCCAACGCCATCGACAACCGCTCCGACAGCTTCTACGTCCACCATCAACGACCAACCAACAAACGGCCACCCTCTGGGACATCCGCCCCGTCACCGGCACCTACATCACCGACAACATCGCCGACCGCAACGGCAACGACCCCATCGTCGTCAACCTCACCCAAGGCCAACACACCATCACCATCCACCAACGAGAAGACGGCGCCCGCCTCGACAAACTCACGTTGATCCCGCAGTAGGCAAGCGGGTCCCGAACGGCCCGAAATCGGCTCGGGGAGCCCGATCCAGCGGGGTACGATGTTGGGCATGGACCACTCCGAGGCCGTCGAGGCACGACGCTACAACCCGTCCGAGATCGAACCGCGCTGGCAGCAGCGCTGGCTCGACGACGGGCTGTACGAGGTCGACAACGACGATCCCCGGGACACCCGCTACGTGCTGTCGATGTACCCGTACCCGTCGGGCTCGGCCCACATCGGCCACGTCCGCAACTACACGTTCGGCGATCTGCTGGTCCGCTACCACACGATGAACGGCAAGGCGGTGCTGTCGCCGATGGGTTACGACAGCTTCGGACTGCCGGCCGAGAACGCCGCCATCAAATCGGGCATGCACCCCCGCCTGTTCACCGACGCCCGGATCGAGGAATTGGGCGCGTCGCTGCGCCGCCTGGGCGCCGTCTATGATCGCCGGCGCACCATCAAGAGCCACGACCCGGAGTACATGCGCTGGAACCAGGTCCTGTTCCAGAAGTTCTACGAGGCCGGGCTGATCTACCGCACGAAGGCACCGGTCAATTGGTGCCCCGGCTGCCACACGGTGTTGGCCAACGAGCAGGTGATCGACGGCCGCTGTGAACGGTCCGACGACTTGGTCGAACGTCGTGACCTGGAGCAGTGGTTCTGCCGCATCACCGACTACGCCCAGGAGCTGCTCGACGAGTTGGACGATCTGGACTGGCCCGAGCGGGTCAAGTTGATGCAGCGCAACTGGATCGGTCGTTCCGAGGGCTCCGAGTTCGGGCTGCCGATCGCGGATTCGAACGGCAACGCCCGCACCGACGTCGAGCCGTTGCTGGTCTACACCACCCGTCCCGACACCAGCTTCGGCATGACCTTCGCGGTGATGTCGCCCGAGCATCCGCGGGTCGACGAGCTGACGACCGACGAGCAACGCCCGCTGGTCGAGGCCTTCCGCCAGGAGGTGGCCAACAAGTCCGAGATCGACCGCCTGTCCACCGTCGGCGCCATCGAGAAACGGGGCGTCGCCACCGGCGGTCACGTGGTCAACCCGTTCACCGGCAAGGCGATCCCCGTGTTCCTGGCCGACTACGTGCTGATGACATACGGCACCGGCGCCATCATGGCCGTGCCGGGCCAGGACCAACGTGACTGGGATTTCGCCAAGGCGTACGACCTGGAGATCATCCGCACGGTGCAGCCGCCCGACGACTTCGACGGCGAGGCCTACACCGGTGAGGGGCCGGCCATCAACTCCGAGTGGCTGAACGGTCTGGAGGTGGCCGAGGCCAAGGCCAAGGCGATCGACTGGCTGGTGGAGCAGGGCATCGGTCAGCACAAGGTCAACTACCGGCTGCGAGACTGGCTGTTCGCCCGCCAGCGGTTCTGGGGCTGCCCCATCCCCATGATCTACTGCCAGAACGGATGCGGCATCGTGCCGGCACCAGAGGAGGACCTGCCGATCGTCGCTCCCGACGACGTCGAGTTCCGCCCCACCGGCGAATCACCGCTGCTGTACCACGAGGGCTTCCTGAACACGACGTGCCCCACCTGCGGCGGACCGGGCAAACGCGAGACCGACACGATGGACACCTTCGTCGACTCGTCGTGGTACTTCCTGCGGTTCTGCGACCCGTGGAACGACGACGAGCCGTTCAGCCAGGCGGCGGCCGAGAAGTGGATGCCCGTCGACCAGTACATCGGTGGCATCGAGCACGCCATCCTGCACCTGATGTATGCCCGGTTCTACCAGAAGGCCTTGGCTGACCTGGGCTACGCACCAAAGGACATGCGGGAGCCGTTCAAGCGGCTGTTCACCCAGGGCATGGTCCGCATGGGCGGCTCCAAGATGTCGAAGTCGAAGGGCAACACGGTCGCCCCCGAGGAGTACATGGCCGCCCACGGCGCCGACTCGCTGCGACTGGCCGTGCTGCAGGCCAAGCCGCCGGCCGAGGATGTCGACTTCGAGGATTTCCAGTTGGCCGGCTGCGAGCGGTTCCTGAACCGGTTGTGGCGTCTGGCCGCAACCGACTCCGACGCGATCGATGACCTGGTCAACACGGTGCGCGGCGGTGAGCCGACCGCGGCCGATCGCGACATCGAAGCCGCCACCCACATCCTGATCGACCGGGTGACCGGCGAATACGAGCGCTGGGCCTACAACACGGCCGTGGCGGCGTTCATGGAGTTCACCAACACGCTCTACAAGTATGTGCAGTCAAACGACGGCCCCCACGCCGACACGCTGGCCTTCGCCATCGACTCCATGTTGTTGCTGATGGCCCCGGCCGTTCCCCACATCACCGCCGAGCTGTGGGCCATGCGCCACGACGGCGATCACATCCACACCCGGTCCTGGCCGAGCGCCGATCCCGAGAAGCTGTTGGTGTCGGTGGCCACGATGGTCATCCAGGTCAACGGCAAGGTCCGCGATCGGATCGACGTCTCGACCGAGATCAGCGACGCCGACGCCGAGGCGCTGGCCATGAGCTCGGAGCGGGTCAAGGAGCTGCTGGACGGGCGCGAACCGAAGAAGGTGATCGTGCGGGCGCCGAAACTGGTGAACGTCGTCGGTTGATCGGACCGGCCGTCCGGTCAGGCCGACGGACGCTCGACCGCCGCGCTCAGGCGGGGCACATCCTTCCACAGCCGTTCGAGCTCGTAGAACTCCCGGGTCTCCTCGGTGAACACGTGAACGACGAAGAACCCGAAGTCCATCAGCACCCAGGTCCAGGTGTCGCGGCCTTCGATACGCACCGGCTTGGGCCCACCGGCCCTGGTCAGCGCCTCCTCGACGGCGTCGACGATCGCCCGCACCTGGCGCTGGTTCCGCCCGGAGGTGATCACGAACCAGTCGGTGATCGCCATGATCTCCCCGACGAAGAACGCCTCGGTGTCCCGGCCGAGCTTGTCGTCGGCGGCCTCGGCGGCGATTTGGACCCAGTGCAGAATTTCCTGGTCGACCGACATGTCGAGTGACATCCCGTCGGAACCATTGGTTTGCTTGATATGTTCTGCGCTCAGCTGTCCGCTCCTGCATTCGGCAACAGGGGTCAATTGTACCCTTGTGACCCCGACCGAGGCCATCGGATAACGCCGGACGGGACGAGGGTCCCTGGTTCGTCCGGTTCACGCCCCATACAGTGGTGCCATGGATGCCTCCGATGCCGTGGCGATGTGGCTCGAACAGGGGCATATCGACAAGGAACTGGCGGATCGGCTGCGCACATCGCTCGCCGAGCATGACGAACCGGAGCGCACCAATCGGCTCATCGTCGTGTTCGCATCGCTCGGCGCGGTGCTGATCGGCGGAGGTCTTCTGCTGTTCATCGCCAGCCAATGGGATCAGAGCGCGCCCGCCCGCAGACTCGGCCTGCTGTTCGCCATCTACCTGGTTGTCGTCGCCGCTGCGGCGCTCGCCGATCGACAGGGCGTCACCATCACCGCCCGTGGTTTGTGGTTCCTGTCGTCGATTGCGGTCGGTGTGAACATATTTCTTGTCGGGCAGATCTTCAATCTCACCCTCAACTACTGGCAGGGCACGCTGTTGTGGCTGATCGCCACCCTGGTCACCGGCTGGGCCGCCCCGTCCTCGGCTCAGGGTTGGCTCGCGGTGCCGCTGGGGGTGTTGACGTTGGGCTGGCTGAGTGTGCCGTCGTCACAGTTCTTCGACCAGGGAGCGTTCATCTGGGATCCGGCGGGTATCCGGCCGCTGCTGCCGATCATCGGCTTGGCGCTGATTGCCTTGGCCATCGTCGTGGGTCCGAGCGAGTTCTCCTGGCTCGAGCGACCGGCGGCGGTGTTCGGAGCGCTGTTGATCGCCGTTCCCATCACCGTGTCGACGTTCCATCCGGCCGTTTTCGGATGGATCTTCGGGATCGAGTTCCGGCTGTTCCACCTTCTGGTGGGGTTGGCCTGTGCCGGGCTCATCGTTTTCGGGTGGTACCGGCAACCGCACACACCACTGGCCGTCGGGTTCGCCACCGTGGCGGTCCTGCTCGCGGCGGTGCTGCCCCAGGTCGACGGTGACGGCGCGTTCGACGAGACCTCGGTGTCATGGCTCGCTCCGCCGTTCGAACGTTCCGAGGCGCTGTTCTTCGTCTACAACGCGCTGATCTTCGGCCTGGCCGTGGCCACGATCGTCGCCGGACAGCGCTACAACATCCGGTCCATGGTGAACGCCGGGTTCGGGATCGTCATCGTGCTACTCGTCGCCGTCTACATCGGCCGACTGGCCGGCGAGCTTCCCACGTCGCTCGCCGTCATCCTCGGCGGCCTCCTCCTCGTCGCCGCCGCGGTCTTCATCGAGAGGAAACGACGGGCGATGACCGCCGAGGTGATGTCTCGAAGTGGGGCAGGCGCATGAGCGAGGACCGTCGGTGACTCGCCGTCACGTGCTCGCGGTCGCGGTATCGATCACTGCGATGTTGATCGCCCTGGCCCCACCGCTGTGGGTCAGGACGACGGGCACCGATGTCGCCTTGGCGCTCCGCCCGGTCGACCCCCTTTCGCTCTTCCGCGGCAACTACGTCGACTTGAACTACGACATCGATGCCACAGCCGATTCGACCACACCGGATGGCAACATCGTGTTCGTCGTGTTCGACGATTCACGCCCGGCCCGGGTGGTCGATGTCACCGAATCGGCGCCCGACCTCGACTCCGGGCAGACCTGCGTGCGGGGCCGGTCCGACGGCGGCAACATCGGGTTTCCCGAGCTCGAGCAGTTCTTCGTGACCGCCGATGAGGGCCGGGTTTTCGAGCGTGATCTCGACGACATGGTCGGCATCGTGAGAACCACCGGATCCTGCCGGGCGATCCTGGTTGCGATCGAGCCGCAGTAGCGGGCGCGCAACCTCGTACCGTCAGCTGGACAGGTGATACTCGTCACCGAGGAGCAGGGTCACGGTGTCATGCGACTGTTCCGGATCGACGATCGGCTCGACCCCGAGTTCGGCTGCAAGTTCATCGAGCTGCTCGGCTCCAACGGCCGGATCGGCCGGTCGAATGATCTCGGTTGACCCGTCGTCGAACTGCACGGCGTTGGCGATCTCGACCACCTCGATCCCGCGGGCGGCGAGGTCGGCGGCGACGGCGAAGAGGTCGGCGTCGCCGGTGCGATCGACCAGGCGCACCTCGAGCCGTCGTCCCGAGGGAAAGGCGACGATCTCACGCACGAGCTCCTCCGTTGCCGACCGGTCCATGGAGATGCCGCCGGCGTTCTCGGTGGTCGGCAGGTCCACGATCCGCCCATCGATCCCGACGGTGCCGACGGCGGCCGAAAGCGGATGGACCGAGTTCGGCGGCTCCGCGATCAGAGCAGCCCACAGTCGATGACGTCGGGGCATCACCGAGGCCAGCGGGGCACCGTCGACCGGGCGGCCGAGGAACACGGCCGCGGTCGATCCCTCGACCGTGGTCGGCCCAACGGCGAACGCCAGGTCGGCCGGGCGGGTGCCGGCTGCCGTGTCCGGGTCGGCCGGAACAGGGTCGGGGTTGTCGAGGTCGTAGGAGGCACCGATCAGCGCCTCGGTCCACGCCGCATCGTCCATGACGACGACCGACGCGATGTCGATGTTGAGCAGCTCCGCGAGAACGTCTCCGACCGACTCGGGCGCCAGTTCCGAGAGCAGCCGAGGCGCCGGATCCAGCTGATCGAGTCCGGTCGCCGGCCCCGGTGGTATCGCGAGATCACCGGAGATGAGGACAACCGTGCCCCCGGCGACACCGGTGCCGACCGTGGTGGCGGGTGACGCACCGTCGCCGGCGAGCGCGGCGTCGCCCGGGGGCACGATCAGCGCGGCTCCGCTGACAGCACCGTCGACCACCTCGACCACCGCGGTCACCGGCGTGGCCGACACGAGCGCGGACCAACCCGGCTCATCGACCGTCGGACCGTCGACGAATGTGCCCGCGTTCGACGAAAGAAGCGCGTGGTACCCGTGAATGAGTAGAAACGGGATGGCCATCGCGAGGAGGAGTTCGGCCGCGCCGAACAGCAGCAGACGGGTCTTGGCGCGCTGATCAGGCGCTGTGATACGGGCGGCGGGCCATCTCACGGACCCCCACGATAGAGGCCCCAGCTCTCGATGTGTTCAATGACGGCGTTGGGGGTGAGAAAGCGGATCGACCGGCCTTGGGCCACCCGTCGACGGAGCCCGGTTCCGGAGATGTTGACCGCCGGGATCTCGACCAGCTCCCAGCTCCATCCGGTCGGCGGCTGGAAGTCGGCGCCGGGCCGATTGACGACCACGATGTCGGCCTGGGTCTTCAATTTCTCGACGTTGTGCCAGGTATCGAGACCGGCGGCGGCATCTGCGCCAACGATGACGCGCCACTCCGTTTTCGGGTGTTTTTCGGCCAGCGCGTCTAAAGTCACAGAAGTGTAACTTGGCCCGCCCAGCCGCAGCTCGATGTCGGAAACAGCCAGCCCATCGGCGTCGCCGACGGCGTCACGGGTCATGATCAGGCGTTTTTCGGCCGCAGAAATGGGCCTGCTGCCCACTTTTTGCCACGGTTCGTTGGCCGGAACCAGCACAACCCGGTCGAGGTCCAACGCTCGGAGCACCTGATCTGCGACAATTAAATGACCCAGATGGGGTGGATCGAACGTTCCGCCGAGAATACCGATGCGCTCCCTGGTGTTATTACCCATGAGTGTTGTTTGAGTAGCGCGATTCAGTTAAAAATGCACCAAATGTGACCATTGTCACTTAACAGGAGCTCCGATTCGTACTAAAACAGATATTCGGGCGTCAGACGCTCTAGACCCGCTCGGCCAAAATTCAACACGGGCAACTTCAACCGATTTACGAAGGCCGGAACACACGAGCGTAGCAGCCCCCAGCAGGATTGTTGATTCCTGTTTGACTCTCCCCGACCGAAATTCAAGTTGATTAGAGAAGCACGCGCCATGAGTGATTCAGTAGGACAGTATTTAAACGAGATCGGCCTCGTCCCCCTTCTAACGGCGGACGAAGAGCGTGAGCTCAGCCAGATCATTGAAAAAGGCCGAGACGCGCAAGAGCTGATCGATGCTGGTGACAACTCGGCCGCCAATCGGCGTGCCGTTCGGGCTGCCGCCCGAGCCAAGGACCGGTTCATCCGAGCCAACCTCCGTTTGGTGGTGAGCGTTGCTCGCCGCTACCCCCTTCCCCCATCCATGGAGCTCCTGGATCTCATCCAGGAGGGCAACCTTGGGCTCGAGCACGCGGTCGACAAGTTCGACTGGCGCAAGGGCTTCAAGTTCTCCACCTATGCCACGTTCTGGATTCGCCAGGCCATCGGTCGTGCCCTCGACCAGAAGGCCAGCCTGGTCCGCCTTCCCGGCGACCGCTCGGCCAGCCTCCGGGCCGCCCTGCGTCAGGTGTCCGGCGACGGCGACGAGCTCGATGACGAGCACGCACGCCTCCACCGTCTGACCACCCCCACCTCGCTCGATCGCACCATCGGTGACGACGAGTCCAACGAGCTGGTCGATCTCCTCCCCGACTCCAACCCCGGCCCCGAGGTCGAGGTGATGGCCCGAGCCGAGGAGACCATGGTCACCGGATTGCTCGAGGTGCTCGACCCTCGCGCCAAGTATGCGGTCGAACAGCGATTCGGCCTCAACGACGGCCGCAAGCGCAGCTACCGCGAAGTTGGCGAAGAGCTGGGTGTGACGGCCGAAGCGGCCCGTCGTCTGGTCAAGCGAGCGGTGAGCGCCGTGCGCGACCAGGCCGGCGATGTCATGAGCGACTTCGACGCCGCCTGAACCAAACCCGCTGAACAGATCCGATCCGGGAGCCGTCCACGAGGGCGGCTCCCGGTCTTTTTGTCGCAAACGACCTGAACCCGGATGGCGGCGGCAGGTGGTGACATTTGTCCAAAATCGATTGCGATGCCTCCGGCACGGGGCGACACTGAAAGCCGTGACTTGGACACCTGAATCCTGGCGGCAGAAGCCTGCTGCACAACAGCCGGCATGGCCCGACGCAACCGAACTCGAACGAGTGGAGAAGGAGCTGGCGTCGGTGCCACCTCTGGTATTCGCCGGCGAAGCCCGTGAGTTGCAGTCGTATCTCGGCCGTGTGGCCGAAGGCAAGGCGTTCCTGCTTCAGGCCGGCGATTGCGCCGAATCGTTCGACGGATTCAACGCCAACGCCATCCGGGAGAAGCTGCGGGTCATCCTCCAGATGGCCGTCGTGCTCACCTACTCATCAGGAGTTCCGGCCGTGAAGGTCGGGCGTATCGCCGGCCAATTCGCCAAACCTCGATCCCGTCCGACGGAAACAATCGACGGCACCGAGCTGCCGTCATTCCTGGGCCATATGGTCAACGACCTCCCCTTCTCGGAGTCCGATCGCCGTCCCGCTCCCGACCGCCTGCTGCGGGCCTACAACCAGTCGGCCTCCACACTGAACCTGCTCCGGGCCTTCACCAAAGGTGGTTTCGCCGACCTCCACCGGGTTCAGGCCTGGAATCAGGAGTTCGTGTCCAACTCGAGTGGCGGTCAGCGCTACCTGCAGCTGGCGGGTGAGATCAACCGCGCGCTGCAGTTCATGGAGGCGACGGGCATCTCCTCCAACCACCCCGAGATCCACGAGGCCGAGTTCTTCACCAGTCACGAGGCGCTGATTCTCCAGTACGAGGAGGCGTTGACCCGGCTCGATTCCCTCACGGGCGAGCACTACGACTGCTCGGCCCACATGCTGTGGATCGGAGAACGGACCCGCCAGCTCGACGGCGCCCATGTCGAGTTCCTGCGCGGGGTCAAGAATCCGATCGGCTGCAAGATCGGCCCGACCGTCGAGCCCGACGAGATCCTGCAGATGTGCGAGATCCTCAACCCCGAACGGATCCCGGGCCGCCTCACGTTCATCACCCGGATGGGGGCTCAGACACTGCGCCAGAACCTTCCGCCCCTGCTGCAGAGCGTCAAAGAGGCCGATCACCCGATCGTGTGGGCTTGTGATCCGATGCACGGCAACACCTTCACCTCCGAATCGGGCCACAAGACGCGACACTTCGACGACGTCATGGCCGAGGTGAAGGCCTTCTTCGGTGCCCACCGGCAGGTCGGCACCTGGCCTGGCGGCATCCATATCGAACTGACCGGTGAGGATGTCACCGAGTGCCTCGGCGGCGGTGAGGAGGTCCAGCCCAAGGACCTCGGCCGGCGCTACGAGACGATGTGCGATCCTCGCCTCAACGGCCGCCAATCACTCGACCTGGCCTTCCAGGTCGCCGAATTGATGGGCGGCTGACCGGGGGCGTCGGCGGCTACAGGACCACGCCGGCAAGCACGGCCAGGGTCAGCAGGGCCACCGCCACCGCGACCGGGATGATCCAGCGGGGCCGGCCGGCATCGGAGCCTCCGACCTCGCTCGACGGCCGACCGACGGGCTTGTCCGCATGCTGCTGCCCCGGAACCGTGCCCGCCCTGGTGTCGGCCGGTGACGGACCGTCCTGCTTCGCGGCGGTTCCGTCGCCGGTCGCGGGTTCAGACCCGTCGTCCTGGTCGACATCATCAACAGAATCGGCGGCCGAGGACTCGGCCACCTCGTGATCGTCGTCGGTGGCAGCCTCGTCGGCGGCGTGGTCGGCTGCCCGGCTGAAGTCATCGGTGGTGACGGCGCCGGTGTCGAGATTCAGTTCCGCGGCGATGGCATGCCAGACGACCTCGGGCGGTGTCACCATGTCGATGGAGGGCGGCCCCTCGGCCATGATCTCGGCCAGGCCATCATCACCACCATCCGGTCGACTCTCGGCGAGGTCGGAACTGAGCTGATCCGTCCCCCGCCGCAGATGGCCGCGTATGCCCGCCACGGGCTGATCGAGCTCTCGGGCCAACGACTCGATGTCGGCGGTATCGATGCCCGCCAGGAGCACCTGACGCCGCAGCGGGTCCATCCGACGAAGGGAATCGGCGACAACGAGACGGTCGACTGCCGCTTCGGCTTCGACCGACGATTTCGAGACTCGCCGGCGGGCGCGACGAACGAGCCAGTTGCGGACGGTCCCCAGGGACGGATTGAACTCCGTCCGATCACGCCAGGCTTCAGCGAAAACCTGCTGGGTCAGTCGGTCGGCGGCGGCACCAACCAGCTTTTGGCTGATCGTATGGATAAACGGCCCGTGGTGGCGATAGAGATCGGCCACCACCGAGACGTCGCCCACGACCAACCGGTCTTCAATTGTTGTGGGCACTCCTTGAGAGTAAACCACCGGCCCACCGAGCGCGAACATCAGAGTGATTTTCCTCGCCGGCAACCGACCGGTGCGGTCACACGAGGTTGTCTACGAACCGCTCCAGCTGCCGCAGGTTGCGCACCTCGAACAGGCCGTCGCAGTACGACGCGTACTCCCCGACGATCGAATCGCCGGTGTTCCAATAGGCCTTCGGCTCCGGGTTCAGCCAGAACAGCTTGCGGGCCTTGTGCTGGATCTCCTTGGCGATCCAGGCCTGGGACGCGTGGTAGTTGTTTCGGGCGTCACCGAGGATAAGCACCGTCGTCTTTGGCCCGACGTCGTTGCCGTAGCGATCCCAGAACACCTCGAGGGCGTGGCCGTAGTCGGAGTGGCCGTCGACCCAGACCACGTCGGCTTCGGTGTTCACCCGATGTACGGCCTCCGTAATGTCCTCCACCCCCTCGAAGAACGACGTCACCTCGTCGAGGCCGTCGATGAACACGAACGACCGGACCCGGCTGAATTGGCTCGAGATGGCATAGACGAGATGGAGGGTGAAGCGGGCGAACGCCGCCACCGAACCCGAGATGTCGGCGATCACGAAGATCTCCGGCTTCGCCGGTTTCGGATGACGGAACTTCGGCTCGACCGGCACGCCTCCGTAGCTGAGGGAGTGGCGCACGGTGTTCCTGAAATCGAGGGCGCCCTTGCGCTTGTGCCGCCGCTTGCGAGCAAGACGCACCGCCAGTTTTCGCGTCAGCGGGTAGATGGCCCGCCGCAGCATCACCATCTCCTCCCGGCTGGCGTGCATGAAGTCGACGTCTTCCGGCAACGGCTTACGGAGGGTCTTGGCCATCGCCTCGGCGCCCCGATCGGCCACGAGGCGGCGCCGGATCTCGGCCTCGATCTCCTTTCGCAGCTTGTCGATGCGATCCTCGTATTCGTCCTTCTCGAGCCGCTCCTGCAGAGACGACAGCGGCTGATCGGCGTCCGCCCGACTCTGCTCCATCAACCGGTCGAGCACCGAGTCGAGATCGAGGTTCCGAAGCGTCCGATACAGGTAATAGGTACCGCCGACCGGTCGGCCGGGTTCCATGCCGGCATACCGTTTCACCGCCTGCCGGGCGATGGCCCGCATCAGGGCCTCGTCGCCCTGCCGCAACGCCTGGTAGAGGAGCTCCGCCAATTCCTCGGGTGAGAGGCCGTCACCGCCACCCTGGCCGCCGTCGCCCTGGGGCTGCTCTCCCGGGTCGAAGTCGACGTCGTCGTCGAGCTCGATTCCGTCGCTGTCGAGCGCGTACTCGGGGCCCCGCAACGAGAAGTAGACCTCGAACAGCGTCTCGAAGGTCTTCCAGTGGGCGTCGTTCTTGACCAGGGTTGCCGCCAGGGCGTACTTGAAGGCGGTTCGGTCGTCGATATCGACGTGTTGGACCGCCTCGGCGGCGTCGATGTTCTCCGATAGCGACACGGGAAGCCCTGCGTTGCGCAACTCCACCACGAATCCCTCGAGCAGATCGAAGAGCGGATTCGCGTCCGGTGTACCGACCGGTGCGTGCTCGGATGTTGCGGTGTTGGTCATCGGGCTGACCCCGGGTCAGGAGGCTTGCGATGCCTCGAAGTGGGCGGCCGAGTTGGCGGTGAAGTCCTTGATGGCCTTCTCGATGTCGGATCGGTACTTGAGCAGCAGGTGCACGGTTTCGACGGCGTCGGATTCGTCGATGTTCTCGATGCCGAGCAGGACCAGGGTGCGGGCCCAGTCGAGGGTTTCGGATACCGACGGATGTTTCTTCAACTCGAGCTGTCGGATCGAGCGGACGATTCGAGCCACCTGGTCGGCCAGGTTGTCGCTGATCTCCGGGACCTTGGTGAGAACGATCTCCTTCTCCCGCTCGAGCGTCGGGTAGTCGAGGTGGAGGAACAGGCAGCGCCGCTTCAGGGCCTCGGACAGCTCTCTGGTGTTGTTGGAGGTCAGGAACACGAGCGGGATCTGCTTCGACTCGATGGTGCCGAGTTCGGGAATGGAGACCTGATAGTCCGACAGGATCTCGAGGAGCAGCGCCTCGGTTTCCAGTTCGACCCGGTCGACCTCGTCGATCAGCAGAACCACCGGATCATCGGCGGTGATGGCCTCCAACAGCGGCCGGGGCAACAGGAACTCGTCGGAGAAGATGTCGTCCTGGATCTCGGCCCATTCGGTGTCGCCCTCGGATGACTCCACCTGGATACGGAGCAGCTGCTTCTTGTAGTTCCACTCATACAGCGCCTTCGCCTCGTCGAGTCCCTCGTAACACTGCAGGCGGATGAGGCGGGAACCGCTCATCTCCGCGATCGACTTCGCCAGCTGCGTTTTGCCCGTACCGGCCGGACCCTCGATCAACACCGGCTTCTCCAGGCGGTCGGCCAGATAGGCGATCCCGGCGATCGAGTCGTCGGCCAGATAGTCGACGCTCCGCAGCCCTTCCCGGACCGCATCGATGGAGTCAAAACGGTGAGTCATATCTGAACACGGTACAAGACCGATTGATTAGATGGTCAAATTATTCGCCGGCCGCCCGGGCCCGATCGATGCCGGTACGGGAGACCGCCGGGCGGCCGGGCTAAGATTCTCACGGTGTGTAGACAAAACCCCACACATGCAGGCGCATTCGACACACCCGGTTCACGTTGATGGATCGAGGACTCACCAAGGCGGTCGACCGCTTTTCCCGGCTGATCGGGCAGGCGCTCAGACAGGCGGCCAGCGGCACCAACGTCGACGTCGACAAGCTCGAGCGAGACAGCATCGTCGAGGCCTTCAACCTGACCGCGGCGTTCGTCGACGTGGACGACCGACACACCGACGACGAGCTGTGGGCCGTCGTCGCCGCCTTCGCCCACCATGACCTGTTGCCCGGAATCGTCACCCCCGACGCCATCCGTCGCAACGATCTGGTTCGAGACAAGCAAACCTGGCTGGCCAAGCCTTCGGATCTGTTCGAGACACTCCGCCAGGTCGATGTGAAGCGGGGAACGTCGCTGGCCCGCCTCTACTACGACGAGGCGATGACGTTGGCCCACACCGTGGTGTCGCTCGATCAGTACCCGTCCGACGACGAGCTGCGTTCGCTGGTCGACTTCCAGCGGCTGCTCATGGCGGCGCTCCCCGGCGAGCGTTCGAAGACACCGACGACGGCCGCCGAAGGTGGGCCCGTCCCGACCGACGACCACGGCGGAGACGCGGCGACCGTCGAGGCGGAGCCCGAAGCCCCGCTCGAACCACCGGAGCCCCTCGAGGACGTCCTCGCCGAACTCGACGCGCTGATCGGCCTCGACGAGGTGAAGGAGGAGGTTCGCCTCCTGTCGGCGCTGCTGCGGATCCAGAAGCTGCGCCAGGAGCGCGACCTGCCGGTCGTCGACTCCAACAACCACCTGATCTTCAGTGGGAACCCCGGCACCGGCAAGACCACCGTCGGCCGGCTACTGGCCCGCATCTACCGGTCGCTCGGTGTGGTCGAGAAGGGCCAGCTGATCGAGGTCGACCGGGCCGGCCTCGTCGCCGGGTTCGTCGGTCAGACCGCCACCAAGGTGACCGAGGTGTTCGACAAGGCCGACGGCGGCGTGCTGCTGATCGACGAGGCCTATTCGCTCACCCGTGGCGGCGAGAAGGACTTCGGCCGTGAAGCCATCGACGCCGTGGTCAAGAATGTGGAGGATCGACGTGACTCGATGGTGGTGATCCTCGCCGGCTACCCGAAGGAGATGGCGGAACTGGTTGCCACCAACCCGGGGTTTCAGAGCCGGTTCCCCAAGACCATCTACTTTCCCGACTACAGCAACTCCGAGCTGGTCGACATCCTCGGACTCATCGCGGCCAACGGCACCTACGACCTGACAGACGAGGCGAAGGAGGCGGCCGAGGTGTGGTTCGGCGCCCATGAACGGGGACGAGGGTTCGGCAACGGTCGGCTGGCCCGCAACCTGTTCGAGGCGGCCGTCTCACGTCACGCCCAACGACTTGTCGACGTGCACGATCCAAGCGATCAGGAGCTGACCACCCTCGAGGCAGCCGACATAGCCGCGGTGCCGACGGAGGCCGATCGCGAGGCCCGCCAGGCCGGCGTTCCGGCCGTTGACAACCCGGACGACCCGGCGCAACCGACCGACGGGACCGACGGGTCGGCGTGAACCGACGGTCGACAACCAGTGGATCGAATCTGGTCGCCGCCGGCATCTTTCTCTCGAGGATCGCCGGCATCATCCGCACCGTTGTCATCGGGGTGGTACTCGGTTCGACGGCCGCCGCCGACGCGTTCAGCTTCGCCATGCGGGTTCCGAACCTGCTCCAGAATCTACTGGGAGAGGGTTCGCTGTCGGCGTCGTTCATACCGGTCTACGCCCGGCTGGTCGAGGAAGGAGACGAACGGCGGGCAAGCGCGCTGGCCGGTGCGGTTCTGTCGATACTGGCCCTGCTGACCGCGGTCATCGTGCTGGTGATCGTGGTGGCCGCCCGCCCCATCGTGTGGCTGTTCACCGACTGGGAATCGGACCCGGCCCGGTACGAACTCACCATCGAATTGTTCCGCATCACCACGATCGGAATCGGGTTCCTGGTGATCTCGGCATGGTGCCTCGGGGTGCTCAACAGCCATCGCAGCTTCTTCCTGTCCTACGCCGCCCCGGTGCTGTGGAACATCGCCCAGATCGCGGCGCTCGTGGTGGCGGCGGCGGTGGCGTTGTCGGTGGCCGACGGCGCGTTGCTACTGGCCTGGGCCGTGGTCATCGGCGGCATCCTGCAACTGGCGATTCAGCTTCCCCGCGTGCGGGCCTATGTCCCGTCGTTACGGCCGACGCTGCAGCGGAACAATCTGGTCAACGACGTCATTCGTCGATTCGTCCCCGCGGTCGGGGCTCGCGGCGTCGTCCAGGTCTCGAGCTTCATCGACACGTTCTTCCTCACCCTTCTCGTGGGCGGCGCAGCCTCCTTCTACCTCTACGCCCTCCCCCTCTACGTGACCCCGATCTCGCTGTTCGGGTTCAGTGTCGCCGCGGCCGAGCTGGCCGAGATGTCCCGCCGGTCGCAGCAGATCAACTCGTTGGCCGCCCGGATCACCCCGGCGCTACGAAGGACCGTGGTGCCGGCGGGCTTCATCACCGCCGCGTACCTGGCGGCGGGGCCAACGTGGGCCGATGCCCTCTACGGCTGGATCTCCCGCCTGCTCGGGCGGGGTCTCACCGATCCGGCCGGCATCCTCGTGATCGGGTATCTCCTGATGGCGATGGCGCTCGGACTGCCGGCCGCCATCACGGCCCGAGTCACCCAGAACACGCTGTACAGCCTCGGCGACGTCAAAGGACCGGCCCGGATCGCCGTCGTTCGGGTGGTGGTGAGCATCGTGTCGAGCTACCTGCTGATGCTGCAGCTCGACTGGTTGACGTTCGAGGCCACATCGATCAGCGAGTTCGGCGCCTTCCCGCACTGGCCACCGTGGGAGCAGGTTCCGGAGTCTCGTCGGGCTCTCGAGGGCGTAACCCCTCATCTCGGCGTCGTCGGAATCGGTCTGGGATCTTCGCTCGCCGCATGGGTGGAATGGATCATGCTGCGCATGCGGCTGAGGAACCGGCTGGGCAGCGCCGGAGCGGGCGCCGTGTCGTCGGACTGGGGCCTGAACGTCCTCGTCGCCGCCGTCGGCGCGGGTGCCGCAATCTTCATGGCGACACTGGTTGGTCTCCCCTCACCGGTCGACGCATTCGTCGCTCTGGCCGTCGGCCTCGGGGTGTACGCGTCATTGCTCTGGATTCAAGGGATCAAGCCCCCCTCTGGACTATCGGTAACGTAACGGTCCGTCGGCCGAAACTCCGGAAACCACAGCGGAGGTCAAGGCTGGAGCCCTCCGACGTACTAGCATCGATTCCATGATCAAGTTGATTCGTCGTTGGTGGAATTACATGGCTGCCAAGCTCTCGGGGGATTTCGAGGCTCGGGCCGACCCGAAGATCCAGCTGGAGCAGGCGATCCAGGAGGCCCAGAATCAGCACCGCCAGCTCAAGGAGCAGGCGGCCAATGTGATCGCCCACCAGAAGCAGACCGAGATCAAGCTCAATCGGGTGATGGAGGACTACGAAAAGGTCAGCGCCAACGCCCGTCAGGCCGTGATGATGGCCGACGACGCCCAGAAACGGGGCGATCAGGAGAAGTTGATCCAGTACACGCAGACGGCCGAATCGTTCGCCAACCGGATGATCGCGCTCGAGCGGGAGATCGAAGATCTCAAGTCGCTCCATCTGCAGGCGTCCCAGGCATCCGACCAGGCCAAGCAGGCCGTCAACCAGAATTCCTCGATGCTGCAGAAGAAGCTGGCCGAACGCCAGAAACTGCTGTCCCAGCTCGACCAGGCCAAGATGCAGGAGCAGCTCAACTCGGCGATGTCACAGCTCACCGAGCAGGTCGGCCAGGACGTCCCGTCGTTCGAGGAGGTTCGCGACAAGGTCGAGCAGCGCTACGCCAAGGCCAAAGGCGCGGCGGAGCTGCAGGAGCAGTCGGTCGAGGGTCGAATGCTCGAAGTGGAGCAGGCCTCGCTCAATGTGGAGGCCCAGAGCCGTCTCAGCGAGATCCGAGCCCAACTGGGCCTCGAGGAGGCCCCGGCGGAGGCCGAGGCTCCGTTGGAAGAGGCTCAGCCTCAACCCCAGGCCCAGCCCCAGCCCCAACCCGCCGAGGGTGAAGCGTAACCACTCGGTCTGACGCCTCCCGGCATCGGCCATATCGGTAGACACGCAAGCGCCTCGGAGACCTCCTGGGCGGAATTGCCCACATTCGGCACTCAATCCTTTTGGATTGAACGTCGATGACTGATTATGGCCCCACCACCGTCGCGCAGTCCAGGATCCGGACAGCCCGACCGCGAACCGCGAGCCACTCCGGCGAAGGCATCGAGCGGCCGCCTCCGCTACAGATTGGGGGCCGTTGTTCTCGTGCTGGCCCTCGTCCCCCTCGTGGCGGCAACCACCCTTGTCTTCATCGAAGCTCAACGGGCCCGTAGCGAGAAGAGTGACGTCGACTCCGTTGCCGACGATGTCACCCGACTCGTGCAGCTGACCGACCTGCGTATTGCACTTCTCGAGGAGCGGAACTGGCGCATTGCCGGCACCTGGGTGGCGTTCTTCCCGTCGAACACAGCCGCCACGGAGGCAATCGAGGCCATCGACGTCGAGGACGAGCTCGTCGCCGCCACCGGCCGGGTCGACTACCTGGTCGAAACCCTCGGCTTGACCGAGGAACTCGCCGAGCCGCTGGACCGGGCCAGAACCGCCGACGCCGGCTCGATATTCGCCATCGGAGACGATTACGGCGACCTCGAACTGGCGATGGCCGCCCGGAGCCATCTCGTGATGAACCAGCTCATGACCAACGCCGGCAACCTCGAGGACGGTGGCCGATTGATCTCGGCGCTGCGCGTGCTCGAAGCCACCACAACCGCCCGGCAGGCCATCTCCGCCGAGATCCACCACTTCTACACGGTCGGTGTGTTCGGTCAGTACGGAATTGCGGGGGCCTACGATGAGCTGGGCCTGGAGCGGTCGATTCGGACGCGAGCGCTGAGCGACATCGACCGAATCGGTTCGGCCGGATCATCGGTTGCCACCACCCTGGCCGTCATCGACGGCTCGACCGAACTCCAAACGTATGAGACCGCAATCGATCAGCTCCTGGACCCATCGTCGGGCGACTCCGACCGCTTCGAGCTGACCAGAATCAACGAGTTCCTGGCCATAACCGCCACAGCAACGAACCTCTACCTGGAACTGGTGAACAGCGCCGGCATCGACGCGCTCAACGCCAGTACCTCGCTCCAATTCGAGGTGGTACGGCGAGATCAGCGGGCGCTGGGCCTGTTGAGCATGCTGATCGTGTGCACGACGTGGCTCGGGTGGTTCGCCTACCGGTCTCTGCTGGCCCCGATCGCCAATCTGGCGCTGCGGGCACAACAGATTCGCGACGGTGACGTCGAAGCCGATCCGGCCCCGCTCACCGGACCGATCGAGGTGCGGGCCGCCACGTCGGCCATCAACGAGGCGGCCGAGCAACTGAAGCTGGCCGAGTTGCAGGCAACGGCGTTGGCCGCCGGCGATCTGCAGCACTCCTCGCTGGGACAGCCGATTCAGGGAGAGCTCGGTGCCTCCCTGCAGAAGGCCGTCCGCACGCTGGCGTCATCGCTGTCGGAACGAGAGGACTTCCGGCGCCGGATGCGCTACGAGGCCACGCACGACGGACTGACCCAGCTGTCGAACCGCAGGGCCGCCCTGACCCGCCTCGAACAGGGGCTGGCCCGGACCGAACGTACGGGCAACCGACTCGCCGTGCTGCTTTTCAGCCTCGACTGGTTCAAGGAGATCAACGACCACCGGGGCCACCCGGCCGGCGACATGGTGCTCCAGATCGTTGCCCGACGTCTGAGCGGCGGCGTTCGGCCCGGCGACCATGTCGGCCGTCTTGGGGGCGACGAGTTCGTGGTGATCGCCGAGCCGGTCGAGAACGAGGAGGAGGCACTGGGGCTCGCAGAGCGCATTCGACAGGTCCTGCAGCAACCGATGGAGATCGACGGGGACATCCTGAAGATCGGGGCGAGCATCGGCATCGCCTTGAGCTCGGACAGCTCGGTCGACGCGGTCGGACTGCTGCATGACGCCGACCTCGCCGTCGACCGGGTCAAACAACACGGCAAGGGCGGCGTGGAGTTCTGCACCGATGAGCTGCGAGCCTCGGTCGCGGCCAAAGCCGACTTCGAACAGGCGATTCGCAAGGCGATCGCCGATGACGAGTTCGTGCTCCACTATCAGCCACTCATCGCCGCCGGCACCGGCCGTTGTCGGGGGGTCGAGTCCCTCGTCCGATGGGAGCGCCCCGGTGTCGGGCTGCAGCAACCCGGCGCCTTCATTCCCCACGCGGAGGAAAGCGATCTGATCATCGAGATCGACAACTGGGTGCTTCGGGCCACGGCGGAACAACTCGTCAAGTGGGAGGCGGCCCGTATCAACGAGGGTCTGACGGTCGGCGTCAACATCTCGGGCCGCCACCTGAATTCTCCATCGTTCGTCCAGGATGTCCTCCGCCCGTTCCAACAGTTCGGTATCGATCCTCGCCGTCTCGTCGTGGAGATCACCGAGAGTTCACTGCTCGACGATCTTCCTTCGGCCGCAGGAAAGCTGACCGTGCTGCGATCACATGGCGTGCAGGTTGCCATCGACGACTTCGGCACGGGCTTCACCTCGCTCGCCCACCTGCGCAGCCTGCCGATCGATGTGCTCAAGATCGACCGGTCGTTCACCAAGGAGGACTCGTCGGCCTCACTGCTCAAGTTGATCGTCGACATCGGCCATCTTCTGGACGTCGAGGTGGTCGCCGAGGGAATCGAGACGGCCGATCAGGCGGAGACACTGATCACGATCGGCGCCGATGTTCTCCAGGGTTTCCTCTACGGTCGGCCGGAGCCGGCGTCGGAGTCGATTTGGCTCGGCCTCGGTGGTGATCGTCGTAGCGTGACAGCGAGGAACGGTGCCTTGAGGGAATCGCCCAGGGTCAGGACGGCAGCATCACCAGGTCATCCCGGTGAATGACCTCTTCGGGCACATCGGGGGGAAAGACGTCACTCGTCGATCCGGCGAAGGTGTGGATCTGCTGACTGTCCCACCGGGTCAGTCCCTTGGCGAACAGATTGCCTCGCTCGTCAATGACCTCAACCGCCGAGTCGGCCGGGAAGTCGCCTTCGGCCTTGATCACACCGGCGGCAAGTAGCGAGCGCTGATCCTTCTCGAGCGCCCGGCGGGCACCGCCGTCGACGACGATACGGCCTGACGCCGGCAGTGCGAAGGCGATCCACAGTTTGCGGGCCGGCAGCCGCTGGTTGTGGGCGCGGAAGACCGTGCCGACGCCGGTCACACCGGCAACCGCATCGATCAGGACCTCCGGCCGGTCGGATTGGGCGATCGTGGTCTCCACCCCGGACCAGGCGGCGATCTTCGCCGCTGCCAGCTTTGATGCCATGCCTCCGCGTCCCAGCGAACTGCCGGGACCGCCCACGACCTTCTCGAGGTGCTGATCGATCTCCAACACCTCCTCGATCAACGATGCGTTGTCGTCGTGCCGGGGGTCTGAGGTGAACACACCGGCGGTGTCGGTCAGTAGAACCAGCCGATCGGCGTCGATCAGGTGGGCGACCAGTGCGGCGAGACGATCGTTGTCACCGAATCGGATTTCGTCGTCGGCCACCGCATCGTTCTCGTTGATGACCGGCACCACTCCGGCCTCGAGCATCGCCGCCAGCGTGCCCCGGCTCTTGAGATAGCGGTTCCGGTACCACATGTCGGTCGGGGCGAGCAGCACCTGACCGGCGGTGAGCCCGTTCGACGCAAGGTGCCCTTTGTAGGTGGCCATCAGCGCGATCTGCCCGACAGCCGACGCGGCTCGCAGTTTCTCCGCCTCCTTCGGGCGGTTGGACGCGCTGTAGCCCAGAGGGGCCAAGCCGGCGCTCACGGCGGCGCTGGTTACCACCACCGTCTGATGGCCGAGCCTGTTGAGCTCGGCCACCTCGGCACAGATCTTCGCCACCGCCCGGTGCTCGATCTCCCCGGTCACGGTCGTCAGCGACGACGACCCGATTTTGGCTACAACTTTCACGGCAGACTTCTCACGGCAGACTTCTCGCGGCGCGGCTTACATGTCTTCTTCGTATTCGAAGGCGAAGTCACCGATGCGAACCTCATCACCGCTGCGAAGACCCGCCCTCTTCAGTGCCTTGTCGACACCCAACTTTTTCAGTCGGTTCCGAGCGTAGTCGAGAGCCCCCACGTCAGTCAGGTCCGACAGGGCAACGGCCCGCTCGGCGGCCCGGCCCACGATTCTCCACACCCCGTCCTCGTCCCGAACGAGTTCGACGCCCGTCGCCTCCGGCCGGTGGATGACATAGCCCTCCCGCTCGGGCTCGGCCTCACGTGCTTGGCGGACCAGCTCGAGCATTCGCCACTTGAGCTGGTCGATGCCCTGGTTGGTGACCGATGAGATGGCGAGGTCGACCGGTGCCTCGGCGCCCCAATCGTCGGGGGCGAGCACATCGGCTTTGGAGCCGACCACGATGTGGGGACGTTCCAACAGCGATGGCTGGTAGTTGCCCAACTCGTGCTGGAGAACGTCGAGCTGCTGGGCCGGAGTGGCGCCGTCGACCGAGGCGAGGTCGAGAAGGTACACCAGTACTCGGGCCCGTTCGATGTGGCGAAGAAAGCGGTCGCCCAGGCCGGCGCCCTCGCTGGCGCCCTCGATCAGACCGGGCAGATCGGCGACCACGAACTCGGAATCACCGGCGGTCACCACGCCGAGGTTCGGTTCGAGGGTGGTGAACGGGTAGTCGGCGATCTTCGGTTTGGCCCGCGAGATGACCGAGATGAGTGTGCTCTTACCGGCCGACGGGAACCCGACAAGGGCGACATCGGCCATCAACTTCAATTCGAGGCGATACCAGGTGTCGGAGCAGATCTCGCCCTGCTCGGCGAATTTCGGGGCTCGACGCCGGTTCGAGAGAAAGCGGGCGTTGCCCCGTCCTCCTCGTCCACCGGGACCGGCCAGCCAACGATCACCGTGGCTGACGAGGTCGGCAAGCAATTCGCCGGTCTCGTGGTCCTTGACGGTCGTCCCCTCGGGGACCGAGACCATCAGGTCGGCGCCCCGCTTGCCGTGGCGTTTCGCCCCCTGTCCGTGGGTGCCGCTCTCGGCTATCCGGTGTGGATAGTCGCGAAAGGCAAGCAGTGATGAGACGTTGCGGTCGGCCACCAACCAGACGTCGCCACCGTCGCCACCGTCACCTCCGTCGGGACCGCCGTAGGCCACGTGGGCTTCGCGACGAAACGAGACGCAGCCCGCGCCGCCGTCGCCGCCCCGGACGGACAGATTGCATTCGTCTACGAAGTTCGACATCGGGCAGCCGGGGCCGCCGGGATACGCCGACGGTCAGGCGGTGACGGTCAGTCGGTGACGACGTCGACCAGGCGCCGGCCCTTGCGGAATCCGAACTTCACCCGGCCGTCGGAGGTGGCGAACAGGGTGTCGTCGCCGCCCTTGGCCACGTTGTGGCCCGGGTGGAACTTGGTGCCGCGCTGGCGGACGATGATGGAGCCGGCGCTCAGGAGCTGGCCGTCGTAGGCCTTGACGCCGAGCCGCTTACTCTGTGAATCACGGCCGTTCCGTGTGGAACCGCCTCCCTTGGTCTTCGACATGGTCTCTCAGCCCTTCGTGATTCCCGTGATCTCGATCGTGGCGTAGGTCTGGCGATGACCGTAGCGACGACGATTGTTGGTCTTCGACTTGTAGGTGAATCCGTCGATCTTCGGGCCCTTGGTCTCTTCGACGACCCGAGCGGAGACCGATGCGGCCTTCAGCTGATCGGGGGTGGCCAGAACCTGGTCACCGTCCACCAGCATCACCGGCCGCAGCTCGATGTCGGAGCCGACCTCGCCGACCCGCTCGACCTGGATTCTCTGGCCTTCTTCTATCCGGTACTGCTTGCCACCGGTGGCTACGATTGCGTACATAACGGATCAATGCTATCGGGCTGGGGCCGGTTTTCTGCCACTTTTTCGCGCTTCCACGCCTACTTCTCGTCGCTACTTCTCTTCGATGCTGGATGAGATCTCGATGCCTCGACCGTCGCAGTGCGGGCACTCCACCGACAATGACTCGAGGAGCCCTTCGCCGATACGTTTCCTGGTCATCTCGGCCAGTCCGAGCGCGGAGATGTCGAACACCTGTGTGCGGGTCTTGTCGCGGCTGAGCGCCTGACGGAACACCCGCATGACCTCGTCGCGGTTCTTCTTCGACTCCATGTCGACGAAATCGATGACGATGATGCCACCGATGTCACGCAACCGCAGCTGGTGGGCGATCGTCTCGGCCGCCTCGACGTTGTTCTGGAAGACCGTGTCCTCGAGGCTCGAGGTGCCGACGTTCTTGCCGGTGTTGACGTCGATGACCGTGAGCGCCTCGGTGGCCTCGATGATCAGGGAGCCGCCCGAGGGGAGCCACACCTTCTTGTCGAGTGCCTTGTGCAGTTGCTCGTGGATGTGGAACCGCTCGAACAGCGGCAGCCGCTCGGCCTCGGGGTCGTAGTAGTCGACCCTGTCGGCCAGGGCCGGGGTGATGGCCGAGACGTAGTCGGAGACCTCGTTGTAGAGGCCCTCGTCGTCGAGCACGACACCGCGGTACTCCTTGTTGAACTCCTCGCGGATGACCCGGGTCGACATGTCCGGCTCTTGATACAGCAGTGCCGGGGCCTTGGCCCGGGCGGCCAGCGACTCGATCTGGCGCCACTGGTCGAGTAGCCCGGTGATGTCACGTTCGATCTCGGCGGCGGTGACGTTCTCCGCCGCCGTTCGGACGATCAGACCATGCTCGGGAGGGCGGACCTTGTCGAGGATCTGGCGGAGACGTTTGCGTTCGCTGTCGGGCAGCCGCTTCGAGATCCCGTAGGTCGAGCTGTTGGGGACGAGCACCACGAACCGGCCGGGTAGCGACACCTCGGTTGTGAGGCGTGCGCCCTTGTGGGCGATCGGGTTCTTCGTGACCTGGCACAATATCGACTGGCGGGCCTTCAGCATCTGCTCGATCTTCGGCTGCGAGGAGCTGGACCCGTCGAAGTCGTCCTTGTCGTACTGGACGTCGCCCCGGTAGATCACGGCGTTCTTGGGGGTGCCGATGTCGACGAATGCCGCCTCCATACCGGGCAGCACGTTCTGCACTCGCCCCAGGTAGATGTTGCCGTGGATCTGGAAGACGTCGTCGGTAGGCCGCGACACGTAGTACTCGATGAGCGTCCGACCCTCCAGAACGGCGATGTGCGTCGCATCGGCCTTCTTGGAGACGACCATCATGTAGCGGCCGACGGGGCGGCCCTTCCGGGACCGGCCGCGCCGTCGCTGCAAGGTGGCCTCGTCGAGTTCGAGGTCGCTGTCGGGAACGACATGACCAACGGGCTCGGGCTTCGGCTGACGACCCCGGCTGCGGCCACGTCCCCGCCTGCGGGAACGACCGGAACCGGACGACGATCCGCCGCTCGACTGGCCCTTCTGACCACTGGAACGGCGATTGTTCTGACCGCCCCCGGATGACCCTTGCGAGCCACCACCCGAATTCTGCTTCGACGACCCGTCACCCCCGCCGGATGACTTGCGGCGCCGGCGACGACGGCGGCTGTCGCCGCCTCCTCCCGCGGATGAACCTGAACCGGAGCCACCTCCGGACGAGCCGGACGAACTCGACGGCGGGGCCGGTCGAGAATCGCCGATCTTCGGTTTTCGGGGTGTGGACGAGGCCGGTGAGGCCTTGGATGAGCCGGAGGAAGATTCCTTCACCGGCTCCTTGCTGGCGCGGTCGACGGGAGCCTGACTGCTCTCGGACGCTTCGGACATGTACGAACATCCCTTCTCATGAGGCACGTCTCAATTCGTGCCCGGTCGACGCGTCAGGTCTACTCACCGGTTCGCTCCGGATCCCGTCGACTTCAATCCATTGGTGTGTTCGTCGAACTCTGCCTTCGGTGACACCTCCGTCCGGTTCGGACGTATCGGATCCGGTGGCCAAGCGGCCGAGGACCTCGATCAACTCCGATGGACGTAGTGAGGTGGTTTCGTTCGAGAGATCGACTATCAGTTCGGTACCGTCGTTTGTCGGCCCCACCACTCGAAGTGCGAGAATTGCGGGGCGGACGTCGGCGACGGCCGTCTTTCCCTTGCGAACCCGCTCCATGGCGAGCTCGGGGGCGGCCAGGGCATCGGCAACGGCTGTCGCCACCCTGTCCGTGGGCGCACCGAGAATCTCGATTCGCCAGGTACAACTCGTGATTACCTGTTGTAGGGAGGCCGCCCCCTGCTCCAGCACCACCACCGCTTCGACGGTCAGGCCGTCGGGTAGGGCGTCGGTCAGGGACGCGGCCAGGGTCTCGACGTCGGGCATTTCGGTGACCTCGACGTCGAGGTATTCGGCGTCCGACTCATGTCCCACGCTGAGGGCCAGCCCGAAGCTGAGCTTCGGACGCGGTGAGAACCCTTCCGAGTAGGCCATGGGGAGTCGAACAATTCGCATAGCCCGTTCGAAAAGACGGGCCACATCTCGGTGGCTGACAAAACGGATCTTGCCGGCCTTGGTGAATCGAATCCGGAGGCGAAGCTTCGGTGGCGGACTCATACCGTCACCTCCGACGACCTGCCGGCCCGGTCATCGATTCGATCATCGGGGACGGATCCGCTCCGTGACGGCAACACCATCACCGGTACCGCTCCCCCAGTGGCCAGATCCTGGCCGGTTCCCTGGCTTCCACCTGCCGGCGGCGTTGCCGAGGCGACAACGTGCTCGATGCCGTAGCCTGTGCAGGCCCCGCAGTCGTAGCACGGCGTCCACCGGCAGTCTTCCAAGCCGACTTCGGCCAGAGCGTCCTGCCAGTCCTGCCAGAGAAAGTCCTTGTGCAGTCCCGCCCACAGGTGATCCCACGGGAGGGTCTCGCCTTCTGTGCGATGTCGATAGACGTAGTCTTCGACCCGCAGATCGTGGTCGGCCATGGCCGTGAGCCACCGCTCGACATCGAAGTGTTCCGACCATTCCTGGAACACCCCACCGCTGCGCCACACCTGCTCGATGACGGGCCCGAGGCGGCGATCACCTCGACTGGCGAGCCCTTCGGCCAGCGTGGCCCTCGGGTCGTGCCATTTGAGCTGCACCCCCCGCATGCGGCGGGTGGCGTCTCGTAGCAGGTTGATCTTGCGCTGCAGTTCTTCGGCCGTGTTCTGGCCGAACCACTGGAACGGCGTGAACGGTTTCGGCACGAACCCGCCGACCGACACCGTGACACTGGCCCGATTGTTGTGCTTCTTGCCGATGGCCACACAGTTCTTGGCCAGCTCGGCGATGCCGAGGGTGTCTTCGTCGGTTTCGGACGGAAGACCGATCAGGAAGTAGAGCTTGACCCGCTTCCAGCCCTGGGAGAAGGCGGCATCGACCGCCTGGTACAGATCTTCCTCGCGGATCAGCTTGTTGATGATCTGGCGCATCCGCCACGTGCCCGCCTCGGGGGCGAACGTGAGCCCGCCTCGTTTGGCCCGCTGGAGTTGCGCGGCGATGCCGACACCGAAGGCGTCGACCCTCAGCGACGGTAGCGAAACCGAGACCGGGCCACAGCCTGCGTCGTCGCCGTCGTTCATGAGATCGGTGACAACCTCTTCGACGTTGCTGAAATCCGCCGTTGACAGCGACGTGAGTGTGACCTCGTCGTAGCCGGTTCGACGCAGACCCTCGCCGACCATGGTGCGCACCTGGTCGGCCGGCCGCTCCCTGACCGGGCGGGTGATCATGCCGGCCTGGCAGAAGCGGCAGCCACGGGTGCAGCCGCGGAACACCTCGACGTTGAGGCGGTCGTGGACGACTTCGGTGAGCGGAACGAGCTGTTGCTTCGGGTAGGGCCAGTCGGCCAGGTCGGCGACGGTCCGCTTCTCGATGAGGGTGGGCAGGCCATCGACCAGCGGCCTGACCGTTTCCACGGTCGGACCGTCGTAGGTCATCTCGTAGAGCGAAGGGACATACACCGACTCGAGGTGGGCCAGTTCATACAGGACGGCTTGCCGGTCGGCGAACTTGGCCGACGGACGGCTCGGCGTGGGAGCCAGATGACGGGCCAGCACGTCGGTGATCTCCCCGACGACCTCCTCACCATCGCCCAACACGACCACATCGACGAAGTCGGCCAGCGGTTCGGGATTGTAGGTGCAGTGCCCGCCGACCATGATCAGCGGGTGATCGGCGGTGCGGTCGGCGCTGTGGATCGGCACGCCGGCCAGGTCGATGCAGTTCAGGAGGTTCGTGTAGGTCAGCTCGGCCGAGAGATTGAAGGCGATGACGTCGAACTCGCCGGCCGGTGTGTGGTGCTCGACCGAGAACAGCGGCAGCTTCTCCTGCCGCATCAGCTCCTCGAGGTCGACCCAGGGGGCATACGAGCGGTCAGCCCGAGCGTCGGGGCGCTCGTTGACGATCTCATAGAGGATCTGCAGGCCCTGATTCGGCAGGCCGACCTCGTAGGTGTCGGGATAGGTAAAACACCAACCGACAAGCCCGGGGTCGGGAAACTTGGCCTTCGCGCCGTCTTCACAACCGATGTAGCGGGCCGGCTTTTGGACCCTCGGAAGGAGCGGCTCCAATTGTGGCCAAACGGACGTCATGGAGAGCAGGACAATGCATCGACCGGCGGTTGCCGGCGAAAATCAATACGAACTTTCTTCTGTAACCCTACCCCCGAAATGGGCAGCTCAGGTGGGACCCACCGCACCCCGAAATTCTCAACTCAGGCGACGTTGAGTGTCACCTGAGCTACTCAGAACGAGTTTTCGGGGAAGAAGATGTCGATCTCGCGAGCGGCCGATTCGGCCGAATCGGAGCCGTGGACGAGATTCTCGGTCATGATGGTGCCGAGATCGCCGCGAATCGTGCCGGGGGGAGCCTCGGCCGGATTGGTCGGGCCCATCATGGTCCGGACGATGGCGTAGGTGTCATCGGGGCCCTCCAATACGGCGATGAACGCCGGGCTCCGACTCATGAACGCCACCAACTCCCGGTAGAAGGGCTTCTCGGTGTGCTCGGCGTAGTGTCGAGCCAGGGTGGCCTCGTCGAGCAGCCGGAGCTCGCCGGCCACCAGCTTCAGACCCTTGCGTTCAAAGCGGTCGATGATCTGGCCGACGTAACCCCGCTCGACGGCGTCGGGCTTGCAGATGATGAAAGTTCGATTCACGACGGCGAGGCTACCGTTCCGCGGGGCGCTCCCCCACACGCTCCCGGAGGCGTGATCCAAACGACCCAGTGGGCCGAACGGCCCCGGCCTGGGGGTTCTGTGGGCAAAAGCCCACGTTTGTTCAAGTCTCCCCCTGTCAGAGTCGATTTGGTTCACATGGATGCACGATGTGATCGGAGCAAGGAACGGGGGGCATCGCTCGTCGAGTACGCCCTCGTTTTCGCCCTCCTCGTCGTCAGCTCCCTCCTCGCCATCGACTCGCTGACCACAAGGTCGGGCAGCTACCTGTCGTCGACCGGCGATGGCATCGGCGAGCCGCGCGAACACATCGAGAACATGAGCAACGACCTGCCGGACCCGCCCGTATGGGTGACACCATGAGACTGACCGGCCACCGATCCGCTCACCCCGCCGATGGGAGCCGATCCCGTCGTCGTGAACGCGGCGCCGCCCTGGTCGAGGCGTCGCTTGTCTCGGGGCTCTTCCTGGTGTTCGTCTTCTTTGTTTTCGAGATGGGCTTCCTGTTCCGGGACTCCTTGACCACCAGCAACGCCAGCCGGGAGGCCGCCCGGGCGGCGAGCACTCTGGGGCGGGACGCGGACGCCGACTACTACACGATTCGCACCACCGAACACGGCCTCGAGGCGATGGGTCTCCAGGCGCTGGATGTTCTCGTCGTCTTCAAGGCCAGCGGACCGAACGACTCCGTACCGGGCTCCTGTCTGTCGGCGTCACAGGTCGGGCTCTGCAACCGCTACACGGCGGCCGACTTCTTCGCCGAGAAGGAGGACGCCGGCGGTGTGCCCACCGGGAAGTTCGGATGCGGCACGCTCGACTACCACTGGTGCCCGACGACACGCGAGACCCAGGCGTCGGTGGGTACCGACTACGTGGGCATCTACGTCCGGACCAAGCACAGCTATTTGACCGGCATGTTCGGCGCCCAGACCGATCTCGAGGCGACGACCATCCTTCGAATCGAGCCTGATCAGCGATGACGATTGCGCTTCAGCTCATGACGCGCTTCGCCGCCCGGCGCCGCCGATCGAACGGCGGTAGCGACCGGCGCCGCCTACGGGAACGGGGCGCGGCCCTCGTCGAGTTCTCACTCGTCTCATCGCTGCTCGTGATTCTCGGCGTCGGAACCTACGAGATGGGCATGGCCTGGAACGACGCACAACTCGTGACGCAGGCGGCCCGCTCCGGAGCCCGGGTGGCCGCGCAGCTCGGCCCGGACGCTCAGACCGATCAGCGGGTGGTCGAGGCGATCGACGCCGCGCTGGGCGACATCGACCCGGGCCTCGTTCGGATCGTCGTCTTCGATGCCGGCGCCCCCGACGGTGCCATGTCGCCGGCGTGTCAGTCCGCCACCCACCCGGGTCGCAACGGGCAGTGCTCCGTGTACGAGTTCAGCCATCTCACATCGTTCAGCCAGGGCTCGTGGCTGCCGTCATCGCGCGACGACGAGCTGACGAACGCCGACTACATAGGCGTCGCCGTGGAGGTCGACCGTCCCCTCATGACCGGCTTCTTCGGCGTGACGCCACTCCGCATGACCGACACCGCCGTGATGCGAATCGAACCGAACTCCTAGCTCAGAACCCGCCATGAAGACCACCACAGCACCGAACCAGGACACGAAGAAGGCGAGCGAGGCCGGATACGTCGTCGCCCAGACCGCGCTCCTCCTCATCCCCATGATGATCTTCGCCGCCCTGGCCACCGACATCGGCTACTGGTACGTGCAAGGCCAGAAGGCACAGCGAACGGTCGACGCCGCCTCCCTGGCGGGTGTCCCCTTCCTGCCCGACTTCGATGCCGCCGCCGCCGAAGCCCGGGCCGTCGCCGCCCGCAACGGGTTCACCGACGCCACCCCCAACGACAACTCCGACTTCCGGACAGGACCCCTCCCCCAGATCGAGGTGACCAGCCCGCGGCCTGGCGCGCTCGAGGTCGCGGTCCGGCGGGAGGAACGCTCCTTCCTCGGCAAGATCGTGCTCGACTCGATCGTCGTCGAACGTTTCGCGATCTCCGAGTATCTCTCGCCGTTGCATCTCGGAAACCCGTCGTCGGGACTCGGAACCGGCACCATTCCCCAGGCCGAGCTCGGGGTTCCGCCGGACAGTACCTGGCTGGCACTCAATGCCTACTGCTACGACAAGGAGAACGGCGACCATTTCATGGCCGGCTACTACGACGGCCACGCCTACAACGGCGATCACCATCGCCAGTGCGGGCCCTCAGCCAACGAGATCAAGTCGTGGGCCAACCCGAACCCCACCTATGACCCCGACGCGTACGTCTTCGTGGTCGAGGCCCAGGCCGGATCGTCCGCTCTGGACCTCAGTCTCTTCGAGCCCGGCTACAACTGCGATCCGGCGACGAACACAATCGTGACCGGCGAGTTCGACACGCCCTTGGCCGACGCCGTCGGGCCTCGGATCTACTACCGGATCTACGGTCCGAGTACAACGACCAATCACCGGCAGTTCGTCGACAGCAACACACCCATAGCCTCCGGGCTGTTCGGCCGGAACGACTGCTACGCCAACGCACCGAACGGCGACGGTTGGTATCCGATGATGACGGGTCTGGCCGCGCCGGGAGGCGGCGGGTACTACTACGTGCAGCTCTCCACCCGCAATCCCGATCGGCCCGACCTGGACTCGGCCGATTCCTACTGGCGGGAGCTGTACTCCAATCTGTTCTCCCTCAAGGCCACGCCGACCGGAACCTCCCAGATCTGTATCTACTCCACCGCCAATCTGACCTGTCCGAAGGTGTACGCCCTCGATTGGCTGCCGCTGTATCGCAACATTCCCGGTAGCGAGTCGGACTTCTATCTCACCGAGGTCGAGGACGCCCATGCCGGTCAGACCCTGGTCGTGCGTTTCTTCGACGCCGCGGAGGGCGTCGACAACATCCAGATCGCCGACCCGGCAGGTAACGCCCAGCCGTTCGAGTGGCGCTATGTCGACGAGTCGATCGGCCAGATGACGACTCTCGCCGAATACCGCGAGTCGATCTTCCAGCTCTTCACCGACAGCTGCTCGTTCCTGGGTCTTGGCGGGAATCCCTGCCTCAAGACGACGGTCTACGACGACTTCAACGATCACATGATCGAGATGTCGGTCGAGATTCCCGGCAACTACAGCTGCAACGGCAATTGTTGGTGGACCATCCGCTATGTCACCGGCAGCCCGCCGACGACCGACCGCTCGGGCTGGTCGATCGAGTTCATCGGCGATCCGGTACAGCTGGTCGAATAGCGCCTCGGGCTACAACCCGGTCAGCGACTCGGCTTCGGACCCGGTCTGGGACCGAGCTGCCATCAACGCCTCGCGGACCTCGGCGACGACGTAGAGGCTGCCCGTGACCAGGATCAGATCCTCCTCGGACGAGATCGCCGCCGCTCGGCTCAGGGCCTCCACCGGTGACGCGATGACCTCGGTCGGGAGGCCGAGGGCCTCGGCCTCCGCAGCGATCCTGGTGGCCGAGACCGCCCGGGTCGAATCGGGTTGCGTGCAGATGACGAGATCGAAGTCGGCTGCGTCGAACGCCTCGAGCATCTCGGTCACCCCCTTGCCCTCGAGGATCCCCACGATCAGCACCCACGAGCCGGTACGGGCGAACTCACGGCTGAGCGTGGCCGACACCGCAGTGGCGCCGTGCGGGTTGTGGGCTCCGTCGAGGATGACGGTGGGGTTGTGGGCAACGACCTCGAACCGGGCCGGTAGTTCGACGGTGGCCAGCGCGTGGTCGATCACCTCGCGCTCCAGCGGACGATCGAAGAATGCTTCGAGTGCGGCGACGGCGGTGGCCGTGTTGGCGCCCTGGTGGGCGCCGTGAAACGGCACGAACAGGTCGTCGTAGGTGGCTCCCGGAGTGCGCAGGTCGATGACCCGACCGCCGACGGCCAGTTCGTTGGCCTCGACCGCGAAATCGACACCGGCCTCCCAGATCTCGACTCCCGGCTGTTCGGCGTCGAAGATCGGCCGCAGGTTCTCCATCGGTGATCCGAGGATGACGTGGGAGTCCGGCTTGATGATCCCGGCCTTCTCCTTCGCCACCTCCTCTCGCCAACCGGGGCCGCCGGTGGTGTGGTCCTTGCCGATGTTGGTGATCACCGCCACATCGGCATCGACGACGTTGGTGGCGTCGAACCGTCCGAGCAGGCCGACCTCGACGACGGCGACCTCCGTCCCCTGTTCGGCGAAATAAACGAACGCGGCGGCGGTGAGAAGCTCGAAGCGGCTCGGCGTGTGGCCGAGCAGCGGTTCGACGTCGGCCAGCAGCTTGACGACGCGGGCGAAGTCGTCGTCGGAGATGTCGACGCGGTCCCAGGTGATCCGCTCGTTGATCCTCGACAGGTTCGGGCTGGTGTAGAGGCCGACGGACAGTCCGAGATCACGCAGCGCAGCGGCCATGATTCTGGCCGACGAGCCTTTGCCGTTGGTGCCGGTCAGGTGAATGGAGCGGAACGCCTCGTGGGGGCGTCCCAGCGCGTCGACCAGCTCCCGCATCGGGTCGAGCGACAATCCGTCGACTTGTCCGGCTGTCGGCATGGCCGGAGCCGGAGCGTCGCCCGTGAACCGGGACGCCCGGCCACCTTCGAGATTGGTGTGTTTGTCGAGATAGGCCAGCGCGCCGCTGTAGTCCAACGAAGCCCCCGCCCGGATCAGGAGGCGGCTCGGCGTTCGGCCCGGTCGTCGTCGGCTCGCGGCGTGAGCGTGGGGTTGACCCGTTCGAGGACGACCTCGGCGTCGATCACGCAGCGCCCGACGTCCTCCCGGCTCGGGATGTCGTACATCACGTCGAGGAGAACCTCTTCCATGATCGCCCGAAGGCCGCGGGCTCCGGTGCCTCGAAGCAGCGCCTGTTCGGCGATGGCATCGAGCGCCGAGTCTTCGAACTCGAGGTCGACGTCTTCCATCTCGAAGAACTTCTGGTACTGCTTGGTGAGGGCGTTCTTGGGCTCGACCAGGATCTGAACCAGGGCATCCTTGGTGAGGTTGGTGACCGTGCCGACGACCGGCAGACGGCCGACGAATTCCGGGATCAGCCCGAACTTGAGCAGATCCTCGGGTTTCACCTCGGCGTAGAAGTCGTCGACCTCGGCCGACTCGTCACGCGTCACCTCGGTGGTGAAGCCGATGGCCCGGGTGCCGAGCCGGCTCTCGATGATCTTGTCGATCCCGGCGAACGCACCACCGCAGATGAAGAGGATGTTGGCCGTGTCGATCTGGATGAAATCCTGATGTGGGTGCTTGCGTCCACCTTGCGGCGGCACCGAGGCGACCGTGCCCTCGAGGATCTTGAGTAGCGCCTGCTGCACACCCTCGCCAGACACGTCACGGGTGATCGACGGGTTCTCGCTCTTGCGGGCGATCTTGTCGATCTCGTCGATGTAGATGATGCCGGTCTCGGCCCGCTTGACGTCGAAGTCGGCGGCCTGGATCAGCTTGAGCAGGATGTTCTCGACGTCCTCGCCGACATAGCCGGCTTCGGTGAGCGCAGTGGCATCCGCGATGGCGAACGGCACGTTGAGCATCCGGGCCAGCGTCTGGGCCAACAGCGTCTTGCCGCACCCGGTGGGACCCATGAGCAGGATGTTGGACTTGGCCAACTCCACCTCGCTCGACGTCCCCGATCCGTACTGGATGCGCTTGTAGTGGTTGTAGACGGCGACGGAGAGGATCTTCTTGGCCGCGTCCTGGCCGACGATGTAGTTGTCGAGGAACTCGCAGATCTCGCGTGGCTTGAGCAGCTCGTCGAAGTTCAGCTCGGTGCCTTCGGCCAGCTCCTCCTCGATGATCTCGTTACAGAGGTCGATGCACTCATCACAGATGTAGACGCCGGGACCGGCGATCAGTTTCTTCACCTGTTTCTGTGATTTTCCGCAGAACGAGCACTTGAGGAGCTCGCTACCTTCACCGAACTTAGCCACTTGGAATCTCCCTAGGACTCGACAGCCCTAATAGGCCCCGACGAGTCAACGGCGTTCCGCTCCGCGATTACCTCATCTATGATGCCGTATTCTTTGGCCTCTTGCGCAGTCAAGACGAAATCCCGGTCGGTGTCCTTGGCGATCCGTTCGTGCGACTGGCCGGTGTGGTGGACGAGGATGTCCTCCATCCGCTGCCTCATCCGCTCGATCTCCTTGGCTGCGATCTCGAGATCGGACACCTGCCCCTGGGCGCCCGTGTAGGGCTGGTGGAGCAGGATGCGGGCGTTGGGCAACGCCAGACGCTTACCGGGGGCGCCGCCGGCCAGTAGCAGCGCCGCAGCGGAGGCGGCCTGGCCGAAACAGATGGTGACCACATCGGGTTTGATGTAGGTCATCGTGTCGTAGATGGCGAACATCCCGGTGACGTCGCCTCCAGGTGAGTTGATGTAGAGGCTGATGTCGCGGTCGGGGTTCTCCGATTCGAGGTGCAGCAACTTGGCGCAGACCAGGTTGGCCACCTCCTCCTGGATCGGGGTGCCGAGAAAGACGATGTTGTCTTTCAGCAGACTCGAGAACAGATCTCGGGTCACAGGACCGCGCGGCGTGTCCTCGGTGATGTAGGGAACGGAGTAGGTCACGGTTGTGCTCTCACTCTTCTTCGGTCTCTTCGGAATCTTCTTCTGGCAGTTCTAGCGCATCGGCGGGGATGAGTTGGCCATCCTCGTCGATCACCTTGGTCTTGGCGATGAGCCAGTCGAGTGTCTGGCTCTTGAGCAGGTCGGCCCGCACCTGTGGCAGGTGACCGTGCTCGATGAATTCGGCCTTCAGCTCCTCGGCCGAGCGGTCGAACTGGGTGGCCGCCTTCTCGAGTTCGGCGTCGATGTCGTCGTCGGAGACGCTGAGGTTCTCCTTGGCCGCGATGGCCCGCAGCGCCAGGTCGAGTTTGGCCGACGACCGGGCGGCATCGGCCATCTCGGCGGTCATCTGCTGGGGATCCTGACCGCTGTACTCGAGATACTGTTCGAGGCTCAGACCCTGGGCCTGGAGCCGCATGGCCATGTCCTGGATGCGGTTCTCGACCTCGCCGGAGACCATGGCCTCGGGGACGGCGTCGTCTTCGACCAGCTCGGAGATGGCTTCGGCGATCTTGTTTCGACGGGCGGCCTGGGCCTGGTAGATGCGGGACTGGGTCATCCGGGTGCGGTAGTCGTCACGCAGATCGGCCAGCGTAGAGAACTCCGAGTGCTCCTCGATCCACTCGTCGGTGGCCTCGGGCAGCACGTTCTCCTGCACCTCGTTGACCTTGATGGTGAAGTGGAGCGGTTCGTCCTCGTCGTCGTCTTCATCATCGCCGGTGTTCGGGTACTCGGCTTCGAACTCGAGTTCGTCGCCGGCCGATGCTCCGGTGAGCTGGTCGTCGATCTCGGGTATGCCGGTGGCGCCGGAACCAACCTCGTAGGAGTAGTCGTCGGCCGTCATGCCCGGAACGGGGTCGCCGTGGTGGGTGGCCTCAATGTCGATCGACACCCGGTCACCCTCGGCGGCGGGACGGTCGACCGTTTCGAGCTCGGCATGCTGACCGCGGAGGCGGTCGACGGCCTCGTCGATGTCGTCGTCGTTGACGTCGATCCGGGGGATTTCGACCTCGAGGCCCTCGTAGCCGTCGATGTCGATCGACGGGCGCACCTCGACCACCGCGTCGAACGTGACCGCACCGGATTCCATGCCCTCGGTGATGTCGATCTCCGGCGGGGCGATGACGTCGACCTCGTGTTCGATCACGGCCTTGGAGTAGTAGTCGGGTAGCGAGTGGCGGAACGCCTCCTCGCGGGCGTATCCCTGCCCGATTCGGGCTTCCAGCACCTTGCGGGGCGCCTTCCCGGGACGAAAGCCGGGGAGGCGGACCTCTTTGGCCAGCCGGCGGAACGCGGCGTCGAGTTCCTTGTCGAACTCCGCCTCCTCGACCTCGACGACGACCTTGACCTTGTTGCCCTCGAGGGGCTCGACAGTGGACTTCACCTTGTGAAGTGTAGCCATCGGCAGTGACGTCCCGGCGGGGATTCGGCCCCGCCCCGATGCCTCGCCTGGATGCGGTTGGGGTGCTGTCAGCCGGGTCCGACGATCTCGGTACCGGGGGTCAACGAAGTGCCGCTGACCGTGATCGGCCCGCACTCGCTGCGGATGTAGGCTGGCGAGCGCGCCGAGTCGATGGTGGAGCCGAGGATGGAGAGCGTTCCGCCGTGGGTGCAGCCCTCGGCACCGTGACGGATGATGTTGCCGTTGGGACCGTCTGGTTGGCTGATGGTGGAGTTGCGGATCGTGGCCGCGCCGCCGTTGGAGAACTCGGCTGCGTCGGCCACGGAATTGTCGACGAGTTCACTGCTGTCGACGGTGGACGTTCGGCATCGGCTCTTGAAGGCGTGGCCGCCGACGGCGCCGTGGGAACGGGAGCGGCGGAACACCACTTCGCTGCAGTCGCCGGAGAGATAGAGATTGTGCGAGAGCCCGTCGCCGGCGCCGTTTCCGTGGAAGTGCGAGTCCTCGATCAGCCAGCTGCCGCCGCTGCCGAGGATGCCGTTGTTCGAGCCGTGGCACTCGACGCCCCGCACGACGAACCGAGTGCCCGGCTCGTTGCGGAAGCAGGCCTCGTTGTTGTCGGGGCCTCGGGCCCCGGTGACGACGAGGTGTTCCACGGTGAGGTTCGTGCCGACGGCCAGGATGCACGCCTTGCCGTTGGCCGGCCGCATGCCGCTGCAGTCGACGGTGGCTCGTGCATCGGGGTGGGAACGGATCGTCACGTTGTCAGCGGCGACCGCCACGGTTTCGTTGTAGCGGGCCGGCATCAGTTCGATCACCGATCCGTTGCCGGCGGCGGCGACCGCTTGCACCAGCGTGGCGTCGGCCTGCCCTGGGCCGACGCAGTGGGTCGTTCCGGCCCGGCAGCCGTCGGCGCCGGGTTCGGGTGGTGTCAAGGTGGTCGACGACGTTGTTGTCGTTATCGAGGAGGTGGACGATGAGGTTGACGAGGCCGACGAGCCGGACGTGCCCGACGTGTCGGAGGCCGCCGAATCCGTCTTCTCCGAGTCCGAGTCGGTCTCGACCGTCACCGCCAACGTCGACCCGTCGGCTCCGGCGTCACCTGCGGGCGACGTGGAGGTCCGCACGCTGTCGTCGGCGTCGGGTTCGGTGTCGACGGAGGTGGTCGACGCCGAGCGCTCCTCCGCCCGGGTGGTGTTGCCGGAGGTGCAGCCGCCGACCGCCAACAGCGCCACGGCAAGCCACAAACCCACCGGGGCCGGGGCCCGCAACCAACGCTCACCCGCCATGGCCGCCAGTTTACGGTCATTCGCCGAGACGTCGACACACCCTCCACTACCATTGCCGCCATGCCCCTCGACGATCCGCTTCTCTCGGAGTCGGTCGGCTCCACTCCCCTGGTTCGGCTGCGCACCATGGTGCCGGAAGGCTTTGGCCAGGTCTGGGTCAAGTTGGAATCGGCGAACCCGACCGGCAGTTACAAGGACCGAATGGCCGTCGCAGTGGTTCGGGGCGCACTGGAGCGAGGCGACGTGTCTCCGGGCGACCGGTTGGTCGAGTACACCGGCGGTAGCACCGGTACGGCGCTGGCGTTCGTCTCCGCCCGGGCAGGGTTGCGGTTCTGCGCCGTGTCGTCCGACGCATTCTCCGACGTGAAGCTCCGGTCGATGGCGGCCTACGGGGCCGAGGTGATCGTCGAGGAGAGCCACGGTGGCGGCATCACACCCGAGTTGATCGCCCGGATGCGGGACCGGGCGTATGCTCTCGCCGCCGAACCAGGATCGTTCTACGCCGACCAGTTCGGCTCGCCTGATGTGCGGGCCGGCTACGCCCCGATGGGCGTCGAGATCGCCGATCAACTCGACGGTCGGATCGACGTGATCTGCGCCGGGGTGGGCACGGGCGGCGCGTTGATGGGCTCGGTCGACGGCCTTGAATCGGCCGGGGTGTCGTGTGAGGGTCGTTGCGCTGGAACCGCTGCAGTCGCCGGTGTTGACCACGGGTCAGGGCGGGCCCCATTTCATCGAAGGGGTCGGCATCGGATTCGAGCCTCCGTTCCTCGACCGGGGTCGCTGCCGTGAGATCCGCACGGTCGATCAGGCCGACGCCATTGAGACAGCCCGTGCCCTCGCCCGCTCGGAGGGGCTGCTTTGTGGCACGTCGACGGGCATGAACGTCAAAGCGGCCATCGACCTGGCCGGCGAGCTCGGGCCCGACGGCGTTGTGGTCACCCTGGGGTGCGATACTGGCGCCAAATACCTCTCGGGTGTGCCGTTCGCCGTCGATTGAGGACCGGTGGGGTCGCCGCGGGAAATGGCGATCGCGGCTCCGCTCGGCCGGATAGAGTGGGCTCTCCGGGATGTGGCGCAGTTTGGCTAGCGCACCTGCTTTGGGAGCAGGGGGTCGGGAGTTCAAATCTCCCCATCCCGACGCTGAAACAGCGGGTTCTTGGGACCCGCTTAGGGCGATTGAGGGCCGCTGGTAGCCATTTTGGTAGCCTCACCGGCGTCGGCAATGGCTTCATCCAGCCAAGCGAGGATCCCGGGTCCCGTCGAGAATGCGAAGTCGCGCTGGCCCGACGGCAGTTCAGCTCCATGAGCTGCGGCATTGCCTGCGACGATCACCTCCCGCAACGCACCCCCGATGTTGCTCGGAATTGCACCGGCCCCCTGCAGTTTGCTCAGCATTGCTCCAGCGCTCATCAGGCGACCATCGGCAACGTCGTGCAACGAAACAAGATCCTGAAGGCGACGCTCAATCTCAATACGAAGCCCAACGAGGGCCAGTTCCGGATCCAGCCCCCTCACCTCAAGATAGGAGGGCACAAGGTGACCACCTCGAGGCACAGCGTCGACCTCGGACCGCGAGAAGGCCTCGGCAGCCTCGCTAAGATCGCGGAAGGAGATCTTCCAACCCCCAGGGAACTCAAGGCTCTCAAAGAGCCCGGCCAGCCACGGAACGACCGCAACAACCATCAAACCGACGCTGATGGCATCGATGCGGAGCTCCGGCCAGATCATTCGAGCCACAAGGGCACCAACGCCGACCAAGCTTATTAGGACTCTTAGGAACGTGAGTCGATGTCGACGGAGCTGCTCCACATGGCCACGATATCCAGCGGCTCGCATCCCGCCATCACGGCTGTCGGCTATTCCGCTGCCGAATCAATCGTTGCCGCAGCCGGTGCGAACCTCTTCGCCATCGCTTCCATTTCGTACACAAGCCTTAGCAATTCCGCCGTGAACATCATCGTCCCCTCAGCCCGCTTCTGGTCGATTTCTACAAGCTCGTGTGTCGCCTCATTGCCGTGCTCCCGGATCTTGTCGACCCATGGGAGCATGGGAGGGGTTGCATAACCCTCGTCCTTCAGGAAGCCGACGTAAGACCCAAACGACTTGCCAACGTCCGCACCCTTGTCCACAGCGACGTGCATCAGGATCTTGCGGCAGACAAGTTCGCAAGCAGTAAACGCTGAGACACCAAAACAACGGCTGGCCTCGTCGTAGGCGGCCAATACATCGTCCGGTAGACCCTCGATAGTGGGCATCTGATTGCCAGGCGGCCAGACTTCATGGATCTCCGTAACCCTGCCGCGCGCGACGGACCCGCAGAAGCAGGACGGACAGCGTGTCCAAACAAACTCCGGCGCCTGAGAACTCGGATCGTTCGACGTATTCTGATGGACGGCGATGACCGCTGCCGACACGTCCTTGCCGCAGTGACCGCAGCTCATCTCCACCCAGTGGGACCCGTGGCCACCGTCGGGCTTGGACATGCCATGCAGTTTGAGATTCCTAGTCATAGTTCAGGAACAATCTAGATAACGGTCGCCGTCGTTGACCGAGCCCGATGCTACCAACTTCTTGAGCTGGTGTTCGCTAATTCGGCTCGGCCGGCCTTAAGGCGGACAGTCGCTGGAGCCGATGGCGGTATACCTCGCTTATCATGGCCTCGGAGGTGCCGGCCCAATCAGCGATCTCCCAGCTTGAATTACCAGCGTCGGCCTGCATGGTGACGGCCGTGTGCCGAAGCTCATATGGGCCGATAGGTGGGTTGATGTCGCATCGAACACACAGGCCACGGAGGGAGCGGGCGAAGGAGTGGCGGTCGACCGGTGTGCCTCGGGCGGTGGAGGCGACGATGTCGAGGTCGACCCAGGCATCGCGGGCGATCGCCCGGAGAGCTGCCTGTTCGGCTTGCCAGGCCGAAAGGCGGGCGACACTGACGTCGTCCAGGTGGAGAGAGCGAGCCGACTTCTTTGTCTTCGGCTTCGTGCGGCGGTTCTGACGGTCGAGTTGGCCGGAGACGGTGAGCTGGCCGAGCTCCAGGTCGACATCTACCCAGCGGAGAGCACGAGCCTCGGCCGGACGGAGACCATTGCGGGCGCAGAGGTCGATGAGGATCAGGCGGCTGCCTTTGGCGGCGGCCAGGAGCGCCGAAAGTTCTTCCTGAGTCAGCGCACGGCGTTCCTTCTTCTCGACGACGGTGGCGGGGAGGATCGACAGCTCCGCCACGTTGCGGGCCAAGTGGCCGACTCGCATTTCGTTGGCAAGGACGTTGATGAGAACGAAGCGGATGCGGGCGATGTGGTTGCGGGAGATCGGGCGCCGCTCCCCTATCCCCTGGGCTGCGGCTTCGAGGAAGCTGTCGCAGTCGGCAACGCTGAGTTTGACCAGCCGGCGGCGGCCGAGGCCTTCCAGAATCACGTCGAGTTGCCAGCGGTTCTGAGCGAGCGTGCCCGGACTGAGACCCTGAGCCTCCCGAGCCGCTTGGTAGTCGGCCACAGCCTCGGCGACCGTGCGGCGGCCGTCGGTGACCGTCTTGGCCTGCTCGAACTCCCGGCGCATCTCACGTAGGAGGCGCTGTGCCTCGGACTGCGTTCGGGCCCGGCGCTTCTTCCGGTTGCGGCGTCCGTCGGGATGCTGCGGCAACTCGAGCATCGCCACCCATCGGCCGGAGTCGTCCTGGAAGACGGTCCCCTCGGTGGCGGCTCGTCGCTTAGCCATCGGCGGTGTCAGCGCGCAGCGTTCGCAGGTAGTCGAGGAGATCCTCGCCTGCGATCAGCCGGCGGCCGCCGTCCTTGAACGAGCGCAGCCGCCCGGTCCGGATGCGTTCCCGTACGGTGCTGTTGCCGATCCGCAGCTCGTCGGCTGCTTCCTGCACGGTGTAGACGAGTTGGCTCATCGTGATGCTCCTTCCGCTTGTCGTCTCGTGGCCACTCGGAGAGTCGAACTCCGACCCCGCCGCCGTGGCGGGTGGCTCCGTCAGCCGTGGCCTGTCCTGTGCCGATCTCAGGACTTGGCTCCGTCCGCCGCCTTGGGCCCAGACGCTGGCGGCAACCGCCGACGAGGGCGGGCGGGGCGGCACACCGTCGAGGGCGGTGAAGCTCTCGGCCTGCCAGGTCTGGCCCTGGTTGCCGTTGATGGCCCAGTCCTTGACGACGAGGCCGGAGAACATGATCTCGGCATCGAAGTCGGTGGTGGGCGGTTCCTTGGCCGGGACGGTGACGGTGATCTCGCCGTGTTCCCCGGCGTGGCGGTAGACGGCGACGCAGCGGACCTTCCACAGCAGGTACCCGGTTTCGGGGTGCCTGGTCTGGTCCTTGGCCCGCTTCTCGGTGTCCCGGTCGTACTCGAAGTGCTGGGCGGTGCCCGAGTACCGGAACGTGAGTTGGGATGCGTCGATGGGTTTGGTGCTCAACATGGGATTACTCCTGTCTTGGTTGGGGTGGTGGATGGTCGAGCCCGATGAAGGGGTACGGGCCCGCCTCACGGACCACGGCGGCGATGCCGAGGCCGTGGAGGACGTTGAGGGCCTGGTCGATGGCCTCTCGTCGATCGTTGGTTTCGAAGGCGGCGAGGAATCGGGCTCGGGCGGCGTCTCGCCGGAGGCGATGACTCGCCACAGCGCTCGGTCGACTTCTGCGACGGTTTCGCCGCCGGCGTCTTCGGTGGCCAGGTCCTCGTCGGACCGCTCGGGGCCGAGGCCGAGGGCTTCGCGGAGGCCCTGGGACCAGCTGATGGATCGCTTCTTGTGGGAGGCGACGACCCATTCCCGGAACAGGTTGATGTCGGCCATGTCGCCGGTTTCGGCGGCGTCGTGGGCGATGGCGAACGGGGTGCGGTGTTCGGCGTCTCGCCCGACTTTGGTGTTGGTCATGGCCAGCTCGTAGCCGACCTTGGTGAGGTACTGGCCCGACCCATCGGCCTCGTCGGCCTTGACCGGGTCGACTCGGATGCCGAACTCCTCCGACATGGTGCGGCCGTGCTTCGCGGCCATACGCTTGCACCACCGGTTGCGGATGGCGGCCCGCAGTGCGTAGAAGGCCTGGTCGTTGACGCAGGGCGACATCGGAGCGCCGACGAACAGTAGGACGTGGCAGTGTGGATGCCAGCCGCTCGACCACGCGTGTGTTACTTCAGCGGCACGGATGTAGCCGAGCACGTCGTGGCGCTCCCTGAACGTCTTCCAGCCGCCGCCGGAGGTGACGTGAGCCCAGCAATCCGACAGGATCGACCACAGCTCGGCCAACGGTTCACCGGCCCGATGCGGCATCGTGACCACGACGTGGAGGACACCGCCGCCGTTGTCGAGGTGTCGACGCACCGCCACGGCGATCTCAGCCGCCCGCTTGACCCGGATCTTGTAGGAGCAGGCCACGCAGCACCAGACGTTGGAGCATGTTTGGAGCCCTGACATGTAGGCGTGGCCGTCAACCTTGGCCACCTTCGGGTTGCCCTGCCCGGTCGGTATCCGACCGCACTTGACGATCCGTTGAGCGGTTGGCAGGTCACCGCAGGTGTCTCGGATGAGGGCTTGGGCTCGATCGGCCGCCGTGCGTCGTTGTCGCCGTCGGGCCCGCCTTGAAGAGTTATCCGCCATGGTTACCAAGGAGCGCCCAGCGCCGCCTTCGGCGGCGCGGTCGGACGCTCGCCCTCCCGCTTGCCGCTGCCGGGCGGCGTCCTCCGCTGTTGTTGCGTCGCGTGTCGCTGATGCCTGCCGTGTCATCGTTGCGGTCTCCGGCTCACGATCTGGGCGACGATCAGCAGGAGTCCACATCCAGCGGCTGCGACGAGTGCAGCCGTACCAGCGGGTGTCGACGCAGTGCCGGCTATGACCGTCGCAGCGCGCACCAAGAGGTAGCCGGTGATCGCCAACACGACCGACGCCAAGGCTCGGACAGTCGCCAGCGTTGTGCGATGTGTTCTTCCGACCGTTGCCCGGTCCAGCGTGTCCGATCGACTATGCGGCGTCGGCCGTCGGTTGTTCGCGGTGAAGGAAGCGTGGGATCCATCCGGACGGGAGGGTGCCGACATCCGGGTGGGTGCGACGTTGGGGTTTGTGTCGTGAATGGGCAGCGCATCGCCGCCAGCTTTCGCCGTCGGAGCGATGAATCCCGGTCGTGGGTGGGCGACCCGAGGGCCATGAGTGTGTTGGAGTTCGCCGGGGAGGAGGCCGAGGACGGCAGTCTCGTCGGGCTCGGCCGGTTTGGTGGTCATGTCGGTCTCCGAGGTCATGACGCTTCGGGGAGCTGTTGGGCCGGGCCGAAAACGGTGCCGTGGGGCCAGGCCAGGTGGGCGGTGCGGGCAGCGAGGTCGGCGATGTAGTCGTCGGTGAGGTAGTGGGCTCTGGCCCGGACCGGTTCGGGGTGGTCGGGTAGTCCGGCGATCCAGAGGCCGCCGGGTTGGCTGGCGGGGATGGAGCGGACATCGATGCGTTTGCCGTAGCCCCGGCCGAGGCAGACGTCGATCTGTTCGGCGGAGGCGACTCGGAGCATGATCCGGATGGTGAGTTGAGTGCGTATCTGCTGGTCGACCACCTCGAAGGACGGGTATTGGGTGGCGGCCAGGATGGTGATGCCGCAGAACCGGGCCAGGCGGGCGAGGGAACCGAGCAGCGCGATGCGGATCTGGGCGGCGTTGCGGCCGTTGCGGATGACGTCTCGGGTGTCGCCGGTTTCGACGGCTGCGATGAGGTCATCGGGGTCGACTCCTGCGAGTTCGGCCAGCTCGTCAACGACCAGGAGGACGTAGGGCCCGAACGTTGGCGTCCAGTTGCGGAGGCCGTGGGATTGGAGCAGCTGCGCCCGGTAGCTGATGAGGGCGCGGAGGTCGGCCAGGAGCTTGTCGGCTTCGGAGGTGGTGGTGGCGCATACGGTCATGCGGTGCCGCCATGGCCATTGCTCCACGAGTTTGAGGTCGATGCCGCAGATGGCGGTGTCGGGCCGGACGGACACGCCGCCGATGTAGGCGTTGGTGACGCCGGACTTTCCGCCTCCGGTTTGACCGCCGACGAGGATGTGGGCGCTGGGGGCCCAGGGCACGACCAGAGGTCGGTTGTCGAATCGGCGTCCGATCTCGAGGGCCATCAGAACGTCTCCCACTCGTCGGCGTCGTCGGGTACGGGAGCGAGAGCGGGCCCCGCCGGTCGGGCGTCATCGACGAGTAGCCACGGGCCGTGGAGAATCTGACCGATGGGCTCGGGTTCGATGGTGGCTTGGAGCGGGTCGGCGAAGGTCACGATGAGTCGGCCGTAGGAGTCGGAGACTCTGTCGAAGTCGACGGCGACGTCGATGCAATGCGAAATGTTGGCGGCCAGTTGTGCGGCTACTTCGTCGAAGGCGGCGAAGGAACGACCGGGCGGTGGACCCACCCACCACGACACGACCGGCCAGGCGACCCGGGGCCACCACGACATCTTCGGATGATCCGCGATGGGGCGAAGCCTTGCCGATGCGATCGGTTCTTTGGAGGTTCCCACCTCGGCCTGGACTCGTATGGTTTTGGCCGCAACGATCGCCCAGTCGGAGGGCCAGCGCCGACGTACTCGCCATGCTTCACGCCATCCGACGAGCCATATCAGCAGCCGATGAGCGCTACGAGCCCGTACTACCTGGTGCACCGTCTCGACGGCGACGGCGGTGGAGATCCAGGAGGCGAACCCCCACCAGAAGCCGTCGACGACTGCCCACACGGTGAGCCCGTAGAGCGCGACGTTGACCTGGACGACGTTGCCGACCAGAAGGTGGACGATGGTTCGGGCCCGGACGGCGGGAGCGGCGAGATGCGGGAAGCGTTCGGCCAGGTAGCGGATCAGTGGGCGGAGATCCATGAGGAACCGCCACCACGTACGGTAGAGCGGATTCATCGGTCCTCGCCTTCGAGTTCGTGGACGAGGATGGCCATGGCCCTGTAGCGGTCGGCCGGTTCGAGCAGCGCGAGACAGTCGAGTACCTCGACGAGCGTGTCGCCGGTGACGAAGGCGCCGGAGGCCCACATGCCGGAGCCGTCGATCGGGTGGCGGATCCAATCCCGCTCAACTGACAGCATCCACTCGTCTCGGAGCTTGCCGGTCGGTTCGCCCTCATGACGGATCTCGCCCGGCGCCCAACAAGTGACCTCGAAATCGGCGCCCTCGATCGACCAGCCGGGGCCGTTGAACGTCAGCGGTTCGTTGCGGCGAAGAGGGCCAGTTGCTCGGGTTCCGGTCTTCGATCGGTGGCGGTGTCGGGCCATGTGGCGATCAAACCGCAGCAGCGGCGAGCAAAACAGGGCCAATCTCTAGGCCAATCGCCGAACCGCCCAGAACTGCATGGACCTGCACCGCGGGGCAGAACTACACTGATGTGATGTTGCCCGATCCCGCCGACATCGGGGCACTCTCCGAAGTCGTCAGATCCCGCCGCGAAGAACTCGGTCTGAGCCAGAACGACCTGGCCGCCGCCGTGTGCCTGCTCGATCGACCCACCGTGACCGGCAACGACATCGCCCGCTGGGAACGAGGCAAACGCATCCCCCGGTCCGGAGCCCGCCGAGCGCTCGAAGAAGCGCTGGAACTACCGATCCACCTCCTCGACCGAGCTGCGGCCGAACAACGAGCGGTGCGATATCCCGACTCCCCTTCGATCGGCGTCCTGGCGCTCGACTCAGCAGCAGCCGTTGACGCCGTAGATCGAATCCGATCGGCGTTCCTCGACGCGAGCGGCTACACCATCGGCGATCTAGACGAAGACGAGCCGCCGGACCTCGACGACCTGGACCAAGGCATCAACCAGGTGATGGCTGCCTACCAGGCGTCACGCTTCGACGACATGCTCGACCGCCTCCCCGACGTCGTAGCTGGCGCCCATCGAGTCGCCTACTGCCACCGGGGCCGAGAAGCCCGCAGAGCGAATCGGGCCGTCGCACTGTCCGGCCAGGCGTCGGCCATGGTCCTCACCAAACTCGGAGAACACGACTTGGCGTGGATCGCCTCAGAGCGCGGCCTGGGCGCAGCGTCCGACGCCGACGACCCTGCCGTGCTCGGGTCACTTCGGCGCTCCGTCGTCCACACCTTGCAATCACATGGACGAACCGACACCGCCACCAAACTGGCCGAACGCACCGCCGACGAACTTCGATCGGGTTTGACCGACGGATCCGAGCGGGAGGCATCTATCTACGGCACGTTGCTACTTGCTGCAGCGATGGCTGCCGCCCGGGCCGGTGATCGCTCCGGCGTCGACGAGCTCCTGGACGAAGCCGACCACCACGCGCAGCGGCTCGGCCACGACGCCAATCACCTCTGGACCGCCTTCGGACCAACCAACGTCGCTGTCCATCGGGTCGCCACCGCCGTCGCCCGAGACGACATCGCATCGGCCGAACGCTCGACATCAGCTCTCAGGCCATCGGATCTACCGTCGGAGCGGCGAACCCGATACTTGTTCGACCTGGCCATGATCGCCGTCCGTCGGAACAGTATCGACGAGGCAATCGCCACGATGCTCGACGCCGAGCAACTTGCTCCCCAGCAAGTCCACCATCACGTTATGGCCCAACAGATCATCGGCCACTTGCGCAACACCAAGGCCGGTCGCCAAGACCCACGACTCGCCAGGCTCGACCAGCGCACCCGCCGAAGCATTGCCACCCGCTGACAGTCCGGCATCGAGGCTCGGCGATATCGTCGAAGCGTGACCACTGACGACCCCACGCTCGCCTTCATCACCCCCCGAGTAGCAGCCGGCGTCCTCTTCACCGACGACCACGACCGCATCCTCATGGTCGTCCCAACCTATAAGGACTACTACGACATCCCCGGCGGCTACGTCGAACACGGCGAGACCCCCTACCAAGCCGCCCAACGAGAAGTCTTCGAAGAACTCGGAATCAAACCCCCCATCGGCCGTCTCCTCGTCGCAGACTGGTGGCAAGACAGCCCCGAAGCCGACGGCGGCGCAAAGCTGTTGCTGATCTTCGACGGCGGCACACTGCCACGCGATCACCTGGCCAACATTGAGCTCGACCCCTCGGAGATAGCGGACCTTGAGCCCTTAACTGCGGACCAGCTTGATGACCTTACTATCCCTCGGCTTGCAAACAGGGTCCGTCAGGCACTTCGAGCTCGGCGGAACCAGGGAACCTTCTACCTTGAAAACGGAAGAAGATAACAACAAGAGCTGAAAGCCATTCTGGCGTACAGTTCAGATCGCAACTATATTTGTCCGCTCACGAGAGGCCGAGCTAACCTAGGCGTTTCAGAAACGGATCTAAAGCTCGGCCGAGGAACGCGATTGAAGTTCGACAGCTTCTCACTGATTTTACAGTCTTTCTGGGGCTTCGTTGTTTCACTCTCCGCGACGATCACTGCGGATCTTCTCCCCAGATTCCGCCCGCGCGAAAACCGGCCAGACCGTGATCAAGAGTCGAGAGATATCGAAGTCCGAATTATTGCTCAAACACGACGCCGATACGCCGAGTTCTTAGGATTCAACGCTCGTCTAGACGGCCGCCTGGCTGATCTCAGCCTACGTCCACCTTTGATCAACGAAGATGGCTCGGGGTTCTTGCCAGATACTCTTCTTCAAACAGGTTCTGGATCTGCTGAGTCGGCACGAGGATACATCATTCGAGGACGCGCAGGTTCTGGAAAGAGCTATCTCAGCCTCCGAATCGCCGAATTCCTGAACGAGAAGTACGCCCAGGGCGGCAATGTCGTTCCTATTGTCATTGAACCGGCCACCTGGGCACGAGACGAATCGATAACAAGCTGGATCGCACGTGAAGTAACCGACCCACGGAGTGATTACGACCTCGGGCGCACACCAAGAGTCGAAGAACTACTTCGCAGTGATAAAGTCTTGCCGATAATTGACGGACTGGATGAAATTCCAAGTCCCGAAAGATCTGGTGCCAGAACAGGCACCGAAACATCCGACACAATAGACAATTTTCTCGAAGCGATTGAACACTATCTTCAAGCCACAACCGGATCCAATCGTATCCTAATCACCTGCAACGAACGCGAGTGGACGGAGAGGGTCTCCGAGGAACGGCGTCAACGATTAGAGAGGATGGGCATAAAGTACGTAGACGTCTACCCCATTAAGGATCTCGATTCGGCTGCAAATCTTGCAAAGATCGCCTCTACACAACTAGCATCGGACCCTTCGGAGCAGGAGTCGACGCTTCCAGCAAGATATGGATGGGCCAGGGTGTTGTCTGGCGTTGCCTCTAGCTACGGCATCGATGTCGATCCCCGCATGCGCTCGGACAGTCCAGTGAGTAGCGCTGGCGAAGACAGCTGCAACGTCGAAGCACTTGTTCGGGCAATCAGACGCCCTTTGTACGCATCCCTACTAGCGGAAGGCGCAGATACGGTCGATGTTGCGCGCTTGGCTTCACTCGGCGACTATCGACAGATGCGTGACCTCATCGTGGCCTCTTACTGGGCTCGTCTTAAGGCTCGCGATGACCGTCCGGCAAAGGCCAAACAGTGGCTCGAGGAGGTAGCATCCTATCTCACAGCCCTTGATTTGAGGCGAGGCTTAGATAGCGAAGGACAGCTCAGACAGGCGGGTCGCACATTTTACTACGAGGAGTACTATTGCGATGGCGGACCGAGATTCGTCCGCACGGCGCCCCGCGATCATTACTCTTTCAGCACTGAATCGCAGCTGATACTCACGTTGATTTTTGGTGCAGCTTTCTTCGTAGCATTCGTGGTCGGTGATGACAATGGATTTGGCTTGTTCGTCGGGCTTTGTGCCACTGCGTTGATCAGTGTTCTTGGAATCGACCGCACAAGCGGTCACACTAAGGATAGTGACGCAATCATAAGGTGTGGTTTGATATCCGGGGCCATCGTTGCGACCTTTGCCATCGCGGCGGGCTACGCTACCACCCGAGATGTTGAGTACTCCATTCGGCTAGGCTTGGTCGGGGCCCTGCTCGGATTTGCGTTCGGGGCGTCAACTATCACCGTCGCTCCCACCCGAAGGTACTTCGGATGGCCAGGCTGGAGCGGATTGTTGAGGACGGCGCCGCTTCGATTTACGGGAGGCGCTGTCGTGTCGGTCGCGATCTACGTTGCGCTCGCGGTCGCTGGACCTCCCGACTCGGACACACTTTGGAGTGCTTCCGTCGGTGAGCTGGTGACTCTCGGTGTTGCCTTGGGCGTCTACTTTGGCGGGGTTGACGCGTTCCGAGATGACCGAACGGTCACCGGACCGTTGGATCATGATGAAGGCCGGGTGGAGTCCTCTATCGCGTTCATTTCATACGTTATTAAGACTTCTATTGGGGTTGCGTTGGCAGTCGCAATAGTCGGCGGATTATTTGTTGGAGCGGATTTCAATCCGGTTTCCGGAGCGTTAGGGGGAACGTTCGCGGGGATTTATTTGGGCCTGAGCAACGGCGGTGGATACCTAATCAGGCGATGGAAGATCTGGCGCATATTTCGAGATGACGATCACTTCCAACTGTACCCTGGCGACACGGTGCTGATTTTTGAATGGGCCGAATCGCAGAAGCTAGTCCGACCAGTCGGTGCCGGATTCCAGTTCCGCCATGGGCGCATCCGCCGCCACCTAGCGGCCCAGACCGCGGGCGGTCTGCTGCCAATAGGCTGAAGACCTTCGGAAGGTCTGGCCGCGGCCGGCCGTGCAACTTGATCTGGATCACCAGTCTGAAGACGACTAGCGCGGCGCCGGCTGAGACATTGAGCCTCCACTGCGCTCGCCGCGCTCCGGAGCTGCCGACCTTGCACCTCGGCCCATCACATCATCCAACTCCAAGTCGTGTGCGGTAAGGATGATCGTTGTCAGCTGGTAGCCCAGTTGGTAGCCACGAGGACGAGCAAATTCCAGCGCGTATCGGCGCTCCCTAGCAACCAATCCCCGCTCGTCGGGCGATCTCGGCACACCAGAGCAAGATCGCTCACGATTTGGGAGCAGGGGGTCGGGAGTTCAAATCTCCCCATCCCGACCGTTTTGAGCCGGGTTTTCGAGCCCCCGAGTCGGGCGGGTAGCCCGACTTGTAGCCACAAGAGGCTACCCGAGGTTCTCATTGTGCTCGGCGCTCGGACCCCGCTACCGCCTTACGATTCGACGCGACCGATCAGGTCAACTGGTCACAGGCGATCGGGAACGGCCCACCCATCCCTTCGAACAACCCCGTCATAGAGATCACTTCCACGTCGTCCTCACCTACGTGCAACACCAGGCGGCCTGCGTCCGCCGCGATCGCGCCAACACCAGGTACGACAATATGCCCACTGAGGCCAGTCAATACGACGATGTCACGACCGTCGGGAGCGGCTCCGATGTCGACGTGAGCCGTAGCGCCAACGGGTCCGGTTTTGATCGAGGCGCCCGTGTCAGTGTTGGTCCAGGTCAGACGTTGCTTGACGGTGGCGACCACGCGCTCCACATTCCCCTCGTCGTCAAGAAACAAGATGTCGTGGAAAGACCCGTTCACGTTCAAAGTGAGAGGAACCCCGCAGATAGCAGAACCCTCGGCGTCGGGGAACGTGACATCAACGCTGTCCCGTACATGGACTGGCGGATCGCCAGCCGCCGGTACAGCTAGTGCTCTGACCACTAACGTTTGCGCGCTTTAGGCGGCTCGTGGTTTGGGGTGGCCCCAGCGTCGTTGTTGTTCGCTTCGGATCTTGGCTCGATGCCGGCGTTCGGCTGCGAGGAGTTCGGGATCTCGGGTGTGTGAGTTCCGCCACCGTAGGTAGCTCCGGATGGCTCTGGTCAGTGCCGGGTGGTCGGCATGGTCGCTGTTGGCCACGACGAACTGTCGGAGCGGCCCGAAGTGGGCCTCGATCGGATTGGCCCACGACGCATACGTGGGGGTGAACACCAGCTCGACCCGATTCGCCTGGCACCATTCACGGATCGCTTGGCCCCGGTGATGGTTCAGGTTGTCCAGGATCACATGAATCCACTCACCGTCATCGAGACGAGCCCGGATCGATTGCAATGCCCGCAGGGTCGGTTTCCATCCTTTGCGGCGTTCGATCCGGCCGAACAGCTGGTCCTCACCGATCGAGTAGCTGGCAAAGAACTGTCGGGATCCGTGCGGTTTGTTGTAGTTCGCCCGCAGCCGCTGGGGTCGCCCCTCGGGTGCCCACCCAGAGCCACCGACCGGTTTGATGGTCAAGGGCCCGAACTCGTCGAACGCGAACGTGCGGTCTCTGGCGTGTTCCAGGCACCACTCGATCCGAGCCAGCTTCTGTTCTTTCAACGGATCCGGCGACTCTTTCCAGGTCTTGGTCCGCTGGAACGTGATCCCCTCAGCAGCCAGGATCTGACGGAGACGTTCACGACCGATCCGCACCCGGCCACCGGGCTTGGTGGCCAGATAGTCGACCAATTTCCGGATCGACCAGCAAGTGAATGGGCGCCCCAGCTTCTCGGGGCGAGTCTTGGCCGTCTTGACGATCAACTCGCGGTCAGTCGTCGTGATCAGGCGGGGACGGCCACCCGCCCACTGAGGGTCCAGCGATCGCATCCCCAAATCGTTGAACCGGTGGATCATCTCCCGGACCCGATCGGGTGAGGTCTGCACCAACCGGGCGATCACCGCCACATCGTTCCCACCGGCCGAGGCCAGCACCACCATTGCTCGCCGCCAGCGCACGATCGACCGGTCGGACTTACCGCCCCGCCGCACGATCGCCTGTAACTCGCGGCCTTCCGCGTCGTTCAATCGACGCACACGCACACGTTCTGCCATCCCCCAATCAAAACAGACCCAGAACACCAAACGGTGGACGCGACCCACCAACCATCATGGTCAGAGCACTAGGAGTAACAGCGAGGTGACGGTCGCGAGAGCCGCAGTGATCAGTCGTCGCACAGTAGTCCCTATTCTCGAGGGGGCATGTCGCCCGTTGACATTTTGCGTTGACTTTAACGCCAGTGCTGCTGTCGGGTCAGCAAGCAATATCACTCAAAGACATCCACACCCATGCTCGCCTCAATACACGGCGTCGACGTCCGGCGGAGCGTACCCGAAGATCGAGGTACCGGTCGGCGCTTACTCCGGTATTCTCATCGTCGCAGTACGTAGTTTGACAGAGGACGCCGGATTGAAGAAGCGAGTGCGTGAGCACCGTCAACGCCTCCGAGCACAGGGCCTACGTCCCGTGCAGATCTGGGTGCCCGACGTACGATCGCCCGAGTTCAAGGACGAGGCGCACCGCCAATCCGCTGCCGTAGCCGCCAGCAAGCAGGCAGCTGATGACCAGGCATTCATCGACGCTCTCAGCCTGGACAACGATTGAGACGAGGCGAGTCTGGACCGCTGCGGCCGGTGCCGGCCATGCCAGCAAGCCATGCCCCGGTGGACAAGACGCTCGATTGGGCACCGGCTCGACAACTGTTTGCCACAAGGATCAAAGGACGCCACCGCAGCGTGCCTTGGTCGTCACGGCCGATGATCCGTTTCCGACTCCAGGCGTGGTGGGGTACCTCGGAAAGGTATCGCTCCAGGACGGTCGATGTGCCGATGGATCGGGACGGAACCCGTTGGCGACCACCCCGCCAAAACTCTGTCGTCCGTGCCGTCGGACAACGTGTTATGCGAATGTTACCTTGGTGATGATCTCCTCGTTTGCGTAATAGTTCCTTTGCCGGAATAAGAGATCAACAGGAGGAGAGACAAATGTCAAACCCGGAGACAGATACACGCTTTCGTTTGGGTGGGAATCGGAGATGGCGACTGGTAGCCGTGGCCATTGCCATCGCGCTTGCCGTGGTCGCCACGGCGTGCGGGTCGGATGGAACGACCGAAGCGGCCGACTCGGTCGATGAATCGGCGGGCGACGATTCCGCGGCCGTAGATGTTGATGAACCAGACGCCGCCGAGGAACCCGCCGCCGATACATCCGACGAACCTGGTGCGGCGGACCAAGCCGACGCAGCTGACACCGATGCTGGCGCAACCGATGACACCACCCCGGACGACTCCGTCGACTCCACCGCCGCCGATCCAGAGGTCGTTGCGGGGATCGGCACCGATCTCAGCGCGAACGACATCGCCGCCCCCGGGACGTGGCTGGTCGACGTGATAACAGACGACTGGCAGGTCACCACCGAGTCCGAGCTCATCATCTACCGCAGCGACGAGGTCCTTCTCGACTTCTCAACCGGGGAGCTGGCTGACACGGACACTCAGCTTGCCATGCTGAAGACCGTGGGAATCGTGCCGCCACGCGAAGCCAGCGTGCACCAGGAACACGACCCGATTGTGCCCGAGGTGACCATCGACCTCCCGACGGACCTTCAAGAGTGGTTCGACGCCGTTCCTCAGTTGGTCGTGACGGATACCGGCACCTCGACCGTCGCCGGTCAGCCCGCCACCTGGCACCGCCTGACCGTTGATCCGACGGCCGGCGGCACGTTCCACTGCCCCTTCGGCGACAATTGCATCGGTTTCATTGTGCACGAGATATTCGGTGTCACGGTCCTCTCGCCGGAGATCGACGTCACCGTCTGGCAGATGGAGGCGATTCCCGATGTGATCCCGTGGGTCCAGACCAAGGGGCCCGAACGTCACGAGGCGGCCCAGGAGGCCATGGCTGAGCTGCTCGCCGGTATCGCGGCTGCGTGAGTCGGTGGACCACCAGGCCGAAATCCGCATACTGGGCCCGCTGGAGGTCACCGTTGGCGGTCGAGTTCTCGCCGTCACCGGTGAACGCCAGCGGCGGATCGTGGCCGCCCTGGCCGACGCCGGTGAACCTGGACTCGGCGTCGACCAGCTGGCCGAGGTCATCTGGGACGACGCCGACCGTCCCGCCCAACCGACCGCCCACGTACGTACCGCCATCAGCCGGCTCCGACGCCAACTGACCGAGGCGGGAGGTTCGGGACCGGATCTCATCGAGAGCCGGCCTGGCGGCTACAGGCTTGGTGGTGTCGACGTCGACGCCTGGCGGTTCGAACGGCTTCTGGTCGACGATGAGACGTCGGTCGACCCGGATCGACGGCGACGGCAACTCGATCAAGCCTTGGACCTGTGGCGAGGCGATGCCTTCGACGGCTTCGCCGATGTCGCCTCGCTTCAGCCGAGCGTCACTCGCCTGGGCGAGCTGCGGCTGGCGGCTGAAACGGAGCGGCTGGAGGCCTGGCTGGACGACGGCGATATCGGCCGTACGCTGGCCCGCTCAGCCGTCCTGGCCCACGCTCACCCGTGGCATGAGGAGCTGCGCCGGATTCACGTCCTCGCCCTCTATCGGGCCGGCCGGCAAACCGATGCCCTCCGTGAACTCGATCGACACCGGCGACGGGTGCGCGACGAACTCGGGCTTGATCCGGCACCATCACTGCAGGCGCTGGAGTCGGCCATACTCGACCACGACGTATCGATCGGAAGGGCGACGCCAACCGGGCGAGCGCTGCGAGGGTATCGGGTACACGACGTCGTGGCCGAAGTCAGCAACGCACCTCGTTCGGTTCGCAAGCGGGCCCACCAACCGGCCCTCGACCGCGAGGTCGTCGTGGAAACGACCACGATCACCACAGCGGAATCCGAGCTGCTGCCGGTCATCGATCATCGGGTACGATTACGGGCCGCGATCCGTCATCCTCATGTCGAGGAGGTGATTGACCACTGGAGGGAGCCGGGCGCCGTGCACGTCGTCACCCCGGCGTGGCCGCTGACCCTGAGCGACCGGCTTGTCGAAGGGCCACTATCCCTGCCGTCGGTTGCACAGCTCGGAGCCGGACTCGCCGCCGCACTCGACGCCGCTCACGAGGCCGACCTGATACACGGTGACCTCAGGCCCGGGTCGATCTTCCTCGGCGACGACGGCCAAGCTCGGCTCGGGTGCTTCCCTCCGACCTCGAACGGCGCCACCATGGGCGACGACCGGTCGGCCTTCGCCACGGTGATCGCCACTGCGCTGCTCGGCACGGCCTACGACGGAACCGACGTGATGGACCGCCGCCTCCAGTCGGTCGTCGACCCCGCCGAAGCCGTCGCCATCCTGCAAGCCGCATATCGGAAAGACACGTCGTTGCCGACCGCAACCGGACTCTTCGAAGCGTTTCTGACCGCCACCGGCTTGGATCAGCCCGACCTGCTCACCATGCCGCTGGAGGAGAATCCCTATCCTGGCCTTCGCAGTTTCGATGAGACCCTTGGGGCCGATTTCCACGGCCGCGAGGCGGTCGTTGGTCAGCTCTGTGATCGACTCCGCAAACCCGCGAATCGGCTGATCGTGATCACCGGAGCCTCCGGCAGCGGGAAGTCGTCGCTGCTGTCGGCCGGGTTGCTACCGGCGCTCCGGTCCGGTGCGGTCGAAGGTAGTGAGCAGTGGGCGGTGGCGGTCATGACACCCGGCCACGATCCCATCGAGTCGCTGGCCGAAGCGCTCGGAAACGTCGCCACCGTGGCCGACGCCGATCCCGGCCGGATGCTGGCCGACACAGTCGGGTCGACGGACCGGGGCCTCATCGAGGCGGCGGAGGCATGCCTCGGGCCGGACCGGCCGCTGCTTGTCATGGTCGATCAGCTGGAGGAGATCTTTTCTGCCGATCCGGATGGTGGCAGCACGCGGAGCGATTGGTTCCTCGACCTCCTCGCGGGCGGCGTCGGCGACCCCGACAGCGAAGTCCGGGTGGTCGCCACGCTGAGGGCTGACTGGTTCGATCGGCCTCTCCAGCGCCAGCCGTTCGCCGAGATATTCGGACGATCGCTGGTGACGCTGACCAACCTCACACCGGCGGAACTCGAGCGAGCCATTGTCAACCCGGCCCGGGACCGTGGTGTGGAGATGTCGGCGGCACTCGTGGCCCGGCTCATCGCCGACGTCGAAGCCGAGCCGGGTGCGTTGCCACTGCTGTCGGCCACCCTGCATGAACTCTGGCAGCACCGACGGGGATCGGTCATCGAGTGCGACGCCTACGACGAACTTGGCGGACTCACCGGTGCAGTGGTCAGCCGGGCCGAAGCGCTGGTCGACGAACTGGGGTCCGACCGGCTTGACGAGTTGCGACGGCTGTTCGGTCGGATCGTCACGATCGCACCCGATCGTCCCATCACCCGCCGCCGGGTCCGGTTGACCGATGTGTTGGCCTCCGGCGTTCGTTCGTCGACGATCGACGCCGCCGTGGCCGCGCGGCTGGTCGCCACCGACCGCGATCCCGCGACACGCGAGCCGACGGTGACCGTCAGTCACGAGGCCGTGCTGACCCGGTGGCCCCGCCTGGCCGGCTGGCTGAGCGACGATCGGCACCGATTGCTCGAGCGGGGCCGGCTGACCGATGCCGCACATGCGTGGGAGGCCGACGATCGTGACCCGGCCCTCCTCCTGCGGGGCACCAGGCTGGAGCGAGCCGTGGAACTGACCGATGACGCGTCCGTTCTGTCGGCTGTCGAGATCGACCTGGTGGAGGCCAGCCAAGCCGACGACCACCGGCGGCGGGTGGTCGAGGAGCGGCAGGTCCGCCGACGCAGGACGTTGACCGCGGTCATTGCCGTCGTGGCTGTTATCGCCCTCATTGCCGGGACGGTGGCCTACGACCAGGCCCGGCGGGCCGAAGCCGCAGCCAACGTGGCCGAGGTGCGGTTGTTGACCCAGGCCGCGGCCACGACCTTTGACACCCGACCCGCCCTTGGTCTGCAGCTGGCCGTCGCCGCCGTCGAGCAGGGTGGTGGGGTCGAAGCCGAACGCACGCTGGTGGAGTTGTTGCAACGCGGTCCGTTCGATCGTTACCTCGGAACAGCCGAGAACAGCCGCTGCATGGTGGCGCTTTCCGATCCGACTCGGGCTCGTCTCGTCGATTTCGGTGTCGTCGACGATGCCGGGCTGACACCGGTGGTCGTCTGGGACCACGACGGCGCTCCGCCGGCACCAGCCGGATCGGTCGACCTTGGCTCGTCCATCGACTGTCCGATCGTTTCTCCGGCCGGTGATCGGGTCGCCGTCAATGCCGACGGTCACCTCACCGTATCGACGATCGGTTCGGCGGAGGCGCCGCTGTCGGTCGAGGTGGGCGATGAGATTCGAGGCATCGACTGGACCGCCGATGGCCAGGCGATAGTTGCAATCGACGACGTCGACGACGGCCGGCTGCATGTGTTCGACACCTCCGACGTGACGGCCTTGACCTCCCTCGCCAGTCACGAATTGAGCATGAGCTTTCTGGCCGCAGTGGCGACCACGACAATCGATGGCCTTGCCGTCGTCGCCGGTGATGGCCAAGCGCCGGCATTGGTCGATTTGCGAACCGGGGACCAGCGGCCGCTGGACGATCCCGGGGTCCCTGTCGGCTCGATCGAGATCAACTCTGACGCAACACGTATCGTCGGGCGCAATGCGTCCGACATCATGGCCTGGGACGGTGACAGTGGCCGGCTGCTGTGGTCAACCGTCCACTCCGGCGATGCGGACGCCAACGCTGCTCTGACTCTCAATTGGTCCGGTTCCCGGGTGGCGACGGCCACCTCCGCCGGCATAGAGGTGTTCGATCTCGTCAGCGGCGACCGTATCGAAGGTCCGCTACCGCTCGCCGGATCACAAGCCATCATCGCCTTCTCCGGCGACGACGAATTGACGGTGACCGGACCTGGGGATCGGCTGTATTCCCTGAATCTGGAGATCGACGGGAATACGGGTAACCGGGTCCGGGTCGTTCACCGTGACATCGAGCAGGGCGGCGCCGTCGCCCCCGACGGCACAGTCAGTACGATCATCGGTGAAGGTGACAGCGTCGTGAACGTTTCGATCGATCCCGATGGAGCGGTGACCGAGCTGGGTCGGACTCTGGCTGAACTGCGCCCGGTGGACACCTCGCGGATCGTCGGCTACGAGCAACGGCGGCGCCACTTCGGGATCTGGACCGACGGGGTCCGGACCTCGGACGTAGATCTCACCGATCGGTTCTCGGAGGAGACCGATCGGGTCCGCACGGTTCGTGTCGGCCACGGCCTGGCGGTACAGCTCGTGTTCGAGCCCGCGGACTTCGACACGGTTCACATGTTGGTGTTCGACGACCGGACCGCCGAGATCCTGCTGGAGCGTCCGGTGCCCGGGATCGTGACCGCCGAGCCGATCGGACCCGATCGGATCCTGCTGGCCGACCTGGATTTTTTGGCCCAGATAATCGATCTGGAGGGAACGCCCGTTCACCAGTTCGAGAGGTTCGGCCACCCGGTGGCCGCAGCGGAACAGGCGTCCGACGGATCGATCCTGATCGGATTGGCTGATGGAACAATCGGCCGGCACAACCCGGAAACGTTCGAACCGGAGGTCACACACGTCGGCCCACCATCGGCGGTCCAACAGTTCATTGTCTTCCCCGGGGGGTTTGTTACCTATCACGAGGACGGCCAGGTGGTGAAGTGGTACGACGGTAGTCTCGAACCGGCCGGGATCATCCACGACGGCGGCGGTTGGTGGGGATTCGGCGCCCTGAGCGACGACGGTTCGTCGATCTACATTCCCGAGCAGGGTCGGGTGGTCGAGATTCCTCTGGGCCTCGACGGCTTCGTTGCCGAAGCCTGCCGGAGGGCGGGCGCTGTGGTGGACGGCGAGAGCTTGGCCGCCATCACCGGCTCGGCTCCCGACGGCGCGCTGGAGTCGTGCTCGCGAGACCCGTCGAGCTGACCAGCCGCCACGACCCCTCAAGGTTCGCTGCTGGCGGGTCGGCGATGCCTTCTGGACGTAACCAGACGCGACACTACCGCCAAACATCAGCCCGAGTGTCGTGCTTGGTCGTCGTGGACCGCCCGGGCGATCTGTTCGAGGGAGTGCTTCCTTGCCCAGCGCTCGGCTTCGACGACCGCGTGGGGATCCAGCCGGGCGGTGATTTGGGCCAACAGACGTGGGTTCTGGACCTCACTGGTGAAGTCACCTCGTCGGTCGGTGCGCGGGAGCACAGCCATGAGGATCTGGGCACCTCGCTCGATGTCTCCGCTGTCCAGTAGCAGGAGGCCGTGCAGCCGGAGGGCCCGCAAGATGTAGGGTTCGTTGCCGAGCGCTCGTGCTGTGTGGAGCGCCTCGGCTGCCCGTTCGCCGGCGCCGGCCTCGTCTCCGGTGAGTCGGCGGATCTCGCCGGCGATGAGACGACCGAGCACGGTGTAGTCGAGGTCCTCGCTGCCGATGTCGATGGCTTCGGCCTCATCCACGAGGCGGCGGGCGATTACCAGGTCGCCGTGGTCGCCGCAGACGAATGCGAGGTTTGACAGGCTGATGGCGGTCCACCGTTGCGAATCGCTGGTGCGCGCGAGGTCGCATGCCGCTTGGAGGTGTCCGATGGCAGTGTCGTGGTCGCCGAGGCCCCACTCCACCATGCCGATGTTGTTCAGCAACACGATCGACATTGCTCGTAGCTCGGCCCGACGGGCGAGTTCGAGGCCGTCGAGGAGGTGGTCACGGCATTGTTGCAGCGTCGGAGCTGAGCAGCCGAGTCCGTTGAGGACCTGAGTAGAGAGCTCGTCATCGGCAAGGTGCTGGGAAACAACAAGAGCGCGCTGTGTGGTCTCGTATTGCGCTGCGTCACCATCGAGCCACTTCTGCGCCCACCCCCACGTGACGAGTGCGTGAACGAGCCGTCGCTGATCGTTCGAGGCCTCGGCGGCAGTGGCCGCCCGACTGGCCGCCTCTGCAGCGTCGTGGTGCCGGCCGAGGCGCTGCAACAGCAGGGACTCGCCGATGCCGATTGCTGCAGACACCACGCTGAGGGTCCGACGGTCGTCGAGTGACGACCGAGTTGCGGTGAGGAGGCCGAGGCCTTGCTGGTGGCGCCCGGATTGTTTGATCGATCGCACCAGTCCGTCGCAGGAGCGCTCCATCAGACCGATGTCGCCGTGCTCGATGGCCCATCGCCATGCGGCGATCGCGTCGTCGATGAGTGGGCCCGGCGGCTCATCTGACGATGCGAGCGCTTCCAGGACGGCTTGGGCGTGCCGTCGGCGGACTTGGGTTCTCCTTGCGTCGTCGGCAGCAAGACGGGCGGCCGCATACTGCCGCACCAGAGGGTGGCTGACCAGGAGCCCGTCTCGGCGCTGCTGGACCAGCGACTTGTCCACGAGATCGCGCAACGTTACGGGAGGCGCAGTGGCGACGGCGACCGCCATCGAGAAGGGGTACGGACCGGCGAAAACCGATAGCGCCTCCACTGCATCGCGCTCGTTCGGCTCAGCCAGTGCCCATGAGTGCGCCATTGCCGCATCGACGCTTCGATGGCGGGAGGGACCGTCGACAGCACCTCCGGTCAGAACGGAAACGTTGTGGCCGACGTTCTCGACGACCTCTGTTGGTGTCATGACTCGTAGCCATGGCGCAGTGAGCTCAATCCCCAGTGGTGAGGTGCCCACCAGCCGGCAGATGGCAACCGCCTCGTCGCGGCCGATCGATACATCGGGGGCTACCCGACGTATGCGGTCGGTCAGCAATTCGACGGCGGCGTCATCGGTGAGGCCGCCCACCTCGTAGATCCATTCGTTCCCAAGGCGGAGACGTTGGCGTGACGTGACCACGATAATCAGATCCGGACAGCGCTCGAGCAACGTCGAGAACAAGGACCATCCGTCCGGCAGGTGCTCGGCGTTGTCGAGAATCAGGAGCAGACGCTGACCGCGCAGCTCTTCAACGAGTTGGTCGAACGGATCGAGGCGCCCGTCGAGAGCGACTCCACACCCCAGGGCGATCTGGGCCGGGATCAGGGCCGGGTCCGAGATGGACTCGAGGGACACGAATGCGGATTTCGTCCACCGGCGACCGACGGCTGCGTCGGAGAGCGCCCGGGCCAGTGCCGATTTGCCGATTCCACCTGGACCCACCAGCGTCACGAGCCTCACGTCGGGTCGTTCCAGCATGGCAACGATCTCGGACATTTCACGAAGACGACCGACGATTCGATGCCGGTTCTCGCGCTCCGGGCCGACCTGCGAGGCGGCGTTCTCAGCGAGCTCAATCGCGCGCGACGGCGGCTGGACACCGAGCTCGTCCTGCCAGCGGGTCGCCACCTCATCGAATGCAGCCAATGCGTCGTCGCCTCGCTCCGCAATGCTGGCGATCTCCATGTACCGAATGAGCACTGCGCCGTCCCGGTCGGACGGCAGAAGCGGCGCAAGTGCCTCGAGAGCTCGGTCGGTCGACCCCACCCGGGCTGCGACGTCCGCCGCAGCCAATCGACCAGCCCGCAGAGCTCCATCGGCGCGGCGACGCTCCGCCAGCAACCACTCCTCGTACTCGACCGTCGCGCCTCGTTCGAAATCCGGCAGCAATTCACCCACCGGCAGAGCGACGACAGCCGCCGGGTCCGCTGCGGTCAGCACATCCAAGTCGGTATCGACCTGCCAGCGGACCCCGTCGCCGACGACATCGAACCCACTCAGCCAGTCGAGCCGGCGAATTCGCTTGAGCAACTGACGCACATTGTGACGAGCCGTCGCGTCGGGCAGATCGGGCCAGAACAGGAACCCGAGCTGATCCCGGGTTACCCAGTCATGCGAACAAGCGAGGTAGACGAGGGCTTGGTTCCGCATGGTGGGACGCAATCGCACGACCTGGCCGTCGCCGACAACAACGACAGCGTGGCCCAGCATCTCCACTCGCATCGACTCCGATCGTACCGCCCTACATTCGGCCACGGCCAGGCCACGGACGGGCCACGCCCCAGTGGGAACGTGGAGCGCACGACTCACACCACGAGGAGAACGACATGGAGACGACCTTTGATCCTGCCGACGTCGCTGCCTACGAGCACGCGACCTGGTCACGTTGCGCGCCCGGATATCGGAGCGGTTTCGCCGCGCTGACCGGCCAGGCGATCGATGCACTCCTCGATGCAGCTCGTGTCGACTCGGAGTCACGCGTGCTCGACGTCGGAACCGGCACCGCCGATCTCCCCTCCGCCGCCAGCGACCGAGGTGCGACCGTTGCGGCGATCGATTTCTCCGAGGCCATGGTGGCCGAGGCCCGCAGGAGCCACCCCGACCTTGACATACGCCTCGCATCGGCAGAGTCCCTCCCATTCGGAGAGGGCTCGTTCGATGCCGTCATCGCCAACTGTGTGCTGCACCACCTGGCCGACCCCCACCAGGCTCTCAACGAGGCGCATCGAGTACTCGTCGACGGCGGCCCAATCGCATGCACCATCTGGGCTCCACCCGACACCCTGGAGGCGTTCGGACTGTTCTTCTCCGCCGTGGCCCAACACGCAGACGTCCCGAACCTGCCACACGGCCCCCTGTTCGGTGTCACCGATGCCGATGCCCTCGAGGCGCTGTTCGACGGGGCCGGTTTCCAGGGCTTCGGCATCGAGAGACTCGAAACCGTCTGGCCCATGGCATCCATCGACACCCTCCTCCAGGCCTTCGGCGCCTGGGCCGACCTCGACGCCATCCCCAACGCCACCCGGACCGCCATTGAGAGCACCATCCGGGAGCACGCCGGCGCCTACCGAAGCGACGACGGCTTCCTCATCCCCAACCCGATGCTCATCATCACAGCCACCGCCCGACCAGCAAATGGATCCAACACCGGCTGATCCTCAACCAGTTCGTTCGAACTCCCGCGGGTGAAGTTCGGGAGGTGTCGGTCGAGCAACATCGAGTGTGGCCGAGCGGACCGGCCCGGCTATCGACGAGCTTTCGAGACGATCAGGGCCCAAAGAGCTGCTCCACCAACGGCGGGTGCCGCTCGGGTTCCCCATCGGACGAACGTGACATTGCGCCGCGTCGCCTTTGCGTCGTTGAGGTGCGGGAACGGTCGATCGGGAACCGGTACGTCGAGAAACGCACAGAGCGGATCCCAGCCATCAGCGACATCGAAGACGAGGAGCCGCTCAGGTGCGCAAGTTGTGCGAACGTGCTCAACGTGGCGCGTGAAGACCTCGATGGCGTGATCTCGGTCGGTAAACCGTCCGTCGAACAGCCCATCCCAGACGAGCCTCTCGACCATCTCGACGAACCGCCCCGCCGCTGGAACTGCCCGTTGGAACCACGGCGAGAAGGCGGCACGGAATCCATGGATCGTCGAGTTCGTGCTCTCCCACCACTTGTCAGGATCCCTTACCGTCAGAACGACCTTCGCCTCGGGGTAATGCGCGGCGAGTTCCTCCCATACGCAGCACACGGGGTAGTCGACACCCGAGCCGAACTCGGCAAAGAGCGCCTCCCAGTCCGCCTTGCCCGTATCGGCGTAGTCAAGCCACCGACGCACATGTGCAGGACGTCGCATGGCTTCTTGCATGTGATATGTCGGGCCGAATCCGAGTTCCTCGAGGGCACGCTTCAACGACAGCGTGCCTGTCCGACCGAATCCGGCACCGATCACCTGCATGGGTCGCACTGTAGATCTCCGACCCGCCGTCAGCTATCCGATGAGTGCAGATCAGCACCATCCGGATCCGGGCCGGGCGGACGCCATCGCTCGTCAAGGAACGAGTCGTTTGGCCGCATATCCGAGGATGAGCAGACTGAACGCCAAGTAGAAGGCCCCCAGGTAGTACTCCCAGGCGTGCGAGGCCTCGACGAGGAACCCGACGTTGAGCAGCGCGAAGAGCGGAGCGACGACCAGGTTGGCTCTGCGAACGATACGGATGGCGCCGACCAGGCTCAGCGCCGCCATCGAGGCCTGGACGATAGCGGTGGTCGGGGCCACGATGAGGAAGACCGGCTCGGTGACGGCCTCAGTGATCCCCTGGAGCAAGGCGAACATGTCGCCGAAGGTCCAGAGAAGAAAGTGCGAAAGCCAGAGTACGCCGAGCACGACCCTCGGGCTGACGTCCGCAGACGGCTGGCCACGGACTGCGTTTCCGTGGACCTCGGTCGAGCCGAGGTGGTGCGCCGACGGCCCAGAGGGCCCGCCCTCTCGATCCATCACGTCGCCTCGTTCCTCGCCTGCCATCTCGCTTCCTCCTGTTCACGCCGATCGCCGACTCGGTCGATCGGATCTTGACGACTTGAGTTTACTTAGTAATCTTGAGGGGTGCAACGTACGCTTGTCAAGGATGAACATGACCCGACGTCCCCCGTTGAGCCGGGATCGGATCCTCCGCGGCGCCGTCGAGCTCGTCGACCGGGATGGCCTCGGGGCGCTCACCATGCGCCGTCTGGGCTCCGAGCTCGGATTCGAGGCCATGGCGTTCTACAAGCACGTGGCCAACAAGGACGAGATCCTCGACGGCATGCTCGAGCTGGTCGTATCCGAGATCGAGATTCCCGAGGGCGGATCCGAGTGGCGAGAGGCTATGCGTCGACGAGCGGTGTCCGCCCGGGCCGTGCTCGGTCGGCACTCCTGGGCCATCGGCCTCCTCGAGTCTCGCGGTTACCAGGGGCCGGTGACGATGCGCTACCTCGACGCCATCCTCGGAAGCCTCACATCCTCCGGATTCTCGATCGAGAACGCCGCCCACGCATTCTGGCTCCTCGACTGCTACGTGTACGGTCAGGTCCTCCAGGAGACCTCGATGGGCCCGAGTGCCACGGGAGCGTCGACCGTCTCGGGCCTCCCACCCGACCTGGCATCCCAGTTCCCCAACCTCGCCGCCCTGTACGACCAGGCGGCGATGTTCGAGTTCACGTTCGACGGGGAGTTCGAGTTCGGCCTCGAACTCATCCTCGACGGCCTCGACCGACTCCGCCGGCAGCGTCGAGATGGCGCCGGCGGGTGACCGGGCGAGTGTCGCCCTTTTCGTATTGCATTCTGTGATACAATGGGCGGATGGCTCAGGCAATTTCCGTGCGACTGGATGACGAGGCACAGCGAGCCCTGCGAGCCCTGGAAGCCTCAGGCATGAGCAGATCCGAAGCTATTCGATCGGCGCTTGTTGATTCGGCCCGCCGACTTCGCCGGAGCTCCGAACTCGCGGCAGAAGTAGCCGAACTCGAAGCCGACGAAATCGACCGGGCCGAGATGTCGACTGTGGCTCAGCTCATGGAATCGCTCCGTGCTCCGCGGTGACGTCTATCGGTTCAGACTCCCCAAGGGAATCGGACACGAACAACGCGGTGACCGGTTCGGGGTCGTCGTCCAGGCCGACGAATTCCTGCCACGCTCCGTTGTGCTCGTGGCGCCGACGTCGCGATCAGCACGATCGGCGACCTTCCGACCCGAGATCGATATCGACGGTGATCGAACGCGAGTCCTGGTCGAACAGGTCGGTGCCGTCGACACGTCGCGTCTCGGAGACATCGCCGGCCACCTCACCCCAGAAGAGCTTTGGGGTATAGACGAGGCATTGCTCACCGTTCTCGGTCTGCACTAGCCGGAGGCTTCACATGGCGCCGGGTGGCCAGAAGGAGTCCAGTCGAGTCCCTGACAGTTGCTCGCCGGTGGACGGATCAAGGGTGATGGTCTCCGATCCTCCAAGATTGTCAACCGAGCAAACGATGGCTTCCGACGAGATGCCGACAACGGCAAGACCGTCGACAGCAAGCCGATGTGATCGCCACGCGACGCCATCGGGGCCAAGTGCCACGATGTCGATGAACCGAACCAGAAGCAACAAATCGCAGCCGTCGACCGAGACGACCTGGGAAACCTGGTGGTGGACGGGCATGGCACCGTCGGCCGGCGACCCTGCGTTGATCAGATAGGCCAGCCCATCCGCCAATGCGCAGAGGTGTGAGTCGCTTGGTGTGGCGTAGAGCCCCGTGAGGCCGCCAAGGCCACCCGCTTCCAGGGTGGCAATCCAACGGGCGTCGCTCTCGGGCGTGATCTCAACGACCAGCGGTGTGCCCCACGGCGAGCGCAACTCCTCCACCACCGCTCCGTTACGGTCGAAGTGAAACACCTCGCATCCCCAGTCGCCATCGCCTGGGAACTCTGGATCAAGTCGGGCCACGAACGCCGAATTGAAATGAAAGCACTCCATCGCAGGCCCCTTGTCTTGGGATGCGGTTCACCAGTATCGCGCACCATCGGAACACAGCGGCGACCGGTTGAGGCTGCTCTTGACAATCCCACGTTCAAAACGGACCATCGGGAGTATGGACGCAACCGACATCGAGCAATTGGATCGAGCAGTCCAGGCGCTCAACACTGGTGATCTGGAGCCGCTCGTCGGCCTGATGGCCGACGACATGGTCTGGAACGGCCAATCACAAGGCTGGCTTTGGTGGCGCCACACACCGAGTTGACAGGGTCCAGACGAGGCGCGTGCGTCTTTCGAACGGATCAGAACCGGCGTCCGAGAAGCAGGCATAACCGGCTCGGTGCATCTCAGAACCGGCCTTGCCGACAAAGCCATCCTGGAGCTGCACGAGGAGTCGCCGAAGCCCGGACTACGGTCGAGCATCGTGGTAAGCATGAGCGACGGGCGTATTGCGTCGATGGAAGAGTTCCGCAGCCCGAAAAGGGCCATCCGAGCTGCCAGGAGCTAGGTGCTGACGAGGGCGATGATGGTGTGCGTGTCCTCACCCTTGCTGCTTCCAGGATCCAACAGCCGGGGCTTTCTGACACATGCCACGAGATCGCGTTACCCGCTCGCGCCCGAGGTTTGGTTGATTCCGTGTCATTATGACGCGAAATCCACCAAACCTCGGCCGCTTTGCCGGGCGGAAACGACTCGCACCATCGCCTCCAGGATTCGAAACAAGAGCGGTGGTTGACTACCATTTCGGCATGGCTGTGCAGTGGGATGACCGACTGCTCGAGGCCGCGCTCCGACGGCCCGCATCTGGGCCGGCGAAAATCCCATCAAGTATCGCTCGTGTTCGGGGCGCCGGCCGTCGTGCTTCAGGCTGCAATTTTCGCCGGCGTCTTTCGCATCGGCGACCTGCTCCTGGCCGTCCTCAGCCTTGTTATCGTGCCGACGTTGATCGTCGGATACATGATCTGTCGCACGCTCCTGGCCATGCTCTACGAGGTCCGGGAAGCGCTGGGTGAGCACCTCGATCCGCTGCCGAAGACCGGTGATCCGGAGAACTTCACCTGCGAGTTGACCACGGTGAGGAACAACGAGCTGGCAGTGCGGGTCGTCAATCACGACTCGGCCGGCGAGTTTCACGCCAAGGTCATCGAACTCGACGGAGTCGAATCCAGTCCGGTGCCGATCTCAATCCGTTGGCGGGGCGACGAGGACGCCCGCACCCGGTGGATCAACCGGGATGACTCGGAAGTCCTCACCGTCGTGCGGGTCCGGGGCCGGCGAGC
>CBDCGP010000040.1:0-302109 GCA_965216655.1 Acidimicrobiales bacterium
TTCGGTTGGTCGTCGGTGGCGTCAGCCGGTGAACTTGGGGTTGCCGGGGACCGGGACGTCGATGTCGATGTCGATGTCAATATCGATGTCGATGTCGACATCGGTGTCGGAACCGTCGTCGTCGGACTCTTCCTCGTCCTCGGGGGTGTCTTCCGGGGTGTCCTCGGGCTCCTCGGGGGTGTCCTCCGGAGTGTCCTCGGGCTCTTCGCCGCCGTCCTCGGGCTCTTCGCCGCCGTCTTCGCCACCCTCGTCGGGATCCTCGTCGCCGGGATCAGTGGGGTTGACGATGTCGTCCAGGTCCGGCGGGCAGATCATCTCGAGGTTGAGGCAGAGCTCGAAGTCGGGCACCCAGACTGGAGGATCGTCGTCAACGGGCGGAAGCGGTGGCGGATCTTCGGGTAGCGTCGGTGTGACGATCTCGAACGGGCCGAGCGGAACCAGAGGTTCGGGCTCGGGATCCGGATCGGTCTCCAGGACCGGGATGTGCATGGTCAGATCGGGCGCGGGCACGGGGTCCTGGGCCGAGACGGCAGGAGCGATGCCGCCGATTATCAAACCAGCCAGTGAGGCTGTGGCGGCGAGTTTGGTGGTGAAAAGTTTGTTGCGCATTGGTCTTCCTTTTGGTCGTGCCGCCTTCGGGTTGAAGTGCGGTTCGACGTTCCTGACCAATGGCGCAACGGATCCTTACGCGTTTTTCGAGATTTTCTCGGATTTCTCTTTTCAGCCGCCGTGGCTACTACAGCTAGTCGCCGAGACCGATGCCCAGGTTGCGGGGCCGTGGTGATCCACGGATGGTCGAGCGGTACCACCGCCCGCTTTCCGGCCACGTCGGTGAGCGGCACTGGTACCGCCTCGCCGTTGACCATCGCCACCATGATCCCTGTTTCGCCCCGAGCGGCGTGATCGGCGGCCGCCGTTCCGAGACGGGTGGCCAGCAGCCGGTCCTGAGCGGAGGGCGTCCCGCCTCGTTGGACGTGGCCGAGGATCGTGACCCGCGCCTCGAGCCCGGTCATGTCCTCCAGGCGGCGTGACAGCGTGGCCGTCGCGTCGCTTCGGGCTTCCTCCAGCGCATCCCGCTCGGCTTTGGCCGCCGCTCGCTCGCCGCTCCTCGATTCATCACCCTTGGTCTCGTCGAGGCGGCGGCGGATGTCGATCGCCATGGCGTGTGCCTCGGCCGACAACGCCCCCTCGCTCACCGCGATGATGCTGAAGGTGCTGCCACGGGACCGTCGCCGCAGCACGGTGTCGGCGATGGCGTCGAGATCGTAGGGGATCTCCGGGATGAGGATCACATCGGCGCCCCCTGCCAGGCCGGCGCCCAGGGCCAGCCAGCCGGCGTTGTGGCCCATCAGCTCGACGACGACGATCCGATGGTGGCTGTGGGCGGTGGAGTGGAGCCGATCGATGGCGTCGGTGGCGATTCCCAGCGCGGTGTCGAACCCGAACGTGGTGTCGGTGCCCCACACGTCCTTGTCGATCGTCTTCGGCAGGGTGATGATCGGCGCTCCGGCCTCGTGCAGCCGAAGGGCGTTCTTCTGCGTGCCGCCGCCGCCGAGACAGATCAGCGCATCGAGGTGGTGGGTCTCGATGTTCTCGAGGATGGCGTCGGTCATGTCCATCGTCTGACCGCCTACCTCCATCTTGTGAGGCTTCTCCCTGCTCGTGCCGAGGATGGTGCCGCCCAGGGTGAGAATTCCCGACAGCGCTTGGCGGTCGAGACGGATCGAGCGGTTCTGCATCAAGCCCTTGAAGCCGTCCCGGAAGCCGATCACGCTCATCTCGTGGGAGTTGATCGCCGCCTTTCCGATGCCGCGGATCGCGGCGTTCAAGCCCGGGGTGTCTCCGCCAGAGGTGAGAATGCCGATGTGCATGCGGAGGGGGTTTCCTTTCGTCGGATGTATCGATCGTAGTGGCTGGCCCGGTTCGGCCCCGAAGCGGCGGCTTGGCGTGGGAAATGGGGCGGCGGGTACGGTGCTGGCCATGGAGTTCTTCACCGACGTTCCCACCCCGGTCGCCTTCGCCGGAGCCGAGCCCGAGCCCGATGGGCTGCGGTATGAGGTCTACGATCCCGACCGGCGTGTGGCGGGTCGGCGGATGGAGGATCATCTCCGCATAGCCGTCTGCTACTGGCACAGCTTCAACTGGTCGGGATCCGACATCTTCGGCCATGGAACCTTCGACCGGCCCTGGCTCGACGGCAACGGCGACCCGATGGAGGCGGCCAGGGCAAAGCAGGACGCGGCTTTCGAGTTCTTCCAGAAGCTGGGGGTGCCCTACTTCTGCTTCCACGATGTCGACATGGCGCCCGAGGGCGCAACGCTGAGGGAGTCGAAGTCGAACCTCGATGAGATGGTCGACCGGGCGGCTCAGAAGATGTCGGACACCCGAACCCGGCTGCTGTGGGGGACGGCCAACCTGTTCTCCCATCCCCGCTACGCAGCAGGTGCGGCCACGAACCCCGATCCGGACGTGTTCGCCCACGCCGCCGCCCAGGTCCGCTACGCCTTGGAGGCCACCCACCGCCTGGATGGCGCCAACTACGTGCTCTGGGGTGGGCGGGAAGGGCTACGAGACCCTGCTGAACACCCGGATGCGTCAGGAGGCCGACCAGCTGGCCCGGTTCCTCGAGATGGTGGCCGACCACAAGCGCAGCATCGGTTTCACGGGCACCCTGCTGATCGAGCCCAAGCCACAGGAGCCGACCAAGCACCAGTACGACTACGACTGCGCCACCGTCCACGGGTTCCTGGAGCGCTACGACCTGATCGGCGAGCTACTTCGTCAACATCGAGGTCAACCACGCCACCCTGGCCGGCCATTCGTTCCACCACGAGGTGGCCTACGCCGTCGACCACGGCATCTTCGGGTCTGTCGACGCCAACCGGGGCGACTACCAGAACGGCTGGGACACCGACCAGTTCCCCAACTCGGTCGACGAGCTGTCACTGGCCGTCTACGAGATCCTGCGGTCCGGCGGGTTCACCACCGGTGGGTTCAACTTCGACACCAAGCTGCGCCGCCAGAGCATGGATCGCAGCGACTTGTTCCACGGTCACATCGGCGGTATCGACACACTGGCTCAGTCACTCCTGGTCGCTGAGGCCCTGCTCGAGGACGGCACGCTCGAATCGGCCCGTGACGAGCGCTACGCAGGCTGGACGGGCGATCTCGGACAGCAGATCCTCGACGGCGAAGCCTCGCTGGCGAGCGTGGCCGACGACGCGGTGGCGTCGGATCTCGACCCGCAACCGGTGTCGGGCCGCCAGGAGCGGCTCGAGAACAAGGTCAACCACGTCATCTGGTCCACCACGTAGCCGCTGCCGGAAGTCCAATCTGTGCGTTCAGCGCCTCGTTCTATGGTGGCTGGGGGCGTACGGAATGGTCAGTAGTCGTCTCGGGTGGGGTTCCGACGAAGCTTCTTGGTGCGGCCGCGCTGCCGTTTGGCGTCGAGGCGGCGCTTCTTGGCCCGCCGCGACGGCTTTGTCGGCTTGCGCCGCTTCGGCGGGGCCTTGAGCGCCTCCCGACAGAGATCGCCGAGCCGTTCCATCGCGATCGTGCGATTGCGATGCTGCGACCGGGTGTCCTCGGCCACCACCCGAGCGGTGTCGCCGAGGCGTCGTCGAAGGCGGTTGCGCTGACCGTCGGTCAGCGACGGCGACTCGGCGATGTCCCACAGTAGCTCGACCCTGGTGGCGGCCCGGTTGGCGTGTTGCCCACCCGGCCCGCCCGAGGACGAGAAACGCCACTCCAGTTCGTTGTCGCCGATGACGAGGCTCTTGTCGACGTAGACCGGCACCCGTTCATGGTGCCGCGTTCGGCGACCGATTCGACGAATCCAACCGTCCTGGCGGCGGTCAGGGAGTTGGACCGCCCACGGCCGGCGGATGGACATGATCCGTCCAGGCCGCGCCGTCCCACCAACGGTGACCGGGCCCGCTGGGGTTCGCGTACCAGCCCGGCGGCGGTGTGGTGGGCTCCGAGACCCGTTGAGGCGTTGTGGTAGCAGCGGTCGAGGGCTGCGGCTGGGCTGTCGGCTCGGCGCCCGGCGGTGCAGGAGGCGATTGCGATGCCCCCGGAGCCGATGCCGGTAGCTCACCCCGTACACCTTCACCGACCCGGTCGAAGATCGTCCCCAGCGCCGCCACCGTCGAGTCGGCTTGGGACGTCGACGACGAGCGCCGAGCCTCGGACACGTCGTCGATCACATCCTGGGCGCCATCGACCAGAGCCTCGACCACGCGCCGCGATCATCGCCCGCCTCCTTGCGTTCCCGACGGCCGTCGACAAAGAGCTTGATACCGAACCCGATCGTGGCGAGGCGGACAAGGAACTTCCCGATGCCGATCAGGAACAGGATTCCTCCGACGGCGACGAACCCCCACGTGACCCAGCCCCCGGTCCGCGACAGAACCCGTCCGCCGGCCGGATTGTCCGGTGGGAACGCCACCTCGACGTCGTCACCTATGGTGGGGCGGGAGCTGCTGCGCCAGCTGGTGGAGGCCTCGAAGGTTTCACCACTGGCGGGATCGGTGTATTCGACGACAGGCGAGTACATGATGCCGTCGTCGCCGCGGCTCTCGATGATGTCGACCACGGCACCGGTCACGACGACGTCACCGGCATCGGCCTGAAAGGACCGGCCGATCAGGTACGCCCCGGCCATGAGAATCAGCCCGACCCCGGCCATGATGAGCGCGCCGACGATGCCGACCCGCTTCTCCTTGCCGTCGAGTGGATTCTCCAGCCCGAACAACCCATCGGCGACCATGGCCGCCCCGGCGGCCTGTTTGCCGGCCGCCATCGTGTCGGCGTCCTTCGACTCGGATCGCAGAGCGTTGAAGACGTCTCTCAGCATGGTCCCTCCCGCGTAAAGCCCGAGCCTACTGTACCTGGCGTTCTGAGGAGCTCAGGTGACACTGAGTGTCACCTGAGCTCCGAATTTCGGGAGGGGCGGGGCCGGTGGGCGTTAGCATCGAAAGATGATCAAAGATCAGTTGCTCGACGCGGTCACCGGCGCGCTCAACGCCCTCGGAATCGATCCGGTTCCCGCAGGTGTCGTCGTGGAGCGCCCGGCCCGCCGCGAGCACGGCGACTGGTCGACGAACGCCGCGCTCGTGTCGGCCAAAGCCGCCGGCCGCAATCCCCGTGAACTGGGTCAGGCGCTCGCCGACCACCTCACCGAGCACCGGCCGCCGCATGTGGAGGAACTCGAGATCGCGGGACCCGGGTTCGTCAACTTCCGCCTGGCTCCGACCTGGCTGCACGACGTTCTGACCGACGTGGTGACGAAGGGGGAGCGCGACTACGCCCGCCTCGATCTCGGCGGCGGCACGTCGGTCAACATCGAGTACGTGTCGGCCAACCCGACCGGCCCGATCCACGCCGGCGGCGGCCGGTGGGGCGCCTTCGGCGACTCCTTGGCCCGGATCATGAACCGGTGCGGCTACGAGGCCCACCGCGAGTTCTACATCAACGACCGGGGCAACCAGACGGTCCTGTTCGGGCAGTCGCTCGTCGCCCGTCGCACCGACGAACCGGTGCCCGCCAACGGATACGAAGGCGCCTACATCGACGAATGGGCGGCCGAGATGCCCGACGACGCCGATCCCGTCGCCTGGGGCGTCGAGCGGTCCTTGCGCGACGCTCGCGACACGCTGGCGTCGATGAACGTCGAGTTCGACACCTGGTCGAGCGAGAAGGCACTGGTCCAGACCGGGGCCGAAGCCGACGTGCTCGATCGCCTCAAGCAGTCCGGGCTGGTCTATGAGGCCGACGGTGCTGTGTGGCTGAAGACGAGCGAATACGGTGACACCGACGATCGGGTCCTCGTCAAGAGCGACGGCAACTACACGTACTTCCTGCCTGACATCGCCTACCACCTCGACAAATACAACCGGGGTGATCACTTGATCGACATCCTCGGTGCCGATCACCACGGCTACTACCCGCGCATGCGGGCGGCGCTCATGGCGCTCGGCAAACCGCCCGAATCCTATGAGGTCATCATCGGTCAGTTCGTCAAGCTGATGCGCGGTGGCGCCGAGGTCAAGATGTCGAAGCGGGCCGGCGACATCATCGAAATCCGGGATCTGGTCGACGAGGTCGGCCCCGACGTCGCCCGGTTCGCCTACCTGCTCCAGTCGATCGATTCGCCCCAGTCCCTCGACATCGACCTGCTCAAGGCCCAGGCGGCCGAGAACCCCGTCTACTACGTGCAGTACGCCAACGCCCGCATCCACTCGCTCGGCCGGGAGGCGGCCGAACGCGGCATCGAACGGCAACCACTGGCCGCCACCGATCTGTCGGCGCTCGACCACGAGCGGGAACTCGAGGTACTCCGGCAACTCTCCGCACTCGCCGAGATCCTCGAGATCGCCTGCAACGAGCGGGCTCCCCACAAGATCACCACCTGGGTTCGGGAGCTGGCCTCGGCGTTCCACGGCTTCTACCGCGACTGCCCGGTGCTGCGCTCCGACCTCGACCCGAACCTCCAGCAGGCCCGGCTGTGGCTGGCCGAGGCCACCAGGATCGGCCTCGCCATCGGGCTCGATCTCCTCGGCGTGAGCGCGCCGGAGCACATGTAGGAGCGGATCCGATGGCACTGAGTCCAACAGCGAACGACGAACACACCCCTTCCGGCAACCCGCTTCCCTGGCAGCTGCTCCCCGACACCGCCGCCGTCGGCGACGGCGGCAACCTCACCATCGGGGGCTGCGACACCGTCGACCTGGCCCGGGAGTTCGGCACGCCCCTCTTCGTCTACGACGAGGAACACCTGAGGGCCCGGTGCCGGGAGGCGGTGGCCGCCTTCGGGGACCACGCCGTCTACGCCACCAAGGCCTTCCTCTGCACGGCCATGGCCCGTCTCGCCCACGAGGAGGGGATGGGCCTCGACGTGGCCACCGGCGGCGAACTGCATGTCGCCCTGGCCGCCGGTGTTCCCGCCGAGCAAACTCGTCATGCACGGCAACAACAAGTCGGCGGCCGAGTTGTCACTGGCCCGGGAGGGTGGGTGTCGGCCGCATCGTCGTCGACAGCTTCGACGAACTCGATCGTCTCGAAACGCTGCACACCATCGACGGCGAGTCGCCGAAGATCCTGCTCCGCATAACCCCTGGGGTCAAGGCCGAAACCCACGAGTACATCGCCACCGGCCAAGACGACTCCAAGTTCGGGTTCACCGTGTCGTCGGGTGCGGCCGCCAAAGCGGTGGCGATGGCGCAGACCTCGAACGCCGTCGACCTCGTCGGCATCCACGCCCACATCGGCTCCCAGGTGTTCCGGGTCGACTCGTTCGCGGCAGCCTGCGGTGTGCTGGGCGAGTTCGCCAACCCGCTCGGACTCCCCGAGCTGGTGGTGGGCGGTGGCCTCGGCGTGCCCTACGTGGAGGGGGAGGAGGGAGCGTCGATCTCCCAGTGGGCCTCGGTGATCCAGAAGGCCATGGCCGACGCCGGAGTCACCGCCCGGATAGGCATCGAACCCGGTCGGGCCATCACGGCGGCCGCCGCCATCACCCTCTACACCGTCGGCACGGTCAAGGAGCTTCCAGGCATCAGAACCTACGTGGCCGTCGACGGGGGGTATGAGCGACAATCCCCGTCCGGTGCTCTACGGATCCGGCTACGAGGCGTTCCTGCCCCGGGCCGTCACCGAACCGAGGCGACGCCGGGTCCGGATCGTGGGCAAACACTGCGAGTCCGGTGATCTGCTCGTGCGGGAGGCATCGGTGCCCGACGACCTGGAGGGTCGGCGACATCCTGGCCACCCCGGTCACCGGGGCCTACGGCCATTCGATGGGGTCGAACTATAACAAGGTGCTGCGCCCACCGGTGGTCTTCTGCCGCAACGGCGACGCCCGCCTCGTCGTGCGCCGCGAGACCTATGACGACCTCCTGCTCACCGATCTCGGCTGAAACCCCGTGCCGACCGTTCTGATAACCGGCCGGCGCCACCGGTATCGGCCGGGCCATGGGCGAGGCGTTCGATCGTGACGGCTACACCGTCTGGGTCACCGACATCGACGCCGACGCCCTGGCCGGCCTGCCCACCCACTGGCAGGTTCGTCAAGCCGACGCCGCCGACGAAACCGACATGGCCTCGGTGTTCACCGAGCTCACCGCCGCCAGCGGTGGGCTGACCGCGCTCTGCGCCAACGCCGGCATCGCCGGACCGACCGCCCCCATCGAGCACGTCACGCTCGACGATTGGCGCCACTGTGTTTCGGTCAATCTCGAAGGCGCCTTCCTGGCCGCCCGGGGAGCGGCGCCGATCATGAAGGCGGCCGGCACAGGATCCATCGTCATCACGTCGTCGACCGCCGGGCAGTTCGGGTATCCCCAGCGTGCGCCCTACGTTGCGGCCAAGTGGGCGGTCATCGGGCTGATGAAGACGCTGGCCGCCGAACTCGGTCCATTCGGGGTCCGGGCCAACGCCATCTGCCCCGGTGCGGTGGAAGGGCCGAGGATGGAGCGGGTGCTCGAGCGCGAGGCGGCGGCCAAGGGAACAACCCGGGACGTCCTCTATGCCGGCTACGCCGCCGGCACCTCGATGAGACGGTGGGTGACCGGCGCCGACATCGCCGAGATGGCCGTCTTTCTGTGCAGCGACCGGTCCCGGCTCGTATCGGGCCAGGTGATCGCCGTCGACGGCAACACCGAGAATCCCGACCCCAAGATCTGATGGCCTGGAAGGTCCTACCCGCTGAACTCCTGGGCCGCGGCGGGCTTGGCGTCGGTCGGTGATAGAACTGGATCATGGCCGACGAATCACCATCCGGGTCCACCGACGCCAATCCCCCGACGGAGCCGCCCGACGCATCCGCAGCCGGGGCTCAGGCACCTCCGCCGACGGGTAGCCCGAGCAGCACCGTGCCTCCGCAGGCGGCCGCTGCTCCGGCCGGCGGGCCCGCAACCGGCCCCGCAACCGGATCGACCGGTCCAGCCGGGGCGCAGCAGCAGGGTGCGCAACAACAGGGTGCGTGGTACAGCGGTCCGTGGCCCGCACCCGGAATGAAGACCACCGAGAGCGCGGGAGCGGTGATCGGCAAGGCCGCGATCATGTCGTTCACGGCCCTCGTCATCATCCTCGGACTTCCGGTGGTGTTCCTCATCGCCATGATCGCCGGTCTCGCCGGTCTCGGGGCCGCGTCGGCCGGGGGCGGTGATGACGCGGCCGCACCGATCTTCTCCACCGAATACGTGGCCGGTGAGCGTTCAGGCGACACCCGTCTCGTGGCGGTGCCGGTCATCGGCCCGATCCTGGGCGAGGACCGGGGAGGGGGTGGCGGCTTCTTCTCCGCGGCAGCGGGTGTCACCTACGGCTATTCGGTCAAGGAGACGCTGCTGGAGCTGGCCGACGATGACGACGTCGACGGCGTCCTTCTCGAACTCGACTCGCCGGGTGGCACGATCTTCGGTTCGAAGGCGATCGCGGACGGGGTGGCCGAGTACCAGGCCCGTACCGGCAAACCGGTCCTCGCCTATGTCGGCGGCATCAGCGCCTCCGGTGGCATGTACGCCATGGCGGGAGCCGACGAGATCGTGGCCGACCACGGCACGCTGATCGGGTCCATCGGTGTCATCTTCGGCCCGTTCGTGCGGTACAACGACATCACGGCGGTCGACAACGGCATCCTGTTCGGAGGGGTCGAGACGTCGGGCGGCGTGGAGTTCGAGTTCCTCACCGCCGGAAGGAGCAAGGATCTCGGCTCCCCGTACCGCGACATGACCGCCGAGGAGCGCAAGACCCTCGAGGAGGGTCTCGACAACGCCTACGACGACTTCGTGGCCCACGTTGCCGACGGTCGGGACCTGATCGAAGCCGAGATCGAGAACGACCTCGGTGCCCTCATCTACGGCGAGCAGCAGGCGCAGGCCAACGGTCTGATCGACACGATCGGGTCCCGCGAGGAGGCCTGGGACCGGCTGGCCGAGCTGGCCGGGGCCGACGGTGGAAACTGGCGGCTCGACCGCTCGCTGCCCGGAGAACCCTCCTTTCTCGACCTCCTGGTCGGTGCGACCGCCGACGAAGCGGATCCGGCGGCCCGGGTCAATCTGCCGTCGGTCTGCACCGGAACGGCCACGCTGTTGACCTTCCACGGCGATCCGTCGCAGCTCTGCGACTCGCTGCGATCGGCGCAATCCGAGTAGCTCGTAGGAGATTCCGGGTTCGGGAAACCGTTAAGAGAGCGCGCCCGAACACCGATAGGGAATACCTACCGTCGTATCCCCTCCCCAGATCGAGATGGAATCTTGCTGAAGATCTTGTTTGTAGACGACGAGCCGAAGGTGCTCAAGGCGACTCGGCGAGCCACCCGGGACATGCGCCACGAATGGGACATCCGGTTTGCGGAAAATGCGGATCAGGCGATGACGATGCTCGATGACGAGGTTTTCGACGTCGTGGTCACCGACATGCGGATGCCCGGAACCGACGGCGCGGAACTGCTCATGTTGGTGCGCGCCTGCAGCCCGTCTACCGCACGCATCATGCTCTCGGACAACGCGGAAGACGAGGCGGTGTTCCGATCGACCAGGGTCGCCCATCAGTTTCTCAGCAAGCCGTGCGACGTCGATCTCCTGAAGCGAAGCATCGCCGAGATTCGAGCGGCTCAGGAAGCGGTGCCCTCCGGGGCGATCCGCGATCTGATCGGTGGGGTGGAGCAGCTCCCTGCCCTCGGTGAGGTCTATCAGCGTCTCATGTCGGCCATCGAATCCGGTCAGGCCAACAACGAACAACTCGCCGGGATCGTGTCCGAGGACGTCGCCTTGACCGCGGAGATCCTCCGCCTGCTGAATTCGTCGTACTTCGGCCTCAGCCGCCGTGTCGAGTCGGTGGCCCAGGCCATCGGCTTCCTTGGCGTCGACGTGCTGCGGGCGATCGTCGTCGGCCACTCGATCTTCACACAGAACAACTCGTCTCCGGTCGACGTGGACGCGATCAGCAGGCGGAGCCAGTATGTGGCGGTCCTGGCCCGTCGGATTCACGGGATGCTTCACGACGCCACCTCGGCCGAACTCGCCGACGTCTACCTCGCCGGCATGCTTCACGAGGTGGGATCACTGGTTCTCGCCTCCCTGGACGGAACATCGAAGCTCGACATCGAGGGCGCCTTCCGGAGCAACGAGGCCACCGTGGATCGTCTCATCTTCGGTGTGGATCGGTATGCCATCAGCTCCTACCTGCTCGGGCTGTGGGCGTTTCCACAGGAGGTCGTCCAGGCGGTTGGGAGTCTCAGTCGACGGCCCGATCCCGACGTCAGCCCCATGGCCTGGTCGGTGACCCTGGCTCGTCACGTCGTCGTCAATGAACACCTCGCCGAGAATGCCGCCGACGACGACGCCGGCATCGTGGAGTTGGCCCGTCTGGCCGAGTCGGACCTGTTGGGTGGTGTGCAGGCGGCCCCGGTGGCGCACGCCGGCTGACCAACCTAAAGGAGCGGCGGAGCCGACCCGATAGGAACATGTCTCCGTTCACCTACCAAAGCGAGTTCGTACGTGCTGAGGATCCTTTTCGTCGACGATGAGCCAGGCGCTGCCGAGAACGTGCAGCGATTGACGAGCGGCATGCAGGACGAGTGGAACGTTCACTTCGCCGCGAGTGCCGACGAGGCCTTGGGCATCCTCGAACGCGAGCTGATCGACGTCGTCGTATCCGACATCGGGATGCCCGACGCGGATGGCGTTGAGTTCCTGTCCACGGTTCGCCGGCGCCGCCCGTCTACCGCCCTGATCCTGCTGTCGGACGACGAGGGCCACGAGGAGGCCGTCCGGGTGACCTGGATCGCCCACCGATTCCTCGGCAAACCCTGTGACGCCGATCTGCTCGAGAGCACCATCTCGGAGATCCGAGCGGCCCAGGGCGACGTTTCCCTACCCACGATCGCCGATCTGATCGGTCGAGTGGAACAACTTCCGGCGCTCGGTGAGGTGTATCAGCGGCTCGTGCGGGCCATCGAGTCCGGCGAATCGAACAACGAGAAGCTGGCGGCAATCGTCTGCGAGGACGTGGCGCTCACCGCCGAGATCCTCCGGTTGTTGAACTCGGCCTTCTTCGGGCTGAGTCGACGGATCGAGTCGGTGGGCCAGGCCATTGGATTGATCGGCACCGATGTGCTGAGAGCCATCGTCGCCAGCCATTCGGTGTTCAACCGCCCTGACGTCGAGGCGGTGGACGCCGACGTGATCAACCGGCGCAGCCAGCAGGTGGCGGCGCTGGCCCGCCGCTGTCATCAGACCCTCAACGGGGCGACCCGCTCGGAGCTGGCCGACATCTACCTGGCAGGGATGCTGCACGAAGCCGGCGCGCTCGTGCTGGCCATGATCGACGATTCCGACATGTCGGAGATCAAGGCCGTGTTGAGCAGCAACGACAACACCGTCGAACGCCTGGCGTTCGGCGTCGACCGCTTCTCCGTCAGCAGCCACCTGCTCGAACTCTGGGCCTTCTCGCCCGAGATCGTCAACACCGTCGGTCAGCTGAGCGGACGACTGGACCCACCCAAGGATCCGATGGCATGGTCGATCATCCTGGCCCGGCATATTGTGATGAACGGACTGGCCGACGACTTCGAGGACCTCGACCCCGAAGACCTCCACCCCGAAGACTTCGAGGCGCTGATCAACGACGTCGACACCCGACTCCGTCAGGCCGCGCCGGCCGAGCCGGTCGAGGCACCCGAAGAGACGGTCGCCTCGGGCGCCCTGGTCTGACCGCCGACCGCGGGAATCGGCCACCGGCCGCCGGAGCCGATATCCGGAACCACGGGGAATATCAGCCAATAGAGTTGGGGCCGTGGCAAACGACAACCTCGAATCATCGGCACAATCCGATCGGGCGGTTCCGCCGACAGTCCGAGTCGGTCTCCTGGGCTGCGGCCACGTCGGAGCTGCCCTGGTCGGTCTGATCGACGAGCGGGCGGCCGCAATCGAGGAGGCGGCCGGTATCCGTTTCGAGATCGCCCGCATCGCAGTGCGGAACCCGAGCCGGGAGCGCGATCTTCCGGTGGACTCCCAACTGTTCACCACCGACGCCTCCGAGGTCGTCAACGATCCGTCGGTCGACGTCGTCGTCGAGGTGATCGGCGGGATCGAACCCGCCCGCAGCCTCATCATCGACGCCCTCAAGGCCAACAAGCCGGTCGTCACAGCCAACAAGGAACTCCTGGCCAACGTCGGCAGCGAGCTCTACGCGCTGGCCGCGGCGAACCGCGTCGACCTGCTCTTCGAGGCCGCGGCGGCCGGGGCGATCCCCATCGTCCGCCCTCTCCGGGAGTCACTGCTTGGCGAGGAGATCCGGCGCGTGATCGGCATCGTCAACGGCACCACCAATTACATCCTCAGCCGGATGGCCGAAGACGGCGCCGACTACCACGACGCGTTGGCCGAGGCCCAGCAGCGGGGCTACGCCGAACGCGACCCCACCGCTGACGTCGAAGGCTACGACGCGGGGGCCAAGGCCGCCATCATGGGATCACTGGCTTTCGGGGTGAACGTGGTGGCGGGTGACGTCTACCACGAGGGCATCTCGGCGATCACCAGCGATGACATCGTCTTCGCCCGCCACTTCGGCTACACGATCAAGCTCCTGGCCATCGCGGAACGGTTCGACGGAGACGAGGAATCGGCTGGATCGCAGATCGGGGTCACCGTCTATCCGGCGATGGTTCCCGACACTCACCCGTTGGCGTCGGTCCGAGGTAGTTTCAACGCCGTGTTCGTGGAGTGCGGGGCGGCCGGCGACCTCATGTTCTACGGTCGCGGTGCCGGGGGTACCCCCACGGCCAGCGCCGTGCTCGGCGATCTCATCGACGCCTCGGCCAACCTGCGCAAAGGCACCTTTCGGCCCGTGCCGTCGGGGGAGCGGGCCCGGATTCGCTCCGTCGATCTGCTCAAGAGCGCGTACTACATCAATCTCGAGACGGCCGACGCGCCGGGTGTTCTGTCCGAGGTGGCGGGGGCCTTCGGCCGCAACCGGGTCTCGATCCGGTCGATGGAGCAGGAGGGCCTGGCCGACCAGGCCCGTATCGCCTTCATCACCCACACCGCCTACGAACGCGACGTGCAGCAGACGCTGCGGGATCTTCGATCACTCGACGTCGTGAAGGGTGTCGGCAGTGTGCTGAGGGTCATCGAGCCATGATCCGTTACCGGTCGACGCGTGCGTCCGGTCCGGGCGAGGCGACCGATCTCGGCTTCGGCGACGTTCTGCTGGCCGGTCTCGCACCCGACGGCGGCCTGTACTGTCCGATCGACCTGCCGGCGCTCGAGGACCTGCCGGCCATCGAGGCCGATACCCCCTACGCCGAGGCCGCCACCACCATCATCGCACCGTTCGTCGCCGGCACGTTCGACGAGTCCGAGCTGGGCGACATGGTGACGGCCGCCTACGCCGGGTTCCGCCACGAAGAGGTCTGCCCGGTGCACGGGATCGGTCCGGACCAGTATCTGCTCGACCTCACCCAGGGGCCGACACTGGCCTTCAAGGACATGGCACTGCAGCTCGTGGCCCGCATGCTCGACGCCGAGCTCGAACGCCGCGGCGAACAGGTCACCGTGATCGGGGCCACGTCCGGCGACACCGGCTCGGCCGCCATCGAGGCCCTGGCCGGCCGATCCAACATACGGGTCGTCATCCTCCACCCGCTCGACCGGGTGTCGGAAGTGCAGCGCCGTCAGATGACGACCGTGGACGCGGCCAACATCGGAAACGTCGCCGTGCGGGGTACCTTCGACGATTGCCAGGACCTGGTGAAGGCGGCCTTCGCCGACACCGGGCTGCGAGCCGACCTGAAGCTGGCCGCAGTGAACTCCATCAACTGGGCCCGGGTCGTGAGCCAGATCCCGTACTACGTGGCCGCGGCCCGCCGGGTGAGCCCCGACGGGGCGCCGGTCTCGTTCGCCGTGCCCACCGGAAACTTCGGCAACATTCTGGCCGGCTGGTACGGCAAGCGGATGGGGCTCGCGGTCGACCGGTTCGTGGTGGCCTCCAATCGCAACGACGTGCTCACCCGGTTCTTCGAGACACGGAAGTTGGTCATCGAATCGGTCGAGCCGTCACTCAGCCCGAGCATGGACATCCAGGTCTCGTCGAACTTCGAGCGCCTGCTGTGGGAGGCGAGTGGACGGGTCGGTCCGGCCATCGTCGAGCTCATCACCACGCTGCGGTCGGAACGCCGGGTCGAGGTCCCCGCCTCGTGGTGCCAGGTCATCGCCGCCGACTTCGACGGGCTACGGCTCGACGACGACGGCACGCTGGCCGAGATCGCCGAGGTGGCGCGCACCACCGAGCGGATCATCGACCCGCACACCGCGGTCGGCACCTACGCCGCCCGCAGACTGGCGAAGCCGGGTGTGCCGATGATCACCTTGGCCACCGCCGATCCGGCCAAGTTCCCCGATGCGGTCGAGCAGGCGACGGGCCGACGGCCGGCGCTGCCACCCCACCTCGCCGAGCTGTTCGAGCGCACCGAGCACTATGGCGTGATCGACAACTCGAGCGACTCACTCGCCGCCATCCTGCGCTCCACCCGCTAACCCACACGGAACTTTGGGACGCTGACGACCCGGAAAAGGGTCGTCGCCTGCACAAAGTTCCGCGGACAATCCGCCGACTCGGCCGTCGCGCTGCTAGCCTGGACCCCCGAGGTCTGGTGGCGGCACCTGTCTCGTTCTTCTGGAGCCGGTCCGGCTCCCCTGAGCGATGTAACGCCGAGTCCGCCGCCGTTGATGCCTGAACGGCTCAATCGGAGTGGCCTCATGTCAATGGATTTCCTAGTGCCGATTGATTGTGCCGATTGATACTGCCAATGGACTGAATTCGTGTCTGTCAACACTCTCCGTGATGACACAGCCGCCGTCGACACCGATTCAGGACTCCTACATCGAGAGCTGTGAAGTAGCTGTGAGGAGCATGCAACCGTGAGCGACCAACTGGTTGAGGAGCGCCAAGGTCTGGAGAAGAAGGACAAGGCCGAACTACAGGCCATTGTCTCTGCGCTGGGAGGGTCGTCGACCGCTCGGATGCGCAAGTCGGAACTGGTCGAGCGGATCCTCGAGCTGTCGGGGGCATCCGCCAGGGCCACCGGCTCCGACGAGGGATCCGACGAGGGAGACTCCACCACCGATTCCGATTCGTCGACCGATGTCGCCGACACCGACGGAGCGCCGGATTCCGGCAAGCCCGGCGACGACAAGGCCGCTCGGGGCGACGACGACGGAGGCGAGGAGCAACGGGGCAAGGGCGCTGCTGAGAAATCAGCGGAGAAGACCGACCGGAACCAGGGCGGGCGTAACGGAGGCGGCCGCCAGCGTGGTGGTAGGCAGGGCGGCTCGAAGAGCTCCACCGACGACCACCCCACCGGCCCCGACGGCGAGCCACTGGCCGACTGGGAAATCCAGGTGCTGGAGGAGACCGGAGGCGACAACAAGGGCGGCGGTCGCTCCAACAAGGGTGGTCGCAACAACCGGAATCAGCCGAAGCAGCGCCAAGGCAACCAGAACAAGTCCGACTCCGGCGACAACGGCCGATCCGATGACGACGACGATTCGGATGACGCCAACCGCCGCAGCCGCCGCGGTCGAGGCAGGGGACGGGGCCGCGACCGCAGCGACGCCGGTAACGACGGCGTGTCGAATGAACCGGTCGACGTGGAGGGCTACCTCGACCTTCGTGACGAGGGCTACGCCTTCCTCCGGGTCAACGGTCTGCTGCCGAGCCGTGATGACGCCTACGTGTCGGTCAAGCAGGTTCGGCAATACAAGCTGCGCAAGGGCGATCACGTGGTCGGCCAGGCCCGGCCTGCCAATCGCAACGAGAAGAACCCGGCCATCCACGACATCGTGGCGATCAACGGGGTTCCGGCCGCCGAGCAGCCGTCCCGCCCGAAGTTCGACGAGCTGACCCCGCTGTTTCCCGACGAGCGTCTCGTGCTCGAGATGAAGGACGAGCCGCTCAACATGACCACCCGGATCGTCGATCTCCTGGCCCCGATCGGCAAAGGCCAGCGAGGCCTCATCGTGTCGCCGCCGAAGGCCGGCAAGACCACGATCGTGAAAGACATCGCCCGGGCCATCGAGACCAACAACCCCGAGGTCGAACTCCTCGTGCTGCTCGTTGACGAGCGGCCCGAGGAGGTGACCGACATGGAGCGGTCGCTGACCAACGGCGAGGTCGTGTCGTCCACGTTCGACCGCCCGCCCGAGGAGCACACGGCGATCGCCGAGCTGACACTCGAACGAGCCAAGCGGCTGGCTGAGAGCGGCACCGACGTGTGCCTCATCATCGACGGCATCACCCGCCTCGCCCGGGCCTACAACATGGCCGGCCCCCAGAGCGGCAAGGCGCTGTCCGGCGGAATCGATGCCGCCGCCCTCTACCCGCCGAAACGATTCCTCGGCGCCGCCCGCAACTTCGAGGAGGGCGGCTCGCTGACGATCCTCGCCACCGCTCTGGTCGAGACCGGTTCCAAGATGGACGAGGTCATCTTCGAGGAGTGCAAGGGGACGGGCAACATGGAGCTGCGGCTCAACCGACGGTTGGCCGAGAAGCGGATCTTCCCCGCCATCGACATCGACGGATCGTCGACCCGCAACGAGGAACTGCTCCGGCCCCGCAAGGAGGTGGAGGCCTCCTGGCAGCTCCGCCGCATCGTGTCGGCCATGGGTGCCGAGGGCGACGACAGCAACGCCGCCGGCATCGAGATGCTCATCGACCGGCTCGCCACCTTCAAGACCAACGCCGACTTTCTGGCCGAAATCGCCAAGGCGCGGTCGGTTTAAGCAAGAGATTGCGGCAGACTGAACAGTTCTCAAAACAAGCAGGAAAACAGCAACGATGAAGCCCGACATTCACCCCAGCTACCGGCCCGTGGTGTTCATGGACGCCTCCGCCGACTTCGCCTTCCTGACCCGCTCCACGGTGGAGACCTCCGAGACCATCGAGTGGGAAGACGGCAACACCTACCCGCTCGCCAAGGTCGACATCTCGTCGGCCAGTCATCCGTTCTTCACCGGTCAGATGAAGATCGTCGACACCGCCGGTCGGGTCGAACGCTTCGAGCGGCGCTACGGGCGTCGGAAGAAGACCGAGGAATCGTCCTGATCGGCGACTGATCACGGACCTGATCGGTCCGAGGATCGGTCGATCATCATGACCCTGGACGACAAGCGCCTGGCCGCACTTCGGTCGGCCAAGCTCACCGCGCTCGTGGCTGACCTCGTCGGAGGCTCAGGCGACGTCACGCCGTCGCCGTCGACGTCATCCATCACCGGTTGTGTCGCTGCCGGGAGGGCCTTCGTCCTGGCCGACGCCGTCACCGATCTGGGCCCGGCGTTGCATTGGTTCCGCCGCCAGCCGGTCGAGGGGCTCACGGTTCTGGCCGACGCGGGAATCGCCGGTCACCTGGCCCGGCGGGCGGCGCCGCTGCTGACGGACGTCGACGTCCGCCAGGTCGAGGGCACGTCGTCGAAACCGGCGGTGCCGTTGCCGGTTCCCCGTCCACCGGAGCTCAGCCTCGAACTCTGGGAGGCAGCCGCCGTCATCGCCGATGCGGGGATCACCGTCCGCGACGACCACGGTCGTCTGATCGGAGAGATCAACGGCCTGGAGGTCGCCCGAGTGGAACGCGCTGACGGTACGGATCCGGCGGCCGAGGTGACGCTACGGGTCGGCGTCGGCGAGGCCGACCGCCAACTCCATCAGTATGTGCACACCCACCTCGACGACGTGGAGAGCCTGGCCCGGGCCGCCGAAACGGTCCGCCGCCATCGACGAACGGGCGCCGGCCACCATCCGCTGGCCCGATTGGCCCGGCCCCGCTGGCTGCGATCACTACTGCTCGAAGACCCCTCGTTGATCGATCTCGACACGCTGGATGTCGAGGTGCCCCTCGGGCCGACACCAGGCGTGCGTGATGCGGAACCCGCGGCGGCCTACTCAGCGGGCCAACGGGTCACGGTCGTCTGTTCGGCCGGCGTCGACCTCGACCTGATACCCGAGGCCGTCGACTATCGGCTTCGCGTCGACCCGGAGTCGCGGCTCTTACTGGTACTGCCACCGCGAGACGTCAAGCTGTCGACCTGGCGCCTGAGTGATCTCGTGCCGGATATCGCGGTGACGGCACTCGACCCTCCCTGGTAGACCCGGATCCGGGGATTCCGAAAGCCACCCCGGGCTTGTTCGAGCGAGGACCGCCGGCTCGGCCCCGGCGACGGTTGCGCGGAATCGTATTCAGTGGTTTGTGCGTTCTCGTGTGAGGGTTCCGTCAGTCAGGACGGAGTGCTGTGAGCTGGGCTTGGAGTTGTGCGATCTGGTCCTCGAGGCGGCCGGTGTACGCCCGGACCTGTGGCTCGGTGAACCTCGGGGTGATGTACTTCGGGCAGTTCCAGTTGGTACCGACCGCGGTGACGGTGATGGCGCCATCGGTGCGGACTCCCGTGGCCCCGAGGGCGGCGATCAGTTCATCGCTCGGGTCGGGATGGTAGGTGGCCTTGCCGTAGAGCTTGAGCCGGGAGCGGGTGGGGTAGTCGACGAAGATGGCGGCGATCTTTTCGGTGGCGGTGATGTTGCCGGTGCCCAGGTACTGCCGGTTTCCGGTGCGTTCGGCCCAGCCAATGGTGTGGGCATCGAGCTGCTTGACGAATCCGGCGTCGCCGCCACGATGCTGCACGTAGGGCCATCCGGTCTCGCTGACCGTCGCCATGTAGAAGCTGTCCCGGGTCGTGATCATCTCCAGTTCGTCGGCGCTGAGCTCGATCGGGTGCTCGTGGTCGCCTTCGGCGACGTCGCCGTACAGACCTCGCGAGCCCTTCGTCTCCTGAAGGGCCATCACCGCGGGTGTCAGCGCGATCTCCATGTAGTTCGTCATGGTCCACTCCTGGTGTCGGCGAGGGCGAGCGCAGCGCGAATCGGATCGGGTGATGCGTGGATCGATGCTTGGACGATGGCGCCGTCGACGAGCACGTTGAGTCCCGGCGCGTCGGGAACGAGGCCACGGAGATGGCGCTCGAGCTCACGTTTGTGGGTTCGGATGACATCGAGCTGCTCGGGGGTGTAGTCATTCGAGCCTGCATGGGTGTTGATGAACGCGCACCCTCGGAAGCCGGTCGACACCATCCAGTCCTCGAGTTGGCCGAACACCGCAACGACGGGCCGGTCGCCGGCCGCGATCCGGCGCTTGACCCCGCCAGTGAACTCTCGTGTCCAGCAGTCGTGGCGATCACGCAGCCACGCGGTCACCACGTCGGCTTTGTTCGGGAAAAGACGGTAGAGCCGCCGCATCGACACCCCGGCTGCGTCTCGCAGCTCGGCCATCGTCACAGCCTCGACACCGTTGGCGTAGAACAACGAGTCGGCGGCCGCCAGCACTGCGCTGTTGGCGTCCTCGTTCGACAGGGTGCCCGCCGGACTCATCGCAGCGGAATTCCGGACTCGTCATTTTCGGGCCTGGGGCCGAAGATCCGACGCTCCTGCTCGGAGATCGCAACGTCGTTGATCGACGCTTCCCGGCGCCGCATCAGCCCGGACTCGTCGAACTCCCAGTTCTCGTTGCCATAGGAACGCCACCACTGCCCCTGGGCATCAACTGACTCGTACTGGAACCGGACCGCGATCCGATTCCCGGTGAACGCCCACAGGTCCTTGCGAAGCGCATAGTCGAGCTCGAGACTCCACTTTCTGGCCAGGAACTCCCGGATCTCACTGCGGCCCCGCAAGAACAGGTCCCGATTTCGCCATTCGCTGTCGACCGAATAGGCCGCAGCCACCCGATCCGGGTCGCGGGTGTTCCATGCCGCTTCGGCCCCGCGGACCTTCTGCAGGGCCGAGGCCTCGTCGAAAGGGGGAAGCGGCGGTCGCTCGTCACTCATCGTTACTCCAATCCGTCAGTGGTGAGAATGCTCATTCTCACAACTGAACCCGGCCGGTCTCACACGCATTCCCGACCCCTCAGATGGGCGCCGCAGATTCCGATAGTTGGAGGGATGGAACCTCTCGAACGTTCACGTCGTCGCGGCGACACGATGCCGGACGAATCGCAATCGGACGACCAGTGCGCCCGGTATCGCCTTCTCATCGCCGGCCTCAATCACGAGATGCGCAACTCGTTGCAGGCCATCGCCGGATCCGCTGAGCTGTTGATGGCCAATGACGCACTCGCGGTCTCCGCTGTCGGGCACGTCCAGACGATCCACAACGAGGCCCTGGTCCTCCGCCGGCTGGTCGACGATCTTCTCGATTCCGCCCGCATCGAGGCCGGCCAGATGAGCGTGGTCGACGAGCCATTCTCGCCGGGCGATGTGGCCAAGTCGCTGATGGATTCGTGGCGGCCGTTGATAGCGGCCAGGAAACTCACCGGCGTCCTCACCGTTGACGACGATGTACCGATGGTCGTCCGGGGAGACGGACAACGTCTTCGCCAGGTTCTCACCAACCTGGTGTCGAACGCCGCCAAGTACACCGATCGGGGATCGATCGAGGTGGCGGTCCGCCGGTTGGGGGAGTCGCCGCAGGGAACCGACCTCCGATTCGAGGTCATCGACACCGGGCCCGGGATTCCCGACGATGCCGTCGCCGGGATCTTCGAGCCATACCAACAGGTTCGGATCGGTGACCAGATCAAGGGCACAGGACTCGGTCTGGGGATAGCCCGCAGCATCGTGGAACTCATGGGCGGAACGCTCGAGATGGAAACCGGGGAGGCGGGAACACATTTCCACTTCGACCTCTGTCTACCGCCGGCCCGCCGCGCCGATGATCTGGTGATGGCCGGGGTCCCGCGATCACCCACCGGGGGGCGGGTTCTGGTCGTGGACGACAGCGAGATCAACCGAATCGTGCTGTCCGGCCAGTTGCGGCGCCTCGGCTACGAACCCGTCCACGCCTCCGGTGGCGTCGAAGCGATCGCCGCCATCGAGGCGGAACCCTTCGATGCGGTGATGATGGACGTCCAGATGCCCGATATGGACGGCATGGAGGTGACGCGGCGCATCCGGACCATCGATGCGCCGGCCGGCACGACACCGGTGATCGCGGTCACGGCCAGTGCGCTGACCGGTGATCGTGAGCGATGCCTCGCCTCCGGCATGAACGACTTCATCACCAAGCCGGTGTCCATCGACGACCTGGCGCCGACGCTCGCACGCTGGATCTCGGTCGATGATGTGGCCTCGGCCGGGTCACCCGATGTCACGCCCGTCCCACCGGTCGCCGCAACCGATTCCACCGTCGAGATGGTCGAGCCGACGCCGACCGATCACATGGCCGCCGAGGTTCTCGGTCGGCTCGAGGCCGAACTGGGCGACCGGCAGGCGGCCCTCGACGTCGTTTCGGTGTTCTCGGCCCAGGTTCCGGCGTGGCAGGTCGAGTTGTCGCGCGGCTCGGTCGACGAGGTTCGGCTCACGGCCCACACACTGACGGCAGCGGCCAGGATCATCGGATTCGACGAGCTCGCCGATGCCGCCACCCGGGTGGAACGAGAGATGTCGGATGGCCACGACGTTCCCACCACGGCCATCGTGGCGCTGGTGCGCGAGCTCGCGGCGGTGGGGACGATCATCGAGGGGTTCAACATCGGGGGTGGGGATGCCGACTGAGTCAATAGTCACCGGCCGGTCGACCGAGGAGTCCTGGTGAAAGGAATCATCTTCAATGCGTTCGAGAGCGCGGTTGGTGATCTTCTGTCCGAGGACGCATGGGACGACGTGTTGGACGCGGCGGGAGTCGAGGGCTGCTACACGGCCATCGGAACCTACGACGACGTCGAACTCGAACGTATCCTCACTGCTGTGGCTCGGATCAGCGGGCTGACCACCGACGAGGTGCTCGTCGCCGTCGGCCGGCGGGCCTACCGCTACCTGGCCGAACGGTATCCGGACCTCACGGACGGAATCACGACGACGATCGACCTGCTGACCGCGCTGAACGAGATCATCCACCCCGGAGTCCGGAGGCTCTATCCCGACGCCCGGCCGCCGCGGTTCGACATCGACGTGCTGACCGAGAACGTGGTCCGCCTCAGATACTCGTCGGACCGCGACCTGAGCGCGTTCGCCGAGGGCCTCCTGCATGGCGGGGCCGACAGTTTCGGTGAGGAAATCACGGTCACGCCGGTCGCACGCGACGGATCATGCACGGTCGTCGACATCGCCGTGGCGAGAATGGCCACGGTGCAGAGCTGACCGGCATGGGACGACCGGAATCGCCGGTGAACGGTTCGGAGGTCGACGAATCGGATCGCATTCGGCGCCTGGAGCGCCGCCTGGACCGTGAACGCAGGGCTCGGGCCGAGGCGGAGAAGATCGCCGACCGGCAGATGCGCGCCATGTGGCTCGCCAACCGTGAGCTCGATCAGCGGGTGGAGGACCGTACCGCTGAATTGGAGCTGGCTTTGGAGAAGCTGCAGACGGCGACCAGCGCCCGCGACCATCTGCTGGCCAACATGAGCCACGAGGTCAAGACGCCGCTGAACGGAATCATCGGTGCGCTCGATCTGCTCGACGACTACGTGGCCGATGCCGACGGGGTGGCCTATCTCAAGGCGGCCAGGGTGTCGGCCGAGCGTCTGGACGACATGATGACCCGCATCCTCGTCGTGGTCGAGGCCGCGTCGAGCCAACTCAGGGTCGAACCGGGACCGACGAGCCTGAGCGATCTGGCGGCCGACGTGCGCAAGGCCTGGGAACGTAAGGGAATGCAGCTCGGGTACCTGATCCTGGTTTCCGCATCGAGCCGTGACACTGGTCCGGACGATCCCAACCCGGCGGCGAAGGTCGACACGATGGTCCACGTCGACCGTCACCGCGTCGGCCAGATCGCCGCCGGACTCGTCGAGGTGGTCGTCGACTGCTCGACCGCGTCGGTCATCAAGGTCGAGCTCTCCGTGGCCGGCGATGAGCTGTCGATAGCGGTGATCATCAGCGTCGACGACATCGACGTGGCTGCCATCGAGGCCACTCGATCCGGGTGGTCCGACATGGGCTCGGGCATGACCAGACGCCTGATCCAGGTGCTCGGAGGCAGGCTCACGACCGGCGTCGTCCAGTCGGAACGGCCGATGTATCGTGTCGGCGCCGATCTTCCCCTCCGTGCTCCTTAAGACACTGTCTCCCGTGCCGACAGCAAAGTAGTAGTCGGTCTCTATTTCATCACCCCTGGAGGAACGGCCGTGAACATCGACCTGGTCGAAGGAACCGAAGGCACCACCACGCTGATCGCAGTGCCCACCATCCGGCTGAGTGGCCGGTTCGATGTCACGAACTGCCAGGAGTGGCGTGACTGCTTCGATCCGCTGCTGGAGGAGACCGGGCGCCCGCGCACGTCGACGGTGGCCGTGGATCTCTCCGGTGTCGATTTCGCCGACTCCGCCGCCCTGTCGGAACTCGTCCGGGCCATGAAGCACTGTCGCAGCGCCGGTGGCGACCTCCGGATCGTCGGCCTCTCCGCCGCGGTCGAGGACATCTTCGAGCTGACCGGACTGGACAAGGCTTTCACCATCGAGCGCCAGTGACCGCAGTGCAGATCGACACCGACGAGCAGATCGAGTCGCTTGTCGCGGCTCTGGTGGAGAGCAACGACCAGATCGTCGCCCTCTACGATCTGCTCGACGTTGGATTCGCGTCGCTCGACGGCACCACCTCCCTGGCTCGAATCCTCGACCGTGGAGCCGACCTGCTCGCGGCCTCGCTGGAGCTGTGGAGCGCCTCGACCGACCCCGGCGTCGCGCCGGTGTTCGCCGAGGAGGCCGATCTCACCGTCTCGTCGGGCTCGGGGACACGCTCGGCCGACGGGTCGACTCCCTCGACGAGAACCATCGATCTGGCCAGACCCGACGGCCTGTTTCACTGCCGTATCAAGGCGACCCGCGCGGGTGACCCGTTCAGCACCGGTGACGCCAAGCTGCTGACGGCCGTCGGGACCGTTGCGCTGGCCTCCGGCTACACGGCCCATGTCCATCGGTCGGAGGTCTCGAATGCCGTGATGCGGAGCGACTACGCCACGGCATCGGAACTTGCCGCCCTGGCGCTGCCGAGGTGGCAGGTCGACGTCGAGGGTGTCGAGACCTACGCCCACTCGAATCCCGCAAGGATCGCCGGGGGCGACTTCTACCAGTACGCACTTGTGGATGACGACTTCTGGTTCGTCGTCGGCGACGTGGCCGGCAAGGGTCTGCCGTCGGCCCTCATCATGACCGCCGTGCTCTCAGCGGCCACCGGCGTGTTCCAGGACGGGCCTCGCGACACCGGTCGGGCCATGGCGGCCATCGACTCGATGGTGCACGGCTATCTCGACGCCACCGATCGTTTCGTGACCGCCGTCGTCGGCCGGTACAACACCGCCGATCGTCGTCTCTGCCTCACCAACGCGGGCCACTCGCCCGTGGCGCTCCTTCTCGGAGAACGGATCGTCGAGGTCCGCCCCGGCTGTCCGCCGCTCGGAGTGCATCTCCTCGATCCCGACAACGCTCCGGATCAGGAGGAGTTCCACCTCGGAGACGGCGACCGCCTGGTCATCGGATCCGACGGCCTCACCGAGCAGGCGGATGAGAGCGGGCGGATGTTCGGCATGGACAGGTTCATCCGTGTCGCCTGCGCTGCAACCGGCTCCGTGCGGGAGCAGTACGGGAGCATCGCAACCGAGCTCCAGCGGTTCGCCGGCGACGCCCCCCAATCCGATGACCAGACGCTCTTCATTCTGAAGGTGGACCATGCCGAAGGTGGAACATGAAAATCGTGAACGTAGGAGGTGAGTCGTGAACAGCGGATCGATACGAATCCCTGCCCGACTGGAGGCGGCCGACGCGGTCGGCGAGTGGATTCGCGAGTTCGTCGGCCAGGTCAACGAATCGATGGACGAGCGACGAATCGGGCGGATCGAGCTGGCCGTCCATGAGCTCGTCGTCAACACGATCATGCACGCCACGACCCCCGACGACTTCGTGAACATCACCGCGGCCGCTCACGGCGGTCGAATGAACATCGAGCTGCGGGACCGGGGCAAGAACCTGTTCGACGATCGCTCCGTGGTGCCGAAGCTGAAGGGCGATCCCAAGATGGGCGGCTACGGTCTTCCGATCGCGAAGAAGCTCAGCACGAGTCTGAAGTATCGACGTCACGGCGACGAGAACGTGTGGAACGCCGTGTTCGATCTCGGAGTCTGAACCCGATGGGCGTTGCCGACGGGTCCCGAGCCGCCGCGATCGGATCGACGGTGGAGCCGCGCCGTGTCGGGTGACGGCCTCCGGGTTCTGGTCGTCGACGACGATCCGGTGCTCAGGCTCATGACGACGCACATGCTCAAGTCGGTCGGCCCGGTCGTCAGCTCCGCCGAATCGGTGGCCCAAGCGAGCCGTCAGATGGCCGAGGCCGACTTCGATGTCGTCGTGTGCGACTACCTCATGCCGGGGGAGACCGGTCTGGCCCTGGCCGAGGTTTGTGCCGAGCGCTCCATAGGCTTCATTCTCCTGACCGGAAGGACCGAGGACGACTACATCGACGACCCCCGGTTCCCGCTCGTCGGCACCCACCTCACCAAACCGGTCTCCACCGACGACCTCGTCAACGCCGTCAGGGCCCGAGCCGGAACCACCGGATCCAGCACCTGAATCTCCAGCGTTTTGGCGGGGTAGCCTCGTAGTCATGTTGGAACGACTGAGCGTGCTCACCGACGAATACCGGGAGCTCGAGGCCAGGATGGCCGACCCCGAGCTGGTCGCCGACAACAAACGGTTCGTCGAGATGTCACGCCGCTACGCCGCCTTGGGGGAGATCGTCACGCTCGCCGACGAGCTTCGTGAACGCCACGACGACGTCGAGACGGCCAATCAGCTGATGGCCGACGCCGACGCCGCCGACCGGGACGAGATCCGACAGATGGCGGCCGCCGCCGAGTCCGAGATCGAGCGGCTCGAGGCCGAACTGAAAGTGCTGCTGCTGCCCAAGGACCCGAACGACGGCCGCAACGTGATCGTCGAGATCCGAGGAGCCGAGGGAGGGGAGGAGGCCAATCTCTTCGCCCGCGACCTCTACGAGATGTACAAGACGTTCGCCCAGAACTGCTCCTGGGGATTCGAGCTCATGAACTCGAGCACGTCGGACCTCGGTGGCTTCGACGAGGTCACGTTCATGGTCAAGGGCGACGACGCCTGGACCCGTATGAAGTTCGAGGCCGGACCGCACCGGGTCCAGCGGGTGCCGGTCACCGAGTCGCAGGGTCGCGTCCATACGTCATCGGCCACCGTCACCGTGCTACCCGAGGCCGACGAGGTCGACGTCGATCTCGACATGAACGACCTGCGTTTCGACACCTACCGGTCCTCCGGCGCCGGCGGCCAGCACGTCAACACGACGGACTCGGCCGTCAGGGTCACCCACCTGCCCACCGGCGAGGTGGTGTCGATGCAGGACGAGAAGTCCCAGTTGCAGAACCGGGAACGGGCGCTCAAAGTGCTGCGGTCGCGCCTCCTCCAGCGGGAGCTCGACCGGCAGCGGGAGGAGGCGTCGGCCACCCGTCGGGACCAGACCGGGGGAGGCGGACGGTCGGAGAAGATCCGGACCTACAACTACAAGGAGAACCGGGTCACCGACCACCGAATCGGGCTCACCATCCACAAGCTCGATCGGATCCTCGGCGGTGATCTGACCGAGATCAGCGATGCCCTCGTTCAGGACGAGCGGGCGCGGCAGCTGTCGGAGAACGCCGGGTCGGCGGCGTGACCGACCGGCCCTGAGCGCAGGCCCCCGGATGGTCACCTGGCGCGAACTCGTGGCCGAAGCGAGTGGTGATCTCGCCGCCGCCGGCGTTGCCGACCCCGAACTCAACGCCCGTCAGATCGGGCAGCGGGCGACCGGTGCCGACGGAGCCGACTGGATCGAGGTGTTGGAGGAACACGCCACACAGCGCCACGTTGCGGCGTTCGATGCGATGCTGGCCCGCCGTCAGGCCGGAGAGCCGCTCCAGTACGTGATCGGACGGTGGGGATTCCGCCATCTCGATCTGTTCATCGACTCCCGGGTGCTCATCCCCCGGCCTGAGACCGAGGTCGTGGCCGGCCACGCCATCGACGAGGTGAACCGACTTCTGGCGGCCGGTTCCGGAATCGATCCGGTCACCGTCGCGGACCTCGGAACCGGTTCGGGCGCCATCGGGTTGTCGATCGCGTTCGAGGTCGACGACACGCAGGTGTGGCTCACCGAACGATCGAGCGATGCGGCCACGGTGGCCCGGGCCAACACCGCCGGGATCGGGCGGGCCGGATCACGCGTTCGTGTCGCCGAGGGTGACTGGTTCGATGCCCTCCCACCGGCGATCCGGGGGCGGGTCGGTGTCGTCGTCTCCAACCCTCCCTACGTGGCCGATGGCGACGAGGTCGACAGCCAGATCGCCTGGGAGCCAAGGGAGGCGCTGTATGCGGCCGACACTCGGACCTACGAGATGGTGTCGGGAACGGGTGACCTCGAGCACCTGATTGCGACGAGTCCGGGATGGCTGATCGACGAGGGAGCGCTTGTGCTCGAGATGGCGCCGACCCAGATCGACGCCATGGCCGACATGGCGGGCGCACGATTTGCCGTCGTACAAAAAATCAAGGATCTTACGGGTCGGGGGCGCGCCATTGTGGCCCGTTTTCCCGTACGATCCTAGTCTCCGCCTCGCTCCAGGTGCGGCGGAGACGAGCGAGCACTGCAGGGAAGGTCGACGGTCATGAGAATTGCGGTTGGGTCCGATCATGCCGGACTCGAGCTGAAGCAACAGCTGGCTGAACACCTCGAGGCTTCCGGCCACAAGGTCGCCGACCTCGGTACCCACGATTCGGTGTCGGTCGACTACCCTGACTTCGGCGCCGCGGTCGGACGAGCGGTCGTCAGCGGCGAGGTGGATCGCGGCGTCGCCGTGTGCGGGAGCGGGATCGGGATCTGTATCGCCGCCAACAAGGTGCCGGGCGTAAGGGCGGCGACGGTGCATGATGTCACCTCGGCCCGGCTCAGCCGCGAACACAACGACGCCAACGTGATGTGCATCGGCCAGCGGTTCGTCGGGCCCCAGGTGGCCATCGACGCCGTCGACGCGTTCCTGGCCGCGGACTTCGCCGGGGGTCGCCACAGCCGCCGGGTCGACAAGATCTCGGATCTGGAATCCCAACAACAGGAACAGGAGTAATGCCCCATGCCATGGCCGATTCTGAACGATGACGACACCGACCGGCTGACCAAGGCCGAAGTCGAGCGTCAGAACACGGCGCTCCAGCTCATCGCGTCCGAGAACTTCGCCTCGCCGGCGGTGATGGCCGCCACCGGATCGGTGTTCACCAACAAGTACTCCGAGGGGTATCCGGGGCGTCGTTACTACGGAGGGAACCAGGTCGTCGATCAGGTCGAGGACCTTGCCCGCCGGCGGGTCTGCGCATTGTTCGGCGCCGACCACGCCAACGTGCAACCCCACTCCGGAGCCAACGCCAACATGGCGGTGTACCACGCGCTGCTGGAGCCGGGCGACACGGTGCTCGGCCTGAGCCTCGATCACGGCGGCCATCTGACGCACGGTTCGCCGGTCAACGCCTCGGGGATCTACTACAACTTCGTCGGCTACCGGGTCGGCGATTCCGATGAGCGGCTGCAGATCGACCAGATCGCCGAGCTGGCGGCCGAGCACCGGCCGAAGCTGATCGTCACCGGCGCGACCGCCTACCCGCGGATCATCGAACCCGAGCCGTTCCGCAAGATCGCGGACGAGGTCGGAGCCTTGCTCATGTTCGACGCCGCCCACATCGCCGGACTCATCGCCGGCGGGGTGCACCCCAACCCCGTGCCCTCTTCCGACGTCGTCACCTTCACCACCCACAAGACCCTGCGTGGTCCACGGGGTGGCGCCATCCTCTGCACCTCCGACCTGGCGGCTGCCATCGACAAAGCGGTGTTCCCCGGCCAGCAGGGCGGGCCCCAGGAGCACGCCATCGCCGCGAAGGCCGTGGCGTTCGCCGAGGCGGCCACCGACGAGTTCAAGGCGTACGCGGCCCAGATCGTGGCCAACGCCGCCGCTCTGGCGGAGAGCCTGGCCGGCGAGGGCTTCCGGCTCGTGTCGGGTGGCACCGACAACCACCTGCTGCTCGTCGACCTTCGCCAGTTCGACGAGGACTTGAGCGGCAAGGAGGCCCAGACGGTGCTCGACGAGGCCGGCATCACGCTCAACCGCAACTCGATCCCCGATGACCCGCGGTCGCCGTTCGTCACGTCCGGAATCAGGATCGGCACCCCGGCGGTGACCACCCAGGGCATGAAGGAGCCGGAGATGGCCGAGATCGGTCGTCTGATCGCAGCCACGCTCCGCAACCGGACCGACGAGGCCGCGGTGGCGGCGATCCGCGACGAGGTGCGGCAGCTGTGCACCCCGTTCGCCCCCTACCCGGACCTCGCCTGACCTCGTCCAACCGACCTGTGCGCCCGGGGCCCCGGAAGTGGTGGCTGGAGCGCACGGTTTGGCGCGGCCGGTGTGGCGCTGCGTTTCCGTGCGCCCAGGGCCCCGGAAGTGGTGGCTGGAGCGCACGGAATGTTGTGAGGGTCGGGCCCCAGGGTCCACTCGAGCGTGTAGCGTTGAACCGGACACATGCGCCCGGTTCTCTCGTCCTACCTGGTCGTCGCCGCCGTTACCGCCGGAGTGACCCTGGCCCTGGTTCCCTTTTCTCGCTTCGTCGCTCATGCGACAGGCTTGTTGATCAAGCCGGACGCACGTCGTCTCCATGAGCGTCCCACCCCGATTCTCGGCGGGACGGCGATGTATCTCGGATTCGTGGCCGGCTTCGTCGTCGCCTGGTATTCGGGCTGGTTCGAGCCGTTGTTCCAGGGTTCGACCGAGCCCTTCGCCGTGGTGGCCAGCGCCACCGTGGCCTGCCTCGTCGGACTGATCGACGACGTCCAGGACATCTCGGCTCCGGCGAAGACCGCCGGCCTGAGCCTCGCCGCGTTCCTTCTCGGCGTCGGCGGCGTCAGCATCATCTGGTTCCGGGTCCCGTTCCTCGACGTCTTCGTGATGCCCTACGACCTGGCCCTCCTGGTGTCGGTGATCTGGGTGCTCGGCCTGGCCAACGCCGTGAACTTCATCGACGGACTCGACGGTCTCGCCGGAGGCATCGTCGCCATCGGGGCCGCCGCCTTTCTGCTCTACGCCGTACGGCTCGGCGACGCCGAGCTCCTGTTCGCGGGCAACATCGGGCCGCTGGTCGCGGCCTTGACGCTGGGCATGTGCGTCGGATTCCTGCCCTGGAACGTCTATCCCGCCCAGGTCTTCATGGGCGACAGTGGCAGCCTCCTGCTCGGCACGTTGATGGCGGCGTCGACGATGGCCGTCGGTGGGCGCACACCGGACCCGTTCAGCGGCCAGACCTTCTTCTTCTATGCGCCCCTGGCCATCCCGCTGCTGATCCTCGGCGTGCCCGTACTCGACACCGCATTCGCCATCGTTCGACGGGCCACCCAGCGACAGGGTCTGGCCACCGCCGACAAGGACCATCTGCACCACCGCCTCGTCCGCCTCGGTCACGGCCACCGGCGGAGTGTCGGCATCCTGTGGGCCTGGACGGCCCTCCTCTCGGCGTTCGTGCTCTATCCCACCTACAACGAGGGCCAGGGTGACGGGATCGTCCCGTTCGGCGTGGCCGCTCTCGGCCTGCTCCTCTACACCTGGTTCCATCCCGGCGTGCGATCGCGGAGCATCCGCGTGTTGAGCGCGGCGACGAACCGACCGGGCCCCGAGCCGCGACACGTCGATGCGATCATCGCCGGTGACACCGGGCTCGACGGTGTCGAGCGCGAGCGGGCCGTCGCCACGCCGCGGCGTTTTTCCCGACCCGAACCGCGATCTCCCGAGGAGTTGCCTCAGAACTCGAATCCCGATCGTCATCTGAGGGTGGTCGACGGCGAGAAGGACGTCATCAGCCGCTGAACAAGAGGTTTCGGACAGCACCGCACGAGCGTGGAGGTAGGCGACGTCATTACGCTGCGGCCAGCCACTACAATCCCCGCCGCTTGGTGTTGGTTTGACGTCCAGCGCTCTCTATCGTTTCGTTCGACGCCAGTTCCGAAAACGGAGTGTCGACCCTGTCGAACAAGGACTGACGAGCGTGGATGCCAACCATCGTCGATGGACCGAGGACTATCACCAGAGCAGCGGCGGATACGAGTTGGCGTTCTCCGGAGTCATCTTCTCACTCCTCGGTCTCTGGATCGACCGCAGCCTCGGCACGATTCCCTGGTTCACCATCGGACTCGCCGTGATCGGCTTCGCCGGTTCGGTCGCCAACATCTACTACCGCTACCAGCGCGACATCGCCCGCGAGGAGGAAGCGGCCCGATTGCGAAGGGCCGACCCATGATGACGGGTGGAGCGGTCGATCCGGCACCGGCTTCCGAAGTCGCCCGAGACATGGCCCGCCGCGGCCTGCTGGTGCTGCCGGTCGCCGTCGGCGTCGTCGCTCTCGCCGGCGGACTGCCCGCCGCAGCGTCGGTCGGTTATGCGATGGTCATCGTCGTGATCAATTTTCTTTTGTCCGCCTATTTGTTGCGCTGGGCCGCCAGTATCTCGCTTGGTCTGATAGCCTCGGTGGCGCTCGGCGGATACGTCATGCGACTGGCCCTGATTTTCATGGCTGTCTGGATCGTGAGGGATGCTCCCTGGATCCGTATGATCCCGCTCGGTATTGCTATCATCGCTACGCACCTCGGGTTGCTGGTATGGGAACTACGGCATGTTTCGGCGTCGTTCGCGCACCCGGGTCTGAAACCGACAACCAAGGTTCCAGGCGGTGCAAACAGTCGGCCGGCTGCCGGCTACAACCCTGAACGCATACAGAATCAACGTCGTAAACACAGTCTCGACAACACGTAAGAACACCGTTCGAAGGAGCCCGCTTAGTGTTCGGATTCGAATTCCCCTCAATTCAAGATCTGGTGGTATGGCCGAACTACTTCGGCGGTGATTCGTTCTGGGCCTTGAACAAGATCGGGCTGATCTCGCTGCTGGCCATGATCATTCCCGCCGTGATGTTCACCATGTCGAAGAAGGACATGGTCCCCCGGGGTCTGCAGAACGTGGTCGAGGGATCGGTCGAGTTCGTCGAGAACCAGATCATCATGCCGGCGATCGGTCCTGAGGGTCTGCGTTACCTCCCGCTGTTGCTCAGCATCTTCCTCTTCGTGTTCTGGGGCAACATCTTCGAGGTCATCCCGACGTTCCAGATGCCGGCCAACGCCCGTATGGCCAATCCGCTGTTCCTCGCACTCATCGTGCTCGTCGTCTTCACCTTCATCGGCTTGAAACACCACGGCTTCGGCTACATCAAGGGCATCGCCTGGCCCCACGACGTACCCGTGGGCCTGCGTCCTCTCGTCGGCTTCATCGAGCTGCTGTCGACCTTCGTCATCCGGCCCTTCGGTCTGGCGGTCCGGCTCTTCGCCAACATGCTGGCCGGCCACATTCTGCTCGTCACCTTCGGCGCGCTGACCATTGCGGTGTTCACGCTCTCGGCCCTGGTGATCCTCACGCCGCTGACGTTCGGCATGTTGATCATCCTGACCGCATTCGAGATGTTCGTGTCGTTCCTCCAGGCGTTCGTGTTCGCCATCCTCACCGCCGTCTACATCGACAGCTCGCTTCACCCCGCACACTAAGCCTCAATCCCCGTTCTCAAGCAATAACCCACAACCCGATCCCACCCCGGTGGGAGACCCCGCCCCCACGGGTGGTAACCAACACAGGAGAGAAACCTCAGATGAGCGTCCTCGCAACCATTGGCATGCAAGCTGTTGAGGTGGCCCAGGAAGCCCTCACCGCAGCCGACGAACGAAACATCGCCGGCGCCTCCGGTGCCGGCATGGCCTATGGCTTGGCCGCCATCGGCCCGGGCATCGGAATCGGCTACCTGGTCGGCCAGGCCGTTCAGGCGATGGCCCGGCAGCCCGAGTCGGCCGGCGCCGTGCGAACCAACATGTTCCTGGGAATCGCCTTTACCGAAGCGTTGGCCCTGATCGGGTTCGTGGTCTTCATTCTGCTCAAGTTCGCCTGAGGAGCATCACATGCTCGCACTACTGCTTGCAGAAGCCGGTGAAGGTGAAGAAGAGGCGATCAACCCGGTCATTCCCGAGTTGAACGAGATGTTCTGGGGCATCATCGCGTTCGCCGGGCTGTACGTGCTCGTCACCTACGTGTTGCTTCCTCCGATTCAACGCATCCGCAACGATCGGGCCGCCACCATCGCCGCCGACAACGATGCGGCCGACGCAGCGCGGGCCAAGGCGGTCTCGGCCGGCGCCGAGATGGCCGATCAGCTCGCCGACGTGAGGGCCGAGGCGGCCGCCATCATCGACGCGGCCCGTGCCGAGGCCGACGCCGAGCGGGAACGCCTCGTGGCCCGTGCCGAGCGTGAGGTGACCGCCATGCGCGAGATCGCCGATTCGGAGATCACCGCCGAGCGTGAAGAGGCGTTGTCCTCGTTGCGGCCCCAGGTGGCCGAGCTGGCGGTCAGCGCCGCATCCCGAGTGACCGGTCGCGCCGTCGGCGGAGCATCGGCCCAGTCTGTTGTCGACCAGTATCTGACGAATCCCAACTGAGGGTCCTACCCATGAACTTCATCAATCTCCTGGCCGCTGAAGGCAACGGCATCCATCTCGCCCACGACGTCAAAGAGGTGTACTGGGGCTCGGCTGCGTTCTTCATCGTGGTCGGTCTCATCTGGTGGAAGGCCGGGCCGTTCATCCGCAACGGTCTGGCGTCACGCACCGAGCGGATCGAAGCCGAGCTGGCCGAGGCCCGGTCCCGTCGGGAGGCGGCGGAAGCGGCGTTGAACGCCAGCACCGCCGAACTGCCCGACCTGAGCGCCGAGGAGAACCGCATTCGGGCTGAGGCCGAAGAAACGGCGACCCGGCTGAAGGCCGATCTGATCGCCAAGGCCGAAGCCGAGGCCGAGGGCATCCGTGAGCGGGGCAAGGCCGACGTGGCCAACCGCAAGCGCCAGGCCCGCGCCGATCTGCAGGCCGAGATCGCCGACGCCACCCGCAAGGCGGCCGAGGACATGGTGCGCGCCGATCTCGACACCGGTGCGCAGTCCGACCTCATCGACGCCTACATCAACGAAGTGAGGCAGATGCAATGAAGTCGGAATGCCGGAGCCATTCCTTATCGAGTTCCGCCATGCGGCGGAACATCGCTGGCAACAAGTCCTTCGTATGGGTCAAAGTGAGGCAGATGCAATGAGTTCCGATCGCGTGGATGGATACGCCCAGGCCCTTTTGGCGGTGGCCCACGCCGAAGGCAGCGTCGACGGTGTTCGACGCCAGCTGAGCGAAGTGGCCCGTGCCGTGGCCGGCAACGAGGAGTTGCGATCGACCCTGTCGAACAACCTGCTGCCTGCCGCAACCCGAACCCAGATCGTCGACGACATCCTCGGCGGCAAGGCGTCGGATGTGGTCCGCGGCCTCGTCGGCATGATCGTTGCGTCCGGTCGCGGCGGCGAGTTGGGCGAGATCGTCGACTCGTTCGCCGACGCGGCAGCTGCCGCCTCCGGCAAACGGGTCGCCACCGTCAGGAGCGCCATCGCCCTGTCCGAAGACCAGAAGACCCGCCTGGCCACCGCCCTCAGCTCCTCGGTGGGCGGGCCGGTTGAACTCGAGAACATCGTCGACCCGGAGGTGGTCGGCGGCGCCGTCACCACCATCGGTGACACCGTCATCGACGGATCCCTCCGTACCCGCCTGAACCAGATGCGGGAAGCACTGTAAGAGCCACCCCAAGGCTGCCCCCGAAATCAGCGAAGCACCTGCCTGAGAAGAGAGAACACATGGCATTGTCCTTTGATCCGAACGACATCACCAGCGCCCTCCGCAAGAACCTCGAGGGTTTCGAGACCGACGTGCGAAGCGTCACGGTCGGCCGGGTGGCCGAGGTCGGCGACGGTATCGCCCGCGTGAGTGGCCTGCCCAATGCGGCCGTCAACGAGATGCTGCGCTTCGAGGACGGCACCATCGGGCTGGCTCTCAACCTCGACGAGGACACGATCGGTGCTGTGGTGCTCGGCAACGTCGATCAGATCGAGGAGGGTCAGTCGGTCGAGGCCACCGGCGACATCCTGTCGGTTCCGGTCGGCGACGGCGTCATCGGTCGGGTCATCAATATGTTGGGCGAACCGCTCGACGGCAAAGGCCCCCTCACCAACGTCAAGCAGCGTCGTATGGAGATCCAGGCGCCCGGCATCATCGGCCGGCAGCCGGTGCACGAACCGCTGCAGACCGGGATCAAGGCGGTCGACTCGCTGATCCCGATCGGGCGGGGCCAGCGGGAGCTGATCATCGGTGACCGCAAGACCGGCAAGACCACCGTTGCGGTCGACACCATCCTGAACCAGAAGGGTCTCGGGGTGAAATGCATCTACGTCTCGGTCGGTCAGAAGGCCTCCACCGTGGCCCAGACCGTGGCCCTGCTCGACGAGTACGGCGCCATGGACTACACGGTCGTCGTCGCCGCACCGGCGTCGGACCCGGCACCGTTCAAGTTCCTCGCCCCGTACGCCGGCTGCGCCGTCGGCCAGGAGTGGATGGAGAATGGCGAGCATGCGCTCATCATCTATGACGACCTGTCGAAGCAGGCCGAGGCCTACCGGCAGGTGTCACTGCTACTCCGTCGCCCGCCGGGCCGTGAGGCCTACCCGGGAGACGTGTTCTACCTCCACAGCCGGTTGCTCGAACGGGCCGCCAAGCTGTCGGACGACCTGGGTGCCGGGTCGATGACGGCGCTGCCGGTCATCGAGACCAAGGCCGGCGACGTGTCCGCCTACATCCCCACCAACGTGATCTCGATCACCGACGGTCAGATCTTCCTCCAGGACGACATGTTCAAGTCGGGCATCCGCCCGGCCGTCGACGTCGGCATCTCGGTGTCCCGAGTGGGTTCGGCCGCTCAGATCAAGGCCATGAAGGCGGCCGTCGGCACGTTGAAGTCCGACCTGCAGCAGTTCCGTGATCTGGCCGCCTTCGCCGCCTTCGGCTCGGACCTCGACGCCGTGTCCCAGGCCCAGCTCGACCGCGGCTACCGCCTCACCGAGCTGTTGAAGCAGGGCATCAACGCCCCTGTTCCCGTGGAGGAGCAGGTCGTCGTGCTCTACGCCGGAACCCGCGGTTACCTCGACGGCATCGACGTTTCCGATGTCGGCGACTACGAGTCGAAGCTCGTCGAGTGGTTCCGATCACGGCACTCCGACATCCTCGAGTCGATAAAGGCCAACGGCACCGTGCCCGACGAGGAGGCCCTGGAGGCCGCCATCGCGGCCTTCACCGACGACTACGTCGGCGCGTTGGAAGACGATCGCCCGGACCCGGCCATCGAGGAGCAGGCCGAAGCGGAGAGCCAGATGGTCGATGCTCCCCACACCCTGCCCGAGGAGGACATCTCCCGGGTGGCGAAGGACTAATATGCCAGGTGGTGCTGAACGCGTACTCCGCCGCCGTATCGGGACGGTCAAGAACACCAAGAAGATCACCCGCGCCATGGAGCTCATCGCAGCCACCCGCGTGGCACGGGCGCAACAGCGGGCCAAGGCGGCTCGACCGTACTCGGAGCAGCTCACCGGTGTGATCGAGGATCTGGCCGCCGGTGGGGCCGAGGTCGATCATCCGCTGCTTCGAACCGTCGAGAACGTGGAACGCGTCGCGTTCGTCATCTGCGCCGGCGATCGCGGGCTGGCCGGTCCCTACAACTCCCAGGTCCTGCGGGCGGCCGAGCGCGAGATTCAGGCGCTTCGAGCGGAGGGCGGCGACTACCGGATCCTGGCCGTCGGCAAGAAGGTCCGTGACTACTTCCGGTTCCGGAACTACCAGATCGACTCGTTCTACGGGGGATTCACCGACAACCCCACCTTCGAGGACGCCCGCAACATCGCCCAGCGGGTTCGGGAGCTGTTCGACTCCGGTGACGTCGACCAGGTCGAGCTGGTGTTCACCGAGTTCGTGACACTGGGAACGCAGCGGGCCGTCGTCCGTCGCTTCCTGCCGCTCGAGTCGGTCGAGACCATGGCATCCTCCGGTAGCGGCGATGCCGCCGCGCTCGCCGGGTTCAGCTTCGAGCCTTCACCCGAAGGCGTGCTCTACGATCTGCTTCCCCGCTACGTCGAGGCCCGTCTCTTCACCGCCCTCCTCGACGCCGCCGCCTCGGAACACGCCAACCGCCAGCGGGCGATGAAGGCAGCCACCGACAACGCCGAGGAACTGATCGTCAAGCTGTCGAGGGCCCTCAACCGGGCCCGGCAGGAGTCCATCACCACCGAGATCATGGAGATCGTCGGCGGTGCGGAGGCCCTCGGTGCCGACGATGACGACGAAGACATACATCTGGAAAGTCTGCTGGCCGTCGAGCCGGCCGCCACATAACGGAGTCGACCAAGAACTATGACTGTTACTGAACCACAGCTGAAGGAAGGTCGGATCGTCGCCATCGCCGGTCCGGTGGTCGATGTCGAGTTCCCTCCGGGGAATCTCCCCGAGATCAACGGCGCCGTCGAGTTCGACGTCGAGGTCGCTGGCGAGGACATCGTCGTGACCGCCGAGGTGGCCCAGCATCTGGGTCACGGGCGGGTGCGGGCGGTGGCCATGAAGCCCACCGACGGCCTGCGCCGCGGCCAGGCCGTGCGCAACCTGGGTCGGGGCATCACCGTTCCTGTTGGCGAGGTGACGCTCGGCCACGTGTGGAATGTCATCGGTGAACCCCTCGACGTGCCGGCCGACCAACTCGACATCGACGAGCGGTGGGAGATCCACCGTCCGTCACCGCCCTTCGACACCCTCGAGCCCACCAAGCAGGTGCTGGAGACCGGCATCAAGGTCATCGATCTGCTCACCCCCTATCTCCAGGGTGGCAAGATCGGCCTGTTCGGCGGTGCCGGTGTGGGCAAGACCGTGCTCATCCAGGAGATGATCACCCGTGTCGCCACCAACCACGGTGGTGTGTCGGTGTTCGCCGGGGTGGGGGAGCGGACCCGTGAGGGGACCGACCTCTTCATCGAGATGGGCGAGGCCAAGATGGGCGCCGAGGAGGACGCACCGTCGGTGCTGTCGAAGGCGGCGCTGGTGTTCGGCCAGATGGACGAGCCCCCCGGTGTGCGGCTGCGGGTGGCCCTCTCGGCCCTCACGATGGCCGAGTACTTCCGTGACGTGCAGAACCAGGACGTGCTGCTGTTCGTCGACAACGTGTTCCGGTTCGTGCAGGCCGGCTCCGAGGTGTCGACCCTGCTCGGTCGTATGCCCTCCGCCGTGGGCTACCAGCCCACCCTGGCCGACGAGATGGGCGTGCTCCAGGAGCGCATCACCTCCACCGGCGGCAACTCGATCACCTCGATGCAGGCCGTGTACGTGCCGGCCGACGACTACACCGACCCGGCCCCGTTCACCACGTTCGCCCACCTCGACGCCACCACCGAGCTGAGCCGTGACATCGCCGCCCTGGGCATCTACCCGGCGGTGGATCCACTGGCCTCGTCGTCCACGATCCTCACGCCCGAGGTGGTCGGTGATCGCCACTACCGGGTGGCCCGCCGGGTCCAGGAGATCCTCCAGCGCTACAAGGAGCTGCAGGACATCATCGCCATCCTCGGTCTCGACGAGCTGTCGGAGGAGGATCGCATCACCGTCGACCGGGCCCGGAAGGTACAGCGGTTCCTGGCCCAGCCGATGATGGTGGCCGAGGTGTTCACCGGCCTGCCCGGCATCTTCACCCCGGTCGAGGAGACCATCGACAGCTTCGAGGCGCTCGTCGACGGCGACCTCGACGACCTTCCGGAGCAGGCGTTCCTCAACGTCGGTGGTGCCGACCAGGTGCGGGAGAAGGCCGAACGCTTGCGGAGAGACGCATCGTGAGGCGCGCGTGACGATGCAAGTTGAATTCGTATCGCCTGAGGACATCCTCTATTCCGGAGAGGGCAGCCAGGTGGTCGCCCGCACCCGGGGTGGGGGTGAGATCGCCTTTCTCACGGGCCACGAGCCGTTCATCGGTTCGCTGGTGCCGTGTGAGGTTCGGGTCACCGAGGACAGCGGCAACGTGGCTCGTTTCGCGGTCCGGGGCGGATTCGTGTCGGTCACCGGCACCAAGGTGACGGTGCTGTCCGACGCCGCCATCCCGGCCGGCGAGATCGACGTTGCCGCGGCCCGCGCCGAACTGGCCGACGCCGAGGCGGCCGAGCAGGCCGACCCCGAAAACGTCGAGCTGAGAAACAACCGGCGTTGGGCCGAGGTGCTGATCGGCGCCGCCGGCGGGACCGTCGACGCTCACTGATCCATCCGTTCTGAGTCGCTCAGGTGACACCCAGTGTCACCTGAGAGCCTGATTTCGGGAAAGTCAGACGGTCCGGCCGAGGAAGTTGAGCAGTTTGGTCTGGGCGTTGGCCCCCTTCTCCACCTTGACCTTCTGACCCATCATGCCCTGGCTTCGCAGCATCTCGTCGGGCAGCGCCCGCCAGACGGTGTTGGTGAATTTGACGAGGCCGGGGTCGAGTCGTTCGTCGACCTTGGCGGTTCGGGCCAGATCCCAGGTGTGCACCGCCAGTTCCGCGGCCATGAAACCGATCAGTGCATCGATCGGCATCGGCCCGAAGTCGGGACCGAACGGGTCGTTGGCGATCGACTGGAGCGCTCCCTTCCGGTCGAGCGTCTCGAGCGTCTGGTCCCGCAGCTTCTCCCAGGTCTCGAGCGGCTTGGCCCCGAGCTTCGGTGTCGACCTCGGTCCCTCGCCGGTGGCCGCGTAGGACTGGACCATCTTGACCCCGCCGAGGGCGTGTTCATAGACGTCGGCCCCGGTCCATCCCTCACACGGTGACTTGCGTTTGAAGGCGGCCGGTTTGGTGTTCTTCAACACGTGATCGAAGCCATAGACGGCCTTGGTGAAGTTTCGGAGGTTCACGCTCATCGGACTGATCTCCTCGGGTGTCGGCGGTCCAACGCTCACTACCTCCATTCTGCGCGCGTCAGGTGCCGGTGAGGCTTCCTTTGGCTGCAAATTTCGGGTGGTAACGTGATGACCATGTCATCGGATTGGGTATCACCGGAACGCGACCTGGCCCTCGAACTGGTCCGCACCACCGAGGCGGCGGCCATGTCGGCGGCCCGTTGGATGGGCCGGGGCGACAAGATCGGTGCCGACCAGGCGGCCGTCGACGCCATGCGGGCCATGCTCGACGGCGTGCAGATGGACGGAACCGTCATCATCGGCGAGGGGGAGAAGGACGAGGCTCCGATGCTCTACAACGGGGAGCGCATCGGCAACGGTCAGCCGCCGCACGCCGATATCGCCGTCGACCCGGTCGACGGGACCGCCCTCACCGCACACGGCCAGGCCGGCGCGATCGCGGTGATCGCCGCCGCCGAGCGGGGCAGCATGTTCAACCCCGGGCCGGTCGTCTACATGGAGAAGATCGCGGTCGGACCGCAGGGGGCCGGCATCGTCGACATCCGCCTGCCGATCGAGCGGAATCTGACGGCCCTGGCCAAGGCCACCGGTAAGAAGGTGCGTGATCTCAACGCCATCGTGCTCGACCGGCCCCGCCACGCCGACATCATCGACGAGATCCGGGCCACCGGTGCCCGGATCAGCCTGATCCGCGACGGCGACGTGGCCGGAGCGATCGCCACGGCCTGGCCCGAGTCGGCCGTCGACATCCTCTTCGGCATCGGCGGAACTCCCGAAGGGGTGATCGCGGCGGCCGCACTCAAGGCCATGGGCGGCGATCTCCAGGGCAAGCTGTGGCCTCGTGATGATGCAGAGCGGGCCGCGGCCGAAGCCGAGGGCTACGACGTCGACAAGATCCTGGGCCTCGACGATCTGATCGGTACCCACAACTGCTTCTTCGCCGCCACCGGGATCACCCGCGGGGCGCTGCTACGGGGCGTGCAGTTCGGCACCGAGACGATCCGGACCCAGTCGTTGGTGATGCGCGGCAACTCGGGCACCGTGCGCCTCATCGAGGCGATCCATCGGGCCGAGAAACTGGAGGAGCTGGAGGAACGAGGTCGGCAGACCCGCTCCCGGGCCAGTGCGGCCATGAAGCAGGCCGCCGCCGGGGAATGACCGTCCGGCGACGCCGTGGCCCGGCCCGGCGTCGGTGGGTCAGTCGGGTATCGACATCGAAGCAATGTCGGCCGGCGCCTCGGGAAACGTCATGTCCAATCCGTCGAGCGTCTGCACCAGAATCTCGGAGATGACGAGGTTGCGGTACCACTTGCGGTTGGCCGGCACCACGTACCACGGTGCCGACTCGGTGCTGGTCCGGGCCAGGGCATCGGTGAACGCCTGCTGATACTCGGCCCACTTCGACCGGGGTCCGAGATCGGCCGGATCGAACTTCCAGTGTTTGTCGGGTCGATCGAGGCGGTCCTGGAGCCGCTCCCGTTGTTCGTCCTTGGAGATGTGGAGGAACAGTTTCACGATCGTGGTGCCCTCGTCGGCCAGCATTTGCTCGAAGTTGCGGATGTGCTCGTAGCGGCGCTGCCACCGTTGCTCCGGCACGAGGTTCTCGACCCTCACGACGAGCACGTCCTCGTAGTGGCTTCGGTTGAAGATGACGAGTTCTCCGTCACCGGGTACGTGCTTGTGAATACGCCACAGGTAGTCGTGGGCGAGCTCGACGGCGCTCGGCTTCTTGAACGACGCAACCTTCACGCCGCTGGGATTCACACCGTCGAAAACGTGCTTGATCGTTCCGTCCTTGCCGCCGGCATCCATGGCCTGCAGCACGACGAGCACACGCTCCTTGCCCTGGGCCCACAGGAGCTCCTGGAGCTCCTCGAGCCGATCGTTGAGCACCTCGACCCGTGACTTGGCCCCGTCCTTGTCCTCGGGATCCCAGCCCGGCGTTCGTTGCGGATCCCAGCCCTCGAGATCCAGGCCGCCGGCCGGTTTCACACGGAACTGATCGATGTCGAACGCTGAGGTCATGGAACGAGCCTAAGGGGCCCGGCGGGTAGGTGCATCGCCGGGCCCCGCACCGTGGTTTGACGGTCGGCATTCGATGGGCCGATCCGGAGGTCTGCGCTGTAGCGGGCTTCGGCGCGGAGCGCCTCGCTTCGAGTTTCGGCTATCGAGGACCGAAACTCCCGAATGTCGGCACAAAATCGCGTGTTCACGTCCCCAAGTGTCTAGCGTGGAACGTTGTGAGCCAAAGGTCCGACGCTCCAGCGATCGCCGAACTGGAGATCTGCCACTCCCGACCCATCGCCCCGACCCGGCGGGTGGCTCTCGGGGTCCGAAACCTGCCGATCGATCCCGCTCCGGGAGCCGGTGGGGTGCTGCTGGCCGGTATCGTCGCCCACGCCGCGCCCGGCGTCGATCCCGAACTCCGCGAGGACCTCATGGACGTCATGGACCGGCTGTCGCGGGGCGTCAAGGTCGTGCAGCCCCGGGTCCGCCACCGCTTCCAGACCGACCGGGTGGGTTTGACGGTGAGTCGTCAGCTGCTCGTCGCCGACAATGGCTCGCTCGAGTTCCGCTTCGACGATGAGAACGCCCGGCCCGTACAGCTCGCGCTCGGAGCGGTGTACGCCGCGGGATCGCTCCCGGCGGAGGCCAGGTCGACCGTGTTCGACATGTTCGAGGCGTCACTCGTGTGGTCCCGCCCGGTCGACGGCGCCTTCATCTCCTACATGATGGGTGGCAACGGCGTCGATCTCGATGACGAGCTGATCCGCCTGCGGGCCTGGCACGATCCGGTGGCCTGGGCGCTCGACGTGCTCGAGATCGACCACAGCGGTGACGACATGCCGTCCAAACGCCACGTGCAGCGGCGCTTTCGGTCGCTCCTGCGGGCCGCCCATCCCGATCACGGCGGCCACGACGACGGCGCCGCGGCTCGGATCGCGGAGCTGAGCGAGGCCCGCCGGATCCTTCTCGCCTCGTGACCGGATCCGGCTCCGACGGATCAGGCGTCGGGGGACTGATTCTGTTCCACGGCGCCGGTGGCGATCGTGACCACCACCTGTTTCTCGCCCTGGAGCACGTGCTCGACGTACCGGTGGCCCGCGTCAACTTCCCGTACCGGGACAAGGGCCCTGGTCGACGTCCGCCCGACCGTATGCCGAAGCTGATCGACACGGTCGTTCGGGCCGTGAACGAGAGCTCGACAGCGTGGGGTGTTGGTGCTGACCGGATTGTCGTCGGTGGCCGCTCGATGGGAGGTCGGGCTGCGTCGATGGCCGTGGCCGACGGGTTGGAACCGGCCGGCCTCCTGCTTCTCAGCTACCCGCTCCACCCGGCCGGCAAGCCGCACAAACTGCGGGTCGACCACTTCGGCGATGTCGACTGCCCGACGCTTCTGATTCAGGGAACACGGGATCCGATGGGCAAACCCGACGAGTTCGCCAGACATCTGCCCTCCATTGCCGGTCCGCTCACCGAGCACTGGATCGACGCGAATCACAGCCCGGCCGAGAAACTGAACGGCGACATCATGGCCGCCGTCACGTCGTGGATGGCCGGCCTCTGACCACGTCACCGGATCCCGGCAACGGTGCGTCGCTTCGGTCCGCGTCGGGTGGGATGTCGCCCGGATTGAACACCTCGAGTTCCTGGTCGGCCGTCTCAGGAAACAGCGTGAGGATGAGGAGAACCACGAGAAGCGGGCCGAACACCATGACCCCGATGGCGGATCCGAGGTCGTCCCATTGCACCGACAGCCGGCCGACGATCACGAGCCCGAGCGCACTGCCGGACACGGTCACCGCATCGATCAGACCACCGACCCGCCCCCTGGCCCTGGTGGGGAAGAGCTCGGTCTGATAGCCGCGCAGTGCGGGTACGGCCGCCGCCGAGCTCGACACCGCGATCATCGCCAGCACCCACAGTCGAACACCGGAGGATTGGTAGGAGGCAGCCGAGGCGAGTACGCCGAGGCCCAGCGCCGATGCGCCCACGATCCTACGGCCGAAGCGATCGGCCAGGTAGCCGCCGACGGGAACCGCCGCGATGGCCGGAGTCGAAACCAGAATCTGGAACATCGACACGTCGAGGGCGGCGAAGCCGAGATCATCGCGCAGGAACTCGTTGCGGAGCTGGGACGCAGGCGAGAGGTAGAGCGCGCCGGCAAAGGCGGCGAACGCGATCAAGGCGAATCGCTTCCAGTCGACGGCCGCGGTCGATCGGTGGCGCTCGGCAACCGTGTAGCGCCTGGTCTCCGGGAGCTGGCGGCTCAACCACACGATGAGCGGCAGAAACAGGACGGGCACGGCGTAGGCGACCCGCCACCCCCCGTCGAAGAGGTCGGCCACCGGGATGATCCAAACCACCAGAGCGGATCCGAATCCGGTCGTGAGCGTGGCGAACCCGATGGCGATGGCCCGAGCGGACGCGGGTGCCTCCTCGGTGGCGGCCAATGTCACCAACGTCAGGAGCCCCGTGGTGAGCCCCCTCGACATGGTCTGGGTGGCCCCCAGAGTGGCCATGTTGGGGGCGATCCCCCCCAGCGAGGCGAAGACGACGGCGGCAACCGCGAAGGCGAGCGTCAGCGGTCGGCGCCCGATCCTGTCGGCTCGACCCAGCAGAACCATCGACAGCAGCACACCGAGCCGGGTGGCGGCCAGTGTGTCGGCCTGACCGCTGTCGTCAACGCCGAAGTCCTCCGCGGCGAACGTGATGGTCTGCCCGATCAGCACCCCCATGTAGCCGGCCATGGCCCCGATGGTGCCGACGGCGCCGATGAGGCGCGACGTGTCGGCGTCGACCACCTCCTTCGGCCACCAGAACCGCTTCCGCGGCCGGCGATCGGTGCTGGCCAGGGCCCGGCGAAACAGCAGGATCAGGTAGACCCACCACAGCGGGATCGCCAGTTTGAACTCGGTGGTCTCGGTGACGGTCGGCCCGCCGGTCGACTCCGAGAACGTCAGAAACCGCCGGTACTCGGAGAACGGGCCTTTCACCATCCGCCAGCTGTCGGGTCCGTCGGGCTCCTCGAGGACCAGATCGGCCCGGGGGGAGCGGAGGGTGGACAGAAGGGATTCTTCTACGGGATGACGGCGCTCAACCCTGGCCATCGTCACCGGGAACGTTCGCGTCGGCCTCCAAGTCGGCCTCGAGCTGTGCCGACACCCTCCGATTGGCCAACCACAGCAGCCCACCGATGACCGCGAGCGGGGCCACGACGAGGAGAATCTCATCCCAACCGCCCTGATGAGCGACGATGGGCGACAGACGAATCACGGTTTCAAGGGTATTGTCCGGGCGTTCGAAGTGTCACAAGTTCGAACCGAGTGGCCGGACTTGATACCGAATACGCTGAATATCGTGCCCGAAACGTCACCAATCGCTGACACCGAACTCGAACCGGCCGAGTCGTCGCCCGACGGTGCCGCCGGCGATGCCGGTGGCGCGCTCCACGACGCCGTGGCCGAGGTGGTCAAGATCATCCGCCCGGCCGTGCAGGCCGACAACGGCGACATCTTCCTCCGGGGGGTCGACGAGGACACCGGCGTCGTGTCGGTCGAACTCGTCGGCGCCTGTGTGACGTGCCCGGCGTCGACCCAAACCCTGAAGCAGGGCCTCGAACGCATTCTGAAGCAACGGGTCGAGGGGGTCACATCGGTCCAGCACGTGGGCGAGACGCTGGTCGGCTACGACGAGGGCACCCCGGTATCACTCTGACGGACCCGGGAGGCGGAGGGCCTGGGCGAAGGGCCCAACCGCCTGTGAGGGTTCGGCTCAGCGGGCCTTCAGCTCGTCCCTGATCTCGGTGAGTAGCTGTGCCTCGGCCGAAGGGCCGCTCTCGGTCTGGGCACCGGCCCGCGCCAGCGACTTGATCAGCAGGAAGACGACCCATGCGATCATGACGAACGTGATGAACGCGTTGATCACATCGCCGACCGGCAGGCCGCCGGGGTCCCAGGCCGCGAACTCGTAGGCCCCCGTGTCGGGGTCGGGTTCCATGCCGAACACCCTGGCGATGATCGACAGCACCAGGTTCACGACCGCGGTGACCATCGGTGCGAACGCCAGGGCAAGGACGAGCCCGACGGCGATCGGGATGACATTGAACTTCTCGAGAAACTCCCGGAATTCTTTCAGCATTTCTCAAGCCTCCTAAGCAAGCAGGAGCCCGCCGACCCCTCTGTCAACGAGCGGGGTTGATAACCCGGCCATTATGGCCGATTGGGCACAACCGATTGGGGATACCGCGCTGAATCGAGGGTTGCGGTTGGCTGGCCGGCTACAGGGTCGCGCGAGACTCCACCCGGCGTTTCAGTTCGGCCAGGTTCCGCTTCCAGATGGCGCCGAGCACCGGCCCGGCCACCATGGCGCCCAATCGAGAGCCCAGCCACCACGGGAACCGGAGAGATTCCCGCCACGAGAATTCGGTGGCCCCGGCCCCGAACGGGCGGATCGTGAAGATCCCCTCGCCGGTCACGGCACCCTCGTGACGCACCCCCATCTCCTCGCCGGGCACCCAGCTCGTCACGGTCATGACGTCGACCAACTTGATCGGCCCGACCTCGGTGTCGCATTCGAACGTCGTGCCCGCACCCTCGGTCTGGTCGGTCATGAAGCGGATCTCGGCTGCGTCGACCATCCATTCGGTGTGGGTGGAGATGTCACGAACGTAGTCCCAGACGTCGTCCGGGGTTCGGTCGATGATCACGGAGACTTCCACGTCGGCCACGAGGCCACCTTACCCGGTGCGATCTTCAGCCGGTTGGGTCGTGCATGGGGCGGTAGACGCTGATCGAGGCGTGACTGTCCTCGGTGAATCGGTCGGCTCGCCACGAGCCGTGGCGCTCGATCGGGGAGAGCCCGTGTCGATCGGCCCGGGCGTCGAGTTCGACATGGTCGAGCAGCCGCAGCAGCCACGGCCGGCTGATCACTCCACTGTCGGTGATCTCCAGGTGCCGCCCCGCGAGGCGGCCCGCCGCCGGATCGGTTCTGGTGGCCGAAACGACAATGCCTCCGGCGACGGCGAACGGTGCGACTCCGGTGCTGCCGGCGGGTTCGTCGGGCAGCAGGGCGACGTTCATCATCTCGACGATGAACGTCGCCTCCATCGCCATCACCGCGGCCAGGAGACGATCGAGCCGGTCGGCGGTTCCGACGTTGAAGATCGTGTTGAAGCCGCACAGGACGGTGGGACGGTGGCGGCCGAAGCGGAGGGGCAGATCGGCGATGTCGCCGGCCACCCGGTGCACGGCCGGCGGGCACCGCCTGAGCATCGGCACCGAAGCGTCGAGTCCGATCACCCGAATCCCGGCGGCTACCAGCGGTGCGGCCAGCCGTCCACTTCCGACGCCGAGCTCGACGACGATGCCGGAGGGGCAGCGGCTGACGACGAAGTCGACCATGGCCTCGATGTCGTCGGCTGCCGGTGAACCGTCGGCTCCGTACCAGCGGTCGTAGACGTCGGCGAACGCCAGACCGTAGGCGTCGGGGCGGGTGAGGTCGACCACCGAGGCGGCGTCCGTCGCGGTGTTCGTCTCAGCCACTGCCGGTCGCCTCGGATCGATGTCAGCAGCGGCGATTCTCCCAGGTCCATCGGAGCCCACGCTTGTAGGATGGCAGGTGATGAGTATTCGAGTCGACATGGCCGATCTTCCCCGTCACATCGTTGCCCGCGGCGGTGGATTTCTGCTGACCTCGATTCTCGACAGCCGACCCCACGTCGCCCATCTTCCGTTCGAGGTCGCGGCTGCGGATGGCCAGGTGCAGCTGCGTGCCCGGGTGGGTCGCACGAGCTATGGCAACTGCGGTCAGCAGCCGACGGTCACCGTGCTGTGGCCCGCGGCCGGTTCCTCGGTCGCCGGCAGCACGACGGGTGCGAGCGATACAGCCTCCGATCTCGACGACCACAGCCTCATCGTCGACGGAGAAGCCCGCCTCGACGGTCCCGAACACGTGATCATCGCCGTCACCGGCGCCGTGTTCCACCGTCCGGTGCCCACCCCGCAGACGCCGTGACCCACTATCTCGACTACGCCGCCACCACACCGGTCCGCCCTGAGGCGGTCGAGGCGATGCTGCCGATCCTGAGCGACAACTTCGGCAATCCGTCGGGCGCCCATCGCATGGCCCGTGCCGCCAACCAGGTCATCGACGAGTCCCGGGAGCGCCTTGCCGCCGTGCTCGGATGCAAGCCGGGGGAGATCGTGTTCACCGCCGGCGGCACCGAAGCCGACAATCTGGCGATCACCGGCACCACATCGGCTCTCGGTGGCCGGCCGATGTGTTCGGCCATCGAGCATCACGCCGTGCTCGATCCGGTCGAGCATCACGACGGCCTCGTGGTGCCCGTCGGCTCCGACGGGCTCGTGGACCTCGATGCGCTGACCGATCTGTTGGCCGAACACCGTGATTCGCTGAGCATCGTGTCGATCATGCTGGCCAACAACGAGACCGGAGTGGTCCAGCCGCTGGCGAACATCGCATCGATGGTGAGGGAGGCGGCGCCCCAGGCCGTGATGCACACCGATGCGGTGCAGGCGTTGTGCTGGCTCGACGTCGCGGAGCTGACGGCTGCGGCCGACATGGTGTCGATCAGCGGGCACAAGTTCGGGGCGCCGAAGGGTGTCGGGGCGCTGGTGGTCAGGGAAAGCCATCCGGCCACGACCGCCATCGTTCCGATCCTGAAGGGCGGGGGCCAGGAACGGGGTCGCCGAGGCGGAACCCACAACGTCGCCGGTATCGCCGCCCTGGCCGTGGCCGCCGAACTCACCGCCGCCGAGCGGGGTGCCCAGGTGGCCCGGGTCCGGGGGCTGCGCGACCGTCTGGCCGACGGCATCGCCTCGTCGGTGCCCGGGGCAATCGAAACCGGGGAGCGGGCCTCGAAGACGGCCAACATCTGCCATTTCTGTTTCTCCGGGATCGAGAGTGAGGCGCTGCTGTTCCTGCTCGAGAAGGCCGACATCATGGCATCGGCCGCGTCGTCGTGCGCCAGCGGGGCGATGGAACCGAGCCACGTCCTGGCGGCCATGGGGTTCAGCCGTGAGTTGGCGTTCGGGTCGCTTCGCCTGTCGCTCGGCTACGCCTCGACCGAGTCCGATGTCGATGCCGTGCTGGCCACGTTGCCGCCGGCCGTCGAGCGTCTCCGGGAGCGGGGCTGATGGGTGGCCGGGAGCAGGTTCTGGTCGCCATGTCCGGTGGCGTCGACTCGTCGGTGGCCGCCGCGCTGCTGGTCAGGGAGGGTTACGACGTCGTCGGCGTCACGCTGAAGTTGTGGGGGTGGTGCGAGCGACTCCGGTTGCTGTTCGGTGTCGGATGTCGACGACGCCCGGCGGGTCGCCCAGCAGCTCGGTGTCGACCATCACGTGTTCAACTTCGGCGACGACTTCAACCGCCACGTCGTCGACCCGTACGTGGCCGATCATGGTCGGGGCCGCACGCCGAACCCGTGCGTCGAGTGCAACCGCCACATCAAGTTCGACAAGTTGTTCCGTCGGGCCGACGCCCTCGGGTTCGATCAGGTGGCCACCGGTCACCACGCTCGTATCGTGGCCGACCCCGATGGCACGCTGCGAATCGGGCGGGGCGCCGACAGCACCAAGGACCAGTCCTACGTGCTCCACATGCTCGACCAGGCGCAACTCGCAAGGCTCCGATTTCCCGTCGGACACTTCACGAAGGCCGAGGTGCGGGAGTTGGCCTCCGAACTGGGGCTGCGCACCGCCGACAAGCCCGACAGCCAGGACGTCTGCTTCATCCATTCGGTGGGCGGCCGCCAGGTGTTCCTGGGTGATCGGATCCCACTCCGACCGGCGGCGCTCGTCGATGCCGACGGCGCCGAGGTCGGCCAGGTCGACTCGATCGAGATGGTCACCCTCGGACAGCGCCGGGGCCTCAACCTCGGCGGTGACGCCAACCGTCGGTACGTGGTCGACATCGACCACGACACGGCGACGGTCACCGTCGGCCCCCGTGACGATCTGCTGGTGCCGGCCCAGTACGTCGACGCGGTCGAATGGGCCGACGAGCCGGCGGCCGGACCGTGCCTCGTCCAGTGTTCCGCGCACGGTGCCGTCCGCGCCGGGGAGGTCCGCCTGGCCGGTGACGGCCGGGTCGTGATCGAGTGGGATGAGCCGCAGCAGAAGGTGGCGGTTGGGCAGTCGATGGTGTTCTATCGCCACGATGCCGTGCACGGCGGCGGGGTGGCCGGGGCGGTCGATGTGCCGGTGTCCGTGATCTCGGCCGGCGATGCCTGACCCCTCGCCGGCCACCGAAACCGGGATCGAGGCGGCGGCAAGGATTCTCGCCGACGGTGGCCTCGTCGCCTTTCCGACCGAGACCGTCTACGGCCTCGGTGCCGACGCCACCAGCGCCCCGGCCGTCGACCGGATCTTCGCCGCCAAGGGCCGTCCGCCGGACCATCCGTTGATCGTCCACGTCGGTGGTCGCGCCGACCTGGAGCGGTTCGGTGTCGACGTGAGCGCCGAGGCGGCCAGGCTGGCCGACGCATTCTGGCCCGGCCCGCTGACCCTGATCGTGGGTCGCGGGCCCGAGATCGCCCCGGAGGCGACCGGTGGGCGAGACACCGTCGGGCTGCGCATGCCCGATCATCCCGTCGCCCTTGACCTCCTGACCGCCTTTGCCGAGATCGGTTCAGGTGTCGTGGCCGCCCCGTCGGCCAATCGGTTCGGCGAGGTGAGCCCCACCACGGCCGACCACGTCGCCTCGGATCTCGGCGAAGCGGTCGACGTGATCCTCGACGGTGGCCCGTCGCGCGTCGGGGTCGAGTCGACGATCGTCGAGTTGACGGGGCCGGAGCCCGTGGTGCTCCGCCCCGGTGGAATCTCGGCGGTCGAGTTGGAGGCCGTGTTGGGTCGCCCGCCGGTCGATGGTCGGGCCGGTGCGTCCCGGGCCCCGGGCATGCTCGACTCCCACTACGCACCGGGTGCCGAGCTGGTGTTGCTCGACGGTGAGAAGCCGGCCGATGTCGAGTTGGGACCCGCTGATGGACTGATCAGCGCTGAAGCCCGCCCCGCCGGAGCGCCTCCGGTCGACGAACGGCGGCACTGGAGCCTTCCCGGTGATGCCGCCGGCTATGCCGCCCGGTTGTACGCCACGCTTCGGGCGGCCGACACCGAGGGCATCAAGCGGCTCTACGTCGTCGCCCCGGCCCACGGCGATCTTCTGGTCGCGGTGATGGATCGGCTCCACAAGGCGGCCGCGCCCCGTCCTTGACCTCTGTGACCAACCTGGGCGCTGGTTCTGTGCGCCGTAGCCTTCGGTTGTGGTGGCCGGAGCGCACGGAATGGTGGGGCGGGTGCGGGTCTCGGGTCAGGTGCGGTTGCGGCGGCCCCGTCGACCCGACCGACCTCCCCGAGGCTTGGCCACCAACGTGGTCGTGGCGGGCACGACCTCGACCTCGGGAACGGGTTCGTCGCCGTCGAGCACGGCCCGCATCAGCGCTATGTGCTCGGGCGTGCTGCCACAGCAGGCGCCGATGAGCTGGGCTCCGGCGTCGCGGGCCCGCACCGCGTAGGCCGCCATCACCTCGGGGGTGCCGTCGTAGTGCAGCTCGGTGCCCCGCCACTCGGGGATGCCGGCATTGCCCTTCGAGATGATCAGGATCTCGCCGTCGGCTTCCCGCATCTGCCTGATGGCGGCTTCGGTGTCGGCCAGGTTGTTGCCGCAGTTGGCGCCGACGGCGTCGACGCCGAGACGGGTGGCCAGCTCGGCCGCAGCGGTGCCGGTGACACCCATCATCGTGCGCCCTGCGGTGTCGAAGCTCATGGTCAGGCAGATCGGCAGATCGCACACCGAGCGGGCACCCGTGACCGCTGCTTCGCCCTCCTCCAGTGAACTGATGGTCTCGATCCACAGCACGTCGGCGCCGCCGGCGGCCAAACCCTCGGCCTGCTCGGCGAAGGCCGCGGCGCACGCCTTGGCCGACATCGAGCCCATCGGCTCCATCAACTCGCCGGTCGGACCCATCGATCCGGCCACCAGGACCCGCCGCCCGCCGGCGGACAGAACCTCATCGGCGACGTTGCGGGCCAGGCGGGCCGCCTCGGTGTTCAGCTCCACGACCCGCTCCTCCAGCTTGTGGAGCGACAGGCGGTAGCGGGTTCCGCCGAACGTGTTGGTGAGGATCAGGTCGGACCCGGCGTCGACGTAGGCCCGGTACGCGTCGGTGATCACCTCCGGACGGTCGACGTTCCATGCCTCGGGCGGGTCACCCGACTGGAGACCGCGGCGAAACAGCTCCGTTCCGGTCGCTCCGTCGAGCACGAGGTAGCCCTTGTCGGCAACGAGATCATGTAGCACCGTCATGACCCTTATTGTGGCAGGCGATAGGTGTGATCGAGCACCCTCGAGCGAAGAAGCCGGGCGATGCTCGCCCGCAGGGGCACCGGCGAGCCGGTGAGTGGTTGATAGCCGTGGATGTCGATCTCCAGGCCCCTGGTCAGTTCCAGCCACACGGTGTCGGCGAGCAGGTCGATTCGCAGATCGAAGGCGATGATCGATGCATCGGGCCCGCCGTTGGGTGTGTCGACCTGGGCCAGGCGGCGGTCCCGTGATCGACGGAGCGACCACGACAACAGCGCGGATGAATCGTCGTGGCCAAACTCGTTGCCATCGACGACAAGGGTCTCATTGTCGACGAGAACTTCCATGTGCGGTTCTTTCACAATCGGCGGAGGCTCGCCGGGATCCGCAGCTAGCCGGAGCCCGACGACCCCTCGATCTTAATCCCTCGAATTCGCGCTTCGGAGAGCAGGGCACCGGGAAGAGTGGGCGAAAACACCAGTCGTTGTGACTCCGTAACGTCGATGCGTCGATTCCGCAACAGGCCGAACGACATCGGCTCGGCTGTCTCGACCTCCAGGGCCAATCCGAGCGAGCCGGCGGACAGGTCGAGACCGTCGGTCTCGGCGCCGACCTCGGCCGGGCCGAGCCTCGTGATCGACCCTCGGGGGAGGAGCACCGGTTCGGACAGCTGGAACGGGTCGTGGACCACGAATCCGGCGGGCACGAAAACGATCCACCGGCGCGCCAGCTGGTGGGCGAGCCGAGCGGCGACCCAGGCGAGCGCGGCACCGACCCCTGCGGCGAGTGCACCGGCGATCGGGTGCCAACGGTCGAGGATGACGGCCCAACCGGTGACTCCGACGAAGAAGGCGACGAATGCCAGCGGGATCGGGCCGAGGTAGGCGACGGCAGGGGTGCGCAACGCCATCCGCCGCTCCGATCCGTAGGCGGAGCCGTTGACCATGGTGTCGCCGATAGACGGGAGCAGCGCCAGGGCGGTCAGGACGAGGCCGTATCCGATGGTGATGGCGAGGCCCGCCGTCCAGCCGGTGGCAACGCCGACCAGCGCCCCGACGCCGGCTAGGGTCGGCGACAGGAGACGGATGATCGTGAGGCTCACGGGATGGGGCGTGAGTGAGGCCACGATGGCCACGAACCAACCGACCCACAGCGCGGCCTCCATCAACCATCGACCCGGGGAGTCGACGCCACGGAGAGCCGTGCTCAGGGGCGCCCCTGCCACCAGGGGGGCGAGGAACCACAGGACCCTGAGAGCCCAGAGTTGCGCCTGGTCACGATTCACGCCCAACAGTGTGCCCCGATCCCCCGACTTTGGGGCGGTGGCGGGTGGGGAGGGGTTGTCCTTCGTTGACGGTGCTGCTCGCTACCATCGTGGCATGGCTGCTGGAACGAATGGCAAGGCCGTCGATTCACCGGAGAATCCGGCCGAAAGGATCGAGGCGCTGCGAACGGAGATCCGCTACCACAACGACCGGTACTACCGTCAGGACGATCCCGCGATCCCCGATGTCGAATACGACATGCTCGTTCGTGAACTGGAGCGGCTCGAGAGCGATCATCCCGAACTGGTGACCGAGGACTCGCCGACCCAGACCGTCGGTGACGCCCCCAGCACCGCCTTCGCCCCGGTCACCCACACGGTTCCGATGATGAGCCTCGACAACGCGTTCGATCGAGGGGAGCTGGAGGGTTGGGCCGACCGGGTGGCCCGCGGTCTCGACCTCGATTCGGCCGCCGCCCCCGTCGGCTACACCTGCGAGTTGAAGATCGACGGTGTCGCCTGCTCGCTGCGTTACGAGAACGATCGGCTGGTCCAGGCCGCCACGAGGGGCAACGGCCGGGTGGGGGAGGACATAACCGCCAATGTGGCCGGGATCGAGATCATCCCCAACACGTTGTCGACGACCCGGTCGGGTGAGCCGCCGACCGTGGTCGAGGTCAGGGGAGAGATCTACATGCCGATCCCCACCTTCGAGGCGTTGAACGAGGCCCAGACCGAGGCCGGGCTGCCCCGCTACGCCAATCCCCGCAACACGGCGGCCGGCAGTCTGCGGCAGAAGGATCCGTCGATCACCGCTTCCCGGGGTCTGGCCTTCTGGGCCTACCAGCTCGGAGCTGTCGAGGGTGGCCCGAACCTCGCCGCCCACTCCGAGGCCCTCGACTGGCTCCACGAGCTCGGCCTCCCGGTGAATCCCGAGCGGCGCACAGCCGCCACGATCGACGACGTCGCCGCTTTCGCCGAGCACTGGTTGGAGCACCGCCACGACCTCGACTACGAGATCGACGGGGCGGTGGTGAAGGTCGATCGTCTCACCCGTCAGAACGCCCTCGGATCCACCGCCAAGGCGCCTCGGTGGGCCATCGCCTACAAGTTCCCGCCCGAGGAACGCACCACGAAGCTCACTGCCATCGAGGTGTCGATCGGCCGCACCGGTAAGGCCACCCCGTTCGCGGTGCTGGAGCCGGTGTTCGTCGGCGGCTCCACGGTGCAGATGGCCACGCTCCACAACGACGACCAGGTTCGGTTGAAAGACGTGCGTCCCGGCGACACGGTCATCGTGCGGAAGGCGGGCGATGTGATACCGGAGGTGCTCGGTCCGGTGCTGTCGGAACGGCCGAAGGGGCTCCGGCGCTGGAAGTTCCCCACCAACTGCCCGACGTGCCACACCGAGCTCGTCCGCCCGGAGGACGAGGCCCACACCTTTTGCGTGAATCCGGCCTGCCCGGCTCAGCGTCATGCCCGTATCAGCCACTTCGCGTCCCGAGCCGGAATGGACATCGAGGGCCTGGGGGAGAGCCGGGTGGCCCTGTTCCTCGACCACGAGTTCATCGCCGATCCGGGTGACATCTACGCGCTTCCGTGGGACGAGATCGCCGCGCTCGACGGGTTCGGTCAGACGTCGATCGACAACCTGTCCGCCGCCATCGAGGCGTCGAAGGACCGCCCGCTGGCCAACCTGCTCGTCGGCCTCGGCATCCGCCATCTTGGTCCGACCGGGGCCGAGCTGCTGTCGAGCAGCTTCGGCCACATCGACTCCATCATGGCCGCCACCGCCGAGGAGATGGCGGCGGTCGACGGGGTGGGCCCCACGATCGCCAACAGTGTGGCCACCTACTTCGCCACCGACGAGGCGCGGGAGCTGGTCGAGAAGTTTCGGGCCGCCGGTGTCAATCTGACCGGCCCGGAGGCGTCGTCGGAGCCGCAGACGTTGGAGGGTATGTCGATCGTAGTCACCGGGTCGCTCGAGGGGTTCAGCCGCAACGGCGTGGCCGACGTCATCAAGGCCCGAGGCGGCAAGAGTCCGGGGTCGGTGTCGAAGAAGACCACGGCACTGGTGGTTGGCGGAGAGCCGGGTGCGTCGAAGTTGTCGAAAGCCGAGGAGCTGGGTGTTCCGATCCTCGACGAGGCGGCCTTCGTCGAACTTCTCGACTCGGGCGAACTGCCCGCCCCCCGCTGAACGTTGTGACGGTCACGCCTCAGCGCCCGCCGAACGTTGGGCCGCCACGACCCTTTAGGGGGTCGTACGGAGCACAACGTTCTTGAATCGACGAGGTGCTAGAGAGCGTCGAAGCGGTACTCGGTGCGGATGGCGCAGCTGGTCGACGGGTCGTCGAACCGGAACACGCACACGTCGAGCACGTTGTCGACCGGGCGCAGCCAGCGGCCGTTCGGGCACTCGTCGGTCGGCTGGAACGTGAAGTGGCCGAGCGTTCGCGTCGGGGTCAGGACATTGGTGATCTCACCGTCGGCGTCGAGGTTGACGTTCATCTCCTCCGGTGCGATCTCCACGCCGTTGATCGTCAGCCGGGCGCCGAAACCACCGATCAGATCGACCCCAACGGGCTCCGAGCATGCACTCGCCTCACCGCCCTGGGGTAGGAAACCCTCGATGATCTGCGTGGCGGGCGGTACCGCATCGGCCGTCTGGGCCAACGTGGTGTCGGAGCCGGAGGCGCCGAGCCCCGCGGCCCGTGCGCTGCCGGTGGAGTCATCCTCGCCGTACAGTGCGGCGAGCACCAGTGCCCCCACCGCCAACAGCAATATCCCGGCCGAAATCCAGCGCTGACGGCGCTGCGAGATCACCGACGAGGTGCCCGGAGGTTTGACCGAGGTGTTCACCCCGTCAGTGTGCCAAGGAGCCACCACCATCTACTACGCCACCACCATCCGCGCGCCCGGATCGAGTAGTCTCGTTGCCATGTCGAGAGCCCCAGTTTCCGGGTATGTGCTCGGGGACCGATACGAATTGAGGGCCCTGATCGGGTCCGGTTCGTCGGCGGAGGTCTTTCACGCAACCGATATGCGGCTCGGTCGCAACGTCGCGGTGAAGAGACTCCGTAGCGGCTACGCCAACGACCCCCGGTTCCTGAAGCTCTTTCGGGCCGAAGCCCAACTGGCCGCCCAGCTCAGCCACCCGAATCTCCTGACCGTTTTCGACTGGAGCGATGATCCGGAGACCGGGCCGTTCATCGTCACCGAGATGCTCGGCGGCGGCACACTACGCAGTGTGCTCAACCGCACCGGCGTGCTGACCGCCCCTCAGGTCGCGTTCATCGGCCTGCAGGCGGCGCAGGGTCTGGCCTTCGCCCACGAGCAGGGGTTGGTGCACCGTGACATCAAGCCGGCCAATCTGCTGTTCGGTCAAGACGGTCGTGTGCACGTCGCCGATTTCGGCATCGCCCGCGCCGTGGCCCAGGCCGCCTGGACCGAGCCGGAAGGCGTGCTGATCGGCACGGCGCGCTATGCGGCCCCCGAGCAGGCCAAGGAGGGTCTGATCGACGGACTCGCCGACGTGTACTCGCTGTCCCTCTGCATGATGGAGGCGCTCACCGGCGAGGTGCCGCTCGAGCGGGAGAACGCGCTGGCCACGATGGTGCTGCGGCAGACCGAAGACGTGCCCGTGGCCCGGCTGATCGGCGAGTTCGTCACCGACCCGGAGCTGCGCGACCAGTACACACCGCTGGTCGAGCCGCTGGCGCTGGCGTCGCAGGCCCAGCCTGCCCATCGGTCCGACGCCGCGGAGTTTCTCGACGGCCTGCTGCGAGCCGTCCAGGAGTTGCCCGATCCGGCGCCCCTGCCGCTCGACGATCTGACCAGCCATGGTGACGCCGCCGTGGCCCCCAACGTCGGATTCGGTCCGAACGGCGAGGTCATCATCGATGGTGACGGCAACGGCAACGACGAACTGCGATTACCCGGCCCGCCGTCCGAGACCAACGGCGGCGGCACGGTCGACCACCGGGTCGATCACGGTCTTGATAACGATGTCTACATCGATCCCGAGGCGCCGACCCTCGTGCCCGATGACTCCCAGCCCCGGCCCAATGCCCACCGGCAGCGACGCGGAAGCGGCTGGAAGTGGCTCGTCGGTTTGGCGGTGTTCGCCTTGCTGGCCGCCGGTGCGCTCTACGGGGGCATGCTGGTGAGCCAGGCCCAGCCGGAGGTCACGGTCATCGAGAACACCCTGCCCACCTTCGCCGTCGGTGACTACCGGAACATGAGCGTGGCCGACGTGCAGGCGGCGGCGGCGCAGTACGCCTGGACGGTCAACGTCACCGAGCGCTACATGGACGGCACGGAGCCCGGGCAGATACTGTCGCAACAGCCGTCGCCCGACTTCAAGCTCCCGGCTGGGGAGTCGGTGTCGATCGAGGTTTCGCTCGGGCCGGTCCTGCACGCGGTGCCCGAGATCACGGGTCGCACGCTCGACGATGCCGTGGCCACCATCGAGGCCATGGACCTGGTCGTCGGCAACACCGAACAGGTCAACGACGAGGAGATCGCGTCCGGTGTCGTCATGGAGGCCACCGTCGACGGCCGACCCGTCGAGGTGGCGGAGGAATACCGGACCGGAACCGTGATCGATCTGGTGGTTTCCAGTGGTCCTGCCGCGCGCACGGTGCCGAATCTCGTTGGCCTGACGCAGGGCCAGGCGGAATCTCAGCTCAAGGAGCGGGGTCTGGCCGCCAACGTTGCCGAAGACTTCTCCGAGACGGTGCCCGAGGGAGATGTGATCAGCAGCAACCCGGCGGCCGGAGCGGAGGTGGCCAGGGGCTCCACCGTCACGATCGTCGTGTCCCAGGGCCTACCGTTCATCACGGTGCCGGAGGTGGTGGGCCTGCCGGCGGCCGAGGCGGCCGACATCCTGGAGGCGGCCGGCTTCGTGGTCGTCGACACCGAGGGTCCGCCCAACGGTCCGGTCATCAGCACCGATCCGGCCGAGGGAACCACTCATCGCAAGGGCACGAACATTCGCATCTTCGTATCGTTGGGCTGATACGAAGTCGGTTGGCTAGCTGAATTCGGCGTCGGCGGTGAACGCGTTCAGTTCGCGGTACATCTCGATCACCAGTGGATCGATCTCGCCGGGCGGCGTCGACTGCAGCGCCAGCAGCTTCGACACGTCCCCCTCGACCAGGATCCGCCCGCCGAAAAAGGCCTGCATCAGCGCCTCCTGGTCCCGGGTGACGAACGCCGCCTTGGCCACGTCGTAGGGGACGGTCACGGTGAGGTCCGGTTCGTCGAGATGCTCGTATTCGATGATCGTCTGGCCCTCTGTGGTGTCGATGTGGCCCTCGATGGTCGAGCCGTCCACCGAGTCGCCATCCCGACGTACGCCTTCGGGCAGGTCGGTCACGACCACGTTGATCCTGGCCGCCACCACCGGTTCGGGCAGGCGATCGGCGTAGGAGGCCCGCAGCTCGCGGGCCGCCGTGATCCAGTCGGGAGACAGAAAGGGGTACTCGGTCACCTCCGTGAGGCTAGCTCCGCTCCGAAGCAGCCACTGAGCCGGGTACCCGATGAATGCGGATACCGTCGTCGGACCTCCGGTGCCTGTACTCTGGTCGCGTGGGGCATCGTGACGGATTCACTCTCGACGAGCAATTGTGTGTGGCGATCTACAACGCGTCACGGGCGATGAACAGCTGCTACCGGCCGCTGCTCGATCGGATCGGGCTCACCTACAGCCAGTACACGGTGATGCTCGTGTTGTGGGAGACCGACGACGTGGCACTCCGCGATCTCGGCGAACTGCTCCATCTCGATTCGGGAACGCTGTCGCCCCTCCTCAAACGGCTGGAGAAGCAGGGATTCATCACCAGGCGCCGAGACGCCGACGATGAGCGGGTGCTCAGGTTGTCATTGACCGATGAAGGGCGCGATCTGCGGGCCCAGGCCAAGAAGGTCCAGGCCGAGGTCGAGGCGATGACCGGCCTCGACCGCCCCGACCTGGTGCAGCTCCGCGAGGAGCTCAACTCACTGTCGGCCTACATGCGCAACGCCCAACAGAGCTGACGTCGGCCGTCGCTCACCGAACCCGTGGCGGCGGTCGGGATGAGAAGGCGACCCACTAGCCTGGAGCCGTGTCCTCCCACGACCAACCACCAGACGCGAGCGGACCCCGGGCCCACCTCACCACCGACGACGTGGCCAAGGTGGCCGAACTCGCCCTTCTCGAGCTGTCGGAAGCCGAGCTGACCACGTTCACCGGTCAGCTCGACGCGGTCCTCGACCTGGCCGACCAGCTGAACGGGTTCGACATCGACGACGTCCCACCGACGGCCCATCCCTACGGGCTCGTCAACGTGTTCCGCGAAGATGTTGCGGTTTCGGGGCAGCCGGCCGAGCACATCCGGGAGGAGGCGCTGGCCGCCGGCCCGGAGATCGAGGATCACCAGTACAAGGTCCCGCCCGCACTCGGGGAGGCGCCGTGACCGATTCGACCGACTTCGACTCCGTAGTGGACATCGCGGCGGCCGTACAGGCCGGCGAGCGGTCGGCGGTCGACGTGCTCGACGCCCACCTGGCGCGGATCTCCGAGGTGGACGACGAGATCCACGCCTTCAACACCGTGACCGAGGCCGCCGCCCGGGAGCGGGCCGCCGCCATCGACGCCGCGGTGGCCGCCGGGGAGACCGTCGGCCCCCTGGCCGGAGTACCGATCGCCCTGAAGGACAACATGTGTACCAGGGGCGTCGCCACCACCTGTTCGTCCCGGATCCTCGAGAACTGGGTCCCGCCCTACGACGCCACGGTCGTCCAACGTCTCGCCGCCGCCGACGCCGTCATCGTCGGCAAGACCAACCTCGACGAGTTCGCCATGGGATCGTCAACCGAGAATTCGGCCTTCGGGCCGACGCGCAATCCGCTCGATACGAGCCGGGTTCCCGGTGGATCCTCGGGTGGTTCGGCCGCAGCCGTCGCGGCCGGATTCGCGGCGGCCTCGCTCGGCTCCGATACCGGCGGCTCGATCCGTCAGCCGGCCGCGCTGTGCGGTCTCGTCGGTATGAAGCCGACGTATGGCGCGGTCAGCCGCTACGGCCTGGTGGCCTTCGCCTCCTCGCTCGACCAGATCGGCCCGTTCACCCGAACCGTCGGCGAATCGGCCGTCGTCTACGACGTCATCGCCGGTCCCGATCCGAGCGACTCCACGTCGATTCCGCACGAGCACACTCCGGTTTCGGCCACGTTGGGTCAGGGCATCGACGGGCTGCGGGTTGGCGTGATCACCGAGCTGAGCGGCCGGGGCAACGATGCGTTCGAGCCCCAGGTGGTCGATGCCGCCGTAGCCGCAGCCGATGCATTGGCCGATGCCGGGGCCAAGGTCGAGGAGGTCTCGGTGCCGACCGCCGTCGCCGGGCTCTCGGCCTACTACATGATCGCTCCAGCCGAGGCCTCGTCGAACCTGGCCCGCTACGACGGCGTCCGTTACGGGCTGCGGAAGCCGGGCCCGAACACCGCATCGATGATGGCGGCGTCCCGCACCGCCGGGTTCGGCGACGAGGTCAAACGCCGGATCATGCTCGGAACCTACGCACTGTCGGCCGGCTATTACGACGCCTTCTACGGCAAGGCCCAACGGATCCGAACGCTGATGATCCGTGAGTTCGACCGGGTCTACGAGAACTTCGACGTGCTGCTGTCGCCGACCTCCCCTTGTGTCGCCTTCGAGTTCGGGGCCAAGGCCGACCCGCTGACCATGTACTACAACGACGTGTGCACGATCCCGTCCAACCTGACCGGCCATCCCGCAATCTCCGTTCCGTGGGGCACGGGCGCCCACGGCCTCCCGGTCGGCGTGCAGGTGCTCGCTCCAATGCTGGGTGAGGTGGTCATGTACCGCGTGGCGGCCGTACTGGAAGGACTGGCCCCGTGAGCGACGTTCTGCACGAATCCGCAGCTGCGATCTCCGGCCACGAACCGGGTCTGTTGCCCGACGGGTGGGAGATGGTGATCGGCCTCGAGGTCCACGCCGAACTGGCCACCGAGTCGAAGATGTTCTCTCCCGCCCCCAACCGGTTCGGCGGTGAACCCAACACCAACGTCCACCCGGTCTGCCTCGGACTGCCCGGCACACTCCCGGTGGTGAATCGCAAGGCGGTCGAGTTGTCGATCCGGATCGGGTTGGCGCTCAACTGCACCGTCAACCGCTGCATCTGGGCCAGGAAGAACTACTTCTACCCGGACATGGCCAAGGACTATCAGATCAGCCAGTACGACCAGCCGCTGAACACCGACGGGCACCTCGAACTCCCCTCGGGCGCCGTGATCGGCATCGAGCGGGCCCACATGGAGGAGGACGCCGGCAAGACGATCCACGTCGGCGACGACGGCCGCATCGCGTCGGCCGGCTACTCCCTCGTCGACTACAACCGGGCCGGCGTGCCGCTCATCGAGATCGTGAGCCGTCCCGACATCCGGGGTCCCGAACAGGCGAAGTCCTATGTCGAAGAGCTGCGGTCGATCCTCGTTACCATCGGTGCCTCCGACGGCAAGATGGAGGAGGGCTCCCTTCGCGTCGACGCCAACGTGTCGGTGCGCCCGGCGGGGTCGAGCGAGCTTCGCACCCGGTGCGAGATCAAGAACGTGAACTCATTGCGTTCGATTGGTCGGGCCATCACGTACGAGGCGCAGCGTCACGTGCAGCTCTACGAGTCGGGTGAGGCGCCGATCCAGGAGACACGACACTGGGACGAGGAGGCCGGACGCACCCGCCCCGGTCGCTCCAAGGAGGAGGCGGAGGACTATCGCTACTTCGCCGACCCCGATCTCGTGCCCATCGACCCCTCGCCTGAGTGGATCGCCGAGATCGCTGCCGCGCTTCCTGCGCTTCCCAAACAACGGCGGGATGCGCTGATCGAGCGGGGCGGGGCACCGGAGGAGGCCGCCATCGCTGTTGGTCGCAACCTGGACCGGCTCGCGCTCGAGGCGATCGAGGCCGGCGCCGACGCCGAGCGAGTGCTGACCCACGTACGCAACAACCTCGCGGTCGACGGGGCGGAGGGTCTCGACGCCCGCGACTTTGCCGAGCTGGTGAAGATGGAGACCGGCGGGGCGTTGACGGCCACACAGGCCAAGCAGGTGCTGGCCGAGATGGTCGAAACGGGCAACGACCCGGCATCGATCGCAGCCGCCCGCGGCTTCGAGGCCATGGACACAGGCGAGCTCGAGTCACTGGTCGATCAGCTCATCGCCGACAACCCCGACGAGTGGGCCCGTTTCAGCTCGGGCGACGACGGCGACCGCAAGAAGATGCAGGGTTTCTTCACCGGCCAGATCATGAAGGCCACGAAGGGCCAGGCCGACGGCAAGGTCGTCAACCAGCTGTTGACCCGCAAGGCGTCGGGCTGAGGCGGAGCAACCTCTACACCCTCATCCGATGCGCGTTCGCGGGCGATAACAGTCAAAACTGGTCGTTGTCACCCGTGAACGACCGGCGGGGCCGCGGATTCGCCACGCCGGATGGTCGATCTACGGATCGACGAAACAGAACTCGTGGCCCTCGGGATCGGCCATCACGATGAACTCGCCGACGCTGTCGGGGACACGGCCGGATAGCTGCTCGGCTCCCAACTCCACGGCCGCCGCGGCCGCCGCCTCCAGATCCCACGCGCCGATGTCGATGTGGAGCCGGACCTTCCCCTGCTTGGGTTCCGGCACCTTCTGAAACGCCAGCCGCACGCCCCGGGCCGGCCGGCCACCGAGTGCGAGCAGCGGACCCTTGGCCTGCGGATCCACGTAGGCCCAGTCGTCGGATCGGACCTCGGGCTCGACCGAGAACAGCCGCCCGTAGAAGGCGGCCAGAGCTGCAGGGTCGGCGCAGTCGACAACCACCTCCCAGAGATGGGCGACGTGGCCGGTCGCCGCCATCCGGGCCGCGACGGCTGCGCCGTGATTGGCCAAATCGGCCCGCTTGTGGACCGGATCGGTCGCGGCCGGGGCCGAGCCGAGCTGATCCCCCGGTCGTGGCGGACGAGGCACCAGCGCCCCGCCGCAGTTCGGACAGACCCAGCTGAGGAGGTCCTGGGCGCAGTCGAGGCAGAAGGTGCACTCGTAGCTGCAGATGGCGGCACCGGGTTCATCCGGGGCCAGCCCACGTTCACAGTGTTCACATGACGGCCTCAGCTCGAGCATGGCCACCAGGGTAGGTGCGGTGAATCGAGGGAGGCCACCATGGCCGACGACACATTTTCTCGGCCGTCTGGTAAACCAAAGGTGGCGGTTGGGCGTCTAGGGACTTGATGAGGGTGGTGACAATGGAAGGACGGCAAGGGGGTTCTGCTGCGCCTCGTCCTGAATCGGCCCCGCCTGAATCGTCATTGCCCGCTCTCTACGACAGCCACTACAAGACCATGGTGAGGCTGGCGTCAATGTACGTGGATCAACGTGAAGCCGCTGAGGAGGTCGTCCAGGACGCATTCGTGAAACTTCTGAACGGAAACTACCGGATTTCTGAGGGGGCCGAAGCGGCCTATCTACGGCGGATGGTCGTCAACGGAGCCCATTCGGCGCTCAGGAAGCGGCGGGTACGTCGCCGCCATGTCCCGGTCGAACCAGGACCAGTCGCAGCGGCGGAGGAAGAGAGCGTCAACCGCAGCGAACGCGAACGAGTTCTCGATGCAGTACGCCAACTACCCAAGAACCAGGCCGCGGTGATCGTGTTGCGGTACTACCTCGACCTGTCCGAAGCCGACATCGCCGAGACGCTGGGCATGGCCCGTGGTTCGGTGAAGTCCCACGCTCACCGCGGACTGGCCAAGCTGGCGAAGATCCTCGGCCCGGAACACGAAACCGACGGCAAACCAACGGAGGGAACCGACGAACGGCAACAGGAGGTGGGCGATGACCTCACCTGATGAATTCCACGAACTTGAGGAGCGGCTGAGCCAGGCGCTCCGCGCCCACGGCGACTCGGTCGAGCCGTCGCCCGATGCCTACACCCGTCTCGCCCGCGCCGTCAACGAGCCCCCCAACCTGCTCAGCCGGGTGAGAGGGGTGCTGGCTCCGCCCTCGGGTCGCAACACCGACATCCGCGTCTCCGGCGAATCGTTGCGCCCGGTGGCGTTCGTCGTGGTTGTTGCCGCCGTGGCCGGACTGGGAGGTTTCAGCCTCCTCAACCTGATGTCGTCACCGACGGAAACGGTCAATGCCGCTCCGGCCACCGCCGACGCGTCGGACCTGGTCGACAGAGGCGACGACGCCGCGGTCGAAGCCGACACGGAGTCGGCCACGGCCGGCGAACCGGTCGATGACGACACCACCGAGGATGACACCCTGATGGCCGATGTGGCCGACAATCCGGCCACGACGTCGGTACCGGCCGACTCGGAGGCCAGCGGAGCAGCCCAGTCCTCCACGGCCGACCCCGGGCGGCGCTTCGCCGGGTTGACCTACGCGCCGGTTCGGGCGACCGGCCTCGAGGCGGCTCAGGCGTTCCTCGATCTACTGGCCGTGAACGATGTCGACCTGGAGGACGAAACCGACCGGGTGGTCGTCCGCTCGAGCGACTCCTCGGTGGTCACGACGCTCACGATCGGCGCCGTGGGCAGCGGGTTCATGGTGCTCGACGCCCAGTCCGACCGGCTCGAGCTGTCGATCGACGACACCGGTACCGAGGATCCTACCGACGACGACATCGTCGACACGGTGATCGCCGAGGGAAGCATCGACGTGTCAGGCTCCACCGTCGTGCCCGCACAGGAGATCGACATCGCCGTTCGGTCCGTGATCGACGGCACGACGCTCGGCCGAGCCTCCGCACCCATCGTGACCACCGATGCCGAGGACGCCTACCAGACGTCGGTGCCGATCACCGGTGCCGAGCGGGCATGGGTCGTGACCACGGTCGTCGATCCCGACGACGGTCTCCGATCGCTGGCCGCCCAATCGGTTCTGTACATCGGCGATCCCGATCCGAACAGCTACACCGTGGTGGGATTGTCGCCCGACGACCCCGACGGTGGTCTCGTGGTCCGGTCGGCACCCGCCGGCCGCCGGGTCGGTGTCATCGACATCGGCTCCACCAACGTTCGCCGCCGACCGATCCCGCCCCGCCGGGTCGATGGCGAGACCTGGTGGCCGATCACCGACCCCAGCGGTCTCGAGGGGTGGGTTGCGTCGCGTCTTCTGGCGATCGACGTCGCCCCACCGGAGGCGACCCTCGTGGAGGTGGCCCGCACCGTGATAGCGGCCGTCACCGACGCCGATCCGGATGCCGCCGTCGACCTCGCCCTGGCCAAGCCTGTCTTCCTCGGCCCGATCGTCGACCCCCGGCCCGTCTCGGGCCCCGGTGACGTCGACGACCTCCTGACCTCCAATCGCCGGCTGACCAAAGTCGATGGCTCGGGACCGGAGGCGCTCGCCGAATTCTACGGCTTCGACCGCTGGGCCGAGGCCGAGGTCTTCGTTCCCCGGGGATACCGCCAGGAGGGTGCGGCCGACCGGGCCCGTTCCTACTTCGGTGATCTGCCGTCGGTGGTCATACGGTCGCTGAATCCGGAGACCGGGGGCTGGGAGCGGGTGCACCTGTTCGTCAGCCGGGATGGTGACACCGCGACGCTGGTTGGCGCCGTGCTCGAAGAGGAGCCCGTTCAGCCGGCGGTCTCCGAACCGGCGCCTCCGACAACCGAGCCGACCGAGCAGGGCGGCGGCGATTAAGCTCCCGGCCCGACCACGATCCACCGATCGGAACGCCAGCGAAGCCACAGGAAGAACGCCCTGGTGGCCATGAACACGCTCATCGCCGCCCACAGCCAGTTCAGACCGCGTCCGGTTTCGAGCAGCCATGCCGCTTCGACGGCGAAGACGACCGCCGACAACATCATCGTGCGACCGAGGTACGACATGTCGCCGGCACCGATGAGGATGCCGTCGAGCGCAAACACGTAGCCGTTGAGCGGTTGGGTCAGCGCCACCCACAACAGAACCGTGACGGTGGCCGCCACCACCTCGGGATCGGACGTGAAGATCCGGGCCAGCGGCTGTCGAACCAGGAGGACCGCCACCGCCATCAGAGCGGCCACCGCCAGATCGACCTCGATCATTCGACGGGCGGCGGCCCTGGCCTTCTCGGCGGATCCGGCTCCGAGCCACTTGCCGGTCAACGCCTGTCCGGCGATCGCCACGGCATCGAGCGCCAGCGCCAGCGTTGCCCAGATCTGGACGCCTATCTGGTAGGCGGCCAGTGGCGCCGTGCCGATGCGGGCGGCCACGGCGGCGGCGAGGGTGAAGGATCCACGGAGGCCGATCGAGCGGAGGATCAGGGCCCGGCCCAGCCAGGCCAGGCTGCGAATGGCACGGAGGTCGGGAGCGAGTCCAACGCCGGCCGAACGGCACCACCGAACGATGCGGTGCACGAACACCAGCCCGGTCCCGACCTGGGCGATCACCGTGGCCAGCGCGGACGCCCCGATGCCGTAACCGAGACCCAGGATCAACACGACCTCGATGATCAGATTGGCGAGTGCCCCGGCCACGGCGATGACCAGAGGCGTGCGGGTGTCCTGGCGACCGTTGAAGGCACCGGAGCCGGCGAGCACCAGAAACATGAACGGCAGGCCGACAAGGCTGATGCGCAGATACCGGGTGGCCGCCACCAGCGGCTCGTCGGCCCCTCCGAGCACTCGCAACAACCACTGATCCGAGACTCCGATAGCAGCCACGAACACGATGCCGAGACCTGCGGCCAGCCACAGGCCCTGCAGGGACTGGTAGGCGGCATCGCCATCACGTTCCGCCCCGACGAGGCGGGCGACGCTGGCGGTCGTTCCGTAGGCGAGGAAGATGACCAGAGCGTGAGTCGACAACAGCACCGTGGACGCCAACGCAAGGCCGGCCAGTTCGTTGGTGCCCAGACGCCCGACGATCGCCGTGTCGGCCAGAACGTACAGGGGCTCGGCAACCAGCGTGCCGAGTGCCGGCACCGCGAGCCGGGCGATCTCCGCATCGTAGGGAGAACGTAGACGTCGAACCACGGACCCGGAGATGTCTGCCATTGCCTGCAGTATGCCTCCGAGCCCGACACGCCGGAGACTCCGGCCGGATCCGGTGACCTGGCCACGGCATCGACCCGTCGACAAGGGCCTGTAACCTGGAGCGGTGCTCGACGAGTCGACCAGCTGCTATCGCCATCCCGACACCAAGGCCGCCGTCGAATGTCAGCGGTGCGGGCGCCCGATCTGCCCCCAATGCATGCGCCAGGCGTCCGTGGGGCATCACTGCCCGGAGTGTGTGGCCGGTCACGGGCAGACGGTGCACACGGCCCGCACGCTGCTCGATCAGCGGCCACCGGTGACGACCACGCTCATCGTGGCCAACGTCGTGACCTTCGTCATTCAGCGCGGTTCAGGCGGTTCCCTGACGAGGTGGGGCACTCTGCTTGGCCCGGCCATCGAGTTCGGAGAATGGTGGCGGATCGTCACCAGCGGGTTCCTCCACTTCAATCTCCTACATATCGGCTTCAACATGTACGCCCTGTGGATTTTCGGGCAAACGCTCGAGAAGGGAGTCGGTGCGGTCCGTTTCGCCTTGATCTATACGGCCGGCCTACTCGGCGGGTCGCTGGCCGTCCTACTGTTCGCGTTCAATCAGGAGACGCTCGGTGCCTCGGGTGCGGTCCTCGGCCTGGCCGGTGGTCTGGCCGGGGTGCTGATGACCCGTGGCATCAACATCTTCCAGACGTCGCTGGGTGCCATCTTCGCCATCAACCTCGCGCTGCCGATCCTGTTCCCCGGCATCTCGTTCTGGGGTCACGCCGGAGGCATCCTGGGCGGGTTCGTGGCCGGACTCGCCGTGTCGTGGCTCCCGGAGAGAGCCGGCCTGGCCGACCGGGCGGCCACCGGGGTCGCTGCGGTGTTGGCGGTGGCGCTGTTCGCCGCCTGCGCCTTCGTCGGTCTGAACGGCGCGCCCACCTTCGGCTGACCGGGGCGGCGAACGCCTGAGGTCAACCCGGTGGTTCGAGGCTCGAACGCAGTTCCTCCAGATTGAAGTCGGGCTGAGGGTAGTCGAGGTTCAGGGCTCCCAGCGTCTCCACGAGAAGGTGGCCGATCGCCCAGTTGCGGTACCACTTGTGGTCGGCGGGGATCACATACCAGGGGGCGTGCTCGGTCGAGGTGGCCTGGAGCACGCGGCCGTACGCGGCCTGGAACGTATCCCAACGCTTTCTCGTCTCGATATCCGACGGGGCGAACTTCCACCGCTTGTCGTCTCGGCGAAGCCGGCGGAGGAATCGTTCGCGTTGTTCGTCGTAGGAGATGTGGAGTAGGCACTTGACGAGGATCGTTCCGTCGTCGATCAGCTCTTTCTCGAAGGCGTTGATCTCGTCCAATCGCTCAGCCATGGCCTCGTCGTCGAGTTCACCATGGGCGGCCGGTACCAGGTAGTCCTCGTAGTAGGAGCGGTCGAAGACGCCGAGTTGGCCCGGTTCGGGCAGCTCACGTCGATGGCGATCGAGGAAGTGCTCCTTTTTCTCCTCCTCCGTCGGCTCGGTGAACGATGCGGTTCGAACCCCGGCCGGGTTCATGTGGATCACGACGTGTTTGATGGTGCCGTTCTTGCCGCTGCAGTCCGTGCCTTGGAGCACGAGGAGCATCGCCCGTTCACGGGTGGCGAACAGCAACTCGTGTTGATCGAAGAGCTCATCAGCCAGATCGTGTTTCAGTTCCTTCTTCGCGTCCGACTTGCCGTCGACCATCGGGGTGGCGGCGGCGTCGAAGCCGGCGAGGTTCACGGCCCCGTCGACCGGGAGGAGTCGGAACGCTTCGTTGAGTTCGTCGAGATCGGGCATGGCCCCGTCCCTACCCGGAGAGTCCGGCCGGTAAACGAGGCGTGAAGTCGTGGCTGAAGATCACTTCGTTCTGCCAGTCCCGGGCCTCGATCGTGACCGACACGTTCTCACCGTCGTCGGTGATGTCGAGAATGCCGAATCGGCCTCCACCGGGCTGTGGCTCCTCCGTGTAGGGTCCACCCTTGACGCTGCCCCGACGATCGAGCGCCGCCGCGTGCAACAGGGGAAAGCCGGGGCCCGGCTCCGACGAGTAGTTGGTGTTGGTTCCGTCGTCGAAGGCGACCATGTGGGCGTCGCCACCGACCATGACCAGATTCTCGATGTCGTTGTCGGCGATCACCTGGGCGATCTCGGCCCGTTCCTCGGGGAAGCCGGACCACATGTCGTCGCCGTCCTCGCCGACCCACGGCACGGGATTGACCCACACAACCAGCGCATGCTCCGGGGCGGAGGTCACGAGCTCGTCGATCAGCCATTCCTTCTGCTCGACCCCCAACATCGTTTCTCCCGGAATACGCTCGGCCCGGGCGTCGGTCATGATGACGCGAACCCGACCGACGGTGAAGCTCTGGTGCACCGACGTCTGCAGCCCGGCCAGCGGATAGGAGGGCACATAGGTTCGGTACACGTTCATGGCCGCCGCTCGACCGGCCGAGAAGGAGTCGCCGTCGTTGAACCCGTAGTCGTGATCGTCCCACACGTAGGCGATGGGGGTGGACCGGTAGAGCTCCGACTGGGCGGGCATGGTCAGCGTCAGGTCCATCACCTCGGTGAAACGCTCCCGGTTGTCCTCCGGGATGTCACCGTAGTGAAGGTCGCCGGCCATCAGATACAGGAGCGGATCGTTGGCCACGATGGCGTCGAACACCGCACCATTGGAGCCGACGCGGGCGCAGGCTCCCACGGCGATGCGGAACGACGCCGCGCCGGTCGGAAAGGTGGAGAACCGGCCCTGCCGGCCGGTGTCGACGGTTCCGTCGACCTCAGCGGCGTAGTGGTAGTCGGTATCGGGGTCGAGACCTTCGATCACGAACGTCGCAATCCGATCGTCGTCCGGTTCGGATTCTGGGCTGATGGCCTGGCCGGTCTCGACGTCGGGATTGTCGGCGACGAGCAGGCGCACCTGTCCATCTGCCGCGGTCTTCACCGTCACCCGGGCCGTCGAGTCGGTGACCGCACCCGACCACGCCCACTCGACGTCGGACTCCGCCAGTTCCGTGATCGACGACTCCGGATGGGTCGGACCCCAGAAGAACTCGTAGACGTACTGCCCCAGGCCGAACCCACCGACGACGGCGGCCGCGGCCAACCCGAGTCCGATGTAGGCCGTCGACCGGGCGTAGCTGTTCAGGTCGACGATCAGCCACAGCAGGGCAGGAATCGACAGAGCGGCCACCACGATCAGCGCGTGGCTGGTGATGAGTTGGCGTTCGGCGAAGGCCACGAGCGTTGCCGCCGCGAACGCACAGATGATGCCGCCCGCCATCTCGAACCGCAGCGCGATCACGGCACCGGCGAGGAACACACCTATGACGATGGGCCGGACGATGTTGGTGAACTGCGTGCCGCCGGGTCGGAACTCGAACCAACCGGCCCGATTCGCCCACCAGCTCAGGAGTACGACGGCAACGGCTAGGACGAACCCGATGCGGCGAATCCAGGTGACGGTAGACGGCGCCAGCCGGAGTAGTGTTACGAGGTCGGGTTCGGGGCTGTCCATGAGGATTGGTCTACCCGGTCGCCACGGCGGCGAAAACATGTTTACAGCCGACGAATTCGAGGGTAGTGGGGGTCACGTGGTTGCTGACAACGGTAGAGATCCATCCGGTGAGCGAGTTGTAGCGGTCTTCAACCCGGCGAGCGGTGGGGCGCTCGACGAGGAATGGCTGCGCAAGATCCTCGGCCCCGACGTCGAGTTGGTTCCCACCACCGAGGATGATCCCGGCGTCGGCCAGGCCCGGTCCGCGGCCGAGGCCGGGACCGGCACGATCGTGGCCTGCGGTGGTGACGGCACGGTACGCGCCTGCATCGAGGGGATGGTCGACTCGTCGACCTCGCTCGCCATCATCCCCACCGGCACCGGCAACCTGCTGGCAACGAACCTCGGAATCGACGAGGCCGTCTCCGAGTCCGATGAGGGGTCGCCGTCCGTCTTGCCGGAACGCACCCATCGCATCGACGTCGGTCGGGTGAACGGCGAGGCCTTCGCAGTGATGGCGGGCAGCGGCTTCGACGCCCTGATGATCCGCGACGCGAACCCGGAGGTCAAGAGTCGACTCGGGGTCGTCGCGTACGTCATCTCCGCCGTTCGCAACCTCGGTGCGTCGTTGATCCATACCACCGTCGACGTCGACGGGCAGCAGTGGTTCGCCGGTCGCACGGTGATGGCATTGGTCGGGAACTTCGGCTCGATCACCGGCGGTGTCGAGATCTTCCCCGATGCCGACCCCGCAGACGGCATGCTGGACGTCGGGGTTGTGGCCGCGGAGGGCCTCACCGACTGGCTGTCCATCGGCTACCGGCTGGTTCGTGGCCTGCCCCAGAATCCGAATCTGGTGCAGCGCACCCAGGGCAAGGCCATCGAGATTCGCACCGATCGACCACGACCGTACGAGCTCGACGGCGAAGAACGACCGCCGACCGATCGCGTCAGCATCGAAGTCGAGCCGTCCGCGCTGGTCGTCCGTTCGTGAGCCGATAGCCCGGTCGGATCAGGTCTCGGTCAGGTCGAGTTCCTCGAGATCATCGGGTAGTGCGGCCGCACCGTGGTCCTCGACGGTCTCCTCCACGCCGCGGCGGGCGACCCAGAGCGCCACCACCAGGGAGAGCGCTCCGAGCACGAGACCTCCGATGACGTCGGACACGAAGTGCATGCCGAGATATAGCCGTGAGGCGACCATGGCGATCGGAATGATGGTGCCGACCGTCCAGGCGAGGATTCTCAGATCACGTCGTTCGGTGTGCCAGCTCACGATCAAGGCCAGGCCGACGTAGAAGGTCACGGCGGCCGCCACGTGGCCCGACGGGTAGCTTTCGGTCGGGGCCGAACTGAGTCGCTCGACGTCGGGCCGGGGCCTTCCGACGATCCAACTCGACAGACCGTAGACCGACACCTCGAGGACGAGGGCCCCGAGGAGGAAGGCCCAGTCGTGCCACCGTTTCCACACCAGTGGGAAGGCGACGAGGAGGAGAGCCATGAGCCCGATCTTGACGGGCGTGTTTGACGGCACCGAAGCCAGCGTGGCCACCGTGTTCAGCGACGACGTGCGATTCTCCTCCAGCCAGACGTTGAGGTCGGCTTCGGCCTGGCCTAAGGAGGTTGGCTCGAACCACGAGACGACCGCCCAGCCCGTGAGCGTGAAGAAAGCGGAAAGGACGACGAAAGCCGCAACGAACCAGCCGAGGCTGTTCCATGTGTAGGGCCAGACTTTGAGTCGTTCGGTTGTGGATGTCGGATAGGTCATTGTTTGTTCAATCGCCGGCGTCGTAGCGGGCGCTCCATGAGAGTTGTCGTTTGGATGCGGTCAGGAGGCAGTACAAGGCGTAGACGGCCAGGAAGATGGCGATGGCCATGACCGCCGGTGCGCCGAACGGGTTGTCGGCCACCCGTTGCAGCGAGCTGTCGAAGCCCCGGGCGTCGCCAGGGTCGGCGTCGATGGCGGCCCAGGTCACGAACAGGCTGACGGCTCCGACGATCAGCGCCCGGCCGATCCACCCGATGGTTCCGGTCCAGATGACCGCCGCCCGACGTCGAGGACCGAAGTCGTCGATGCGAACCTGCTTGAGGAAACGACGGTTCACGCCCTTGTAGACGAAGTACACCGTCGTGGCGAGGCCGACCAGACCGCCCAGGCCGACGAGGACCCGCCCGAGGTTGTAGCTGAGCAGCGAGCGCGAGAGCTTCTCGATCACCGCCTGTTCCTCCGGTTGTGGCCCCGCCACCGCCGAGTGGGCGGCGCTCCAAGCGATGATGGAATAGCTGCCGGCGCTGAGCAGATAGGCGACTCGGTGGACCCAGGCGTTCATGTCGTCGGTGTCGATCAGCGCCACGGACAGCACGCGGAAGGCGATGTACAGCACGAGTCCGAACGCGATCATTCCGAGGAGCACCCGGGTGATCGAGTTTCCGGCCAGGACGTCGGCGATGGTGTCGTACTCGGCGTCCCCGAGCCACGGGCGGCGGATGGCGATCACGGCCGCCCCCCAGGCCATGGCCAGGTAGACGATGGCCTTGGCCACCCACCCGGAGCGGGTGAGCTCCACCATCCAATGCTGTTCCCTCAGCCAGGTCGCCACCCGCGCCGCAACGGTGTCGGTCAGATCCGATTCCGGTGTGGTCGATCCCGCCGGGGGGGACGAACTCGAGACGGGGTTTACGCGTTTGGCCATGGACGATCTGGTGCTCGAGGGTAGGGGATGCCTTCCCACGACGGGCCGATCAGGTGAAGATGCTGACTCCGCCTGGTCCGATGAGCAGCCCGACGATGATGAGCAGCGCCCCGTAGAGGTAGGCCCGCCGGAGGAGAGCGGTGATTCCGGCAATGACGAGAACGACAGCGATGATCCACAGTAGAAGAGCCACGCGTTTTCCTTTCGAGAATGCCGGCCACGCCCCCAAGGAGTGTCCGGCTGCTGGTCCGGTTGGCTTACCCCGACGGAAAACGCTCAAACCAATCGAGCGGTCGAGCTCGTGGCGAAGCTACATGACGTCCTTGACCTTGTCGATGACCGCCTCCTTGGCCTTCTGGGCCGGTCCCCGGTCGGCCCACCGCTCGGCGTCGATCTCGACGCTGCGCTGTAGGTCGTCGTCGAAGTGATCGTCGAGCCGGGATGTGAATCCGGCGTCGAACACGACCAGATTGACCTCCTCGTCGTGCCGGATCGACCGGTGGTTCATGTTGGCCGAGCCGACGGATGCGATCGATCCGTCGACGGTCAGGATCTTGGCGTGCATCATGGAGGGCTGGAAGTTCCAGATCCGCACGCCGTGTTCGAGCAGTGGCTCGTAGGCGTTCTCACTCGACAGTTGGGCGAACCGCTTGTCTGCGTGAGGCCCCGGCAGCAGAATCTCGACCTCCACTCCTCGTTGTGCGGCGTCGACGAGCACCTGAATGAGCAGGTCGTCGGGATTGAAATAGGCCGTGGTGATCCGGAGCCGGCGCTCGGCCAGCGTGATCAGGACCCGGAAGAGCGTCGAGATGTCGCTCCAGCCGGTCTCGGCCGCACCGGACACGACCTGCACGGCCAGCGACCCGTCGGTGGGCTGGTCGGGGAACCGATCGATGTCGGGGTCGAAGATCTCGGCCTCGGTTTCGGCCCAGTTGTCGATGAAGGCGGCTCGCAGACCATTGGTCGCCGGACCGGAGACACGGAAGTGGGTGTCCCGCCACTCGTTCTCGTCACGAGCGTCGCCATCCCATTCGTCGGCGATTCCGACACCACCGGTGAAGCTGACGACCTCGTCGACGATCAGTATCTTCCGGTGGGTGCGATTGTTGGCCTCGCCCAACGATCCGACCTCGATCGGTCGGAACCAGCGGACGTCGCACCCGGCGTCCTTCATCTCGTCGACCAACTCGTCGGCGATCGGCCGGGCCCCGGCCGAGTCCAACAGCACCCGGACCCGCACCCCTCGCCCGGCCGCCTCCACGAACGCCTCGGCGAAACGGCGCCCGATGTCGCCCGCCCAGTACACGAAGGTGAGAAAGTCGATGGTCCGCTCGGCCTTGCCGATCGCCTCGAGCATTGCGGGAAAGATCTCCACGCCGTTGCGCAGTATGGCGATCTCGTTTCCCTCGGTGGCCGGCACACCGGTCAGCCCCTCGAGTGCTCTCCGCTTGTAGTCGTTCGAACGATGTTGGTCTGTCAACGGGTTGCCCTTCCAGGCCGGTGGCGGTCGAAGTTGATCCACATGAAGTTTGCCGTGATTGGCCGGCGGCTAGAACATTCCCATGACTTCGATTTTTCATGCACTTCGCGACGATCACGATCTTCAACGCCGGCTCATCGCCGAATTGGTCGAGACGGAAGGCGACAGCGATGACCGGGACACGTTGTTCTCCCGGCTGAAGGCCGAGCTGTCCGCCCACGCCGATTACGAGGAACGCTACTTCTACGTTCCCCTCATGAAGGACGACCTGACGCAGGAAAAGGCCCGCCACAGCGTCGCCGAACACAAGGATCTCGACGATCTGGTGGAACGCCTCGAGTCGTATGACCGATCGTCGTCGCAGTGGCTCATCACCTGTCGTGAGCTGGAACACGAGCTCATCCATCACCTCGACGAGGAGGAGCACGAGGTCTTCCAACTCGCCGGCAAAGTCCTGACCGACTCCGAGAAGACGGATCTGGCCGAGAGCTACCGCAAGGAGATGAGCGCCGCCCGCCGCGACTCTCACGAGGGCTAGCAAGCCGCTGCTCCTGGTGGCTGATTGGCGCCAATCGGATCCCCCTGGCCACCATGGGTCTGATGAAGATCGACCCTGGCCCGTGAGAGCCTACGAACGACTGATCGCCATCTGTATATCCACGGTGATGGTCATGGCCGGGCAGGGCATCGTCTCCCCGGTCCTGCCGCTGTTCGCCGACAGCTTCGGCGTCTCGACCGCCATGGTCGGAGCCACCGTCACGGCGTTCGGGTTGGCCCGGCTCGTCACCAACGTTCCGGCCGGTCTGTTCGCCGACCGCCACGGGCGCCGGTTTCTGCTCGTCGGGGGTCCGCTCGTGACGGCAATCGGGATGCTCGGCTCCGGCCTGTCGGGGTCGATCTGGCTACTGCTGGTTTTTCGCTTCGTGGCCGGCCTCGGGTCCGGCCTCTACATGACCGGGGCCCAGATCTACGTGCTCGACATTGCCGCACCGGATCAGACCGCCCGGTTCATCGCCATCAACCAGGGGGCACTGCTGGTCGGGGTCAGCGTCGGCCCGGCCGTGGGTGGCCTGCTGGCCGACCGCTACGGCCTGGCGGCGCCGTTTCTCGTCGTGGCCGCAGCCGCCTTCCTGACCGCGATCTACGGCTTCGTCCGCCTGCCGGAGACACTGGCCGAGCGACCGGTACGCCCGACCAATCCGTTGACGCGATCACCGGCACAGTGGTCGATCCTCGGTTCCATCGACTTCATCGCCGTTGCGTTCGTGTCGTTCGCCGTGTTCTCCATCCGGGCCGGCGTCCGCCAGACGCTGGTACCGCTCCAACTCAACCAGGAGTTCGGTCTCGGGGTCGATGACCTCGGCCTCCTGTTCACGGCGCTCGGGGTCATCGGCATCGTGTTGATCGGACCGGCGGGTTGGGCGGCCGATCGGTTCAACCGCAAGGTGATTATCGTGCCGACCGCACTGATGATCTCGCTCGGGATCGGCGTCGTGGCCTTCGCCGACACGCTCACGATCTTCATCGCCGGACTCACGATCGCGGCCCTCGGGTCGAGTATCACGGGCCCCGCCCCGGCTGCCTATGTCGCCGATCTGGTCTCTGAGGATCGTCGGGGCCAGGCCATGGGCCTCTATCGGACCGCGGGCGACTTCGGCGTCGTCCTTGCTCCGGTCCTCGGAGGAGCGGTGGCCGATGCGGCGTCGATACCGATCGCCATCGCCGCCAACGCGGTCGTCATCGGCGCCGCCGGCCTGTTTTTCCTGTTCTTCGCCTCTTCCGTGCCGCCCGAGCGGCGCCACGGCGATGCCGAGCCGGTCGTCGACGGAGCCGGGCTCAGCGGAGTCGGGTGATCCGGTCGAGTCAGGCGCCTCAACGGAGTTGGCTTATCAGGCTCCGTAACGTTCGACTGTCGGCCTCGCCGGCAACGGGAATCGAGAACTCGATGCGGTCGACCCGGCCGGCGAACCGCTCACGCAGAAGGGCGCCGATCTCGTCGTAGGTGCCGATCGTAGCCACCGTATGCAGCATCTCGTCGTCGACCAGTGCCGGCAGATCGTCCCACCTCTGCGCTCTGGCCAGCGTCGACGCCTCCCGGGCGATCTCGTCCCAGCCGTGAACGGCGAACGCCCGCCGGTAGGTGGGTGTCGACAGGTAGAACGCCACCCGCTCCCGCACCGTCGTCGTGACGTGTTCCAGCGTTTCCTCGTCGGGGGCCGTGCCGATCAGCGGTTTGAGACAGATGTCGATGTCGTCGCCGTTGCGGCCGGCCCGCGCCGCACCCCGAGCCATGGCCGGTAACACCTCGTTGTCGATGAACGCCGTGGTGCAGACAGGGTGAAGACGGACCCCGTCGGCGACCTCCCCGGCGACGGCGCACATGTTGGGTCCGATGGCGGCGACGGTGATCGGGATGTCAGGGTGCTCGATGGGGCCGGGGTTGAACAACGGCACCATGAGGTCGAGCCGGTAGTGATCGGTGTCGACGTCGAGCCTGGTTCCGTTCTGCCAGCAGTCCCAGAGCGCCCGGACCGTCCGGACGTAGTCGCGCATCCACGGCGCAGGCGCCGACCACTGTTGGCCGAATCGACGCTCGATGTGCGCCCGCACCTGTGTGCCGAGCCCGAGGTTGAAGCGTCCGGCCGATAACCGTTGCAGCGACCAGGCGGACATGGCCGTGACCGTGGGGCTGCGGGGAAACGCCATCGCCACGGACGTACCGAGCCCGATCCGTGACGTGGCCGAGGCGGCCAGCGCCAGCAGTTGGTACGGATCATCCTTCGTCTCCTCGACGAGGATGGCGTCGAGGCCCGCTTCCTCGGCCACCGGTGCGAGATCGGGAACCTGATCGATCCGGAGCGGATTGGCGGGCTCCCGAAGCCCGGGATCGAGTTTGCCGAGGGGGAGGAGCGATTCCACGAGCATCGGACAGACCGTAGCGCTCGCCGGCCATCTGGAGCGATCCGTACCCCGCCGTGTCCGGCGGTTTCCCGCCTCTTTCGGGCCAGGTCTAGGGTTGGGGTGGGGAACGGCCGTATCAAGAGAGTAGGTGAGGTCCACAATGAAGTGGCTGTACGGCTTTGACGAGATCGACGAGGCTCAGGACCACGTCGGTGGAGACTGGGAGGCGGTTCGCGGTCTGCTCGGCGGCAAAGGCGCCAACCTGGCCGACATGAGCAGGCTCGGGATTCCCGTCCCGCCCGGCTTCGTTGTCACCACGGAGGCCTGTAACGCCTACACCGCCGCCGGGGGCACGGTCCCCGACGGCCTGTGGGACCAGATGTCGAAGGCCATGTCGCGCCTGGAGGAGGCAACGGGTAAACGATTCGGCGATCCGGCCGAGCCCCTCCTCGTGGCCTGTCGATCGGGAGCCCGATTCTCCATGCCGGGCATGATGGACACGGTGCTCGACATCGGGCTCAACGACGAGGTGGCCGAGGGTATGATCTCGGCCGGCGTCGACGAACGGTTCGTGCTCGACTCCTACCGGCGGCTCCTGCAGATGTTCGGCGGCGTCGTTCTCGGCGTGGCCGACGACGCGTTCGAGGCCGTGCTGCGCTCCAAACGGCGGGCGCGGGGTGTTCGGTCCGACGAGGAACTGATCGCCGAGGACTGGCGGGAGGTCATCGAGTCGTTCAAGTCGGTCATCAGTCGCCGGGCCGCCGAGCCGTTCCCCGCCGAGCCGGTCGAGCAGCTGAGGATGGCGACGAAGGCGGTTTTCGAGAGCTGGGCCAGCAAGCGAGCGCACGACTACCGGGTGGCGGCCGGCATCCCTCACGATCTGGGCACGGCGGTGAACGTCGTCACCATGGTGTTCGGAAACATGGGGGAGGGGTGCGCCACCGGGGTGGCGATGAGCCGGGACGCCACCACCGGCGAGAACCGCCTCGAGGGCGACTATCTGCTCAACGCCCAGGGGGAGGACGTGGTTGCCGGCATCCGCCCGACCAAACCGATCGCCGAACTGGCGAACGAGATGCCGGAGGTGGCCGGGGAGTTCGCCGACATCGCCAAGCGGCTCGAACACCACTACCGCGACATGCAGGACATGGAGTTCACCGTCGAACGAGGTCGCCTCTGGCTCCTCCAGACGAGAACCGGTAAGCGAACCGCGCAGGCGGCGGTGCGGATCGCCGTCGATCTGGCCGACGAGGGTCTCATCAGCCGCGAGGAGGCCGTGTTGCGGGTAAGCCCGGACCAGATCGACTTCTTCCTCCACCCGCAGTTCGCGGCCGCCGCACTGGCGGGCGCCGAACCGCTGACGTTCGGGCTGAACGTGTCCCCGGGGGCGGCGGTCGGGGTGGCCGCGTTCGATCCCGATCTGGCCGAACGGTGGGCCTCCGAGGGACGTCAGGTGGTCCTCGTGCGCCCCGACACGAAACCCGACGACGTTCACGGCATGCTGGCCGCCGCCGGCATCCTCACCTCGAGCGGTGGCCGGACGAGCCACGCCGCGCTCGTCGCCCGGCAGTTCGGCAAACCGGCCGTCGTGGGCGCGTCGGAGATCGAGATCGACCTGACAGCCAGAACGCTGTGGGTGGGACGGACCCAGATCAACGAGGGTGATCCGATCTCGGTCGACGGAACGACGGGGTACGTGTATCGGGGTCGCATCGAGACGGTCGATCCCGACATCGACAACCAATGGCTAGCGACGCTGCTCGAATGGGCCGACGAGTTCCGTACCCTCGGGGTTCGGGCCAACGCCGACGATCCGGTCGAGGCGGCCCGGGCTCGTCGCTACGGTGCCTCCGGCATCGGGCTGTGCCGCACCGAGCACATGTTCTTCGACCCCGACCGCCTTCCGATCATGCACGCCATGATCACCGCGCCGACGGTGGCCGAGCGCCGGGAGGCGATCACCGACCTGCTGCCCCTTCAGCGGCAGGACTTCCTTGGGCTCTTCAAGGTCATGGACGGCCTGCCGGTCATCATCCGTCTCCTCGACCCACCGCTGCACGAGTTTCTGCCCAGCTAATGACGAACTGAGTGAACAGATCTCCGATCTTCGAATCCGGCTGTTGAACGCGGCCGACCTGTCCGAGGTCGACGATCTCGTCGATCAGCTGACGACGACCCGCAAGCTCCGGGATCGGGTGGAGGATCTTCGCGAATCCAATCCGATGCTCGGTCTTCGAGGGGTGCGCCTCGGCCTCCAGATCCCGGATCTGATCAGGATGCAGACCCGGGCCATCGTGGAGGCCGCGCTCGACGCCAAATCCGACGGGATCGACGTCCGTGCCGAGATCATGGTGCCGCTCGTGAGCCATGCGGCCGAGATGCAGGCGGCGCGAGCCCTCGTCACCGACGAGATGGGCGAGGTGATCGCAGAGCGCCACGACTCGATCGACGAGCGATCGATCGAGGGGATATCGATCGGCACGATGATCGAGGTGCCGCGAGCGGCGCTGACGGCCGGCGAGGTCGCGGCCCACGCCGAGTTCTTCTCGTTCGGGACCAACGATCTGACCCAGGCCACGATGGCGCTCAGCCGTGATGACGCCGAGGCCAAGTTCCTGCTCGAGTACCTCGCCGATCAGATCATCGACGACAACCCGTTCCGCACACTCGACGAGCGTGGCGTCGGCCGCCTGATGGAGATCGCCATCGACGAGGGGCGGGCCACCCGCCCGGACCTGGTCGTCGGTATCTGCGGTGAGCACGGCGGAGAGCCTGATTCGATCGCCCTCTGCCAGAAGCTCGGCTTGAACTACGTCAGCTGTTCCGCCTACCGGGTTCCCGTCGCCCGCCTGGCCGCGGCCCACGCTGCACTCCGGGAGCAATCCGACTGATTTCGAGCAACCTCACGTCCACCGTCGGTCGAGGCCGGAACGCGGAGCGCGGCAGCTTGAATGGCGAGGAGACGGTGAACCGACCGCCCCACCGGTCGAAACGCGGAGCTTCGGCGGTGGTCCAACGACGAGCGGCCTGATGTTGGACGAGAAGATGGGCCGTCGTGAGCCTTGATCCCGAATGAAGGAGACGCAGGAGTAGCGAGGTGGTCACGGTGAACGGTGGGTTGGCCACAACGCTGAACGGCCGTCGAGGAAGTCGAAGATCGGAAGCGTCGGCTTGCACGATCACGATGTCGGATCCGAACCGGTGACGCAGGCGCGCGGCTCGTTTCGGATTCAGCTCGACCGCGATGACCCTGGCTCCGCGTTCCAGCAACGGAGCGGTCAGTGCGCCGTGTCCGGCTCCGACGTCCAGAACAAGATCTCCGGGTTGGACAGCGGCGCGGTCGACGAGTCGTTCAGCCCATTCGGGGTCGAGTTGATGCCAGCCCCAGTGCCTCGGTTGCCGACGCTCGGGTCGGCTCGACCGGGCCACGGACTCGCACCATGACGAAACAGGTTGGCATGGGCCTCAGTAGACCAGATGTACCTTGGTCCGGCAACCGAATAACGCCGCCCCCTTCGGTACTGACGTCGGCTTATCCGGTGAATGGAACAGCCGTCACCACGATGTTGTCCTCGTAGCTGCGGGCGGCGGGATCGAAGGGGCCGCCACAGGTGATGAGGGCGAGCTTCGACGGCCCGGAACGGGCGAACACCGAGTCGAACGGCAGCTCGGTCTTGTCGACCTGGAACAGCTCGTCGACCACGAACTCCTCAGCCGAGCCGTCGTCGAAATCGATGACGATCCGGTCCCCCGCGCTGAGGCGATCGAGATGCCGGAACGCCCCGTCTATCCCGCCTGACGCGATGTGGCCGGCCAGGACCGCCGACCCGGGCTCGCCGGGGGATGGCCCGTATCGGTACCAGCCCACGTCCAGAGGCGGCGGAACCGTCATGTCTCCCGTTCGGCTCGATCCCAACGGATCGGACCAGAGTCTGCGACAGGCCGAGGCGATCGATCGAGACCGACACCGGCACCGGACCGGAGTCGTCGGCCGCAGCCAGCTCGCCGATGCGTCGGGCCGGGGGAAGCTCGAGGTCGGCCGTGGCCAGGTCCGAGGACTCGGATTCGAGCGTCGGATCGGGCGACTCGGACGGCTCCGGCGACTCCGAGGGCTCATCTGCCGCGGCGACAGCCGCATCCGGTGGCGGCTCGACCGTCGCCGTTTGTGCATCGTCGGTTGCCCGGCAGGCGGTCGCCGTGATGAGGGACACGGCGACCGCCAGAACCAGGCGGCGGAACGGGCTCAACGGACGTCGAGCGAGATGTCGATCCGCCGGGGGCATCGGGTCACGAGCGGTTTGCGACCCGACGACGGGCGACGGCCGGACCGCCGGTGAAGGCCAGGAGGGCGAGCGCCGCAGCGGCTGCCGCGGCCAAAGCCATTCCGATTGGCGCACCCTGGTCGACCGGGGAGTCACCGGTGTGGACGGCGGTCGGTGTCGGACCGAGGTCGGTGATGGACTCGGTGATGACCTCGAGGCCGTCGTCGAGCGATCCGGTTGCGTACACGATCAGGGACTCGCCCTCGGCGATCGGCAGGTCGGCCGGACCGATCACGACCGGCTCATCGGCTCCGGTCGGCACGACCTCGGCGCTGATCGTTCCAGCAGGCAGGTCGGCGGAGGCTTCGGCCCCATTGGCAAGGTTGCTGAACGCCACATCACCGTTGGCCTTGACGTCGACGGCGGGGGCAGCCGCAGCGTGGCGGACCACCAGTCGACCGTTGCCGGCCTCGATCGTCGAGACGTCGTTCTCGAACACCGCCAGCGCCGGGTTGCCGTCGGCGTCGAGGTGGGCGAACACGGTGAAGTTGCCTGCGGCGGGAAGAGCCACGTCACCGGCGTCGATGAGGACGTCGTCGGCTCCGGCCGCCTTCACCTCGACCCCGGCCAGCGTCTGTCCGGCGAAGCTCGACAGATCCTGTGTGTCGGCGAAGGCGAAGTTCTCGAAGACGGCGTCTCCGCCGACCACTACATCGACATTGACGCCCGGGATCCCGTGTATAAGGTGGATACGGGCATGGTCCGTCGATTGAGCGCTCGCCGGCAGGGCGAGAACGAGCACACTGACTATCACCGCTAGCGCGGCATGGATCGATTTCTTCATGATTACTCTCTCCAGGTTCGAAGTTGATGGGAGGAAGCAGTTCGAACATGCTTTGTCGACGGTTGCTACGGCCGTTGCCGGCGGCTGGATGCACCAGCGTCGACAAAGTTTTTCGGGCGCAGGTTTCGACCGGTTTCCGTGGGCTGTCGTTGCATCCAAATCCGGCGTGGCGGCGTATCGTGGGGTGTGACAGCAGTGCTCGACAGGCGACAACCTCTCGGGGTGGGCATCGTCTGCGCGCTGCGGAGAGGAATGGTCCGCTTGTCTGATCTGGAGCAGCGGTTCCGCGACGGAGGGCCGCAGGCGTTGTCCGACGCCTACGCGGCCCACGGTGCGCTCATCTACTCCTTTTGTCGTCGCCGCCTCGACCCCGAGACGGCTCGCGACGTCACCCAGGAGGTGTTCGTTTCGGCGTGGAGGTTCCCACCACCGGTTCGACCCGACCCGAGGATCACTGAGGGGGTGGCTGATGGCGATAACCAAGAAACCGTGTCATCGACCTCTACCGCCACCGGTCGCGGCGCCCGCTCACCGTGGCCGCGTCCGACGACGAGCCGCCCGCCGACCCGGTGGCGGCCGAGGCCGCCATCGCGCGGATCGCCGACAGGATGGTGTTGGCCCAGGCCATGAGCGAGCTGTCGGATCGGGCCCGCACGGCCGTCGAGCTCTCCTTCTATCACCAGCTCACCCACGAGGAGATCGCCACCCGCACCGGGAATACCGCTGGGCACCGTCAAGAGTGACATCCGACGAGGACTTCTCACGTTGCGACGCAACCTGGAGGGAAACCTCGAACAGGAGGAGGCGGGACATGGCTGACGACATGATGCCCGTTTCCGGTGAGGACCGGTCCGACGCCGACTTCGAGCGCTTGGAGGACGAACTGGGGCGCCTCGCCCGCGAGTTGGCCGACACCGACGTGACGCTCGAGACTCCGCCGCCTGAGCTGTGGTCGGCCATCGAGGCGGAGGTTCGCGCCGATTCTGGTGGCAGTGGTGACTCCGTTTTGCAGAATGCGACCGCTGCCGGCGTCGGCGAACCCCGCCCGTCCAGAATCGGGGCGCCGCGCGGATTGGGATCCCTTCCACATTCGCCGGTACCCTCCCGTCCGGCCCCCGGTCGAATCCGCACCGGACTTCGTGGTGTGCCGGCCGCCCTGGCCGCGGCTGCGGTGCTGGCAATGGTGCTGGCCACGGGAGCGGCACTGATCGTGCGCTCCACCGATGCAAGCGACGTGGTGGCCCAAGCCGACATCAGCAACGACGAGCTGCCGGTACCCCTCGACGGTTCCGGCACGGCCCTGCTCAGACAGCAGGGCGATGATCTGTTCCTCGAGCTCGAGCTGCCGGACCTCGGCGCAGCCGGCGCCGAGGAGATCTATGAGGTCTGGATGATCGACTCGGGTATCGAGGGCATGATCTCGCTCGGCGGTCTCGGCGCGGCCGACGACGACACGGTCCGTATCGATCTGCCCGACAACATCGACCACACCCGGTTCCCGATCGTCGACATCTCCGTCGAACCCCTCGACGGCGATCCGACCCACTCGGGTCAGTCGGTCCTGCGTGGCGTCCTGACCGACGTCGACAACACATAACGCAGGCTTTCGGATAACGCCAGAACCCGTGTCATTCGCGGGCGATAACGGTCACTATCGGTCGTTTGCACCCGTTTTCGTGCATGGAAAGCGTACGAGCGGTGATCAGACCCGATCGGCCAACGCTGCCGACCCATCCCGAATGAGGTCGCAAAGCTGTGGTGCGCTACGTTCGATGGCACGATGTACGACGACACCCACGACATGTTCCGCGAGAGCTTTCGGGCCTTCGTGGCGACCGAGATGGCGCCCTACTACGAGCAGTGGGAGCACGACGGGATCATGGACCGGGAGGTCTACGCCAAGGCGGGCAAACACGGCTTCACGGGCATGGCCATCCCTGCCGAACACGGTGGCGGAGGGACCAACGATTTCCGCTTCAACTGCGTGATCGCCGAGGAGCTCGCCGCCGCCAACATGGGCGGCGGTGGTCTGGGCCTCACCCTTCACAACGACGTGACCACCCCGTACCTGGTCGAGTACTGCAACGACGAGCAGGCCGCCCGCTGGCTGCCGGGGGTGGCGTCGGGCGAGATCATCACCGCCATCGCCATGACGGAGCCCGGCACCGGATCGGATCTGGCCGGGATACGTACCACCGCGGTCCGTGACGGCGACGAGTGGATCGTCAACGGGGCCAAGACCTTCACCACCAACGGCATCAACTCCGACCTGGTGATCGTCGTCTGCCGAACCGACCCCGACGCCGGCCGGCAGGGCTTCTCGCTGCTCGTCGTGGAACGGGGCATGGACGGCTTCGAGCGGGGTCGCAACCTCGACAAGATCGGCCAGCACTCGGCCGACACCGCCGAACTGTTCTTCACCGACGTCCGGGTGCCGGCGGCCAACGTGCTCGGTGAGGTGGGCCGAGGTTTCGAGTATCTCGGCTTCAACCTCGCTCAGGAGCGGCTGTCCATCGCCGTCTTCGGCTGGGCGGCCGCCCGCTCGGCGCTCGAATGGACGGTCGACTACGTGAAGGAACGAACGGCGTTCGGCCAGCCGATCGCCGGTTTCCAGAACACGAAGTTCGTGCTGGCCGAACTGGCCACGGAGATCGCCGTCACCCGGTCCTTCATCCACGAGTGTGTCCTGAAACACAACGAGGGTCGACTCACGCCGGCCGAAGCGGCGATGGCCAAACTGCACGCCACCGAACTGCAGGGCCGCACCATCGACCGCTGCCTGCAACTCCACGGTGGCTACGGCTACACCACCGAGTACCCGATCGGCCGGGCGCACGTCGATGCCAGGGTCACTCGGATCTACGGTGGAACATCGGAGATCATGAAGACGATCATCAGCAAGGACGTGTTGGGGTAGGCCGCAACCGGGCCGGCTCCCGCGGCGACGGCTCGTCCGGGGTAGGAGATGACAAATGGGAAATCCGTGGTTCGAGTCGGTGGCGGTGGCGAAACGGCGGGCCCGCAAGGTCCTGCCCCGGTCGGTCTACGGGGCACTGGTCGCCGGTTCGGAGCGGGGGGCCACACTCAGCGACAACACGGCGGCGTTCGACGAGATCCGGCTGGCACCGGTCACCGTGGCCCAGCCGTCCGAACGGGCGGTGGCCACCCAGGTGATGGGCCAGCCGATGTCGATGCCCGTCATCATCTCACCCACCGGCGTGCAGGCGGTCCAATCCCGACGGTGAGGTCGCGGTGGCCCGAGCGGCCGCGGCCCGGGGGGTTGTCATGGGGCTGAGCTCGTTCGCCTCCAAGCCGATCGAGGAGGTCGTCGAAGCGAACCCGCAGACGTTCTTCCAGATCTACTGGGCCGGCGACCGTGATTCGATCGTCGAACGACTCGATCGGGCCAAGCGGGCCGGGGCGGTCGGCCTGATCCTCACCGCCGACTGGTCGTTCTCCCACTCCCGTGACTGGGGGAGCCCCGATATCCCGCAGCAGGTCGACGTCAGAGCGATCCTCAAACATCTGCCGGAGAGCATCACCAAGGTCGAGTGGCTCCTGCGGTGGGCCCGTGCCGGTTGGAAGCCACCGAGCCTGGAGGTGCCGAACTTCGCCACTGCCGGTTCGCCCGCCCCCGGCTTCTTCGAAGCCTACGGCACCTGGATGGGCACGCCGGCGCCGTCGTGGGACGACGTGGCCTGGCTTCGCGACCAGTGGGACGGACCGTTCATGGTCAAGGGGGTCATGCGAACCGACGAGGCCCGCCGGGCCGTCGATGCGGGAGCGACGGCTATCTCGGTCTCGAATCACGGCGGCAACAACCTCGATGGGTCACCAGCGCCGATCAGGGTGCTGCCCCTCATCGCCGACGCGGTCGGCGACCAGATCGAAGTGGTCATGGACGGCGGAATCCGTCGAGGCAGCGACGTGGTCAAGGCGCTCGCCCTCGGGGCTCGGGCGGTGATGATCGGACGCGCCTACCTATGGGGGCTGGCCGTGACCGGTCAGGCCGGTGTCGAGAACGTACTCGACGTGCTGAGGATGGGCATCGACTCGACGATGACGGGCATGGGGCGCTCGTCGATCGACGAACTCTCACGCGAAGACCTGTTCCTGTCCGACCACTTCACGCCGCCCGACTGGCCCTGATCGGCCGACGCCGTCCCGGTGACCTCGTGATCGATCGGCCCGACGCCCCGACACTGCTCAACGCCGTGGCCGACGCGCTGATCGGCCGGGCGGACCCCACGTCCCCCGACGACGCGGCGGCCGATCGTTACCTCATCCGGATCGCCGCCAATCTATGCCGCATCCTGGCCCGGGAGGCGGAAGCCGGACCGGCGGCCGACGCGGCGACGGTCGACGAGCTGCGGGTGCTGCTCGATCGGTGGGACGGGTCGCTCGATGACCTGGTTGCCGCCCTCGACGATGCCATCCGCACCGGTGTCGATCTCGACCCGGCCGATCTCCACCGGGTTCTGCTGGCCAACACCGTGCGCCGGCTGGCCATCGCCCGGCCCGGCTATGCCCATGCGCAGGCCGATGGGTGACGAGGATCTGATCGGGCAGCTGGAGAAGCTCCTTGCCACCTCCGGATCGGCACCGCTCTCCCTGACGTTCGACCGCGAGCTGACGGCCGGTGCGAACCGCCGAACCGTACGGCTGGTCGCCGCGCCGGTCGACGGTCGGGGGTCCGCGTTCGGGGTGGTGGCCCAGATCACCGAGCGCCACGAAAACGGGCCGGCCGCCACCCGGTCGGTTGTCGACGAGGGAGCCGTTGTCACCGCCGCGGGCTCGGGCGGCGTTCCGGTGGCCGAGGTTCTCGTGGCGGGGCGACTGCCGGGAGCCGACCCGGTCGAAGTGCTCCTGACCCGGGAGGTGGAGGGAGAGACGATACCCCGCCGCGTCCTCCGAACGGTGGCCGAGATGGACGGTGGCGGGGAGCTGACGCGCTCCTGCGGCCGGGCACTGGCCCGTCTTCACGCCATGGACCCGGACTCGGTTCCGGTCGCCGAGGAGCCGCTCCCGGAGTTCACGGCCGAGAACTATCTCGACCATCTGACCGAGCGTCTCGACGACCTACCCGAGCCCCACCCGGTGCTCCGGTTCGCCATCGATCGACTCGGCCGCCGATTCCCGTCCGACCCACCGGCGCCGGTCGTGGTCCACGGCGACTTCCGCACCGGGAACCTGATCGTGGCCGATACCACCCTGGCCGCCGCGCTCGACTGGGAACTGGTTCACGTCGGTGACCCGATGGAGGATCTCGCCTGGCTCTGTTTGAGAACCTGGCGGTTCGGCGCCGACGAGCGGGAGGTGGGCGGCTTCGGCTCCCTCGACGACCTGCGCGACGCCTACGTCGAAGCCGGTGGCCGGTGGCGCTCCGACGCCTTCGACTGGTGGACGATCGCCCGCACGATCTGGTGGGGTATCGGTCTGGCCGGTCAGGCCGCCGCCTTCTGCGACGGGCGGAGCGACTCGCTCGTTCACGCCGCCAGCGGGCGCCGGGTCGTCGAGCTGGAATACGATCTGTTGACCCTCCTGGCCCCGCTCGTGGGCTCGTCCGAACCGTCCGTCACGACCGACCGAGGCCAAACCTGATCATGGATTTCGATCTGCCCAGTGAGATCACCGACTACCTCGACGAACTCGACGCCTTCATCGAGGCCGAGATAGCGCCGCTCGAAGCCGAGAACATCCAGTACTTCGATCATCGGCGGGAACACGCCCGGACCGACTGGGAGGCGGGCGGTCTGCCCCGGCCCGAGTGGGAGGAGCTGCTGGCCGAGATGCGCCGCCGGGCCGACGCCGCCGGGCATCTGCGTTTCGCCCTGCCGTCGGAGATCGGAGGATCCGACGGCTCCAACCTGGCGATGGCGGTGATCCGGGAACATCTGGCCGCCAAGGGCCTCGGCCTGCACAACGACCTCCAGAACGAATCGTCGATCGTCGGCAACTTCCCGGTGGTGCTGATGGTGCTGGCCAAGGGTACCGATGAGCAGAAGGCCGAGTTCTGTGAGGCGATGATCACCGGTGACCGGCGGGTGGCGTTCGGCCTGACCGAACCCGACCACGGCAGCGACGCCACGCACATGGAGACCACCGCCCGACGGGAGGGCGCCGAATGGGTGATCAACGGCCGCAAACGCTGGAACACCGGCATGCACCACGCCACCCACGACGCCGTGTTCGCCCGCACCGGTGGTGAGGCGGGCGACGGTACCGGGATCACCTGCTTCCTCGTTCCGACCGACGCGCCGGGCGTCGAGATCGGCCCGTTCTGGTGGACGTTCAACATGCCGACCGATCATCCCGACGTCGCCTTCAACGACGTACGGGTTCCCGACTCGGCCATCCTCGGGGAGGAGGGCGGCGGCCTGGCGCTGGCCCAGATCTTCGTTCACGAAAACCGGATCCGTCAGGCCGCCAGCTCGCTCGGGGCGGCCCAGTTCTGCATCAACGAAGCGGTGGCCTACGCCAAGGAGCGGGCACCGTTCGGGAAGCCGCTGTGGCTGAACCAGGCGATCCAGTTCCCGTTGGCCGAACTCCAGACCGAGGCGGCGATGCTGCGGGCTCTGATCCGCCAGACCGCATGGCGGATGGACCGGGTCCACCACATGGACGTGACCGATGCGGTCAGCATGTGCAACTACCGGGCCAACCGGCTGGTCTGCAACGCGGCCGACCAGGCCATGCAGACGTGCGGCGGAATGGGCTACTCCCGGCACATGCCCTTCGAGCACATCTATCGTCACCATCGCCGATACCGGATCACCGAGGGGTCGGAGGAGATCCAGATTCGGCGTGTCGCCGGGGTGATGTTCGGTAAGACGGCTAAGCGATAACCGGACCGGATCGGCTCCCGATCTGCTACAAACGCAGGGTGACCGATTCAAGACGATCGATCTGTGTATTCTGCGGTTCGAGCAGCGGTGCCGATCCGGCGTACCGGGCCGCTGCGGCGGCGCTCGGCGAGGCCATCGCCGCCCACGGGCACCGGCTCGTGTACGGCGGCGGCAGCGTCGGGCTGATGAAGGTGGTGGCCGACACCGTCCTCGCCAACGGGGGAGAGGTGGTCGGGGTCATCACCCGGCAGTTGCTCGATCTCGAGGTGGCCCACACCGGTTTGACCGAGCTGGAGGTGGTGCCCGACATGCACGGTCGGAAGGCCCGGATGGCCGAGCTGGCCGACGGGGTCGTCGTCCTTCCCGGCGGCTACGGGACGCTCGACGAGACGTTCGAGATCCTCACCTGGAATCAGCTGGGGATCGTGGCCGCGCCGGTCGTGTTCCTCGACGTCGACGGCTACTTCGAGCCGCTGTTCGACTTCATCGGGGGTTCGGTGACCGCCGGGTTCATGAAGGACCACCACGGTGCGCTGGCCCAACGGGCGACGAGCCCGGCCGGTGCCGTCCGCGTGGCCGCTGACAACGCTCCCGACTATGTCCCCAAGTGGGTGGGCTGAGTCGGCATCCCGAGTTCGCCTACGCTGCGGTCTCGGCGGAGGCGAACTGGGCCCGGTACAGGCGGGCGTAGGCGCCGTCGGCTGCGATCAAGGCGTCGTGGTCGCCCTGCTCGACGATCCGGCCCTGCTCCATCACCAGGATCACATCGGCGTCACGAATCGTCGACAGTCGGTGGGCGATGACGAAACTGGTCCGGTCGGTCCTCAGTGCGGCCATGGCCTCCTGCAGCAACGCCTCGGTGCGGGTGTCGACGGAGCTCGTGGCTTCGTCGAGGATGAGGAGTGCCGGATCGGAGAGGAACGCCCGGGCGATCGTGATGAGCTGCTTCTCGCCGGCGGAAATCCGGGTGCCGGTGTCGTCGACGATGGTGTCGTAGCCTTCGGGCAGACTGCGCACGAACCGGTCGACGAAGGTCGCCTTCGCCGCGTCACGGATCTCCTCCTCGGACGCCCCGGGCCGCCCGTAGGCGATGTTGTCGCGGATCGTTCCCTCGAACAACCACGTGTCCTGCAGCACCATCCCTATACGCGACCGCAGGTCACGGCGCTGCATCCGAGCCACGTCGACGCCATCGAGGGTGATCCGACCGCGGTCGAGTTCGTAGAACCGCATGATCAGGTTGACGAGCGTTGTCTTGCCCGCACCGGTCGGCCCGACGATGGCCACCGTCTGACCCGGTTCGACCGTGAGCGAGAGATCGTCGATGAGCGGCTGGTCGTCGTCATAGCGGAACGACACGTTGTCGAACTCGACCCGACCGACCGCCTTCTCCGGGACGACTCCGAAACCCCCGTCCGAGATCTCCTCGGTGGCGTCGAGCAGCTCGAAGACCCGCTCGGCCGACGCCACCCCCGACTGCAGGACGTTCACCATCGACGCCAACTGGGAGATCGGGTGGCCGAACTGACGGGAGTACTGGATGAACGCCTGCACGTCCCCGAGCGACATCGCACCCGACGCGATCCTCAAGCCGCCCAGCACGGCGATGATCACGTAGTTGAGGTTGCCGATGAACGTCATGATCGGCATGATCAGGCCCGACAGGAACTGGGCCTCCTGCGATGCGGCGTAGAGGCGTTCGTTCTCCTCGTCGAACGCGGCCGCCGCCCGCGGGCCCTGCCCGAACACCTTGACCAGGGTGTGACCGGTGAAGGACTCCTCGACCCGTGAGTTCAAGGCCCCGGTGGAACGCCACTGTTCGATGAACCGGGCCCGGGACCGCCGCATGACCAGGCCGGCCACCGCCATGCTGACCGGCACGGTTATCAGCGCCACCAACGCCAGCACCGGTGAGATCACGAACATCATCACCAGTACGAACAGCACCGACAGCAGGGACCGCAGTACCTGGCTCAGGGTCTGCTGCAGACTCTGGGCGATGTTGTCCATGTCGTTGGTGACCCGGCTGAGCAGCTCGCCGCGAGGCTGGCGGTCGAAATAGCCGAGCGGGAGGCGGTTCAACTTCGACTCGACGTCGGACCGCATCGACAGCATCGTTCGCTGGATCGCCTCGTTCAGCAGGTAGCCCTGTACGAACCCGAGGAGCGACGAGACCACGTACAGACCGAGCGCCAGTGCCAGCACCTGCCGCAGCTCGGAGAAATCGATGCCGTCACCGGTGCCGGCCTGGTCGCCGAGCCCGCCGACCACGCCGTCGAAGATCACATCGGTGGCCCACCCCAGTACACGCGGTCCCTGGGACGCGGCGGCCACGCTGCCCAGGACCGCGATGAGCGTGCCGACGAGCATCGCCCGCTGAGGGCGGAGCCGGCGAACGAGACGCCGGGCCGACGGACCGAACGACGACGCCTTCTGGCCGACCATGCCTCCACCGAAACGTCCTCGCATCGGGCCGCCGCCGTCGGGTTGGATCCGCTCCGTTGCCTCCATGGCCTCGCCGTTGCCGTCCGCTCCGTCGAGTCCGCCACTGTCCCCGGCGCCGTTGCCCGACGGGTCGGATGGCGGTGAACCGTTGGTCGAAACCGAATCGTTCATCAGGCCGCCGCCCTCAACTGGGACTCGACGATCTCCCGGTAGGTCGGGCAGCCCTCGACCAGTTCGTCGTGGGTGCCGCGCCCGACGATCGTGCCGTTCTCCAACACGATGATCTGATCGGCGTCGGTGATGGTGAAGACCCGCTGGGCCACGGTGATCACGGTGGCGTCGGACACGATCGGGGCCAAGCCGGCACGCACCCGGGCGTCGGTGGCCACGTCGAGTGCCGAGAACGAGTCGTCGAACAGGTAGATGTCGGGCCGTCGGATGACGGCCCGGGCGATGGCCAGTCGCTGCCGCTGGCCGCCGGACACGTTGGACCCGCCCTGGGTGATGGTCGCCTCCAGCCCACCCGGCATCGCGGCCACGAACTCGGCGGCCTGGGCGATCTCCAGGGCCTCCCACATCTCGGTCTCGCTTGCGTCGAGCTTGCCGTGGGCCAGGTTGGAGGCCACCGTGCCCGAGAACAGGAAGGCCCGCTGGGGCACGAGCCCGATCTTTGCCCACAACGCCTCGGGCTCGTAGTCGGACACGTCGATCCCGCCGACCGACACTGTTCCCGTCGACGCGTCGAACAGGCGGGGAATCAGATTGACGAGGGTCGTCTTGCCGGCACCCGTTGAGCCGACGATCGCCGTGGTCTGACCGGGCCGGGCCACCAGATCGATAGTGGACAGGACCGGATCGGTTGCCCCGGCATAGCGGAAGCCGACCGATGCGAATCGAACGTCGGAACCGTCGCTCGTGATGCCGGTTGGTGGCGCCACCACCGAGGATTCGGTATCGAGCACCTCGAGGATGCGCTCGGCCGCCACCGATGCCCGGGGAGCCATGATCACCGTCATCGTCGACATCATCACCCCGAACAGGATCTGCGTCAGGTAGGTCAGATAGGCGGTGAGTGAACCGATCTGCATCTGGCCGTTGTCGAGTCGGATGCCGCCGTACCACAGCACGGCGACACTCGAGACGTTGACGACCAGCATCATCGTCGGGAACATCGCCGCCATCCACCGCCCGACCGAGAGCGACACGTCGGTCAACTCGTCGTTGGTGCGTTCGAACCGCTCCGTCTCGAACGGCTCGCGCACGAAGGCCCGGATCACCCGGATGCCCGTCGTCTGCTCCCGCAGGATGCGGTTGACGTCGTCGAGCTTCGCCTGCATGCGCCGGTACCCGGGAACCATTCGGGCGACCAGAACACCGATGGCCACGACGAGCACCGGCACGACGACGGCCACCAGCCACGACAGGCCGACGTCCTCCCGTATGGCCATGACGATGCCGCCGATACCCAGGATCGGCGCGGTGATCATCATGGTCAGGGCGGTCATGGCCAGCATCTGGACCTGCTGAACGTCGTTGGTGTTGCGGGTGATCAACGACGGTGCGCCGAAGCGTGCCATCTCGCGGGCTGAAAAGCCCGTGACCCGGGCGAAGACCCTGGACCGAATGTCGCGACCCGCCCCCATCGCCGTGCGGGAGGCGAACCGCACGGCCGCGATCGTGGTCGAGATCTGCAGCAGCGAGACGGCGAGCATGACGGCGCCGACCCGGATGATGTAGGCCGTGTCGGTGGGGATGACACCGTTGTCGATGATGTCGGCGTTGAGGCTCGGTAGGTAGAGCGAGGCCATCGTGCCCACGAGCTGCAGGCCGACGATGATCAGAATCGATCGTCGATAGGGGACGAGGCTCTCCAGGAGTAGGCGCCGCAGCGCGCCACGGGCCGATGCGGCCGTCTGTGTCGTCGGTGCCGAGTGGACCGATCTCAGGTTCTGGGCCACAACACCGCCTGGGTCTGGGTCACCCTGCCAACTCGCCGTTCGCCGTTGGTCAGATCGGTTTCGATCACGATCGTCGTTCGGCCAACATGGAGCGGGGTGGAGGTGGCGACGACCGTGCCCTCGGTGACCGCGCCGAAGAAGTTGGTCTTGGACTCGATCGTCGAGGTGCCGGTGGAACCGCCGGGCAGGTTGTTGAACGCGGCCGTGGCGCCGGCCGTGTCGGCCAGTGCCATCATGGCGCCGCCGTGCAGGATGCCCCCGACCGTGCACAGCCTCGCATCCCAGTCCATCTCCACGACGACCGCTTCGGCATCGGACCGACGGGCGGTCATGCCGAGGGTGGCGGCGAGCGGCATCGACGTACGGAGAAAGTCGGTCGGATCTGTCTCGGCGTCGGGCATGGCGTTCACCTCGCGGTCTGGTTGCAGCTCTGGATGGCTCGGACGCTCAGCACGCAGCCACCATGAACAGGCGGGAGAAGGGAAGCAGCAGGTTGCCGTTGCCGTCTTGGGGGTAGGCATCAGCGTAGCGCTGCCGGCATTCGCGGGCGAAGCGATTTCGCCCGTCCTCGTCGAGTGCGGCCAGGACGGGCCGGAGGACCGAGCCGGTCACCCAGCTCCACAGGGCGTCGGGGCCGGTGAGCGCCTGGTAGTAGGTGGTACGCCACAGGTCGACGACAGCCGGGTCGAGCCAGCGCCGGTAGTCGGCCGGTGCGCTCAAGCGATCCCTCATGAGCGCCTCGGCGGCCGCCGCCGGCCAGCTGCCGTCATCAAGGACATCGGCGGGAACACGGTGGGTCGGCTCCCGCCAGTTGTCGGGCATCTGAACGGCCATGACGCCTCCGTGATCACCGACCCAGGTCCGCAGACGGGGGAACAGGCGCGGGTGGTCGTCGAGCCAGTGCAGTGTGGCGTTGCTGTAGAGGACATCCACGCCGTGGTCGGGCTCCCACCGGTTGATGTCGGCGACGACCCATTCGATATCGGGGTGGTCGCGGCGGGCGGCGTCGATCATCTCGGCCGACGAGTCGACGCCGACGACTCGAGCGTCGGGCCAGCGCCCGGCGAGCACGGCGGTGAGGTTTCCCGGACCGCAACCGAGGTCGACGACGAGTTTCGGATCCTGATGATCGACACGGCTCAACAGCTCGATGCCGGGACGGGCCCGGTGATCGGCGAAGCGGAGATAGTGATCGGGGTCCCAGGCCACGTTGCCCTCCATCGGCGCGATCAGCTGTCGATCATCTCGTCGGCGGGTTCGGCGACCTTCTGGAGGGTGGAGAGCAGGTGCCGATACTCGTCCTCGTGATCGTCGCCGGTGCCGCTGACGTGTTCGAGCGCCAGAAAGCCGTGGATCGCACTATGGGTGCTCCGAGCCGCCAGGGTGGACTGCCGCGGCGTCAATCCCATGGCCGTGAACACCAGCGTGAACACGTCGACGACCGAACGGTTGGCTGAGCGAAGATCTGGATCGTCGATCTGGGGGGAGCGGAGGAGAGCGGCGAACTGGCCGGGATGGTCGAGGGCGAAGCGACGGTAGGCGAGACCCATGGCCACCACGGCGCTGTCGCCCGACGTTCCGATCGCCGCATTCCGTATGTGTTCGACGAGGTTCTCCGTTGCCGCCAGTGCAACGAGAGACCGTAGGCCCCGGAGGCCGTCGCAGTGGGTGTAGAGCGCGGACGGGGCCACGTCGAGCGCTCCGGCGATCGCCGACACGCTGAGCGATTCGTATCCGGCGTCATCGACGAACGACGCCGCCGTGCTGGTGAGCACCTCGATGCGAATCTTGGCCATGTGGTTCCCTCGGCTCTAGGTGACGAGTACTACTTGAGTGCAATCGTATCAACTTTTCTGATCTCGCTGTTGCAATTATCAACGACTCGTCATATAATCTGAATGTCTTTCAGTTTCGCTGAGGCCACGTGAGACAAGGCCGACGGAAACCAGAGATCGGAAACAGAACTCATCTCTTGACCCACCTCCAAAGGAGAACAATGTTGTTGACTCAGAACGACCCCTTCCGTGACCTTGACATGATGTTCCGCCGGCTCGGTAGCCGGTCGGTCGCTTCCGACAACACGATGTCCATGGACGCCTATCGTCGAGGTAGTGACGTGTGGGTCCACGTGGACCTGCCCGGAGTCAGTGCCGACGACGTCGACATCAACGTCGAGCGCAGCGTGCTCACCATCACCGCCGAGCGCAGCTGGCCCCGCGAGGAGGGCGATCAGCTCTACCTCAACGAGCGTCAGACCGGAGCGTTCCGTCGCCAGGTTCATCTGGGCGACAGCCTCGACGTCGACGGCATCGAGGCCGACTTCGCCGACGGCGTGCTGACGCTGCGGATTCCGGTGTCGGAGCGGGCACAGCCGAAGCGGATCGAGATCAAGGCCCGTCCGGCGGCGATCGAAACCGACGTGGCCGTCGACTCGAACTCCTGACACCACACTCCTCCCGAACCACCTCAACGCCCCTGGACTGCGCCCGGTCCGGGGGCGTTGTCCGTTTCCGTGCGGCGAGGGCCTCGGAACCGAGGGCTGGGGCGCACGGTTCGTTCTGGGCGGCTGCCGTTGCTCCGTTCAGAAGGTGCCGAGGTACAGGATGTCGCCGGTCGGTTGCTCCGAACCGCCCTCGGGTTCGATGGTGACACCGAAACCCTGGGTGTCGATGTCGTCGACGGAAAGCACCTGCCTGACGGAGCCGTTGTCGGGTACGAACAGCCCGGCCGGAGCGACGCCGTCATCGACGACGAGCCACAGCTCGTAGGTCTTGCCGGGACCGGGGTCGGGAAGGTCGGTACCGAGGACCCCCACCTGATCACGTTCGGGTGAATAGACGACGGTGATGGTGCCGCCTTCGCCTTCCAGCTCCAGTGTCTCCGCGTCGGCCGAGGTGGCGACCGTGTCGTAGGCATCGGAACGATCGCTGAGCCTCCAGAAAGCGGCAGCTCCTCCGATCACGAAGACGATCGCAGCGGCGGCTGCCAGCACACGGCCGAAGCGACGTTCGTTGCGCTCGACCCGGATCTGGGTCAGATCGACGACAGCCTCGTCGGCTTCATCCGGCACCCCATCCCTCGTGATGGGCATCGGCACGACGGCGGGCTGGTAGTCGGGCTGATCCTCGACGGGTGATCCGAGCCCGGAGTCGGGACTCTGTGGGGTTCGGGCGATCTCATCGAGGACTCGCTCCCGAAGCTCGGGCGGCGGGGCCACGGCCTCGGCGTCGGCCAGCGCCTCCACCACGGCCGAATGATCGACAACCTCCCGGCGGCATCGCTCGCAGGCGTCGAGGTGGCTCTCGAACGCTGCAGCCTCATCGGCATCGAGCGCCCCCAGCGCGTACGCGGCGGCGAGATCGTGCAGTTCGTCGAACCTCATGACGCCACCTCCAGAATCTCGCGCAGACGCCCGAGGCCGTCCCGGATACGTGTCTTGACCGTACCCTCGGGAGCATCGAGCAGATCGGCGACCTCCCGGTAGGTGTGGCCACCGTAGAAGGCCAGCGTGATGGCCTCCCGCTGCCGCTCGCTCAACTCGGCCAGTGCGGCCACGACGCCTCGTCGCTCCAGATCGATTTCGACCTGTTCGCTGACGGTGTCGGCCGGAATACGGGCCTCGCCGGCCTCGTTGTCGTCTCGACGCCGGGCGGCCTCCTCCGACCGGACCCGGTCGATGGCTCGGCGGCGGGCGATCGTCGCCGCCCAGGCCTTTGCCGAACCTCGGTCGGGACTGAAGGTGGAGGCGTTGCGCCAGAGCTCCACGAAGACCTCCTGGGCCACCTCCTCGCTGATCGATCGGCTGCGGACGATCTTGACGATGACACCGAACACCATCGGCGAAACGAGATCGTAGAACTGGGCAAAGGCCTGCTGGTCCCCTCGGGAGGCGCGAATCAGGGCGTCGGTTTCGGCTGCCATGGCGTGGGCCGACGATGACGCGTGCGCTCTACGCCGAGCCGGGCGCAGGCGTCGGAGGATTGCCACGTCGTCGATGATCGCATGCCGGTCGAGCCGGAGTCCAGGCATTGCCCCGAATTCGGGAAACGGACCGAACAGGGTGGTTGTGGTCATGGGTCGCGCAGCGATCACATCCATGATTCGGAGCCGACGCCCCGCTGGATGGCTTCAGACCCCAAAAATCTGGGCCGACCGAGGGGCGGCCGGGGTGCTCACTCGTCGCCGGGGTAGATGAAGCGGATCGTGGCGGCGGCGGCAACGGCTCCCACCAGTTGAGCGGCGATGAACGCCGGGGCCGCCGTTGGTTTGATGCCGGCGAACGTGTCCGAGAGCGTCCGGGCCAGTGTGACCGCCGGGTTGGCGAAACTCGTGGACGAAGTGAAGTAGTAGGCGGCCGCGATGTATCCACCGACCGTGTAGGCGGCCAGCGTCGGCTTGCCCGCCCGCACGACCCCGTAGATCACGAGGATTAGGCCGAACGTGGCGACGGCTTCGGCCAACACCAGGTTGGGTCCGAAGCGCTCTTTCGTCGACCAGTTGACGGCATCGACCTCGAACATCAGGTTGGCCAGCATCACGCCGAGCGCGCCCCCGACGATCTGGACCCCCACATAGGCGAAGCCGGTCGCCGTGTCCACACCGCCGAGAAGCCGATCGGCGAGGGTGACGGCCGGGTTGAAGTGGGCTCCGGACGCCGGCTGGAGAGCCAGGATCAGGGCGACGAGTATTCCTGCGGTGGCGAACGCGTTCTGGAAGAGCTGCAGGCCGACGTCGGACGACAATCGTTCGGCCATGATCCCCGAGCCGACGACTCCGGCCAGGAGAAAGGCGGTTCCGACGAACTCGGCCGCCAGTCGACGGGCCGTGTCGGAGCGTGCGCCGGTGTCGACGGGGGAGGAGCTCAACGGCCGTCCACGCCGAGTTCGTCGAGGAGGTTGACGACCCGCCCGCGGATCTCGTCGCGGACCGCCCGGACCACGTCGATCGACTGTCCGGCCGGATCGGTGAGTTCCCAGTCCTCGTAGCGCTTGCCGGGCAGTACCGGGCACGTGTCGCCGCAGCCCATGGAGATGATGACGTCGGAGGCTTCGACCTGGTCGGGTGTCCAGCGTTGCGGCCTCTGCGAGCTGATGTCGATGCCGACCTCGGCCATGGCCTCCACCGCGGCCGGGTTCACGTCGTCACTGGGATTGGAGCCGCCTGAGAACACCCGAACTGCCGAGCCGGCCAGGCCACGCACCCATCCGGCCGCCATCTGCGAGCGGCCAGCATTGTGGCCGCACAGGAACAACACCGACGGCCTTTGGTCGGCTGCAGGAGGCGTGGCCTCGGGAGTGGCGCTGTCGGATTCGTCCATGTCGATGGACACCGTATCGCCGCAAGGTGGACAGAACCTGGCACAATCGAAAACGATGAGCAACCAATCCGGTACCAGTGAACTCCCCCCGGACGTCGTGGCGGAGTTGGACGGCATCGACACGGCCGCCGTGGTCGACGCCGACCAGCGCTACCTGATCCACCCCTACCAGCTGTTCGACACCTATCTTTCCGATCCTGTACTGCCGATCGGCCGGGGCCAGGGTGCCGAGCTGGTCGACACCGAGGGCAACGTCTACATCGACGCGGTCGGCGGTATGTGGTGCACCAACATCGGCCTCGGGCGCGACGAGATGGCCGACGCCATCGCCGACCAGGTCCGCAAACTGGCCTACGCCAACCCGTTCGTCGACATGACGAACCTTCCGGCCGTCGAGCTGTCGAAGAAACTCGTGTCGCTGGCACCGGGTTCGGTCAACCACGTCTTCTTCACCACCGGCGGATCGACCGCGGTCGATGCCGCCTACCGCACCATCCAGCTGTATCAGCACGCCCGGGGCAAACACGACAAGCACCACGTCATCAGCCGCATCGACGCCTACCACGGTTCGACTTACGCCTCGGTGTCGATCGGAGGCAAACCCGGTGACCGTCCGCCGGACTTCGACTTCATCGACGACGTCATCCACCACCTCAGCTCCCCGAACTTCTACCGCCACGGCGGCGAACGGACCGAGCAGGAGTTCGCCGACGATCTCGTCGCCGAGTTCGAGGCGATGGTGGCCGACCTCGGCGGACCGGATCACGTCGCCGCATTCTTCGCCGAGCCGATCATGGGATCGGGTGGCGTCATCCTGCCTCCGGCCGACTACCTCCAGCGGATCTGGCGGTATTGCCGCGACAACGACATCGTCTACGTGTCCGACGAGGTCGTGACCGGTTTCGGTCGCCTGGGGGAGTGGTTTGTCTCCGAGAAGATGTTCGGGATCATGCCCGACATGATCACGTCGGCCAAAGGGCTGACGTCCGGCTATCTTCCGCTCGGCGCATTGCTGATGAGCGATGAGATCTTCGATGTCATCTCCGCCGAGGGGCACGGTCGATACTTCGCCGTCGGTTACACCTATTCCGGTCACCCGGTGTCGTGCGCCGCGGCCCTGAAGAACATCGAGATCCTCGAGCGGGAGCACATCCTCGACCACGTGAAGGAGGTCGGTCCCTACTTCATGGAGCAGTTGGCAACGCTGGCCGATCTCCCGATGGTCGGCGACGTACGGGGATCGCACCTGATGGCGTGTGTGGAGTTCGTGGCCGACAAGGCGACCAAGGAGACCTACCCGGAGGAATTGGGCATCGGCAAGCTCGTCTCCAACGAGGCCGACGCGCTCGGCCTCATCGTGCGACCGATCGACAACCTGAATGTCATGTCGCCGCCGCTGGTGATCACGCGCGATGAGGTCGATCTGATCGTGGCCCGACTCCGGGAGGCCATCTTGCGCACCCAGGCGAAGCTCGACGACCGCTGAGGCAGGCCGCCGCCGGGTCATCGATGTATCTCCGGGCGGTCCGACGACGTCGAACCAGTAGACCTCGAAGTCGGGACCGCCTCATGAGCAACCCATCCCCACCTCCACCTCCACCCCCGGACGACCGGTATGTCGACCCGGTGAACGGGGCCCGCTGGCGCTGGGATGGCCGCAGGTGGATCCCCGACGGCCCGGTACCGTCCGCATCACCCGGGCCACCCCCGGCGGCTACTCGAAATGCTTCCCGCAATCGCTCGGGGTGCCTGGTCGGCATCACCTTCGCCGGCGTCGTGGCCGTCGTCTTCGCCGGGATGGGCCTGGCCCTGGCCATCACCCGCGGTCAGGACGTGAGCGCCGTCGATCCGGGCAGTGGACGCATCGAGTTCTACTCCAGCTCTCAAGCCAGCGGTGAGCCCGACTCGGCGATCGTCGAGGACATTCGGTCGAGCCAGGACGTGCTCACCACGAGGGTCGACGCCCTCGAACAGGAGGCTCGTGCCGAAGTCGGCGAGGACGTGGACCTCGGTATCGCGGACTTCTCCGGTCTGTGGCTGGGGGCCAACGGCCTGACCTACTCGATCCGGCAGTTCGGTGACGCCGCCGTCATCGAGGAGCAGTCCACCTTCGGCACCACGGCCGTCGGCGAAGGGACCGTCTCCGGTGAGACGTTCGACTTCGACTTCGAGTCGTTCGACGGTTCCTTCGGGCGAGGAACGCTGACCATGAGCGAACCCGGGTTCTTGTCGGGCACCTTCGTCAACGACCTCTACGGTCAGACCACACCGGCCACGATGGAGCGTCTCTGATCGGGTCCGGAGCGGCGGCCGGACCGGCCGAATGCTAGTGGCCGTGGGCCGGGATCCTCAGGGGGTCGTCGCGTCGGACCGTGACGGTCGCTCCGTCGACCAGTAGATCCGTCTCGCCCCCGCTCTCGACTTCCACGAGACACCCCTTGCCGTCGACGGTGACCTTCAGTCTCTCACCGTGCCACAGCAGCCGGAACGACAGCGACGTCCACTCCGACGGCAGGCGAGGGGCGAACGAGAGGCGGCCTTCACGATCGGTCATCCCGGCGAATCCGTAGACGATCGCCGCCCACACACCTCCTGCGTTGGCGATGTGGACGCCGTCGGCCGTGTTCTCGTGGCTGTCGGCGAGGTCGAGATACAACGACTGGTTGAAGTAGTCCCACGCCAACTTGTCGTAGCCGACGTCGGCGGCGACGATCGACTGCACGCAGGCCGACAGCGACGAGTCGCCCGTGGTCAGCGGATCGTAGTAGTCGAAGTTGCGGCGCTTCTGGTCCTCGGAGAAGTGCTTGCCCCTGAGGAACATCGCCAGCACCACATCGGCTTGTTTGAGCACCTGGTGGCGGTAGATGACGAGCGGGTGGAAGTGAAGCAACAGCGGATACTTCTCCGTCGGCGTCCCGTCGAAGTCCCACACCTTCCGCTCGAGGAAGTTGACGTCCTGGGGGTGGATCCCCGCCTCCTCGTCGAACGGCACGAACATCGCATCGGCCGCCCGCTTCCAGGCGTCCACTTCGCCATCGCCGAGGTTCGTCGCCCTCACCAGCGCCTCATAGGCGTCCGGACTGGACCCGGCCACGGTCTCGACCGCCCACGCCGCGAACCCGAGATTGAACCTGGCCATCACGTTCGTGTACATGTTGTCGTTGACGACGGTGGTGTACTCGTCGGGGCCGGTCACCCCGTGGATGTGGAACACCTCCTCGCCGTTGTTGGCGTAGAAGCCGAGATCGGCGAACATACGGGCCGTCTCCACCAGCATCTCCACGGCCTCGTGCTCGAGGAAATCCTGGTCGCCGGTTGCGGTCAGGTAGCGCTCCAGCGCGTAGGCGACCGCGGTGTTGATGTGGTACTGGGCGGTGCCGGCGGCGTAGTAGGCCGATGCCTCCTCCCCGTTGATCGTGCGCCACGGGTAGAGGGCCCCCCGCTGACTCAACTCCTCGGCCCGCTGTCGGGCCGCATCGAGCATGCGCCACCGGAACCGGAGCAGCTTCCTGGCGGCCTCGGGGTTCGTGTAGGAGAGGAACGGGAGGACGTAGACCTCGGTATCCCAGAAGTAGTGGCCGTCGTAGCCACCGGCGGTGACCCCCTTGGCGGCGATTCCCTGCTCATGGGTTCGGGCCGACGCCTGCGCGAGTTGGAACAGATTCCACCGGATCGCCTGCTGGGCCTCGGTGTCGCCCTCGACGACGATGTCGCTCTGCGACCAGTAGTCGTCGAGCCATGCTCGCTGCTCGTCGTCGAGCGCCGACGGCCCTGCCGCCACCGCCCGGTCGATCGTGCGGTTGCAACGGTCCTTCAGCTCGGCCGGTGGAACGCCCCGTGAGCTGTGGTACGAGACGTATTTCGTCAAGGCGAACGGCTCGCCGGCCCGGCAATCCACCGTGAACACGGTCTTGGCCAGATCGGCCGAGTGGAGGGTCTCGACCTCGTAGGTGCAGCTCGTCGACACGGTGTGACGGTACGCACAGGCCATCGTCATCCGACTCGACATGGTCCGATAACCAAGGGTCACCTCGCCGCCGACACCCAGGTCCGGATTGAGATCGGACAGAATCGGGTGGAGGACCCGCTCGTCGAATCGTCGTCCCTGGCGCGGATCCCTGCCCTCACCCTCACCCAGCGCTGCGGCGGTGACGTGATACTCGTCCTCACCGTCCTGGCGGTTCAACATCTGTGATGACACCACGACCGGTGCGTCCTCATCGAGCAGTGTGACCTCGAAGCGGAGCATGGCCAGGTGGCGGTGCACCAGGCTCACCATCCGCTCCGAGCGCACCTTCACCCGTTTTCCTGCCGGTGTCTTCCAGACCACCTCCCGATGCGACCGCCCGGATCGGAAGTCGACGGCTCGTTCGTAGTGGTCGAGGTCGGCTTCGGCCAGCAGCAGCGGCTCGTCGTCGACGTAGAGCTTGATCGTCTTCGCATCCGGGACGTTGACGATCGTCTGACCGGTCTTGGCGAAGGCGAAGGCCGACTCGGCGTGGTGGATCGGCCACGTCTCGTGGAAACCATTGAGGAACGTGCCGTGGGTGTGGGCGTCGCGCCCCTCCGGCGGATTGTCGCGCATCCCGAGATAGCCGTTGCCGACGGCGAACAACGTCTCGGTGAGCCCGAGATCGTCGATCGACGGTTCGGCCTCGACCAGCCGCCACTCGTCGGGCGGAAAGCGATGGCGGGCGATGGAGCTCGCCGTGGCCCGAATTCTCATGATTCTTCCCCATCGGAAACGGGCACCAGGTGGTCGAGGTCGTCGACCACCATGGTTGCGCCATGGTCGCTGAGCGATTGACGGTTACCGCCTCGGTCCACGCCGATGACCAGCGCGAAGCCCCCGGCCACACCGGCCGCCACCCCGGAGGTGGCGTCCTCAACGACCACGGTTGCCGTCGGGTCGACGTCGAGCAGTTCGGCACCCCGCCGGAACATGTCCGGCGCCGGTTTCCCGGCCAGCCCCTCGTCGGCCGCCACGACACCGTCGACGATGTGGGCGAAGCGGTCGCCGAGCCCTGCCGCCTCCAGAACCGGGCGGGCGTTCTTCGACGACGACACGATCGCCTGCGAGAGCCCGAGATCGTCCAGGGCGTTCAGGAGGCGCATCGAACCTGGGTACGGCGCCACACCGTCGCGTTCGAGGATCGAGTTGAAGATTTCGTTCTTCCGATTGCCGAGCGCACAGACCGAGCCGTCCCCGGGCGGGTCCGACGGTTCGCCTTCGCGAAGCGTCACGCCCTTCGAAGCCAGGAACGAACGTACACCGTCGTATCGGGGCTTGCCGTCGATGTGGCGAAGGTAGTCGGCCTGGGTGTAGTCCCACGGGGCGAACAGCTCCGCCCAGGCCTGTTCGTGAATCTCGGCCGTCGGCGTGATCACCCCGTCGAGATCGAACAGCACGGCTGCGTACGCCGTCCAATCGACGTCGGATGACTCTGGGTGGTCTTCGATCCGGTTTTCGGTCATGAGTCGCTGATTCTAGAGACGGGGAAGCCTCAGATGTCCCGTTCATTCAAGAATCGACATGCCGAGGTCGATGTAAAGCTTCGATGGCCCAGGAGCGGGCGGGGTGCCGTGGCGCCCCGTCGTATCGAAGTTGATGAGATGATCACCAGGACGAACAGCAGCGAACCCAGACAGCGAGACCGTGAGCGAGGTGCCGCAGTCGTCGAGTTCGCTCTCGTGGCGCCGGTGCTCATCATGATCATGATGGGCGTCGTTCAGCTCGGTCTTCTGCTCCACCAGCAGCAGGCCATCCACGCCTCGGCGCGCGAAGGTGCCCGCCAAGGCTCCTTCCCGACGACCACCGAAACCGAGATCGAAGCCGCCGTGGCCTCGGCGCTGACCAACATAACCCTCGCCAACACGCCGGTTGTCACGATCTCGCCGACCAACGCAAGCCAGATTCCGTGCGACGAGACCCTGACTCCCCGCCCGGAGGACGTGACGGTGACCGTCCAGGTCGCCGCGGTACTCGACATTCCCTTCGTGGCCGGCCAGTCGGTGACGCTGACCGGCGAAGGAACATTCCGCTGTGAGTACCTCGACTGACCGACCGAGGCGACCTCGGCCAGCAGGTGCGCCCGTATCCGATGTCGTTCACGGGCGAAAACGGTCGGAAGTGGCCGTTCTCACCCGTGAACGACCGGTGAGACCTGCTCATCTCGGTGACACACGGGGCTGACTGTCGATGAGGAGACACAGATCATGCGTTTGACAACCGACATCCGGCGGAGAGGTGGCTTCGGCGATTCCCGGCCCCGCTCCGGGTCCGAACGTGGCGCCTCGCTCGTGCTCGTTTCTGGAGCGCTCGTCGCCTTCGTGGCGATCGCTGCGCTCGCCGTCGACTACGGCCAGCTCGTCGTACAGCGTCGGGCGATGGTGACCGCCACCGACGCCGCTGCGCTCGCAGGGGCCACGATCATGGCCGAGGGCGGTGACGGAACCACCGCATGCGCCGAGGCGAGAAACTATCTGACCACCAATGCACCGCAGCACGACAGCTCGACGTTCGCCTGCGACGCCACGACTCGCCCCGGCATCGTCGAAGTCGAGGCCGCGCACAACGTGCCCTACGGTTTTGCCACCGTGATCGGGATGAGTTCCGGGACGGCCCATTCGTCGTCAGCCGCCGAGTACATGCGATCGCTCCAAGCCGGCCTGCGTCCCTTTCTGCTCTGCCAGACGTACACACAGGCGTTCGAGGACTGGATCACCGGAGCCGTTGGCAGTCCGCCCACCATCCGGTTCTCGATGGGCGACAACCTCGACGACTGTGTGATCGACGGCGGTGACGGGAACTGGGCCATCGCCGACTTCGACGGTGGTGGCAACCCGCTGTCGGACGTCCGCAACTGGGTCCAGAACGGCTATGACGGGCCGCTCGAAAGCTGTGCCGATGTCACCTGCCCACCGGATCCGACCACGTGTCCGGTCGACGCCGCAGCCTGTGTCGACGGGGATCCCGGTGTGCCGAGCAACTCGATGGCCGGCGAGCTCGATTCGATCATGGGGAACGGCACCATCATCAGCCTTGCCGTGGTGCGGGAGGTGACCACCGGTAGCGGCAACAACCTGTCGGCCCGCATCGACCGGTTCGTTTTCGCCGAGCTGGTGGGCTACAACGTCAAGGGCAACTCCGCCGACCGTTGGTTGGAATTCCGATTCCTCAACGACGACGACCCCGTTGTCGACGTCGACGCGGGGGTGCGCATCTGCGGCGCCGTTCTCACCGAGTGCCCCTGATCGACCGAGGCGAAACCCGGAACAGCTAAGCACGACGCCGATCGCGCCGACTTGTTCCTGTGAGTGCGAGCCACCGCCGCCGCAAAACCGATTGGGCCATGTGACCGTCCGTGGTTGCAGAGCCTTCGAGCCGGCTGTGGTGGGTCGTCGATAGAGACCGACCGCGGTCGTCTGACCGCCCTGTGAGTGAGAAACGAGGGATCGATCCATGAGACCCAACGCAAGCCGGTTGGGAGCCGCCGCACTGGCGGTGCTACTCGGAGCGATAGGTGTCATCACACTGGTTCGTTACGTGCAGACCGCCGAGGACCGCGCCTTGGCCGGCCAGCAGCTGGTCGACGTCGTCGTCGTCACCGAACCCGCCCAGGCGGGTTCGACGACCGACGAACTGGCGCTGATCAGCGAGGTTCGACAAGTACCGGCGTCGAGCCGCACACCGGGTGCCATCACCGACCTCGCCGAGGTCGGTGAGATGATCACATCGGTCGATCTCGTCCCGGGCGAGCAACTGTTGGCCGCCAGGTTCGTCGACGGTGAGACCCGTCTGGTGGCCGGTGGCGATGTCCAGATCGAGCCGGGGCTCATCGAGGTCACCGTTCAGGTCAACCCGTCCAGGGCTGTCGGCGGACAGATCGTGCCCGGTGAACGGGTGGCCGTCGTGGGCTACATCAGCGACATCTCGCCGGACGACACGAGCACCGACCCGGCCAGCGGCGTCCTGCTCCGACAGTCGCTCGTCACGAACATCCAGTCTGCGACCCCCGAGACGCTGACGAACCAGGAGAACGATCGGAACCGACAGACCCCCGGGTCGGACTTCCTGGTCACCCTGGCTGTCGAGCCCTCACAGGCCGAGCGCCTGGTGTTCGCCGACGAGTTCGGCACCGTGTGGCTGGCTCGCGAGGGCGAAGGCCCGGCGGTCGCCTCCGGCGAGCTTGTCGTGATCGACACCCTGTTCGAGGGCGGACTCTCCGATGCCCTCGCTGCCACCCTCGCCGCTGCGGACGAGGCGGCGGAAGCGGCCGCCGCCGAGGAGGCGGCGAACCAGGAGGACAGCGGTTCGACCGACGAGGCGGCACCGACCGAGGAGGAACAGCCGTGAGCACCATCGCCGTCATCAGCGACGACCCGACGATGAGGAGCTTCGTCGACCATCCCCCGGCGGACGTCACCGTCGTGGCCGAATCGGCCATCACCAGCGAGATGGTGGCCACCGATCGGTCGACGTGGCTGGCCTCACTCCCGGTCGACATCATCGTGTTCGGCCCGGACATCGAGAGCAGCGTCGTCCTCGAGTCCTCGTCGTTTCTCCGTACCACCCGCCCCGAGATCGACTGCATCGCGGTGGCCGAGACCTCGACCGACTTCCTGGCCTCGGCCATGAGCCACGGCATCCGCGACGTCGTCGCCCCGTCGGAGGGTCATGCCGAACTTCGAGAGGCCCTCCGGCTACTCGAGGAGGCGGCGGCCATTCGATCCACGACCAGGGGTGAGGCTCGCGCCGAACTGGGCAGCGTGGTGACCGTCCTCGGACCGAAAGGCGGGGTCGGTAAGACGACCGTCGCCGTCAACCTCACCTACGCACTCGCCGCCCACTTCCCGGGCGAGCTGATCATCGTCGACCTCAACCTGTCCGGCGGCGACGTGGCCGACAGCCTCGGTGTCGACGTCGCGTCCAATGTCTCGACCGTCGTCGGCTCCGGCGTCGTCGACGACCCGACGAGCTTGAAGCTGAGCCTCACGAGTCACAGCTCGGGCGCCCTCATCCTGCCGGCGCCGACGTCGCTCGTCGAAGCGGCCGCCATCGAGGGCGACGGGATCCAGAAACTCATCGAACAGCTCACCCGACTCTTCAGCGTTGTGGTGCTCGACACCGGACCGGGCACGTCGGATGCCACCGTGGCCGCGGTCCGGGCCGCCAACGACATCCTGGCCGTGACCACCCCCGAGGTCGGCGGCCTGCGTACCCTCGAACGCCATCTCGACGGCTACGACGCCGTCGGGTTCCAGCGGGCGCGCCGCCATGTCGTGCTCAACAAGGAGGATCGACGAAGCGCACTGACCCGGGAGGACGTGGAGTCCATCCTGCGTCGGCGTATCGACTATCTCCTGCCGTACGACCGCAACCTGCCGGCCGCCGCCAACGAGGGCACGCCGTACCTCGAGACGAGGCCGCGTGGTTCGGTCTCGAACACGTTCGCCGCCATGGCGATGACGCTGCGGGGTGGGGGCGTGCCCGCACAGCCGGCCGAGCGAGGATGGTTCCGCTAGCGATGAGCCTGGGAAGACTACTTGCCGACCTCAACTCCGACACCCCTACCGAGTCGGAGCGCCCGATCGAACGACGGGCCGCACTCAAGACCATAGGAAGCGCCGAGACCGGACGGTTCCTCGACAACCTCGGGGACCGCGTGCGAATCAAGCTGGTCGATCAGGTCGGCACGGCCACCAGCGAGGCCGATCTGACGCAGGAGGAGCTCCGCCGCCTGGTCGGTGAGGAGCTCGAGCGCCTCATCCGGGAGGAGAACCTGCCGCTCACCGACATCGAGCAGCGGCAGATGATCACCTCGGTGACCAATGACATCCTGGGATACGGCCCCATCGAGTCGCTCCTCGAGGACGATGCCGTCACCGAGGTCATGGTCAACGGCACCGATGCCATCTTCGTGGAACGCGACGGCGTCATCAGCATGACCGACATCAAGTTCCGCACCGAGGCCCACCTGCGGCAGGTGATCAGCCGGATCGTGACCAGCATCGGGCGCCGGATCGACGAGACGTCGCCGATGGTCGACGCCCGCCTCGCCGACGGCTCCCGTGTCAACGCAATCATCCCGCCGCTGGCCGTCGACGGCCCGTCACTGACCATTCGCAAGTTCATGAAGAGCGCCATGACGGCGAGCGAACTCATCGATCGTCGTTCCATCACGCCCCAGGCCATCGCGTTCCTCCAGGCGTGCGTGCAGGGCAAGCTCAACATCCTGGTGTCGGGCGGTACCGGCACCGGCAAGACGACGTTCCTCAACATGTTGTCGAGCTTCATTCCCGACGGGGAACGTATCGTGACCATCGAGGACGCGGTGGAGCTGAAACTTCGCCAGCGGAACCTGATCCGTCTCGAATGCCGACCCCCGAACCTGGAGGGGACGGGTGAAGTCACCAGCCGCGACCTGCTGCGCAACAGCCTCCGTATGCGTCCCGACCGTATTGTGATCGGTGAGTGCCGCGGCGCCGAGGCCCTCGACATGCTGCAGGCGATGAACACCGGCCATGACGGATCGCTCACAACACTCCACGCCAATGCCCCCCGTGAGGCGACCAGCCGACTCGAGACCATGGTCATGTTCGCCGGCTTCGAGCTGCCCGCTCGTGCCGTGCGAGAGCAGATGTCGGCCGCCATCGATCTCATCGTGCAGCTCGAACGGCTGCGGGGAGGTCGTCGTATGGTCACCAGCATCACCGAGGTGACGGGCATGGAGGGCGACCAGCTCTCCCTCGACGAGATCTTCACCTTCGACCCGGGCAACGCTCCCGGCCAGGAGTCCCTGCGAGCGACCGGGGTTCGCCCCCGGAAGCTCGAGAAGATGGCCAAGTACAACATCTCGGTCGACCAGTCGATCTTCGATCCGGGACCAGGGGCACTGTTGTGAGCCGGACCGGCCTGACCGACAGCGATTCGCTGCTGTGGATCGGAGCGGGCAGCCTCGGTCTCGCCGTGGTGGTGGTGTCGTTCCTGATTCTCACCCGGCGGGCCAATCGGGCGAGACTGCCCCGGTCAGGGGCCCCGGTCGGGATCGCCGAACCGTCGATGGTGGAGGTGCTTCGGGACGCGCTGCTCGGGAGGCTGGAGCGCATCCTGCGCAGCGATGCCCGTCGAGGGACCGCGAGGCGTCTCGACCGGGCCGGGCTGAAGGTGCAGGTCGGCGAGTTGATGATGATGACGCTCGCCACCGTCATGCTGTTCGCCGGCCTCGGGTTCCTGGGGCGCGGCCTGCTCGGGTCGCTGATCGGCGTTGTCATCGCCATCGTCGCCCCCCGCATCTACATCGACCACCGGATCCGCAGCCGGCAGACCGCGTTCGAGGACGCCTTGCCCGACGTACTGTCGTCGATCGCCAACGTGCTGCGCGTCGGGTACTCGCTGAATGTTGGCCTCGGCACCGTGGCCAAGGAGTACGACGATCCGATCAGCTCCGAGCTGAACCGCGCCATCAACGAGTCGCGGGTCAGTGGCAGCCTGACGGAGTCGCTGCGCGGCGTGGCCGACCGGATGGACAGCCTCGATCTACGGTGGGTCGTCGACGCCATCGAGATCAACGCCACGGTCGGCGGCGACCTCGTGGAGGTGCTGGACAACGTGGCCGCCACCATTCGTTCGCGGGCTCGGTTGAACGCCCAGGTGTCGGCGCTCACGGCCGAGGCCCGCATGTCGGCCCTCGTGCTGTTCCTGCTACCCCCCGGCCTGGGCGCGTTCATCGGCCTCACCAATCCGGAGTACTTCAACGGAATCTGGGGAACCCGGCTCACGTACTGGATGGTCGGACTCGTGGTCCTCATGTTGGCCGGCGGCGGCCTGTGGATCCGGAAGATGATCAACGCCGCCGTACTGTAGGAGGACCCAAGTGACGGTCATTCTCGCCAGCGTGCTCACCGTGGCCGCCATTCCGCTGCTGGGCTACGCACTCACACCGGGGGATCGGTCGTCGCCGGTCGCCCGCTTCGACGTCGGCGCCGCCCGGGCGCTCCAGGACTCCCATCTGAGCGAATCGATACGTGACCGGATCGTGATGCCACTGCTCGATGCCGTGTTCCGCCAGTCCCGGCGGCTCACGCCCCGGGGGTTCGCCGACTCGACGAGTACGAATTTGACACACGCCGGTCTCGCCGGTCAGTTCCCGCTCGAGGCATTCGTCGGCATCAAGACGGTTTTGAGCATCGTTGGCCTCGTCGGCGGGTTGGCCGTCTCGACGGGATCGTCGAACAGCACCCGGATCTTTCTCGTTCTGCTGTTCGGATTCATCGGGTTCATCGCCCCCGACGCCTACGTTCGCCGCCGGGCCGCCGCTCGTCAGCGGGCGATCGTGTCGGCGCTGCCCGACATCCTCGATCAGTTGACCGTGTTGCTGGAGGCCGGTCTCGGATTCAACACCGCGGTCGACAGGATCGTGCAGTCGACCTCCGGTCCGCTTGTCGAGGAGTTCGCCCGGGCCCTTCACTCCATCCGGCTCGGTCAGCCGCGCAACGAAGCCCTCGAGGACATCTCGAACCGCACCGGAACCCAGGAGGTTCGCCAGTTCGTCTCGGCCATCAAGCAGGCCGACGGATTGGGAGTGCCCATGGCCCGCGTTGCACGCGTGCAGAGTGAACACATGCGGGAGATGAAGCGCCTGCACTCCGAGGAGCAGGCCATGCGCCTCCCGGTGAAGCTCGTCTTCCCGATGGTGCTGTGCATGCTGCCCGCTCTGTTCGTGGTGCTGCTCGGACCCGTGGCGATCAGGATCTTCAACAGCGGTATCTGACCCCGTCTGTCAGGCGGTCACACTACGTCGAGCCGCCGTGCGGACCGCTTCGACCTCCGCATCGAGTGCGGCCACGAGGGCGGCCTTGCCGTCCTCCCCGAGGTAGTACTCCACGGCGTCCACCTTGGGCAGCCGAGCCCCGATGCGAAGCAACTGAGCCACGGTCTGCTCGACCTCGCCGTCGCTGCCACCGACGGCGCGGATACCGCGAACGGCGTCGGCCAGGTAGGGGTGAATGCCGATGTTGGCTCGTAGGTTCGGTCGATCGACTTCGCAGGTCAGTCCGGCGGTCTTCAAGAATCCCTTGATCACCGAGGCGCCGCCCGTCGTGAGTTCGCTGAAGTCGGCGACTCGAACGTCGTCGAAGTGATCCCGCCAGATCTCCAGTCGCTGGTCGAACGCGAACCAGGGCACCGACGCGTTGCGCCACGGTCGGGAGTCGATCCAGGAACGGAAGGACAGGTCGCCATGACTCCGCACGTAGTGGTGGTAGAGGGAGACGATGAAATCGATGGGCGGCCGGACGACGGCCACGATCGTCGGGTTCAACGACAGCGAGGCGACGAACGACTCCAGGCGCTTGAAGCTCTCGATGTTGTAGTTGGCGCTGCAGAACTCCTCCGACGAGATGACGACCGCCTGGTTCGGGCCGACGTCTCGGCACAGCGCCGCGTAACGCTCGATGAGCTCCGTCGGGTCGGCAACGATTGAGACTCCCAGATGATCGGCGAATCCGAAGGCCGCAGCCAGGTCCAGGTGCGACGGGAGGTCGTCGGAGGGCTCCGGATAGATGACGCCCTGGTTTCGCAGTTTGATGCTCCCTGCGTGAAGGTTCTCCTGGATGGCGGAGGTTCCGGTCTTGTGGAACCCGATGTGCAGGATGAGTCGGCCCCGATCGGTATTCGAGGCGGTTTCGTGGTCAGACACGGCCATTCCTTTGGTAGAGGTCGCGGTAGAGCGGGCTGGCAGCGGTGTAGTCGACGATGGTCTCCGAGTAGTTGTGCGGTAGTTGCGTAGGGGGCTCACCCGCAAACGTCACCCGAAGCCGGGAATCGCCGACGATCCCGATCTCACGTATGCCGATCTTCAGTTCGTCGGCCATATGGAGAAACGTCCGCGGTGTCGGGAAGGTGAGGTGCTCGGCGTAGATGTCCCGTGTGATCGCGATCGGGAACTCGGTGAAGATCACGGCGTCCTCGAAACGTGTTCGGTACGCGGCGAGGGTGGCGCCGGGCTCGTGAAGGTGTTCCAGGACATGCCAGAAGAGCAGGGCGTCGACACGGCGCCCGGAGGCGGCGAGCGTGGCCAGGAAGCTGTCGGCATCGGTGCAGCGGATGGAATCGGCAGACAGGGCATAGGCGTGGCGGGCCACCTTGTACAGCTCCTTCGACGGCTCGCACCCGATCACATCGAAGCCCTGGCGGCGTAGAGCGAACAGCAGATTGCCGCGGCCGAATCCGATCTCGGCAATGGTCTTCCGGTCGGTGCCCGGTAGATCCGGTAGATTTGAGCGAATCTCCCGGGCCAGGACCCGGCCGCGGGCCGCGTCGAGATCGAGGTCGAGGTGATTGAGATCCTGCCAGAATTCCTCGTGGTACTCGACCTGCGTTCTGGTCTCCTCCATTGCGTCGGACGCGGCATCGGGATACGACGGCAGCAGGCAGTGACAGGTCGGGCACTGCCGGAACACGACAAGCACACCGTCGCGATCCTCGGTCGGGAGGGATTGCTCGGCCTGCAGGATCGACCCGCGGCACCAGGGACAGTGGCGCATCACGTCAGTGGCTCCGGCGCGAGGCCATCGCACGCTGGTAGTCGCAGAAGTCGGCTGCCCCCGGCAGGAGGTCGTCAGCCGCAACGTAACCGTCGATGGTGTACGTCATCGTGCTGTCCGACGGCGTGCACTCGATGCCGTTGACCCGGCCGAGAATGACGTTGACCATGGCGTCGGTCTCCCATTTACGCAGCCGCTCATCGATGAAGAGGCGACACCGCCTGCGGTGCGCCTCCAACTGATGTTCCGAACCGAGGAGTGCCGTGATGGCCGATCCGAGTGACCTGGCGCTCTGGAGGCACAACACCGTGGCGCCGTCGGCGTGGTCGAACAGGTTGTTGTATCGATAGACGTCGACCGGTACCACGCCGGCCGCCATCATCTCGTAGGGGATTCGAGAGGGGTTGGACATGCTGATGCACAGGCCGACGCTGCAACGGTTGTACAGCTCGTTGAGTTCCGCGTGACTACGGATCAACCCGAGGCTTTCACCGATGATGCCGGGGGGTACGGGAGCATCCGAACCATACAGGTACACCTTGATGTCCGGATCGTTCGCCTGCGCGTGACGGAGAGCCTCCAGTCCGAGTTCGGTGGCCCGTCGAGGTTTCTCCGGCTGGTACAGGAAGCAGACGGCCCGCTCGCGTTCGGCGTGTTCGAGTTCCCGGTAGACGGTGTGATCAGCGCCGAGGCCGGAGCAGAAGGCGGGCCGCCCGAAGCGGTCTCCCAGAACGTGTCCGAGCCAGTTGCCCACACAGAGGAAGTCGAAGTCGCCGATGTAGGAGATCTCCGCCGCGGCGAACCGGTGGCCGACGGGATTGAAGAGCGCCTCGAAGTCCTGAACCAGGTAGCCCCTGGCGCCGGCGTTCAGCTCGAGTACGTGGGGCGCCGAGTAGTCGACCGTGGCCAGTACGTAGTCGTAGTAGTCATCCGCCGCCGTCCAGCTCGACTCGATGCGAACACCCGAACCGGCGAAGAAGTCAACCGCATCGGTGGTCCCGGAGCCCAGATCCTCGAAGAGAAGCGAGACCCGGAGGCCGGTTGAGGACAACGCCCTCGCCAGATGATAGATCGTGAGGTGCCCACCCGATCCGGCCATCGGGGGTGGGGCGAAGATGGCGACCGAGTAGTCGGTGCTCAGCCCGGGCGTACGGACGAAGACCCGCGTGGGGATGTGTTGGACCAGCGGACGATTGTGTCCGAGTCGGTCGCTCAACACGATGGCCGCACCGTCGGGCCAGCGAGACTCGCTCATCACGTCATGGATGAGGCGATAGCAGCGCTCAGGGCTGGTAGCAGCGGCCTCGACCGGATCGACCGTCTGGCCGTCCAACTCCTGCACTTCACCGGTGCCGAAGATCTCGTTGTGTGCGTAACTGAAGAAGGTCTTGGCCACGATCGGAGGCGGGCGATGCAGGAACTCCGAGACCAACAGCCGGGCAAGCGACCGGAAGTCGGCCGACGTGAGTGCATGATGATGGGCGGCTTCGACCAGCTCGGTGGTCCCGTGGATGAGCCCGTCCTGAAACGCCGCCACGGGTCCGGCCAGCACGGCGTCCTCCCTGTCCACGACCGAGGTCGTCGGAATGACGCGTTGTCCATCCTCACCCATCCGATAGCCCGTCACGGAACCACCGACCGCGCCGAGGAGCATCTCGATGGGCCCGACATCGGGAATCAGGGCGGTGCCTTCCCGGTCGTCGTTGTCGTCGAACAGCCAGCCGATCTTCCGGGAGCCGACCGGCTGGTCGTTGAGGAACCCGAAGAGACCCAGATAAACCCCCGAAACCGGGGAGCCGAGGACATGGGAGAGGTTGTCCTGGATCGTTCCCCGCCAGCCGACTTCGACAAACAGGTCGTTGCGGCCCTCGAAATCCTCCTGATGGAGGTAGTCGAGCAGCAGACGGCGGGCCTCTGTCAGAGACTGTGAGATCTCCTCCCGGAACGTGGGGGAGTCGAGCAGACCCCGGAACGCCTCGTCGGTCCACGGTTGCTCGACCACCTCGTCGGCCGCAAGACCGGCGTTGCCGAACCGCTCGAGTAGTTCCGGCGACTCGACGCCGAGCGAGGCGAGAAACGCACGAGGGGTCTGGCGGGGGTACATGTTCCAGAGGCGCATCAACTCCTCGCACGACAGCTCCTGGAGCGATGGCCCGAAGGTGGCCACCCGGCTTAGATGGAGTAACGACGACGGTGGCAGCTCGACCCCGTAGGGACTTGCTGCCCGAACCGTCTCGTATAACGTCTGCAGTATTCTGCCCTCTCGAGTCGAGAAGAAGACCCGCTCGGCCCCCTGCTTGATCGCCTCCTCCGAGATTCGCAGGCTGAAACCCGCCAGAATGGGGGCCAGTCGTACGCCCAACGAGAACATCTCGTCGTCGGCCGCCCGCTCCTGGTCGTCGACCGCGCGCCATGTCAGCGCCTCGAGAAGCGAATGGTGAGCATCCGGGTCTGATGCGAGCCGAGCCGCCATCGACTCCTCCAGGATCGCCGGACGCTCGACCCGGTGGACGGCTGCCGTCAAGCCCCGCTCGGTGGCCGAGATGACATCGGCCTCGACGTTGTCGCCGACATGGAGAACCTCCGAGGGGGCGGCCCCGGTCTGCTCGGTCAGGTGATCGAAGAGCCGGCCGGAGCGTTTGCTGACCCCCAGGTCGCTGGACACGAGTATTCCGTCGAATCTCGACTCGACGTCGTTGGCCCTGACGATCTCCTTGATCTCGTTGGCCGTCAGGTAGAAGTCGGAGCTGAGGTAGAGCTTCTTCGTGGCCACCTGCTCGAGGAGCGATGCGATGGCCGGATTGGCGGAGGTCACCGACTTCTCGAAGTCGACCTCGAAGCGGACGAGATCGGCATATATCGCCGCTCGGTCGCGTGCATCGGTCTCGGGGGTCACGGCGCGATCTATCCAGGCCCGGGCCGCATCGGCGAAGCGATACTCGCGGTCGGGCATGATCGACACGTGCCGTTCCGCGGCGAGCCGTTCCTCGTAGAGGGCGAGCACCCCTCGCAGATCGGAACGAATCCAGTCGTGGGATCGATACAGGAGGTACCGTGCCGAAGCCAGCTTTGTGGCCTCAGGGTGGCAGGAACGAAAGAGCAGGGTGTCCCAGCAGTCGAGCGAAACGACGTCGTACCCGGAGAGATCCGCGGGCAGGTCGAATCCGAGGCTTTCCGGAACGAGTGTCGGTGCGGACTCCAGCCTGTTGCCGGAGACGAGTGGACTCGACCGCTTCACGGCTCGGGACGCAGCGTCGTCGTGGTCGAGCGGGCTGGTGCGCCGACCCTCATCCTCCCCGAAGACAACCCAGTGAATCAACGGATTCACTCCGGCTGCGGCCACATCCGGATTCTCGTCGAGGTACCAGCTGGAGAAGAACCCGGGATTGGGATTGCGGCCCTCGACGGCTCCGTGGCGTAGATAGTGCTCGAGCGGATTGACGCCGGCCTGCGCTACATCCTCGTAGCGCGTGAGGTACCAGCGAGTATCGAAGCGTGGATGGGGGCTGACGCCCTGGGGTGCTCCGGTGGTGAGGAAGTGGTCGAGCGGGTCGGCGCTCTGCGGGATGTCGGTCTGGGCGCGGTAGTGGTCGGCGCTGAAGAGTGGATGAGGATCGAGTCCTTTGTCGACGCCGACCGCCAGATAGTGGCCCCAGGCCTCGGCGGCGCTGGTGAACGACATGTCGCACTGGCCCTGGTACCAGTTCTGGTCGAACAGGAACGGAGCAGCATCATGCGCAGGCGGGGCGTCGCGATCGGTCGGTCCCTGTAGGCGGGCGACGATGCGTCGGACGGCTTCCGAGCGGCGGGTCATGAAGCATCTCCTGAAGGTTCGAAGGCCGATTGCACACGCGAAATGCTAGTGCAACAGGACTGGTACTTCTCATATTTGGGTAAGAACACCATCGGAATCAAAACGACAATCGATCCAGGGGTGGCTCCGGCTACGAGTGAATACAGACTCCGTAAGTCCACGGCTAAGGCTCTCCTTTAGCGGGGTCACACGAAGGGAAGATTTGCTCAGCCGGTCAGAGTCGAGACGCTCAACCGTCTTGAATTAACCAGTCAGATCTGAATGCATATCAGTAAACATCCATGTATTATCATCGACATACATCAGTTGAGTGCGGAGACCGAATATCATCGATTCGATGTCGGATGTTGTCGCCGAAGCACGGTTCAGTCGCCGATCGGATGATCGTGATCGCGAAAAGGAGGAGCTTCGACTCCAACTCCTGGGCGCAGTCGACGCAGCCCGTGGAGCCGAGGCAGAGCGGGCTGTCGTCGAGGCCCGAGTTCGTGAGCTCGAACATCAGCATCACATGTTGGAGGTCGAACGGGACGAACTCCGTCGTGAGATCGACCGTCTCTCCACCCGTTCACGAGTCCGGGCCCGTCACATCCTGAGTCGCTTGTTGCGATCGCCCGTCCGGCGGATTTTCCGTGGGTGAACGGGAGGCTGGAGACGGAACGTCGGCCGGATCCCACCGCCGCAACGAGTTCTCGATACTGGTTCCGGTCTGGCAGCCGGACCCGACGCACCTCGACGAATGCATACGTTCCGTTGCGGATCAGACGTACGACGGATTCGAGCTGATCCTCGTCGTCAACGGTCCGCAACCGGGTGCCGTCGATGACGTCCTCGGCAACTGGGCGCACCGTCCGCTCGGCGGATCTGCCGAGTGTTCCGTGATGCGACTTCCCTCCAATCGAGGCATCAGCGGGGCCACCCAGGCCGGGCTCGACATCGCCGGCCGGGAGTTCGTGGCCCTACTCGATCATGACGACCTCCTGTCGCCACACGCTCTCGGAGCCTTCGCCGCCGAGTTGGGCCGGTTCGACGACGTGGATCTGGCCTACAGCGACGAAGACAAGATCGATCTGCACACCGGTGAGCGGAAGATGCCGTTCTACAAGCCCGGCTTCTCGATGGAGCGTCTGCGGTGTCAGATGTATCTCGGCCACCTGCTCGTTCTGCGACGATCCGTCCTCCAGGAGGTGGGTGGCTTCCGGTCGACCTATGACGGGGCGCAGGATCACGATGTCGCTCTGAGGGTTGCCGAGCGGGCACGTCGTATCGTGCACGTTCCTCGGCTCCTGTACCACTGGCGTGAGTCGCCCGGCTCGACGGCGATGGACACCGATGCGAAGAACTGGGCTTTCGACGCCGGGAGCCGTGCCGTCAACGACCACCTGCAACGGACGGGCTTTCCGGCCGTGGCGTCGCCCCACCCCCGAGCGCCGGGGGTCAGCCTGCTCGAGCCGCGCCTCGTCGACCACCCGCCGGTCAGTATCGTCATACCAACGGGCGGGTCGCGTCGACTCCTACACGGCGTCGACACCATGCTCGTCGAGCGAGCCGCCGTGTCGATCGTGGAGCGTACCTCGTACCCCGAGATCGAGCTCGTCCTCGTCACCGACTCTCGATCGGATCCCGGATTGGCCGGTCATGTGGCGACCGCCGTCTCCGACGCCGTCGCAGATCGAGGGCCCGACGCACCGAGAACCTCGCTCGTGGTGGTGGCCGACGACCAGCCGTTCAATTTTGCCCGAGCCTGCAACCTCGGTGCCGTACGGTCAAGTGGATCGGTTGTGGTCTTCCTGAACGACGACACCGAGGTCGTGATGGGTGATTGGCTCGAACGGCTGGTCATGTATGCGGTGCAATCGGAGATCGGCGCCGTCGGCGCCAAACTGCTCTACGGCGACGGTCGAGTGCAACACGCCGGGGTCTGGGCCCGAGGCGCCGGTCCGGCCCATCGGTACATGGGTTTCTCGAATGATCACCCGGGCAACTTCCACGCCCTGCGACTGCCTCAGAACTGTCTTGCCGTCACCGCGGCCTGCCTGGCCGTCGAGCGTTCCAAATTCGACCTGGTCGGAGGATTCTGTACCTTGTTCCCACTGGCCTACAACGACGTCGACTTCTGCTTCAAGCTCCACGAACAGGGCTTCCGCAATGTGGTCGACTGCACGACCGAGGTCGTCCACCACGAGTCATCCAGCCGCGATCCGCAGGTCCGAGATTGGGAGATGGACCGCTTGTTCCGGCGCTGGCGGCTTCTGCTCGAGGCCGATCCCTTCGACAATCCGTGCAATCTCGGAGTCGGTGTCGACGAATTCCCCCCGCCTCCGATCGACGTCGTCGAACGAAAGGCCCATCAGTATCACGACATCACCCTGGTGGCACGTTCATGGACACGTCAGGCGGTTTCGGTCGGTGTCTGATCCGGTCAAACTCTTCCTCCACATCGGCGCCGGCAAGTGTGGCAGCTCGGCGATACAGCAGTTCGTCGACGTCAACGTCGACGGGTTGGCCGACGTCGGGGTCCTCGTCCCCGGCGGCGACCTGACGGCCGAGCCCAAGGGATGCGGCATGCACCTTCGATACTTCGAGGACGGCATCGAACGATCCGATTTCGCGTCCGAGGTCGAGCGGCGTCTGATCGATCTCCGGGCCGCCGCCCTCGACCGGGGTCACCACACCGTCGTGATCAGCGCCGAGAACCTCATCAATCCGAAGGGGTTCGTCGACGTGCTGACACCGGCCCGTGATCTGTTCGATGTGCGGATCGTCGCCTACGTGCGCCGCCAGGACGACTTCGTCATCTCGGCCTGGCAGCAGTGGCAGATCAAGCAACGTGATGACTTCTGGGAGTACTACGCCACGGCCAGGGGCCAGGTGAACTGGTTCAGGCAACTCGAACCGTGGCGATGTGCATTCGATCGTTCGAACATGATCGTGCGCCGGTTCAGTCGAGACACCATGGTCGACGGCGATGTCGTGTCCGACTTCTGCGACGTGATCGGCGTCGATCCAGCCACCCAGCAGGTTACCGGTCACGCCAACCGCAGCCTGCACGAGCGCTTCAACGTCATCGCCTCGAACCACCGGAGCGAGTTGTTCTCCACGATTCACGACAACCGCTTCTACCGCTTCCTCGGTGAGGTGCTGGGTGACAAGGCGTACAAGGACTACTCCGGCTCGACGCTGCTCACCCTGGCCCAACGCCGAATGATCGTGGCCGATCATGCCGGGCCGAACGACAAACTCAAGGCGGAGTACTTTCCGGACCTCGGCGAACAGCCGCTGTTCCCACCACCACGGCCGGCCGACGTCCACGTCAGCGACGAACCACCGATGGATGAGGCCACCCAGCTGCTGTACGTCGGGATGTTCCGCCTCTGGTCGAGCGTCAACGGGTGACGACAGGAGACCGCCCGGTCCTGCCGACCGTGTCGGCTGTTTAACCAAAAGCTTGCGCTTTGTTAGGCGAACGGTTGGGCGCAACTCACTAAGGTTGCCCGAGTAGCAGTCGATCCACCGGATGCATTCTGTTCCCTCCGTGGGATCACGTGTTTGAGGCACATTGCTATGTCCGGAGTGACTCCCGTGGCAAAGCCCGGGATGCGCCGGGCGATAGGTTGAAGCTGTTGCGCCACCTCGCCGCATCTCAACATCGCCCGGTGCCACTCCACTCCGACCTCCGCTTTCCGCCCCCGGGAGTCAGGAGGTCGGTTTCTTTTTGCGCCTCCGCCCGCCTGTCAGTCTCCCGGACGGATCGCGTTGAGATAGCTGTAGAGCGTGACACGGCTGACACCCATCAGCTGGGCGATGTCCTCGACCGCCCCTCGCAGCAGAAAGGCGCCGAGCTCGTCGAGCCGGCGCACAGCCGTCTGCTTCTGCGACCTGTTCATCTCGTCGAGACCTCGGCCCGCCTCCCGTTCGACCAAACGGACCAGCCGATCCAGCGCGCCGTGCAACTCCGACCCCTGGACGTAGCCCACGATCGACCCTCGCCAGATGACGGGTGTGTCGCCCACCCCTGCGTTGGCTGCTGCAACAATGGTTCCCCCGAATGTCTCGACGATCGGGGCGAGATGAACCAGGAACTCCTGCAACTCGGCCGAGGGAGCCGTCGTTTCGGCGTCGAGCTGCTCATTGGCCATGGCCCGTAGGGTAGCTTGCAGTCGTGACCGGGGCGATGTGAGAGGCCGCCTCGCCTACGGTCCGGTCCGATAGTCTGTCACTCGGCTTCTGGTCGGCCTGCTCGGCTTGACAAAATGTTAAGCTACTGCGAACCTGGCGAGGACTCCTTGGGGAGAGGATCGACACACCGCGCATGACCCAGAGATTTTCGAGTGTCTTCATTCTGGTGGGTGCTGTCGTTGCCGCTCTCGTCGTCGGCGCGTTCATGATCCTGGCTCTGGGGGCGAATCCGATCGACGGGTACGCGGCGATGGTTCGCGGCGCCTTCGGTGGCGGCGACGAGCTGGCCGATACCGCCGTGCGCGCCATGCCTTTGCTCCTGGTTGGCGTGGGAATCTGTATCGCCTTCCGGGCCAATGTCATCAACATCGGAGGCGAGGGGCAGATCATCGCCGGGGCGCTGCTGTCGACGGTGACGGCCCTGGCCGTCGGCGGCCTTCCAGCACTGATCCTCGTCCCCCTCGTTCTGGCGGCCGGAATGGTGGGCGGCGGCATCTGGGGGGCCATACCGGGCAGTCTCAAGGCATACCTCGGTGTCAATGAGATCCTCAGCACGATCATGCTCAACATCGTTGCGGTTCAGATCATGAACTACCTCCTACGGGATCCCCTGATCGATCCGCTCGAGATCGAACGCGGCACCCGAATTCCGCAGACGGAGCGACTGTCGGAGAATGCCGACCTGCCGATCCTCTTCGACGGCACCCGTCTCCACCTCGGTGTCGTCATCGCCATCATCGCCGCCGTGGCGGCGTGGGCGTTCCTCTGGCGCACAACCGTCGGTTTCAAGGTCCGAGCCGTCGGTCAGAGCCCACCTGCCGCCCGCTACGCCGGCATGCCGGTGAAGCGGATGACGATGCTGGCCCTGATGTACTCCGGAGCCATGTGTGGACTGGCCGGCGCGGTCCTGGTGTTCGGCAGTCAATCACACCGGTTGATCACCGACGGCTCCTCGGCCGGGTTCACCGGTTCGGCCGGCTTCAACGGCATCGTGGCCGCCCTGTTCGGCGGACTCCATCCGTTGTGGACCATCCCGTCGTCGTTCCTGTTCGGAGGGCTGCTCGTCGGCGCCAACGCCATGCAGCGGGAGATTCAGATTCCCTCCGCGCTGGCCGTTGGACTCAACGGCCTGGTCGTGGTGTTCGTCGTGGCCAGCACGAGGCTCCGCGACCGTCTGCGGGACCGGGCCGAGATCGCAGCAATGGCGGAGGCGACATGACTGCCTTCTGGCAGAAGGAGCGCGGATGAGCGAGTTCTTCACCGCCACGGTGCTGGTTGCCACCTTCGCCGCCGGAGTGCGGCTGGCCATGCCGTTCCTGTTGGCCGCGCTCGGAGAGACGCTCGGGCAGCGAAGCGGCGTCCTCAACCTCGGCGTCGACGGTGTGATGCTGCTCGGTGCGTTCTTCGCGTATTGGACGGTCCTCGAGACAGGCTCCCGGATCGGTGGCGTGGCCGCCGGAGCCGCAGTCGGTCTGGTGATGGGGGTGGTGTACGCCATCGTCACCCTGATCTTCGGAGCCGAGCAGGGCATCAGCGGTATCGGGATCTTCCTGTTCGGGCTCGGGATCAGCGAGCTGCTGTTCCAAGAACTCGTCGGCACGCCGCTGCCCATTGCCGCCTTCACCGACTACGCCATACCCGGTCTCAGCTCGATCCCCCATCTCGGCGAGATGTTCTTCGACCACAGTCCACTCGTCTACGCCGCCGTCGCCACTGTCTTCCTGCTCACCTGGCTCATCAACCGGACGACCTTCGGGCTCAACGTTCGGGCCGTCGGTGAGAACCCGCACGCAGCCGACTCCCTCGGCGTGAGTGTGATCCGCACTCGGGCCATCACCATCCTCGTCGGCAACATGTTGGCCGGACTGGCCGGTGCGGCCCTCACCATCGAGCTCGGAACCTTCCAGAACAACATCACAAACGGCATCGGCTTCATCGCGGTGGCCCTGGTGTACTTCGGGGCCTGGCGCCCGCTCGGAGTGTTGGCCGGTTCACTGCTGTATGGCCTGGTAACGGCCACCGTCACCCAACTCAAGGTGCTCGAGATCGTGACCGGGGCAACGGCCAGCCTGGCCACGACGGCACCGGCGGTCCTGACCGTGCTGGCGTTGGCCATCATCGCCCGCCGATCAGCGGATGCCCCCCAGGCACTCACCCTGCCGTTCAGCCGAAGCGGCTGAGCAGGACCCTACGGACCCGAACGACTCTTGGTGCAACTCTTTCCCAAAGCTCTTTCCAAAAGACAAGGAGACAACATGATCCGGACCACGAAATGGCTGCTGGCCATCGCCACCAGTTTGGTCTTCGTCCTGGCCGCGTGCGGTTCCGATTCCGACGACGACGCCGGAGGTGCCGACGAAACGGCGGAGGGGGGCGACGGTATCCGCGTCGCCATCGTCGCACCGTCGGCCGAGAACGACCTGGCCTTCACCCAGAGCATCATCGAGGGCGTCGACGCCCTCGACGGCGTCTCCGAGGTGGCGGTGACTCCCGGAACCTTCGTGGTCGAGGATGCGGCCACGGCGATCCGGGACTACGCCGACGACGGCTACGACCTGATACTGGCCCACGGCTCACAGTACGGCGGTCCGCTGCAGGAGATCGCCGCCGAGTTCCCGGACACCGCCTTCGCCTGGGGCACCGCCGAGGACACGTTCGGTCTCGACAACGTCTCGTCCTATACCGCAGCCTCCGATCAGGGCGGGTACGTGCTTGGTGCTCTCGCCGCCAGCATGTGCTCGAAGATCGGGGTCGTCGGGCCGATCGAGGTCGGCGACGCCAAACTCTACGTCGACGGCTTCAAGCTCGGGGCCGAGGCCGGCGGCGCCGAGGTCGATGTGGTCTACACCGAGTCGTTCTCCGATGTTCAGCTGGCATCCGACACCGCCGCCGCCTTCGTCCAGAACGGCGCCGACTGCCTGACCGGTACCGCCCAGATGACCGTGGGGGCCATCGGCGTCGCCGAACAGGAAGGTCTGCTGTGGTTCGGCACCCAGTCCGACCAGACCCCGGCCGCAGCCGACGGTGTCGTGGTTGCCAACCAGATCTACGAGTGGGAGGTGGTCCTTCAGGGCCTCGTCGATGATGTGGCCAATGGAAGCCTCGGTGGAAACATCTACGGCATCGACCTGGAGAACGGCGGCCTGGTGGTCGACTTCGGCAATGTCGACGCCACCGACGAGATGACCCAGCTGGTTTCGGATGTCTCCGATCAGGTGACCTCCGGCGAGGCCACGACGACGATCGACGGCTGATCCGCCGCCGGCGATCAGCGATCGGTAATCAGAAGTCAGCAATCAGGATCACGACAGGAGCCCGCCGATGAGCGACACCGTCGACGAACCAGTCACAACTCCCATGTTGGAGATGCGGGGAATCACCAAACGTTTCCCCGGTGTGCTGGCCAACGACAACGTCAGCTTCGACGTGCTCGCCGGCGAGGTGCACGCCCTGCTCGGTGAGAACGGTGCGGGAAAGAGCACCCTGATGAAGATCCTGTTCGGGCTCTATCAGGCCGACGAGGGCGAGATTCTGTTCAACGGCGAGCCGCTGAACGTCTCGTCCCCGTCGGCGGCTATAGAGGCCGGCGTCGGCATGATCCACCAGCACTTCATGCTCGTGCCAACGCTTACCGTGACCGAGAACGTGGCGCTCGGATTGCACGGGAGTGGTCTGAGCCCCGATCTGGACCAGGTCGCCGACCGGATCAGGGAGTTGGCCGAAGCCTACGGCCTGCACGTCGATCCCGACGCCCTCATCTGGCAGCTGTCGGTGGGGGAGCGACAGCGGGTCGAAATCCTGAAGGCCCTCTACCGCGACGCCCGGCTCCTCGTGCTCGACGAACCGACGGCGGTGCTGACGCCGCTCGAGGTCGAGGAGTTCTTCGCCACGTTGCGCCGCCTGGCGGCGGACGGTCGCGGCCTGATCTTCATCTCCCACAAACTCCATGAGGTGATGGCGTTGTCCGATCGCATCACCGTGCTCCGCGACGGTCGGGTCTCCGGTGACACCAAACCGTCGGAGACCAGTCGGGAGCAGTTGGCCGAGATGATGGTTGGACGGGCCGTGAAGTTGGCGCCGGAGAAGCCGCCGGTGGAGGCCGGACAGATCCGGCTGGCCGTTTCCGGACTTTCGGTCGACGGCGATCGGGGTCGGACCGCGGTGGACGGCCTCGATCTCGAGGTGGCCGGGGGCGAGATCCTCGGCATCGCCGGCGTGTCGGGCAACGGACAACGGGAGCTGGCCGAAGCGATCGCCGGTCTGAGGCCCGCTCGTTCCGGCACGGTGCGACTCGACGGTCTGGAGATTCAGACCCTGTCTCCTCGCCGTCGTCGGATTGCCGGTCTGGCCTACGTTCCCGAGGAACGGATGCGAGACGGAGCCATCGGCTCCTTCACCGTCTCCGAGAACCTCATGTTGATCGATCACGACAGCCCCGCCCACGCAAAGAATGGGTTTCTCCGCCTGGGTCCGCTGAGAGATCGCGCCACCGAGCTCGTGCAGAGGTTTGCGGTGAAGACACCGTCGATCGACACCACGACGAGAACGCTGTCCGGCGGGAATATCCAGAAGGTGATCATGGCCCGGGAATTGTCGGGCAAGCCGGCGGTGCTGGTGGCCGCTCAGCCGACCCGGGGGGTGGACATCGGTGCCGCCGAGTACATCCACGAACGCCTCGTGGCCCAGCGGGCGGAAGGCACCGCCATCATCGTGGTGTCGGAGGATCTCGACGAGGTGCTCGCGCTGGCCGACCGGGTGGCGGTCATGTTCGAGGGCCGCATCGTCGGCGTGATCGACCGGGCTGACTGCACCGTCGAACAACTCGGTCTCATGATGGCGGGAGCCTGACGTCCGAGATCCCGCAAGGATGGGAATCGCGCCGCCCGCCGTGCGGTTTACTGGTTCCGTGACCACCGTTCGTCCTGATCTGATCCCTTCCCGCCGCACCTTCGATGCCATCGTCATCGGCTCCGGTAGCGGCGGCCTGACCGCGGCCGTCGGCCTCGGCCGCTTCGGCCGCGAGGTGCTGCTCGTCGAGAAGAAACACATGGGCGGGGACTGCACGAACACCGGCTGCATCCCGTCGAAGGCCCTGTTGCATGAGAGTGGGCAGCCAGTGGGTGGCCATGACGACGCGGCCTCGATTCTCGCCACCGTCCGGGCCCGCCGCGATGCGCTACGCAACCATGAGGTGATCGAGTTCGGTGGTGCGGAAGGCGTCACCTTCGTGTACGGAGCCGCTCATCTGAACCCCGACCGCTCCGTTTCGATCGTCCATACCGACGGCACGACCTGGAAGGCGTATGCCGAGAACGTCATCCTCGCCACCGGGTCGTCGCCCCGTCGTGTCCCAATCCCCGGACTCGACGGCGCCACACCCGAAGGCACCACACCCGAAGGCACCGCATCCGGTGGCACAGCACCCGGCGGACCACTGCTCACAAACGAGGAACTGTTCGAGCTCGACCAGCCGCCGGCCCATCTCGCCGTCGTGGGCGGCGGAGCCGTCGGGCTGGAGATGGCCCTCGCCTTCCGACGACTGGGATCCGACGTCACCGTGGTCGAACTCGCTGATCAGGTGTTACCCGGGGTGCTGCCCGAAGCGGCGGCGCTCGTGGCCGAAGCTCTCACCGATCTCGGTGTCACCATCCGCACGGGCCGCCGGGCCGCCGGCTACGAGTCCGCCGGCAGGCGGCTGCGGCTTGCGCCGGCGGGTGGCGATGCGGCGGTCACCAACGGAGGGGTATCGGCGGTCGAGGGCGCTGACCGCGTGCTGATGGCGGTCGGTCGTGTGCCGAACACCGCCGGCCTGGGCCTGGCCGACGCCGGTGTCGAGCTCGACGACGGCGGTGCCGTGACGGTCGACAGCCGGGGTCGGACCACGGTCAAGGGTGTCTGGGCCGTCGGCGACATGACCGACCGGGGAGGAACGACCCACTTCGCCTCGATCTGGGGGCGGCGGATCATCCAGTCGATCGTCTATCCGTACCTGCCGATAGGCGATGAGCCGTTGCGCCCGACCGTCACCTTCACCGAGCCGGAGGTCGCCTCGATCGGCGAGCAGCCCGTCGAACCGCCCGACGACGTTCTCCGCATCACGGTCGACGGATCGGCCATCGACCGGGCCTATACCGATCGTGCCACCCGCGGTCTGCTCGTGGTCGACGTCCGTCCGCCGACCGGTCAGGTGCTGGGGGCCACGATCGTCGGCCCTCGGGCGGGGGAGGTCATCACGACCTTCTCGCTGGCCATGAAGGCGGGGATCGGGTTCCACCGGTGGTACGGAACGGTGATCCCCTATCCGACCTACAGCGAGGTGATCACCGAGGCCGTCGAACAGTATCTGTCGGAGACCGCGTCGGATGTCGTCGGCCACGTCGGCCGCTGGGCCGGCGGGTTGTGGGAACGGGGCCGGCGCCGGGTCACATGACCGATCGGTGGCGGGTCAGTCGAACGTCACCTCGACCATCGGTGCGTTGGCCACGAGGTCATCGAGCTCGGTCTGGCTCCGGTACCACGCCGCCGAATCGTGTTCGAAAACGGCCCGGCGGGTCGCTCCGTCTGTCACCGGACTCGCCGTGGCGGCCAGGTCGGCTTGTATCGACTCCTTGAGATGGAACGTGAGCGTCGGATCGGCCAGCAGATTGGCGTACCAGTCCCTGGCACCGGGGGTGCCCGTGATGTAGATCCGGTCGTCGACGTTCAGGAACCAGATCTCCAGCCGCCGAGGCCGACCCGACTGCCGGCCGGTCGTGGTGATGTCGATGGTCAGATCGTTGGCCAGCGCCGTGTCGACTTCCGGACGGCCCGTGATGGTACCCATCGACACAGCATACGGTGCCGGTATGGCCGACCCGGATGCCGGTGGTCAGAGAAGGTCGGCCATCAGATCGGCGCCCGACTTGATGACCGGGCTGGCCAGCGCCAGTTGCGTCGTCGAGTGTGAGACCTCCGGAATCGAGGAGATCTCCTGGAGCACGTCGTGCAGGTGATCGTTGGAGCAGGCGGCGATCTTGATCAACAGGTCGCCCGGTCCGGTGATGGTGTGGACCTCGAGTATCTGGGGGATCGTCTGGAGGCCGGCGACGACGCGGTCGTGGTGGCCCTGGGCGATCGACAGGGTGGTGAAGGCCCGGACGGGATAGCCGGCGGCGGCCAGGTTCAGATCGGGGCCGTAGCCGGTGATGACACCACGGTTCTCGAGCCGGTCGAGCCTGGTGTGAACGGTGCCACGAGCCAGCGAGAGCAGGCGCGACAGCTCCGAGACGGAGGCCCTGGGTTTCTTCCTCAGCGCCACGATGATTTGCTGGTCGGTGGCGTCGATGAGGTGGTCTCGGCCGGCCTCCGCGGATGCCGACTGGTTCGTTCTGGTCACGGCCTCAGCCTCCATGGATGACAAACAGTATTGCAGCTTGACTACCCAGACTGTAACAGATTGTTCAAATCCGATGTGCTGGGACGGACAGTTTGCCTTCGAACCACGGAATGGTTGGCCGATTGTCTACGCTCTGGTGATGCCGGATCGGATCGATGTCGACGGCGCCTCCGTCGAGTATCGACGTTGGGGCGAGGGTCCTCCCCGGATCGTCATGCTGCACGACGGTCTCGGTTCGATCGCCCAGTGGCGGTCGACGCCGGCCGTCGTGGCCGATCGAACCGGCGTCGGGGTTCTCGTGTACAGCCGGCCCGGTCACGGCGCCTCGAGACCCACTCCTGACGGGCCGTGGCCGACGCTGTGGCTCCACGAGCAGGCTGATCTCCTGGCTTCGTTGCTCGATGCGTTCGAGATCGCCGATCCATTCCTCGTCGGCCATTCCGACGGGGGATCGATCAGCCTGATCCACGCCGCCTCGACGGTGAAGTGTCAAGGTCTGGTCGCGCTCGCGCCGCACAGCTTCGTCGAACCGGTGTGCGTGTCGGCCATCTCGGCGATGCGGGCGCAACCGGACCGAATCGTGGAGTCACTGGCCGCCTTCCACGACGACGCCGCGGCCGTCTTCGAGGCCTGGTCGGGTGTGTGGGTCAGCGAGGAGTTCGGCCGCTGGGACATTCGGAGCAGCCTGTCGGCCATAACCTGTCCCACCGTGATCGTGCAGGGAGACGCGGATGACTACGCAACCGACGCTCAGCTGTGGTCGACGGTCGACGCCATCGGTTCAGGCGCCCGGGGTGAACTGCTGCCGGGCTACGGTCACCTGATCCATCACCAGAGTGAGGACATGGTGGCTGACATCGTGGCCCGGTCGTTCGCCGACTCGGGTGGTTGACGGCCCGCGTCCGCTCCGGGCGGGCCACCCAGTAGCTCAGCTCGGTCGCCGGAGATCGACGCGCAGCCGGACGTGCGTCGGGCGGCGGGGTGGCTCGCTGAAGCCGACGTCCATCGGCCGGTCGATCGGGCAGAGGCGCCCGATGTCGGACCCTCCCACGGTGCCGTGGGCGTCCACGACCCGGCGAACCGATCGGGTGCGGTACCACTCCTCCACGCCGGTCGGGCTCCGGCCGTAGGTGTTGACCCCGAGGAGTGCTCTGGCCGTCCAGCGCTCCACCGTGGCGGTTATCCACCGTGGGCGCGGCGGGAACGGCACCACCGGGCGGCCGATCACCAGTGACAGTGACAGCGGGTCCGACTCGACCTCGATGCAGTTCTGGCCGCCGCCGCCGACCGTGTCGACGATGGTGACCTCGGAGTCGATGCGATGCTCGAAGGGGTAGATGCCGGTGATGTAGTCGGCGGCCCCGGCGGCGGCGACGAGTGTCTTGTGGTCGTCCTGGTCGCGCCACATCACGTCGGCGAAGGGGCCGGTGGGGGAGTGGGGCCAATGGCCGATCACGAATCGGTGACCGGAGCTGAAGCCGACCGAGGTGATCGAGCCTCGAAGGGTTTCGATGCCGGTTGCGTCGCGGGCGGAGCGCATGGAACGAGCCTATGGTGGGCTTGAGCACGGCCCACACCGCACCTAGTGTTGAGGACCATGACCGACGACGCAACACAGGAATCCGAACCGGACACGGCAGCAACGGATAGAACGAGCGAGATCAGAGTTCGAAAGAACGGCCCCTACCTCGTCATTGGCGGGGTTCCGCTCACGTCCAAATCACCGGTGATGTCCGAACACGGCGAACCGTTGACGTGGCGCACGGAACCGCTCGAGGACGGGCGCTCCACCTATGCGCTCTGCCGTTGCGGCGACTCGGAGAACAAACCCTTCTGCGACGGCACCCACGCGTCGATCGACTTCGACGGGACGGAGGCTTTGTCGGACGACTCCTACGACGATCGGAGCACGTCGCTCGGCGGAACCGGCATCGAGGTGTTCGACGATCGTGGTATCTGCGTGCACGCCGGATTCTGCGGCAATCGGGTGTCGAACGTCTGGAAGATGGCGGCCGACACCGATGACAGCGTGGTCAGGGCACAGGTGATGGCCATGGTCGAGAAGTGTCCGTCGGGCGCCCTCACCTACGCGGTCGACGGCGAGGTCATCGAGCCCGACCTGCCGGAGGAGGTTGCCGTCGTTCCCGACGGTCCGCTCTGGGTCAGCGGCGGAGTGAAGGTGCAGCGGTCCGACGGTGAAGCCATCGAAACCCGGCAGCGGGTGACGCTCTGCCGCTGCGGGGCCTCGTCGATCAAACCGTTGTGCGACGGCACCCACGCCGAGGTCGGCTTCAAAGGGTAACGTGCGACGGGACGGAGCCCGTCGCCTCGAGTTTGCGTTGCAAACTCCGGTTGCTTGCCGGGGTGCGCTGGAGATCGGTTTTGGCTTCGCTCAGCGTGCGACGGGACGGAGCCCGTCGCCTCGAGTTTGCGTTGCAAACTCGGGTTGCTTGCCGGGGTGCGCTGGAGATCGGTTTTCGGCTTCGCCTAACAACAGTCGCTTTCGGTGCAGGGGGCTGCGGCGGCGCCGGCCGGGACCTTCTCCACGATCCGGTTCTGCAACTCCTCGGCGTCGGCCTTCTTGACGTACCATTCCCACCGGCTGCCGTCGGGGCCCTCGAGCCAGGTTTCGGTCTTCTCCGCATAGCAGCAGACGGTGTCGTCGACGCCCGTGGTCTCGAGTCCTGACTCCGAGAGGCGGCTCTCGGCTGCCACGACCTCGTCGACGGTTTCGACCTCGACACCGAGATGGTTGATCGAGCCGGAAGGGGATTTGGTGCCCTCGAAGAGCACCAGTTTGAGCGGCGGCTGATCGATTGCGAAGTTGGCGTAGCCCGGCTTCGTCTTCGCCGGTTGTGTGGCGAACATCTTGGAGTAGAAGTCGACGGCGGAGTCGAGATCGTCGACGTTGAGCGCCAGTTGAAGTCGCATGGATGGTCCTTCCTGTGTAGCTGCCGATGCAGCCGTCATTTTGATGATTGTCGATATGTTAGCCAAACGAATCGATATCTGTCAATATGTTTCCATGGCTGCCTCCACCGATTCCGTTTCGACCCGGACCCTCCCGACCGACGAGTCGGAGCGGTGTTGTGAGCCGCTGTTCGGCAACGGGTTCGACGAGGCCGCCGCAGCGGAGATGGCGCTCATACTCAAGACGCTGGCCGACCCGGTGCGGCTGCGACTGGTGTCGATCATCGGCACGTCGTCCCGTGGCGAAGCCTGCGCCTGTGACCTGCCCGAGCTCGTGGACCGCAGCCAGCCCACCGTCAGCCATCACCTCGGTCAGTTGGTGAAGGCCGGCATTCTCGAACGGGAGCAGCGGGGCAAGTGGGCCTGGTTCCGCGTCAACCGCGAACGCGTCGCCGCCGTCTGCGCCGCCCTCGACATCTCCTGCTGTTGACGTCGCCGGAACGTTGGGCCGTCCACGACCCGTAAACGGGTCGTCCGGAGCCCAACGTTCGGCAGGTGGGGGTCAGCTGATGTCAGCGGTGGCGACCGGGCGACCCTCAGTCGCCGATCGTCCCGCGGCGAGGCCCATCACCAGCGGTGCTCGGCCGTCGGCGCCGGAGACCGGGGGCGGCGAACCCGATGTCACCGCGGCGATGAACTCGTTCCACTGGGTGATGTAGGAGGGGATGTAGCGCTCGAGGAAGAAGTTGGGCACCAGAGCACTCCGGCCACCGTCGCCGGTCAGGGTGATCGCATAGTTCTCACGGTGGTTCTCCGAGATGGCGGCGCCGGCCGAGCCGAACGCCTCGACCCGCTGGTCGTATCCGTAGGAGCACTGACGGCAGTTGTCGATCGTGGTGACCACGCCGTTCTCGTGGGTGAGCATCACCGTGACCGTGTCGTAGTCACCGGCGTCGCCGATGGCCTGGTCGACCGTGATCCATCCCTTGGCGAAGACCTCGACCACCTCGCTGCCGACCACGTAGCGGGCCATGTCGAAGTCGTGGATCGTCATGTCGCAGAAGATGCCGCCACTGCGTTCGATGTAGGCGATGGGTGGGGGAGCCGGGTCGCGGCTGGTGATCGAGACCTGGCGGAGGTCGCCGATGGTCCCGTCGGCAACGGCTTGGCGCACCGAACGGTGCCCGGCGTCGAACCGCCGGTTGAAGCCGATGTGAAGCGGCACATCCGCCTCTTCCACCGCCGCCAGCCCTCGGTCGACCTCGTCGAGGTCGAGCGACACGGGTTTCTCGCAGAAGATCGCTTTGCCGGCCTCGGCCGCCGCCACCATCAGGTCGACGTGGGTGTCGGTACTGGTGCAGATCGCCACGGCGTCCACGGCATCAGATGTGATGAGTTCCTCCGCCGATTCGAAGTTGGTGACGCCGAATGTGTCGGCCACCGCCGCAGCGCCCTCGACGTACACGTCGAACACGCCGGCGACGGCACCGCCCTCGGTTCGGTTCGCGATCAGGTCGACATGCATCGATCCGATTCGTCCGACTCCCAACACTCCGATACGGAGCTCTGGATCACCACTCATGATCGTTGCCTTTCCTTTCGCCTCGCCTCGATCTGCTGTCGTTGCCCAGCGCCTACCCGGTCGGACCTAGGACAGGCGCACATCGGTCACGTTCTCCCACGACCCCGACTCCCACGAGCGGATCAGAGCCGACTGGAAACTCACGTACTCGATGGCCTCGTTGAAACCGGGCTCGTGCTGGATGCCCGACGCCACCGCGTTGAGGAACTGAAGACATTCGATGACCTTGAGATCCTCGTAGCCGATGCTGTTGGCGTCGCCGGGTACGAAGTTGGCCTGGAACGGGAACCGGTCGCCGGTGTAGACCTTCGTGTAGCCGTCGTGGAGCAGCCGGTGCCCGGCGGTGGTCGACAGGTCGCTCAGAAAGACGTCCATCTCGTTCATGGTCTCCAGGTTCCACGACAGCGAGCCTCTCGTCCCGTACACCTCGAACGCCATCTGGCTCTTCGGGCCCATGATCGCCCGGCTGGTCTCGAAGTTGCCGATCGCCCCGTTGGCGAACCGGACGATGCATCCGGCGTAGTCCTCGTTGGTGACCGGACCGGTCGGGTCGTCGGGATGACCTCGGTCGTAGTGGGTGCCTTCGCCCGGCTTGGGCCGCGGTCGCTCCTTGATGAACGTCTCGGCCACACCGACGACCGAGTCGATCGGGCCGTTCAACATCATGGCCAGATCCACGCTGTGGCTCAGGATGTCGGTGCTCACGCCGTAGCCGGCACCGTCGTGCTCGAACCGCCAGGACAGCAGGCCGAGCGGGTCGGCCCCGTACATCGAAAAGAACCGGCCCCGGTAGTTGGTGATCTCGCCCAACAGTCCGTCGGCGATGAGCTCCCTGGCGTACTGCACCAGGGGCGCCCACCGGTAGTTGTAGCCCACCCCGGTGATGACACCGGCGTCTCGGGCGGCCTTCTCGATCCTGGCTGTCTGCTCCGGTGTGCCGCCGACCGGTTTCTCACAGAACACGTGCTTGCCCGCCTCGGCTGCGGCGATGCTGTGTTCCTCGTGCAACATGTTGGGGCCGCACACGATCACGGCGTCGACGTCGGGGTGTTCGACGGCGGCCGCCACGTCGGTCGTACCCTCGGCGAACCCGAAGTCGCGGACGGCCATGTCGGCTCGAGCGGCGACACTGTCGCAGCAGACGACCAATCGCGGATTGGCCGCCCGGTCCGGGAAGAGGCTCGGGATGCGGGCGTAGGATCGGCTGTGGGCCTGGCCCATCCAGCCGAATCCGATGACCGCGATCCCGACGGTTGGCAATGACTGTTCGATTGTCAACGGCACGATTTAATGCTCCACCAAGCCGGTCGCCGACGTCACCGGGCAGCGAGGATCGAGATCCATCCCCGACCAGGTGTCGCGTACCCAGTGATGGTTCGGATCATCGCAGAACGCCATCGAGCGGTCGCCCCCCGGTCCGGCCAGCACGTTGAGGTAGTACATCGGGTATCCGGGGGCGGCGATGCACGGCCCGTGGTAGCCCCTCGGTATCAGGTAGACGTCGCCGTCGCGGACCACGACGTTCTCGTCGAACAGCGAAAGCGGATCGGACGATGCCAGGTCGGGGCGGGGTCCCGTGTAGGTCCGGTGCATACCGAACCCCTCGGTGCTGTACCCGACCGAACCACCGGGTCCGTTGCCGGGTTTTCCGATGCGGAAGTAGTAGATCTCCTCGTTGTTGACATCGCACTCGGGCGAGTCGTCGTGCTTGTGGGGCGGGTAGCTCGACCAGTTCCCATCAGGGGTGATCAGCTCGCAGCACATCAACTTGTCGGCATGGCTCCATCGATCCGGCGTGAGGAAGTTGGTGACCTGACGGGTGGCCGGACCGCCGCCTCTGGCTTCGGTTTCGACCTCGTCGGCCGGCCCGTACTTCGGTTCCAGCGCGTTGTCACACTTCGCCATCGGTACCGCCATCTCCACGCCGTCGGACGACGAGTCGGGCACGGTGACCGTGATCCGGGAATCGCGCCCGACGTACGCGAAGTCGGTGACCCGGTTGAACACGTTGGTGCGACCCTCCAGCTCGAAGAACGCGGTCGAGCCGCCGTCGGGGTTCACTTCGACGGTCGACGCCCCACCACTGAGTGGGAGCAGAGCAACCTCGCAGTCGCCGGTCTCGAAGCGTCGTGTCTCTCCGGCCTCCATGGAGAAGACCTTCAGCCCGGTCCAGGTCCATTCCGCCTGCTCCTGGGTCAGGAGCAGTGTGTGGCCTTCGTCGGCCAGCGACTCGTTCGGATAGTGACGTCGAGTTGTCATTGGTCGATGAACGCTCCTTGAACGATGGTGATTGAGCCGATCCGTCATCACACGCCACTGATCGCGCGCGACAGCTCCTCCTGGAGTTCTTCGAGCTCGGCACCGCCGGCCATCAACTGGGTGAGCTCACCCTGCGAGATCTCGTCCTTGGCGAAGTTGCCCATCGACTGGCCGCGGTTCAGGATCAGGAATCGGTCGCCGACGGGATACGCATGGGCGGGGTTGTGGGTGATGAAGATCACGCCGAGTCCTCGCTTGGCGGCCTCCACGATGTAGCGCAGCACGACACCCGACTGCTTGACACCCAGTGCGGACGTCGGCTCGTCGAGGATCAGCACCTTGGCGCCGAAGTACACGGCTCGGGCAATGGCCACCGACTGGCGCTCGCCACCGGACAGGGTGCCGACGTGCTGCTCGGTGTCGCGGATGTCGATGCCCATCTTCGCCATTTCCTCTTTGGCGATCTTCTTGGCGGCTCGCGTGTTGATCCACTGGAGCGGCCACATCCCCTTCTTCGGTTCGGACCCGAGGAAGAAATTCCGCCACACCGACATCAGCGGCACCATCGCCAGATCCTGGTACACGGCGGCGATGCCGCGGTCGAGGGCCTCGCGGGGAGAATCGAAGCGAACCTCCTCGCCCTCCAGTTTGAACGTTCCCTCGTCGTGTTGGTGCACGCCGGCCAGGATCTTGATGAACGTCGACTTGCCGGCGCCGTTGTCGCCGAGCACGCAGGTGACTTCACCGGCGTTGACCTCGGTGGTCACGTCGCGCAGGGCGATGATGTTGCCGTAGTACTTGCCGATGTCGGTCAGTTCGAGAAGTGGGGTGTCGCTCATCGGGTGGCCTCTGCTTTCGATCGGATGAAGTTGTTGGCGATCACGGCGACCAGGAGGATGCCGCCCAGGAAGACGAACCGCCAGTCGGAGTTCCAGCGGGAGGCCGGAATGCCCTGGACCGACATGGCCATGATGATGGCCCCGATGGCCGCTCCGAACGTCGACCCGTAGCCGCCGGTCAGGGCGGTCCCGCCGACGACGGCGGCGATGATGTATTCGAACTCGAGGCCGTTGCCGGTGCTGGCCTGGATGGTGTTGAGTCGGAATGCCAGCAGCGTACCGACCAGCCACGCGGCGAAGGAGACGACCATGAACAGCTGGGTCTTGGTCCGGGCGGCGGGCACGCCGATCTGGCGGGACGCCTCCTTGTTGCCGCCGACCGCGAACGTCCAGGAGCCGAAGGCCGTCTTGGCCAGGACCCACGAGCACACCGCCGCGAACAGGATGAACCACAGCGTGCGCACGCTGAACAGCGAGGAGGGAGCACCGGCGTCGATGTCGGCCTGGACGGCGAACAGCAGCCTCGTCGTCACGCCGATCACGAACAGCACGCCACCGGCGATGGCGAGGCGGGAGCCGAGATGGTCGGCCGCCGTGTCGGGGTATCGACGTTCGCCGAACACGGCGGTGACGATGGCCCACGTGGCGATGACCGCCGCGATGACGAGCATGACGGCCAACACCTCGGAACGGAATTTGTTGGCGGTCGACTGCGAGCGGATGAAGAAGGCGAATGCGGCGGTGGCGGCCGCGGTGATCAGCAGGATGAGCGAGCGCATCGACTGCGAGTCTCGCCCGGCGGCGTTGGCCGCCATCAGCAGGAGTATGGCTCCGGCGGCGCCGAGGCCGACGAAGAGGATGGCGCGAAGGCCCTGCTCGGTCACCAGGATGAAGAGCGTCTCGTCGTTGTCCTTGTCGAGGGCCAGCGCGGCCACGATGGCAAGGATCAGCGCACCGAATCCGAGGCCCAGTTCGGTGAGCCAGCCTCCTCGCCAGGCGATCGCGCCCCGGTCGGCCAGCGGCTTGTAGCGCCACAACGCCAGCCCGAAGCCGGTGATCAACATGGACACGCCGATGATGGCGCCGCCGACCGTGTTGCCCGATACTCCATCGGTGCTGTGGAGATAGAGCACGCCGGCGACGATGCCGGCGACACCGGCGACGAACGCGATGAGACCCGTGGGGTTCATTCGATCCTTGCGGGCGAAGCGCAGCTCGAAGACGGCCAGAGCGATGAGGCCGATACCGACCAGACAGCCGACCGTGTAGAGCACGTCTCGTCCGTCCCAGACGTGATCGTTACGTTGCCACTCGGCGGCGAAGATCGGTTGGAAGAACCCGTAGCCCTTGTCGCTGCCGCGCGCCGCCGCGTTCAGTGCGAGGTCGTCCATCTTGCCGACCTGGATCTGATCGACGATCAGTTTGGAGAAGCCGAGTTTCGCGCCTCGGATGATGAAGAACGACCCGAGGGTCACGATGAAGCTCGGCAGGGCGGTGCGGTTGACCATCGTGCCGTTGACCCAACCGAAACCGAGGGCGATGGCCAATGAGATGGGTAACGCCAACCAGAGGCTCAGCCCGTATCCCCCCATCTCGCCGGTGAAGTCCCGGACCAGCAGGAGCGTCAGGATGCCGAACGCACCGGTGGCGGCGCCGGACGACAGATCGAACTCGCCGCCGATCATCAAAAGGGCCACCGCGACGGCCATGATCCCCAAGGTGGATGCCACGTCGAGTATCTGCGCCGTTCCCGACGTCAGACCGAACACGTCGGATACCGACCAGAAGAACACCCAGATGGCCAGGGCGGCGATGATGGCCCCGATCTCGGGCCGCACGAGAAGCCGGGCGAACACCCCTCGGTAGGCCAGGCGTTCGTCGCCTGCCGACGCAACGGCCGCTGCCGCCCCTCCGTCGCCGTTACCCTCTATCCCGCTGTCTTGGAGTTCCGGCGCCTCGGCCTCCGAAGTCTCCATGGTTGAGTCACTCATGTGACGTCGTATCCCCCTTGCTTGCGTGTCTGTGTTGTCGTCGGTGGTCCGATATGGAACAGGCTCGACCCCCGGGTTCCGGGGGCCGAGCCTGACCCGATGCCGATGGTCACGGGACGGTGGCCATCGGGCTCAGCCTGTGCTGGATGGTACTAGCGGGTGCCTTCGCCCACCAGCGCCTTGACGTCGGCCGCGTTGTCGGCGGTGACGAATCCAGGACCGGTCAGGATGGGCAGACCGCCACCGGCGGTGTTGAGGTTGGTGACCTCGAGGTACAGCAGGATGACCGGCAGGTAGCCCTGCAGGTACTGCTGCTGGTCGACGGTGAAGGCGACGTCACCGGCCTCGATGGCGTCGATCAGCTCCGGCGTGATGTCGAAGCCGCCGACCACGAGGTCACGGCCGAGGTCCTGCGAGGCGGTCAGACCGGACATGGCGATGACCGGACCGACGCCCATGAACCCGTCGATGTCGGGATCGGCCTCGAGGGCGGCCTTGATGCCGTTGATCTGGGCGGTCTGGTCGGCGTCGAGGCCGATGAACTCGCTGATGACCTCACCGCTGAAGGTTTCGGCCAGGCCGTCACACCGCTCCTCGAGAGCGACATTGGATTCTTCCTGGCGACCACAGAGGATCTTCGTGGCGCCGGCTTCGTTGAACCGCTCGCCCGCACCGTTGCCGGCGATGACCTCGGTCTGGCCGACGTGGGTGGTGGCACCGATGTCCTGGTAGTCGTTCACACCGGAGTTGATGGTGTAGACCGGGATGCCGGCGGCGACGGCCTCCTGCAGCGGCCCGACGAGCTGGTCGGGGCTGGGCAGCGAGGCGGCGATACCGCTCGAACCCTCACCGATGGCGGTCTGGATGTCGGTCACCATCTTGCCCGGATCGTTGTTGCCGGCCAGCCACACGCAGTTGACGCCCACGTCGGCACAGGCGGCGTCGAAGCCGCGCTTGACGACAGACCAGAACGGACCGTCGTCGGAGTGGGTGATCATGTGGAAGGTCAGGTCGCCTCCCTGGGTCAGTTCGACGGACTCCTCGCCGCTGTCGTCCTCCGCCGCAGCGTCCTCATCGGATTCGCTGTCGTCGGTGGCCGCGTCATCGGACTCGGTCGATTCATCGGCGCCCGCGTCCTCTTCGCTATCGTCCGATCCGCCACATGCCGAGGCGATCAGAGCGAAGGCGAAGAGCAGCGCAAGCAGGCTCTTGAGATGCTTCATTAGAGTGTTACTCCCCTTTGTTGCTGTCTTTGCTTGCCAATCCGCCGGTGGGTCCGGCAGAAGGATCATAGTGCCGCTGGTGTGAATCGATGGTGGCCCATCGGTCGTTGTCACAAAGAAGCGGCGAGATTCTCGAGAAAGTTGACGCTCGTCTCCACATCCCTCACCGGACCCTCTCCTTCGGGCGGAAGATCTCCGAGGATCGCGCAGTCCTGTTCGATCACGTACCAACCGTCGTAGCCGTCGGCCTCGAGCTTCGAGACCACCTCGGCGACATCGAGATCGCCTTCGCCGAGGGCGGTGAACAGGCCTTCCTGTACCGCCTCCATCAGCGTGATCTCGTCGTTGTTCAGCCGTTCGGCCACACCCATGTCGGTGTCCTTGAGATGGACGAGGCCGACCCGGTTCGAATGGCGCTCCACCAGTTCCACCGGATCGTATCCGCCGATCGCCAGGTGGCCGGTGTCGAGCACGAGGGCCACGTCGGTGTTGTCGAGCAGGGCCTGGACCTCGTCGCCGGTTTCGATGACGCAGCCGACGTGCTCGTGGACAACCTGCCGGAGCCCGTGTTGGGCGCAGATTCCCTCGATCTCGCCCACCATCCGATACAGGTGGGCCCACTCGGCCTCGGTGAGCTCATGCCTTGGTTTCCAGTCGGCCGAGGTCACGGGGGCGGTGTTGAAGTACCGGGCACCGCTGTCGGCCAGGAGCTTCGCCGCGGCCCGAGCCTCGGCCCGAGCCCGATCGGCCTGATCCGGATCGTGCAGCACGAGTGGGATGAACGCGGCCAGGAGCGTCATGTCATGGCGAGCCAGCGTGGCCTGCAGTTCGTCGCTCTCGGCGGGCAGCCAGCCGGCGGAGCCCAGCTCGGTGTGGGTGAATCCGAGCTTCTGCATCTCGGAGAGAACCCGTTCGGGCGAGAGTTGGTGACCCCACCCCGGAACCTCGCACACGCCCCACGAGATCGGGGCGGTCGCCACTCGGTCGAGTAGGGCTGGCGTAGCGGGCAACGTGGTCCTTCTCTGCTGATCGGGGAAATTGGAGCGCTCCAAGAGCTGCGTGAACCGTAGAGCAGATCGTGCTCCGAGCGCAAGGGGTGATCGCGGATCGTAACGAAATCATCCTCCAAATGGGCCTCCGGCCGCGAATGTTCTGGATTGGTTACTTCCCTGATCCGCGCTTGAGTTGGAGCGCTCCAAGTCCTATGGTCTCATAGTGATGCCCAGCGACGATCAGCCCACTCCCGTCTCCCGGATACGGCCGCCGACGATGGAGGATGTGGCCGAGGCCGCGGGCGTCTCCAGGGCCCTGGTGTCGTTGGTCATGCGCAACGCTCCGAACGTCAGTGACAAACGTCGCAAGGCGGTGTTGGCCGCCGCCGACCGCCTGGGCTACCGGCCGAACGCCGCCGCCAGGAGTCTGGCCGAGCGACGGTCCAACACACTGGGCGTCGTGGTCAACGACCTCCACAACACGTTCTTCGCCGATGTCGTCGACGGCATCCACGAGGTGGCACAGGCCAATGGTTTCCGCTTGCTGTTGAACACCGCATGGCGCACCGATGTCGATGAGCGGGAGGCGCTCGAGGCGTTCCTGGAGTATCGGGTCGACGGCATCCTCGTGCTCGGTCCCCGAGGCGAGGGTGACACGCTCCGAGAAGCCACCCGAAGCACGCCGGTCGTCACGATCGGGCTCGCCTACCCGGGCGTCGACGCCGTCGTCAACGACGACCTCCGGGGCGGGGAGATCGCGGCCGAGTTCCTGATTGGCCTCGGCCACCGGGACATCGTCCACGTCGACGGAGGCAGCGGAGCCGGCGCCACCGAACGGCGGGAGGGATTCATGACCGCCGTCGAATCGGCCGGACTCGAACCCCGCGTCCTCGCCGGAGAATTCACCGAACGATCGGGGGTGGCCGCAGCCGAGGAGCTCCTGAGCACCGGTTCGCTCCCGACGGCGATCTTCGCGGCCAATGATCTCGTCGCCGTCGGATTGATCGACGCCCTCACCCTGGCGGGGCGTGCCGTCCCGGAAGCCGTCTCGGTGGTCGGCTACGACAACACCCGCCTGGCCCGGCTTCGCCACATCGGCCTGACCACGCTCAACCAGCCCCGCATCGACATGGGGCGCCTCGGCGCCGAGATCATCCTCGAACGACTCGAGTCCGGCCGACGCCAGGCCGTCTGTCATGTCGTGACCCCCGACCTGGTGGAGCGGCAGACGACCGCCGGGCCGGCCCCGACCTCGCAACGAGCGTCGGCCTGAGCACGTCGTCGGTGTGCACTCAAATCGTCAGTAAACGAGATCATCGAGGGAACCAGCCATGTCAAACGTCAACTCCGAACCGTCCGCGTCGACCGTGCCCGAGCTCATCACGATCGGCCGGGTCTCGGTCGACCTCTACCCGCATCAGCAGGGGCCGATGTCGACGGTGACGTCGTTACAGAAGTCGATCGGAGGTACGGCGACGAACGTAGCCGTTGCCGCAGCCAGGCTCGGTCACCGGGCCGCCGTGGTGACCAAGGTCGGCGACGACGCGTTCGGGCGGGACATCCAACACGCACTCACCGAGCGGTTCGATGTCGACACGACCTGGGTCAGCACCCATCCGAGCCTGCCCACCCCTCTTGCGTTCGCCGAACTCGATCCGGTCGAGGAGCCGACGATCATCTTCTACCGCTACCCGGAAGCCCCGGACTTCCAGCTCAATCACGTCGACCTCGATCCGGTCCCCATCGAGGAGACCGACATCCTGTGGATCCCCGCGTCACGGTTCTCGGCCGAGCCGAGCCGCAACGCCGTGACCAAGGTGCTCGAGCGCCGGGCCGGCCGACAGCACACCGTCTTCGATCTCGATTGGCGCCCGCACTTCTGGGCGTCGGAGGCGTTGGCCCACGCTGTCATCGACCCCCTGATCGACAAGTTCACGATCGTCATCGGCAACCGCCATGAATGTAAGGTCGCCGTCGGCAGCGACGATCCCAACGAGGCGGCCGACCTGCTTCTGGAGAAGGGAATCGAGGCGGCTGTGGTCAAACTCGGGGGCGACGGCGTGCTGGTGGCCAAGTCCGACGGCACCCGCACGGAGGTCGCCCCGTTCCCGGTCGACGTGGTGTGCGGACTCGGCGCCGGCGATGCGTTCGGCGGTGCGTTCTGCCACGGACTGTTGTCGGACTGGCCGATCGAGGAATGCGTGCGTTACGGCAACGCGGCCGGCGCCATCGTCGCCGGCCGGCTGCTCTGCGCCGACGACATGCCGTATGAAAACGAAGTCGACGAGTTCCTGACCGAACGGAAGGCGAGCTGATGACCATCCACGCCCAACCAGGACCAGGGCGGCTCCTGGCCGTGAGCCCCGAGACCGCCGGCTGGCGCTACCTATCCTTCTCGGTGGTCACCCTGGCCCCCGGTGATCGTCACCACCAGCTCCTCGACGATGCCGAGACGGCGGTGGTCCCACTGGCCGGTCGAGGCAGGCTCCGCCTCGGTGACCAGAGCCACGACGTCGGGCGGGTGTCGGTGTTCACCGAGCTCGCGCCGGTCGGCTATGCGCCACCCGGCGTCGAGGTCGTCGTCGACACGGGCGACAGCACGTTCACGTTCGCCATCGGTTCGGCCCCGGCCGAGGGGCGGTATCCGGCCCGGCTCATTCCGCCGTCGACAATCCGCTCGGAGGTTCGGGGCGGCGGTGCGGCGTTGCGTCAGGTCAACCACACGCTGGCTCCACCCGTCGAGGCGGAACGGCTCATCCTCTACGAGGTGTACGTACCGCGCGGCACCTGGTCGGGCTGGGCGCCCCACCGCCACGACGGCATCGACGGGTCGCCGTACCTGGAGGAGACGTACTACTTCCGTATGGACCGGCCCGAAGGCTTCTGGCTCCATCGGAACTGGGATGACGGCAGCGGGTACGAAGGGGATGGCCCGGAGCCCTACGACGACCTGATGTCGGGTGGCGACGGCGACTGCGCGCTGGTTCCCGGCGGCTACCACTCGTCTGTCGCCTGTCCCGGGGCGAACATGTACTTCCTCAACTACCTGGCCGGTGAACTCGTCGGCGACGAGCGGGCCACCCCACCGTGTTTCCACTCCGACTTCACGTGGATCGAATCCGACTGGGGTGTCGGTGAGTGGAACCTGCCGGTCGTCGATCCGGCCGGCCGGCGGGCGGACCACTGATGGACCACGGAACACGACGCCGCATGCAACGGCTGACCAACGACGACGGCGTATTCTGCGTCGCCGCCGTCGACCATCGTGACGCCCTGGTCGAGGAGTTCGCCCGGCATGGCGACGACGGAGATCCGTCACCCGAAACACTCACCACGTTCAAGGCCGACGTGTTGGGTGCGCTCGGTTCCCGGCCCTCTGCGGTCATGATCGAGCCCGAGTTCTCCTTCCCCCACCTGACCGACGCCGGCCTCGTCGACCCGTCCGTCGGTGTCATCTGCGCTCTCGAGTCGCAGGGGTACATGGCCAACCCGGCCGACGGCAACGAGCTGATGCCGGGCTGGACGCCCCGGCAGCTGCTCGAGGCGGGCGCCGATGCGGCAAAGCTGTTCGCGCTGTACCGTCCCGACGACGAGGCCCTCGCCCCTCGGCAGGAACGGTTGATCCGGCGGGTTGTCGACCAGTGTGCTGCCCTCCAGCTGCCGGTGCTCATCGAGCCGATTCCCTACGACCTGGGTGACGCAGGCGAGCGCCGGGAGATCATCCTGCGGTCGGCCTCAAGGCTGACCGACTTCGGACCCATGATCCTCAAGATGCCGTTCCCGGGTGAAGGGTCGTGCGACTTGTTGAACGACGCATGCGGCGACAACCCCTGGACGCTCCTCAGCTGGGGCGTTTCCTTCGATGACTTCGCCGCCCAACTGACCGAAGCCGCTGCCGCCGGCTGTTCGGGTTTCATGGTCGGCCGGGCACTGTGGCGCGAAGCACTGGCGGTCGAGGGTCGACCCGAGGTGCTCAATACCACGGTCGTGGAACGCTTCGACAAGCTCTGCGACATCGCCGTCGACGCAAGACCGTGGCACCAGCATTTCGGTCCGCCGTCGCTCGACGACTGGCCGTGGGCCCGCTGAACACACGCCACGCACCCTCCGTCCCATTCCTCTGATTCTTCGTCTACCCCCTTCTGGAGTTCCCCATGGAGACCGTTCGACTCACAACCGCCCAGGCCATCGTTCGCTGGATGATGGCCCAGCGCACCCGCTTGGCCGACGGCAGCGAGGCGCCGATGTTCCCCGGTGTCTTCGGCATCTTCGGGCACGGCAACGTGACGTGCCTCGGACATGCTCTCGAGGAGGTTCGTGACGAGTTCCCGACCTGGCGGGGCCAGAACGAGCAGGGAATGGCGCTGGCCGCGGTGGCCTACAACAAGGCCGTACGGGGGCGCCAGATCATGGTGGCCACCTCCTCGGTCGGGCCGGGTGCGACCAACATGGTCACGGCCGCAGGCGTGGCCGCCTCCAACCGTCTCCCGCTCCTGCTGTTCTCGGGCGACACGTTCGTGTCGCGCATCCCCGACCCGGTGCTCCAGCAGGTCGAACATTTTGGTGAACCGTCGACCACCGTCAACGACTCGTTCCGCGCGGTCACCAAGTTCTGGGACCGCATCACCCACCCGGCCCAGATCGCCCAGTCGCTTCCCGCCGCTCTGGCCACCATGCTCGATCCGGCCACTCGGGGTCCGGCCTTCATCGGCCTGCCGCAAGACGTTCAGGCCGACGCCTACGACTACCCGGTTCGGCTGTTCGAACCCATGGTCCACGATGTGCCGCGCCCCCGGCCGGACTCGAGCGAGGTGGTGGCCGCATCCGACGTTCTGCGAGGCGCCCGCAAGCCCGTGATCATCGCCGGCGGCGGCGTGCACTACTCGGTGGCCGAGGCCGAACTGGCGTCGTTCGCGGCCACCCACAACATCCCGGTGGTGGAGACCGTGGCCGGCAAATCGTCGCTGTTGGGCGACGATCCCAACTACGTCGGACCGGTTGGCGTCACCGGCTGTGAAGCGGCCAACAATCTGATCGCCGAAGCCGATGTCGTGTTGGCCGTGGGTTGCCGTCTTCAGGACTTCACCACCGGCTCGTGGACGGTGTTCAAGAACGAATCCACCGTGATCGTGGGGGTCAACACCACCCGGTTCGACGCCGTCAAGCACCGGTCGCTGCCGGTGGTCGGCGACGCTCGGGAGACGCTCCATGAACTCGGTGAGCTGCTGACAGGATGGCAGGCGCCGGAGAGCTGGATGACCCGGGCGACCGACGAGAAGCACGGCTTCCGGACCTACCTCGACAGCATCGGCACGCCCGATCCGTCCGCCGATGTTCTCACCTACGCCCAGGTGGTTCGGGCCGTCAGCGATCAGGCCAACGAAGACGACGTCTGCCTGGCCGCCGCCGGTGGTTTTCCCGGTGAGGTCAACAACGGCTGGTGGTCCAAAGGGGTCGCCACCTTCGACTGCGAGTACGGCTTCTCGTGTATGGGCTACGAGCTGTCAGGCGGCTGGGGAGCGGCGATGGCCCACGCCGAGATGGGTCGGGCCGGCGACGGGGACGTCTTCGTGTTCGTCGGCGACGGCTCGTACCTCATGATGAACTCCGATCTGTACAGCTCCGTGCTGTCCGGCCACAAGATGATCGTGATCGTGTGCGACAACGGTGGTTTTGCGGTCATCAACCGGCTGCAGATCGGCCAGGGCGGCAAGCCGTTCAACAACCTGTTGGCCGACTGTCGTTTGGCCGGCGACGTCGTCGAGGTCGACTTCGCCGCCCACGCGGCGGCCATGGGCTGCGCGTCGGAGACCGTCTCGTCGTACGCCGAGCTGGGATCGGCGCTGGAGCGGGCCCGAGCCAGCGACCGGACCTACGTCATCGCCACCAAGGTCGACGCCTACTCCTGGACCGAGGGCGGATCGTTCTGGCAGGTCGGCGTGCCCGAGGTGTCGAACCTGGCGTCGGTCCGCGACGCCCGAGCCGAGATGGAGAAGGGCCGGTCGGATCAGCGGGTCGGCTGGTAGCAGCCGCTCACGAGGCGGGAGCTGACGGCTGCATCCGCTCTAGTCTGTACCGATGGCCCAGGCGTACGTAGCGGGAATCGACTCGTCCACCCAGTCGACGAAGGTGGAGGTTCGGCGGATCGACGACGGCACGGTCGTCGGCACCGGTCGAGCCGCTCATCCGGCGACGACGCCGCCACGGAGTGAGCAGGATCCGGGCGCGTGGTGGGACGCCCTGACCTCGGCGTTCACCCAGATCGACGCCGACATCCGGTCGGGCATCGCCGCGGTCGCGGTGGCCGGTCAGCAGCACGGTCTGGTGCTGCTCGATGCAGCCGGTGAGGCCCTGCGTCCGGCCAAACTGTGGAACGATACCGAGTCGGCGCCTCAGGCGGAGGCCCTCGTGGCCGCCGCCGGCGCCGATGTGTGGGTCGATCGCTGCGGCTCGGTGCCGGCCCCGGCCTTCACCGTCACGAAGTTGGCCTGGGTGGTCGACAACGAACCCGAGCTGGTCGACCGGATCGACAAGGTGATGTTGCCTCATGACTACCTGACATGGCGGCTCACCGGCGAGCACGTGACCGACCGAGGAGACGCCTCGGGCACCGGGTGGTGGTCGCCCTCGATCGAGGACTACGTCGACGAGGTGCTGGACGAGATCGCCCCGGCGGTCGCCGACCGGTTGCCGAAGGTGCTGGCGCCGACCGCTGCGGCGGGTGAGGTACTGGGCGCGGTCGCACCAGCGCTGGGTTTGCCCGCCGGCGTTGTTGTCGGCCCCGGGTCCGGAGACAACATGGGTGGTGCGCTCGGCCTGGGGTTGCGACCCGGCGATCTGGCCATCTCGATCGGAACCTCGGGCACGGCGTACGCGGTGAGCGGCACGCCGACGGCGGATGAGTCGGGGTTCGTTGCCGGGTTCGCCGATGCCACCGGCAACTTCCTGCCTCTGGTGTGCACCCTCAACGCCACCAAGGTGACCGATGCATTCCGGCGACTGCTCGGTGTCGACTACGGGGCGTTCGACGAGTTGGCGTTGTCGGCCCCGGTCGGCGCCGACGGCGTGGTACTGGTCCCGTACCTCGACGGCGAGCGGACGCCGAACCGCCCTACGGCCACCGGCCTGTTGACCGGGATACGCTCCGACGTGAGCCGGGAGCAGGTGGCGCGGGCCGCGTTCGAAGGTGTGGTCTGCGGTCTGCTCGACGGGGTGGAGGCACTGGAGAAGGCCGGTGTGGCGTTGGCCGGCCGTACGTTTCTGATCGGGGGCGGTGCGAAGTCGGCGGCCTACCGTCGGATCATGGCCGACCTCTCGCAACGATCGCTCTCGGTTCCGACCGACGATGAGACCGTGGCCACCGGCGCCGCGGTCCAAGCGGCGGTCGTGGCCGGGCACGGGACCTTCGCCGAGGTGGCCGACCGGTGGGGTCTCGGACAGGGCATCGTCGTCGAACCCGACACTTCGGTCGCCGAGGCGGCCGCCGAGGTCCGCGAACACTACCGCCAGGCTCGGGATCTGACGGAGTAATCGCACCCACCTCCCCCGAACTTTGTGCGCCTCACGTCCCCCACCGTCGAACGTTGGCGCGTTCACGACCCGTCCAGGGGGTCGTCAGCGTCCCAAAGTTCGGGCGGGGGTCAGGGGCGGAAACCCCAGGTGGTCGGACCCGGCCGCAAGGTACGCCGAGCGAGGCGGACCCAGTCACACAGCATCGGCCGCGTGTCGCGGGGGTCGATGATCTGCTCGATCTCGTAGAACTCGGCCGACCGCAGCGGCGATCGCAGCCGGTTGAGCCGCTCGGTGATCTCGGCGTGCAGCGCCTCGGGATCGTCGGATGCTTCGAGCTCGGCCTTGTAGGCGACCTCCAGCCCGCCCTCGAGCGGCAGCGAACCCCAGTCGGCCGACGGCCAGGCCATGCGCATGGATGTCGCCCCCGGCACCCGATTGGACGCCCCGGCCACGCCGAACGCCTTCCTCACGAGCACGGTGCAGTACGGCACCGCGAGCTGGCGGAGCGCCACCAGCGCCACCGACCCGGTGCGGATCGTGCCCTCCTCCTCCGACGTCTTGCCGATCACGAACCCGGGGCAGTCCTCGAAATGGATCAGCGGCAGTTTGAACAATGACGCGAGGTCGGCCAGGCGGATCAGCTTCCGGCAGGCGTCGTTGGTCCAGCCGCCGCCGTAGATTCTCGGATCCTCGGCGTAGACCGCCACCGGAACACCGTCGAGGCGGGCCAGACCGGTGATGATCGACGTGCCCCACGAGCGTCCGATCTCGAAGAAGCTCGACTCCCCTTCGGGCGATCGATCGAACACGGCCGAGACGATGGACCGCATGTCGTAGGCCTGGCGGGATTCACGGGGGACGACCGAGATGAGGTGCTCCTCTCGACGCCCGGCGTCGTCGCCCCAGTCCTCGATCGGTGGGAGTTCGTCGACGTTACCGGGCAGGTACGACAGGAACTGCAGCGCCCGTTCGAAGGCCTCCGCCTCGCTGTCGACCACATCGTCGATCGAGCCGTTGGTGGTATGGATGCGGGCGTGCCCGAGCTCCTCCTTGGTGACCGAGCCGAGCCCGGCCTGCTCGACCAGAGCCGGTCCGGCGATCATCATCTGGGAGGACTCGGCCACCATCACCGAGTAGTGGCAGGTGGTCGCCCGAGCTGCACCGAAACCGGCCACCGAGCCGAGGACAAGGGAGACCGAGGGCGCCACATTGAGGTGGTCGATCACCGTGTGCCAACCCGGCAGCAGCGGAATATAGGTCCGTCCGGCCATCTCGATGGTCTTCACCGACCCGCCACCCGACATGCCGTCGAGCAGGCGAACGTGCGGCAGCCTCATCTCCAGGGCCAGTGACTCCGATTCCTCCCGTTTGGCCGAGATCGAGGCGTCGTTGGAGCCGCCGCGGACCGTGAAGTCGTCTCCCGAGACGACAACCGGGCGTCCGTCGAGCTCGGCCATGCCGAACACGAAGTTGGACGGCAGAAGCTCGATCAGGTCGCCCTTGTCGTCATACGACGCAACGCCTGCCACCTTTCCGAGCTCCCAGAACGTGTCCTTGTCGACGATGCCGTCGATCCGCTCCCGAACCGTCTGTTTGCCGAAATGATGCTGCCGCTCGACCTTGTCGGCACCGCCAAGCCGTTCGGCCATCGCCTCGCGGCGCCGGAGCTCCTCCAGCTCCGGTTCCCAGCTCATCGGGTCACTCTCGGGCGTGGCTGCCGCCACCGTCGATTCGAAACACTCACGGTCGGCCCGAGGTTACTCACCGGCGCGGCCTGACGCCAGAACACGAGGCATCCCGACCACCGCGACCGGTTCGAGCCGTTGGCGACCGATGGGCCATTATGGTCCGGTGACCGGAACCCCGACGGCGTCGACACCGACTGCCGTGCAGATCAAGGAATCCATCGAGGCCGCCGATCTCCGGATACTCGTGCTCAGCCTGTTCCACCTCACCGGCGACGATCGATGGCTGAGCGATCGATTCGCACCGGCCCGCGACGTTCGCCTGGTGGCCGACCCCGATGCCGGATTCGACGACGTGACCAGGGCCGAGATCAAGGCCGCCGCCATCGACATCCTGTCGACCGGGTCGGACGGCGCCGTGCTCGTGCCGTCGCCGATGATCACCGACCCTGATCCCGAGCTCTTCCAGCGGATGATGTCGTTCTGTCTGGGTGAGCCGGTGCCCGACGAGTACGTGTCGATGATGCGCGAAGACTTCGGGTTCACGTCCGAGGACGCGAGCTGGCCGTCCGGCACGCCGGAAGTCCTACCTGGATCGACCGAGGTCGATCACCAGGTCCTCATCATCGGCGCCGGAGCCTCCGGCCTGTGCCTCGGCATCAAGCTCGATCGGCTCGGTGTTCCCTGGACGATCGTCGAGAAGAACCCCGAGGTGGGCGGCACCTGGTTCGAGAACCGCTATCCCGGGTGCGGAGTCGACACGCCCAACCATTTCTACAGCTATTCGTTCGCCCCGAACCCGGGCTGGAAACACTACTTCTCGCCCCGAGACGAACTCTACGACTATCTGCACGCCTGCGCCACCGACTTCGAGCTCCGATCCCGGATCCGCTTCGCAACGACGATGACGTCGGCCCGTTGGGACGAGGTCGGTGCCCGCTGGCGGGTCACGATGACCGACGACAGCGGCGCCACCACCGAGACAACGACACGGATCCTGGTCAGTGCGACCGGTCACTTCAATCAGCCGATGGCCGCCCGCTTCGACGGCGACGAGAACTTCGAGGGCCGCATCGTACACACCGCACGCTGGCCCCACGATCTCGATCTCGCCGGTGCGGATGTCGCGGTCATCGGAACGGGAGCCTCCGCAGTACAGCTCGTGCCCACGATTGCGCCACAGGCCGGCAGCGTCACCGTCTACCAGCGCACCCCCCAATGGGTGCGCCCGACCGAGAACTACAACGGCGTCGTCGATCCCCGAAGCGCCTGGTTGTTCGCCAACCTCCCGTACTACGACCGCTGGTACCGATTCGCCCAGTTCTGGCGCTACGGCGACGGACTGCTGCGGTTCCTCCGCCGGGACCCCGACTGGCCTCATCCGGATCGGGCGATGAACCGGGTCAACGACCGTCACCGGATCGAGATGACCGACCACATCGTGGCCTCGCTGGCCGACAAGCCCGAACTCATCGAACACGCCATCCCGTCCTACCCGCCGTTCGGCAAGCGCATCCTGCTCGACAACGACTGGTACGACACACTGTGCCGTCCCGACGTCGATCTCGTCACCGAGCCGATCGACCGGTTCGAGCCGGGCGGCATCCGCACCATAGACGGCACCGTCCGGAACGCCGATGTGATCGTGCTGGCAACGGGGTTCACCGTCACGACCCTGGCCGCCCGGCTCAACATCGTGGGCCGCGACGGCGTGGACCTGGCCGCCGACTGGGCCGACGACAACCCCACAGCGCACCTGGGCATGACCGTGCCACGCTTTCCGAACCTGTTCGTGATGTACGGTCCCAACACGAATCTGGGCCACGGCGGCAGCGGCATGTGGGTCGGGGAGACGCAGGCCCGCTACATCACCTGGTGTCTGGCCATGATGGGCGAGCATGGTTGGTCGACGATCGAGGTCAAACCGGAGCGACGGGCCGACTACACGGCAGAGATCGACGCCGCGCACGCCGAGTTGATCTGGGCCCACCCGGCCACCAACACCTATTATCGCAACGCCAACGGGCAGGTACGTTCGCCCATGCCGTTCCGTATGGTCGACTACTGGCATCGCACCCGCCGGCCCGATCCCGACGACTTCGTTTTCAGCTGACCGTTGGGTCGAACGCCGCCCTTCACCGTTTCTTGACCGAGCTCTGGCTCATCCAAGGACGGGCCGATCCCAGGGAGAACCTCGGCCCGGGTACGGTGGAGAAGCCGCCTTGGACGTGAGGCTAGGACTGCGATCGACCAGCCGTCGCAGCTCACCCGTCGACCGCAGGTCGAAGCGAGGTCGGTGCATGGGCGTATGGAATGACACGGTTCAATTTTTGGCAGAGGGCCCAACGGCCGAAGGTGAAGAGACCCGGTGCGATCGCGTTCACCGCGGTCATAGGAGCTCTCGTCATCGGAGGGTCGGCCATGGCGGTCAACCTCGGCCTGCTCGACCGACCGGCACCACGCGACATCGACTACCGGGTCGACGGCGCCCGACCGGCGTTGACGGTGAGCGTTTCCGAGCCGGTGTCGACCTCGGCTGCCGACGATGATTGACCGTCGATTTGCTGACGGCGCTCAGCGGCTCCCGGCCGTACGGCGCGATCGACCCCACCGCCGAGCCTTCGGGGTTGACGTCGGCTCGGCGGCGTCCCACTCCTCACCGTCGCCCGGTGTCCACTCGACGGTGTTTCGGTAGATCGCATCCGACGATCCCGGCTCGGTCAGGCGGCCGTTGCTGGGGAACAACGTCGGCCATCCGGTGGTCACCCGCAGGCCGCGACCGTGCGGATTGTCGTCGAAGACGAGTGTTCCGTCGCTGGCCTCGATCAGCGATGCCACGACGGCGAGGCCGAGGCCGGTTCCGGCCCGGCCGTGGTCGGCGCGCCAGAACCGATCGGTGGCCCGTGCCTTCTCCTCATCGCTCAACCCCGGGCCCTCGTCGGTGACCACCAACCGGTGATGCATGTGACCTCGTTCGACCGACACGAGAATGCGGGACTTCGGCGGCGCCACGTGGAGCGCGTTGTCGAGCAGGTTGTCGAGCACCTGCTCCACCGCGCCGGCGACCGCAATCGCCTCGACCTTGCCCTTCGGCCGATTCAACAGGAGCTCGACCTCGTGCTCGGCGGTGGCCTGCCAGGTGTTGACACGGTCGGCGGCAAGCGATCCCAGGTCGACTGCCGACAGACTCGGCGGGCCGTCGTTGCGGGCCAGCTTCAACAGGTCTCCAACGAGGTTCGACAGCCGGATCGTCTCCTCGATGGCCGCCTCGATGTCGCCCCGTGACGTGGCGTCGATGGCCGCCGCCTCGAGATTCTCCAGCCGCAACCGCAGTGAGGTGAGCGGCGTGCGAAGTTGGTGCGACGCGTCGCCGACGAACGACCGATGGCGTTCGATCAGCTGCTCCAATTGACGGCCCATGGCGTTCATCGAGTCGGCGAGTTCCTGGATCTCGCCCGGGGTCTCGGGATCCGAAACCTGCAGCGGGCTGAAGTCGCCGCGCCCGAACCGCAGCGCTGAGGTTCGCAGACGTTTGATCGGCTCCGTGGCGGAACGGGCGACGGTCAGACCGACCAGGGCCAGCGCGGCGAGAATGAGTGCCGCGATCGCCACGAGCCCGATCCAGAAGCGGCGAATCCGGCTGTTGACCTCCTCCGCGTCGATCGTGAGTCGAAGGGCACCCTCGACGTTGCCGCCCGACGCGATCGGAACGGCGACGTACAGCAGCTCGGTGTCGAGTGTCTCCGAATCGCGGTAGCCGGCATCACGGAGCCCGTCGAGGGCGACCACGATCTCCGGCCGGGTGGCGAAGTTCCGCCCGGACTCTCGGCCGGTGTCGGCCACCGAGATGCCACCGTCGTCGACCACGACGAGCCGGGCTCCGGTCTCAGCGGTGTAGTTTCTCGCCACCTCGAGGTCGCTGTTGGCCGTTGGAGCGTCCTGGTCGAGCACATCCTGGTAGTAGGTGGCGAGCACGACGGCGTCGCGCTCGGCGTTGGCGATGAATCGCTCACGCTCGAGTTGGTAATAGAAGATCGCCAGCGGAATCTCGAGGATGAGCAGGACGATGAGGCTGACCAAAAGGTAACTCAGTACGAGCCGCCGGGTCATTGGACCTGCCTAGTCGTCCTGCGGGTTCTCCGCCAACCGGAAGCCAACGCCGCGTATGGTCTGGATCAGGGACGGATCGGTTTTCTTGCGCAGCGAGGCGACGTGGACGTCGAGGGTCTTGGTCGAACCCCACCAGTTCTCGTCCCAGACGTCGTTGATCAGCTGTTCGCGGGTGACGGCGGCGCCGGGATCCGCGGCCAGAGCCGCCAGAAGGTCGTATTCCTTGGGGGTCAGATCGACGCGGCTGCCGTCGTATTCGACATGACGAGCCCGGCGATCGATGCTGAGCGATCCCCATTCGACCCGCTCCTCCTCGACCGGCCGCGACGCAGCCCGCCGGAGCACGGCCCGGATCCTGGCCACGAGTTCGCGAAAGCCGAACGGCTTGACCACGTAGTCGTCGGCCCCGAGTTCGAGCAGCATCACCCGATCGATCTCGTCCTCTCGTGCGGTCACGACAATGATGGGCACCGTGCTGGCCGCCCGCAGGTTCTGGCACACGACGCGGCCGTCGAGGTCGGGTAGGCCGAGATCGAGAAGGACCAGGTCCACGGGCTCGGCCTGGAGGGCCTGAGCCCCCGTGGTCGCCAGTTGAACGTCAAATCCCTCCCGTTCCAGCCCCGCCTTCAGCGGCTGACTGATCGAAGAATCGTCCTCAACTAGCAGAAGCTCCACGCAGCAAGGATTGCACCCTAGCCCACCAATCACAAACATTTTTGTCGATCTCTGGGCACCAATGTTGGTCAGGTCTGGGCCAAAAGCCTCCGTGCCGCTTCGATGACGACGTCGATGGCCCGTTCCTCGGTGGCGGCGATGGCCGACTCGTCGGTCGGGATCTCCTCCACCGCCCGGTTGGCGATGACGCCGGCCACGCATCCCGCCCGCCAACCGTTGGCGGAGCACATGGTGAACAGCGTCGCCGACTCCATCTCGTAGTTGATGACCTTCAGCTCACGCCAGTCGGCCAGGGAGCCGCGAAACCGGGCCGTGACCGTGCCGGCCACGGTGTCGTAGCGTTCCTGCCCCGGGTAGAACGTGTCGCTCGATGCGGTGATGCCGACCCGATACTCCGCCCCGATGGCTTCCGCCGCCTCGACCAGCGCCTTCGTGCACCAGAAGTCGGAGGCCGCCGGGTACTCGCCGGGCGCGAAGTGGAAGCTGGCTCCGTCGAGTCGAACGGCGGCCTGGCTGATGACGATCGTGCCCGACGTGACGTCGGGCTGGATCGAGCCGGTCGTGCCGACCCGCAGAAAGGTCCGGACGCCGAGCTGGGCCAGCTCCTCGACTGCCACCGACACCGACGGCCCACCGATCCCCGTGGAGCAGACCACGATCGGAGTGCCGTCGATGTGTCCGAGGTGGCTGGTGAACTCCCGTTGGGAGGCCAGTGGTCGGGCGTCGGTGAGACAGGTGGCGATTCTGGCCACCCGGGCCGGGTCGCCGGGCACGATTGCCAGCGAGGCCCCGGCGAGGGCTTCGGCGTCGAGGCCGAGGTGGAACACGGACGGTTCTGAGGTCGACATGGTCCGAGCGTAATCCACCGCCTTCGGCCGCTCCACCGGCCCACCCGGCGTTCAGGAGTTCAGCGGGCCGCGCTCGACTGCAGGAGGCGGGCCGACGCGACCACCACCGTCAGTCCGACGAAAGCTGCGGTGGTGATGGTCAGCAGTGCGGCTCGTTCGCTGCTCACGGAGGCCAGCGACGTGACGATCACCGGCATCGACATGCAGGGGTAGGCGAGGAGATAGAAGGTCGAGGTCAGCGCGCCTCGGCGATGATCCTCGGCGATGGCACCGACGATGGCCAGGCAACCCGCGGTGATACAGCCCGAGGCGGCCCCCAACAGCATCGCGGCCGGAAGTACGAGCGGCCAGGCGTCGGTCCAGAAGGCGCTGGTGCCGAGCGTGTAGCCGACGAAACCCATCGCCATGCCGGCGCTCAGGGTGGGCGTCGGGCCCCACCGTTTGATCAGCGGTCGAGCGAGGACGGCACTCCACGCGGTGAGGGTTGCCGCCGCGCCGGCGACCTGTATCTCGTTGCCCGGCATCGCCGCGCTCAGCAGCACGGGGAACAGGGCGAACGATGTCGACGGGAAGGCGAACACCCAGATGGCGGCCGGGACGACGGTGAACCAGAAGACGGCGCGGCCGTTGCGAGGCACGCCGAGGTTGGGACGGAGTGGAGGCGGTGTGGCTGATCGGGGGCGGGTTTCGGGAATGCCGATCAGGAACGGCAGCGCCACCAGGGTGAGGGCGATATGGACGACGAACGGGGTGACGAGCGGCCCGGGCGCGAGCAGGGCCAGTACAGCAGAGACGGCCGGGCCGAACCCGAAGCCGGCGTAGGTGGCGAGCGTGGTCCACACGGCCGCCCTGACCTGGGTGCCGGGCCCGAGGAGTTCCTGAACCCAGGCCGTTCCGGCTGCGAGTACCGCGCCGACCGAGACGCCGAGCATCCATCGTCCGATGAGCAGCAGGGGATAGGAGTCCCGGCCGAGCAGGATCAGGAACGAGGCGAGGGCGGCCACGACGACGAACGGGACGGTCATCGGCTTGCGCCCGAACCGGTCGGCGGCCGGCCCGGCCAGAAGCAGGGTGATGAGGATGCCGGCGACGTAGACCACGAAAATGGTCTGGGTCTCGGTCGGCCCGAGAGCGAGGCGGTCCCGGTACGACACGAGAAACGGTGTTGAGATGTTCGTCCCGTAGGCGGTGAGGAAGATGGCGGCCAGCGCAGCCCGGTGGTCGGACGCGGAACGAGACCGGTGAAGATCGGGAGCCGACGTGGCCGGCCGATCGGTCCCTCCCGGCCCTGCGGGGCGGCGGGGAACCGTCTTGCGATGAGGCACCATCAAAGTCTGCCCGTGTGTGATCCGGTTCAACGAACCGGGCCCGAACTGGAACGGCGGGGCGGCGTCGGCGTCGCTTGACCGTCAGTCCGAAAGACCGTACATTAGGATGAACCCGTGGTCGAACAAGGTCGAAGGGGAATCCGTGATCTTCGAACAGCACTACCTCGATTGCCTGTCCCAGGCCTCCTATTTCATCGGCGACGAGACCTCCAGGCGAGCAGTGGTCGTCGACCCTCGTCGAGACATCGCGCCGTATCTGGAGTCGGCCGCCGAGCATCAGATGACGATCGAGTTGGTCCTCGAGACCCACTTTCACGCCGACTTCCTGTCGGGCCACCTCGAACTCGCCCACGCCACGGGTGCGACCATTGCCTACGGTGACAAGGCGGAGACCGAGTTCGAGTCCCGCAAGCTGGCCCACGGCGAGCGGATCAGCCTCGGCGAGGTGGAACTCGAGATCCGGCACACCCCCGGCCACACGCCCGAGTCGATCAGCATCGTCGTCTACGAGACGACCGGTGGCGAGCCCCATTCCGTGCTGACCGGTGACACGCTCTTCATCGGCGACGTCGGCCGACCCGACCTGCTGTCGTCCAAAGGGGTCACGAGTGAGGAGCTCGCGTCGCAACTCTACGACTCGCTCCACGAACAACTGCTGACGCTTCCCGATTCGACCAGGGTGTTCCCGGCCCACGGTGCCGGATCGGCGTGCGGCAAGAACCTGTCGACGGAGACGAGCTCCACCATCGGCGAGCAGCGCACCCAGAACTACGCCCTGGTGCCGATGGACAAAGAAGACTTCATTGCCGTCGTCACCGAAGGCCAGTCCGCACCCCCCGCCTACTTCGCCTACGATGCCGTGCTCAACCGGGAGAACCGTCCCATCCTCGATGAGACGACACCGCCCCGGGCCCTCGAACTCCACGAGGTGATCAGGGCTCAGCGCCAGGGCGCCGTCGTGCTCGACACCCGGGATCCCAACGAGTTCTCGGCCGGACACCTGATCGGTTCCATCAACATCGGGCTGGCCGGCCGCTACGCGGAGTTCGCGGGAGGAGTGATCCAGCCCGGCGTCGCCATCGTCGTCGTGGCCGACGAGGGTGAGGAGATGGAGTCGAAGATCCGCCTCGCCCGCATCGGTTTCGACAACGTCGTCGGCTACCTCGACAATGCCCTGGCGGTCCTCACCTCCAATCCCGACGATGTCGCTCGGAGTTCACGGGTCGACGTGGCCGGTATGCAGGACGCCATCGACCGGGTCGACGATGTTCAGATCGTCGACGTCCGCCAACCGGGGGAAACGGCAGGCGGCATCATTCCCGACGCCCAACTGATTCCGCTGACGACGCTCAACAAGCAGCTGGCCAGCCTCGACGCCTCCAAGCCGACGATCGTGTATTGTGCCGGTGGCTACCGTTCGTCGATCGCGGCCAGTCGGCTCGCCACGGCAGGCTTCAACGACGTGTCCGACCTTCTCGGCGGATTCGGAGCCTGGCAGGGAGCCGGAGCCCCGATCACGAGCCCGGACGGCTCCGACCTGGCAAACGCCTGAGCGGGCGAACCATGAACCGGCGGCGACGGGCGCTTGAACCAACACGTCTCGACCCGAGAGGAGAGGGTACGCAATGACCCGGATGGGGTTTCTTCTGGACAGCGACAACTGCATCGGCTGTCACGCCTGCACGGTCGCGTGCAAGAGCGAGCACGACGTGCCCCTCGGGGTGAACCGAACGTGGGTGAAGTACATCGAGACCGGTACGTTTCCCGACGTGGCCCGCAAGTTCAACGTCATGCGGTGCAACCAGTGCGACGACGCCCCGTGTATGGCGATCTGCCCCACATCCGCGTTGTATCGGGCTTCGAACGGCGTCGTCGACTTCCAGGACGAGGACTGCATCGGCTGCAAGTCCTGTATGAACGCCTGCCCCTACGACGCCCTCTACATCAACCCCGAGACCAACACCGCCCACAAGTGCAACATGTGCAATCACCGGCTCGAAGTCGGGCTGCTGCCGTCGTGCCAGATCGTGTGTCCGACCGAAGCCATCAAGATCGGCGACCTCGACGACCCCACATCGGAGATCAGCCGGATCATCGCCCGTGACGACGTGGCGGTGAGAGCCCCCGAGCAGAACACCAAACCCAAGGTCTACTACCGGGGAGCCGACCAGGCGTCGCTCGACCCGACCCGCACCGCGATCGCCAACGACGGCATGATCTGGGCCGACACGCTGCGGGACACCGACGGCAAACGTCACCCCACCATTCCCGTCCACGCCGGTTCGATCCCGACCGATGAGGCCGGCGTGGTGGCCCGTACCGCGTACACGACCGCCCACATGATGACGTGGAAGGAGAAGGTCTCCGGCTACCTGGTGACCAAGGCCGTCGCCGCCGGAGCGATGCTGATGGCGGCGCTGATGGTTGTGCTCGGACACTCGTCGGCCCAGGCCGCCGTCGGCGTGATGCCGCCGATGGTGGCCGGCGTCTTCCTGGCTCTGACCGGTGTTCTACTCATCGGCGACCTCAAACAACCCGGCCGGTTCCACTACCTCATCACCAAGGGAAACTGGACGTCGTGGCTCGTAAAGGGAGCCTATGTACTCATGGCGTTCGCCATCGTGTGCGCGCTCTGGTGGATCGGCGGCCTCACCGAATCCGAAGGCCTCATCGAGGTACTGGCCGTTCCCGCGGTGCTGACCGCAGCGGCCACCGCCGGATACACCGCCTTCCTCTTCGCCCAGTGCGAGGGCCGCGACCTGTGGCAGACACCGCTGCTGCTACCGGTACTCCTGGCCCAGGCGGTTACCGCCGGCGGCGCCGTCTACGGCATCGCCGATGTGTTCATGGACATCCCGTCCCCGGCCGCCGTTCGGTGGGTGCTCCTCGGCGGTGTCCTGGCCACGGCCGCACTCATCGCCGTGGAACTGACCTCCCACGGTTCCCGCACCGTCGAACTCGCCGTCGAGGCGATGACCAGGGGCGCGTACGCCCAGCAGTTCTGGTGGGGCGGCGTGGTCGCCGGGTTGGTGGTTCCCGCCTTGTTCACGGTGCTCGACCTGGTCAACGGCGGCACGTCCGCCCCACTGGCCGCAGCCGCCGGTGTGTTCGCCCTGGTCGGCATGTTCGCCTACGAGGACGCCTTCGTCCGGGCCGGCCAGTCGGTGCCTCTCTCATGAGCTGTTTATCTCGCTGCGCTCGCCTCGGCTTCGCCTCGGGTCGCTTCGCTGGGCTTCGCCATCCGCGCGAGTCTGCGCCGCTGCTCAGCGAGGCTTCGCAGCCTTTCTCGCTGCGCTCGCCTCGGCTTCGTAGCCTCTCGGCCCTCTCTCGACGTTTGGAGCGAAATGTGCGGCAGGCGCATTTTTTGGTTCAAACATCCGGGCCGGGTCCGGCCGTTGTCTCTCTCCCCCTACCTATCCAGGTGAATCATGACCGAACTTCGTAACTATCCTCCCCACGAGCAGTGGCACGACTGGACCGAGCTCGACGCCAAGGCGTGGCCCGAGAAGGTCGAGCGTAAGTACACGCTGGTACCCACCACGTGTTTCAACTGTGAGGCCGGTTGTGGACTCGTCGCCTATTTCGACCAGGAGACCGACCAGATCTGCAAGATCGAGGGCAACCCGGAGCATCCGGCGAGTCGGGGTCGCAACTGTGCCAAGGGACCGGCCACGCTCAACCAGGTCTATGACCCGGAGCGCATCCTCCACCCCCTGAAACGGGTGGGGGAGCGAGGTTCCGGGAAATGGGAGCGTATCTCCTGGGAGCAGGCGCTGTCGGAGATCGGCGGCCGCATGCGCACCGCCTTCGAGGAGGATCGCCACAACGAGATCATGTACCACGTCGGTCGCCCCGGCGAGGACGGCTACGCCAACCGGGTGCTCCAGGCCTGGGGCGTCGACGGCCACAACTCCCACACCAACATCTGCTCCTCCAACGCCCGCATCGGCTACCAGTCGTGGATGGGCCACGACCGTCCCTCATCCGACTTCGCCAACGCCGAGGTCATCATGCTGATCTCGGCCCACCTCGAGTCGGGCCACTACTTCAACCCCCACGCCCAGCGGATCATGGAGGCCCAAAAGAACGGGGCGAAGATCATCGCCATCGACCCTCGTCTCTCCAACACCGGGGCCAAGGCCGACTACTGGCTGGCGACCTGGCCCGGCACCGAGCCGTTCTTGTGCCTGGCGATCGCCCGTGAGCTCATCGAGGCCGAAACGTGGAACGAGGCATTCGTTCGCCGCTGGACCAACTGGGAGACCTACCTCCAGCGTCAGCACCCCGACCTGCCGGTGGAATGGGCGTCGGTGCGGACGGCGCTCCTGAGGGAGTACGCCGACTACACGCCGCAGGCCGCCGAGCAGAAGACGGGGGTCGATGCGGCCACGATCCGGGATATCGCCGCACTCATCGGGGCCCACCCGACCAAGCTCGCCACCCACAACTGGCGGGCTGCCGGAGCCGGAAATCTCGGCGGGTGGCAGGTGGCCCGCTGCCTGTTCTTCCTCAACGTGTTGACCGGTTCGGTGGCGACCAAGGGCGGCACGGCCGGCAACGGCATGAACAAGTTCAGCCCGGCCCAACCGTTCGGGTCGCAGAAGCTCACGAAATGGAACGAGCTGGAGTGGCCGAAGGAGTATCCACTTTCGTACCACGAGATGTCGATACTGCTGCCCCACTTCCTCAAGGAGGGTCGGGGCTCGCTGGAGGTGTACTTCTCCCGGGTCTACAACCCGATCTGGACCAATCCCGACGGGTTCACCTGGATGGAGGCGCTGAAGGATCCGGAGATGGTCCGCTGCCACGTCGCTCTCACGCCGACCTGGTCCGAGACGTCGTGGTTCGCCGACTACGTGCTGCCCATGGGCGTTTCGGCCGAGCGGCATGATGTCCATTCCTACGAGACCCACGCCGGCCGCTGGATCGGGTTCCGTCAGTCGACGTTCCGGCGTTACGCCGAGATCAAGGCCGCCCGCGAGGGGCGGGAGTTCGACCCGAACACCCCGTCGTATGAGTACAACCCCGGAGAGGTGTGGGAGGAGAACGAGTTCTGGGTCCACCTGTCGTGGGCGATCGACCCCGACGGCAGCCTCGGCGTGCGTAAGTTCTTCGAGAGCGAGGAGCATCCCGGCAAGCCGGTGACGGTAGACGAGTACTACGCCAAGATGTTCTCCGAGAACGTGCCGGGCCTGGCGGACGCCGCAGAGGCCGCCGGCCAGAGCCCTCTCGATTACATGCGGGAGCGGTCGGCGTTCGGGGTGCCGACCGACCCCTACGAGCCCTACGAGCGACCCGTCGATCCATCCGCCGTCGAGGGATGCACCCGGGATCACCGTGGTGTCTACATCAAGCCCGGAACCTCCGGGGCCTGGTCGGGAGATCCGGCCGATCTGGGTGACGTCGCTCTGGCCAAGTTGGGCGACGGTTCACCGGCCGTCGACATCGACGGCGAGCTGAAGGAAGGCTTCCCGACCCCGTCCAAGAAACTGGAGCTGTACTCCGAGACACTGGCCGACTGGGGCTGGCCCGAGTACGCAACCCCGACCTGGATCCCCTCCCATGTCCACTGGGAGGACCTCGACATGGACCCCGCGGCCGACGGCACGGGCGGCAACGAACGGATACTCCTGCCCACCTTCAGGATCCCCACGTTGATCCACACCCGTTCGGCCAACTCCAAATGGCTCAACGAGATCAGCCACCGCCACCCACTGTGGATCCATCCCTCCGACGCTGAGAAGCTCGGCATCGAGGAGAACGGACTGGTTCGGGTGAGTACCCGCATCGGTCACTTCGTGATCGGCTCGTGGCGCACCGAGGGCATCCGCCCCGGCGTCGTTGCCGCCTCCCATCACATGGGTCGATGGCGTCTCGAGGAGGGCGAGGCCCGATCCTGGGGTGCCGGAAAGGCATCGGTTGGCAACGACGGAACCATCTGGAAGCTGACGCGGGAGCACGGCGTCGAGCCCTACGATTCGTCGGCATCGGCCCAGCCCGATTCCGACACCCAGCGGATCTGGTGGACCGACACCGGCGTTCACCAGAACGCAACATTTTGCGTGCAACCCGACCCGATCTCGGGCATGCAGTGCTGGCATCAGCGGGTGCGGGTGGCGCCGGCCGAACCGGATGATGAGTACGGCGACGTTGTCGTCGACACGGCCAAATCCCGTGAGGCCTACCTCGACTGGCTGAGCAAAACTCGCCCCGCTGAAGGTCCGCTGCGGCGTCCCCTCTGGTACGCCCGTCCTCTCAAGCCAGTTGCATCGGCATATTTGTTTCCGGGAGAAGAGAGAATCTAGCCTATTGTCGTAGGAGTTCGTCGATCTGGATCCATCTCTTCCAGCGATGCTTTCTCTTGACATTTGGCAACTCATCGATCCGGTCCTCTATGGTTGCGGCTGCGGGTGCTGAAGTTGCGGTGGGTCGAGCGGCGAAGGTCGTTTGGCCTGCCCCCAAACATGAGCATTGGAGTGAGAGCAGTAATGAGTAGGACACGAAGAGTTACAGCTGTGTTGCTGTCGCTGGTAATGGTGTTAGCCGTGGCCACGACAGCATCAGCGCACGAAAGTGAAAATGACGGGCATATCCCGGCCAACACCAACTATGGCTTCGAGCCGATCGGGCGGGACCTCCTGGTCGGTGAGCAGGACGAGAAGTACACCGATGTCTGGAGTGAGAACGGGTACGCCTACATCGGGACCTTCCAGAATCCCGATTGCACGAACACGGGCGTCCACGTGGTGGACATCGCCGCCGCGATCGATAACTTCGCGGCCGAATACGATCCCGAAACCAACCCGGAGCCTGCGGTCATCGGGGCCCAGGTCGCCTTCATCAAGGCCGCTCCCAAGACCCGGGTGAACGACGTCAAAACCATCACGGTCGGCGACACCACCGTACTGATCGCCACCGAGGAACCATGTGGCGCCGGAATCATGGGCGGCGCCGTGTCCGACTTCAACATCAACAAGCCCTGTCCCCTCACCGGTCGCGACAAGGACGAAGACGGTAACAACATCGGCGACTGCAACCGGGCCAACGACAATGGCAACAAGAACCAGCCCGGTGAGCAAGGCCCGGGAGCGGATGAACAGCAGGGTCGTGGCGGTATCTCGCTGTGGGATGTTACGAACCCGGAGAAACCGAAGCCGCTGGAGAAGAGTTTCTTGGACTTCCGCGGCGTGCACAACACGTTCCCGTGGACCGACGAGGACACCGGCCGGAGCTACTTGATCGGCGTGGCCGACACCTTTGACTTCTTCGATGTGTTCTTCGTCGACATCACCGACCCGGCCAATCCGGAACTGCTGTCGATCACGGGAGCCCTCGACTGGATCCCTCAGGGCCTGAATCTCGATCAGCTCGAGACCGGCGTCTTCGGCGCCGCCCTCAACCACGACGTCTGGGTTGAGAAGGTCGATGGCGTCTACACGGCCGTGGTGTCGTACTGGGATCTCGGATTCGTGACCCTCGACGTCACCGACCCGGCCGCACCGCTGTTCCTGGGTGACTCGACGTACCCCGAGAAGGATCCGCTCGGACGCGACTACGAGGGCAACGCCCACGCCGCCGTGTTCGGTGGTAACGGCGACTACCTCTTTGCCGGCGACGAGGACTTCGATCCCGTTGTGGCTTCGCTCGACGTCGGCGGCGTGGCCGTCAACTTCGGTCGGGCGGACTTCGGCGGTGTCGTCGAGGATCTGAATGGCTCCGTCGTCTGGACCGGAGGCTTCGGCTGCACGACGGCAGAGATTCCGGCGGCGACCGGAGATGGCCAGGTGGCCCTCATCCAGCGAGGCGCCTGTGACTTCTCGCAGAAGGCCGCGGCCGCTCAAGAGCAGGGTTACGACGGGTACATCGTGGCCAACGACGCCGCTCGTGGGGACGCGCTGTTGACCATGGCCCCCGGCGTCAACGCCGACCTGGTCACCATTCCCGGTGCCTTCATCGGCTTCAGTGACGGCGAGGCGATCAAGGCCCGCCTGGCTGACGGTGAGGACGTTGTCGTCGGTGGAGTCACCGGCGTCTTCGACGGATGGGGCTACCTGCGCATCATCAACAACACCGGCGGCACGCTCAACGTTCCCGACAAGTCCCCGGGACCGACGCCGACTGTTGCCGTCGACCCGTTCTTCGAGATCGGCTACTACGCACCGGCGGAAACGCTTGAGGAGCCGGCCGGAGATCCGTTCGAATTCGGCGACCTGACGATGCACAACATCGAGGTCGATCCGACGAACCAGGATGTCGAGCCGACCTTCGACCAGGGTCCACGCATGTTCGTGTCGTGGTACTCCCTCGGAATGCGGGCGCTCGAGTATCGACCGGGTCACTGGCACACCAACGCCAATGGTGAGGGAAGCTACTCGTGGAACGTTCACGAGGTCGGTCGATACATCGCCGAGGACGGCTCGAACTACTGGGGCGTCCACGTCGACCAGATCGACGGCCAGCAGATCATCCTCGCTTCGGACCGCAACACCGGTCTGTGGATCTTCTCCTTTGACTGCGAGGACGACGTCGACGGTCCGTTCTACTGCGACACCGGAACCGACACTCCCTAACGAGCAGCCGGCTCCAGTAGCTGGTTGATACAGAACGACGAGGGTCGGGGACGTCTGTCTCCGGCCCTCGGCGCGTCAACCCTTCGATCGTTCCGTGTGCTCCAGCCATCGGAACCGGGGGTCAGGGCGCACGGTTCGGCTGGGGGTGTAGCGTGGCTCCATGGCATCCACGTTCGAGCGAATCGAGAAGTTGGCGCTCGGTCTTCCCGAGGCCCAACGGGTCGACATCGAGGCCTGGGGCGGTGAGCCGACCTTCCGGGTCCGGGGCAAGAACTTCGTGTTCGCCAATCACGAGGGCACCGGGATCACCGTCAAACTGTCAAAGGAGGAGGCCGAAGCGGTCGTGGCCACGGTCGATGACGCTCACCCGACCGGCTACGGGCTCGGACGCCACGGATGGATCTCGGTCGACCTCCCCAAGCGGCTGAGTCGTGACCGGTGGGAAGAGGTGGAGGAGTGGATCCTCACGAGCTACACACTCGTGGCGCCGAAGACGTTGGCCCGTCAGGTGCTGGCGGACGGCGCGGACTGATCGCACGATGATGGCGCATGCCGGCTACAAGCAGGAGTTCGTCGATTTCATGATCGAGGCCGACGTGCTTCGGTTCGGGTCGTTCATCACCAAGAGCGGGCGGGAATCACCCTATTTCGTGAACACCGGCCTCTACCGGACCGGCAGCCAGATCCGCCGACTGGGCGGATTCTATGCCAACGCCATCGGAGATCGACTCGACACGGACTTCGACGTGCTCTTCGGACCCGCCTACAAGGGGATCCCGCTGGCCGTCACCACAGCCTCGGCACTGGCCGATCGTGGGCACGATGTCGCCTACTGCTTCAATCGCAAGGAGGCGAAGGACCACGGTGAGGGAGGGATGATCGTCGGGCATCAGCTGACCGACGGCGACCGGGTGTTGATCGTCGAGGACATCACAACGGCCGGTACCGCCGTGCGGGACGCGGTGCCGCTGCTGAAGGCTGAAGCCGATGTCGAGCTCGCCGGGCTGGTCGTCTCGGTCAACCGCTGCGAACGTGGCACCGACGATCGTCCCGCTCTGGAGGCCCTGGCCGAAGAGTTCGACATGCCCGCCTTCGCCATCGTCGACGTTCACGACATCATGGAGCTGGCGCCGTTGGAGGAATCACAGCGAGCGGCGATGGCCGACTATCTGGAGCGATACGGCGCGTGACCTCAGCCGAAATCGGGCGTATTGCCGACGTCCCGATTCCGGAACGGTAGGCAGTCGGCCAGATCCGTCGGCCGACCGAGCGCGTAGCCCTGGGCGAACGTCACACCGAGCTGGTCGAGGTGCTCCATCGTCTCCTCCTTCTCGACGAACTCGGCGACCGTATCCATTCCCAGTGCGTCGGCCACGCTGGCGATGGAACGCACGATCGAGCTGTCGATCGCGTCGGATACCAGGTCCTGGATCAGTGAACCGTCGATCTTCAGCACGTCGACAGGAAGTCTCTTCAGATAGTGGAAGGTGGAGAACCCGGCGCCGAAGTCGTCGAGGGCGAACCGGCAGCCCACCGCCGACACCGTCTCGATGAACTCGACGGCGTTGGAGAACTGTGACAGGGCGGCGGTCTCCGTGATCTCGAACAGCAGCTTTCCTGCGTCGACACCCGGCCGCGAAAGTTCGCGGAGGAGGTGGTCCAGGAACCCCTCGGATTCGATCGAGCGGGGCGACAGGTTCACCGCCAGGAAATCGATCTGGTCGGTGTCGACGTGATCACCGCCCATGAGATCGGCGACCTGCGACACCAGCCATTGGTCGATTTCGGTCACCAGACCGAGCCGTTCGGCCGCCGGGATGAACAGGCCCGCCGAGACCAGCGAACCGTCGGTCTCCTCCAGCCGCATCAGGATCTCGGCCCGGCAGAGGCCGTCGGGGCGTCCGACCGGAACGATGGGCTGTGCCACGAGACGCAGATCACCGTTTTTGATGGCGTCGCGGAGACGGCTCCCCCATTCGCCGTCGCGGCGGCCGGTTGGTTTGTTCCCGTCGGTCGCACTCGAAACGGCGATACGGTTCCGGCCCTCCCGTTTGGCCGTGTAGCAGGCGGCGTCGGCGCGACCCAATATCTCGTCGGGATCGCGGTGCTCGTCGATGGCAACGACACCGACGCTGATCGACAACCCGAACGTCCGACCCTCCCAGCTGAACACGACGTCGGCCGCCGAGCGCCTGAGTCGCTCCGCGATCCTGATGGCCGATCCCATCGCACAGTCGAGCAGCAGAATTGCGAACTCATCACCTCCCAGACGCCCGACGACGTCATCCTGGTGGACGGTTCGACGCAGCAGGTCGGCCAGGTCGATCAGAAGCGAATCGCCCGCCCGGTGTCCGGCGGTGTCGTTGATGATCTTGAACTGGTCGACGTCGATGTAGAGCACGGCCGCCTGCGCATCCGACTCCGCCACTGCGGTGAGCCGGCGGTCGAACTCCCGCCGATTGAGAAGGCCGGTCAACGGGTCGTGGCTGGCCTCGTACTCGAGCTTCTCGGTCAACTCCACCATCTCGGTGACGTCCTCGCAGACGATGAGGACCGTGGTGTCGCCGGCCAGCCGTCGGCCGGTGTGGCGAATCGAGCGCCGTTCGCCGTCGGACGTGATCATCGACGCTTCCCAGGAGAGAACCGTTCCCTGCTCCATGTCGGCGATGGCGGCCAAACGTTCCTGGATGAGTGAATGCTGGTCATCGGGATACAGGGTGAGAATGGGCTGATCGACGATCCTGCTCGCTTCGTGGCCCAGTTGTCGGGCGCCGAACCGCGACACCTGCATAAGGCGACTGTGGTTGTCGACCGTCATCGACAACAGAGGGCTCTCGTCGACGATGGCGGCCAACTGGCGATCCCGCTCCGCGACCGCCTCGAGCGCTCGAATACGTTCGAGGGTCTCACCGACGACGGTGGAGACGGCCGTGGCCAGAGCGACATCCTCGTGGCTGTAGGCATCCGGCTGCCTGGAGGCGCAGTTGAGTATGGCCGCGATGCGGCCGACGGCGAAGACCGGGATGCTGGCCGCCGAACGGAGCCCGGCGGCGTACAACCGGCTGTGCTCGGATCGGTTGGTCTCGCCGAGATCCGGGAAGATCTTCACGGCTTCGTGCTCCAGCACCTGCCGCATCGCACTGGTGCTCATCGGCAGTTCCGTACCGATTCCCAGACCCTCACTCGACCCTTCCGCCTCGCTGACGCTGCTGACGATGAACGTCGCCGTCTCGAGGTCGGGTAGCACGAGGCTTATCCGATCGCTCGGGATCGTCTGTCGCAACATCTCGGCCATCGCCGCGAAGGCGTCCGTCTCGCTGGCCGTGCTCGACAGCCGGCGACCCAGCTCACCGAGTAGTTCGAGTCGCCTCTCCTGGCGGCGGGACTCGGCCAGCTGGCTACGGGTTCGTGCCAGGGCCTGGAAACGCCACAGATTCATCGCCACCAGGACAGCGATGTCGGAGAACAACAGCTCGTCGTCGAGATCGAACGGGCGGTCACTACGGGCGATGTTCAGCGATCCGATCGGTTCGTCGCCCGAGATCAGTGGAGCGTTCATCACGCCGACGAAACCGATGTCGGCCAGGTTCTGCGATTCGTCGTAGACCCCGACACCTTCGTCGACCGTCCACCGTTTCACGGCCCGGTCCCGAATCGACTGCCCAGAGGCCGTGGATTCGAGTGACAGCTTCAAGCCGAGAGGCATTGCTCCCGCCGAGCCGGACAAGGCCAGAACCTCGAGACAGGGACGTCCGTCGTCGTCCTGTGCCAGCAGGCCCACGCTCGCCCGGTCAGCGGCGAAAAGGTCGGGCAACCAGGTGGCGATCGCCCGGTAGAGCGTGTTCTCGTCGTCGGCCCGAAGGGCGCGGGAATACAGCTCGGCGACCACATGGGACCGATCCGGTGTGTACCCGTCGATGACTGAGCCGTTTCCGTCGATGCAACGGTTATCGGCCGACGATGCTCATCCCTGAACCGATATCGGTTCGCTCGAGCACCGTGTGGATCCGACGAAGACGGCGGTGGTCAGCGCTCCACGCCGGTGAAGGCGACGACGACCCGGCCCGCCGTCGGTTGGTGGTGCAGCATGCCGGCCAGACCGGCCGTGCCGGTGGCGCTGACCGGGATGGAAGTGTGATTTCGGGCCAGCCGGTGCGCCTCGATGATCAGCTGTTCCGGCACCACGATGGGCTCCCCGCCCGAAGCCCTTGTGTGGCGAAGCAACGGCAACCAGTCGTAGGTGACATCGTCGAGAATGCCCGTGGCCGCACTCTGCGGCTCTGTTTCCCACGGCCACATGTAGTCGTGGGGATGGGTGGCTGCGTCGTCGAAGTCGAAACCGGGAGCCAATCGATCCCAGGCCCTCCGCAACGGCGCGCAGCCTTCCGCCTGGACCGGGTAGAGGGTGGCGCCCGGCAGGCCCATGGCGACCGCTGTGGCCAGCGCACCCCCTCCGACCTGCAGGTAGACGGCGTCGAAGGGCCCTGCCTGCTCGTTCAACTCCAAGCCGAGCGTGCGGCCGCCGTCGAACGCCGTGGGGGTCTCGGTGCCCTGCACGGTGAACGGTCTCGCTCCCGCCGCCACGGCCTCCCGATAGCGCAGGAAGGCCGGGTCGCCCGACTCGCCGTCTCGGCGGGGGCAGACGGTCACCGTGGTCCCTAGATCCCCAAGCCGTTTCACCACCGAATCGTCGGCCCAGGTCGGCACGAACACCAGCAGCTCCCGACCCATGGCGGCTGCGATCACCCCGGCCGCCAGCGCCGCGTTGCCACACGAGGCGATGGCCAGCGCCGGTCGATCGTCGCCGGTGGGAGCGTGCCCCAGTCGCTCATCGAGCAGCAGGTGAAGGGCGACCCCGAACAGGTGCCGTGCCTTGTGGGACCCCGACACGTTGCCGGTCTCGTCTTTGATCATCAACTCGAACCCACCGGTGAGGGCAACGGTCGGATCGAGGGCTGCGTGGGCCACGGTTGCCCCGCTGATCACCGGTGTGACGCGAAACCCGCTGCCATCGACGCGAGCCACCGCCCGATCGAGCGACGAGACCATGTCGACGAATTCGGCATCGGACAGCTGTGTCTCCAGCGCCCGGCGGTGGGAGTCGAGCTGGTCCCGATAGCGCAGGAACGGGTTCTGTTCGCCCGACAGCGCGCCGATGTTGCGATCGGCGTGCCGCCCCGGCTCAGCCATGGCTCGCCCCGGTTTCGGCGTTGAACTCGGAGATCATGCCGTCCCAGGTGTCGAGGAGGCCTCGAAGCGACGCCCACCAGCTCTGGTCTCGACGCACGTCGAAGTCCTCGATGGCGATGCCCTGCTGCTCGACCCACGTGAAATAGCCGAGGTTGAACACCCGATCCCGCTCGATCGGCCCCATGTCCATGGCGTGGGTGGTGTCGACGGAGGCCAGATGTTCGTCGAACACCGCCGCCGCTTCGCTCTCGTCGAAGCCGGTGCCGAAGTGGCTCGACATCACCTTCTCCCGCTCCGAGTTGTACATCTCGGATCCGTCCGTGGCGACGGTGACGATCACGTCGTCGGGACCGAGCCCCCACTGCTTGGCCGCGGTGATGGCGGCCAAGGTGTTGCAGATCGACGAGTAACCCATGTCGACCAACGCGTCGATCACCGGGGTTTCCACCCCTCGCTCCTCGAGAAGGCGGCGGCCGGCCGGTGAGTTGAACAGCACGTCGAGTTTGTCGGTCGAGGAGTCACTGATGCCGACGACGAGATCGGTGTTGGTCACGTTGTGGATGAGCGGGATGTGCTTGTCGCCGATGCCCTGGATGTTGTGGTCGCCGTAGCCGTTGTAGAGCATCGTGGGGCACTCGAGCGCTTCGACGGCCACGATGCGGGCGTCGTGGGCGTCCTTCAGATAGTCGCCGGCGCCGAGCGTTCCGGCCGAGCCCGAGGCCGACACGAAGGCGGCCAGACGGCCCGACCGGTCGGCGGTCACGTGCTGGTAGACACGCTCCAGCGCCGGCCCGGTGACCCCGTAGTGGCCCATGTGATTCGAGAACTCGCTGAACTGGTTGAGGATGATGTTCTCGGGATCCTGGGCGAGGCGGTTGCACTCGTCGTAGATCTCCTTGACGTTGGACTCGGTGCCGTAGGTGCGGATCACGTCGTCGGGGTGTTCGATCCAACGTTCCAGCCATTCGAAACGCTCCCGGCTCATGCCCTCGGGCAACACGGCCACTCCCCGGCAGCCCATGATCTTGGAGATGGCCACGCCGCCCCGGGCGTAGTTGCCGGTCGATGGCCAGATGGCCCGGCCGATGGTGGGATCGAACCGTCCGGTCACGAGGCGGGCCACCAGGCACGAATAGGCCGCGAGGACCTTGTGGGCTCGGATCATCGGGAACCGGTTGCCGAACGCCAGCACGATCCGGGCCTCGACGCCGGTCAGCTCCGGCGGTAGTTCGATGTGGTTCGGCACGTCGACGAAGCCGGGGTGGTTGGGCTGTCCGGGCTCGTCGGCGTGGGCGTTGTACCAGTGGACCCGGAACAGATTGCGACTGTCGGGAGCGTCCTTGTCGACCGACGCCAACTGATCGCGAATCGATCCGGGAATGCCCGACGGATCTCGTAACTGGGCGAACGTGGGAAGGACGATGTTGTTCTCCCGGAAACGTTTCACCGCATTGTCGTAGGCGTCCCGGCCGTCGGGCGCAAACGAGTCGAAGACGGCGAGCGTGCCTCCGGGCGAGCGGGTTGAACTGGTAGCGGTTTGTGACACGAGCAGTCTCCGTGTTGGTTGTAGATACAGGTCGGCGTGGGCACCGATTGGTCAGCCTGGCATCGACTCCAGGCGAGCAAACAACCGTTGTGCGGCCTCGGCCGACTTCGCTTTGATCTCGTCGCCGTCGGCTCGAGTCGGAGAGCCGTCGGCCCATACGACGTCACCGTCGATCTCCACGCTGGTGGGGGAGACCTGGGTTGTATAGGCCAGTCGCCAGGGGTCCATCACTGGGTACGACCAGGTGACGACGTCGTTGCGGGCCTCCGGAAACAGCGACCAGTTGGTTTCCAGCCAGCCCCAGGCGGTGTCGGGCCCGGCTGTGACGTCGATCTCCCGGGTCTTTACGAAGGCCACCCGGAACTCGTCGAGCATGTCGGTGCCGATGCCGTCGGTGCCGAGTGCGACGGGGTTGGTGAATCGGCGGGGATTGGCATAGCCGACGGCGTTGTTCATGTTGGACCGGGGATTGTGCACGATCGTGCCGGACAGGCCGTGGTCATCGGGTAGGTGTACGCCGTGGATGAGGAGCCAGTCGTCGGCGGTGTGGCCCTGCAGTCGCTGCCAGTCATCGACCTGACCCTCCGCCACGTGGACATGGACGCCGACGCCGTGCTTGCGGGCGAGGTCGGCCGCGGCGGCGATCGTGTCGGGTTCACAGGTGAAGGCGGCGTGCAGGCCGACCATGCCCTTGCCGCCGGCCGAGAGGAAGCGGTCGTTCTCCGCCAACCCTGCGGCGGCGCCTTCGGGTCCGTGGCGGTCGGTGATGCCGTAGGCGCAGTTGACCCGAACGCCGACCTCGGCGCAGGCATCGGCTATGACCGACAGCGAGCCGTCGATGGCGTTGGGCGATTCGTGGTGATCGATGATGGCGGTGCAGCCCGCTTCGAGGGCGGTGAGGGCGGCCAGCTTGGCCGACCACTCGATGAGGTCGAGGTCGAGCGCCAGGTCGAGCCGCCACCAGACGAGTTCGAGAATCTCGGGGAACGACGTTGGCGTGCGGGGCGGGGCGGGCATACCTCGGGCCAGCGCCGAATAGAAATGGTTGTGGGCACACACCAGGCCGGGTGTTTGGTTCGGGGCCAGCGTCATCCTGGCCAGCGTAGCGGTCCTGAACATTTTGTTAAAGGCGTTGTTGGCGGTCGATCGCCGATACGGTGTGCACCGGAACGCCGAGGCGTTCCGCTCGGGGCCGAGGCCTCCAGATGAGCGCTCCTTTCGGGAGCACGATGTGGAGGTGTAACCTTGTGTCCATGCCCGCAGTGGTTTTCGACCACGACGACCACCCGCCCGGCCTGCCGGACGACCTGAAGATGCCCGAGCGCGCCGTGCACCGACAAGCCGTCGATGTGATCGCCCTGGCCGCCACCCGCCTGCTCGGACCATCGGTCCGTGTTTTTCGGGACATGAACTGGTATCCCGCCGACGGCGGCAACGCCACCGCCCCCGACATCATGTTCCTTGGAGCCGAGGCGGTGGAGCCGTCTCCCCGGTCCTATCGCCAGAATGATGGCCCACCTCCGCTGGTCGTGGTGGAGATCCCGTCCGATGACGACTCGTTTGCCGCCTTTCGCACGAAGGCCAAACGGGCGCAGGCCAACGGGTCGGTCGTCTACATCGCTGTCGTCGACGGCCCGGACCCGGTGGTACTCCGCCTCGGCCTCGACGACACGGAGTTCGTCGCCTGGACGGGCCGCCCTCTTACCGAGCTCGGCAACCTGCGGATCGACTACGACGACGGTGAGCTGACGGTCGTGCTACCTGATGGCCTCCGGGCCAGCACCGATGCCGACCTGGTGTCGGCCGCGGAGGCGAAGGCCGAGGAGGCTGAGGCGAGGGCCGACGAGGCACTGGCGAGGGCCGGCGAGATGGCCCGTCTGCTGCGCGAGCACGGCATCGATCCCGGCTGACGCAGGGGTTCAGGCCGGCGGTCGTTGGATCAGCCGGTCGGGACCGTCCAGGCCTCCGGCCGCTCCCGGTTCTTGTCGTTGGCCATCGGCAGTTCGTTGTGCCACTCACCGGTGGCCTTCCGGAGCGCGGCGGCCACCGCGCCCGCGGTTGGGACCAGGCCGATCTCGCCGACGCCCTTGATGCCGTAGGGCGAGTTCGGCTCCGGGGACTCGACGAGGATCACCGTGACCGGCGGCATGTCCTTCGGGCGGATGATCGCCAGACTTCGGAGGGTGTCGTTCACCGGCCGACCGTCGGCATCGCAGGGGAAACCCTCGCTGAGCGCATAGCCGAGGCCCATGTGGACGGCGCCCTCGACCTGACCCTCGCACAGCAGCGGGTTCACGGCCCGGCCGACATCGTGGGCGGCCACGACGTACTCGACGTCGCCGGTCTCCGGATCGGCCACGACCAGCTGGGCCGCGTAGCCGAAGGTGGAGTGGATGACCGGGTTCTCAACACCGTCCGATAGCGAGTTGGTCCAGTCGACCCGGTACTCGCCCTCGTAGTCGACGCCGACGCGGCAGCCGTCGGCCATGGCCTTGCGGCAGGCGTCGGCCACCGATCCGGCACCCATGAGGGTGCCGCGGCTGCCAGTGGTCTGCCCGGCGCCGAGCTCTCGGGTGGAGTCGACGATCACGTCGATCCGATCGGCCTCGACCCCGAGCTCCTCCACCGCGACCTGGAGGGCCACGGTGTGTACACCCTGGCCCATCTCGGTCCAGCAGTGACGCACCTCGACCCGGGGCTCGGAGCCGTTCGCCCCGGCGCCGTCGGGGGGTACGAACCGCACGACCGCCCGGGCGACCTCCTTGAACCCGTTGCCGAGACCGGAGTTCTTCAAGCCGAGGCCGATCCCGACGGCCTTGCCGCTTGACACCGCGGCGTCGAAGTGGGGTTTGACCGCGTCGAGGCAGGCCTGGGCACCCAGGCAGCCGTCGTCCATGATCTGGCCCGGGCCCCAAACGACGCCGGGGCTGATGACGTTGCGGTTGCGCATCTCCCAGCCGCTGATACCGACCTTCTCGGCCAAGCGGTCCATCACGCCCTCCATGGCGAACTGGGCCTGATTGGCGCCGAAGCCACGAAACGCACCGCACACGGAGTTGTTGGATCGGGCGGCAATGGCCTCCACGTCGATGTCGGTGACGACGTACGGGCCCGATGCATGACCGGCCGCTCGCTCGAGCACCTTCATTCCCACCGACGCGTAGGGCCCCGAGTCGCCCACCATTCGAATGTGAAGGGCGGTCAGTTTGCCGTCGGCATCACAGCCGGCCCGATACTCCATCCGGATGGGGTGACGCTTGGGGTGAACCAGAAGGGACTCCTCCCGGGTCAGCGTGGTTCGCACCGGACGCTGCAGGAGCCAGGCGGCCAGCGCCGTCTGGGCCTGGTTCGACATGTCCTCCTTGCCGCCGAACGCCCCGCCGTTGGAGACGAGCTCGGTAACGATCACCTCGGGGTCGACGTCGAGGATGCGGGCGATGTCGTTGCGGTCGTCCCAGATGCCCTGGCCACCGGTGAACACCAGCAGCCGATCGAAGTCGGCGGCGTCGCCGGGCCGGGTGGTCAGCGGGAGGGGTCGGCCGGCTGGGATCGGAACCGCCAGCGTCGATTCCGGTTCGAGGAAGGCGTGCTCGATACGTTGGGTCTGGAACGTCTCGGTGACGGTGTGCGCGGCTTTCGCCAGCGCCGCCTCGGCATCGCCCCTTTGATAGACCGAGCGAGACAGGATGTTGCCGTCGAGCTGCCACACCGCATCGTCGTTCGACTCGATGTTGATCATCGGGTTGGTCATCGGTGCCAGCACGTCGTAGGCGATCTCGATCTCGGCCGCGGCCCGGCGGGCGGTGAACGGATCGTCGGCCACCACCAACGCCAGCACGTCGCCCAGATAGGAGGTGCGCCCGCCGACGGGGATGAAGGCCGGCCAGTCCTTGTGGATCAAGCCCGTGCGCAGCTCGCCGGGAACATCGGCTGCGGTGAACACACGCTCGACGCCGGCCATGGCCTCCGCGACCGCCGTGTCGATCGACAGTACGTCCGCCCGGGCGTGGTCGGCCAGCCTGACCGCGCCGTGGAGCATCCCGGCTGGAGTCATGTCGTCGATGTACGGGCGGGCACCGAGTGTCAACGGTTCCGCCTCGTATTTGATGCCCCGGGATCCGACCCCCTTCGGGTTGACGGCCACGGGCACCTCGCCGGCGGCGAGGTCCTCGATCGCATCGAGGATCTTGATGTAGCCGGTGCAGCGGCACAGGTTTCCGCCAAGGAGCCGAGCCGCATCGTCGCGCCCGAGATCGGCGCCTTTCTTGTCGATCATGGCCTTGGCGCGCATGACGATGCCCGGTGTGCAGAAGCCGCACTGGAGGGCGCCATGGGCGGCGAAGGTCTTGGCCATGGCGTCGGCCTCCGCCGGATCGAGACCTTCGACGGTGAGGACCTCCGCACCCTCCACCTTCGTCATCGGTGTCTGGCAGGCGACCCTGGCCTTGCCGTCGACGATGACCGTGCAGCAACCGCATTGGCCGGAGGGAGCGCACCCGTCCTTCGGGGAGATCACACCCAGTTCGTTCCGGAGGGCGGCGAGGAGATGCTCGTGGTCGGCGGCGGCCGACACCGGCTGGCCGTTGAGAATGAAGTCGGTCATGCGGGCGCGCCTCACTTGATGCCGGGAGCGGTGCTTGAGATGGTCTTGCGACGGTCGCTACGTCGGGCCCAAGATAGTGCTCGGTTAACAATTTGTAAAGTCGCGGCGTGTCAGGTCACAACGGTTGCGCCATCGATCACGGTGATCGTAACGCCACGGTGATCGTGGACTGCCGATGGCCCAATGGGCCTTGGACGGTGGGCGCAGGCGCTGCGGCCTGCGCCCACCGTTGGGCCTTGAGTTCATCGTAAATCGGAGCTTTCGCACTCCATCTCCCCGCTGAACTCCTTAGGCTGGGCGGGTGTTGTGGTGGCTCCTCCTCTTTCATGTCGCCGGTGTCGGGCTCTCTGCGGCGACCGGTTGGCTGAGAGGTATCCGGAGCGGCCTTGCCATCGCCGGACTGGCTCCGCTGGCCACGACCATCTGGGCCGCACAACGGCTGGTTTCCCGGGCCGAGTCAGAGACAACGGAGATCGTCTGGGTCGACGGACTCGACCTCGTGCTGCGATTCCGGACCGACGCCCTGGCGCTGTTGATGACCCTGCTCGTGTCGGGAATAGGCGTTCTCGTCTTCGCCTACGCGATCGGCTACTTCAGCCCCGACGCGGCAGGTCGGGCCCGGTTCCCGGCCACTCTGCTCGCCTTCTCGTTGTCGATGCTCGGCCTCGTTCTGGCCGACTCCGTGTGGACATTGTTCCTGTTCTGGGAGCTGACATCGATCACGTCGTTCCTGCTCGTCGGCTACAACACGGCCAGCGGATCGGTGATGGACGCCGCCCGCCGCGCCCTGATGATCACAGCCGGCGGTGGGCTCGTGCTGATGGTGGGGATGTTGGTGCTGGCCGACGCCGCCGGCACCACTTCGCTCAGCGCCCTCGGTCCGGTGGAGGGCACGGCGGCGTCGGTTGCGGCCGCTCTCGTCATGATCGGTGCGGCCACCAAGTCGGCGCAGCTCCCGTTCCATGTCTGGTTGCCCGGAGCGATGGCGGCACCGACGCCGGTCAGCGCCTATCTGCATTCGGCCACGATGGTGAAGGCGGGGGTTTTCCTGGTCGCGGCGCTCGGGCCGCTGTTCACCGGCAACGATGTCTGGCAGGTACTCGGGTTGGCTTTCGGTGTGTCGTCGATGCTCTGGGGTGCGATCGGCGCGCTCCGTCAGGACGACGCCAAGCTGATCCTGGCCTGGAGCACTGTGTCCCAGCTCGGTCTGATGATCACGCTGCTGTCCATCGGCACGGCCAAGGCGGTCTTCGCCGGTATCTCGATCGTGCTCGCCCACGCCCTGTTCAAGGCCGCCCTCTTCATCGTGGTGGGAGAGATCGACGTCCGGGCAGGTACCCGCAACATCTCCGAACTGGGAGGACTCTGGTCCACGATGCCCGTCGCAGCCGCCGTTGCGGTTGCCGCCGGCGCATCGATGGCCGGGATCCCGCCGGTCCTGGGCTTCGCCGCCAAGGAGGCGGCGGTCGAGGCCGCGCTCGAACTCGACGGTCCGCTCTTCGCCTTCGCCGGCCTGGCGGTCCTTGTCGGTTCGGTGCTGACCGTGGCCTACACGATCCGCCTTCTCGTCGGACTGTTGGGGCCGGGTCCGGACGTCGACGTTGCTCCCGGCCGGCTCCTGCTGGCGCTGCCTTCCGTGCTGTTGGCGGGTGCCGGCGTGGTGGGTTTCGGAGCCATCGGCCAGGTCAACGAGCTGGTCGTACCGGCTGCGGTGGAAGTCGAAGCGGGTGCCGATGTCTACTCGTTGCTCCGGTGGCCCGGGCTCACCCTCGGTCTTGCCGTCTCGGTTGCGGTCATTACCATCGGCGTGGTTCTCGGGTTCACGCTGGCCCGTCGCACGGGAGCCGTCCCGCGCACCCTCGGTGCCGATGCCGCCGACGAGGTGCTCGATACCATTCCAGTCGCCTGTCGCAAGCTGATCGGCAAGGTGCAGCACGGATCACTGCCGATCTACGTCACGGTCATGGCCTCGGTCGCCTCTCTGGCGGCGCTCCCGGTGGCGCTGCGACTCACCCCCGACCAGATCGTTCTCTGGGACGATCCGTTGCAAGGACTGCTGGCGGCCATCATCGTGGCCGCCGCCGTTGCCGGTGGATTCGTCGGCTCCAGGCTCGGCGCCGCGCTCACGTTGGGAGCGGTGGGCATCTGCGTCTCCGGTATGTACATCCTCCACGGTGCGCCCGATCTCGCCCTGACGCAATTGCTCGTCGAGACGATCATCGTCGTTGGATTCGTCCTCGGTCTCGGTCATCTCGCCCGACGGTTCCCTGCGAGCCGCGAGGCGTGGCAGACCCTCCGGATCATCGCGTCGCTCGCAGTCGGGATCGGCGTGACATCCGCGCTCGCGGTGGCCGCAGCGGAGCCGGCCGGCCGGCCACCGATCGAGGATCTTGTGCAGCTCGCCGCCGATGAGGGTGGCGGCGACAACGTCGTCAACGTCATCCTCACCGATATCCGTGGCCTCGACACCCTGGGGGAGATCACGGTCCTCGTCGTCGTGGCCATCGGGATCGTGGCGCTGGCCAACGTGAGAAGGTCCGAGGTGTCGACGTGATCGCCGCCCGCTCGCCGATGACCAGGGTTGGCGTCCAACTCGTGACTCCACCCGCGTTGCTCCTCGGGACCTATTTGTTGTTTGCCGGGCACAACAATCCGGGCGGCGGTTTCGCCGCAGGCCTCGTTCTCGGTGCCGTTGTGACGTTGAGGGCGCTGGCCGGTCTCCAGGAGCCGAAGTACGCGCAGGAGCTGGTCGCAATCGGACTCGTGGGGGCGGTGATCATCGCCGCCCTCCCCGCCCTCGCCGGCGGCGTGCTGTTCGACCAGGTTGTCGGTGAGGTGACGCTTCCCGTGCTGGGCAAGGTCAAGTCGGGCTCGGCTCTCCCGTTCGACATCGCGGTCACCGCCATCGTCGTCGGACTCGTCAGTGCACTGCTCGACGGACTCGCCGTGGCCGGAGGAGTGAGAAGTCGTCGGCCGGCCGAGGACGGTCCATGAGTTTCGCGCTCCTCGTGGCCATCGGTGGGCTCACCACGGTCGGTGTCTACCTCATCACCGCCCGATCGCTCAGCAGGATCATTCTGGGGTTCTCGCTGCTCGGTCACGCCACGGTGCTCTCACTTCTGCTGGCGGGGGGTCGACCGGGCCGGCCGCCGATCGGTCAGGGCGAAGGCGTCTCGAACCCGCTGCCTCAGGCCTTGGGGCTCACCGCCATCGTCATCTCCTTCGGTCTGGCGCTGTTCCTCCTCGCGCTGGCTGTTCGCCAGCAGACCCTGACCGGCGACGACCTGGTCGAGGACGATATCGAGGACCGACGGGTCGCCACCGCCACCGACGACGAGATCGAGCTCGACGATGATGACGATGACGACGGTTCACCCGACGGCACCGACACCGGTTCCCGGCAGGCGGCCGCGTGAACCTACTGGTGGCGCTCGTGATCGCCGCACCTCTGGTGGCGGCGGCCATCGGTATGTTGCTGCATTCGCGGCCGATGCTGCGCGATGGGATCGTCGGTCTCGGCCTCGGAACGGCTGCCGGGGCCTCGATCGCGTTGTTGGTCACCGTGATCCAGCATGGAACCGTCACCGTTCGGGTCGGTGACTGGCACCCGGAACTCGGAATCGTTCTCGTGGCCGACCTGTTCGCCGCGCTGGTACTGCCGTGGGCACTGACCATCATCTTCGTCGTCGAGATCTACGCGATCGGTCAACGTCGCACGGCCTGGGGATCGAACCCGGAGTTGTCCGGTCCGCTGTTGGCCGTCTTGACCGCGGGTCTATCGCTTGCGTTCCTGACCGGTGACCTGTTCACGCTCTTCGTGTCCTTCGAGGTCATCCTCGTGTCGAGCTACGTCCTGCTGACCCATCAGGGCAGAAGGGGACAGGTCCGGGCCGGCATGACCTACGTGGTCATCAACCTGTTCGTGTCGGCGCTGTTCCTCTTCGGGGTGGCTCTCGTCTATGCGTCGACGGGAACCGTCAACATGGCCCTCCTGGCGTCGCGGGTCCCGGATCTCCCCAACGTGGTGAGGCTCGGAATCGGAACCTGGTTCTTTGTGGTGTTCGGCACCAAAGCTGCGGTCTTCCCTCTGTTCTCATGGTTGCCCGACGCCTATCCCACAGCTCCGACCAGCATCACCGCCGTCTTCGCCGGGCTCCTGACAAAGGTCGGCATCTATGCCCTGATCCGATTCCACACCCTCACCGGAATGACCGATCTCGGCCCGCTCTTCCTGACCGTCGCCGGGGTGACGATGGTGATCGGCGCAGTCGGCGCGCTGGCCCAGTCCAACGTCAAACGGATCCTCTCGTTCCACATCATCAGCCAGATCGGCTACATGGTGATGGGCCTCGGCTTCTTCTCGGTGGCCGGGATCAGCGGTGCCATCTTCTTCCTGCTTCATCACATGCCGGTCAAGACCGTGTTGTTCCTGGTCGGCGGGCTCATCGAGAACGAACAGAATTCGGGTTCACTCGACAACTCAGGCGGGTTGGCCGGCCGCACCCCCCTGGTCGCAGCGCTGTTCGCCATTCCGGCTCTCTCTCTGGCCGGTATCCCCCCGTTCTCGGGCTTCGTGGCGAAGCTGGCCGTCGTATCGGCCGGGGTCGAACAGGCGTCGAGCGCGGTCGTGGCCGCGGCCCTGGTCGCCGGGTTCCTCACGATTCTGTCGATGAACAAGATCTGGATGGGGGTCTTCTGGGGTGATCGCCCCGAAGGGGCGGAGCCGATTCCGACGGCGACCGGTAATCTGTGGTTGATGCGGGGCTCGACGGCGCTGGCGGTGGTCGCAACGATGATCATCGCATTGTCCGCCGGCGCGCTGCTCGACCTGAGCGAGCGAGCAGCACTCGACTTGTTGGATCCCGCCGTCTACATCGCCGAGGTCTTGTCGTGATCCGCCGGCTCCTGACCGGTATCGCACGCCCCATGGTGCCTCGGCGGGTGATCATGATGGCGGCGCTGGTCGTGGCGTGGTGCGTGCTGTGGGGGACCGTGTCGGCCGCCAACCTGTTGTCGGGTCTCCTCGTCGCCCTCCTCGTCACCACTCCGGGCTTGGGTGGGGCGCTCGATGGGGGATTCCGGCCGAAGCCGTTCGCTCGGCTGATGTGGCTCATCCTCATCGATCTGATGAAGTCGACGATCGCGGTGTCCTACGAGATTCTCCGTCTCAGGGGCCCCGCATCCGAATCGATCGTGGCGGTGACGGTGCCGGTCGAGGCCCGGCGACACCTGTTGCTCTACACCGCCGCCATCACCCTGACTCCGGGAACCGTCGTGGTCGACACCGATGTCGATTCCGGCACACTCTACGTTCATCTGCTTGATGACGCCGACGTGGCCGGAAGTGTGGCTCACGTTCAACGAATGGCCGAGCTGGCGGTCAGATCCTTCCCGCCGAGATCGCAGGGGTCCGCGTCCGCCGTTGGAGATTTGGCATGATGGCGGTGGCTCTACTCGGATTCACCTTCGCCGGACTGTGTGGTTTCTACCGGTTGCTGTTGGGGCCGTCGCTACCCGACCGGATCATGGCGCTCGACCTGCTTCTGACGTCGCTCATTGGGGCGATCCTGATCGACGCGGTACGCCGTCAGGACACCAGCTACCTCGTTCTGCCGGTCGTGCTGGCCATCATCGCTTTCACCGCCACGGTGGCCGGCGCCCGATTCGTCGAGGACAAGGAAGGCATCGAGATCGGGGTCGAGCAATGACGACGCTGGCTGAATTCCTGCTTCTCGTCGGGGCCCTGCTGGCGGTCGTCGCCGGGGTCGGAGTCGTCCGGTTGTCGACCGCGTACGCCCGGATACACGCCGCCGGTGTCGCCAGCCCGATAGCGTTACTCGTTGCGGGAGCGGGAGCCGTCATCGAGTTGGACGTGGTCGGTGCCGGCTATGTCGTCATCGCCGCCCTGGCGATGCTCGCGACGTTGCCCGTTGGAGTCCATTTGTTGTTTCGGGCGGTGCATCGTACGACCGACAACGCCCATCTCGTGGTCGATGACCTGGCCCCGGCCGAGAAGCGTGGCCGAGACGAGTCACCGTGAGCAATCGACCGAACCCGCCACCCACCACCCCACTGGAGAAGTCATGACCGACCTTGGGACCGCCTTCGATCTCAGCGCCCCCGACTACGACATCGCCGATCGCTCACACCATGCCCGGGTTCGGTCGATTGCCGAGGCTCTTCTCGCCTCCGGCGCCGATGGCGCCGAGCTGACGGCTCTCGGTGACGACCCCGATCGACCTCTCGACGTCCGGGTCGCCACGCGTGTGGCGGTCTCGAGGCTTCAGGTGGCCGATGTCCCGCCGTTGAAGGTCGCCGTGGTGATCGCGATGTGGGGTGAGCAGCGGCGCCTTCGCCCACGGAGCGACGACAATCCGACCGGCGAGGACTCGCTGCACGTGAAGCTCGATCAGCTCGACTGGTTGCTTGCCGACACGGCCGTGGAATGGCGCGTGATTCTCGTCGACGACGGCGACCCGGACGACTCGGCTGCGGTCGCTCTCGAGCGGGCCGCCCGGCACCGCTCCGGCGACCGTGTCACCGTTCTGCGGCTGACCGATGCCGTTCCCGCTGAATCCGGGCCGTTGGCCGGCTTGGCCCACGTCGACGACTCCCGCAAGGGAGGTGCGATCGTGCACGGCGCCGCCACCGCGATGGCCGACGGGGTCGACGCCGTGATCATGACCGACGCCGACAACTCGGTCGATCTGGCCCAGATCGGCTTGCTGATCGGCGGGTTCGTCGACGGCGCCGACGTCGTCATCGGAGATCGCAAGAACGAGAGCTCGGTGCTGGTCAAGGCCGAGGCGAGATGGGGGCCGGGTATCGTCGCACTTCGCCACATGCAGAGGATGGTCGGCCGGCAGCTGTTCGGCCGTGGCCTACGAGACACCCAGGCCGCGTTCAAGCTCTATGGGCGACGGGCACTCGAGCCGATCCTGGCCGCGCCGTCGACCTACGGCTTCTCGTTCGATTCCGACTGGCTCTACGCCACGATCGCAGCCGATGGTGTCATCACCTCGGTGCCGTTCGCGTTCATCGACTCGTTCGCCGAGTCCGCGTCGATCACCCAGGGCCCGATGACGACCTGGGAGTCCCTGCTTCGTGGTCTCGTGGCGGCGGCACGGGCCCGAGGGGTCGATCACGATACCGAGATGGCAGCGGTCGTCGACGAATTCGCCGACGCCGCAACCCTCGAGCGGGTCGTGGCCCGAATACCGCCGCCGCTCGATGGTGTGGACCCGGCCCGGCTCGGTGATTCCGATGTCATGTCACCGGCCGAGATGAAGGCCTGGATCGCGTCGTTGTGAGCTGAAACGCCGAACCGGGAATAAATCGTGGCCGCAGTACGATAGATGGTCATGCAGGTTGAGCTGACCGACGACGCCCTCGAACTGGTTCGCAGGAAGGGCGGTACCGTCGCCGTCGACTGGATACCCAAATACGGTTGAAGTGGTGTGGATCAGGTGGCGGTCGACACCTATCTCAAAGGAAAGAACACCAAGTCGTACCGGAAGGTGCGTCATGACGATGTCGAGGTGCTGGTCGCCCCCACCATCGTACGTCTGGCCGACGAGGTGCACCTTGTCGCCCGCCGTGGTTTGATCAGCCGGAAACTCATGGCGATCATCTACCGCGATCCGAGCACCTGCGCGATTCCTCCGGGGAATTGAAGCCGGCCAACCCATCTCCGAGTTCGAACGGGCACGTTGCATCGCGACACCGTAAAATGAGGGGAGATGCGCAGGGATACCGACGGAAAGAGCCGTAGGCGACCGAAGGAACAGACGCGCCGGGACATCCTCGACACGGCGTTGCAGATGATGATCGACGACGGCGCAACGGAGCAGATCGATCTGCGGCTGTCGAACGTGCTCGACTTCATGGGTCTCACCTCGGGGGCGGCCTACAACATCTGGTCGTCACAGTCGGAGTTCCAACACGATCTGGCTCATCACCTGATTCGCCAGTACTCATGGGCGGGACCGGACCAGAACGAGATCAAGATCGACTTCGATGCCGAACCAACCGACGAGATCCGCCGCCTGGCCGAGCTGTATCTCGACTCGTTGACCGACGAAACCCAGTTCTACCTGACCCTTCGCTTCTGGGGCGTCAAACACCCGTCGACCGAAATGTTGGAGTCGATCCAGAGCAGCTACCGATCCAACCACGACCTGTGGCGTTTCTTCTACCAGGTCGGCTTCGAGTGGGCCGGTCGGCGGATGCGACCGGGCTACACACTCGACGACTTCGTGGTCATGGCGATGATGGCCACGGAGGGTGCGGCGCTCCGTCACCGGTTCGAGCCGAAGGCTCTGCTGGATCGGGACGGGCGCAGCCTCTACAGCGAGATGCTGGTGGCGATGGTGGAGTACTTCACCATTCCGGTGTCACGCCACGAGTGAAACGTGCCAGTCGCCGCGGCGGCGGGTGGCATCGAAGACAGGCCGGAAGCTGGGCGAGCGCTCCAGGTCAGCGGGTAACACCAGGCCGGCGTGATCGCGTTCGGTGCTCGATTCGAACCGTTCGCGTACGGTGGCCACGGTGGTCCGAACACCGTAGACGGCTGCGCCTCCGAGGCGATCGGGCCAGACACCAACCCGCGCCCGACGGCACTCCAATTGCATCGACAGCAGGTCGGGGCGCTCGGTGCGGCTGTGGGCAATGATGTCGTCCAGAACCGGTGAGGTGAATCGGATCTTGATGCCGGCCGCCTCGTAGAGACGGACGGCGAACTCGGCGCAGTGCATGCGCGTCGGGCCGTCGGCGACAAGACGGAACTGGTGGCGGATGACGGTTGTCTTGAAACGGGGCGGCAGCGCCGCAACGAGGCGAGCGGCGGCGCAACAGAAGCCGAGGATGATCGCGCCGACCGACGGATAGGTGGGGGAGTGCTCGATCAGGTACTCGGCGGCGTCGCTCAGCCTGCCCTCGTCGACCGACTCCGGTCTGATGGCGCGAACATCGCTCAGCCTCCCCGACTTGAGGCGGAACTCGTCGTAGGACACGATGAAGACACCTTCGTCGGTCTCGACCGGCGTGAGCGCCACGTCGGTCGCTTGAACCAGCCGGCGACCACGTACGACCACCAGGACATGGCCGAAGCGACTCCGGGTGGCCAACTGGGTGACCTCGGAGAAGAAATTCCGGCCACCGGTGAGCACGAGATCTCCTGGCCTCAACAGATCGACGAGATTGTGGGGGATTTTCATCTACTTTCTCTTCTTCCCTTCTCTTCTTCCTTTTCGTTGTGAACGAGATCGGAGGCGCGCAAACGACGGCCCCTCCGGCGGTTGGTCGTTCTGATGGCGCTACGGGCGCGTCACGGAGGGAGGAACGACTACACGACGATGCCGTGATGCCACAAACGACCTATGTGACAATTGTCTCATGACGCGGCAGGCCCGGTCAAGCGATTTCGGCGGCCTACGAAGGCTCCACGGCACCCTTCTGTGCGGTGATGCGTTGGTACATCTCCGGACGGCGATACCGCTCGAAGTCGAACAGCGTGTCCTTGTACCGACGACACAGATCGAGGTCGCAGTCGGCCACGACGAGTTCATCGCCGACCGAGATGGCCTGGGCGACGATCTGACCGGAGGGGGCGATGATCGCCGACTGGGCCAGCGACTCGACGCCCTCCTCGGTCCCGCCCTTGGCCACGCCGACGACCCAGGTGCCGTTCTGGTAGGCCCCGGCCTGCATGCAGAGGTGGTTGTGGAACCCCTGCAGCGGGTTCTGGCCCGGGTCCGGCGCGTAGTGGATCGGGGTGTTGTAGCCGATCATGATCAGCTCGACGCCCTGTAGCCCCATCTCCCGGTAGGTTTCCGGCCAGCGCCGGTCGTTGCAGATGGCGATGCCGACCAGGCCGCCGAAGGCCCGCCACACCTTGAAACCTTCGCTGGACTCCTCGAAATAGCGACGTTCGAGATGCTGGAACGGACGCCAGGGCTCGTCGTCGGAGTGGCCGGGAATGTGGACTTTGCGATACCGGCCGACCTCGTTCCCCTCTCCGTCGACGAGGAGCGCGGTGTTGTAGCGATGGCCGTCGTCGGTCAGCTCGGCGTAACCGAGGTGAACGCCGATCCCGTGGGCTCGTGCCGCGTCGAACAGGGGCTGGGTCTCCGGGCTCGGCATTCGCCGCTCGTAGAAATGGTCGTGACCGGTGATGTCGGCGGTGAACCACCGGGGGAAGAACGTGGTGAGGGCCAGCTCCGGATACACGATGAGATCGACGCCCCGCTCCGCCGCCTGATCGAGGAGCAGCATCAGGCGTTTCACCACGTCAGGACGGGACTCGTCGCGGCTGATCGGCCCCAGCTGGGCCGCCGCCACTCGAAGCACTCGTTTGGTCACCACCACCTCCGGGTTCAATTCTCGACGGGAAGCGGATTCCCCTTCGCCGATTGCATCAGTTGCGAGACGACCTCGATTGCGTCGTCGGGCGTTCCGTCGCCGGTTCGGCCGACAACCGATCCGTCGGCGCGGACCAGGAATCCCTGCCCGGTGCGGGCCTCGAAGACCGCCTCGTCGATGTACAGCCGCGGTTTGACCATGGCCGGATCGCCTTCTTCGGGGCAGAACGTCATGCAGTTGCCGCACTCGTTGCACAGCTCGGACCACACCAGATACTGCTGACGTCCTTCCTGACCGTCGAGGCTCGGGATGGAGAAGAACGCGTCGTTGGGGCACACGGTGATACAGAAGTTGCAGGCAACGCAGCCGAACATCTCGAGTTCGTTGTCGACCTCGCGGGGGAGTTTGGCGTTGCCCTCCCTGGTGTAGGGCTCGATCCCCTCCCCCCGGATCAGGGCGACGTGCTCGTTGACGGTGGCCCGATGCCCGGCTTCGACGGCGTCCTGCTGCCGGCCCGCCCGCCACTCGGTGAGGTCGGTGGCCCCGGATTCGGCGATCTCGCTGGTCAGCGCCTTGAGCATCGGCGCCAGCCGGCCGTAGCCACCGGGTTTCAGGAGATCCGAGCAGATCGTGGCCGGATTGACACCCATCGCCAGCGTGCCCGCCAGGTTGTCTCGACTCACGCCGGCCGAGAAGCTGACCATCACGTCGCCGTCGTGGCCGGGAATGTCGAGCATTCCGGGGAGCGCCTCGGCCAGGCGCTCCAGCAGGCTCGACGCCAGGACGTGTAGCGGCGGCCCCGACAGATACATGGTGTCTTCCGGCATCCACTGCTTGATGTTGTTGACAACCAGTGTGTTCGTCAGTTTGATGCCGAATCGATGGCCTCGCTCCTTGGCGTATTCGTTGAGCTCACCGATCAGCTCGATACCGCGGTCGAACTGGAGGTCCTCGGCGAAGGCCGACTCCTTGACGTCGACATCGTCGTAGCCAAGCTCGTCGTTGACGATCGAGCGGACGTTCTCGTAGCCGAGGAGCGTGGGGTTGAGCTTGACGATCACGTCGAGGTCGTGGACGTCGACGAGGTGCTTCGTTATCTGCTCGATCTCCTCGGGCGGACACCCGTGAAAAGTCGACAGCGTGAGGGTGTCCGACAGCGCAGTCGTGAAATCCAGATCGCGGAACTCGGCGAACGGCCCGCTGACGTCTGACCGCAGCCGTTCCACCTCGGCCGATGCGTCTCGCATTCCGACGATGAACTCGGCGACCCGGGGATCGGAGATGCCGGCCAGGTCGTAGCCGACCGACATGTCGAACACGTGCGGACCGGGGGTGCCGTCCGGCCCGGCGACATGTTCGAGTACCGGATCCCACCGAGAGAGGATGTCGAGCAGCATCGAAGCCTTCACATACTCGGTCAGGCTCTGGCCGAGTGTGAGCTCCTGGCTCCACTCGATGTTGTAGCCGATCGTCTGCATGTCGATACACGGGCGGGCGATCTCGAGCTCGTCGAGGATCTGCACGGTCTTGAGCTCGAAGAGGCGGGATCCGCCGAGCCAGGCCAGCACGATGTTCTGGGCGAGCTGGGAGTGGGGGCCGGCGGCCGGGCCGATCGGCGAAGCGGCCCGGCGGCCAACGAAGCTGAACCCGAGGTCGATCTCCGGATCGGGACGCCAGTAGCGACCGGTCGGAAGGTCGAAGATCCGGTTGCGGGTGTCGAACTCGTGAGCGACCCGTCCCAACAGGTGACCAAGACTCATCGGGGTGAGGGGGGCCGTGTCGCCGACGTGATCGTGACCGGGGTGATTGGAGTGGAGGGCGCGCTGGGTCACGGGCCCAAACGTAGTGGCTTTTTAACATTTTGTAAAGCGGCCGACAGGGCCGTTCGAACACCTGCACGACGACGGTTCCGACCTACACTGGCGCGGTGTCAAGCACCGGATCCACCGGCGATCCCCAGGCGTCCAAGAAGGCGGTGGCCAAGAAGTCGACCGCCAAGAAAGCCGCGAGGAACGCGACGCCGGCCAAGAGGAAGCCTGTCAAGAAGAAGGCGGCCAAGAAGGGCGTGACGAAGAAGAAGGCGCCGGCCAAGAAAGCCGCGAAGAAGAAGGCGCCGGCCAAGAAAGCCGCGAAGAAGAAGGCGCCGGCCAAGAAAGCCACCAAGGGTCGCCGTCCATCGGCCATCACCGATCGGGTGTCGCGGAAACGTCCCGCCACCCGATCACGGGCTCAAAAGCCGATGATCGGGTGGCGGGAGTGGGTGATACTGCCGGACTTCAGTCCCACACCGATCAAGGCGAAAGTCGACACCGGCGCCGTCACCTCCGCCCTCCACGCCTTCAACCTCAAGCTCACAACCGACCGCAACGGAACGATCGCCCGGTTCGGGGTTGCACCCCGGCAGGGCTTACACGCCGCCAAGACGACGGTCGAGTGTCCGGTCGTCGGCTTCAAGAGAGTGCGGTCCTCGAATGGTCAGACGGAGCTGCGGCCGGTGGTCAGAACCAGCGTCATCATCGGCGACAAGTCGTTCGAGATCGACATCACGCTGGCTTCGAGAGACGAGATGGGATTTCGTATGCTGTTGGGACGGAGAGCCGTGCGCAAAAGATTCCTGATAGACCCCGGGCGATCGTTTCTGCAACCGGCCGCCGATGACGGTCCGTCAACCGATCAGTGAACAGGAGGTGATGACGTCACGATGAAACTCGTCGTACGTTCGCGACAACCGAGGTCGTGGGCCCAGGTCGTCGTGGCCGACAAACCGAAGATGGCCGTCGGTGGCTAGCCGGTCCCGGTCCAGGGCCAAGCGCCCGCCGTTCACGATCGCCGGTGAGGAGGTTCCGGCCGGGAAGAGGATGTCGCTCGAACTGCCCTACGCGCGGCTGGTGTCGGGAACCTCGGTGGCGGCCCCCCTCGTCGTGCTCCACGGCCGCCAGGACGGGCCGACCGTCTGGATCAGCTCGACCATTCACGGCGATGAGATCAACGGCATCGAGATCATCCGGGAACTCCTCGACCATCTCGACGTTCGCAAGATCTCCGGCACGCTGATTGCCGCCCCGATCGTCAACGTCCACGGGTTCATCACCGGTGAGCGGAACCTGCCGGACGGCCGCGATCTGAACCGCTCCTTTCCCGGCTCGGCCCGCGGTTCGATGGCGTCGCGAATCGCCGCCATCTTCATCAAGGAGGTGGTCAGCCGATGCGACGTCGGAATCGATCTCCACACCGGATCCGGTGACCGGGTGAACTGGCCTCAGATCCGGGCCGGTCTGGAAGACGAGCCGACCCTCGAACTGGCCAAGGTCTTCGGAGCCCCGATCGTGCTCAACGCCAAGATCCGCGACGGGTCGATCCGCCAGGTCGCCTCGGAGAACGGCGCCATCGCCCTGTTGTTCGAGGGCGGTGAGGCCAATCGGTTCGACCGGGAATCGATCAACGTCGGCGTTGCCGGCATTCGACGATCGCTGGCCCACATCGGGATGACCCCCGCCGTGGATCTGCCGACCCGGTCACCGTTGATCGCACAGACCTCGAAGTGGACCCGGTCGTCACGTAGCGGGATCCTCCACCTCGACGTGGAACTCGGTGATCTGGTCTCACGAGGCGATCCGATTGCCGCGTTGCACGATCCGTTCGGCAAGCGATTGAGTCGAATCAAATCCCGCTCCACCGGCGTTGTCATCGGCCGCACCCACGCCGCCCTGATCAATCGGGGCGAGGCCATCGTCCACATCGCCGAACTGGACAACGGCTGAGCGATTCATCGTGGGCCGCCCGTTCGTGCTGATGTCGCTGGTCCTGTAGGTTGAGAGTCGATGCTGTACTCCTACGTTTCGTACCGTGCCATCAGGCGGGCCCTCGAGCGTGACCAGCGTCGCAAGCAGCCATGCCGTGTTCCGATGTGGCGACTGCTCCTTGACGAGATCGTTCTCATGGCGCGTCGGATCGGAGCGTCGCGGGTCGCCGCCGTCGCCCTGGTCGCCTTCGTCTGCATCCTGCTCGTGGAGGTGGCGCTGTCATCAGCCACGCCGGGTCCTGCCCTGGCGGAACCGTGGCGGTGGTTGGTGGCGGCCGTCCTGACCGCCGTGTCCGTCCCCGTCTGGGCCGTCGTTCACGGGGTACGGTCGGCGAAACGGGCCGAGGCGCGACGAGCCGAGCGGTAACCCGTCAGCGTGACACCGAGCCGCCGAGGTCCGATTCGGTGCCCGGTCCGGCCCGCGATTGAACGAGCGCGGCGATCGAGTCGGCGTTCTTGGCCAGTAGCGGTCCGACGACGGCGCTGAGCAGCACGTAGGCCGCGGCGAGGGTGCCCAGCTGGGGGCCGTCGTCGAGGGCGATGCCCAATGACGCGATGACGATCGAGAATTCACCCCTGGCGATGAGCGTGGTTCCCGCTCGCAGGCGGGCCGCCGTGCTTCCACCGCGCCGGCCGGCGGCCACCCAGCCGGATGCGATTTTGCCGCCGGCCGTGATGACGAGGAGCAACAGGGCCGGAACCAGTACGCCGGGTAGGGCCTGTGGATCGATCTGGAACGAGAAGAACAGGAAGAAGATGGCCGCGAACAGGTCCCGGAGCGGCTCGATCAATCCGGCCACCCGATGTTGCACCGGGCCCGATATGGCCAGGCCGACGAGGAACGCGCCGATGGCGGCCGAGATCTGCAGCTGCTGCGCCAGGCCGCCGACGAGTAGCGTGATACCGAAAACGGCGAGCAGGAGAGCCTCGTTGTTGCCCTCATGAAGGCGGTCGCTCATCAGATGGCCCCAATTCATGGCGGCGACCAACACGATCACCACGATGATCAGGGCCACGGCGACCGCCACGGCGGTGGACGCCGGATCCCCGCCGGCCACGATCGCGGCCACCACGGGTAGATACACGGCCATCGCCAGATCCTCGATCACCAGCAGATTCAGCACCGCTGGCGTCTCCCGATAGCCGAGGCGATCGAGATCGCTCAACACCTTGGAGATGACGCCGGATGAGCTGACCCACGTCACGCCGCCGAGGAGGAGGGCGGCCGGGACGGACCAGTCGAGGATCAGGCCGATCGCCAGGCCGGGCACGAAGTTGAAGGCCGCGTCGGCGAGGCCCGGCACCGTCCCGGTCCGAAGCCCGGAGCGCAGCTCGTCACCGGTGTATTCGAGGCCGAGTGTGAGCAGCAACAGAAGCACGCCGATCTCGGCCCCGATGGCCACGAAGTCCTCCGCCACACCGATGTCGGCGACGCCACCGTTGCCGAGGCCGAGGCCGGCGAGCAGATAGAACGGCACGGCGGTGATGCCGAGCCGCGACGCGACACGGGCCAGCACGGCCAGCACGAGCGTGAGCAGGCCGATCTCGATAAACGCCAGCGCGATTTCGGCTCCGACCGCAGCGAACAGCATCGCCCGCCCTCAGGCCGACAGCATCAGGCGTAGCTCTTCGAGCCCGCTGTCGCTTCCGACCGCAACGAGCACGTCGTCGTGATCCAGGACGAGATCGGGACCCGGCCCCGGAATCGTATCGGGCCCTCGCACAACGGCGACGATGGACACCCCGGTGCGCGAGCGGATCATGCCCTCTCCGATACTGCGCCCGGCGAACGGGGATCCCGGGGGAACGGCCAACCAGTTGATGGCGAGGCCGTCGACGTCCTGGACGACCGCGGTCGTCACCTCGTTGACCGTCGCTCCGCCGAGCATCTCGCTCAGCGCCCGCGTCTCGCTGTCGGTCAGGTGCAGCACCGTGGTGCATATCTCGGGATCGCCCTGGTCATAGACCATCAGTTCCCGCTGCCCACCGCGGTGGACGATGACGGCAAGATCCTCTCCGGCCTCGGTCGACAGCTCCAGGCGAACCCCGACGCCGGGTAGTCTCACCTCACGAATCTCGCTCAACGCCGCGCTCCTCCTCGTCGGTCAGGCCGGGTCCGGTGTGTTGTCGGCCAGGAAGTCCTCGACCTTGGCCATCGCCACCTTGCGGGCCGGCTCTTCCTTCCAGGTCTCGATCACGGCCGAGTTGGTGGCGGCGTCGGCCAGTGCCCGTGAGGCCGACGTGGGGTGGTACAGGTCATCGCCGACGAGCACCAGGACCGGCGTGTCGACCGCGGCGAACGTCTCGGGGCCCACCGAGAAAAACTGCTTGTCGCCCCCGTACATGTTGTCGCCGAACGCCTTCCAGGCATCGTCCTTGACGTCGGGACGCTTGGGTTTGAGCTCGTCGGCCCAACCCTCGAACATCTCGAAGAAGGCGTCGCGGTTGTCGTCGAGCCCGATCGTCTGGAGAACGACGGCCGACGCAACCCGTTCCGGTGCCTCCTCGAGCAGGCCGCCGATGTAGGACCCGCCGATGCACATGCCCAGCACGTGGAAACGGCCGATACCGAGATGGTTCAGCAGGGCCAGCTGGTCCTCCGTGTAGGTGTGCCAGCCGTCATCCGCGGTTATCGGCCCGGTCGATCGCCCGGCGTTGCGCTGATCCATCGCAATCACCCGGTGGTTCTGCGACAGCTGGCGGATCGGGTTCCAGGGGGCGTTCTGCCAAGCCGACAGGGTCGACCTCATGCCGCCGGGGGCGATCAGCAGAACGGGGAATCCTTCGCCTTCCTCCTCGTAGTACAGGCTGACGATTCCCGTGTCCGTGGCACGCTCGTAACTGGGCATGATCTGGATTGTAGTAACCGGGAGAGCGGTCGGTACGTCCCAGGCGAATGGAGGTTTGATCCGTCGCCAACTACGCTCTCGTCATGGCTGAACTCACGCTGAGCGACAGGGCGGGCCAGGTCACCCTGGAGCAGATCGGCAAGAAGCTGTGGGGCTTCAAACCAGCGCTCATGCAGGACATCGTGGCCCAGCACGGCGCCCTCCGATCGGTGGGCTGGTTCGCCCGCAACATGCCACGATACGAGCGAATCCTCGCCGACTGGGGCCCGATCCGGACCCATCTGGTGGCGTCGGTCGCCTCCGCGCTCAACGGTTGCCCCTACTGCACCTACGGGCATGCATACGCCATGGAGTTGCACTACTTCGACCTCCACGACCGTCTCATGCCGTCCGACGAGCACGACATCGCATCGTGGTGCGCTCTGGACGACCGAAGTGTGGAGATTCGCTTCCGGAAACTTCTGGTCGAGTCCGATCTGCAGGAAGAGGTTCTGGTTCTCGATCGTCTGCTGAAACTCCGCTCCGGTCACGAGCCCACCTCATCGACCGAGGACCGGTACCTGACCCATCTGCTCATGATGTTCGACTTCTTGAACCGGTGTGGCATGACCGGCGGCACCACACCCGATCAGGCCCACGATCCGATCAACCGGAACACGGAGCTCCGTCGCCGTTATGAGGAGCGGAGGGCGAAACCGGCGTGACCGAGCTGCGCCGTGCGGCTTCGGTGGCGGCACTGATTTCACGTGGTGAAATCAGCCGCAAATTTCGGTTTTCAACTCTGGCCAAGCGGCCTATCAGCAGATAGTCTCGGGCGAACTGCTCGTTCGAGTGGGGACGAAGGCCGGTGCGAATCCCGGTCGACCCGATGGTTTCCGGCAGGTGACAATGACCGACGCGGTTCCGGCCCGCAGGCGTCGACGAACCCGACGCCGAGACAATCGAGCAGCCACGCACAACGGTCACGTCGAGCAGCCGTCACGATCGCAACCCAGGCGGTCGATGGCCCCGGCCGAGCTGCTGACGGCCGAGCAGGTCGAGGCCGTACACGACGCATCACTCACCGTCCTGCGAGACACCGGCATTGATGTGCTGAACACCCAGGCCCGCCGCCTGCTGGCCGAGGCCGGTGCCACCGTCACCGAGGAACGGGTGCGATTCGATCCGGAGATGGTCGACGACTATCTCGCGTCTGCTCCGTCGGAGTTCGATTTCCACTCCCGCAACCCCGAGCACCGGCTTCGCATCGGTGGGCCGTGGGTGGCCTTCTCAGCGGTTGCGAGCGCCCCCAATGTGTCCGACGTGGCGGGCGGTCGTCGCACGGGCAACCGCATGGATCACGCCAATCTGGTGCGGTTGGCCCAGGTGTTGAACACCGTGCACCTGCTGGGCGGCTACCCCGTCGAGCCCACCGACATCCACCCCTCCGTCCGCCACCTGCACGCCACCCACGATCAGCTCGTTCTGTCCGACAAACCCATCCACGCCTACAGCCTCGGCGCCCAACGGAATCGAGACTGCCTCGAGATGGTGCGGATCGCCCGTGGGGTGAGCCACGAGCAGCTGGAAACCGAACCATCGATCGTCTCCATCATCAACACCTCGTCGCCGCTGCGACTCGACGAACCCATGGCCCAGGGCATCATCGAGTACTCGAGCCGCAACCAGCTGATCGTCATCACACCGTTCACGCTGGCCGGTGCGATGGCCCCGGTCACGCTGGCCGGAGCGCTCGTGCAACAGAACGCCGAGGCACTGGCCGGCATCGTGTTCACCCAGGTGGTGCGGCGAGGAGCGCCGGTGATGTACGGCGGGTTCACCTCCAATGTCGACATGAAGTCCGGGTCGCCGGCGTTCGGCACCCCCGAATACATGAAGGCGGCGATCATCGGCGGTCAGCTGGCCCGGCGCTACGGCATTCCCTACCGGTCGTCCAACGTGAGCGCCGGCAACGCACTCGACGCCCAGTCGACCTACGAGTCGGTCTTCTCGTTGTGGGGCGCGATCATGGGCGGTGCCAATCTCGTGAAGCACGCCGCGGGATGGATGGAGGGTGGGCTCGTCGCCTCCTACGAGAAGATGGTGCTCGACGCCGATCTGCTGGGAATGGTCACGGAGTTCCTGCAGCCGCTCGACCTCGATCCGGAGTCGTTGGGGGTGGCCGCCATCGACGAGGTCGGCCCCGGCGGCCACTTCTTCGGGATCGACCACACGCAGTCCCGATTTCGAAACGCGTTCTTCCATCCCATGCTGTCGGATTGGCGGAACTACGAGTCGTGGGTGGAGGCCGGCTCACCGACGACCGACCAGAAGATGTCGGAGCTCGTTCACCGGCTTCTGGCCGAACATAGTGACCCGCCGATGGCGCCCGACCGGCGAGCCGAACTCGACGAGTTCGTGGCCCGACGGGTCGCCGAGGGCGGCGTGGCCACCGATTTCTGACCCGACGAACCCGGACGGCCCGGGCGACCCGCATCGAGGCCTCTGGCCCAAGCACGAACCACAGGAGAGTCACGCATGAAGTCATCGGCCCAGGTCGTGGTCGTCGGAGGCGGGGTCGTCGGCGCCAGCGTCCTCTACCACCTCACGAAGAACGGCTGGACCGACGTCGTCCTCCTGGAACGCGATGAGCTGACCGCCGGTTCGACCTGGCATTCGGCCGGAGGCATGCACACCCTCAACGGCGACCCCAACGTCGCCAAGTTGCAGCAGTACACGATCGAGCTGTACCGGGAGATCGAGGAGCTGTCGGGCCGTGACTGCGGCATCCACATCACCGGCGGCTGCCTGCTGGCCGACACGCCGGAACGGCTCGACTGGCTGAAGATGGCCCACGCCCGGGGCCGCTACCTGGGCATGGAGACCGAGCTGATCTCGCTCGACGAGGCCAAGGCGAAGATGCCGTTCATGGACACCAGCTATTTCGTCGGTGCGATGTGGGACGCCCACGAGGGCCACGTGGACCCGACCGGAGTCACCAACGCCTACGCGATCGTCGCCCGCGACAACGGCGCCGAGGTCTACCGCAAGGCATGGGCCCGGGCCATCACCCCGGTCACCGACGCCCAGGCCGGTGTCGGTGGCCGGTGGGACGTGCACGTCCACGATCCGGCGACCGGCGAATCGAAGGGTGTGATCCGCTGCGAACACGTCGTGAACGCCGGTGGCCTGTGGGCCCGCGAGGTCGGCCGCATGGTCGGCATCGAACTGCCACTGCTGGCCATGGAACACATGTACATGATCACCGAGCCGATCCCGGAGTTGGCCGAGTTCAACGCCACCGTCGGGGAGATGAGCCACGCCATCGACTTCGCCGGCGAGATCTACATGCGCCAGGAGGGGGAGGGGCTGCTGCTTGGAACCTACGAGCGGAACTGTGTGCCCTGGTCGCCGGGAGACACACCGTGGGATTTCGGCATGCGGCTGCTCACCCCCGATCTCCAGCGCATCGCGGAATCGCTCGACACGGGTTTCAAGCACTTTCCGATCTTCGCCGAGGTCGGCATCAAGCAGGTCATCAACGGTCCGTTCACCTTCGCCCCCGACGGCAATCCGTTACTCGGTCCGGTGCGGGGCCTGCCCGGGTTCTGGTCGGCCTGTGCGGTGATGGCCGGACTGTCGCAGGGCGGTGGCGTCGGCTTGGCGCTGGCCAACTGGATGACCGAAGGAGATCCCGGCTTCGACGTGTGGGGCATGGACATCGCCCGCTTCGGCGACTTCGCCACCAAGAGCTACACCAACACCAAAGTGCGGGAGAACTACTCACGTCGCTTCCGGATCCAATTCCCCAACGAGTTCCTCCCCGAAGGCCGGGGGCTGCAGACCTCGCCGATCCATGACAAGCTCGTGGCCGCCAACGCCGTGTGGGGTGACGGCTTCGGCCTCGAGTCGGCGCTGTGGTTCCAGGCAGAGGGTGAGGAGCCGGTCGAGGATGTGACGTTCGGGCGGTCCAACGCCTGGGACCAGGTGCGAGCGGAGACCCTGGCCGTCCGCAACGGGGTCGGGCTGATGGAGACGACCGGGTTCTCCAAGTTCGAGTTCATGGGCCCCGGAGCTCGAGCCATCCTCGACCATCTCAGCACCAACACCGTGCCCGGTCCCGGCCGGATGGCCCTCGCGCCGATGGTCAACCATGAGGGCCGGCTCATCGGCGACCTCACGATCGCCTGTCTCCCGGCGGCATCGGGTGAACCGCTCGGTCCGGCGTCGACGGTCACCGCCGGGGCGACCGGAAACTCCGCTCGTGAGGAGCGATTCGTGGTGTTCGGATCGGGAATCGCAGAGCGCTACTACGAGCGCTGGTTCGACCAGGCCCTGGCCCGCTACCTGCCACCCGACGGATCGGCGTCGTACCGGACCCTCGGCTACGACCTGTGCGGGCTGTCGATCGCCGGGCCGGCCTCCCGCAAGGTTCTGGCCGCGGTGACCGACGACGATGTCTCGGCCGATGCCTTCCGGTTCATGGCGTTCCGGTCGATGAACGTCGGCTGGGCTCCCGTCTGGTGCGGCCGCGTCAGCTTCACCGGCGACCTCGGGTACGAGCTGTGGATGCCGTCGAGCTACCAGCGCTACGTCTACGACCTGCTCACCGCGGCCGGCGCCGAACACGGGATCCGCCTGTTCGGGCTCCATGCCCTCAACTCGCTGCGACTCGACAAGAGTTTCGGCGGATGGGCTCGCGAGTACCGCCCGATCTACGACCCGTTCGAAGCGGGCCTCGGGCGGTTCGTCAAACTGGAGAAGCCGTTTCTCGGCTCCGACGCGGTATCGGCGGCAGCGGAGGTCGGCCCGGAACGGCGCCTCCTCACCTGGACCGTCGACACCGAGCCGGGCCTGGCCGGGGCCGACGTGATCGGCGACGAACCCGTGTGGTACGACGGCGAGGTCGTCGGGTGGGTCACCTCCGGCGGATACTCCCATTTCAGCGAGACGTCGGTCGCCCTCGGCTATGTGCCGGCCGAGCTCGAAGGGGCAACCGGTCGTTTCGAGATCGAGGTCGTCGGGGACCGTCGCGAGGCCCGCCTCGTCGAGGGCTGCCTGTGGGACCCCGAGGCGACACGCATGCGAGGATGACAACGTCGATCGACGGCCGGCCGCTGCGCCGGCTGCTGGTGGTGTCCCCGCTCGTGGCTCTCGGACTCGCCGGGTGCGGCTGGGGGAGTGACATCGGTGAAGGGTCGCGAACCGACGAGACCGACGAGATCGACGAGACCGACCAGTCGACCCCGGTGGCTCCGGACGTTTCAGGATCGGACGTCGCCACGCCGGATGGTCGCCGGGTCACGGTCGATCGGGTGGGGGACGGGGACTCGATCGACGTCGTGGTGGATGGTGAGGAGATCGAGCTACGGCTCGAGGGATACAACGCCCCCGAACTGTTCGCGGCCGATCCCGACGGTGGCCCCGATGTCCGGACCTGCAATGGGCTGTCCGCCCGCGACGCCGCGGAGCGGATTCTGCGCGACGCCGGCCCGGTGGAGCTGGTAATCACGGGCGAGGATCGGTTCGGCCGCACGCTCGGTGATCTGCTGATCGACGGTGACCCACTGGTCGATCGGCTCATCAGCGACGGCCACGGGCTGGCCACCGGTGACGACCCCACCCGGCGTCGGGCCATGATCGAAGCCGCCGGGGCCGGACGCGGCGTCTGGGGCGACGGTTGTGGCAAACCACTCGTCGACGGCCTCGCCATCGGTCAGATCCAAGTGGATGCCCCGGGTGACGACCGGGACAACCTCACCGAGGAGTACGTGGAGATCGTCAACCTGGGTGCGGCGGCGGTCGACCTGGAGGGCTGGGTCCTCCGCGACGACACCACCAGCCACCGCTTTGCCCTCGAGGGTCGCCTCGACGCCGGGGAGCGCCTCACCGTGATCACGGGCGGACCGCAGGGTGAATCCGCAGCGGTCGCCGGAACCTATCATCTCGACGAACCGTTTCCGGTCTGGTCCAACTCGTGGGAGACGGTGATTCTCCTCGATCCCGACGGTGTCTTCACCGATTGGCGGTTCGTCGAAGACGGTCGGATCCTGCTCCAATAGGCGTCCGATGATCGACAACGACCCACCCGGGGAATCAATCGGGGACGCAGCGCAACCGACCGACGTCTACACCCACGGCCACCATGCCAGCGTGCTCCGGTCCCACACGTGGCGAACGGTGGAGAACTCGGCTCCCCACCTGCTCCCGTTGCTGCGCCCGGGTTTGAGCGTTCTCGATGTCGGCTGCGGACCGGGCACGATCACCGCCGATCTGGCGGCGCGGGTGTCGCCGGGCGCCGTGGTCGGCGTGGATGTTGCCCCGGATATCATTACCCGAGCCGGCGCCTCGGCGCACCCGGACAACCTCTCGTTCCAGGTGGATGACTGCTACCACCTGTCGTTCGACGACGACCGTTTCGACATCGTTCACGCCCACCAGGTGCTGCAACATCTGAGCGATCCCGTCGCCGCGCTCGTCGAGATGGGCCGCGTCGTCGCCTCCGATGGGATCGTCGCCGTCCGGGACGCCGACTACCACGGGATGTTCTGGTACCCGCGGTCGCCTGGCCTCGACCGCTGGATGGAGGTCTATCAGGCGGTGGCCCGCCGGAATCGGGCCGAGCCCGATGCCGGTCGTCATCTCGTGGCCTGGGCCCGGTCCGCCGGCTTCACCACCATCGTCCCGAGCGCCTCGACCTGGTGTTTCGCCACCGACGAGGACCGCCGGTGGTGGGGTGGCCTGTGGAGTCAACGCATCCAGGAATCGGCCCTGGCCGCCCAGGCCGTGGCCTACGGCGTGGCCGACACCGCTGAGCTGGCGGAACTGGGGCAGGTGTGGCTGGAGTGGGCCGACCACCCGGACGCCTGGTTCGCCGTTGTCAACGGCGAAGTGCTTCTTCACCCGTGACTCCCCGAATATCCAGGTCGCCGGTGGGCGCCGCTTCGACAGCGGTGTTAGGTTGGGTGACCGATGAGAATCTGCGTATTCGGTCTCGGCGAAGCCGGCTCCCTGTTCGCCGCCGACCTGGCCACCACCGGAGCCGAGGTGATCGGATTCGACCCCGCTGAGGTGCCGACCCCACCGGGTGTGAACCGCGTTGTGCACCCGGCGCTGGCGGTGCGCAACGCCGAGGTCATCCTCAGCCTCACCAGCGAGGCCGACTCGAAGCTCGCGATGTTGCAGGCGATCGAGGCGATCAGCCCCGAGGCGCTGTATGCCGACCTGGCCACGAGTTCACCGACGGTCAAGATCGACCTGGAGGCGATCGCCCAACGTAAAGGGTTCGGGTTCGCCGACGTCGCCCTGCTGGCGATGGTGCCCGGAAACGGGCTGGCCACCCCGAGCATCGCCTCGGGGCCGGGCGCACAGCGCTACGCCGACACCGTCAATCCGCTCGGCGGGTACGTCGAGCCGTTGGCCGCGGGCACCGGAGTGGCCGCCGGCCGCAAGTTGCTGCGAAGCGTGATGATAAAGGGTTTCGCCGCCGTCATCGTGGAGGCCGTCGAGGCCGGCGCAGCGGCCGATGACCTCAGCTGGCTCTGGAAGAACCTGAGCACCGAGATCGAGCGGGCCGACGAGGATTGGCTGAGGCGTCTCGTGCTGGGATCGAAGCTGCACGCCGCCCGCCGGCACGACGAGATGGTGAGCGCCACCACGATGCTGCGGGCCCTTGGCGTCGATCCCGTCATGACGTCCGCCACCGCCGCCGCACTGGAATCGTTGATCGCCGACGCGGTCGAACTTCCCGAGCTTCCCGACAACCAGCCGGCCTGACGATCCTCGGCATCGCCGGGCCGGCTCGATGACCGCCGGGCTTCTACTGGATGACCCAACCGCCGTCGATGTGGATCATCTGGCCGGTCATGTAGTCGCTGTCGTGGCTGACCAGGAAGGCGGCCGTGCCTTTCACGTCATCGGGAACCGAGACTTTCTTGAGGGCGAGGATGTCGGCCAGATCCTCGAACGCCTGGCCCTCCCGCTCCTTGAATCCGATGTCCACGAGATCCTTGTCGAGTTGTTCCCACAGCGGGGTCTTCACCACCCCGGGGGCGTAGCCGTTGACGGTGATGTTGTGCTCGGCCAGGGCCACTGCACCGCAGTGGGTCAACGCCAGGCATCCGTATTTCGAGGTGCAGTAGACGGTGACGTCGACGAGCGGCTTGCGGGACGCCACGGATCCGACACAGATCAACTTGTAGACATGATCCTGCGGACCCTGCTCGATCATCTGACGGGCCGTCTCCTGCATCCCCAGCCACATGCCTTTGGTGTTGACATCCATGATGAAATCCCAGTTCTCCTCGTCGATGTCCATGAAGAACCGGGGTTTGTTGAGTCCGGCGTTGAACAGGCCGACGTTGATCATCCCGAACGCGTCGACGGTGGCGGCCACGGCCGCTGCGTTGTCCTCGCGCTTGGTCACGTCCATCTTCACGGCGATGGCCTTGCCGTTGCCCCGCTCGTTGATGCGGTCGGCAACGCCCTGTGCCTCGTCGAGATCGAGGTCGCCGAGGCAGACGTTCGCTCCCTGCTCGGCGAAATGTTCCGCATTGGTCGCACCCATGCCGCGGGCGGCGCCGGTGATCAGGATGTTCTTGCCGTTCAGACGTTGGGGGTCCATCATTCTTCCCTTTTTTGTTGGTCGGATTCTTTGCCGGACGCGGCCCACACCATGCCGCGCCTCATGATTTCGGTGACCTGGGGCACCCGCAGGTCGTCGACGGTGTGGCCGATCGAGCAGTAGAAAACCCGCCCCCGGTCCCAGCGGCGTTTCCACACGACGGGGATCGTCGTGCCTTCGATCCACCACAGATGGTCACCGCTGAAGGTCGTGGTGGCCAACACCTCGTTGGACGGGTCGACCAGCATGTAGTACTGCTCCGAGGTCAACCGGAAGCTGTTGATGCCGTGCACGATCGGGTCGTGGGGTCGGGTGATCGTCACGTCGTAGTCGACGAAGTCATCGGACGGGACGGGATTGTCGGGCCAGCCCGGCGGATGGGCCACGAACTGCCCGCCGATCAGGAAGTGGTACGTGGGCCGGTCCCGGAAGGCGTCCCCCATGTGTCCGTGCCAGCCGGCAATGCCGCAGCCGGCTCCGACGAGCTGGAGCAACCCGTCCTCCTCGGCCTTGGTCATGGCGCCGAACTCGGGCTGATGAGACGACCGGGCGCTCGACCAGATCGGGACGATCAGATCGACGTCGGCCAGCTGCTCCGGTGTCGCCAGCGGGGCCAGCGTCTCGTGGGTGGCAACCTCCATGCCCTCGCTTTCGAGCAGCTCGGCGGCCCAGTCGCAGAAGGCCTGGGGGCGATGGCCCTCCCAACCCCCGACGAACAATGCCGCTTTCACCCGGCCGCCTTCATACCAGCTCCATGCCGCCGTCGATCATCACGATCTGGCCGGTCATGTAGTCGCTCGCCGGTGAAGCCAGGAAGGTGGTCGTTCCGGTGATGTCCGCCGGTGTGGCCACGCGTCCCCGCAGGATGCCGGCCGAGAACTCGTCCATGGCCTGACCCGGTCGTTCGGACGCACCGATGTCCATGAGATCCTGGTCGAGGGTCTCCCACATCTCGGTGTGGACGACGCCGGGGGCGAAGCCGGTCACGGTGATGTCGTGCTTGGCCAGGTCACGGGCCGCCGACTGGGTCATCGACAGCACGGCGAACTTGGAGGCGCAATACGGAACGACGTTGTCGTAGCCCGAACGGCTGGCGATCGACGCCGTGTTGATGATCTTGCCTCCCGTGCCCTGGGCGATCATCTGCTTAGCCGCCTCCTGCATGCCGATCAGCACGCCAAGACCGTTGATGCGCATGATGAAGTCCCAGTTCTCCTCGGTCACGTCGAGGAAGTTCATCGGCTTGTTGACACCCGCGTTGTTGAACTTGACGTCGAGCTTGCCGAAGGCCTCGACCGTCTTGGCGATCATCGTCTTGACCTGTTCGCGGTCGGTCACGTCGACCGTCGCCGCCATGACCTTGGCCCCGCTGTCGGCGGCTCGGCGCTCGTTGGCGGCGGCCACTTCGGCCGCCTTGTCACCGTTGAGGTCGGCGAAGCAGACGTCGCCCCCCTCGTCGAGCAGCGCCTCGCCGATGGCTCGGCCGATGCCCTGCGCTCCACCGGTCACGATGGTGCTGCGCCCGGTCATGCTTCCCATGTGTGCTCCTTGCGCGGTCGTGGGATGAGAACGGGGCCCGAGTGTCGGAACACCCGGGCCCCGGAATTTAATGGGCTGTCAGTTTCGGTTTACCACTCCGGCGCAACCTCGGGGTCGTCGGCGTTCTCCTCGGTCACCTTCACCGACGGCATGAACTCGACGATCCGTTCGCCCGGATCGCCGGTGAGCACCTCGTGGGCCACCGTGATGGCATGCTCACCGTCCCACGAGGACGACTGGAACACGGTGCCGTCGAGTTCGCCTGCCGTGACCAGCGGGTTGCCGAGGAAGGTGTTGCCGATCGACGTGATGATAAGCGAGGACGGATCGATGTCGCGGGCCTTGAGGGCGTCGATGACGCCGGCCACCATCGTGTCGTCGGCCGCGTAGACGCCCTGGATGTTCTCAGCGCCGACGGAGGTGATCATCTCCGAGGCGGCGATCTGCGACTCGTCCTTGTTCCAGTTGCCGGGCTGACGGGCCAGGATCTCGACGTTCGGGCACTGCTCGTTGATAGTGTCCTCGAAGCCGTTCTCACGGTCAATGGCCGTCGAATTGCCGGTGAGGCCGTTGACCATGATGATACCGATCTCGTCGTCTCCGGCGAACTCACACATCAGCTCCGCCGAGGCGACTCCCTGACCGTACGTGTCGGGGCCGGAGTAGCCCGCCGTCAGGTCCTGATCCTCCGGATTGACGTCGGAGTTGGTGACGGTGACAGGAATACCGGCGTCGTTGGCTGCCTCCAGACAGGGCCGAACGGTGTCGCCCACAGCCGGCCACAGAATGATGAGGTCGGGGTTGGCCGCCACGGCGGTCTCGCACTCACTGGCCTGCTTGTCGGCGTCATACTGCGAATTGGTGATCGTCAGATTGATACCCAGCTCGTCGGCTTCCGCCTGCATCGGCGGCAGGTAGGTGCTGCCGTACGGTTGGTCGTTACCCTGCGGCAGGAGGGCGAAGACCTCGAACTCACCGTCTCCGCCGGCCGCCGCGTCGTCGCCTGATTCCTCGGCGTCGTCGTCGCCTGACTCTTCCGCTGCCGCGTCGTCGCCTGATTCCTCCGCTGCCGCGTCGTCTGATCCTTCGGCGGCTGTGTCGTCGCCATCGTCTCCACATGCGGCGAACAGCGCACCGGCGATGAACAGCGCCAGTCCGATGAGCCACAATCGGTGCGTTCTTGGTTGATCCTGCATGATTTCTCCCTTGTTTCTCTTGATGTCACTATTGCTGGTTGGCATTTCGAAGAACCCTCCTCGTCCTTACTCGTGGACCGACCTCGCACATCAGGTGCTCTCCGCCGGATCCAGTCCGGCGTTACGGCTGGGGTGCGGCGCGCCCGCGTAGGTACGATCGTGCGCTCCCGACCACGGCTCGTACGCTGTCGGGGTCGCTGATGACAGCGATCAACAGAACAGCACCGATGATGATGTTCTGCACGTCGACCTGAACCGCCGAGAGCGTCAGCGCCACCTGAAGGATGCCGAGCGACGTCGCACCGAGCAGCGTGCCGAAGACCGAACCCCGTCCGCCGGTCAACAGGATGCCCCCGATGATGGCGGCGGCGAAGCTGGACAGCAGAACCGTGGACCCGGCTGTGGGATCCGCCGCCGTCCGCTCGAGGGTGTTGATCACACCGGCTGTGGCGGCAACAAGCCCGGAGATCATGAATCCGGTGAACACCCGGCGCCTGACCGGGATCCCGGCGTCGCGGGCCGCTTGACGGTTGCCTCCCACCGCATAGAACTCGCGTCCAACGCGAACACGTGTCATGAAAATGTGCATCGCGATGAAGGTCACCACGAAGATCAGCATTCGTGGGGTCAGATCGCCGATCAACGGCTTGCCGAACGAGATACCGGCGTCGACATTGGCTATCCGGACCGGCGCTTCATCGGAGAGGACGAACCCGAGTCCACGGAGGAAGAACAGCATGCCCAACGTGGCGATGAACGAGTTGATCCCAACAACGACCACGAAGAACGCATTGGCCGCCCCGATAAGCAGGCCGACGACGAGGGCCGCCACGATGCCGAGGGGCAGGCTGCCGATGCTGGCCATGACCACCCCGGTCAGAGCCAGCGTGCTGGCCACACTCAGGTCGAGCTCGCCCATGAGGATGACTGCCGTTAGTCCGAGCGCGACCAGGCCGATGAGGGCGATCCGGCCCAGGGTCACGTCGTACGAGGTGAACACCACCGGTTCGAAGATGGCGGCCCCGATGGCCACAACGATGAGAAGGGCCAGGGCCCTGCCTTCGGTGCGGCGGGCCAGCGTGGTGCGAAGCCGCCCGACGAGGTCGGTGGGCCCGCTCGCGAGATTCAACCCGGTGTCGGTCATGAGCTGACTGCCTTTCGTGCCAGGGCGTCAATGGATACGGCCAGAACGATCAGCGCTCCGATGGCCATCTGCTGGTAGCCGAAGCCGAGGCCGGAGAGCACCATGATGTTGGTCAGCACGCTGACGAAGATGACTCCCAACAAGGTTCGGAGCACGCTGCCCCGCCCACCGAACACGCTGGTGCCGCCGACGATGATGGCGGCAAGGGCTTCGAAGTCGAAGCCGGTGGACATGGACGAGACCGCTGTGTTGGAGAAAGCGGCGAGTACGAATCCGCCGATCATCGCACCCAGCGCCGAGAGTATGAAGGCTCCAATGACCACCCATGCGGTGTTGACGCCGGCCAGGCGGGTCGCCTTCGGGTTTGAACCGAAGGACTTCACCATGAAGCCGAATGTTGTGCGATGCAAAACGAAGTTCAGCAGGAAGGCGATCACGACCAGAGCGATCATGGACAGCGGGAACGGCCCGATCTCCGTGGTTCCGAACGACCGAATCAGGGTGTCCTCGGGACCGAAGTAGATACTGCCCCCGCTGGCCCATCGAAGCAGACCCAATCCGATGAAGGTCGTGGCCAGTGTGACGATGACCGCGTTGGCCTTGAACACCCCGACGGCGAGCCCGTTGATCAGGCCGTACACGATGGCGATGATCAGGGCAAGCAGAAGCGCCACCGGCAGGTTGAACTCGTTGCTCACGCCGATCAGCACGACCGCGGCGGTTGCAACCTGGGCCACCACCGACAGGTCGAGATAGTTGGCGCTGATCACGACGAAGGTCATGCCGACGGCCACGATTCCGATCGGCGCCGCTCGGTTGAACACGTCGGTTATGTTGTCGAGTGAGGCGAAGCCGTCGACGAAGACGGCGGCCAGGAGAACAAGGGCCGTGGTGAACGCGAAGATTCCCCGGTCGGCCAGCCATGCCAGGGCATTGAACTCGCGCCCTTCAATCCCGGCTCCAGCGGTGGTCGGCCCCTCGACTGGTGGGGTCGTCGCAACCCCCGTGACATTCTCGCTCATCGATCTGTTCCCCTTCAGTTGAGTCGGACGCCCGCCGCCCGTACTGCGTCCTCGACGCCGGCCGGGTCCTCCTGCCAGACCTCGGCGACCTTGTCATCCTGGAACCGGTACTTGGTACGGGTACTGACCGACACCTGGTGGCGGGTCGCCGGGTCGGTACCGACGATGTAGAGCGTGAACGACACATCGTCGCCCTCCTCCTCGAGATCGGAGACCAACGTCTTGCGATCGTGGCGGGTTCGTCGCAGCATGTCACAGAGGGCGACGAGGTGATCCCGTCCCATCGTCCGATCACCGGTCAGATGGAACACCATGTCACTGGCGAACAAGGAGTCGACGTTGTCTGCAGTCGAACCTTCCTTGGTCTCGTACTGCCGGCGGAAATAGTCGGCGATTCTGTCTCGGCGTGATGTCATGACAGGCTCCTCATATTGCGATCAGGTCTCCGGTCTGGCCGGACGCCAGAGACATGACGGAGGTTTCGTCCGCCAACTCACCCGGAAGCGTGCCGACAATGCGACCGTCACGCATGACGTGGATGATGTCGGCCAGATCGAGCAGCTCGGGCAGATCGGAGCTGATGACCAGGACGGCCGTGCCGCCGTCGGCCAGCTCTCGAACCAGCCGGTGGATTTCGGCCTTGGCCCCGACGTCGACGCCTCGGGTCGGTTCGTCGAGCACGATCACGTCGGGTTCCCGGCCCAACCACTTGGCGATCACCACTTTCTGCTGGTTGCCACCGCTGAAGTCACCGGCCTCCCGTTCGATCTCCGGAGGTCGAAGCCCGACGTCGTCGGCCAGACGGCGGGCCAGTTCGGTGATCTTACGGACCGACAGCACACTGGCTTGTGACACCGAGTTCCGATTGGGAAGGGCCACGTTGTCGGACACGGTCATGGTGAGGGCCAGGCCGTCGACCCTGCGTTCCTCGGGAACGAATGCCAGCCCGCTGGCCACCGCCGAGCGGTAGCCGGTGATCCGATTGGTTTTTCCTCCGGTGGTGATGGTCACCTCGCCCGCGGTCCGGAGATCGGCGCCGATAATGGCCCGGACCAGCTCGGTGCGTCCGGCCCCCACCAGTCCGCCGAGGCCGACGATCTGGCCGGCTCGGACCTCGAGATCCACGTCGTTCACCGCCGGGGCGCGAATTCCTTTCGCCTGCAGCACGACTTCGCCCGCCGCAACCGATCGGTGCTCGTCGGTGTACTCGCGTTCCAGCTCGCGGCCGACCATCATGGCCACCAGTTCGCCGGGTCGGGTATCGGCGATGTCGACGGTATCGACGTGTTTGCCGTCACGAAGCACGGTGACCCGATCGCAGATGCGGAAGATCTCCGGGATCCGATGGGAGATGTAGAGAATGGCCAAACCCCGCTCGGCGAGCCGCTCGAGCATGTCGAGCAGGTAGTCGGTTTCGGCCGGGGTCAGGGTGGCGGTGGGCTCGTCGAGAATGAGTACCCGTGGATTGCGGGCGACGGCCCTGGCGATCTCGACGAACTGCCGTAGGGCGACCGAAAGCCGGGACACAGGCTCGTCGAGGTCGACCGTGACGTTGATCTCCTGCAGCGCGTTGGCGGCGATCTCCTTGAGTTCGCTCGTCTTGATGAAACCGGCGTTGGTCGGCGTGGAACCGAGCAGAATGTTCTCGGCCACCGTCATCTCCGGTATGAGGCTGAGTTCCTGGTGGACCAGAGCGACGCCGGCATCGAGCGCGGCACCCGGGTCGCCACCCTCCAGTTTCTGTCCGCCAACGACAACCGTGCCGCGGTCGGGGGTCAGGATGCCCGACAAGACCCGCATGAAGGTGGATTTCCCCGCGCCGTTCTCGCCGACGATGCCGTGGACCTCTCCGGGCGAGACCGAAAGGCTCACGTCGTCGACGGCGAACACACCGCCGAAGTGTTTGGCGATGTTCGAAGCCGTGATGATGGCCGACCCGTCGGCGGTGTGCGTTGGAGTGTCGGCACTGCTTCCGCTCATTGGGATCCTCCCCCGAAGATTGATCTACCCGTACCATAGGATGAACTGCAATCGATTGCAACAACAAATCCGAAATTGTCACCTGATGGAAGGTCGGACCTCTGGTATCGCCGCAAGGTATGCAACAAATACTTGCAAACGATTGCAGCAGCGCCTACCATTCCAGACACGGAGTCACCCGGGCGCGTCCCGGTGCGGCCCCTTGAACTCTCAGAAACGCAACGGAGGAGCGAGAGCCACATGGCCGAATTTGCAATCGCGGTTACCCCGTCACCAGGTTCGATGGCCGTCGATTTCGAGGAGCGGGTCAACTTCGACCGCCTTCGAAGCTACCGGCTCGGACGGGTCCGGGCCGCGCTCGACGCATCTGAGGCCGGAGCGCTCCTGTGCTTCGACACCAACAACATTCGCTACACCACGAGCACCCAGATCGGGGAATGGGCGCGAGACAAGATGACCCGGTTCTCGCTCTTGACCCGCGAGGGGGGCGACCCCATGGTGTGGGACTTCGGCTCGGCCGCGGCCCACCACCGGCTCTACGCCCCATGGCTCAAGCCCGAGAACTGCCGGGCCGGCCTCAACGGTCTCCGGGGAGCGATCCCGCCCGACAACGGTCTCTTCGAACGGACGGCCGCCGAGGTCGCGAGCCTGCTCCGTGAAGCGGGCGTGGCCGACCTGCCGCTCGGCGTCGACATCGTGGAGCCGCCGATGCTCTTCGCCCTGCAGGCGGAGGGGATCACCGTGGTCGACGGCCAGCAGATCATGCTCGATGCCCGGGAGATCAAATCCGACGACGAGATCATGTTGCTCACCACCGCGGCGTCGATGGTCGACGGTGCGTACCAGATGATCGCCGAGGTGCTGAAGCCGGGTATCCGCGAGAACGAGGTGGTCGCCCTCGTCAACAAGAAGCTCTACGACCTCGGATCCGACGACGTCGAGGCGGTCAATGCGGTCTCGGGCGAGCGGTGCAGCCCCCATCCCCACAACTTCTCCGACCGGCTTCTCCGACCGGGCGACCAGGCCTTCTTCGACATCATCCAGTCGTTCAACGGATACCGGACCTGCTACTACCGCACGCTGAACGTCGGGCGGGCCACGAGTGCGCAACACGACGCCTACGCCAAGGCCAGGGAATGGATCGACTTCGCCATCGACATGATCAAACCCGGGGTCAGCACCAAGGACGTGGCCGAGGGATTCCCGAGCTGCGACGAGTTCGGTTTCGACTCCGAGTTCGAGGCGTTCGGCCTCCAGTTCGGCCACGGGCTCGGACTCGGTCTCCACGAACGCCCGATCATCAGCCGGGTCAACTCGCTCGATCACCCCATGGAGATCAAACAGGGCATGGTGTTCGCGCTCGAGACCTACTGTCCGGCAACCGATGGTGTGTCAGCGGCTCGAATCGAGGAGGAGGTCGTCGTCACCGAAAGCGGCTGCGACGTGATCACCCTCTTCCCCGCGGAGGAACTCTTCGTCGCCAACCAGTACTGAGCGGGGGCCGACGATGATCCCCGATCACCTGACCAAGCTGGACGACTACCGGCCCATCGTCGGAGACGAGACGATCGACCGCATCCGGGAGAAGGCCAAGGCTTTGCGCGGGATGCGCGTGGCGCACATGAACTCGACCTATCACGCCGGCGGCGTCGTCGAGATCCTGCTCTCACTCACGGCGCTGCAGAATGAACTCGGTATCAGAACCGAATGGCGTCTCCTGCGCGGAACCGAGAAGTTCTTCGAGGTCACCCGGGAGATGCACGACGCCATACAAGCGGGAGACCTCGATCTGACCGAGGACAAGCAGCGCATCTATGAGGAGGTGATGGCCGAGAACGCGATGCGGAACAACTTCGATCACGATGCGGTCTACCTCCACGACCACCACACCATGGGAATCGTCGCCCACGCCCACAAACGCGGACCCTGGATCTGGCGCTGCCATCTCGATCTGACCGCGCCCCACCCCGACTTGATCGCCTACCTCAAACAATACGCCGACCGGTTCGACGCCATGGTCTGCATCCTCGAGCAGTACAAGCAGCAGGACTTCGACGTTCCCCAGTTCTCGATCCTGCCGGCCATCGACCCCCTCAAGCCCAAGAGCCGCGAGCTGACAGACGCGGAGATCCTGGACCGGCTCGGGCGCTACGGGATCCCGACCGATCTACCGATCATCACCCAGATCTCCCGTTTCGATCGTTGGAAGGACCCTCACGGTGTGGTGGATGCGTTCGAACAGGCCAGCAGTGAGGTCGACGCCACGTTGATCATGGTGGGCAACCGTCCGGCCGACGATCCTGAGAAGAACGAGATCCACGATCGCCTCGTCGAGCGGCAGCACGATCGGATGCTGGTGATCGACGGCACCGACCAGTTGTTGGTGGCCGCCCTCCAGCAACACGCCGCCGTCGTCCTCCAGAAGTCGCTGCGTGAGGGATTCGGGCTGACCGTGGCCGAGGCGCTCTGGATGGGCACACCGGTCATCGGGGGCAACGCCGGTGGTATTCCCCAGCAGATCGACGACGGGATCAAACGGGTACCTCGTCGACAGCGTCGATGAGGCGGCGCAGCGGATCGTCGAGCTGATCGGCGATCCCGACCGGGCCGCCGAAATGGGTCGCGCCGGGCGGCAGAAGGTCCGGGACCGCTTCCTGATCACCAGGCTGCTCGAGGACCACCTCGACCTTCTTGGAGGCTTCGAGGCCCGGTTCGTTCCGCGGCCAACGGCATTGTCGACGTGAGGGAGCGGGCCGGTCCAGCCCCCCTTTTCCCGCGCGGCGGGCGTCAAGCGGACTCCGGTTCGGGGTGGTCGAGGCTCCAGCGAACCTGCAACTCCACCGTCTCCTCCAAGGTGCCGCCCTCGATGGGAATCGACGCTTCGGCCGACATCATCGCTCGAGCTCCAACCGGTCGACCCGGGCCCATGGCCGTGTCCCCCTCCCTGATCGAGCGGACCGGCCCCAACGACGCTCCCGCCAGCGCCGCCAGCTGATCGGCTTTGGCCCGGGCGTCCTCGAACGCCAGGCGCCGGGCTTCGATTCGGGCCGCCGACCGGTCTTCGCGGTCGAAGGAGAGTCCGTGGAGTTCCAAGCCCTCACCGACCGCGTCGAACAGTCCGTCGACTGCAACCTGGGCGTCGGAGAGGTCGCCGCGGAAGACGGCGTTGAGCGTTGTCGCCACCGCGAACTCGACGTTGGGTCGATCGGGGCGGTGGCGGATGGTGTGGACCGAGAGCTGGGAGGTCTGAAGGTCGCTCGACGACACACCGGCCGCCAGCAGATGCTCGCGGGCCGAGGCCGATTTGGCCGCCACCGTGGTGCGGGCCTCGTCGAGTGACAGGGCCTGCCAGCGCACGGCGACGGAGAGTCGGGCGATGTCGGGGGCGAGGAGGACCGAACCCGATCCGGTGACGGCGATGCCGCCACCTCGCCGTCGGGAGGCTTCGGAGCGTTCGTTCATCAACCCTCTTTATCACACACCGAACCGGGCGCGGCGTCGATGGTGGCTACCCTGAGGTCGGTGTCCTCGCTAGCCGCCCGCGCTCTGGTCTTCGTCTCGGCGGCCGCCGTGCTCATGCTGGAGATTCTGGCCGGCCGGCTCATGGCCCCGTACGTCGGGGTCAGCCTGGAGACGTTCACCGGGGTCATCGGTACGATCCTGGCCGCCATCGCCACCGGGTCGTGGGTCGGGGGCCTACTCGCTGATCGCCGCGACCCTGCCCGCCTCCTGGGGCCGACGTTCATGCTCGGCGGAGTGCTCGCCCTGCTCGCGCCGACGCTGACAGCCGGATTCGGCTCCGCGCTCCGAGGCCAGGGGGCGGTCGCCGTTGTCGTGCTCACCCTGTTCGGCTTCTTCGCCCCGGCCGCGGTGCTCTCGGCCGTGACGCCGCTGGTGGTCAAGCTCCGTCTGGAGTCGTTGGACCGGACCGGAGAGGTCGTCGGCTCGTTCTCCGCGGTCGGGACCGCCGGGGCCCTGTTCGGTACCTTCGTCACCGGTTTCGTGCTGCTGGCCACCTGGCCCAGCCGGCCGATCGTGTTGATCGTGGGCGTCCTGTTGGTCGCCGTCGGGATCCAACTGACCCTCTGGGCCCGCCGCAGGGGTGGGGAATCCGACGACGACGACGATCCGGACGGCCGCAAGGACATCGGCCCCGCCGCCGCCGGTGCGGGGCTGGCCGCCCTGCTGCTGGTGGTTGCCGGCGGGCCGTGCGAGTGGGAGACGACCTACTCCTGCGTCGCCGTCGTCGACGACGAGGACAATCCGTCGGGACGGACGCTGCAGCTCGACCTGTTGCGGCACAGCTACGTTGACCTCGACGATCCCCTCAACCTCCGGTTCCGCTACATCCGGGATTTCGCGTCCGCCATCGAGGCGACGGTCCCGGACGGGCCGGTGCACGCCCTCGGAATCGGGGGCGGGGGCTTCACGATGCCTCGCTACCTGTCGGCGGCCCGGCCGGGTTCCACCAACGTCGTGTTCGAGATCGACGATGCGCTGGTCGACATCGGCATCTCCGAACTCGGGCTCGATCCCGAATCGGCCAACCTGTCCGTCCTGACCGAGGACGCCCGACTCGCCCTACCCCGTTATCTGGAGGACGGTCCGGAGCCCTTCGACGTCGTCGTCGGCGACGCCTTCGGTGGCATGTCGGTGCCGTGGCATCTCACCACGCTCGAGTTCATCACCCTGCTGAAATCGTCGATGACCGCCGAAGGTGTCTACGTCATGAACGTCATCGACCATGGCGATCGGGCGTTTGCCCGGGCGGAGATCAGAACGCTGCAGCAGCTGTTCGCCAACGTGGTCGTGGTGACCCCGGAGCGCTACGTCAGCGGTGACGGCGGAGGAAACTACGTTCTCGTGGCCACCGATGCTCCGATCGACAACGATGCCATCGAGGCCAACCTCGATCGGTGGGACTCCGAATCGACGGTGAATGCGGGAGCCGAGCTCGACCGGTTCGTCGGTGACGGGCCGGTGCTCACCGACGACTTCGCGCCGGTCGACACCCTGATGACGCAGACGCGTTGACGGGCTATGGTGCGCCGATGGGACGTCACGCCATCAAAACCCCGCCTCACCACGCAACCTGGCCGCAGTTTCTGGATCGTGTGGCGGGCCGCCGACGAGATCGACGTGTTCGAAAGCGCCTGGAATTGGGATCACTTCTATCCGCTCGCCCCTCCCTACGAGGGTCCCAACCTCGAGGGCTGGACGATGTTGGCGGCCCTCGCCCAGGCCACGAGCCGGATCCGGATCGGATGTATGGTCAACGGGATGCACCACCGTCATCCAGCCGTGAGCGCCAACATGATCGCCACCCTCGACCACATCTCCGACGGTCGGTTCGAGTTCGGGATCGGTGCCGGCTGGAACGAGATGGAGACCGATGCCTATGGTCTCGAGCTTGGATCGTTGAAGGAGCGCTCCGATCGGCTGGAGGAGGGCCTGGAGGTCATCGTGTCGCTGCTCTCCAACGAGGTCACCAACCACTCCGGCCGCCACTTCCAGTTGACCGACGCCCGCTGCGAGCCCAAGTGTCGGCAGCGGCCCCACGCTCCGATCGTCGTCGGCGGAAAGGGGAAGAAGCGCACGCTGAGAACCGCCGCCCGGTTCGCCGACCAGTGGGACATGACGTTTCCCGAGACACCGGACGACTGGTCGGAACTCAACGACGTGCTGATCGGCCACTGCGCCGACGTCGGCCGCGACCAATCCGAGATCAAACGCAGTATCCACCTGGGGCTCGACCCCGACAGCGACCCGGCTCAACTGGCCGACCAGGCCGAAAGATTCTTCGCCGCCGGCGTCGATCTCGTGGTCTGGTCGATGCGGGGCCCGGTCGAACCCGGTCGCATCGAACCGCTCGCCGAGGCCCTCTCCTCCGCCTGAACTTTGTGACGGTGGCGACCCCCCGGATGGGTCGTGAACGACGCTCCTATGTTGTGTCAAGGGGTGGGGGGTGTTCGAGTTGGCGGAAGAGTTGGCGGGTTACGTAGCGTTTGAGGCAGCGCCGGATTTCTCGGTTGGTTTTTCCTTCGGCTCGTCGTCGTTCGACGTAGTCCCGGGTTTCGGGGTCTACACGCATTCGGGTGATGACGATGGTGTGGATGACTTGGTTGAGTCGTCGATCACCGGATCGGTTGAGACGATGCCGCACGGTCTGCCCGGACGAGGCTGGGATGGGGGCGGTGCCGGCGAGCATGGCGAACGCGGCCTCGTTACGGACTCGCCCGGGGTGGGACCAGGCACACAACACGGTGGCGGCAACAATGGGGCCGACCCCGCAGGGGTCGAGCAGGTCGGGGCGCCACGACCGGATGAGTGCCAGAATGGACTGTTCGTGTTCACGGGCTTCGTTGGTGAGAGCGACCACTCGCCGGGCCAGTAGGCGAAGCACCTGGGCGGTCTCTCGGGTTGTGATGTCCCATCGGGGGTTGACACGAAGCCCACAACAGCTTTTGACCAGTTCTCGTGTGGTGGCGCCCCGGAGCTTGCTGCGGAGCGGTTCAGGGGCGGCGACAACCAGGGCGTGGAGTTGGCGTTGGGTATCAGAGGCGGCCCCAACAGCAGACCGGCGGGCCGCTAACCGCACCGAAAGAGCAGCTCGTTCACCGTCTGAGCGTGGCTGGCCGACATGATCTCGGGCCAGTGCTTCGCGTGCGGCTCGAATAGCGTCGACCTCGTCGGACTTGACACCATGACGCCGTTTGGGGCGAGCCGGGCGGTCCACCTCGACCACCATCTCGTTTCGTTCGATCAAGAACCGGGCCAGACCAGCACCATAACTATTCACCCCCTCGATCGCCCAAACCCGTCGACCACTATGGCGGCCGGCCATCTCGACCAGCGCTTCATAGCCATCGGGATCAGTGGCGGTGGTCATCACCTCGACCACTGCGGTGGTGTCTGCTGCGACGACAGCTGCGGTATTGGTGTGTTTATGGGTGTCGACACCGATGACGACGTCGACAACTTCTGCCAATATGGACACTGCGTTTCTCCTTTGAACGTGGGAACGTGACGTTCCGGTCCAGGTCGGAGATCGGCAAGACTGTGATGGGACACGCCAGATTCAGCTGGCGGTCAAGCTCCTGATCAGGCCAGTCACTCCGGCCCGGACCGGGGCCGATGACCAGGCACGGACAAGTCGCTCAACAAGACACCAAACAGGGTCAGTCACAAAGAGAGTCACGCACCAAGCCATCAACCCACAGCACACCACACGGCGGCTGCCCACCCATACTCACAGTCACAAAGTACTGCTCGAGGGGGACGTGGACGTCACAAAGTTGGGCCGGGGGGTCAGGCGGTGCGGGTCGGTTTGACGAAGAATCGGACCCGCCAGTCGGGCCGTTTCTCCTCGTTGATCGACAGCGCGAACGCATAGCTGCGACCGCCGGTCAATCGGAACGGCGAGAGATTGATGGCCAGCGAGACGCCGAGCGGCGAACCGGGCTGGAGACCGGCCGGTCGGCCGGCCTCGAACCGACCCCTCATGACGACCGGTTTGTCGTTGACCACCACCTCCTGGCCGTCCTCGTCGATCAACTCGACCTGCCACTCATGGGCGATGTTGGCCCGATCCCACGGAACGGTGATCTGCAGGGCGATGGCGAGCGGTTGCGGCTTGGGGCCGATCGACGCCAGACCTCCCCCGAGCACGAACAACTTGCCACCCGCCACCTGAGCCGCGTCGCACAACAACATGTCGACGGTCAGCCCGCTCCGTGAAAGGAATTCGTTGTCCATGGATCTCCGTGCTCCGGTCTCGGCCCGCCTGTCCTCGGTCCGCATGTCAAGGTAGCGGCTGCGTCGCCGCGTCTCGGCCACCGGCTGGGAACTTGGCACATTTCTGGAACCCGTGGGCGAAACGCCACCCCCGGCGATCGTCGATGGTATAGGGTCCGACAGTCATGCTTCGTCGAGTCGTCGCCTTCTTTGCCGCCGCCACGCCCGTCACCGGCCTGCTTTGGGTGCTCTTCGTCGGGTTCGGCGCGGTGGCGTTCACGACCTTGCTGCCCCGCGAGGGCTTCCCGTCGGTGACCGTCCCGATCACCGTGGCCCGCGGCACGTACTTCGTCGATGACGCCGAACAGGTCGACACCGATCTGGCCCAGCCGATCGTCGCCGCCCTTGTCGAGCGTCCGGAGATAGAGAGTGTCGACAGCACCGCCGGCGCTAATTTCGTGACAGTCGTGGCCACGTTGGCCGACGGTCAGACGTCGCAGAATGGAGCGGACCTCATCGCCTCCGAGGTGACGGCACTCGATCTGCCTCCCGAAGCCGACGTCGTCGCGCAGCCGCTCGATGTCGCCAAGTTCTTCGACCGATTCGACCTCCTGGTCGGTGTTCATGGACCGGTCGGCACGGACGCCGAGTCGCTGGAGGACGCCGCGGCCCTGCTCCTCGACCCGCTCGAGGCGCGTCCCGAGGTGGCCGAGGCCGCGATTCTGGAGCTGTTGCAGTCGGGAACCAATCCGGCAACCGGTGAGGAGGTGGTCGATCAGACCCGGTTCAACCAGATCACGACCCGGTCGGCCGACGGCGGTCCTCCGTCGGAGTTCCGTTCGTCGATCGCGATCGGCGTCGTCTCGGCCGCGGGCACCGACGCACTGGCCATCCGCGACGGCGTCGATGCCGCGCTGGCATCGACCGAGGCGGACGGCCTGCTACCGGAGGGCTTCGACGCCGTTGTCGCCGTCGACTTCGCCACCGCGATCCGTCAACAGATCAGCTCGCTGCAGTCGAACGTGCTCACCGGGTTGATCGCGGTGACCATCATCGCCCTGCTCCTGATCTCGTGGCGATCATCGATCATCACGGCGGCCTTCATCGCCACCGTGCTCGCCACCGCATTCGGCATACTCCACCTGTTCGGGATCTCGCTCAACACCATCTCCCTGTTCGGCATGATTCTGGCCCTTGGTCTGTTCGTCGACGACGCAATCGTCATCACCGAGGCCATCGAGACGTTCCGCGAGGGTCGGTCCGATCCGATCGACGTGATCCGACATGCCGTCCGTCGGGTCGGGGCGGCCAGCATCTCCGGCACCATCACCACGGTGCTGGTCTTCGCGCCGATGCTCGCCATCTCGGGCATCCTCGGCCAGTTCATCCGCATCCTGCCCATCTCCGTGATCATCGCCCTCGTCACGTCGCTGGTCCTCTCGCTGCTGTTCATCCCGATCGCGTCACGGTTTCTGGTGCTCTCGGCGCCCCGGTCCCGAGCCGTCTTCGGTCGCGCCGAGGACTGGCTGGCGAGGGAGATCTCCTCCGCGGCCGATGTGCGGGGCCGCCGGGGTGTCGTCATCGCCGCCGGCGCGGTTGCGCTCAGCCTCGGTGCCGTCGCCGTGGCTGTTCTCGGATTCCTGCCCCGGGTCGGATTCGACATCTTCCCGGCGGCCGACGATTCGATCGAGATCTCCGGCGAGTACACGTTCGCCCCGGGAACGTCCATCTCCGAAGCGGAGTCGATCACGTCCGCCATCAACGCCGACGTTCTCGACGCTCTCGGCGACACACTGCAGTCGGGCAACACCTACGTCGGCAACGCCGGTCGATCACGGTCCCAGTTCAATCTGACCGACATGGGATCGCGGCCGACGGCCCCCGAGCTGATCAGCGAGCGGCTCGATCCCGTGGCCGCCGAGTACGGGCCGGTGCAGGTCGTCTTCAATCAGGTATCGGCCGGTCCGCCGGAGGCCCTGTTCCCGTTCCGGGTCCAGGTCAACGGTGAGGAGCCGGAGACGCTCGAGTCGGCAGCACGGGTTATCGCCGAGGAACTCGACGGGTCGGTGATCGAGCGGTCGAACGGCACCACGTTCACGGTGCTCGAGACCAAGGTGGTCTCAACCGACGTGGTGGCCCGCCGCGACGGCGATCGTTACGTCGAGGTCCAGGCCCGCTTCGACGCCGACGACATCACCACGACCACGGCCGAAACCCGCAACCTCCTCGAAGGGCGCTACGGCCCCGATGAACTGTCGGCCCTCGGACTCGGCGCCGACGCCCTCCAGTTCGACTTCGGAATCGAGAGCGACAACCAGGAGTCGTTTGCATCCATGGGTCCGGCGTTCGCCGTCGCCCTGGCGGCGATGATGGTGCTGCTCATCATCCAGTTCCGCTCCACGGTCCAGTGGCTGCTCGTGTTCCTGGCGATTCCGTTCAGCCTGTTCGGGGTGTTCGGCGGCCTGCTGGTGACCGACAACGAGCTCAGCTTCTTCGTGATGCTCGGTCTGCTCGGTCTCATCGGGATCGCGGTCAACAACACGATCCTGCTCACCGACTTCGCCAATCAGGAACGGCGGGCCGGCGCCGATCGCCGCACGGCGATCTCAACCGCCGTTCGCCGGCGGTTCCGGCCGCTCGTTGCCACCACGCTCACCACCGTGGCGGGTGTGCTTCCGCTCACCCTGTCGGATCCGTTCTGGGAACCGCTCGGTTCGACCATCATCTTCGGTCTGATATCCAGCACGGTGCTCGTGTTGTTGTCGTTCCCCTACTACTACCTGGCGATGGAACGGATCCGAGACCGGTTCGTGACGCCGTGGCGACGGAAGGTCAGGGCTGTTGAGGGGGCTGCTGTTCGGTGATGATCTCCCGCTCCCGCTCGACCACCGGCCGGCCGTTCACGACCGACTCCCGGTCGGTCTGAACCACCGTCCGCCGACCGACGACGGATGCGATCAGGGTGATGAGACCGAGGCCGATGCCAACGATGAACAGGATGATTCCGACCTGGTTGATATCGATACCTTCCGCTTGGGCGGTCACCGCCCAAGCCAGGATTGCACCGACGGCGATGAGGAGGGCGCTGAGGCCCAACCCGCTGGTTCTCATGATCTTCTCCGATCTCTGAACGGCGGCTTCGGCATTCGCTCCTGCTTTCCCCACGGCCGCGACGTTCTAAACATGGGCGGACAGGAGAATAGGGGGACCCGGCGGTGGCGCCGGGAGAATGAGATCGATTTGTAACCAAATTTTGTGAACGAAATCGGCGCCTCGTTCGTCTAGTAATCATGAAGCCAACCGACCCCGATGAGCGTCGCAGGGTTCGGGTGCAGTACGTTTCCCGAGGCTATGGCCTGGCGCTGACCATCACAGACGACCTGTCCATCAACGACACCTCGGACGATCGCGCGATCTCCCCCAACGAGGTGACCGTCGACGAAGCGGCCGACATCGAGTCCGATGACGGCTACCTCACGGTCATCGCCTCCGGCGTCACGACGCTCGAACTGCGTCGGCCCGACGGTGGATCCTCGGTGCTGATCTGGGACGAGACCGAAGTGGCCTGGGACTCCCTGCGGGCCGGCTGACCCCAGGTAGCGTTCGACGCGATCGCTGCGATCGGTCGGCCAGAATCCTTCCCCATCACCGTCGAGCGTGCCCTACTGTTTGGTCATGACGGTTGGTTCTCTCCGGTTGGGTGGCGTTCCCGAGCACTTCAACCTGCCCTGGCGACTGGCACTGGAATCGGATGCTCTGGCTGATCTCGACCTGACCTGGGCCGACCAACCGGGCGGAACCGGGCAGATGCTGGCCCGCCTGGCCGACGCCGAGCTCGATGTCGTCAGCATCCTCACCGAGGGCACGGTCAGGGCGATCGCCTCGGGCCTCGACGCGACCATGATCCAGGTGTACGTCGAGACGCCTCTCCAGTGGGGGGTGTTCGTGCCCGGCGGCTCGGAGATCCACGATGAGTCGCAGCTGGCCGGATCCCGTATCGCCATCTCGCGATTCGGATCGGGATCGCATCTCATGGCCTACATCCTGGCGGAACGCCTGGGTTGGGGGATCGACGACGACCAGTTCGTCGTCGTCAAGAACCTGGAGGGCGCGATTGCGGCCTTCGCCGCCGGCGACGCGGACCTGTTCCTGTGGGACCGCTTCATGACGAGCCCACTGGTGGCCGACGGCAGATTTCGGCAGCTCGGTGTGCAGGAGACGCCATGGCCGTCGTTCGTCATCGCGGCCCGAAACGACGTGCTCACCGGCCGCACCGTCGAGGTCGGACGCGTGGTCGACGAGGTCGTTGCCCAGGCCCGTGCCCTGATGCTTCGAGATGACGGCCCTGGTCTGGTGGCGGAACGCTACGGCATCAGCATCGACGAGGCCAAGGGTTGGTTCGCGTCGACGAGGTTCGCCCCGCGGCAGGCGATGCAGGCCGACATCGCGGCTGAGGTGTTGACTACGCTGGAGCGCGCAGGGTTGACCTGACGATCCGACCGTGGCACGGACTGATTGCACAGAAGCGGTGGCAGCGATCGTCGCCAAGGAGCACAAAGGAGCACACGTGGGTTACGTACCGCCGTTCAACTTCCAGAAATGGATCGACGAGCACGCCGACGAACTGCAACCTCCGGTCGCCAACAAGCAGGTCTGGCCCGGCACCGACATGATCGTGATGGTGGTTGGCGGCGGAAACGTCCGTACCGACTACCACGACGACCCCCGGGAGGAGTTCTTCTACCAGCTGAAGGGCGACATGATCCTCAAGGTGCGGGAGGAGGGGCAGGAGCCGACCGACCTGCACATCCGAGAGGGAGAGGTGTTCCTGCTCCCCGCCCACCTCCGCCACTCACCTCAGCGCCCGCAGCGGGACTCGATCGGTCTCGTCGTCGAATACGCCCGATCCGAGGGTGAACTCGACGGATTCGAGTGGTACTGCCCCAACTGCAACGAGTTCCTGCACCGCGTCGAGGTTCAGATGAAGGAGATCGACAAGGACCTGCCCCCGTTGTTCGATGCGTTCTACTCGAATGTGGCGGCGCGAACCTGTGACAACTGCGGCACCGTTCATCCCGCCCCCGGCGACGAGAAGTAGTCCAGGTAGGCTCCGCTCACCGTGAGTTCCAGCATGCAAACCCGCGATTTCCGGCCGGACCGATACTTGACGGCGGAGGGCGCCGCCGAGCTCGACGCCGTCGACCCGCTGGCGTCGATGCGCCACGAGTTCGCCATCCCGGCTCACGGCGACGGATCGGAGAAGGTGTACCTGGTCGGCAACTCACTCGGTCTACAACCGAGGAGGGCCAGAGCCGAGGTGGAGCGGGAGCTGGACCGCTGGGCCGGGCTGGGGGCCGACGCTCACCTCGAGGGCAAATCGGCGTGGATGCCCTACCACGAGTTGCTCACCGACCCGATGTCGCTCCTCGTCGGTGGTCGCCCGGAGGAGGTGGTGGCGATGAACACGCTCACCGTGAACCTCCACCTGCAGATGATCAGCTTCTACCGCCCGACGGCGGAACGCCACAAGATCCTGATCGAGGACCACGCGTTTCCATCCGACCACTTCGCCGTGGAGTCGCAGATCCGCCAGCGGGGGTTCGATCCGGCGACGTCGCTGGTCACCGTGGCCCCCCGGCCCGGATCCGAACTCCTCGACCCGGCCGACATCCTCGCTGCGATCGAGACCCACGGAAACGAGCTGGCCCTGGTTCTCCTGCCCGGTGTCCAGTACTACACGGGCCAGGTGTTGCCGATGGCCGACATCACCCGCGCCGGCCACGCCGTGGGGGCACAAGTCGGTTTCGATCTGGCTCACGCCGCCGGAAACATCCCGCTCGAGTTGCACGACTGGGGTGTCGACTTCGCCTCGTGGTGCACCTACAAGTACCTCAACAGCGGGCCCGGCGGCATCGCCGGATTCTTCGTGCACAACCGCCACGTGGCCGATCAGTCGCTGCCCAAGTTTCTCGGCTGGTGGGGAACGAACAAGGCCACCCGCTTCCAGATGAAGACCGACTTCGACCCGATTCCCACCGTCGAGTCATGGCAGATCTCGAACCCGCCGGTTCTGGCGCTGGCGTCCCTGCGGGGTTCGCTGGCCACCTTCGACGCGGCCGGCGGCATGACGGTTCTGAGAGCGAAATCGGAACGGCAGGTGGCCTACATGGATGCCGCGCTGGCCGCCGTTCTCGGCGATCGGGTGCAGTCGATAACGCCGACCGCGATGCCCGAGCGGGGTTGCCAGTTCGCGCTTCGGATCACGTCCGCCGACCATCCCGGCAAGGAGGTGCAGGCGAAGCTCGAGGAGGCCGGTGTCGCCTGCGACTGGCGCTATCCCGACGTCATCCGGGTCGCTCCCGTGCCCCTCTACAACACCTACGCCGACATCTGGCGGTTCACGCAGATCCTCGACGGAATCCTGCAGTGAGCCCTGCAGGAAGTCCTGCTGGGACGGCAACCGAAGCGTCGCCACCACTCGGTGATGACGGGGCGGTCGTCGTCGCCGGCGGTGGTCCGGCCGGGGCCACCATGGCCCTGTACCTGGCCCGCCAGGGATATCGGGTACAGATCCTCGAGAGCCGCCAGGACCTCCGCCGCCACGACGTGGATGCCGGCCGGTCCATCAACCTGGCGCTGGCCACCCGCGGCATCGTCCCGCTCACCGAACTCGGCGTTTTCGACCGGGTGGAACCGATCACGATTCCGATGGCCGGCCGGATCGTCCACGACATCGACGGGTCCACCAACTTCCAGCCCTACGGAACATCGGGCGACGACGCCATCCTGTCGGTCTCCCGCCCCGGGCTCAACGCCATCCTCCTCGATGCCGCCGAGGAGACCGGTCTCGTGACCGTCGACTTCGGCAAGCGCTGCCGCGGCGTCGATTGGGAAGAGAAGCTGATCGTCGTCACCGACTACAACAACGACGACGAGATGGCGCAGGTTCCGTTCGGCACCCTCTTCGGTTGCGACGGGGCCAATTCCGAGATCCGGGCGGCCATGCAGCAGGTGAACGGCGGCACCACCGATGTGGAGCCCCTCGATCACGGCTACAAGGAACTGGAGATACCGGCGGGTCCGGACGGGGCGTTCAGGATCGACCCGGGCGGCCTGCACATTTGGCCCCGCGGTCAGCTGATGCTCATCGCGCTGGCCAATCCGTCCGGCGACTTCACGGTCACCCTGTTCATGCCATACGTGACGCCCGACGGCAAGGATCAGCCCACGGGCTTCGACGATCTCGGTGATCAGGCCGCCGCCGAGGAGTTCTTCGCCCGCGAGTTTCCCGACTTCGTCGAACTGGTTCCCGACGCGGCCGAGCAGTTCATGGCCAACCCCACCGGTGACCTGGCCACCGTTCGCTGCACAGGCTGGAGTCGGGGCGGCGACGGCGTGATCCTCGGCGACGCGGCCCACGCCATCGTGCCCTTCCACGGTCAGGGCATGAACGCCGCCATGGAGTCGGCCCGGTCCCTCAGCCGGCGACTGGAGAAACTGTCCGACAACCCGGATCAGGCGTTTGCCCTGTTCGAGATGGACCGTAAGCCCGACGTCGACGCCATCGCGGACATGGCCCTCGACAACTACGTGGAGATGCGATCGGACGTGGCCGATCCCGACTATCTCATCAAGCGGGAACTGGCACTCGAACTCGAACGCCGCTTTCCCGACGTCATGGCCGCCCGTTACGGGATGGTCATGTTCACCACCATGCCCTACCACGAAGTGCAGCAACGGGCCGTCGAGCAGCAGCGGATCCTGGCCGATCTGGTGGCGGGCGCCCGCACACTCGACGCCGTCGACTTCGACGCCGCCCGAGAACGCCTGACCGCACTCGGACCCCTTCCCTCGGAGGTATGAAACCTTGAGTTCGCCAGCGGACAACGACGTCCCCATGACCTACGGGAGCTACCTCAAGATCGACGAGCTCCTCAGCCTCCAGCAGCGGGTGTCTGAGCCCGTGGAGCACGACGAGATGCTGTTCATCATCATCCACCAGGTCTACGAGCTGTGGTTCAAGGAGGTGTTGCACGAGCTTGACGAACTGGTCGACTTCCTCAACGACGACCGCCCGGCGCTGAGCAGCCACCAACTGGTCCGGGTGCTCAAGATCCTGAAGACGCTGGTGGCCCAGATCGATGTGCTGGAGACGATGACGCCGCTCGAGTTCGACTCGTTCCGTGACTTCCTGGCCAATTCGAGCGGCTTCCAATCGGCCCAGTTCCGGGAGATCGAATTCCTCCTCGGACTCAAGGATCGCCGCCATCTGGATCGGTTCGCAGACAACGAACGGGAACACGCCAACCTCACGAGGCGGTACCACGCTCCGTCGTTGTGGGATGCGTTCATCCGCTACGTCGGCCGCCAGGGCTATGAGATCCCCGACGACTTCCTCGAACGTGACACGACCCAGGCCAACGGCTACTCCGCCGGTGTGCAGGCCGCCCTGATCGACATCTACCGCAACGATCCGGCGTTGACCCGCCTCTGTGAGTACCTCACCGACCTCGACGAGGGTCTCCAGGAATGGCGGTTCCGGCATGTGATGATGGTGCAGCGCACGATCGGCACCAAGATGGGAACCGGTGGATCCAGCGGGGCGGAATATCTGCGGTCGACCTTGTTCCGACCGGCGTTCCCCGATCTGTGGGCCATTCGCAGCGCGTTCTGAGCCGGGCCGTTCAGACGACAAGGTCGGCGAGCCGACGGGCCATCTCCAGCTCGGTCGGGGTGGTGACATGGATGTTGGTCGGCTCACCGTCGACCAGCTCGATTCGACCGCCCAGGTGTTCGATCATCTCCAACTCCTCGGGCGGCAGCGGCGGCTGATCGGGACCGCCGAAAGCCTCGTAGGCGGCGAGGATCGACGTGCGGCTGAACGCACACGGGGCCTGGGCCGTGACCAACTGGGACTTGTCGACCGATCGCACCACCGTGCCGCCGTCGTGTTCCTTGACCGCATCGCAGATGGCACCGACCGGAGCGGCGGCGTCGGCTCCGTTGGCCACCGCCTTGATCGTGCGCCGATACAGGTCGGGCCCGGCCAGGGGGTGGGAGGCCGATGCCATCACCACCACGTCGATGTGATCGGGTACCTGTTCGAGGCCGATTCGAGCCGACTCGCCGTGTGACCGTCCGCCGTGCACCACCGCGTGCACGGGCATCCCCTCCCAGGTCGGGGTGTCGTCGGTGGTCGTGGTGTCGGAGGTCGCGTCGTCGGCGACACTGCTGTGGTGCCCGGCCTCGAGCTCGTGATCGGTGGGAAGAACGAGAATCACCAGGTCGCACACCGACGACGCCGTCGCCACCACCCGACCGACGAGGGTCCGCCCGTCGATGGTCTCGAACTGCTTGAGCCGGCCGAACCGACGGCTCTGCCCGGCGGCCAGCACGACCGCGGCACTCGATGTGACCGAACTCATGGTTGTCCAGAGTAGGACGCACTCGTGTCGATCCGACCCACGTCGTAAACTTTGACGTGGCCGCCTCGACGGCCTCGCCGGTGCAGCGACCTGCCAAGGAGATGTGCGATGAGCTCGACGACATCCGATGTCCGAACCCCTGCGGGCCTGGCCCCGGATCTGGACGACTTCGTCGCCCAGGTGGACGTCACGACCGACGCCGATCTCTATCGGTACGCCGCGGGCGTCGAACAGAACGTGGTCGTCTACCAGGCTGGAAGTCTGCGGTCCGCCGTCGACGGCGACCCCCACGCGGCCGTCGGCATTCGCCGCGAAATGGCCGAGGTCCTCGATCAGGGACCGGGGATCATGGTGATCAAGGCGGCATTCGACGGGGCGATCATCGATCGGGCCACAGAGGCGTTCGAACACATCATCGCCGTCGAGAAGAAGGCCGGGCTCGGTTCGGGAGACCACTACGCCAAGCCGGGAGCGAACGACCGGGTGTGGAACGCGCTCGAGAAGCTGGCGGTCGACGCGCCCGAGGTGTTCGTCGACTATTACGCCAACGACATGGTGGCGCTCGGGGCGCTGGCGTGGCTGGGCCCCAACTACCAGATCAGCTCCCAGGTCAACGTCGTCAACCCCGGGGGAGAGGCTCAGCAGCCCCACCGCGACTACCACCTCGGTTTCATGACCGACGCCATGGCCGAGCAGTATCCGGCTCACTGCCACCGGTTGTCGCCGGTGCTGACCCTGCAGGGCGCGGTGGCCCACTGCGACATGGGAGTCGAGACCGGGCCGACGATGTATCTGCCCCATTCGCAGAAGTACCTGCCGGGGTTTCTGTCGTGGCGACGGCCCGAGTTCAAGGAGTACTTCGCCGCCAACCGGATCCAGCTCCCGCTGGCCAAGGGCGATGTCGTCTACTTCAACCCGGCACTGTTCCACGCTGCCGGCAGCAACGTCACCTCCGATGTGAGGCGGATGGCCAATCTCCTGCAAATCTCGTCGGCGTTCGGACGGACCATGGAGACGATCGACACCCTGCGGATGACCAAGGCCGTGTATCCGGCCCTGGTGGCGGCCAGGTCGGCGGGGATGTCGACGGCCGCGCTCGGAAACGCCATTGCAGCGGCGGCCGAAGGCTATTCGTTCCCCACCAACCTCGACAAGGATCCGCCCATCGGTGGCCTCACCCCGCCGTCACAACAGGACATCGTGGCCGAGGCCCTGGTCGAGGGATGCAGCATCGGCGAACTCATCGGCCGCTTGGAGTCCCACCGGGAGCGCCAACGTTCGGTCTGACCGATCCCACCCGTCGAACTTTGTGCAGGTCACGTCCCCCTCTTGTCGAACTTTGTGCACCTGACGACCCGGTTAGGGGGTCGCCACCGTCCCAAAGTTCGGTGGGGGTCGGCCCGCTTGAGAGGCCGACAGCGGGGTGTGCGATACTGAAAACATGACGGACCGCGCCCAGCCAGACGATCCGTGGGTCCCGGACCCCTCGTCCGAGGCCTACCAGCAGTATCGGGAGTCGTACGAGGCGGCCCGTCTCCGAGATATCCCGTTCGAGACGATGTCGGGTGTTCCGGTCGAGCCGGTGTATGGCGATCCGCCGTATCCGGGCCAATACCCGTACACCCGGGGCGTTTACCCGTCGATGTACCGGTCGCGCCTGTGGACCATGCGCATGTTCGCCGGATTCGGTACCGCCGAGGACACCAATGCCCGGTTCAAGGCCATCCTGAGAAACGGGGGCACCGGATTGTCGACCGCCTTCGACATGCCGACGTTGATGGGCCGCGACTCCAACTCGCCGTGGTCGCTGGGCGAGGTGGGGCGAGCCGGGGTTGCGGTCGACACCCTGGCCGACATGGAGGACCTGTTCTCCGGCATCGATCTGTCCGGGGTGTCGACGTCGATGACGATCAACGGTCCGGCCGCCATCGTGTTGGCCATGTACGTGGCGGTGGCCGAGAAGAACGGCGTCGCCCGAGCCGACCTGGCCGGGACGATCCAGAACGACATCTTCAAGGAGTACCAGGCCCAGAAGGAATACATCTACCCGCCCCGACCGTCAGTGCGGATCGTCACCGACATGATCCGCTTCACCGCGGCCGAGATGCCACGCTGGCATCCGGTGTCGATTTCGGGCTACCACATCCGTGAGGCCGGTTCGACGGCAGCCCAGGAGCTGGCCTTCACCCTGGCCAACGGCTTCGCCTATGTGGAGGCCGCCGTCGCCGCCGGAGTCGACGTCGACGAATTCGCCGGGCGGCTCAGCTTCTTCTTCAACAGCCACTCCGACTTCTTCGAGGAGATCGGCAAGTTCCGGGCGGCGCGCCGGATCTGGGCCCGGTGGATGAAGGAGCGCTACGGGGCGACCAGCGAGCGCTCGATGCTGTGCCGCTTCCACACCCAGACCGCGGGCGTGTCGCTCACCGCCCAGCAACCGGAGAACAACATCGCCCGGGTTGCCATCCAGGCGCTGGCGGCGGCACTGGGCGGCACCCAGAGCCTGCACACCGACTCGTTCGACGAAGCGCTGGCCCTGCCGACGGAGAAGGCGGCTCGCATCGCGTTGCGGACCCAGCAGATCGTGGCCCACGAGACCGGGGCGGCCGCTGTGGCCGACCCGCTCGGCGGCGCCCCGTACGTCGAATGGATGACCGACGAGATGGAGCGCCAAGCCGAAGCGATCTTCGCCCACCTCGACGAGCTGGGCAACGGATCGATCCTCGAAGGCGTCTACGCCGGTATCGAGAACGGCTACTTCGTCGGTGAGATCGCGGACTCCGCCTACCGGTTCGAACGGGAGGTCAACGAGGGTCGGCGGATCATCGTCGGCGTCAACGCCTTCACCGACGGCACGGAGGGCGAAGGCGACATCCTTCGCATCGGGGCCGAAACCGAGGAGCTGCAGCTGAAACGACTGGCCGACGTGAAACAGCGCCGCGACGACGACGCCGTGGGGCGGGCCCTGGCCGCCGTGACCGACGCGGCCAAGTCGCCGACCGCGAACCTGATGCCGTCGCTGCTCGACGCGGTGAAGACCTACGCCACGCTGGAGGAGATCGTGATGGCAATGGAGGCCGAGTTCGGGACCTACGTCGAAAAGGCGATAATTTAGACTCCGTGGGTGAGTTCGAGGGTGCCGCAATCGAAGATGGAGCAGCAGACGGCGTCGAGTCCAACGACCCCGCCTCCGCCGCCGAGTCGGCCCTGACCCCGACACAGGAGGTACGGCTCCGGGTCGTCTTGGCCAAGCTCGGGCTCGACGGCCACGATCGCGGGCTCAAGGTCGTTGCCCGTATCCTCCGCGACGCCGGGATGGAGGTCATCTACCTCGGCCTGCGGCAGACGACGGAGTCGATCGTCTCGGCCGCCGAGCAGGAGGACGCCGACGCCATCGGGTTGTCGATGCACAACGCCGGGCATCTGACCCTGGCCCCGGCCATGGTGGAGGCGGTGGCCGCCGCCGGAATGACCACACCCGTCGTGGTCGGCGGAATCGTGCCGGCCGACGATGTCCAGGCCCTGCTCGACGCCGGCGTGGCCACCGTGCTGGGGCCCGGGGCGTCGGCCGCCGAGGTGGCCCAAGCCGTTCGCGACGCCGTGGCCGCCGCCGCCGACGATTCTTGAGCGCGCCGTCGATCCAGGAGCTGTATCGCGACGCCCGCTCCGGCAAGCGGCTCGCCATCGGCCGTCTGTTGACCAGGGTCGAGCGCGGCGGGGCCGACGCCGATGCCATCAGCGAGCTGGCCCACGCCGATGCCGGAGCCGCGCACATCGTGGGGATCACCGGCGCCCCCGGTTCGGGCAAGTCGACCCTCGTTGGGGAGTTGGTGTCGCACCTCGTGGCCGCGGGCCGCCGACCGGCGGTGCTGGCCGTCGATCCGTCGTCGCCGTTGACCGGCGGCGCGATCCTCGGTGATCGGATACGGATGGAGGGAACCCAGGATTCCTTCTCGCCGCCGGCCTCCACTGTCGACGGGTCCCACGGTGAGTCCAGCAGCGAATCCGGCGGGCCGCCGCCAGCGCACAAGCCGTTCATCCGCTCGATGGCCACCCGCGGTCACTCCGGTGGGCTCGCCCTCGCCGTTCCGCTGGCCGTTCGCCTGTTCGACGCCCTCGGGTTCGATCCCGTCATCATCGAGACGGTCGGGGTCGGGCAGGTCGAGGTCGACGTCGTCGGCGCGGCCGATACCGCGGTCGTGGTGGCCACCCCCGGAATGGGGGATGCGGTTCAGGCCAACAAGGCCGGGCTGCTGGAAGTGGCCGACGTGTTCGTCGTCAACAAGGCCGATCGCCCCGGAGCCTCGGACGTCCGACGAGACCTGGAGTTGATGCTCGACCTCAGCAAGGTCACGGGTCAGGAGGCCGAGATCGGCTACCGGCCGCCGATCGTCATGGCCTCGGCCCTCGAGGGAACCGGATCGACCGACGTGCTCGACGCAGTGGCCGACCATCTCGAGTTCCTGGAGTCGAGCGGTCGCCGCGTCGAGCGTCGCCGCCATCGGGCTCGCACCGAGATCGAGGCCCGTCTGGCCCAGGCCTTGCAGCGGCGGGTCACCGATCTGCTGGCCTCCCCATTGGGAATCGAGGCGCTGAAGCAGGTCGAGGTCGGTGACCGATCACCCACCGCCGTCACCCGTGAACTCCTGGCCGAGCTCCTGTCGCCCCAACCGGCCGACTGACTGCCCAGGTTTTGTCTGTCCACGACCCGTCAACGGGTCGTGGACGAGCAAAAGCTCCTATCTACACGAGCAGCGGGTCGGTCATCACCTCGACGAGCGCCGGACCGTCGTGGGCCATGGCTTCGGCCAGGACATCGTCGATCTCAGCCGCATCGGCGACGCGAAAACCGCGGCCGCCGCACAGCTTGGCGAACTCGGAGAAGTCGGGGTTGTGGAGGCCGGTCTGCCACACCTCCCATTCGCCCGCTCGCTGCTCCTTCGAGATCTTGCCGAGTTCACCATTGTTCAACAACACATGGGTGATGTTCATGCCGTACTTCACGGCGGTGGTGAACTCCATCGCGTATTGGCCGAAACCACCGTCGCCGGAGATGCTGACAACCGGGCGGGAGCCGCCGACCGCAGCCCAGGCCCCCATGGCCGCAGGGAACCCGAAACCGATCGATCCCAGGTAGCCCGACATCAGGAGGTCCTGCTCACCGGACGCCTCGAAGTAGCGACCGAACGAGTACGTGTTGTTGCCGACGTCGACACAGATCACCGCATCGGTGGCGATCGCTCGGCTCAGCGACTCCATGACCAGCGCGGCGTTCAGCCCGTTGCCGTTGTCATCGGACCGGCGACTCGCCTTCTCCTCGGCCCAGATCGCCCACCGTTCGGCCAGGTCGGATCGCAGATCCGACGGCGGCCGCTCGAGGACATCCCCGGCGTGATGGGCCAGCATCTGGGCGGTGACACCGATGTCACCCAGAACCCCGACGTCGACCGAATGGAACCGGCCGATGGCCATGGGATCGTGGTCGACCTGGACGAGAGGCTTGTAGGTGGCGATACCGGTGTGGTTGGCGAAGCTCGCCCCGAACACGATGATCAGGTCGCTCTCGTTCATCATCCAGGACGCAACCGGCGTTCCGGACCGGCCGAGGACACCGCAGGCCAGAGGATGATCGTCGGCGATCAGACCTTTGGCCTTGAACGTGGTGGCAACCGGCGCGCCGAGTTTCTCCGCCAGGGCGATCACGTGTGCCCTGTCGGCGCGAGCGCCCTTGCCCGCGATGATCAGGGGCCTCTCGGACTGGGCGATCAGCTCGTTGGCCGCGTCGAGCTGGGACTCCCTGGCCCGGTACGCATGGCCGGCGAGGCGGCCCTGAGGCGAACCGGCTTCGGCGTCGGAATCCACCGGCCGGTGTTGCAGCTCGTCGGGGAAGATCAGGTTGGCCACGTTCCGCTCGACGATGGCCGTTTTCATGGCCAGCGACGCCAGCTCGGCCACGTCGGAGTCGGCGTGCAGGGTCTCGCTGAACGTGGACACATCCGCGAACGCCCCCTCGAGATTGGTGTCCTGGAACGCCCCCCGACCCTTCACCTTCGAGGGGACCTGGCCACACAGCGCGATCACCGGGGCCCGGTCCTCCTTGGCGTCGTAGAGCCCGGTGAGCAGGTTGGTCGATCCGGGGCCCGCGATTCCGAAGCAGGCTGCAGGACGGCCGGTCAGCTTCCCGAACGCCGACGCGGCGAACGAGGCGGCCCCCTCGTGGCGGATGCCGATGTAGGTCAGTTCGCCGCGCTCGGACGCCTTCCGCATCGCATCGGCCAGACCGAGATTCGAGTGGCCCACCATGCCGAATACATGCGTCAGGCCCCAGGCGACCAGGGTTTCCACCACCACGTCGGCCATCGTTCGCGGATCGGGTTTGGGGCGGGGAAGTCCAACCCAGACGCCGTCGTCTCGCACCTCGGTGGGGAAGCACTCGACCGCATCGGAGAATCCGCCCGGTGGCTTGCCGTCGATGGGGGAGTAGTCGTAGCCGTGCCACGGGCACCGGAGCCAGCCTCCCTCGATCGAACCTTCGCCCAGTGGACCTCCCTGGTGGGGGCAGGCGTTGTCGAGGCAGCCGTAGTCACCGTCGAGCCGGCTCACGGCGAACGAGCGGCGACCGACCGTGATGGTCTTGACCCGTCCGTCGTCGAGCTCGTCGGGATCGAGGATCCGGTGCCATTCGAGGTCGGTGTCGGTGGTATCGGACATGGTGGAGCCCTTCGGGGTCAGGTCAGGCCATGGCGGCCAGGATGGCGTCGATCTCGGCGGAGGTGGTGCGGGGGTTGATGAAACAGAAACGGAAGACGGGGCGACCATCGTGGCGGCTCGGGACGACGAAGCCTGTGCCGTCGGCCAGCAGGTTCTCGGTGCACACCTGATAGTCGCCCTCCTGCCAGCCGACCCGCTCGAACACGACGATCGACAGGCCCGGCTCCCACACCAGGCGCAGATTAGGGGCCGCCTCGATCTTGGCCGCAGCCTCGGCGGCCAGGTCGAGTGTGCGTTGGACGGCCTCACCGTAGGTTCTGGTTCCGTAGCAGGCCAAGGAGAACCAGAACGGCAGGCCTCTCGGGCGTCGCGTGAGTTGGATGGCGAAATCGCTGGGATTCCAGTCGCCGTAGACGTCGAGGAACTCGAGGTATTCGGCGTGTTGGGCGTGCACGGCCCGTGCCTGATCGGGGTCGCGCCAGAGCAGCGCACAGCAGTCGAACGGGGCGAACAGCCACTTGTGGGGGTCGATGATGATCGGAGTCGGCCAGCTCGATGCCGTCGAACAGGTGACGGGCCTTCGGGGCCGCCAGTGCCGCACCGCCGTAGGCCGCGTCGACGTGGAAGAAGATGTTGCGTTCGTTGCAGACCCGGCCGACCGAGGCCAGATCGTCGATGACGCCGAGGTTGGTCGACCCGGCGGTCGCCACCACACCGGCGATCCGGTCGCCGTGTCGGTCGAGCGCCTTGGCCACCAGCTCACCGGTCAGCCGGCGGTCGGGGCCGGTGGGTACCGGGATGGCGTCGGCGTCCATCACCCGCGGCCGCCGCCGGGACCGACGAGTGGGCGGTGTCGGAGACGAGGAAGGCCCACCGGTTCGGACGGTACAGGCCCTGCTTGTGCAGTCGGTCCTCGGCTGCCCCCCTTGCCCCGACCAGCGCCGAGAGGTTGCCGATCGTGCCGCCCTGCACGAACACGCCGCCCGAGCGCTCATCGAGCCCGGAGAGATCGCACAGCCACCGCAACGCCTCGTTTTCCGCGTACGTCGCACCGGCGCCCTCCAACCACGAGCCGCCGTAGATCGACTCCGCGCCGACGACGAGGTCGAACAGCACGGCGGCCTCGGTCGGGGCGGCCGGCACGAACGACAGGTAGCGGGTGTTGTCGACCGACAGGCAGGCCGGAGCCAACACGTCGGTGAACGCCTTCAACGCCTTCTCGCTGCCGATCCCCTCGGCGGTGATCGTCGGGCCGAGTGCCTCGTAGAGCTCGGCGGCCGAGGCCGAGCGGCCCATCGGCGTCGGATCGAGCGACACCCGGTCCTTGGCGTAGGCGAGAATGTCGTCGGCCAGCTCGTCGATTTCGGCGGTGTAGTCGTGCATCGGTGATCGATAGACGGTCATTGAAATGGTCCCTCAGCCCTCGAGCAGTTGTGAGTAGCGGTCGTCCAATGCTTGTTCATCGGCCAAAGGCAGACCGCCCCAAGTGAACAATCGGTTCCTGGTGGCGTCGTCGGGGAACAGCACGGGGCTGGCCGCCAGCTCGGCCGACGCCCCCGCCTCGGCGCAGCAGTTCCTCGCGCACGCCCATCACCGGCGAGATGTAGGAAACCCACTCGGTGATGCGGGCGGCGTTGACCGGGTCGTACACGAAGTTCATGAACCGGCCCGCCGCGGCCAGCGCCGGCGAGCCGGTCGGGATCACCATCGTGTCGAACCACTGCACGGCCCCCTCCTCGGGGATCACGAATGTGATGTCGGGTCGGTCGTTCTGGAGCAGGGCCACGTCGCCCGACCACGCCATGGCCGCCGCCAGCTCGCCGGAGGCCAGCCGGTCGGCGAAGTCCTCGAAGGTGAAGGCCCCGATCTGGCCGGCGGCGGCCGCATCGGCGATCACATCGATGGCGGCGTCGGCGGCGGCTCTGGTCGGACGCGACGGGTCGTCACCGTTGGCCAGCATCAACAGGCCGACGGCTTCGCGCATCTCGCCGATGAAGCCGACTCGTCCGGCCAACGCCGGATCCAGCAGATCGGAGATCGAGGTGATCGGCCGCCCCGTCAGTTCGGGGTCGTACGCGATGCCGGTGATACCGACCTGCCAGGGCATCTGGAACCGGCAGCCTCTGTCCCATGAGTTCGTGAGGAACGCCGGGTCGATGTTGACGTGGTTGGGAATGACCTCGATCGGCAACGGCTCGGCCCAACCGTTGGCGATCATCTCGGCCGCCCGCCAGTTGGTCGGCACGACGATGTCCCACAGCGGCTCGTCGAGCTCGACGGTGCCGCTGACGACCGCCTCGAAACCTTCGATGTTGTCGACGTAGCCTTCGGTGTACTCGACGGTCAAACCCTCGGCGGCCATCGCCGCCAGTGTCCCGCCCTCGTAGTAGGGGTCGTCGTCGTTCGGTCCACCCGAATCGATGTACTCGGACCAGTTGAGCACCCGAACCCGGCGCCCGTTGCCGAGGTCCACGTCACGGCGGGCGACAGCACCTGTGCAGGCACTCAAACCGACGGCACCGATTCCGGCCGCACCCATGCCGGCCAGAAACCGGCGACGGTCGAGCGTGCGAGCGGCCACCCGGCGATGGACGGTCACCGGTAGTCCCCCAACCGGACTGAAAGCCGAGGAGGGTCGCCACAGCGGCCAGCACCGCGAGGGCGAGGCAGATCCAGGGCAGCCGCTCGACCGCGGTTCGGGCCCGGATGACGCCGTCGGTGAATTGTGTGCGATTGTCGGAGAGCACTGACTCGATCGCCGTGTTGACGCCGTTGAACGCCGACAGGGCTTCGCCCTGGAATGTCTCCACCGATCCACTGGTGGACGTTCCGGCCTGAGCGGTCACCTCCATGGCCACCTCCCGGTAGCGGATCCATCGGACGGCCAGTGCCTCGGCCGCCGCGGTCTCGCGTGTGGAGTCGGCCGCTTCGGAGATGGAGACGACCTGGCCCTCGGCCTCGGCGATGAGTTCTCCGATGACGGCGCTGCGTTCTTCTCTGCCTGCGGGTTCGAGCAGAAGGAGTCCAAGCTGTGACTGCAGGCCGAACGTGGCCTCCTGCATCCTGGCGCTGGCCACGACGGCGTCGTAGCCGCCGTCGCTTGCATCGCTGAGCGCCTGCTCACGAACGATGAAACCGTTCGCGAACACGGCGAGGAACCCGATGAGCGCAAGGGTGCCGCCGACGAGAAACGGGTTGAGGACCCGACGCACCCGTTGGGCCAGCCGGTACTGGATTATCACCATGGTCGCCAGGGTGGCCAGAACTCCGACGATGGCCACGGCGGCGAGGAGTGTGCCCCGTTCGGCGTCGGCGTCGTAGCGGATGCGGGCGTCCGTGGTGATGTCGGTCACGAGTGGCCCGATGTCGGTGTCGACGAGGTCGAGCGCCTCCCGAAGGCGGGTGTCGGCCTCGGGCAGGTCGTTGAGGTTTTCGACTCGCGCCGCCTCGACCGCACGGCTGTAGGAGTTGAGTGATCCCGCGATCTCCTGTAGGCCGTCGTCGCTCCGCTCGGTATCGAGATCGGATCGGCCGAGATCGGCCGCCACCACGGTCAGCTGTTCGTTGGCCCGACGAATGGCGTCGAGGTACAGATTCCGGCTCGCCCGATCCTCGACGCCGGCCACCTCGACCGAGAGGTGGGCGGACGTGGCGGCGGCGTTGGCTTCGGCCACCGAGGCGAACAGGTCCTGGATGCCGACGAGCGATGGTGCGGTCGAGCCGTCGGTCGTCCGGGCGGTGTCCTGCAGTACGAACCCGGCGACCACGCCCAGGAGGGTGGTGGCGGCGATCATGGCGAGCACGACGATCATCGAGCGCCGCAGAAAGCCGACGGTACCCGACGACTGCTGCCGCGAAACAGCCGCGGTCACCGACGCGTCGTGGCCGACGGGCGGAATCGGCGCCGTCGGTGTCGTCTGCCGTGATGTGGTGCTCGGCGAACTCATGTAGATGCATAGCCTAGATTCCCGGATCGTCGAAACTCTCGACTTCGACCCAAGTTCCGGAGTTTCGGCCCGCGATGGGCCCGTGTCCGGCGGCGGTGCAAACTATGCTCGGGGCACTGTGGCGTCGGATTCCTCCCATTCATCCGGATCCTCCGGTCCCGGCGGACGACCGTCGACGTTCCCGGTCGTCGGTGTCGACGGACTCGAGCGTGTGGCGGCCGCCGTCAACGGTCTGCGGGCCGGGATCGTCGAGTTGGAGCAGTTGCCGTCGTTCCTGATGCTGTCCGACGCCGAACCCGGGACCACCACGGCCGCCGAGTACGCCACAGCCGTGCGTCAGGCCGCCGACTTCTGGCCGCTGCTCGACGCCCTGACGGCCCGGGCCGACGCGGCCCGCCGGTTCGTCGACACCCACGGTCTGACCGGTCGCGGGGGAAACCGCCAGCGCATCGACGAGCTGAACCGGCTGCTGGCCGAACCCCTCGCGGCCACCCTGGTCGACGGCGAGCGCTCGATGTCGGTCTCCGCCGCGCTCAGCCTGCTGCACCAGCGTTACGACGCCGTGCATCACGGTGTCAGCCGTATCGATCGGGCCTGGCTCGACGTGCTGCCCCGGGTCGAGGCGGCTCGGGAGACCGTTGAGCGGCTCCAGGCCGAGGCCGACGCGCTGGGGGTCGTCGAACCGTTGATCGGGAGGGCCCGCGAGCGGGCGGAGGATCTCGCCGGACGCCTGCTGTCTGACCCGATCAGCGTGGCCGGCTCCGATGGTCACGATCTCGATCGGCTGGGTGGCCGACGCAGCCCGCCAGATGTCGACCCTGCGCACCGGCCACGACAACCTCGACGACGATCTCAACCGGACCGAGGAGACCCTGGCCACCCTCAGGGTGTTACGGACGAGGGCGGCGGCCGCTGCCACCGAAGCCCGCCACAAGATCGTGGATCCGCAGGGATTGGTGACCGTACCCGCCCGCACGATCATCGACGGCGCCGGCGGACTGGCCGAACGACTCGACGAGCTGCTCGCCCTCACCGGGCCCGATGTCGATGCCGGCCGGTGGACACAGCAACGGGCCGTTCTCGACCAGTGGCTGACCATGGCCGGACGTCTCGAACGTCAACTCACCGACGCCGAGCGGCGGAATCGAAGGGATCTCGACCGTCGCGACGAGCTGCGGGGCCGCCTGCAGGCCTTCCAGGCAAAGATGGCGGCGACCGGTAACGCCGAAACACCCGAGGCGATGGAACTGGCCGAAGCGGCTTGGACCGAGCTCTACACTGCACCGAGTGATCTGGACGCGGCCGAAGCGGTCATCGTCCGACTCGCCGACGAACTCCGAAAGCCCTGACCCCGATGTCCGATCTGTCAGCCAACTCCACCGTTCGCTGCCCCGAAGCCGATTGTGGCGGTGCAATCGCCCCCGACGGCTACTGCGACACGTGCGGGGTCAAGTACGAGGGCGGCGCCCCTGCCGCCACCGTCCCGGCCGTTCCGGGCGTCGGGTCGGCTCCGTCACCATCGCCGTCACCGGGCACCACGCCGCCGCCCGCCGGCTCGGTCTGCGGACGGGACGGTTGCGTCGGCACCGTTGCCGCCGACGGCTACTGCGACACCTGCGGTCTGGCCGCCGACTCCGGTTCCGGCGCGGCGGCCGTTGCGGCCGCGGGCGGCGCCACACCGGCGGGCCGCGGCGGGTCGCCCGGATCCGGCACCGCAACCGGATCCACACCGTCGCTTGCGGTGCCACGGCCGCCCAACATCTCCACGGGCGTCACCTCCCAAGGTGGCACGTCGGCGCGCACCCGACGAACGTCGGCATCGCGGCGCACGACGTCGCGCCGAACCGGGATCGGTGCCGGTCTCGTCACGGTGGCCCCGACCCAGGTCGGTGACCCCGCTGGAGCGGTCATGTCGGACGCCGAGATCGCCGCCGTGCTTGGCGATGTGCCCGAGGACGAACGGTTCTGCAGCAGCTGCGGCAAGGCGGTCGGCCGTTCGACCGGCGACCAGGAGGGCCGGATCAAGGGCTTCTGTGGTCACTGTCGCACGCCGTTCGACTTCGTCACGAACACGCCCGCTCTCGCCTCCGGCGAACTCGTCGCCGGCCAATACGAGATTCTCGGGCCACTCGCCCACGGGGGCATGGGCTGGATCTACCTCGGCCGGGACCGGGCCGTGTCCAACCGCTGGGTGGTGCTGAAGGGCCTGTTGAACGAGGACGACCCCGACGCCATCGCCGCCGCCGTGGCCGAACGGCAGTTCCTGGCGCAGATAGAGCACGCCAACATCGTCAACATCTACAACTTCGTCACCCACCGGGGCGCCGGCTACATCGTGATGGAGATGGTCGGCGGCGAGTCACTCAACGCCAAGCTGAAGAAACGGCGTGCGGCCAACGGGGGAGTGGCCGATCCGCTACCCGTCACCGACGCGATCGCCTACATCCTCGGCGTCCTCCCCGCCTTCTCCTATCTCCACGGGCTCGGCCTCGTCTACAACGACCTGAAACCCGCCAACATCATGGCCGTTGGCGACGACGTCAAACTCATCGACGTCGGCGCGGTGATGCGGGCCGACGACCGGCACGCCGCCATCTTCGGTACCGAGGGTTTTCAGGCCCCCGAGATGGCCGAGATGGGGCCGTCGGTGGCGTCGGACCTCTACACCGTCGGCCGCACCCTGGCCGTCCTCATCATCCGCTTCGTCTTCCACACCGATCGGTATCAGTACGCGCTGCCCACCCAGGCCGAGGAGCCGCTTTTCGCCCAATGGGAGTCGCTCTACCGTTTCCTGTTGAAGGCCACGGCGGCCCACCCCGACGACCGGTTCCAATCGGCGGAGGAAATGGCCGAGCAGCTGACCGGCGTGTTGCGGGAGATCGTGGCGGTGACCGAAGGCCAGGCTCGGGCAGCACTGTCGATGGAGTTCGAACCCGATCGGCTTTCACACCTGCTGTTGAGCACCGCCGAGGAGTTCGCGGCCACCGACGTCGACTGGCGGGTCCTGCCACCGGCCAGAATCGATGAGGCGGACCCGGCCGCACCCTTCCTCCTCGACCTTCCCGAGAACAGCCCGGGCGCCAATCTGATCACGATCCTGTCCGCCGTCGACACGGGCCAGATCGATCACAGCCGCGGCCTGCTGTTGCGACTCGTGTGGGAGATCATCCAGGCTCGAGGGCGAGCCGATGCCGTCGTCGCCTCCCGTGCTCCGCAGATCCAGCGGCTCGGCGGCGGTCCCGACGACATCCTGCGCCGCCTCGAGGCCGACGATCCGTGGGACTGGCGGGTCTGGTGGTATCGGGGTGTCCACCGACTGCAGTCTGGCGACCCCGCCGGTTCGTCCGAGGAGTTCAGCCGGGTGTGGACCGAGCTGCCGGGCGAAACCGCCCCCAAGTTGGCGGTGGCGCTGGCCGCCGAGGCGGCCGGACAGCTCGACCGGGCCGAGCAGCTCTTCGACCTGGTGTCCCGATCCGATTCGACGTATGTCTCCGCCGCGTTCGGACTGGCCCGCTGCAACATCGCCCGATCCCGGGTGGCCGATGCGGTCGACGCCCTCGGTCGTGTGCCGTCCTCATCGGCCGCCCACTACGACGCCCAGGTGGCGGCGGCCCGAACGCTGGCGACCGGGTCGGATCAGCAGCTGCCGACGATGGCCGAGCTGTCGGAGGCGTCTGTGATCATCGACCGTCTCGAGCTCGACGCATCGGAACGGGCGTCGATCTCGGCCGACATCTTCGAGCAGGCCCTCGACGGTGTGGCCGCCGGCCGCTTCACGCCGGCCGACACCAAGCTGCTGGGGCGGGAGGTCAACGAACGGGAGTTGCGGCAGGGTCTCGAGGAGACCTACCGGCTACGGGCTCGAATGGCGGCCGACGACGCGGAGCGTACGGCGCTGGTCGACAAGGCGAACAGCGTCCGGCCGTGGAGCCTGTTCTGACCGTGACCGACGAATCCCGAACCTGTCCGAGCTGTGGACAGTTGAGCCCGGCCACGGCCAGTTGGTGTGAAGCCTGCGGCCACGATCTCGACGCCGCGCCGAAGCCGGATTGTGTCTCGTGTGGAGAGGCCGCCGTGGAGCCCGACGGGTATTGCCATTCCTGCGGCCATCGCCAGCCCGGTCCCCGGGATCGTGTGGAACTGACCGACGGTTCGGTCGTGGCGATCTCGGATCGGGGTCAACGGCATCACCACAACGAGGACGCCGTCGCCATTGCCGATGTCGGAGGCGATGCTGCGGTTCTGGTGGTGTGCGACGGCGTGTCCTCCACCCCCGGCTCGGCGGAGATCTCGTCGATCGCGGCCGAGGCGGCGGCGGCCGTCCTGGTCGACGCTGCGGCCGATACCGCGCCCCCCGACGGTATGGCCGTATCCGACGATGCGCTGGAACGGGCGGCGGAAGCGGCCCAGGTCGAAGCGGGAGCGGCCAGCCTGGCCATGGAGATCGACGAACTCAATCCGCCGTCGACAACGTTGGTGGCCGTGGCGGCCCGAGCACTCGGTGAGTCGGTCGCCGTCTCGGTCGTCTGGCTCGGCGACAGCCGGGCCTATTGGCTCAGCGGACACGGGGCCCATCTGCTCACGGTCGACCACGAGGTCGACGGCGCTCTCACCCGCTGGGTCGGTATCGATGCTGCGTCCCACGCTCCCCAGACGTCGCACCGTGCCTTCCCGGCCGGCGAGGGGGGCGACCTGATCGTGTGCACGGACGGGATGTGGCGATACTTCGCCCCCGACACCGGTGAACCAGCACCCACGCTCGTCAACCGCCTCAGCGAGGACGGACTGACCGACCTCGATCTGGCGAGAGCCATGGTGGACTTCGCCAACGAGCAGGGGGGACACGACAACATCTCGGTGGCCTATTGGTCCCCCGGTTCTCGGAGTACACCTGCCCGCAGTACCGTTGAAGATCCCGCTACCGCAGACAGTGACCCGCCAAAGGATTCCGTGACATGACCGACTTCTCCGCCCAGGTTTTCCAGAACGAGTTCCTCCCGGCCGGGGCCGACACCGTCGACGCGGTGGTCACGGTCAGTGCGTCGCCCGGAGCGTCGGTCGGGGTGCAGCAGCGGGGCGACGCCGTGGAGATCATCGTGATCGACACCTCCGGTTCCATGCAGGAGGAGGGTGGTCGCAAGATGCGGGCCGCCATCGAGGCCACCCAGGCCGCGATCGACACGATCGACGACGGCTGTCATTTCGCCATCGTCGGCGGTACCGCCGGGGCCTACATGATCTATCCCAACGAGGGGCTGGCCGTCGCCGATGAACGAAGCCGCCACGAGGCCAAGCAGGCCGTGGCCCGGGTTCGGGCCCAGGGCGGCACGGCGATCGGCAGCTGGCTCCGGGCTGCGGCGTACCTGGCCGCTCAACGACCAGGCGCAATCGCCCATGCCCTGCTGCTGACCGACGGCAAGAACCAGAACGAGAAGCCGGCCGAACTCGACGCCCGGATCGCCGAATGCATCGGCCGGTTCCAGTGCGATGCCCGCGGCCTCGGCGTCGACTGGGACATCAGCGAGTTGCGGAAGGTGGCCTCGGCGCTGCTCGGAACCGTGGACATCATCCCCCGGCCCGAGGACATGCACGCCGAGTTCACCCGGCTGACCGAGGCGGCCATGGGCAAACAGATCGGCAGCGTGGCCCTGCGGCTGTGGACCCCCAAGGGGTCGGTGTGCGAGTTCGTGAAGCAGGTGGCGCCCTCGCTCGAGGATCTCACCGCGCTCGGCACCGCCGTCAACCCCCTGACCAGCGACTATCCGCTCGGCGCATGGGCCGGCGAGGAGGACCGCGACTACCACATCCGGGTGAGGATCCCCGTCGGTGCCGTCGGCGATGAGCGGTTGGCGGCCAGGATCATGCTCGTGGTCGACGACACCGAACAGCCGGCGGCGCTGGTGCGGGCCATCTGGACCGACGACGAGCGTCTGTCGACCAGGATCAACCGGGAGGTGGCCCACTACACGGGACAGGCGGAGCTGGCCGACGCCATCGCGGAGGGACTGGCGGCCCGCGAGGCCGGCGACGGGGCCACGGCCACCGTTCGACTGGGACGAGCGGTCCAACTGGCCCACGAAAGCGGCAACGACGACACCGTACGCCTGCTGCAGAAGGTGGTGGAGGTCGACGATGCGGCCAGCGGAACGGTCAGGCTCCGCCGAGACGTGGAGAAGAGCGATGAGATGGCGCTCGACGTACGATCGACCCGTACCGTTCGGGTGAACAGGAAGGCAAACTAGGTCATGGCGACGACGTGTGACAACTGCGGCGAGACCTGTGGGCCCGATGACCTCTTCTGTGAACGCTGTGGCTACGACTTCGTGACGGGGTCGGTACCGGAGTCCTCCGAACTCCCGGCCCTCGTCGTGCCGGAAGCCGAGGCCGACCCGTCCACCGACAGCGGTGGCACTGCGGAATCGGCCTCCCAGGCGTCGTCGCCCGTCCCGTCGCTGGTCGACGAGTCGGCGGGGGGCATCCCCCGGGTGCTCATCGGCGTGTCGACCGACCCCGACTACTTCGCCGCCATGGTCACGGAGGGTGAGGTGCCGCTGCCGGATCCGCTTCCGCCCGATCAGGAACTGGAGTTGTTCGGGGCCGAACTCCATGTCGGCCGTACCAGCGACTCGAGGGCGGTGCATCCCAACATCGACGTCGAGGCACTCACCGGCGACCCGGCGGTCTCGACCCGCCACGCCGTGCTCCGGGTCTCGAACAGCGGTGCCGTCACCATCACCGACGTCGGCTCCACCAACGGCACGTTCGTCGACGACTTCTCGGCCGAGCCGATCACCCAGGGAATACCGGTCGAGCTGACCGATGACAGTGTCGTCTACCTCGGCGCCTGGACCCGGTTGGCCGTCAAGCAGGGATAGTTCCTTCACCCATCATGTTCCTTCCTCTGGCCGACTCCGATTCCGCCAACTTCGTCAACCTCGGCGACATCGGCACTGTTCCGTGGATCATCCTGGGCGTCCTCGTTCTGGTACTGCTCGCGATCGACCTCTACCGGCACCGCCACGCCCACGAACCCACATTCCGGGAGGCACTGTTCGAATCACTGTTCTGGGTGGCGTGCGGTCTCGGGTTCTCGGTCTACGTGCTGGCCAGCTTCGGCAACGTGGCGTTCGGCGAGTACCTCAGCGGCTACCTCATCGAGAAGGCGCTGAGCGTCGACAACGTCTTCGTCTGGTCGATGTTGTTCACCTCGATGGCGATCCCGCTCAAGTACCAACACCGGGTGCTGTTCTACGGCATCTTCGGAGCCCTGGTGATGCGGGCCATCTTCATCTTCCTCGGCGCCGAGCTGCTGGAGCGGTTCGAAGTCCTGCTCCTGGTGTTCGGGGTGTTCCTGATCTACACCGGCCTCGGGGTGATCCGGCATCGGGAGGACGAAGGCGACACGAGTTCTCGGCGGGGTATGTCGCTGCTCGAACGGTTCATTCCGGTGAGTGACGAGTTCGACGGGCAGAAGTTCTTCACGGTGAAGAACGGCCATCGGGTGGCCACCCCTCTGCTGGCGGCACTGGTGGTGGTGGAGGTCACCGATGTGATCTTCGCCGTCGACTCGGTGCCGGCGATCCTGGCCGTCTCCCAGGATCGATTCCTCGTCTTCTCCTCCAACGCCTTCGCCATCCTCGGTCTTCGGGCCATGTACTTCCTCCTGGCCGGGGCCAAGGAGCGGTTCCACTATCTCAATCACGGCCTCGGCGCCATCCTGGTGTTCGTCGGCGGCAAGATGATCGGCGCGTGGCGCGGGTACCACCTCAACGTCTGGCTCTCACTCGGTATCATCACCGTGCTGCTGGTGGCGGCGATCGTCTTCTCCGAGCGCAAGAATCGCCAGATCTCGAAGGAGAAGGCGGCGTCGGGAGCCATCGAAGGACCATGACCGACGCGGACACGGTCGCCGACGACAGCGGTGGTGGCATCGACCTCGAATCGGAGATGAGGGCGTCATCCCCGGTCGACGACCTCGAACCCCGCCACCGGTGGCTGACGGTGGCCTGGCCCTTGGCCCTGCTCTTTCATCTGATGGGCAACAGCGCCTACCTGATCGCGATGTTCAACGGCCAGACGACCATCGTGGCGCTGCTCCAGATCATCGTGGCCTTCCTCGCGATCCTGTATCTCGTGCGGCCCCGCCCCCCGTACATGTTCGGGCTGTCGCTGGTGTTCCTGCTCGTGACGTTCTTCAAGGCTCCGATCATCGGCAACCACGAGGTCATCCTGGCCGTGGCGGCGCTGATCGTGATGCTGTCGGTCATGACCACCGACCGGCTCTGGCCGGCCCGAGCGTTGCCGCTGCTTCGGTGGTTGCTGATCATTGCCTATGGGGCGATAGCCATCTCGAAGCTCAACACGAGCTTCTTCGACCCGGCGGTCAGCTGTGCAGTGGTGTTCGGTGATGAGCTGAGCGGTCGCCTCGGTTTCATGGTGTCGAACCACCGGTCGTTGTCGGTCGGCGCGATCTGGATCACGGCCGTCATCGAGCTGTCGATTCCGGTGCTGCTCGTTGTGCGTCGATTGCGACTCCTCGGTGTTCTCGTGGCCATGGCCTTCCACTACGTACTGGCGCTCGAGCCGGTCGGACACGTCTTCGACTTCACGGCGACGTTGTACCCCCTCTTCCTGGCGTTCGCCCCGGTCGAGGTGAGGGAGGGAATCTCGGATCGCCTCGACGGCGTCGGCGGTGGCAGGGGGCGAGCCGCGGTGGCGCTGGCGGCAGTCGTGGTGTTCGCCGCCCATCTCGGTGTGCTTGTTGTCGATCTACCGGTGTGGATTGTCGCCTATCCGGCTTGGCTCGTTGCCGGCACGACGGCGCTCTGGTGGGTGCTGTCCGCCACCACCGCTCGAATCCGTGGGACGGCAGGGTGGGAGGGTGACCGGGTAACGGCCCGGGGGCCGCTGCCGATTCTGGTTCCGATCGTGGCGCTGCTGATCGCCAACGCCGTGGCCCCCTATCTGCAGTGGCGGACGGCTGCTGCGTTCAACATGTACTCCAACCTCGAAACGGTTCACGTCGACGGGAATCACCTCCTGTTCGGCAACGTCGCCGGCCCCGGTCCCCACGACCTGGTTCAGATCGTCGACGCTCCCGATGATCACCCCCTGGCCCACTACCGCGATGGCGGTCGTGCGGTGCCGGCGGAGAACCTTCGGTGGTTCCGGTACGCCACGTTGTTGACGGAGCCGGCCGAGGAGGTGGAACGGGCCGATGCCGAGGTCGAACTCAACTGGGTGACATCGGCCGTGGCGGATCCTCCCGCCCGACTGTCGGATCTCGAACCGGCGGTCGGAGGGTGGCGGACCATGCTGGCCCACAAGTTCGGCTTCGTACGGGCGGTCGACTTGTCGAGTTCGGCGGGCTGCCTGCGAACGTGGGGACCGGCGGGCTGAACGACCTGGTCCGTTCGGACCACCTCGCCACGAGTGTCGGATCCCCTGACCCGAATCCGAGGGTGTCAACGGGCCCTTGCCCAGCCGACTAGGCAAAAACGACTATGCAGATTCGCCGGGATTACGACGACGCTAGAAAGGTCAGCCCATTTTTCGGGACCGAATACAACGATGAGAACAGGAGCCGTTTTTTCCTATGCTTGTCCATCACTTCCTGGCCGCGATCTCGTTGCCTCGGGGGGCACCCGAACGTGGCGCCTCCGTTGTCGAATACTCACTACTCGTTGCCCTGATCGCCGTGGTCTGCATCGGCGCCGTCACCTTTCTCGGTGAGGCGACCGCCGGCAGTTACAGCCAACTCGGCAATTCTCTCAACTAGAACCGGGCCACCATGGCGCCGATGGTGAAAGCAGGAGCAGCACGCTCCTGCTTTCGTCGTATCGGGGCCTCGACACCTCACCCGTGGCGCCCACATCTACCACTCGAGGTGTTCCACGGCCCCTTCGGCCGCCGCCTCCACACTCCACGCCGTGTTCGGGTTGACGAGATGGGCGAACGAGCGCACCAGGTCGCCGTCGGTTTCGATCCAGTCGAGTAGCAGACCCCCGAGTTCCGCAATGGTGTTGCGGGCAAAGCGGAAATCGGTCAAGTCTCTCTCGTAGACCGACCAGCCGTCGACGCTGCGCACCGAGATCAGCAGAACCAGGGCGGGACTCACGTAGCGGTGGAATCGGTGGGACAGCCAGCCGAGCACCTCGGAGGGGTTGTCGACGATCGCGGTGAACACCCTGAAGTCCACGCAGGCCCTGGTCGGAGACAACACCACCGCGGCGTGGGCGAAGGCGAACTCGTCGCTGAGTTCGAGGGCGAGGCCGAGGGCGTCGCGAAATGACATGATCGATTCGGGCACAGGGACAATGGACATACGTGAAGCTCCTGTGTGGGAGTTCGGACTCACGATGGCCTTGGCCATGATTCTCGGACCGGATTCTCGGACCGGATGCTCGAACGGGACGGGATTCGACACGACCGAGCCGTTTCGAATTCGACACTACAGACGGGGTGTGACGTCGAGATCCGCAGGCACGCCCGTCGGCGGTTCGGCACTCGTCTAGATGTCGAATCCGGTGCGCTGGCACACGGCCCGGAGGGCGAAGCTCGAACGGATCCGGGTGACGCCCGGCAGTTGGGCCAGGTACGTCCGGTGAACCCGCTCGAAGTCCTCGACGTCGTCACAGGCAACCTGAACCAGGTAGTCGGCGTTGCCCGCCATCAGATGGCAGCTCATCACTTCCGGACACTCGACGATCGCCGCCTCGAAGGTGTCGAGCACCTGCTCCGATTGACCGGCGAGCGATATCTCGACGAACACCGTCGTCGCCTTGGCGACGGCGCGACGACTGATGAGCGTGACATAGCCCTCGATGACGCCCCGGTTCTCGAGCGACCGGACTCGACGAAGGGTTGCCGACGGCGAGAGCCCGACGGCTCCGGCCAGATCGGCGTTCGTTCGGCGGCCGTCGGCCTGGAGTTCATTGAGAATCAGACGGTCGATGCTGTCGAGCTGCACGTCTTCCATGTCGTACCCTTCGGTCTACAGAGCAGATTATTGTGCGATATCCGCAGATCGCAAGGCTTGCTGCCGTACATGACCGGAGACTTCACGGATTTTGCAATCGGCGTTCGCCATCGCTGGGTTACAGTCGATGCACCGGCAGACGCGCCGGACACGACAGCCGAGGAGAAGGGGAGCAACGATGCTCGTAGGGGTGCCGAAAGAGGTCAAGAACGCCGAGGAGAGGGTGGGGCTGACCCCGACCAGCGTCCAGGAACTGGTGATCCACGGCCACGAGGTCGTGGTGGAGACGAACGCCGGCGTCGGGATCGGGGCCACCGACGACGCCTACACCGCCGCCGGAGCCCGCATCGCCGACACCGCGGCCGAGGTCTTCGCCGAGGCGGACATGATCGTCAAGGTCAAGGAGCCACAGGCCCCCGAGCGGGCCATGCTCCGGTCCGGCCAGATCCTCTTCACCTACCTGCACCTGGCTCCCGACCCCGAGCAGACCAAGGACCTGCTCGCCAGCGGGGCCACCTGTATCGCCTACGAGACGGTCACCGATGCCGAGGGCGATCTTCCGCTCCTGGCCCCGATGTCGAAGGTCGCCGGTCGGATGTCGATTCAGGCCGGGGCCCACAGCCTGGAGGGCCCACAGGGCGGCGCCGGCCTGCTGCTCGGCGGAGTCCCGGGTGTACCGCCGGCCAAGGTCGTCGTCATCGGCGGCGGCGTGGTCGGATCCAACGCCATCGAGATGGCGGTCGGGATGGGAGCGGATGTGACCGTACTCGACCGATCGGTCGACGTTCTCGACGAATTGGCGGCTCGTTTCGGCACGACGCTCCGCACCGTGTACTCCACCGGAGCTGCGCTGCAGGAACTCGTGCTCGATGCCGATCTCGTTGTCGGCGCGGTACTCATCAAGGGGGCCCGAGCCCCCAAGTTGGTCACCGCGGAGATGGTCAAGGCGATGCGTCCGGGATCGGTTCTGGTCGATGTGGCCATCGACCAGGGCGGCTGCATGGAGACCTCACGTCCGACCACCCACAGCGACCCGACCTACATCGTCGACGGCGTCGTCCACTACTGCGTCGCCAACATGCCCGGTGCCGTGCCCAAGACGTCGACCTACGCCCTCAACAACTCCACGCTTCCGTTCACACTGGCTCTGGCCGACAAGGGGGCGCGCCGGGCGCTGTCCGACGATCCGCACCTGCGAAACGGACTCAATGTGGCCCGCGGTCAGATCACCGAACTGGCCGTCGCCGAGTCGCTCGGCCTCGATTTCGTCGAGGCCGACACGCTTCTCGACACAATCTAAACCGCTCCGCAGCTCGTTTGGGTGAGACTGCCTAGGCTCTGCGCCAAATCTTGATCGGATGTCGTGGATGGGCTTGCCGTCGGCGGGCTACTCTTTCGACTACCAGCGCCAAGCTGCTGGTCGAATCAACATGTCACGGAACGAACAGAAACGAGTTGACGGCGGTCTGGCTCAGGGGAGCTCGAAACGGAGCTTGTCTCGGGTCCTGTCGAGTACGCCCTTCTGTCTCCCGGCGGAGTCCACAACGGTGATCGGCCGATCCTGATCTGGCTCCACGGCGGGGGTGGCTCGTGGCGATTCCTCGAAAGCTGCCGTCCCCAGTTCATGACCTGTTGGGCCGATCAGTCACTGCCCTCCATGGTCGTGGCCACCCCGAGCGCAGGCTGGTCGTTCTATCTCGACCGTCACGACGGCTCCGAACTGTGGGAGACGTTCCTGCTCAACGAGTTCATCCCCCATGTGCGGGCGGAGACCGGGTGTGAGAGCGGCCCTGTCCTGATCGGCGGTATCTCCGTCGGCGCCCTCGGCGCGCTCCGGATGGCCTTCAAATACCCGGAGCGGTTCTTCGGCGTCGTGGCCATCGAGCCCACGATCGAGGCGGCTCTCAGCTGGGATCGGGTGCCCAGCCGCGACCGGGTGTTCATGCCCGATCGGATCCGCGATCGGCTGTTCGGCAAGCCGCTCGACCACCAGTTCTGGAAAACCAACCATCCGACCTCGCTGGCCGTGGCCAATAGCGCGGCCATCGCCGCCGGTGGGCTCTCGATCTACCTCGAGGCCGGTGACGAGGACCGGATGCACGTGCAGTACGGCTGTGAGCTGCTGCATCGCTGCCTGTTCGACATCGGCTTGCACCACGAATATCGACTCACCCGGGAGGGCAACCACGTCGGGCCGTCGGTTGGTCCGAGGGTGGTCGAGGCGCTCCGTTACATCGGCCGGCAGCTCTGGAAATCCTACGACCAGGACAACACGATCGATTCGCTGATCGAGATGGAGACCTTCGACGCCCAGGTGGGCCAGCTCGAACGCTCATCGGGCTATCGTCGCACCGAGATCATCGAGGGTCCGGTGTGTGACCTGACCGTCGAGGTGCAGGGTGACGGCCCCCCGGTGGTGGTGTTGCCGTCCCTCGGACGCACGGTAAGCGATTTCGCCGACCTCTCCGATCGACTGGCGGCGGCCGGCTACCGGGTGCTGGGGCTTCAGCCGCGGGGTCTGCAGGGGTCGTCGGCCGCCGTGGCCAACATGACCCTGGTGGATCTGGCGAAGGACGTCGTGACGGTCATACGGGCCAACGGCGCCGGCCCCGCGGCCATCATCGGCCACGACTTCGGTGGTCAGGTCGCCAGGGCCACCGCCACCAAGTTTCCCCGCTGGGTCAGGCACTTGGTGCTCCTCGCCACGCCCGGTCCGCAGCTGCCGCGTCCCGAGCCGGCAACCGCCCACCGCCGTGTCTTCATCACCTCGCTCACCCTGGAGGAACACCTCGAGTCCGTCGCCGTGGCCTTCTTCGCCGACGGCAACGATCCTGTCGCCTGGGTCGACGGCTGGCATCCACTGGTGGCCGGCGCCCAGCTGGAGGCACTCCAGCGCACCCCAACGGCTGACTGGTCGACCGGCGGAACCTCCGACGCGTTGATCATCCGGCCGGAACAGGACCGAATGGTGTCGGCCGAAGGAACCCGGCTGCTCGCCAACGAACTCGGCGGAAAAGTGTCGCTGCTCGAGATCCCGGATGCCGGCCATGCGTTGTTGCCCGAGCAGCCCGACGCCGTCGCCGTCGCCGTCCTCACCTGGCTCCGTCGACACGGCTGATCGAGAAGTGGGCCGGTCTGCGGTCCTTCATGAGGCGAATAGCTGGTTTTGGTCGGTGGGCAATCCAGGCACAATGGGCGTGCGCGTTTCGCGTCTCGGCGGCGTTTGGACGAGGGCCATCTGGGAGAGTCGAGAAGAACATGGGTGAATCGGGGCAGATCCGATGCTGAACAAGGTGCTACCGCTCGGCCTCCTGGCCGTACTGGCGGTCATCGCCGCGTTCCAGATGTTCGGTTCAGGCGAGTCGATCCGTACCGAGGTCTTTCCATCGTCGACGCTTCCCGACGAGGAGATCACCATCCCGCCGACCAGCGGTGTCGATCTGCCGGATGTCACCCTCCTCGACTTCGATGCCCGGGCCACGGCTCCCCGCTCGAACACCGGCACTCAGGCCGAAACGCCCACCAGTTCGTCTTCGAGTTCCGCGTCGGTCTCGACATCGTCGTCGAGCTCGTCGTCGTCGATTCCGTCGACCACCGGGTCGACGGGCACCTTGACGCTGCCCACGATCCCGACGACCGACACGACGATCAGCCTGACCACCAAAACCACCCAGGGGACGCAGACGAGCAGGTCCACGCGCCCGCCGACCACACCGGAACCGACCGATCCACCACCACCGCCGCCGACCGACGACGGTGACGGCGAAGCCGGCGGCTAGTCCACAGCCGCCTCGATTTCCGATTTGCGGCGGGCCATGAAGTCCTGTAGTTCCTCGTCGATCGCCGGGTCCATGCCCGGAGCCTGGTACTCGGCCAGCTGCCGTTTCCACAGCGTGTTCGCCCGCTGGGCCGCGTCGAGCGCACCCTCCTCCGACCACTGCTCGAAGCTCGAGTTGTCGGCGGTCGTCGAGCGGTAGAAGGCGGTCTCGAAGTTGGCCAGGGTGTGGGCGGTGCCGAGGAAGTGCTGGCCGGGCCCGTTCTCGATGATCGCCTCGGTGGCTTGACCGTTCTCACTGAGGTCGACGCCTTTGGCGAACACCTCCATCATCCCCAGCTGGTCGGCGTCGAGGACGAACTTCTCGTAACCGACCGTCAACCCGCCCTCGAGCCACCCGGCCGAGTGGAGGGCGAAGTTGACGCCTCCCATGATGGTGGGGATGAGCGTGGCCTGGCTCTCGTAGGCGGCCTGGGCGTCGGGCAGCTTCGAGGCGCACAGCGAGCCACCGGAGCGGAACGGCACGCCGAGGCGGCGGGCCAGGGCGGCCACGACATAGAGCACGAGGGCCGGCTCCGGTGTGCCGAAGGTCGGGGCTCCGGTCTGCATCGACATCGAGCTGGCGAACGAGCCCATGACGACGGGCGCACCCGGCCGGATGAGCTGAACGAAGGTCATGCCGGCCAGCGCCTCGGCCAGTGTCTGGGCCGCCACCCCGGCCGCCGTCACCGGCGACATCGCGCCGGCCAGGATGAACGGTGTGATGATGCAGGCCTGGTTGGCTCGGGCGTAGGCTTCGGCCGCAGCCAACATGGTGGCGTCCCACGTCAGCGGTGAGGAGGCGTTGATCAGGCTCGTCATCACCGTTCGGTCGGCCAGGTCTCCGCCGAATGCGATGCGGGCCATCTCCACCGAATCCTCCGCCCGTTCGCCGGCGGTCACCGAACCCATGAACGGTTTGTCCGAGTACCGCAGGTGGGCGTAGACCATGTCGAGGTGGCGTACCGGAACGGGTGTGTCCACGGGTTCGCACACGGTTCCGCCGGAATGGTGCAGGGCGGGAGCCATGTAGGCCAGCTTCACCAGGTTCTCGAAGTCGGCCAGTGTGGCGTAGCGCCGCCCGTTGTCGAGGTCATGGGCGAAGGGCGACCCGTAGTTGGGTGCGAACACGGTGGCGTCGCCACCGATCTGCACCGACCGCTCCGGGTTGCGGGCGTGCTGGGTGTAGATCGCGGGCGCGTTCTCCGACACGATCTTGCGGCACATCCCCCGCGGGAACCGGACCCGGTTGCCGTCGACCGACGCCCCGGCGTCGGCCAGCACACCCAGGGCGGTGGGGTAGTCGACGAAGTCGATTCCGACCTGTTCGAGGATGCTGTCGGCGTTGTGCTCGATGGTGGCCAGCCCCTCCTCGCTCACCGCCTCGAACGGCTTCATGGCCCGGGTGATGTAGGCCTGGTGCATCGGGGTGCTGGCCTCCCGGGCGGCCTTGCGTCCGGCGCGGCCGCCGCTGCGACGGCCTCTCGGTTGATCACTCATGGATCACGCTCCTTGCTGGTTCGAGCGGTGGTTGGGTTCATGGTCGGCCCGGACTCGTCGCCGACGGCGGCGGGCCGGTTCGGAGCCGCCGGGGGTTCGATCAATCGGCAGATCGACGACGGTGGCGAGGTGAGGGGTCGGGGCGTTCAGGTGGGGGAAGGCCAGCGCGGCCACGAACAGCTCCTGGAATCGCGGCTCGGTGGCGGTCTCGATCTTGGTCACCGACGCCACGACCCGCTCCATCTCCGCCCGCTCGGCGGCCGACAGGAGGGCCCGGACGGCCCCCGACCCCGCGGCGTTGCCGACCGCTCGCACCGATTCGGGCCGGCAGTCGGGAATGAGACCCAACACCATGGCGCAGATCGGATCGATGTGGGCGCCGAATGCGCCGGCGAGTCGGATCTCGTCGACCGACTCGAGGTCCGCGTGTTCGAGAAGGAGGTCGATGCCGGCTCGGAGGGCCGCCTTGGCCAGCTGGATCGCCCTCACATCGTTCTGCGTGATGTGGATGTCGTCGTGGAGTCGATACGTGAAGGTGCGGCCCTCGGCGACGATCCGGGCGCTGCGGTCGGCGCCGGCCGGCCGGATCACTCCCTGGGCGTCGATGATGCCGGCGAGGAACATCTCGCTTATCACCTCGATGATTCCGGAGCCGCAGATTCCGGTGACACCGACCTTGCCCTGAGCGAAGTCGGGTTCGTCGGACCAGTGGTCGTTTCCGATCACCCGGAATCGGGGCTCGAGCGTCGCCCGGTCGATGCGAACCCGCTCGATGGCGCCCGCCGTCGCTCGTTGTCCTCCGGAGATCTGGGCGCCCTCGAACGCCGGCCCCGTCGGGCTGGAGGCGGCCAGCAGCCCGTCACGGTTGCCGAGTACGATCTCGGCGTTGGTTCCGACGTCGACCAGGAGCTGGACGGCCTCACTCTCGTGAGGCTTCTCCGACAGGATGGCGGCTGCGGTGTCGGCGCCGACATGGCCCGCGATACACGGTCCGACGTAGACCGACGGGCCGGCCGGCAGGTCGAGTGAGGTCGCGGGCACCGTGACCGACTGATCGGTGGCGAGTGGAAAGGGAGCCTGGCCCAGGGGAGTGGGATCGATCCCCAGCACCAGATGGACCATGATCGGATTGCCGACCAGCACGACGTCGGCCAGGCGGGACCAGTCGAGTTCGGCCTCGGCCATGAGCTCGGTGAGCAGCTCGGCCAGCGCGTGGTGGACGGCGTCGGTCAGCTCGGTGTCGCCGCCGGGGTTCATCATCACGTAGGACACCCGGCTCATGAGATCCTCGCCGAACCGGATCTGTGGGTTCATCCGACCGGCGCTGGCCAGGAACTCCCCGGTCGTGAGGTCACACAGGTGCCCAGCCACCGTGGTGGAGCCGATGTCGATTGCCGCCCCGACGACCCGGTCGACAAAACCCGGCCACACCCTGACCACGGTTGGGGTCGCGTCCGGTTGCGGACCCCGCCTCAGGGCGACCGTCAGGCCGTCCTGCAGGTCGGCGGCCGCTTCATGCAACCGGGCCAACACGTCGAAGTCGAATCGAACGTCGTTGGTTCCCCATTCGGCGGCCAGCCGGTCGGCGATCAGCGTGGTCAGGCTGATGCCGTCGGGGTTGTCGTCGAGCTTGACGAAGTGCAGGCTGACGAGCGGATCGACCACCAGCCCGTCGACATTGGCCGCCTTGCGAACGATCTGCTTGTGGATCTGGCTCTGCGGGGGTACGTCGATCACGACATCGCCCCGAACCCGCATCCCGCACCCGAGTCGCAGGCCCTCGACGAGTGGTCGAGCTCCTCGGTAGTCGAGTTCCAGCGAGTCCGGATCGCTGACGTGGTCGGCACGGACCGTGACGGCCCACTTCGGAAACTCGCCGACGGACACGGCCACCTGACAACGGCCGCAGATCCCTCGCCCTCCGCAGACCGTGTCGAGGTCCACACCAAGCCGGCGGGCGGCTTCGAGCACGGTGGTCTCGTGTTCGACGGTGCCGGCCAGCCCCGAGGGGGTGAACACAATCCGATGGTCGCCGTTGGTCGCGGTGATGTCGGCGCCGGCGGTGGCTGCGCCGATCACGCCCGGCTGGTCGGACCGGTCGGTCATTGCTACTCCGTGGGCCTCCGGCGTCGTCCGCCCCGGCGCCGACCGGTGCCCCGCTCGGCCTCGCCCTCGATCGGCTCGCGGTAGTTGGAGATCCAGGTGGAGCAGTTGGCATCCTGATTGTTGAGCACGTCGGCGGCCAGAACCGCAGCCTTCACCTCGGTGTGCATCGGATTCATGATGGCCGACGTCATCCCGTGCGAGATCGCCATCGCCAGGAAGCTGCCGGTCACGGCGTGACGGTTCGGTAGACCGAAGCTCACATTGCTGGCGCCGCAGGTGGTGTTGACCCCGAGTTCGGTGCGGAGGCGATGCACCAACTCGAACACCTGCCTTCCGGCGGTGCCCATGGCGCCGATCGGCATCACGAGGGGATCGACGACGACATCGGCGGCCGGGATGCCGTGGTCGGATGCCCGGTTCACGATCTTGCGGGCAACCTCGAAGCGGACGTCGGGATCCTCCGAGATGCCGGTGTCGTCGTTGGAGATGGCGACGACGGCCGCTCCATAGCGGGCGACGAAGGGGAGTACACGCTCCATGGACTCCTCCTCGCCGGTGACGGAGTTGATGAGCGGCTTGCCCTTGTAGACGGCGATCGCCGCTTCCAGAGCGTCGATGATCGAGGAGTCGATCGAGATGGCCACGTCGGTCACCGATTGCACGAGTTCAACCGCCTTCGCCAGCAGCGCCGGCTCGTCGGCGAGAGGAATGCCGGCGTTGACGTCGAGCATGTGGGCACCGGCGGCCACTTGGTCGAGAGCGTCCTTCTCGACCCGCGAGAAGTCTCCGTTCTTCATCTCCTCGGCCAGGATCTTGCGGCCGGTCGGATTGATCTTCTCGCCGATCATCACAAAGGGGCGACCGAAGCCGATCACGACCTCCTTGGTTGCTGAGCTGAGAATGGTGTCGGTCATGGTGTCACCCCTGACGGGAGGTTGGTTCCGAACCGTTGGGTTCGGGATGGTTGGGTTCTACACCGCCGGTGGCCACGAGGCCCTCCAGGCGGTCACGGTGGTAGTCGGTGTTGATCGTCGCCGCAGCGTCCGTGGCCGCCTGTTCTCCGGCGGCGGTGGGGTCGAGCGGTTGAGACACCCGCCGCCACTGGGCCACGTAGGCCGACGTCTCCGTCAGCCCGGCCACGGTGGCCGCCCGGTCGATCGCCACCTGAAAACGGGGCTCGAGCAGCTCCTTGTGGATCCGACCCCCGACGCTGGCGGTGACCTGGGCGGGGATGTCCCGCCAGTAGATCACGGTCAACTCGTTGACACGGGCCCGCCGCCGGCTCACGATGGCTCCTTCACCGGCCCGGGAGCCGCTGTCGACACCGGGCGCGGCCCGAGGGCCACATTGACCACTTTCGTCTCGAGTTCGCCGTAGCCCGTGTGCACCATCTCGAAGTCGAGATCGAGGAACCGGGCGGCGTCGCGGGCCTTGGCCTCGGTCGCCTGGTCGGGCACCTGGGCCAGGAAGACGAGCTTGGAGTAGTTCCCGAAGTAGAGTTCGGTCAGCTCGGGATGGGCACGTAAACCGAGTGGCTCGACCACGAAACGGTCGAAGTGGCGGGCCAGGTAGTCGGTCAGATAGAAGGTGCCGGGTTCGGCGTCGTGGAACCGGAGGAAGCGGTCGTGGCCGGCGAAGAACTGGTAGCAGTGGTCGCCCGGGAGGCGCTCCAGACCGCGCTCGGCGCAGAAACGGTCGAGCGCTCCGCCGGTGCCGCAGTCGCCGTAGCCGATGAGGACCCGGTCGTGGGCGGAGCGGCTTTCGTCGTCGAGACGTGCTTGGAGCGCCGGCACGATCTTCTCCGGGCGCATGTGGTACTCGCCGGGCAGACACTCGATGGTCACGTTACCGAGCTGGTGCAGGGAGGAAACGGCCTTCAACTCGCGGGCCAAGGCGCCGCACGCCAGCACGAGAACCCGATCGACTCCTTCGCGGATCGCCGTCGAGTCGGTCTCCGGAAGACGTCGCTGGTTCACGGTGCCTAAGCCGCGGCTCGGCGGGCGGTTACCAGTTTGGTCGCGGTCTCCGACGCAACGGCCGCGTCGCGACAGTAGGCATCGGCGCCGATGGCCTCGCCGAATTCCTCGTTGAGCGGAGCACCGCCGACGAGGACGATGTAGTCGTCGCGGGCACCCTTCTCGACGAGCGTGTCGATAACGACCTTCATGTAGGGCATCGTGGTCGTGAGAAGGGCGGACATGCCCAGGATGTCGGGCTTGTGTTCGTTGAGAGCGTCGAGAAATCCGTCGACGTCGGTGTTGATGCCGAGATCGATCACGTCGAATCCGGCCCCCTCCATCATCATGGCCACCAGGTTCTTGCCGATGTCGTGGATGTCGCCCTTGACCGTGCCGATGACCATCTTGCCGATGGGCTCGGCCCCGGTCTCGGCCAGCAGCGGTCGGAGGATGGCCATTCCGGCTTTCATCGCGTTGGCGGCGAGCAGAACCTCGGGAACGAACAGAATGCCGTCACGAAAGTCGATGCCGACAATCCGCATGCCCTCCACGAGTGCGTCGTTGAGCACCTTGTCGGCCGACCAGCCGCGGCCGAGCAGAATGTTGGTGCCGTCGGCAATCTCATCGGCCAGCCCGTCGTAGAGATCGTCGTGCATCTGGGCGCACAGATCTTCGTCGTTCAACGACGCGAGATCGATGTCGTCCTCGTCCCCCGGGACGTCGTCGATCGCTACGTCGTCGGTCTGATTGTCAGACATCGTTCTCCCCTTCAAACCGAAACGAGTTCAAACCGGTTCCTGCAATTCTGGACAAGCGTACTGGTTCGTCCGCGGATGTTCATGATGTTCGACATCGGGTGGACGTCGCCTCCGAATCGAGGCCTGCCTGTCAGTGGGATCTGCCAGGCTGAGGCGGCGCGACGGTCCACCGATCGTCCGTACCACAATGTGGAACTGTACCGTATCATGAAATCCGATCGGAATCCAGAGGAAAAATCGGGATTGAGATCACGCCTGTTCTAGGCGCCACTACGCCTCGTTCGGCGGGGCAGCAGGTAGACGGCCACCTCCGATGCCCGGGCCGGATAGGCGATGAAGTCGCGGGGCCGGGGAATGCTCGATCCGGGGGTGGTGAACACCCGGTACACCACATACAGGCCGACAGCGGCGTGGGTCACGACGAGTGCGACGAAGTATTGCCGCGGGCCGAAGCTGTTCATCAGGCCGGTCGCCATGAACGGCCCCATCGTCGACCCGACCGCATTCGTGGTCACCAGGGCGGCGCTCGCTCCGAGAATCTGTTCGGGCTGAATCCAGTCGTTCGTGTAGGCGATGGCCAACGAGTAGAGGGGAAAGGTGCAGGCACCGATCGTGAACATGAGCAGGTAGCCGGCGGCCGATCCCGAGTCGACGACGAGCAGCGCGCCGGCCGCCGCAGCGGCCAGGAAGCCGAGGGCGATCATGATGCCCCGGCGTGGCACGCGGTCGGCCAGGTATCCGACCGGGAACTGGCCGGCGACACCCCCCACCATCGGCGCACCGAGAAACAAGGACACCTGCCCGGGGCCGAGCCCGGCTCGGGTTGCGTAGACCGCACCCATGCCGAGCAGGGCTCCGTTGGCCATGCCGACGAGCACCGAGACCACGATGCCGGTCGGAACGATGGCGGCCAGGTCACGGACCGACATGACCTCGGGGGTCAAGGTCGGCGGTGAGCTCGATGCCGACAGCGAGATGGGAACGAGGGCGAGTGAGATGAGAACCGACGAGAGGAGGAAGAGCTGGATGCCCGTGGGATCGGCAACGTTGAGGAGCAGCTGGCCGACGGCGAAGCCGCCCATCGACACCACCATGTAGAAGGCGAGAAGCCGGCCTCGGTTGGCGTTGGTGGCGAGGTCGTTGATCCAGGACTCGGCGACGACGTAGAGGCCGGCCATGCAGAACCCGGTGGCGAATCGCATCAAGGCCCACGCGACGGGATTGATGGTGAGGAGGTACACCAGTGTCGCCGTCGACGCCATCGAGGCCAGTGCGGCGAACACCCGGATGTGTCCCACGGATTGAAGCGCCTTGGTGACGGCTCGACTGCCGGCCAGGATGCCGACGAAGTATCCGGTCATCACCAGACCGATGGTGCCGCCGCTGAAACCGGCGCGTTCGGAGCCGATGCCGACGAGAGTGCCCAGCAGGCCGTTGCCGATCATCATCAGGCCGATGCCGGTGAACAGGGCCCAGGCCGCGACCGCCGGATGGGAGCGCGAGAAGAGGGGACCGAGGCCGTCGGTGTCGTCGGTCGCGACCGATTCGCCGGTGTCGACCGTCGCGAGCGGTTCGTTGGGGTCGTCGCTGGTGGACCACGTGTCCGACGGAGGTGCGGAGTCCATGGTGAGGCGGGCTTTCTCGGGTGGGCGCCGATGGCGCCGGGGACGTGTGACCTCGGAACAAGGTGTCCGACCCCGAAAACGTATCGCCTCGTCGACGGTGATCCGCGGCTTTGAGCCCGAATTCCACCGCCCTGCAACAGGTTGACCCAGGTTGGTTCTCAGCCAGTGTTGGCCTGGCGCCATTCCTCCGTCGCCGCCACCTGATTGAAGGTGAAGCAGTGGAGGTCCTCCACATTCAAGCGCCGCAGATGGGGCGACAACGGCTCGAGCAGGTCGTTCGGGTCGTAGTGCGTCATCGTGACGAGCTTGGTGATGGCCTTGCGGTTCTTCTTCAGGTAGCCGAGCGAGGCCCCGATTCCGAGTCGGGCTCCCATGGTCATCAGCTTGGCCCGGTCGATGACTCCGGCGATGCCGAGGTGGATCGGTAGTTCCAGACCCTCCGCTCGCTCGGCTTCGAGCCAGGTCAGGATCCGCTTCGGATCGAAGCACATCTGGGTGCTGGCGTAGCCTCGCACGCCGGCCTCGGCCAGCACCGACTGTTTCGACAGCAACGCTCGATGGAGCGCATCGTCGGCGATGGCCACATGGCCGTCCGGGTACGACGTCACCCCGACGGTGTGCAGCCCGGGGTCGGCCTCGAGGAGGTCGGTCAGAAAGTCGACGGCGGCCGCGTAGGGCCCGTGCGGTGGGTCGGCGTCGCCGCCCACCAGGAACATCCGACCGATCTCCTCGGTCCGCATCCAGTTGGCGATTTCCGCCGTGTGATGCTTGCTCTCGACCATGCGGGCTGCGATGTGCGGGATGGCGGTGTGGCCCCGGCTGCGGATCTGGTCGGTCAGCTCCATCGTGGTGGCGATGCCCTTGACCGGCGAGCAGGTCACCGACACCTTCGAGGCCGGCGGGAGGGCGTCGATGGCCGCGTCCAGGCTGTTGAGCGGCACCACCTCGAAGGTGAGGTTGGTGATCAGCGCACGCCGATGGGCGTCGTCTTCGGCGGCCGTTTCGGCGGGGCCCTTGGCCCAGACCTCGGCCGAGTCGTCGGCCCGCCCGCTCCTACTGCGGTTCAACATGTTTGTACGGCTCCTGGAAATTGCGTTCGGCCGCGGCCGAGGTGTTGCTTAGCTGAGATTGACGATCTCGCCGTTCTCGTCGATGTCGATCGACTTCGCCGCCGGGTTCTTCCCGAGGCCCGGCATGGTGCGCATGTCTCCACAGATCGGGTAGACGAAGCCGGCACCGACCGACGCTCGAACCTCCCGCACCGGCAGCGTCCAGCCGGTGGGGGCGCCCTTGAGTTTCGGATCGGACGAGATCGAGAGGTGGGTTTTGGCGATACACACCGGAAGGTTGCCGAATCCGGCGTTCTCGTAGGTGTCGATCTGCTTGGACGCGGCGGGGGAGAACTCCACGCCGTCGGCCCCGTAGACCTTCTCCGCCACCGTGCGAATTTTCTCCCGGAGATCCATCTCGTCGGGGTAGAGGACCTCGAAGTTCGACTCCTCCTCGGCCGCCTCCTTGACCGCGGTGGCGAGCTCGGCCGCCCCCTTGCCGCCGTCGGCGAAGTGGGTCGAAAGGGCAGCGCGGGCGCCGTACTCCTCGGCGATCTCCCGGATGGCCCTGATGTCGCCCTCGTGGTCACCCGGGAAGGCGTTGATGGCGACCACCGGGGTGACGCCGTGCACCTTCATGTTCTCGAGCTGCTTGCGGAGGTTGTCGCCACCCTGGTGGACCTCGTCGGGGTTCTCCTTGAGAAGATCCTCGGGGAGCGGCTTTCCGGCCACGATGTGGTGCTTGCCGGAGTGGGCCTTGAGGCCCCGGACGGTGGCCACGAGTACCGCGGCGTCGGGGGCGATGCCGGAGTAGCGGCACTTGATGTTGAAGAATCGCTCGGCCCCCATGTCGGCGCCGAAGCCGGCCTCGGTGAGAAGGAACTCGTTCATGTGGATGCCGACCTGGTCGGCCACGATCGACGAGTTGCCGGTGGCGATGTTGCCGAACGGGCCCGTGTGGACCAGGGCCGGGGTGTTCTCGAGCGTCTGCATGAGGTTGGGCTTGATGGCCTCCATGAGGATGACCGTCATCGAGCCGGCGGCGCCGATCTCCTCGGCGGTGACCGGGGTGCCGTCAGGCGTGTAGCCCAGCACGATGCGGCCCATGCGGGCCCGGAGGTCCTTGAGCGAGGTGGCCAGCGCCAGGGCGGCCATGACCTCGGACGCGGCGGTGATGTCGAATCCGGTCTCCCGGGGGATGCCGTCGAGCCGGCCGCCCAGGCCAATGACCGCGTTGCGCAGCGCCCGGTCGTTGACGTCGAGCACCCGACGCCACGTGATGTTGTGGATGTCGAATCCAGCCTCGTTGCCGTGGTAGAGGTGGGCGTCGAGCATGGCCGAGCACAGGTTGTGGGCCGCGGTGACGGCGTGCATGTCGCCGGTGAGGTGGAGGTTGAACAACTCCATCGGCACCACCTGGGAGTAGCCACCGCCGGCGGCGCCTCCCTTGATGCCGAATGTCGGACCCATCGACGGCTGGCGGATGGCGATGGTGGCCGACGAGCCGATGTGCTGGAACGCTTGTCCCAGCCCGACAGTAGTCGTGGTCTTGCCCTCACCCAGAGGGGTCGGGGTGATGGCAGAGACCACGACGTATTTGGCCTTCGGGCGATCCGACATCGCCTCGATGGCATCGAGCTTGATTTTGGCGGCACCGGAGCCGTAGGGCTCGAGCAGGTCGACGGGAATGCCCGACGCCTCCGCGATTTCTGTGAGCGGCTTGAGCTTGGCCGCTTTTGCGATCTCGAGATCGGTGGGAAAGGACACGTCGTACTCCGGATTGTGAGGCCAGTGGGGATGTGACGACGAGCACTCTCGGCGTCATCACCGTTTTACTAGCTGCGGGCCGATGTCAGCCACGTTCGGTGCGAGCGGCGGTCGACACACTCGACGCAGGTCACGCCGAGAGCCGATACCCCTCTTCTGTCCAGCGGGCCACCGTCACCGTTTGCGGTGTTCCACAATGCAGAACAATTCCATTATACAGAACAGTCCAGCTCAGGTCCAGATATCGATCACCAATTCTCGAGTCGGCCTCGTCCTGACCGGCTGATCGATGTGGGACCTTGGACTCTGGAGCCGGTCCGCACCCGATGGCAACGTGAAACTGATCACGATGCTGGAGGAGCGCACATGTCCTCGCTTGACGTGCGAACTGTCACGACGTCGACCTCACCCGCATCGAGCGCAGAGTCGGCGACCAAGGTGTTCGGTGAAGGGTCGACGCAGGTGCGGGCTCTTGACGGGATCTCGGTGGCCTTCGACTCCCGCCGATTCTCGGCCATCATGGGTCCGTCCGGCTCGGGCAAGTCGACGCTGCTCCACTGTCTCGCTGCGCTGGAGCCGCTGACGTCGGGCCGAGCCCTCATCGGTGGCACCGACCTCAGCGATCTCAACGATCGGGAGTTGACGGAACTGCGTCGCGACCGTATCGGTTTCGTGTTCCAGACCTTCAACCTCCTTCCCATGTAGACCGCCGAAAAGAACATCACCCTTCAACGTCGCCTGGCTCGGGAGAAGATCGACCGGGAGTGGTTCGACACCGTCATCGACTCGCTCGAGCTTCGGGATCGCCTCCACCATCGCCCGTCGGAGCTCTCCGGCGGCCAGCAGCAGCGAGTGGCGGTGGCTCGGGCGCTCATCAACCGACCGGAGACCATCTTCGCCGACGAGCCGACCGGTAACCTCGACTCATCGAGTGGCCAGGAGGTCCTCGACTTCCTCCGGCGGGCGGTCGACGAGTTCGGTCAGACGGTTGTCATGGTCACCCATGATCCCGGCGCGGCAGCCCATGCCGACCGGGTGGTGTTCCTGGCCGACGGCAGGATCGTCGACGAGATGGAGGAGCCGACGACGGAGAGGGTGCTGGAGAAGCTGAAGGACCTGGGTTCCTGACATGCTGCGGCTCACCCTCGACTCCCTGTTGGCCCGAAAGTTCCGTCTACTCTCGACGACCCTGTCGATCACCATCGGGGTCGCCTTCCTCACCGGATCGTTCCTCCTCATCGACACCATGGGTCGGGCCTTCGACGATCTGCTGGCCGACGTCAACCAGGGCATCGACGCCGAAGTCCGCAGCAGCGAAGTGATCGAAACCGGTTTCGGCGACGTCAGAGGTCGGATCGACGCCTCGGTCGTCGACGTGGTCGGCCAGGTCGAAGGGGTGGCGGCCGCCGAGGGCGTCGTCGTCGGTTACGCCCAGCTCGTCGACACCGACGGTGAGGCCATGGGTAATCCCGGGCAGGGGGCGCCCACGCTGGGCTTCGCCTGGACCGACATCGACGAGCTCAACCCGATGGACCTGGTCGAAGGAACGGCACCGGCGGCGTCGACCGATGTCGTCATCGATCGGGCCAGTGCCAAGAACGGACCGTTCTCGGTCGGTGACGACATCACCGTGCTGACCCAGGCCGGTCCGCAGACGTTCGTGGTCTCAGGTATCGCCACCTTCGGAGCCGCCGACTCACCGTTGGGCGCCAGCATCGCCATCTTCGAACCGGAAACGGCGCAGCAGATCCTGGCGGAGCGCGGCCGCTACGACATGATCGACATCGTGGCGGCCGAGGGCGTCTCGCAGGCGGAGCTGAGGGACCGGGTGGCGGCGGTCGCTCCCCCCGGCACTGAAGTCATCACCGGCGACGAACTGATCGAGGAATCCCAGAACGATGTCGCCGAAGCACTGACGTTCTTCAACACCTTCATGTTGATCTTCTCCGGGATCGCGCTGTTCGTTGCCGCCTTCATCATCTACAACACCTTCTCGATACTGGTCGCTCAACGAACCCGGGAGTTGGCGCTGCTGAGGTCCCTGGGAGCCCGGAAGCGACAGGTGCTGCTGTCGGTTCTCGGGGAGGCGATCGTCGTCGGTTTCGTGGCGTCGCTGATCGGTGTGGCCGCCGGCGCCGGAGTGGCCACGATGTTGCAGAGGCTCCTCGACGCACTCGGACTCTCGCTCCCGACCGACGACCTCGTATTCCAACCGGCCACTGTCGTCTGGTCGCTCGTCGTCGGCGTCGGCATGACGGTCGTGTCGGCCCTCGCTCCATCCCGACGGTCGGCAGCGGTGGCGCCGATGGAGGCCATCCGTTCGGCCGCCGTGGAGCGGACCGGTTTGTCGCGCCGGCGGCTGGCGGCCAGCATCACCCTCCTCGCCGGCGGGGTCGCTGTGCTGGTCTGGGGTCTGTTCGGGGACCCGTCCTCTACCGCACTGATCATCGGTATCGGCGCGGTCGGGGTCTTCCTCGGCGTAGCCGCCGTGGCCCCCGTTGTGGCAACCCCCTTTGCCGATGTCGTCGGCCGTCCCATTGCCTGGTTGCGGGGTGTGCCCGGGGAACTGGCCAGGGAGAACGCCATGCGCAATCCACGACGCACGGCCACCACCGCCGCGGCACTCATGATCGGTGTCGGTCTGGTCGCCACCATCTCGATCTTCGCCGCATCGGCCACGGCGTCCATCAACAAGATCATCGACGACGCCATCGTCGGTGACATAGTGATCGATTCCGGGACGTTCGGATTCGGCGGTCTCAGCCCCGATCTAGCCGCTCGCCTGAACGAGACGACCGAAGTCGAGGCGGCGACGGGCGTGCGCCTCGGCTTCGCCGAGATCGACGGGGAATCCCAGACCGTGTACGGCATCGATCCGGAAACGGCGGAACGGATCGTGGACGTCGGCGTTGTCTCGGGATCGATCGAGTCAATGGGAACCGACGACATCGGTGTGTTCGACGAGTATGCTGCCGATCAGGGCTGGTCGCTGGGGGACACCGTCGAGGTGGTCTTCGCCGAGACCGGTCGCCGTGAGATGACCATCGCCACCATCTACGAGCGCGACGAGCTGGCCGGCAACGTGTTCGTCGGCAGCTCCGCGTTCGAGGCCAACTACCCCAACGTCTTCGACTTCCAGGTCTACGTGCTGGGAGCCGACGACTTCACGACGGCCGAGACTCGGGCTGCGGTCGAGGCCGTGGCCGCCGACTACGCCAACGCCGACGTGCAGGACCTCAGCGAGTACAAGCAGGGGCAGGCCGACCAGATCAACCAGCTCCTCAGCTTCGTCTATGCCCTGTTGTTCCTCGCCATCATCATCGCCCTCATCGGTATCGCCAACACTTTGGCGCTGTCGGTGCTGGAGCGGACGCACGAGTTGGGCTTGCTGCGGGCCATCGGTATGACCCGCCGTCAGCTCCGGTCGTCCATCCGGTGGGAGTCGGTGTTGATCGCCCTCCTCGGCACGGCGCTGGGCGCGGTGATCGGCGTGTTCTTCGGGTGGGCCATCGTCGAGGCCCTACGCGACGACGGATTCACCGAGCTTCGTTTCCCGTTCGGTCAGCTCCTGGTGGCGGTGGTCCTGGCTGCAATCGCCGGGGTGGTGGCGGCCACCCTGCCGGCTCGGCGGGCGGCGAGAATGAACGTGCTGGGAGCCGTCGCCGCCGAGTAGCAGTTGTCGCCGGGCACGCGTTCCTCGGCCGACAAGGCAAGCCCAGCGCCAACCGGAACGCTACGAGGCAGAACGTCGAGACGTCATGCGCCGCTGCATGGCCTCCCTGATCTCGTCCTCGAACGTGCGAATGTGGAACTCGGTCAGGCGGGCGGCTTGCTCCCCGTCACCTGTGCGCAGGGCGCCCAGGATCTGGCGGTGCTCATCGAGGGCGGGGGCCATGTCGGCGATCTCTCCCAGGTACAGATGCCAGAGTCGGCTGCTCTGGGCGTACAGCATGTCGGCCGTCGGGGTCAGGAAGCGGTTGTCGGCCGCGGCCCACACGATCTCATGGCATCGGTTGTCGGCATCGAGCATCGCCTCGGTGTCGGTGGCGATCGACGGGTCGTCCGTCTCGGCAAGGACGGCCTCGAGCTCATCCCAGTGTTCTTCGATTCCGCGCTGCGCGGCCAGCTCGGCCAGGTGCGGTTCGATCACCGCTCGGGCATTGAACAGCGTCGGCAGATCCGAGATGTCGGGGGACGTCACAAAGATGCCCCGGCGGGGGAGGATGGTGACCAGTTCGTCACGCCTCAGACGCTGCAGCGCTTCACGTATCGGTGTCCGACCGATCCCGAGCTCATCGATGAGCTCGGACTCGTTGAGCACCGAACCAGGAGCGAGCTCGAGTCGGACGATCATCTTTTTGATCGTGGCGTAGGCTTGTTCTGCAGCAGTGATAACGATATGCTACTGATATATTACCGCTCAAGCAATCTCGGCCGTCGGAATTCGTGTGAGAACCGAAGCGAGCAGGTCGGGAGCAACAGAAGGGACCTGAGTACATGAGCGACTTCCCGACCACCGCCAAGGTCGTCGTTATCGGGGCGGGCATCGTCGGCAACTGCCTCGTCGGCCATCTCGCCGAGTTGGGGTGGACCGACATGGTCCTGCTCGACAAGGGACCGCTGCCCAACCCCGGCGGCTCGACCGGCCACGCATCGAACTTCATCTTCCCGGTCGACCACAACAAGGAGATGGCGCTGCTCGGCGTGCAGAGCGCCAACCAGTACCGCGATCTCGGCCTGAGCGTCGACTCGGGCGGCATCGAGGTGGCCCGCACCGAAGAGCGGATGAACGAACTCGATCGGCGCATGACATCGGCGACCGCGTGGGGCGTCGACGCCGAGTTGCTCACGCCGGCCGAGGTCAAGAAGCTGGTGCCGTTCATCAACGAAGACGTGATCCTCGGCGGCTTCCATTGCCCGACGGTGTCGGTGGTCGACTCGCTCGAGACCGGCACCCAGATGCGCAAGAAGGCGCAGGAAAAGGATGCACTGCAGGTCTTCGCCAACACCGAGGTGCTCGACATCGAGACCGCCGGCGCCGGGCCCAACGGCCGGCGCAAGGTCACCGCCGTGGTCACCGACAAGGGCCGTATCGAGGCCGAGTATGTGGTGATCGCCTGCGGTGTGTGGTCGAACCAGGTGGCCAACATGGCCGACACCTACATCCCGCTCGTTCCCGCCGTGCACCAGATGGCCGACGTCGGCCCGATCGACGTGCTGGCCGAGACCAACAACGAGATCGGCTACCCGATCGTCCGCGACATGGACACGTTCTGCTACGAGCGGCAGTCGGCCGGTTCGATGGAGGTCGGATCGTACGCCCACCGTCCGATCCTGCACCATCCCGACGAGATCCCCTCCAACGAGGAGGCGGCGCTGTCGCCGACCGAGATGCCGTTCACGCCCGACGACTTCGACCAGCAGATGGAGGAGGCCATCGAGTTGATGGACATGCTGGGCGACGCCGAGATCAAGTACGCCATCAACGGCCTGCTCTCGCTCACCCCTGACGCGATGCCCTGCCTCGGCGAGATTCCCGATGTCGAGAACCTGTGGTCGGCGGCCGCGGTCTGGGTGAAGGAAGGACCGGGTATGGCCCAGGTCGTGGCCGAGTGGATGACGCACGGCTATCCCCGGGTGATCGACTCCCACGGAGCCGACATCGCCCGCTTCTACGACCAGGAGCAGTCCGACGAGCACATCTGGGCCCGCTCCAGCGAGCACTTCAACAAAACCTACGGCATCGTGCACCCGTCCGAGCAGTGGGAGTCGCGCCGCAACCTCCAGACGAGCCCCTACTTCAGCCGTCAGGAAGCCCTCGACGCCATGTTCTTCCAGGCCCGGACCTGGGAACGGCCGCAGTGGTACAACTCCAACGCCGATCTCGTGGAGCGCTACGACCTCAGTGATCGAGACACCGAGTGGGACAACCGCTGGTGGAGCCCGATCACGATGGGTGAGCACCTGAACCTGCGGGAGAACTGCGGTGTCGTCGACCTCTCGGCCTTCCAGATCTACGATCTGACCGGCCCGGGCGCTGTGGAGTTCGCCGAGTACCTGGCCGTCAACAAGGTCGACAAGCCGGTCGGCTCGTCGGTCTACACCCCGTGGCTGAACGCCGATGGCGGCTTCCACTCCGACCTCACGATGATGCGGCTGGGTGAGGATCACGTGCGGGTCGTCACCGGTGTGTTCGACGGGGGCCGAGACGAATTCTGGGTCCGCAAGCACATGCCCAACGACGGCTCGGTCTCGTTCCAGAACTCGACCCTTGATGTGACCACCCTCGGGCTGTGGGGCCCCAACGCTCCCGCCGTACTGGGCCAGCTGACCAGCGCCGATCTCTCACACGACGGATCGCCCTACGGTTCGGTGATCGATGTCGAGATCGGCGGGATGGCGGCCAAGCTGTTCCGCATCTCCTATGTCGGCGACACCGGCTGGGAGATCTACACCGACTGGGCCAATGGCCCCAAGCTGTGGGACCTGCTGTTCGAGGCCGGCGAAAGCCACGGCATCCGCCCCACCGGCGGCGGTGTGTACGGCTCGTCGGGTCGGGTCGAGAAGGGCTATCGTCTCATGGGGGCCGAGCTCGAGTCGGAGTACAACCCGCTCGAGGCGGGTCTGGCCCGACCCAAGGTCAAGGCCGCCGACTTCATCGGTCGTGAGAGTTATCTTGCGGCTCGGGAGGCCGGTGAGCCGATCGCCAAGATGTGCACCTTCACCGTGGAGGACAACACCGACTCGCAGGGCCGCAAGCGGTACATGCAGGGAGGCAACGAGCCGATCCTGACCACGAGCGGCGAGCGCATCACCGACTCCCACGGCCGGGTGTCGCGGGTCACCACGGCGTCGCCCGGGCCGTCGGTCGGCAAGCACCTGCTCATGGGCTACCTGCCGTCCGAACTGGCGGAGATCGGTGCCGATTTCCAGGTCATGTACATGAACGAACTGTTCCCGATCAAGGTGGGGGCGATCGAGGGCTCGGTCTTCGACCCCGACGACACCCGCCTCAAGGGCTAACGCCACCGTCACAACGTCGATTCTGCGTGTGTGAGACGTCGCTCAACGATGTTTCACACACGCAGAATGCGAATCTGGACAGACGTCAATATTGGGAGGTATCCCCATGCGAATACTGTGCTGCGTCAAGGTGCCGGCCGCGGGGCGGCAGCCCCGGAGTTCGGCCTGTGGCCGAACGTCCCTGGCTGAGGAGTCGTGCTGATGCGAATACTGTGCTGCGTCAAGAGGGTCCCGGCGCCGGGGGCCAGGATCAACGTGACCGCCGACGGGCAGTCGGTCGAGACCGCCCACCTCGGCTTCACGACCAGTCCACACGAGGAGTGTGCGGTCGAGGAGGCGGTGCAGATCACCGAGCGGACGGGTGGTGAGGTCACCGTGCTGACCGTCGGCCCTGCCGCGGCCGAGGAGCAGCTGCGCTACGCCGCCTCGGTCGGCTGCCACAACATCGTGCTGGTGCCGACCGACGGCTCGGCGCTCGATCCCGAACGCACGGCCGCCATCATCACCGGGGCCGTCGAGTCGCTCGAGGCCGCCGCCGGCGAGTTCGACCTCATCCTGTTCGGCAACGAGTCCGCCGACTCCGGCGGGTTCCAGGTCGGCATCCGGGTGGCCCACGCCCTCGGCCGTCCGATCGTCAACGGCATCAAGGGAATCGACGTCGAAGACGATCACATCGTCGCACGGCGGGCCGTCGATGCCGGATTCGAGGTCTACGAACTGCCCAGGCCGGCCGTGCTCGGGATCAAGGAGGGTATCAACCTGCCCCGCTACCCGACGATGAAGGGCCGCTTGGCCTCGAAGAAGGCCGAGGTGACCTCGATGGACCTCGACGCCGACACCGGGGGGCAGGCCATGGTGAAGCTGCATCGCCCGACCGAGACGGTCACCGAGACCGTGATCCTGGGCAACTCGGAAGATGCGGCGCCGGCGGTGGTCGACCTTCTCGAAGAGATCGGAGTGCTCTGATGCCGTTGCTCGTCGTCATCGAACACGAACTGGGGGTGATGGCCGAAGGTGGTCGGGAGGCGCTCACCGCCGGCCGGGGCCTGGCCGAGCAGATGGGGGTCGAACTCCACGCCGTGATCATCGGCGAGGGAGCCGACGATCTCGTGGACGAGGCCGCCACCTACGGGGCCGAGACCGTACAGGTAGTCTCCCATGACCTGCTGACCGACTACGGCTCGGACGCATGGGCCGAATCGCTGCGCCAACTGGCCGATGAGGTCGACGCCGAGGCCGTCATGTCGGTCGGCACCGACCGGGGTAACGAGGTCATGGCCCAGCTGGCGGCCCGGACCGGGCTGCCCTTCGTCGCCAACTGCACGACGATCGACGCGTCCGACGATGACGAGTGGTCGATGACCCGCGTCCAGTGGGGTGGCTCCCTGCTCGAGGACGCCACCCTCGCCGCCGACCGCAAGCTGGTCACCTTCGCCCACCACGCGGTGGCGGCCACCGAGGCCGATGACGCGGGGGCCGGTGATACCTCCGATTTCGAGCCGGACCTCGACGAGTCCCACACGGTGACCATGATCAAGGACCGGGCGGTCGAGACCCAGGGGGTCACCCTCTCCACGTCGCCGGTCGTCGTCTCCGGGGGCCGCGGTGTCGGCTCGGCCGACGGATTCGAGATCCTCGAGGAACTGGCCGAACTGCTGGGCGGCCGGGTTGGCTGCTCGCGGGCGGTCACCAACAACGGCTGGCGGCCCCACGCCGACCAGGTCGGTCAGACCGGCACCAGGATCGCACCCGAGATCTACATCGCCACCGGTATCTCCGGAGCGATCCAGCACTGGGTTGGTGCGATGGCGTCCAAGCGGATCCTGGCCATCAACACCGACCCGGAGGCCAACATGGTGACGAAGGCCGACTACGCCGTCATCGCCGATCTGCACAAGGTGGTGCCCGCCGTCACGGCCGAGATCAAGAAGCGGAAGGGCCTCTGACGCGGACGATCCCGGATCAGATTCGATCCGGGATCGCCAGACCCGCCAAGGAGTTGATCTCCAGGGGATCCCGTCGAACTACCGTTTCATGTTCACGACTTCCTGGAGCATCTCATCGGAGGTGGTGATCATCCGGGAGTTGGCCTGGAAGCCTCGCTGCGCCCGGATCATTCCCGTGAACTCCTCCGAGAGGTCCACGTTGGACATCTCCAGGGTGGTCGATGCCGCCGCGCCCCGGCCGCCGAAGCCGGCGATGCCGATCTGAGCCAGGCCGGAGTTGCCGGTGGCCCGCCAGTTCGATCCGGTCACCCGCTCGAGACCCTCGGGGTTGGCGAAGTTGGCGATGCCGATCTGGCCGAGCGCCCGGACCGACCCGTTGGAGTACGAGCCGGTGATGACGCCGTCGGCGGCCACCGAGAGGCCCTGGAGGGATCCGGTGGTCGACCCGTTCTGCACGAGCACCGAGGCGGTGGTGATCTCGCCGTACTGGGTCATGTTGCCGGCGACATCGGGGCCGCCGAGGGTCAACACCATGGCGGTGGCGTTGGGGAGCTCACCGGCCGCGATGTCGATCCCGAAGTCGGCGGGAGCGGTGATCTCACCCTGGTTGTCGAACGTGACCACGTTGTCGGTCAGGTTGAACGGCGTGTTGGCGTCTCCGTAGGTACCACTCACCGTCCATTCGTTGGCCGCGGTGTTGGTCATGGTCAACGTGACCGAGATCGGCAGGCCCTGCTGGTCGAAGACGTCGACGTTCAGGATGACGGTGTCGCCGACCGTGGCATCGGCCGGGAGGTTGCCGCCGAGCTGGACCTCGGAGGTCGGCACCGGAGCGATTTCGCCGCTGACGGGGATGAGGATGTCGCTGGGGGCGGCGGTGGCGTTGATCTGGCCCAGTGCGTCGGCCTGCCACCCCTGGACCAGGGCTCCGTCGGTGGTGACGAGCCGCCCGTCGGCATCGAGATAGAAGCTGCCGGCGCGGGTGTAGAGCTCCTCCCCGGCGTACTGGGTCACGAAGAAGCCGTCGCCGTCGATCGCGATGTCGAGCGGCCGGCCGGTGCGCTGCAGGGCGCCCTGCTCCATGACCTGGGAGATGGCACCGATGTTGGTACCCAGACCGATCTGGGCCGGGTTGGTGCCGCCGATGCCGTCGGCCGGGGTTCGGGCTCCGACGACGGTCTGGCTGAGAACCTCCCGGAACAGGGCCTGGCTCTTCTTGAAGCCATGGGTGTTGACGTTGGCGATGTTGTTTCCGATCACGTCCATCATGGTCTGATGGCTGCGTAGGCCGGAAACGGCGGAGTACATGGAGCGGATCATTGGACGGTGGCCTCCTGGCTGGATGTCGTGGTGGGGGATTCTTCGGTGGGGGATGGTTGTTCGGTGGATTGGGTGGTGTCGGTCGGCGTGGTGTCGGTCGATGACGCCGCGGGCGGCGCGGCCGGTCCGGTCGGCCCGATGGCAATGATCTGTTCGAGCGAGACCGGACCCTGGTTGGTGATTAGCCGCACCTCGTTTCCAACAATGGCGGCTTGGTCGACGGTCGCCTGGACCGATCGCCCGAGCTGGTCGAGAAACGAGACAGTGCGACCAACGAGGGCGCCGGCGGTGTTGAGCGCCTCGTTCGAGGTTCGACTTCGCCCCTGCTCGGTCAGTTCGTTCAGCCGTTCGACGGTGGTGAATTGCGCGGTGATTGAGATGAACTCCTCGTTGCTGGTCGGCTCCAGCGGATTCTGATACTTCAGCTGGGCCACCAGGAGTTTCAGGAACGCATCCTGGTCGATGGTGGTGTTGTCGTCGGGCGCAATCGTCGGCAACGAGTAGAGGTCGAGCGGATTGATGCCTGTGGTCGGTGAGACGGTGGCACCCGGTACGGCGGCTATCGAGTCGGGCAAGGTGTTCTCCTCGGAGGTCCGGCCACCGGGCGGGACGCTCGGTCGCGGTGGTGAATATCGGTGATTTCGGCGGCGGTCGTCGTGCAATCGTCGTGGAGACGGCTCACAGGTCGAGGTCCAGTCCGGCGTCGGTGCGAGTTCGCTGCCTCGCGAGGCCCGCGGTGTGCCGCCCCGCCAGGCCGGGGCCGGCCGGCTCCTCGCCCGCCCGTCGCCCGGTGCCGGCCTGCCCCGGCTCGGTTTCGTAGCCGTTGGGTCGTTCGCCACCCTCGCCGGACGCGATGTCGATCGATGCCTGATCGAATCCGGCCCGCCGCAGTTCGTCGGCCAGGCGGTCGCGCTCCTGGCCAAGCTGACGCATGAGGTCGTCGTTGCCTGCGCTGAGCAGGACCCTGACCCGGTTGTCGATGGTCGCTATGTCGACCTTGATGGGCCCGGCGTTGTCGTCGCGGATTCGGAGGCGTAGTTCGTCGATGCCGTTCAGGCCGCGGCGCACGGCTGCGAAGGCGGGACGAAGGCGCTCGGCCAAGCCGGCCGTGCCGAGTTCGACGAGGTCCGCCGGGACGGTTGAACCCTGGGTCGGTGTGGCCGCCGGCGGTCTCGGGGTCGACGGGGAGGCCGGTGCCGGTCGAGCTGCCGCCGGGTTGGTCGGCACCCGTTCCAGTCCGGGGGCGTCGGCCATGTCGGCAGCGGTGTCGTCGCCGGTCACCGCAACGTCGGCTTCCGAGGCAACGGACGCGTCGGCGGTGGTGTCGTCGGTCGAGCCGTGCATCGTGCCCTGCGTCGTGTCCTCGGCCGGAATCGGGGGTGGCGTGTCCGCCGGCGCCGTCTCGGTGTCGCCGGGCGCCTCGTCGGCCCCGGTTTCGTTCCGACCGGTGGCGAGGATGGCAACCGGCGAGGCGTTGGCCGACGGTCCGGCGACGCGGTCACCGTCGGTCGTCTCGATCATCTCGGAAACGACGTCGGCGAGGCCGGCACCCCGATGGTCCCGGGCCAGCTCGGCGACGGCCTGCCCTCCGGGCGGGGTTCGATCGGCCGGCGGCGTTGGCCGTGCCCGGTCGACACCGTCTGTGGGTCTATCCGTTGGTTCCGACGGGCCGTCGTCGCCCACCAACGCGGTTTCGGGCTCGGAGGCCACCGGGATCGTGTCGGTGTTCGAATCGGTGTCGGTGCCTGATCGGGGATCGGTTGTCTCGGTCTCGGCAACCGGATCCGGGGTCTGTTCATCGATCGGCACCGACTCGACCTCCGCCGTGGTCATGTCGGCCGCAGGCTCCCCCGACATCTCGCCGGTGAGGTTGGTCAAGGCTGTGACGAGGCCGTCGGGCGGGGTTTCTCCTGCACCAACGAGTTGTTCGCCGATACGCTCGGCGGCTCGTTCGGTGCCGGTCACGTCCGGTCGCCCCTCCTCGCCCGGAGGCGGGTCGTCGGTGCCGGCGGGTCGATCATCTGACCGGCTGCGGGTGGGGCCGTCACCGGACCGGCGATCGTCGTTGACGTCGTCGACATCGTCGGCCCGACCGGTGTCACGATCTGTCGTGTCGTCGTCGGAGCGGTCGACCCGCCGTCCCTCGGATCGCTCGGCCGGGTTGTCGTCGTCGGATCGGTTCGCATCACGCTGTCCGGATCGGGAACGTTCGGCCGATTTCGGCTGCTCGGGGCGATCGGCGGTGAGCAGCTCGGTGAGTGTGCGGCCGAACGGATCGTCGGTGATCGACGGCGATCCGCCGCCGGCCGGATGCGACGGCATGGGCTCGCCCCCGGGGGCAAGCCGGGTTACGGACGGGACCATCATGTGCCTGACCTCCAGGTGTTCATGACTTTGGTGACGTAGTTGCGGGTTTCGGTGAACGGCGGAACGCCGCCGTATTTCGAGACGTTGCCGGGTCCGGCGTTGTAGGCGGCCAGCGCCAGCTCGACCGAGCCGAACTGGTCCTGCAACTGGCGCAGGTAGCGGGCGGCCCCGTCGATGGCCGAGGCCGGGTCGAACGGGTCGACACCGAACTGAGCGGCCGTGGCCGGCATGAACTGCATGAGTCCGCGGGCTCCGACCGGGCTGACCGCTCGGGGATTGAAGCCCGACTCGTTCTTGGCCACCGCGGCCAGCAGCGCCGGGTCGACACCGTGAGCGGCGCCGGCCCGCTCGAAGAGTGGGCGGAACTGAGCCGGTGCCGTCGTTGGTGAGGAGCTTGGCGCCGGGTTCCAGCCGACCGCCGCCGGCGATGCCGGGCCGGCCGGTGATCCCGGGGTCAACACCCGTCGAATGGTTGCGATCGGTCGGGTGATGGGTCCCACCTTCACCACGTCGCCTCGACGGGGGGCGTGGATCATCTGACCGTTGCCGACATAGATTCCGATGTGGTCGACGGTCGGCTCGCCGAAGGCGATCAGGTCGCCGGGCAGCGCCTGGTCGAGGCCGGCGACCTCGACCCCCATGCGAGCCTGGTCTCGGCTGACGCGGGGCATCGACACGCCGGCCGAGCGGAAGGCGTGCTGGACCAGGCCCGAGCAGTCGAATCCGGCCGAGGTGGTACCGCCCCAGAGATAGGGAACGCCGAGTTGACCCATCGCGGAGTTGATGACCGCACCGGCCGCCGGACTTCCGACGGCACCGGCGAGCGGCGTCACCGCAGGGTTGAACGCGATGGGCGAGGCGAACGCAGGGGCCGCACCGAGGGCCGCCGAGGTCGACAACCCCCCGCCGATGAGACCCGACATCGAGGGGTTCAATGTCGACGAGGTCGAGTAGGCGGCCTTCTGTTCAGCGGTCAGTCTGGCCAGCTCGGCGGCAAAGCCGGCGTCGGTTGCCACCTGTCCGGTGGCAGGCGGTCGTGGTTCGAAACGACCGGTGAGCTGCTCGATACGCTCGGTGACCGAGGCGATGGCGGGGGCGGTCATGAAGGCGCTCCCTGGGATATGCCGCCGTCGAGTTTCATCCGCCGGCCGGCGGTCACGCCGATCATGGTGTCCTCCATGTTCCGTTCCTCGATCCGGCGCCGGGCCGCGGCCTGGCGTTCGCTCTCCAGTTCGGCCGCCCGATTCATCTGCCGGGCCCGCCGGTCGGTCCGTTCGAAGTCCTCCACGGCCTGATCCACCACGGTGCGCTGAGCCTGGGTGGCGGCCACCAGGCGTTCGACCATCCGTCCGGCGGCCTGCCGGCGGGTCAGCATCGACGCACCCGAGGTCGGTTCAGTGTCGGTGGACGGCGTCGAGGCGTTGCGAAGCTGCTCGCGGTGACGGTCGAGTTCGCGTCGGGCGGCGTGAAGCTGTGCACCGGCCGCGTCACGTCGGCGGCGTTCGATGTCGGCCACCCGTTCCAGTCGAGTCATGTCAGGATCTCCTCCACCCGCAGGGCGTCGGCCAGCAGCGTGAACGTGTCACCGCGGCTGGTTGGCTCGTGCATGGGCTGGCGGAGCACAGCCCTGAGTCCGGGGGCCAGGCGTAGCGCCCGGTCCACGGCAGGATCGGTTCCGGCCTGGTAGGCCCCGACCTGGACGAGATCCTTCACGTCGGCCTCGGTGGCGAGTATGTCGCGGACGGCCGTCATGATCCGCTGCTCCTCGACCGTCGTGACCGAGGAGGCGACCCGACTCACCGACGACAGCACGTCGATGGCCGGAAAGTGGCCCGCTTCGGCCAGTGAGCGACGCAGCACGATGTGCCCGTCGAGGAGCGACCGGGCGGTGTCGCCGATCGGATCATCGGTGTCGTCGCCTTCCACCAGAACCGTGTAGATCCCCGTGATGGAACCGGCCGGTGTCGTACCCGCTCGCTCGAGCAGCGTTGAGAGCATGCCCGGGATCGACGGCGGATAGCCCCGTGAGGTCGGCATTTCGCCCGCGGCCAAGCCGATCTCGCGGTGGGCCATGGCGAACCGGGTCAGCGAATCCATGAGCAGCAGCACATCGGTCCCCTGTTCCCGGAACCACTCGGCGATCCGGGTGGCGACGAATGCGGCGCGGCGCCGAACGACGGCCGGCTGCTCGGCGGTGGCCACGACCACCACCGACTGGGCCAGACCTGCCGGCCCGAGGTCCCGTTCGAGGAACTCCCGAACCTCCCGCCCCCGCTCGCCGATGAGGGCCAGCACTCGAACCGGGGCACTCGTGCCTCGGATCAGCATCGACAGCAGACTCGATTTCCCCACCCCGGAGCCGGCGAAGATGCCGGTCCGTTGTCCGACGCCGACGGGAATCAATCCGTCGACCGCCCGGACCCCGACCTGCAGCGGCGCCTGCACCAGGGGTCGGGTCAGGGGATCGGGGGCGACCACGTGCTCGGAGACGGTCTCGGCCACCTGCAGTGGTCTCCCGTCCATCGGCCGGCCGGTTCCGTCGAGCACCCGGCCCAGCAGCTCGTAGCCGACGGGTACGCGACGATTCGGTGAGTGGCGGACCTCGGATCCGGGGGTGAGCCCGCTCAAGGTTCCGAACGGCAGGGCCGTCGCCTGCTTTCGCGAAACAGCAACGATCTCCGCTCGGACCAGACGACGATCGCCGTCCCCGTCGTCGGCGCTGCCGTCGTCGGCTGTCCCGGACCCGTGGGGGCCGCCGATCTCGATGACGTCGCCGACGGCCAGGTCGAGCCCGGTCACCGTGGCGTGCTGACCGACCACCGATTCGAGGCGACCGAGCACCGTGGGCCGGATCAGAGCGTGGGGATCGAACCGTTCGCCGTTCAACAGCTCGATCATGGGCCCTCGACCGCCCGCCGGATGTCGTCGAGTCGCTTCTCCACGCCGTCGATGGCGATCCGCACGGCGGATTCGACCCGACAGGAGCCCGGTGTGATCGTGGAGTCGTCCACCACCCGTACCGACGACAGCAGGGCGGCGACCTCCGCCGACGACGGCCGACCACCCGCGCCGGACTGCTCGGCCATCACGCCGCGCAGGACCCGGTGGTCGGTCGGGTGGAGTCTGAGCACGATGTCGTCGTCACCCTCCAGCTCTCGGACCGCCCGCCTGATCGGGTCGAACATGGCCGCCGGGTCCTCGACAACCGCCCGGCCGACAACGGCCTCGGCGATCGCCACACCCACGGTCACGGCACAGCGGGCAAGGTCGTCGAGGGCCTGCTCGGTCGAGCGGTTTGCCGCCTCGACCGCCTGACGCAGCGCATCGAGTACCGATTCGGTCTCGAGTCGAGCCGTCGTCGCGCCCTCGGCGTAGCCGGCCTGCCGGGCCTCCTCACGAATCTGTTCGACCAGCTCCCGCGACCGACGCTCCACCTCGTGTTCGATGTGGAGGGCGGTCGCAGCCGGTGCGGGCGGGGGTGGCCGGTGGTCCGGTCGGTCGAAGGAGAACGGTCGCACACGCTCCGCGGCCGTCCCGGAGACCAGGTGGTTTGGTGAGGTACTAGGTGACATAGTCGCCACCGCCGCGGTTGATGACGAGTTCGCCCGACGACTCGAGATTCCGTACCTGCTCGAGAATCGTCTCTCTGGCCTCCTCGACGTCGGACATGCGAACCGAGCCGATGATCTCCATCTCGTCGAGCAGATTGTCCTTGGCCCGCGACGACATGTTGTCGAGGATGTGGTCCCGCAGCCAGCTGGGAGCGCCCTTGAGCGCCATCGGGAGGACCGACATGTCGACCTCGCGGAGCAGGCGCTGCATCTGGCGGTCGTCGAGGAGGGTGAGGTCCTCGAAGACGAACAGCAGCGCCCGGACCTCCTTGGCCAGTTCCGGATCCGAGGTTTCGAGGCTCGCAAAGATGGCGTCGGCGGACTCGGCGTCCATCCGGTTCAACAGGGCGACCAGAATCGGCCCACCGCCGGCCTCCCGGAATCGCCGCTCGAGAACCGGTGTCATCTTGGTTCTGAGACCGGACTCGAGCGCGTCGACGGCGGCCGAGGCCACCTTCTCCATGCGCCCGAGCCGGACGCCGACGTCGGCCAGCATCTCGTCGGGGAGGGCGTTGAGGACCTTGGCCGCCTCGTCGGCGCCGAGGTGGGACAACACCGCGGCCGCCACCTGGGGATGTTCCGCCTGGAGGTGCTCGGCCACGATGGACGGCTCGAGGGCGTCGAGGTATTGAAACGGAACCGATGTGGCGATCCCGTCAATCGTCGACAGCACCTCCCGGGCGGCCCGATCGCCGAAGTTGGCCTCCAGCATCTCGCGGGCCAGTTCGGCGTCGCCGACCCGCAGCGGTTTCGTCCCCGAGCTGGCGACGGTGGCGAACTCGTCGTAGATCGAGTTGGCCATCTCCGTGTTGACCGGTCCGAGCTTTGCCATCTCGGCCACGATGGCGGCCACTTCCTCCGAACGCAGCTTCCGCAGGAGCGGTCCGGCCTCCTCGACGCCGAGCCGCAGCATCAGGATCGCCGCTCGGCGCACCCCGTCGGCCGTCACGGCGCTCATGCTCCGGCTCCGGCCCGGTCGTCGGCCATCCATGACCGCAACATGCCGGCCACGTCATCGGGCTGACTTTCGATGAGGGCGACGAGATCGGTCGGTTCACCGTCGGCGTCGCCGGTGCCCAGCGCCGCGACGGCGGCGGCGCCTATGGCTTCGAGGTCCGGGTCGGCGCGTTCGAGATCGCCCGGCCGCAGGGCCACGACCTGCGGGCCCTTGCGGCCGCGGAGAGCGAAGAGGGCGGTGAACACGGTCGCCAGCAGGGCGATCAGACCGATGACACCCATCCGGATCACCGGGAGCAGTGCGGCCAGACCACCCTCCTCGGCGGCCTCGGCCTCCTCGTCGACGAACGCCAGCTCGGCCGGAGCCTCGAAGCCCTCGTCGAACGGCATGACGGTGAGCGCCAGCGTGTCTCCCCGTTCGGCGTCGAAGCCGACTGCTGCGGCGACCAGGGATTCGAGTTCGGACGCGGTGGCTGCATCCACAGCCTCCTCGTCGAGCACGACGGCGACCGAGAGGGATCGGATCGTGCCGGGAGCGGTCTCGGTCACGGTGATCGTCTTGTCGACGGCGTAGGCCACGTCGGCTTCGTCGAGGTCGTACTGCACCCCGGTGGCGTCGCCGTCGGTCTCACCCTCGATGAGCTCGTCCTCGGGGCCGAGAATGCCGGCGTCGAGTTCTGCGCCGTCACCCCGATAACGTTCGGTCCTTGTCGACTCGGTAAGCCGGGCCTGGATCTCCTCGGGATCGAGTTCCTCGAAGGTCTCGGTCGTGACGTTGCTCGAGTCGAAATCGAGGCGGGCCGACACCGAGGCCACAGCATTGCCTGGACCGGCGACCGCCACCAGCAGCTGGTCGAGCTGTGTGGTGAGGGTCTGCTCGAAGGCGACCTGCTGCTCCATCGCCATGTCGCTTCCACCGGACACCCCGCCCTCCGGGGATGCCAGCGGCCGGCCCTGCTCGTCGGTGACCGAGACCGTCGACGCCGTGAGACCCTCGACCGAGTTGGCCACCAGGTTCACGATGGACCGGACCTGGGTCGAGCTCACGGTCGAACCTCCGGTGCGAAGGAGGACCGAGGCGGTCGGCATCACGTTGTCGCCGGTGAACAGGTCACGCTCGGGCATGACCAGATGCACGTCTGCGCCGTTGACGCCGTCGATGGCCGAGATCGTGCGGGCCAGTTCACCTTCGAGGGCCCGTTGGTAGCCGACCCGCTGATCGAAGTCGGAGGCGGTGAGCCCCTGGTCGTCGAGCACGCTCCAACCGTCGGCCGGGGTCACCATGTCGTTGGCCGCGAGCTGCACCCGCAGATCGAGCACCTGATCGGCCGGGACCCGGATCGAGCGCCCGCCGTCGGTCAGCTCGTACGGGATGCCACGAGCCTCCAGCTCGCCGACGGCGGTGGCAGCGGAATCGGCGTCGAGATCGGAGAACATCAGGGCCATCGGGCCGTTGCCGCCGAGCTGGCTGACGGCGTAGAGCCCGCCTACCGTCACCGCGAACGCAGCCACCAGACCGATTCGCTGGCCCACGGTGAGCCGCCCGATCAACTGGCGTGAGTCGGTGGCGGTCAGTTCCGCTCCTGCCATCAGATCTGCATCCTCATGATGTCGTTGAAGGCTTCAATGGCCCGGTTGCGGACGGCCACGGTGAGCTCGGCGGTCAGCTGGGCCTCGGTGGCCGCCACCATGTACTCGCCGACCGAGGCGACATCGCCGGTGGCGGCGGCCTGAGCGGCCTTCGTGGCCCGGTTGTCGGCGGCCGACAGTTGATCGAGTGCGCCGCCGACGGCCGAGGCGAACGAATCGGACTCCTCGGGCGCCGTGACGGTCTGGTCGATCCGGGGGGAGAGGCGGGTCGGCTCGATGGCGCCCGGGTTGAATGGCTGAATCTGGTTGATCATGGTCAGCTGCCGATCTCCAAAGCGGTCTCATAGGCGGCCCGGGCCCGCTCGAAGGCGGCCACGTTGGCCTGGTAGCTGCGCTGGGCCATGAGGAGGTTCGACATCTGGTCGGTGAGATCCATGTCCGGGACCCGGATGAACCCTTCCTCGTCGGCCAGCGGATGGCTGGGGGAGTAGACGACCCGCCCGAGCGGATTGCCGAACTCGGCCCGAATGACCTTCGCCCCTTCGGGTCGGCCCCGTCCGATCTGGCTCTGGGCCACCACGAAGCGTTCCTGGAAGGCGGCCTCGTCGGTCGGGGTGACGGTGTTGACGTTGGCGATGTTGTCGGCGATGGCATCCAGCCACTGCTGGTACACGTCCATGCCCGATTCGGCGATGGAGAGGCTGCGGAAGAGTTCCATCAGCGGTCCCAGGAGGTGCGAAGGAGGCGGTACCGGGCATTGAGCGCCGTCGTGACCAGGTCCTGATGCAACTGGGTCCTGGTCAGACCCGTGACCTCGTCGTCGAGACGGACGTTGTTGCCGTCGAGCCGGGTCGGCAGCACCGAGTTGGTGACCTCGAACTCCGCGTCCTCGATCCGACCCTCCTCCAGAGCTCGTCGGAGATTGCCGGCGAAGTCGACCTTCTGAGCGAGGTAGCCGGGGGTCTCGATGTTGGCGATGTTCTGCTCGTGGATCTGACGCTGAGCGTCGAGTCCTCGCAGCGCATGAGCCAGTGCCTGATTGGTGGCGTCGGAGATGAACATGGGACGGAAAGCCTTGTGACAAGCGGGACCCGTCCCTGGGCCGCATACGGTCTAACGCCTCCTTGCGTCATCCGAGTATCGAGCCGATGCCGCGAAATCTTGAGGCGGTTTACCGAGGTTGGGGAATCCGGCCCATGCGGCCTGGTCCGAACGGTCGACGGCGACCCGACCCCGGCCGGTTCACGACCCGCCCTCTCGCGTCAGGCGGAGGTGTCGAGCACCGACACGCCGGTGTGCCGGCGGGCGTAGCCGGCCGGTCGATGCGGACGCACGGGTTCCTGTCCATCGAGCCGCGCCCGAAGACCGGCGGAGATCCGATTGTTGCGGGCCATCAGATCGGCGGCGCGGGCCAGAAGCGTCGAGGGAATCGGCTCGGTCGGCGGGTCGGCAACCGGCCAGTGGGGGTCGGGGGTGATCGTGTCCGCCTCGAGCGCGGCCTCGTAATGATCGAGGGAGCGCTCCATGGCGTCGAGCAGATCAGGCCAGCTGGTCACGTCGAGACCGGCGTCTCCGCGAGTTCGGAGGTGGCCGCCGTTGCGCCGGTGGATTGGCCGGTGGCTTGACCGACGGTCTCGAACGCCTCGGCCAACGGCTCCACCAGCGACCGGCATTCGTCGACGATCGTCGAATCCTTGGCCCGGTTGGCGTCGATAAGGCGATCGGTCAGGTACACGTAGATGTCGGCGAGGCGGTCGCCGCCCTCGAAACCATCGGGATCGAGAGCGAGGTGAAACTCGAGCACGATGTCCTGGGCGTGGATCAGCGCGTTGTGTGCGGCCTCGATCCGGCCCGCCTCGATGGCGGCGGCGGCGTCATCGAGGTCGCGGATCAAACGACGGAACAGGAGCGTGACGAGCCGCTGCGGGGACGTCATGTTCATCCCGTCGTCCTGATAGCGGCTCCGGGCTTGCGTGTAGGCGTTCAACGTCCCTAACCCCCTGGGTTGGTCGTGGGCAGGCCGGCCAGCTGGCCGGCGAGATAGTTGGACTGTTCGCTGAGGGCGCCGAGGGCAACCTCGAGGGCGGCGTACTGACGGCGCAAGGTTGCCTCTCTCAGCTCGAACCGGGTCTCGTAGGCATCGATCTGATCACCCCAGCGTTCGATGCGGCTCTTGGTGGCCTCGGCTTCCGACCAGAGGCGACCCGAACCGGTGGCGGTGGCCTCCTCGGCCGCCTGCACGATCCGATCGAGGATCCCCAGATCGGTGTCGCCGGTGGGAGCGACGAAGAGTCGCTCCAGCTCGTCGCGATCCGTTTTCGACGCATCGATGAACTCGGCCCGATCGAACTCGAGGCGACCCTCCCTCGTCACCGTGATACCGGCCAGACTGGCCGCCTCGAATGTCGAGGAACTCACGCCGGCTGTCACCGCCTGCAGCAGCGCATCGCGGGTCCGGCGAACGGCTGAGTTGCCGAACAGAAGGCCCGGATCTGCGCCGGGGTTCGCCGCGGTGGCTTTGTCGGCCCGTTCGAGGAAGCTGTTGATGGCCTCGACGATCTCGGCGACGGCGTCGGCCTGGGCCTCGTTGTCCTCGCCGACGGTGACGGTCACCGGACCGGTGGTCGCCTGGGTCACGGTGACGTCGACTCCGGGTAGGAGGTCGGTGAACGAATTGGATGAGGAGGTGATGGTGTAGGGGTTGTCCCCCTGGATCTCGATCTGGGCGTCGCGGCCCGATACCAGGGTCGTGAAGCCGGTGAAGGCGCTGAACTGGCTCGTGTCGAGGTCGACCGACGACCCGGCGCCGGTTTCGTTGGCGATCACCTGCAGTCGGTAGCCCGAGCCGGTGTTGACGGCCATCGCTCGGTAGCCGAGGCCGTCGGAGTTGTTGATGGCGTCGATCACCTCCTGCAACGTGCCGCCGCCGTAGTCGAGATTTTCGACCGTGGCGGTGCCGGTGCGGACCGGTCCGACGACATCGGCGGTGATCGTTCCCCCGTTTCCAGTCAGGTTCACCGAGCCGGCGCCGGTGTCGGTGATCGTGTTGGTGACACCGTCGACGACGACGATCCCGTCGGTACCGGATGCCGTGGCTCCGGCGGTGAAGCCGAGGTCTGTCGTCGCCAACCCGCCGACGATGGTGACGTCGACCGCGCTTCCCTCGGCCACGCTGGAGAAGACGAGCTCGTCGGACGATCCGACGGACACGGCGAGGGCACCCGAGGCTCCGGCCGCCGTGATGGCCTGGTCGACGGCCGTCGAGAGTTCCGCCGCGGTGTTGTACGTGCCTGCAGCGATGTCGAGGTTGTAGGTGACGCCCGCCACCTGGACGTCGAGACCACCGGTGAGGCTGGTGAAGGTGACCGGATACGAAGGCGTCGTGCCGCTGACCACGGCGGCGGCGGAATCCTGCGTCACCTCGAAGCCGATGGGTCCGGCGGGGAAACCGGTGGCCGAGAGGTTGTTGAATCCCAACGCGGTCGTGCCGCTGTAGGAGAGCGAGTTTCCGCCAGAGCTGATGACGGTGTCGAGGGATGCAACGGTCTCGTTGGAGTAGATCGTGTGGGCGGCAGCCGTCTGACCGACGACGAAGGAGATCTCGCCCGACACGTTGCCGGAGCGGGCCGCGACGCTGACCGACTCGTGTGAGGAGGTGGCGGTCAGCTGGTCCCATCCCGAGCCGAGGCGAAGATCCGCGGCCAGGGTGCGGATGGACTGGACGTCCGAGCGCATCTCCCGCAGCTCGGTCTCGATGGTGCGGGCCTCGGACTGGCGGGCGAGGAGCCGGGTCTGGGGTGCCCGCTCCAGCTGCATCAGCTGACTGATGATCTGGGAGGTGTTGAGGCCGGTGATCAGTCCGTCGATGGAGGTCATGATGGTGCTCGCAGGTGGCTCTGATGAGAGAGTGAGTTCGAGTTCGAGTAGGGGCGGAGAGGGCCGTTGCGCCGGCACCCGTCAAGGGATGCCGGCGCTCAAGCCGTCGGGTTTAGCCCAAGAGGGTCAGGACCGACTGGGGCAGGGCGTTGGCCTGGGCCAGCATGGAGGTTCCGGCCTGCTGCAGGATCTGGTTCTTGGTGAAGGTGACCATCTCGGAGGCCATGTCGGTGTCGCGGATCCGGGATTCGGAGGCGACCAGGTTCTCGGTGGTGACCTGGAGGTTGGCGATGGTCGACTCGAGCCGGTTCTGCACGGCACCGAGACCGCCTCGGGAGGTGGACACCCCGGCGATGGCGTTGTCGACGGTCTCGATCGCGGCTCGGGCGGCCGTGGCGTCGGCCACGCTCAGGCCCGAGATGTCGACTCCGCCGGTGCTGGCCGTGGTCAGCACGCCGACTGTGACGGAGATCTGGTTGCCGGCGCTACCTTCGGAGCCGACCTGGAAGGCCAGGGCCGTTGCCGAGAACAGGGTGGCCCCACCGAAGGTGGTGTCGGCCCCGATCCTTCCGACCTCGGCCACGAGAGCAGTGATCTCGGCGCCGATGGCGGTGCGGGCGGCGGCGTCGTTGGTGTCGTTGGCGGCTTGGACGGCCAGGTCGCGGATGCGGCCCAGCATGTTGTGGACCTCGTTGAGCGCACCCTCAGCCGTCTGGACGAGGCTGATGCCGTCCTGGGCGTTGCGGGTGGCTTGCTTGAGGCCGCCGATTTCGGCTCGGAGTTTCTGTGAGATGACGAGGCCGGCGGCGTCGTCGGCGGCGCGGTTGATGCGGAAGCCGGAGGAGAGTTTCTCCAGGCTCTTGCCGATTCGCATCGACGTTCCACTGAGGTTGCGGCTGGCGTTGAACGCCATGACGTTGTTGTTGATTCGCATTATCCCTTTGTGTCCTTCCGTGTGGGATGTGGTTCTGGTCCGGTCCTTCCGTGGTCCGGTCCATAGAGAGCATCGACATCTCGGCGCCAACCATGAGCAAAAACCCGATCGGGCGGCTTCTGTGCGCTGTCGGCGTCGAAAGCGGGGCCTGGGGCGCACGGTCTGAAAACGGCATCGTCCCCGGACCGTTACAGCCCGGGGACGATGGAAGGGTGGTTACCTGGTCCGGCTACGGCCGGAGACCGGTTCTTCTAGCCCAGGAGGGTCAGGACCGACTGGGGCAGGGCGTTGGCCTGGGCCAGCATGGAGGTTCCGGCCTGCTGCAGGATCTGGTTCTTGGTGAAGGTGACCATCTCGGAGGCCATGTCGGTGTCGCGGATCCGGGATTCGGAGGCGACGAGGTTCTCGGTGGTGACCTGGAGGTTGGCCACCGCCGACTCGAGCCGGTTCTGGACCGCACCGAGGTTGCCTCGGGTCGTCGACACCGCCGCGATGGCCACATCGACGGCCTCAATCGTGGCCCGGGCGTTGGTTGCGGAGTCGACAGCGGTCGACGTTGGGTTGGTGACCGAACCGATCGTGACGGAGATCTGACCGTTGGTACCCGATCCCTCCGACCCGACCTGCAGGTTGACGGTGGCCCCGAACAGGGTGGCGCCACCGAAGGTGGTGTCGGCTCCGATACGGGTGATCTCGGCGTTCAACGCCGTGATCTCGGCGCCGATGGCGGTGCGGGCTGCGGTGTCGTTGGTGTCGTTGGCGGCCTGGACGGCCAGGTCGCGGATGCGGCCCAGCATGTTGTGGACCTCGTTGAGCGCACCCTCAGCCGTCTGCAGCATCGAGATGCCGTCTTGTGAGTTGCGGGTGGCTTGCTTGAGGCCGCCGATTTCGGCTCGGAGTTTCTGTGAGATGACGAGGCCGGCGGCGTCGTCGGCGGCGCGGTTGATGCGGAAGCCGGAGGAGAGTTTCTCCAGGCTCTTGCCGATTCGCATGGAGGTGCCGCCGAGGTTGCGGCTGGCGTTGAACGCCATGACGTTGTTGTTGATTCGCATTATCCCTTTGTGTCCTTCCGTGTGGGATGTGGTTCTGGTCCGGTCCTTCCGTGGTCCGGTCCATAGAGAGCATCGACACGCCTGCGCCTGACATGAGAAATTTCTTCGCGCCGCCGAGTTGGACGCCTGGGCACCGCATCACCACTCGGATTCTCAGGCGATCGGGTGCGACGGTTCCGCGGAACCGCCTTCGTCGTGCCGTTACCGAGCGGGCGTGTGGTGCTCCAGTTCCGGTTCCGGACGAAAGGCCGGTCGAGGCGGTTCAACCTAGAATTGGTATTCATGGTTGAAGAGGCCCTCCGGGAGCTTCAGCTCTATCGAGATCGTGTCGACGTGCCCGCAGTGATTGGTGCGCCGGACTCACTGCGCTCGTTGTGTGCAACGACGGACGGACCAAGGTTGTCCTCAGTTCGGCCCATCTGGCGGCCCGGCTACTCAAGCTGCCCCGACCGTGCGGCCGGTCAGCCATCCAATAGCGGCACCACGTACGATCCCGGCAGACCCAATCAGTCCACAGGACCTGCGGCGCCGTCCATAAATCAAGAGCGTTCCGACGTGCGCAATACGTGCGGTTGCCGGGCGCTATGTGTCGTCTGGGTCGGGTGCCGAATAGACGAGCAATCGCACGACGGTGCCGTCGTCTAGTGCTCTGACCACTAACGTTTGCGCGCTTTAGGCGGCTCGTGGTTTGGGGTGGCCCCAGCGTCGTTGTTGTTCGCTTCGGATCTTGGCTCGATGCCGGCGTTCGGCTGCGAGGAGTTCGGGATCTCGGGTGTGTGAGTTCCGCCACCGTAGGTAGCTCCGGATGGCTCTGGTCAGTGCCGGGTGGTCGGCATGGTCGCTGTTGGCCACGACGAACTGTCGGAGCGGCCCGAAGTGGGCCTCGATCGGATTGGCCCACGACGCATACGTGGGGGTGAACACCAGCTCGACCCGATTCGCCTGGCACCATTCACGGATCGCTTGGCCCCGGTGATGGTTCAGGTTGTCCAGGATCACATGAATCCACTCACCGTCATCGAGACGAGCCCGGATCGATTGCAATGCCCGCAGGGTCGGTTTCCATCCTTTGCGGCGTTCGATCCGGCCGAACAGCTGGTCCTCACCGATCGAGTAGCTGGCAAAGAACTGTCGGGATCCGTGCGGTTTGTTGTAGTTCGCCCGCAGCCGCTGGGGTCGCCCCTCGGGTGCCCACCCAGAGCCACCGACCGGTTTGATGGTCAAGGGCCCGAACTCGTCGAACGCGAACGTGCGGTCTCTGGCGTGTTCCAGGCACCACTCGATCCGAGCCAGCTTCTGTTCTTTCAACGGATCCGGCGACTCTTTCCAGGTCTTGGTCCGCTGGAACGTGATCCCCTCAGCAGCCAGGATCTGACGGAGACGTTCACGACCGATCCGCACCCGGCCACCGGGCTTGGTGGCCAGATAGTCGACCAATTTCCGGATCGACCAGCAAGTGAATGGGCGCCCCAGCTTCTCGGGGCGAGTCTTGGCCGTCTTGACGATCAACTCGCGGTCAGTCGTCGTGATCAGGCGGGGACGGCCACCCGCCCACTGAGGGTCCAGCGATCGCATCCCCAAATCGTTGAACCGGTGGATCATCTCCCGGACCCGATCGGGTGAGGTCTGCACCAACCGGGCGATCACCGCCACATCGTTCCCACCGGCCGAGGCCAGCACCACCATTGCTCGCCGCCAGCGCACGATCGACCGGTCGGACTTACCGCCCCGCCGCACGATCGCCTGCAACTCGCGGCCTTCCGCGTCGTTCAATCGACGCACACGCACACGTTCTGCCATCCCCCAATCAAAACAGACCCAGAACACCAAACGGTGGACGCGACCCACCAACCATCATGGTCAGAGCACTAGCTCGATCTCGACAAATCCGAGTCGACGCCAGTCCGCACGCTCGTAAAGCTCGATCGCAGGATCGAACTGGTCAACGACATCAAGTATGGGTACGAGCCCGCGGTCTCGGCACTCGGTGGTGGCTTGGTCAAGGAGCTGTCGGCCTATGCCCGCCCGACGTATAGCTGGATCGACTATGAGGCGGGCAATCACTCCGAGGTCGGATGGTGGGCGGCCCAGCTGTGTCACGGCGACTTCGAGGCCGTCGGCAGCTGCGGCTGGGTGCAACGCAACGTGTCCGACGACTTGCGTGTTGTCGATGGCGACCCAAGCCATGAGCGCTTGGTCTGAAGCGACGTAACTCGGGACCTCGTCCTCGGGCAGGTGTGGCGGGTATCCGTCTTTGCGGTGGACGGTCTGGGAGAGCGTCGCAAGCTGTGGCAGGTCGGAAGACAGCAGCGGTCGAACAATCACAACAGAAGTCTGTCAGATTGCTGCCTCCGCCAACCGGAATATCGTGTCACCGAGGACCTGGACGTCACGCTCGGTGACAACGGATGCCGTGAGGCCGGTGTTGTCGAGCGCTCGGCTCGTGCCGGACTGCGTGGCCAACCCGAATGGCGCCGAGTGTGTGCGGGCTAACGTCTAAGGGGTGGAGGACGACTATCCATGGGACGCGGGGCGAACCGACCAGGAGCGGCGCTTCCTCGCACGTCTTCGAGAACTGGCGAACGGCCGGGCGCTCTTCGACGCATGGGACCTCTATCCGCAACTCGTCGTCACCCTGACGGTCGATGATCCAGAAGAGAACGTAATTGTCCGGACCCTGCGCGTGGACTACGATGGCTCCTCGTTACGGGGCGGCGAAGACCCGAGCAGCCAGATCGACCCTGAGCTGGACAGCTCGGACCCGGACTATTTCGAGTTGACTGGCTACGCATCACCTGAAGCGCTGGCTAGCCAGGCGTTCGACTGGTTCAGCCGTCAGGGCCGCCGGCCGATCGACCGACGCGAGTGGTTTGGCCCGGACCACACCTGGCTGGAGTGGGTGATGCTCGAGCCGGTCGAGAAGCCCCTCGTTGCGCGCTACTTCGGCCGGCCAGACCGACCTCCAGATCATGTTGTTCGCCTGGATACTCCACAGGTCTAGAACAGGCGAGCAGATTGATACCTGCGACCCGACGAGGCGAGCAGGTACCGGCGATATCTTGTAGTGTGACCGTTCGCAAATGACGGGACGGATCGAAGATGCCGAGGGCGCTACTGGCGAGATTGGACTCGATCGAGGTGGCGCAACGCCTGAGTTCCGCCACACCGCCATCAATCTCCAGGCCGACGCCAGCCGCTCAGGATTCGACATTGCCGACCGGGCAGGCACAAGCGATGAGACGATCAGCCGGATCGTGAGCATCCGCTCCACCTGACGCGTTCCACACGACCAGGAAAGTCATCACCCGACAACACCCGGAAATCGCGATCCGCCAGGCTCGGGGCCCCGTATCGACGCCCGGCTACTGCATCACCAGCGCGGTGAACAGCACCCGGACGACACGGTCGTCGCCATAGGCGTCGACCATGAGCTCACTCAGCTCCTCTTTCGTCTGCTGCCGGGGCTCGCCGGGGGCGAAATCCTCGCTCGTGCGTGACCCGATGTAGTCGACGATGACGTCCTTGGCGATGGCCTCGTCGGCCTCGAACATCGCGGGATCCTCGAGATCGGTGAGCACGACGGCGACGCCGACCCTCAAGTAGTTCACGTCGTCGTCCTCGAGGTTGAGGACCATCTCCTCGAGCTCGACGATGGCACCCTCGACGGGCTCGGGATCGACCATCTCCATCTCGGCTTCCGGCGGTGGACCCTTCAGCGCGAACTGGTAGACGAGACCGGCGATGAGCACACCGCCGATACCCAGGATCTTGGGATCCTTGACCTTGCTCTTCTTCGGTTTCTCGTCGGATTCGGATTCGTCACTGGACTTGTCAGCCATTGTCACTCCCAGAGGATTGCCCGGCGGGTTGATTCGATTCGTCGCCCTCGTTGTCGCCGTCGCCGCCGTCGGCAGGCTCGGAATCGATGGCGAACACGTCGATCGGCTCCAGCAGCTGGAGGTCGGGGGCCAGGGTGCCGTCGACCCGCAGGACCACCTCGACCCGCCGGTTCTCCGACCGACCACTCTCGGTGTCGTTGCTGCCGCGGGGCCGGGTGTCGGCCATGCCGACGGCGGCCAGCCGGCTCGGGGCGAGCGGCTCGGCGTCCAGCAGATATCGGACCACCGTGGACGCACGGGCGCCGCTGAGTTCCCAGTTGCTCGGGTAGCGGGCGAACGCATTCAGCGGTACGTCGTCGGTGTGGCCCTCTACGTCGACCCCGTTATCGACTCCGGCGATCACCTCGGCTGTGGCATCGAGCACGATGGGAGCGTCGATGCTGAAGTCGGCCGATCCCGATGCGAACAGGATGCGGCTGTCGAAACGGATGACAACACCCCGCTCGTCGATCTCGACGTTGACGAACTCCGATGCGCCGAGCGCGTTGAACTCACGTTCGATGGCCTCACGGACCTCCTCGGCGTTCTCCGGGGTCACCGTTCCCTCCGCTGCCTCCTCCGCCGACGAGCCCTCGGCGAGATCGTCGGCCGGGATCATCGTGTCGCCCAGCGTCGGCGCGATGCCCGAGCCGTCCTGGAGGATCGACTGGGCGTGCTCGGTCACCGGGCTCGGAATGCCGAGAGCGGTGACCATGCCGACCTTGAAATCGAAGAACTTGGTCTCGTCGACGAGGGCGAAGGCGAACATCATGATGAAGAACGCGAGGAGGAGGGTCATGGCGTCGGCGTAGGACTCCATCCACGCCTTGGACGGACCCTCGTCCTCTTCGATGGCAGGAGGCTGCCTCTTAGGCACCCTTCTGCTCCAGAACCGCATCCCGTTTGCCGGGTGGCAGGAAGGCGACCAGCTTGCCGGCCAGTGCTCTCGGGTTGGCTCCCGACTGGACGGCCAGGACCCCCTCCATGACCAGCTCCCGATACGTGACCTCGTCGGCCGACAGCTTCTTCAGCCGATTCGACAGGGGCAGGAAGAAGAAGTTGGCCAGGAACGCCCCCCAGAGGGTGGTGATGAAGGCGACCGCCATGGAAGGGCCCAGGGTCGACGGGTCGTCGAGTTTGCCCAGCATGTCGATGAGGCCGAGCACGGTGCCGACCATGCCGAAGGCCGGGGCGAATCCGGCGGCGTTGGTGAAGAAGGCGGCGCCGTCCTTGTGGCGCATCATGAGGCGTCGTAGGTCGAGCGCCATGACGTCGGCGATCTCCTCGGGGTCGGTACCGTCGACGGCGAGCTCGAGGCCCATTTTGAGGAACGGATCCTCGATGCCTTCGACCCGGGATTCGAGCGCGAGCAGGCCCTCTTTTCGGGCGACCTCGGCAAACTCCACGAGCTGGGTGATCGTCGCCGCCTGGTCGGCCGACCCGCCGCCGGTGATCGCCTTGATGAACACTTTGGCCGCACCCGTCGCCTGGGCCATCGTTCCCGAGGCCAGGGTGGCGCCGATCGAACCGAAGAACACCAGAATGATCGAGGCCGGCGATCCGAAGAAGATGGCGATCGGGTCCATTCCGCCCATGAACAGTGCGGCGAAGGTCGCTCCCAGGGCGAGGAGAATGCCGATAAGCGTTATGGGATCCATGTGCCGCCCTCCTTGGCGTTGAACTCGTTGGCCTTGAACTCGTTGGCGATGAAATCGTCGGAAACATCGCCGTCGGGCGGGTCGTCCCCGTCGTCGCTGACCAGTCGAAGATCAGGACCCGGATCGTCGACCACCTCGATCATCGACGAACGGACGGCCACGTCGGCTCGGGCCTGACGGATCTGCTCGACCACGTCATCGACCGATTCCGCGACGATGAACTTCTTTCCGTCGGTCAACACGACCACCGTGTCGGGATTGGCCTCGATTCGTTCGACCAACCGGTCGTTGAGGGCGAACGCAGCGCCGTTGAGTCGAGTGAGGGTGATCATGATCGGCCTTCCGATAGGTCGGCGAGAGGCGCCGACCTATAACTTCTCGGCACGATGACCGACGACCATGAGCACAAACATCGTGGGTGCGCGCACGACCCGCGAGCCCGTCCGCGCTATCGATGTATCAACGCAGGAAGTCGAGCAGTGAACGGTTGAGGGCCCGCGCCGTCGCCGACAGGGTTGCCTGATAGCTCACTTCGATCGACCGGAGCCGTACGACGGCCTCGGCGATGTCGGTGTCGGACTGCCGGGACAGGCGGCCCGTGAACCGAACCTCCTCGTCGAGGGTCAGCTCTCCGACCTGGTCCACCCGGTTGCCGGCCGCTCCCACCCGACCCAGCTCCGTCAGCACACGATCGCCGGCCACGTCGATGGCGTTGAGGCTGTTGCGGGCCGAGACGATGTCGCCGGCTTCGAGATCGGTGGCGAGTTGGTTGAGGACCTGGAATGCGGTGCCGGCGTACGGGTCGCCTGCGTTGTGCACACCGAAGACGTTGGTACCGGCGATACCGACATCGATGGTGAGGTCGTCGTTGAGGCGGCGCCGAACGTTCCCGGTATCGCCCACATACAGGCCGGCGGCGTCGTACGCCTGCGCGCCGTCGGTGGATCCGCCGAAGATGGGTCGGCCATCGACGGAGGTGTTCGAGAGGCTGAGGACCTGACTGGCCACTGATCGCAGCTCGGCAGCGATTGCGTTGCGGCCGTCCTGGGTCGTCGTGTCGTTCAGAGCCTGCATGGCCAGCGTGCGGGCCCGGGCCATGGCGGTGGCGGTCGACTGGAGCGCGCCGTCGGCCGTCGCCAGCCATTGTCCGGCCGACTCCTGGTTGCGGAGGAACTGCTTGAGCCGGGTGAGCCGGTTGCGACTGTCGATGATGCTGCCGGCCTCCGTCGGGGCCGACGATGGGCGCTCGAACCGTTCTCCTGTCGCGATCTGCCGTTCGGTGTCGGCGAGACGGGAGCGGGCGGAGCTGCCCCAGTCGATGTATCGGTTGACGGAACCGAGTTCGGTGATTCGTCCGCTCATCTTGATTGCTCCTGTGAGTCGGCTGGTTGACTCATCGGCCTACCAGCCCGGTTCTGTTGATCAGGGTGTCGAGCATGTCGTCGACGGTGGTGAGGACACGGGCCGATGCTTCGTAGGATCGTTGGGCGGCTATGAGTTCCGTCATCTCCTCGTCGAGAGAGACGCCGCTGGCCGCGATCCGCTGCTGATCGGCACTGGTGGCGGCGTCGGCCGCCGCATCGGCCCGGACCCTGGTGCCCGCGGTCAGCCCGGCCAGGTTCGTCACGATGTTGCGCCAGCCGACCGGTGGACCGTCCGGTGCGTCGATGAGGGCGGCCAGTTGTTCGGCGGCGGTCGTGTCGTAGCCACCTGCTCCGGCGGCGGCCACAGCCACCCCGTCGGGATTTCCGGCGATGTCGGCGCTGACCACGAACCCCAGAGCACCGGCCGACGCATCGAACATGTTGCGCCCGCTCACACCGTCGGCGCCCTGGCCCGCCGTGTGGAGGGCGTTGACCGAGGCGGCGAGATCGGCCGCAAAGGAGTCGAGGGCCCGAAGTTGTTCGGGAATCAACACGTTGGCCGCCTGCTGGGTTCCGGCCAGGTCACCGCCGCTCAGGCGTAGTTCCCGGCCGTCGGCCGTGCTCACGACGAGACGGTCGAGGCCGGCCGGAAGGGAGGGGTCGGGTTGCGTCGACACGGTGAGTGGCGACGAGCGTCCGTCGGCCACCAGCGGATAGCCGTCCAGGGTGACCCGGACACCGCCGATGTCGTCGTAGACCACCGAGGCGTTGGTGATGCTGGTCAACTCGTCGATCAGGCGGTCACGTTCATCCTCGAGTGAGGAACTGTCGGCGCCTGCGGCCCGGGCGGATTTGATGCGGTCGTCGAGGCCGGCCACGGCATCGGAGAGGGCGTTGGCCCGGTCGACGAGGGTCGTCGCCCGCTCCACGAGGCTGAGTGCGACGTCTCGGCCTTCGGTTGCGGCCAGCCGGACCTCGGACGCCACGGTCTCCCCGGCTTGCAGCGCCAGCACCCGGTTGGCGGTCACTTCCGGGTTGTTGACCAGATTGTCGAACGCCGTTCCGAGGTCGAGCAGGGCCCGATTCAGACCGCCGTCGTCGAACGCGTTCCACCGCTCCTCGAGATCGCTCAGGGCGGCGGCCGTCACGTTCAGTTCCGCGGCCCGCCCGGCCTCGACTCGGGCATGACGCTCGAGCAGCGGGTCGATGACACGATCGATCGAGTCGATCTCGACGCCCCGTCCGATCCGGTCGACGCCGCTGAAGACGCCGACACTGTTCGGCCCTTCGATGGCCGAAAGGTCGACCCGGCGGCGGCGGTAGCCGGGGGTGGAGGCGTTGGCGATGTTCTCACCGATGACGTCGATTCGTCTCGCGTGAACCGACAGACCGGTGTAGGCGGTATTGAGCGTGCCGAAGGAGCCCATGTCACATCGTCCCGTCGAAGAGGATCGCGTTGCGGTCGGCCGATCCCTGGGTCCGGCCGAGCCTGTCGTAGGTGCGGGTGGTGGCCGTCGGGGCGAGCAACTCGGAGAGACGGTCGAGTCCCGCCTGGTGCTCCTCCAGCGCCAGCTGGTGACGGGCCACCAGGCGTTGGATACGGTCAACGGCCGCCTGGAGTTCGTACTCGTGCTCGACCAGGATGGCCGGCCACGGTTCGGGCATGGTGCCGACGAGTTCGTTCAAACGCATGGGTTCGTCGCCCAGCAGGAGACTTCGTTCGAGGTCGAGGATGCCGATACGGTCGGCCACTTCGTCGATCAGATCGGCGACATGGGAGCCCCAGCGATCGTCGTTGTCGGTCATGAAGCGCACCTGGGCCTCGAGGCAGAACTCCAGCCGATCGAGGGCATGCCGGTAGTTCCACAGCAGCGTTCCCAAACGGGACATGTTCTCGACCGACATGGTTTGCATACTTGAGAGTCGGCAGCCGGGAACCCGGGTATGAGAAAAAGTTTGTGAGTCGACGGCGTTCGGCTCAGCCGGGCCGGCCGAGTGACGAAGCGAGATGCCGCCGAAGGTTGGCGAGCGCTTCGGACTTATTCCTGCCATCAAACATCTAGAAGGGTGTGCCTTGTCCCTGCATGTATAATTACATCCAGGGCACTCAACACTCCCCCTCCAGACATCTGATTTAAGAAACTTTAGTATGACAAAATAGTAATAATCAGTCTATATTAAATTGCAATTTAAATTGTTTTCACTATGCCCACAGTCATATAGAAACAGGTTGTGATCTGTTATATATTAATATATCAATAAACATATTCTCAACGATATATTCTTAATTATACTTCATTCTACCAAAATCACTTGACATATCAATATAAAAGAAGTTAAATTCAAGCAAAGTATATTAAACTAGACTTCTACAGTAAAGTAGGCAATTACATTTTCAATTTAACCAAACTGTAAAACATTATTATCTTTAATATTTCTACCAAGTTTGTATCAGTAAAATGTATAGTGAATAACTTTAATATTTGCAGTCTTGTAGACCTAATTTACCAGATTAAGACTATAACATATGTAAATAAGTAAAGAACATCTACTTACAGATAATAAATCAAACTTAAACCTTATAAACCTCTCAATCATCAAAGATTATAGCCTGGATTTTTAACTTAATCATTCAGTAAAATAATTTTTCAGATCTTCAAATCTTACTTTGCAGCATAAAGTCATATAATTTTAGAACAGTTATTATAAAAACAACTAACAATGGTTTTTTAAGACAAAAAGTGTTTTCTTCAAACAGTGTTAATTCTGAGCCCTTGCAACATCAAATAGATCCTTGTTTTCCAAATGTAGAGGACTGGAACAATTTAACAGTCACAGCCATATTAATCATTCCTTCTGTTCTTTCTATTTGTGTATTTTCTATTGTGTGAGGAAGGAACAATTATTAAAAAACATGTTAAGCACAAATCATTGCCATTTATTTTTTATTTTACACAAACCCAGTATTAAAGAGGTGTAGCATTAATGCCGTCATACCACATTAACAGATGATATTGCTTTAAATTTGTTGTTATCTTGATTATTATATTTCAGTACTAAAATTTATTATGTGAATTACAGTTATTAACAATTAAATTATATGTAAGTCAACCATCTAACTCTGAAGATGATTTTTACGATTTTAAAAATTACTTATCATTATTGAGCAGAAAGACATCTTAGTTTGAGCCGGGAAAGCCCTTATGGCAACTCTTTTCTGTAGAAATCTCCAGTATGATTGGTGTTCTAGGACTGGGCTGGTAGAAACTACAGCCAATCTTGTTAAGATGTGCTCATACTCGGCGATTTCACCAGACTTCTTTGCCCAACTCATAATGACTGGCATACACAGAGAAAACCAATACCACATCAAATCACCATCGGTATACGCCCATTCTGTACCCACTACAGTGAACAAATTCAAATTACTAAATAATAATACATTTTTTTTAATTAGTTTTTATTTAATAAAACTGTTTGAACAGCATTAAACTTAAACATTAATTTATTATTTTACTGCTAAAATGATTATAAATAAGATAGAATAAATGAGTTACACTTCTTTTTTTTAAAAGCAAATTAAGACACTATAAATAAAACACTGATAACAGTTTACAGTTAAACCTAAAATTTATATGCTTTAGTAGTTAATACTTTCTAATGTCAAACAACCGCCCCTGTTTACTTTTACCTGAGATATGCAAACTAAAAAAATTTATTCCGCATAATTGTAAAATCTTAGGTAAAAGTAAAGGTTAATGGATAAATACAAATGTCATGACATATACAAAAACTGATTTATTTTATACCTGCAGTTCCTAAACCTTTTTTAGTCAAACAGGTCAGGCAAAAAAAAATAAACTCCCTTGTCCCACTGAATTAACATACCAATTTTGCCATAATCTCTGTTAGTTCTTTATCCAATAAAATGTTAGTAGGCTAGTTTTAAATTACCCACTGCCATTATCATCAAAAATTCTAAACAGAGGCTATTGAACATATAGTGACATTTAAAACTGTTTATACAAGCGTGACAAACAAGCCATGTCACGCGTGAATAACTTTCAACTACAATAGCAGATTAAAATATAAATGGCAGGTGCGGAATTACACACACCATTGGATACTAAAGCTAGAGCGTATTGTTATTTAAGAATTAAATGTGTCTGTTTACCTTCTGATTGTATATCATTATGATGATACATACTGATTCTTTAAGAAAATGCTCATTAAATAAGAAGAGAAAAACATCAACAAATTCTACAAATATTTTCCATGAAAACCTAACAAATTTTAAGACACTAACAGAAAATTATTTTAGCGATATTAAAAACGGAACATTGGGAGGTTGTCTTATATTCCTTCAAGCATTTCTAATTTGTATTTCCTTGGAGTCAATAAAAAGTTTACCATTTACAAAACGAGATTTCTTCCCATTTCTGTAAGCTTCATCTATTTGATCCTTTGCCTTCTTTTTTAATTGGTAGTCAGAATACGTCAGATCATCAATCAAATGGTAATTCTTATCCTTCAAATTTTCCTTTGACCTGATCATTATTTCACGTCTAATTGGCCTCGAGAACATTTTAACAATAATGTGTCTTGGTTTGTTTCCTGGTTTTCCAGATCGGTGCGCATTTTCAATCAATTTAGCAACTGCAGACTTATTATCCACATTGGTGAATAACTTGTTTTCCATTATTATATCTTGTACAATTTGAGCACAATTTTCTTTACCTCGCCCTTTTTCAGGTACTCCTACCACTCTAAAATTCCACCCCCTTTGGTATCTTTCTTGTGCATTTAATTGCTCTTTTAATTTTTGAATTTCCAACGTTTTTGTCATATTTTCTGCTTCCGAGTTATTCAGTTTCTTTTCTATATTTATCAAATTGTGATCTTTGTTGCTCAAATCCTTCTGCAACTGATCAATTTGATTATGAGCAAACTCAAGACTTTTTTCTACACTGTCTAGACGTGATTCATAATCTTTTTGTTTAGTGTCTAGGTCAAATATTTTTTGTTCAAATGACTCCTTAACCTGTTTGATCTCGTTACGAATTACCTCAGTTTGGGCCTCGAGAGCTTTCATAATTCGATCCTCCATGTTTGATTGTTCCTCAATATCGCTCGTAGTCCTGTCTAACGTTGACCCTGCTGCAGGTTCCGTACTTTTCTTGAAATATTTATCTAGTGGTTTATCGCTCACTAATAGATTTTGATTGTTTCCCTTTCGTTTACTGCTGCTGGACCTAGTAATCACACTACTTGCCATTTATTTAACGGGCACCGAGCAAACGCCTGTTTACTTCTTAGCCATGACACCGGAACCTGGTCAGTGCATGTTGTATTAACACCAAACACGAGGGGGCGACACTATCGCCTACGTTACCAGAAACAGACAGAGCTGGCCTTCTTTTAATGTAAGTTCTTTGCTAATACTATGTTTCACTACTTTCTGAGTGACAAAAGAGGGTCAAACTCGTCTTTCATTTCATCTGTAACAACCAAAATTAGTCAAAATCAATGGAACGGCATGCATGTTTGTTAATAATAATAATAATAATAATAATAATAATAATAATAATAAAATTTATTTACAGAAGGTAGCCTTATCAATGCCTAAGGGTCCTCTTTGATGCAGCGCGGATTCACTCTTCTCTTATACGAGGATGGCCTCTTCAATTTGAACTTCAACTAGTTCAAACTAGTAGTGTAGTTGTGCAGTTGCCATGAATGAATTCTCTCTAACAATAGTGGAATTTTATAGGTCAAATAGTGGATACTCATTTCTAAAAGTGGAGGAGTTTTTGTGTTAAGTTGTTGTGATCAATTTGTGCAATTTTTGATTAATTTGAATTATTGGAAGTTCGAAAATTATGAGTTTAAATTTGCATTTGGATTGAAATATTGGAATGTTTTGTTATGGTTCAACAGAGAAGATCTTTAGTGGTTATACAGAGGTGCGAGTCAACATGTAACAAGTAAATGAGATTACTGGTAATCGGATAAATGACCTCCCAGCCACAACGAGATTGCCACAATCCAATATTGGAGGACGTAAACACAGCAGCCTACTATGATAGTAGGAAGGAAGGATGCCCCCTGAGTGCTACGTTATATATCATATACACCAATG